>NZ_ADDR02000001.1:1372500-1790000 GCF_000145315.2 Desulfovibrio sp. 3_1_syn3
GACGTTGTAGAGACACCCAGGACGTTGGCTTAGAAGCAGCCATCGTTTAAAGAAAGCGTAATAGCTCACTGGTCTAATGACGTTGCGCCGAAAATGTAACGGGGCTAAGCATATTACCGAAGCTTTGAATTCCGCGTATGCGGTCTGGTAGGGGAGCGTTCTTCATGGGCTGAAGGTGTGTTGTAAAGCATGCTGGACTGTGGAGAAGTGATTATGCTGACATGAGTAACGATAAAACGGGTGAAAAACCCGTTCGCCGTAAACCCAAGGTTTCCTGGGTAAAGGTAATCTTCCCAGGGTTAGTCGGCCCCTAAGGCAAGGCTGAAAGGCGTAGCTGATGGGAAACGTGTTAATATTCACGTACTTGTGTGTTCGCGCGAAGGAGGGACGCAGGAAGATAGGCGATCCGGGTGTTGGATTACCCGGTGCAAGCGAGTAGGCATGGGAAGCAGGCAAATCCGTTTCCCTTTATGCTGAGACGCGAGTCCGTGGGCGTAAGCCCTGAAGTCGCTGAGTCTATGCTGCCAAGAAAAGCTTCTAAGTTTAGAACACGCAAACCGTACCGGAAACCAACTCAGGTGGGTGGGATGAATAATCCAAGGCGCTCGAGAGAACTCTGGCCAAGGAACTCGGCAAAATAACCCCGTACCTTCGGAAGAAGGGGTGCTCCTTTAGGTGAAGCGATTCACTTGTTGAGCCTGAGGGAGCCGCAGAGAAATGGTGGTGGCGACTGTTTACTAAAAACATAGGTCTGTGCGAAGTCGTAAAGACGACGTATACGGACTGACGCCTGCCCGGTGCCGGAAGGTTAAAAGGAGGGGTCAGCGCAAGCGAAGCTCCGAATTGAAGCCCCGGTAAACGGCGGCCGTAACTATAACGGTCCTAAGGTAGCGAAATTCCTTGTCGGGTAAGTTCCGACCTGCACGAATGGCGTAACGATCTCCACACTGTCTCGGCCAGAGACTCGGTGAAATTGAAGTCGCGGTGAAAATGCCGTGTACCCGCAGAAAGACGGAAAGACCCTGTGCACCTTTACTATAGCTTGACATTGGGATTTGAACCTGCATGTGTAGGATAGGTGGGAGGCTGTGAACTCTGTACGCTAGTATGGAGGGAGCCATTGTTGAAATACCACCCTTGTTTTTTCAGGTCCCTAACCCTCAGCCGTAAGCCGGCGAGGGAACAGTGTCTGGTGGGTAGTTTGACTGGGGCGGTCGCCTCCTAAAATGTAACGGAGGCATGCAAAGGTTCCCTCAGGCTGATTGGAAACCAGCCGTCGAGTGCAAACGCATAAGGGAGCTTGACTGCGAGAGAGACATCTCGAGCAGGTACGAAAGTAGGTGTTAGTGATCCGGTGGTCCCGAATGGAAGGGCCATCGCTCATTGGATAAAAGGTACGCCGGGGATAACAGGCTGATCGCATCCAAGAGTTCACATCGACGATGCGGTTTGGCACCTCGATGTCGGCTCATCACATCCTGGGGCTGAAGCAGGTCCCAAGGGTACGGCTGTTCGCCGTTTAAAGTGGTACGCGAGCTGGGTTTAAAACGTCGTGAGACAGTTTGGTCCCTATCTTCTGTGGGCGTTGGAGAATTGAAAGGGCCTGTCCCTAGTACGAGAGGACCGGGATGGACGCACCCCTGGTGGACCTGTTGTCGTGCCAACGGCATAGCAGGGTAGCTATGTGCGGAAGGGATAACCGCTGAAAGCATCTAAGCGGGAAGCCTGCCTTAAGATAAGTTCTCCCTGACGCAAGTCCTGAAGGGCCGAGGTAGACTACCTCGTTGATAGGCTGGGGGTGGAAGCGCCGCGAGGCGTGGAGCTGACCAGTACTAATAGCCCGTGAGGCTTGTTCTCTTGAAAAACTCCTTCCTTCCCTGTCAATTATATTTTGACAAATTTTTTGGCAGCCATAGAGAAGAGGGTACACCCGATCCCATTCCGAACTCGGTAGTTAAGCTCTTCCTCGCCGATGATACTGCATAACGTCATGTGGGAAAGTAGGCCGCTGCCAAAAATTATTCGGAAGCCCCCCTCGCCGCTCTCAGCGCGTGGGGGGCTTCTCTTGTCCCCCTATGCTGCCGCGCCTGCGCCCCCCCAACTCCGCGAATTCCCGAACCATCCCACCGCTTCCTTCATCCATCCCTCCCTTCATCACATCACCTTGAACCGGCCAGGCTGGAAAACCCTCGGAGCCGCTTCTAGAGCAGATTAACTTTGAAATTTGTAAAATTTTAAAGTTGATATTCTGGTGAAAAACCTGGTTTTCACCAGAATCCACGCCGCGTTGCTCTCGATGCCTGTACGCCCTTTGGGCTACAGGCACGGCCCTACGGGCCGCCCGTCGGGTCGGTCTTCGCTGCGCGCCGCACTTTGTGCGGCGGTAGAGCAATTTCAAATGAAATTGCTCTAAAACTGTCCCAAGGACGTTCGCCTGGTTCCGACATCGATCAAACGGCCCGGTTTTGGAGGCTTTTTCTCCTCCTCCGCTGCAATAGCTCCCGGTTTCAAGAGAGTTGTGCCTCTTGGGGGCGAGCGGCCAGGACAGCAGGCAATTTTCTTTTGCCCGCCGCTTGACATTCCAGGCTGTAGGATTATGCTCATTTGAGCAATATTCTGTGGCGCTCATGCCATGCCGCGAAAAGGAGTCTCAGTATGAAAATTGCCGTTTCCAGCGAAGGGCCGGGCCTGGATTCCATGGTGGACCCCCGTTTCGGCCGAGCCGCTGGTTTTGTATTGGTGGATACGGACAGTATGGCCGCTGAATATCTGGACAATGGAGCCTCGCAGATTCTGGCTCAGGGCGCGGGCATTGAAACCGCCGAGCGCCTGGCCGTGGCCGGGATACGGGCCGTGCTGAGCGGCTATGTGGGGCCCAAGGCTTTTGCGGCCCTGCAGGCGGCGGATATCGCCGTCTATCAGGATCTGGACGGCCGCAGCGTGCGTGAAGCCGTGCGCTGTTATCTGGAAGGCGGCGTTACAGCCGCCGATGCCCCCAACAAGCAGGCCTGAAATGCGTATAGCCATGGCAAGCGGCAAAGGCGGGGCCGGAAAGACCACAGTCACGGCCTCTCTGGCATCGGTTTGGGACGGCCCCTGCCTGGTCGTGGACGCGGATGTGGAAGCGCCCAATCTGCATCTTTTTCTGCATCCCGAACGGTCTGCCCCGGAAAGCGTCTATCTGGAAGTACCCGTGCTGGACAAGGAGCGCTGCACCAACTGCGGCGCGTGCCGGGAAATCTGCGCCTACAAGGCCATTGCGCGTCTGGGCGCGAACATCATGATTTTTCCGGACATGTGCCACGGCTGCGGCGGCTGTTTCGCCGTGTGCGAAGCCCAGGCGCTGAGCGTCGGGCGGCGTGAGCTGGGCGTATTGCAGTTTGGCACGGCGTTGGACGGCAAGGCACGTTTTCTCATGGGCCGCAGCCGGATCGGCGAGGCCATGACCCCGCCGCTGTTGCGCGGGCTGGAGAATGCCTTGGCTGCCATGCTGGCGCAGGACGGGGCCGATGTGCTGCTGGACGCGCCTCCGGGCGTGAGTTGCCCGGCCATGACCGTGGCACGCCAGGCGGACATGATCGTGCTGGTGGCCGAGCCCACGCCCTTCGGCTTTCATGATTTCCGGCTGGCGCACGCCGCGTTCAGCCGTCTGGGCAAGCCGCTGGGCGTGATTATGAATCGTGCGGGCATGCCGGACAACCTGGCCGGGGACGCGCTGCTGCGCGCCTACTGCGCGGAGCAGGAGTTGCCTCTTCTGGCCGAGCTGCCTTTTGAGCGCGCCGCCGCCGAGAGCTATGCGCGCGGACGTTTGCCGGTGCTGGACTCCGAGGCCTGGCGGGAGCGCTTCCGCCTCTTGCGGACGGCGCTGCGCCATCAGGCCGGGGAGGTGCGCCATGCGTGAGATTGTAGTCATCAGCGGCAAGGGCGGCACGGGTAAAACCACGGTCTGCGCGGCCTTTGCGCATCTGGCCGAAAGTGCGGTCATCTGCGATCTGGATGTGGATGTGCCTGATCTGCACATTGTGCTGGACCCGCGCGTGGAGCGGGAGGAAGTTTTCATTTCCGGCCATACGGCGGAAATCGTGCAGGATCTCTGCGTCCAATGCGGCCGTTGCGCGGACCTCTGCCGCTTCGGGGCGGTTCGCAACGAGGACGGACATTTTGTCATCGACCCCCTGGATTGCGAGGGCTGCGGCGTGTGTCGCGCACTCTGTCCGGCTCGGGCCATTGACTTTCCCGAGCGGCGCTGCGGCCTCTGGCGGATCAGCGAAACGCGCTTCGGCCCCTTTGTGCACGCCCAGCTGGAGCCCGGACAGGAGAATTCCGGCCGCCTGGTCAGTCTGCTCAAGCAGCAGGCCCGCGAGCTGGCCGCCGCGCAGGGTCGGGAGCTGCTTCTCTGTGACGGCTCGCCGGGCGTGGGCTGTCCGGTGATCAGCTCGCTGGCGGGCGCGTCCCTGGCCGTGGCCGTGGTGGAACCCACGCCCTCCGGGCGGCATGATTTCGAGCGGGTGACGACACTCTGCCGACACTTCCGCATACCCGTGGCCGTGGTCATCAACAAGGCCGACCTCAATCCGGCCGAAGCCGAGGCCATCCGGCGCTTTGCCGTCGAGCAGGGGCATAGCCTGGCCGGAGAAATCCCCTTTGATCCCCAGGCGACCCGCGCCATGATCCGGCGGCGGGCGCTTACTGAGGAAGATACTCCCCTTGCCGCCGTGCTGGCGTCCATCTGGAAGCGCGTGCGCGCTCTGGCCGACGCAATGCCGGTACGGCGTGAAAACCTTAACCCTGTACACAGAGGATAGCGACATGAGCAAGACCATTCTGGCCGTTCCCTCGGTTCAGCCCGGCGGCCTGGATGCCGGCATGGGCATGCATTTCGGTCATTGCGACCTGTACACCATCGTGGAGCTGGAAGACGGCGCGGTGACCGGGCATTCCACCCTTCCATCCCTGGCGCACCAGCAGGGCGGCTGCCTGGCGCCCGTCCAGTATCTGGCCGAGCATGGGGTCAACGCGCTGCTGGCCGGGGGCATGGGCATGCGTCCGCTCATGGGCTTCAATCAGATGGGCATCCAGGTTTACTTCGCGGGCAATTATCCCACCGTGGGCGCGGCCGTGCAGGCTTTCAGCGAAGGAAAGCTGGCGCCCTTCACCATGGAACACACCTGCGGCGGCGGCCGGCATTAGGCGGTCCGTCATGCCCAACGCGGAGAATATAAATGTTGTGCTGGTGAGCCGCCGTCCCGAAGCCTGGCGGGCCTGCACGGAGGAATTGCGGGCCGGAGGCTGCGGCCTGAGTGAAGTCGCGGATCTGGAGGCCTGCAAGGCGCGTCTGCGGGCCGACCCGCCGCGACTGATCCTGCTGGACCCGGCTCCGGACGAGGACGTGCGGCGCAGCGTGATGGAATTGCTGATGATCGACGCCCGGACGCATACCGCCGTTGCCAGCGCTCTGGACCCCGAGGCTTTTCACGAGGCCATGGAGGGCCTGGGCATCCTGGACTGCCTGCCCCTGACGCCCGGCGCGGAGGATGCCCGCCGTCTGCTCCGCCTTCTGGCGGAAGTCTGAGCGGCCTTTCAGTCTCTCTGAATCGCGGGCCGGGAGTCTTTCTCCCGGCCCGTCGCGTCTTGACAAGCTCCCTGCCGTTCTTACCAGCTTTTTAGTATATGTTAATTTTCATCCACCAGCACGAGGAGCCCATGCCCAGACCCTGTCATTGCCGCCGTGTGGCCGCCTTGCCCAAGATGACCTATTTCAAGCCACGGGGCGTGCCCATGAGCGAGCTGGCGGAATGCCGGCTTTCCGTGGACGGACTGGAAGCCCTGCGCCTGGCCGATTATCAGGATCTGAACATGGACGAGGCCGCCGCCCGCATGGGCGTTTCGAGGCATACCTTCGGCAGGCTGCTGCGCAAGGCGCGCCGTTGCGTGGCCGAAGCCCTCATTGAGGGACATGCCCTGCGCATTGAAGGCGGCGTCTGCGCCCTGGTGGATACATCTGAAACGCAAGGAGCTCTAGATATGAGTCAATCCATTCTGGTGGCCGTTCCCTCAGACGCGCCCGGCGGGCTGGAAGCCGCGCCCAGCGCCCACTTCGGCCACTGCGACGTCTATACCCTGGCCCGCGTGGAAAACGGGGCCGTCAGCGATGTACGCGTGCTGCCCAACAGCGGGCATGAGCACGGCAATTGCCTCCAGCCCGTGCAGGAACTGGCGCAGCAGGGGGTCACCGCCCTGCTGGCCGGGGGCATGGGCATGCGCCCGCTCAGCGCCATGCAGGCCGCGGGCGTCACGGTCTATCACAATGCCGGGCAGGCCACGGTGGGCGATGCCCTGAAGGCCTTCGCCGCGGGCAAATTGCAACCCTTCGGCACGGAGCAGTTGTGCAAGGGCGGCTGCAATCACCATTAGAACATTTCCACGTTGAAATGCTCTAACGCCGTTCACGCATGAGCAGGCGGGCCTTGCTCGCCGGAAACGAGCAGTTCACGTGCTGCATGCTCTGATGCCCGTTTTTTTGTCCAACCCTCCTTTTACGGCCCGGCCTGCGCAAGCAGACCGGGCCGTTCACGTCCGGCCGGGATCCGCCGGGGCTTGTCGCCCTTTCAATGACATGCGCGCGGTTCCAACCCGCCGGGAGAATTCCGCAAGCAGCGTGCCCGCTGATCCAAGCGGACAGGCGGACAGGTTATGAGCGTGCGTTCCGGCCCAGACCGCGTACAGATCCGCGCGGCGGAAGCGGGGCGGCCATATTGATCAAATAATGGCTTACTAATTATTTATAATTATATATAAAAATTGTTGACAGCAAATTGATACTATGATTAGTACCTAGATATCAATTTTTACATCAAGTCAAGGAGGCCCCATGCGGGAGATCCCGGCCACCGCACCCCTGCGACACGCTGAGGTTTTTGTTTTCCGCGCGCCCATTGACGCGCCGGTGCGCACCTCTTTCGGCGTCATGCACGACAGGCCCGCCGTGCTGTTGCGTGTGGAGGATGAGGACGGCCTGTGCGGCTGGGGCGAAGCCTGGTGCAATTTCCCCTCCTGCGGCGCCGAGCACCGGGGCCGGTTGCTGGCTGAAACAGTCCTGCCCTCGGCCTTGGGCGCATCCTGGCGCGAGCCCGGCGGTCTTGTGCGCGAGGTGGCCCGCAAGCTGCGTATTTTGCGGCTCCAGGCCGACGAACCCGGCCCCATGGACCAGGCTCTGGCCTGTCTGGATATCGCCCTCTGGGATCTGGCCGCCCGCCGCGCCGGGGTTCCGCTGCACGCGCTGCTCGGCGACGCGGCCATGACGGCCATGCCCGCCTATGCCAGCGGCATTAATCATCCCGGCGTGGCCGAAACCGTGGCCCGCACGCGACAGGAGGGCTACCGGGCCTTCAAGGTCAAGATCGGTTTCGGGCGCGAGCAGGACGAGGCCAACATCCGCGCGGCCCTGGACAGCCTGCTGCCCGGCGAGCGTCTGGCCGCGGACGTCAATCAGGCCTGGACACTGGAACAGGCCTTGGAGGCCCTGCCGCGCCTGTGCCGATATCCTTTGCTCTGGGTGGAAGAGCCCCTGGCCTGCGACCGCCCGGAGGCGGAGTGGGCCGCTCTGGCCGCCGCCAGCCGATTCACGTTGGCGGCGGGAGAAAACATCCGCAGCGACGCGGCCTTTGACGCGGCCATTGCCGCCGCCTCCGTCCACGTCGTCCAGCCCGACGTCTGCAAATGGGGCGGCCTCACGGGCTGCCTGCGCGTGGCGCGCGCGGCCCTGGCCGCCGGGCTGCACTATTGTCCGCACTATCTCGGCGGCGGCATCGGCCTGCTGGCTTCAGCCCACCTGCTGGCCGCCGTGGGCGGCGACGGCCTGCTGGAAGTGGACTGCAACCCCAATCCCCTGCGCGAGCTGTTGGCCGCTCCCTTTCCGCGCCTCAGGGATGGGCGCTTCCTGTTGAGTGATGCACCCGGCCTGGGCGTCGCCCCGGATATGGGCGCGCTGGAAAAACTGCTGACCTTTCATGCGCGCTGCCGCTGACGCCTTCCCCACCAGAGCATTTCAAGTGTTACGTGCTTTAATTTGTTCCATGCTTGGAAAGGAGACTCCATGAAACGCCTGACGCTTATCCTGACGTGTCTTGTGGTCGGCGCGCTGTGCGCCGCTCTTCCGGCCCGCGCGGCCGAAAAAACGGTCATCCATCTGCTCAGCACGCCCTTCGGCACCGGCAGTTACGTGCTGGGCACGGCTCTGGAGAGCATCGTCAACCAGGGCAATTATCCTCTCAGCATCGCCCACGCGGAAACGCCGGGCCAGGCTTACAACGTCAACAAACTCAATGCCGACGCCGCCGCGCGCCAGAATACCGTGGTGACGGCCTCGCAAGGCATCAACTGGCTGGCGGAGCAGGGCAAAAAGCCCTTCCCGGCCAAGCGCACGCCCCTCAAACTCATCGGCATCTATACCTATACGGCCACCTGGCTGGTGACCGGCGACAAGGACATCAAGAGCGTGGCCGACCTCCGGGGCAAGCGCATCGCCATGGGCCGCATTCCCCAGGTCATTTGGGGGTATGAACCCGACGCCCTGCTGCGCAACGGCTATGACGATGATTTTTACAAGAGCCTGAAGATCCAGTTCGTGGGCACCTCTGAAGCGGCCACGGCCCTGGTCAACGGCCAGGTGGACGCGGCCACCATCGGCGGTTACATGGACCCGGTGTCCGGCAAGTTTTCGCCCGCGCCCCAGACCGTGGAAGTACTGGCCTCCGGCCGGGAACTCACGCATCTGGACTGGACTAAAGACGCGGTGGAAAAAACCGCCGCCAAGGACATCCGGCTCTTCCCCATCCAGGTTCCGGCCAAGGCCGTGGACGGCCTGGAAGCTCCCCTCTGGATCGGCGCGGACCTGCACGGCCTTTTCGCCCATCCCGATTTTTCCGAGGAATACGCCTACATCCTGGCGAAAGCCATGATCGAAAACATTGAGGCTTTCGGCAAATACCATGCCCTGGGCGGCCTCATGAGCCGCGCCGGACTGGTCAAGGGCTTCAGCCCGGAGAATATTCACCCCGGCGCGTTGCGCGCCTATAAGGAAGCCGGGATCCTGTAATTCTTCCGCCGTATTGTCCGGGGCCGCCGTCACGGCCCCGGATTCGTCCGATCCGTCCGCCCGGAGGTGCCTCCATGAAAAACGTCTCCCTGCCCAAGGCCGTTCTGACCGTCGGAGGGCTCGCCATGGTGGTCTACCATGCCGTGGCCTCGCAATACCTCTACTTCAGCCAGTGGGAACACCAGACCATCCACTTCGCCTTTCTCTTCCTGATGGTCTTCATGAGCTACGCCATCAAGGCCAAAAGCCGTCTCGCGGCCGTGGGCCTGTATCTTTGCCTGGCGGCGGCCCTGGCCTGCTGCGTCTATGTGTACGGCAATATCGAAGAGCTGGAAATGTCCCAGGGCTTCCCCACCCGGGCGGCGCTGCTGGCCGGGCTCTGTCTGATACTGGCCACGGCCCTGGGCACGTGGCTGTGCTGGGGGCTGCCCCTGCTGCTGGTGGCCGTGATTTTTGTGGCCTATTTTTTCTTCGGCCACCTGCTCAGCGGGCCGCTCTACCATCCGGCCTTCGGCTTTGACTATGTGGTTTCCATGCTCAGCGTGGGCCTTTCGGGCCTGTACGGGCTGTTCATGTCCATCAGCGCGGATCAGGTCTTCATGTTCGTGGTGTTCGGCGCGCTGCTGGGCATCTTCAAGGTGGAAGGCCTGCTCATGGAGCTGGGCAAGATTCTCGGGCGCAGGCTGCGCGGCGGGGCGGGACTCACCGGGGTGTTTTCCAACTCGCTCATCGGCATGGTTTCCGGCGCGCCCGTGGCCAATGTGGCGATCACCGGCCCCTTTGTGCTGCCGTATATGAACAAATCCGGCTATTCCGTGGACGAGGCCGGGGGCATTCTGGCCTGCTCGGCCACGGGCAGCCAGCTCATGCCTCCGGTCATGGGAGCCGCGGCCTTCATGATGGCGACTTTCATCGGCCGGCCCTACGCCGTGGTCATGCTGGCCGCCATTCTGCCCGCGGCGCTCTTTTATTTCGCCGTGGCCGTGGGCGTGCAGTTCCTGTCGGTACGCAAGGATCTGCAAACCGTGCATATGGACGTGGACTGGGCCCTGATCCGGCGGCGGCTGCCGGTCTTCGTACTGCCCATCGGCCTGATCTTCGCCATGCTGCTCATGCGCTACAGCCCGTCCAACACGGCCTTCTGGGCCAGTGTGGTCACGTTGGTTACGGGCTTCGCCATCAAGGACACCCGCCCCGGTCGTCGGGAGCTGGTACGCTCGCTGGTCAGCGGGGCCGTAACCGGCGCCAAGATCGGCATCTCCCTGGCGCTCATCGGCATGGTGGCCCAGACGCTCATTTCCACGGGCCTGGGCAGCAAGCTGGCGAGCCTCATCCATATTCTTGCCGGAGGGCAGTTGTTCATCGCCCTGCTGGTCACCATGGTCGTGGCCCTGATTCTGGGCTGTGCCGTGCCGCCCGCCGCAGCCTACGCCCTGTGCGCCATCATTATCATTCCCACGCTGACGCCCATGGGCGTGGACCTGCTGCGGGCCCATATGTTCTGCTTTTACTTCTCCATCATCGCGGCGGTGACGCCGCCGGTGGGCCTGGCCTCCCTGGCGGCCACGGGCATTTCGGGCGGCAATTACGCCCTCACCAGCGTGCACGGCTTCCGCCTTTCGCTGAGCGGCTTTATTCTGCCCTTCCTGATCATCTACAATCCGTTGTTTTCCTTTGATTTCAGCAATGTCGCCTGGGGAGCGTGTTCCCTGGTCTGCATCCTGACCGGACTGACCAGCCTGGACGCCCTGCTGTACGGAGCCATGGCCCGGCCCTTTACCCCGCGCGATTACACCCTCTCCGCCGTGGTTATGCTGGCCAGCTTCTGGCTGACCATCTGGGGCGCGCATCTGGCTCCGCTGGCCTGCGTGCTGGTCACCTTGGGCGTTGTGGCCCTGCTGGCCGCGCAATGGCTCCGGCAGGTCAGAGGACAGCCCTCCGTCGCCCTACGGACGGCCTGAGGCATACCGGCGCTACTACTAAAACGAAATGTTACATTGTCTTAGAGCAGATTAACTTTGAAATTTGTAAAATTTCAAAGTTGGCATTCTGGCGAAAAACGTGGTTTTCGCCAGAATCCACGCCGCGTTGCTCTCGATGCCTGTACGCCCTTTGGGCTACAGCACGGCCCTGCGGGCCGCCCGTCGGGTCGGTCTTCGCGGCGCGCCGCACCGTGTGCGGCGTTAGAGCAATTTCAAAGTAAAAATGCTCTAGCGCCGGTATGCCTCATAATCCTGGCCCCACACGAAAGCCCCCCACCGGTACCTGCACCGGCGGGGGGCTTTCGTGTGGGGTTCTTCGCGTTCAACGCACCAGATCAATGTCAAAGCGCACCCTGTCGCCGGGATGCACCACCAGGGCGGCGTAAATGGCTTTGCCCGAGTCGTCGCAGGCATAGCGCCGCACCAGGGCCACGGGAGCGCCGCAGGCAATGCCCAGATGCTGCGCGACCTCCGGAGAGGCGCCGCCGATGGTCAGTTCCTGCCGGGCCTTGGAGACGTTGATTCTGAGTTCGTCCATGACCGGGATCACCGTGGTGGCGTTGAAGCGTTCCGGAGCCTGGTCGTAAATGATCTTGTCCAGATAAAGTTCGATGTAGGCGAAGCGCGCGCCGTCCTTGATATGCACGCGCCGCATATAATGATAGGCGGGCGCGGGCGGCAGTTCCCAGGCCGCCAGCAAGGGACAATCGCCCACGTCGGCCGCGTCGAGCAGCTCCACGCTGGCCCCTTCGATACGCTTGACCATGGCCTTCCAGGAAGTACGCATATTTTCATAGGGCCGGACGGGCAATTGGCGCGCCACATGGATGCCGCGTCCCTGGCGGGCGGTGAGCAGGCCCTCCATGACCAGAAGTTGCACGGCCTGACGCGCGGTGACCCGTGCCACGCCGAAAATCTCGGCCATTCGGAGGAGATTGGGCAGCTTTACGCCCAGAGGCAGCACGCCGTTTTCGATCTGCTGGCGCAACACGTCCGCCAACTGGGCGTAGAGGGGCGGACCAGGGCGACGGAACTGCGGCGGTTCGGAAAAAACGGGAAAGGGCTGCCGGTTCTGTTCGATCATGACGTTCCTTTGCCGAGGCCGCTGTCACACACCCGGCCGCTGGGAGAACGGAAACAAGAGCATTTCAAGGTTGAAACGCTCTGAAGCCGCGCCGGGCGCGGCGCGGGGCAACCCCCGCGAGATTTCCGTGGCCGGGCGTTCAGCGAAAACCTCAAGTACAACAGGTTCCAGGTTCATCCCTCAGTAAAACGCCGCCCGAAAAAAGGCCGCTTTGCAGCCGGAGCAAAGTAACCTTTCAACGTTGAAATGCTCTAACGCCGCACACGGTGAGGCGCGCCGCGAAGACCGACCCGACGGGCGGCCCGCAGGGCCGTGCTGTAGCCCAAAGGGCGTACAGGCATTGAGAGCAACGCGGCGCGGATTCCGGAAAAGCGACCGAAGGCAGCCCGAAGGGCTGTCCCCGTTGGCGACAACGGAGCCATACGGGGATCGACAGCAGCGATAACCGCGCTTTTTTCGGAATGCCCCCTTTGAAACGCAAAGTGTCTCAAAGGTAATCTGCTCTAGGATCGGGAGGAGCGTACCCGCTCGTCGGCAGCCGCCCGTTCCGCCGCCTCGGCCACCGCCACTGGCACAATGGTCTTGCCGATGGGGCAGAGGGCCAGGGCCGCCAGTTTGACGTGCTGCCATGCAAAGGGGATGCCGATAATGGTGACGGCGCAGAAAAGGGCCCAGATGAGGTGCTGCATGGCGATCCAGATGCCCGCCAGCAACAGCCAGATAATATTGCCCACTGTGCCGAAGGGCCCGGTGCCGATGTCCGGCCGGCCGGTGAGCACGTCGCGCGATACCGGCATCTTCCCGAAAGGAAAGAAGGCGAATTCGCCGATCACAAAACAGGCCCGTCCCCAGGGGATGCCCACAATGGAGATAAAGCAGAGCACTCCGAAAAACCACCAGGTCAGGCCCATCCAGATGCCGCCCAGTAAAAACCAGATCACATTGCCCAGGCAACTCATGGCCGTGTTCTCCTGACCCGTTTTTCAGAGCGGGTTCACTTCGGAAATCGACATTTTCAAAGTTTTAAAGGCGCTCGTCGCTGTCGTCCGCTTCCGCAGACGACGGAGCAGGTCAGCTTTGAAAGGTAACCTGCTCTAAAAATTGACCACAACCTGTTCGCCGTCCTGGGCGCGCCGAGCGATCTCGCCGATGCGCCAGGCCCGCAGATTGAAGGCCTGGATGCGGTTGATGGCTTCCTCGGCCTGCTCGGCGGGCAAGATCAGGACATAGCCGATGCCCCCGTTGAATATCTGGAGGATCTCCGGCCAGGAGAGTTCGCCCGCGTTCTTGAGCCAGTGGAAGACGGGCGGCAGCTGCCAACTGCCGAAATTGATCCGGGCTTCCACCTGGGAGGGCAGCACGCGCGGGATATTGTCGTAAAAACCGCCGCCGGTGATATGGGCCATGCCCTTGACATTCATGTCGCGCAACAGGGAGCGCACGGCCTCCACATAAATGGTGGTGGGCGTCAGCAGCACGTCGCGCACGCTGGCGCCGTCCGCGCCGGGAAAGGCGTCGTCCGCCTTGAGGCCGCTCCGGGCCAGAACCTTGCGCGCCAGGGAAAAACCGTTGGAGTGCAGGCCGGAGGAAGCCACGCCCACAATGACGTCGCCCACCTGAATGCCCGAACCGTCAATGAGTTTGGCGTTGTCCACCAAGCCCACGCAGAAACCGGCCAGATCGTATTCCCCGGGCGCGTACATGTCCGGCATTTCGGCGGTTTCGCCGCCCAGCAGGGCGCAACCGGCCTGGCGGCAACCTTCGGCCACGCCGCTGACCACGGTTTCCGCCGTGTCCACATCCAGCTTGCCGGTGGCGAAATAATCCAGGAAAAACAAGGGAGTCGCGCCCTGAACCAGAATGTCGTTGACGCTCATGGCCACCAGGTCGATGCCCACGCTGTCATGCTTGTTGAAGGTGAAGGCCAGCTTGAGCTTGGTGCCCACGCCGTCGGTGGAGGAGACCAGCACCGGTTCGCTCATGCCGCTAAGGTCCGGACGGAACAGGCCGCCGAAACCGCCGATGTCGGAAATGACGCCCCTGATCTGGGTGCTCGCCACCAAATGCTTGATGCGTCCGACCAGGGCATTGCCCGCCTCAATGTTGACGCCGGCCTGAGTATAGGCTTTTGCGCGCTCGCTGGACATGCTGTCGCCTCCTTTAATCTCCATTGAATAGCAAATTTTTCTCCGAAGCCCAAGTCTCTTTTTTCATGGACCGGGCCGCCCGCCGCTGGTATAGAACAGTTGACGCATTTCATGCGTGAACTGTTCTGTAAGGATTTGTCTGCAAATCCTTGCCGCGAAATGCGAGTCGGCGGCCTTTGCTCGCCGCAAACGAGCATTTCAAGTGTTACAAGTACCGGTTGGCAAAAACGGGAAAGTTTTATGCGTAATCATCATATAGTTCTGCTTCTCTGGCTTGCGCTTTGCCTCTGGCCGGGCGTGTCGGTCCATGCCATGGGGTCGCCCGATGCGGGCAACGCCGAGAGGACGGACAGCGCACCCCGCAATGCTGAAGCGGGAGCGACCGCTTCCGCGCAGACGCCCGCGCCGCAAAATCCGTCCGTACACAACGAATACAACAATCCCACCGTGTACAACGGCGACGTGTACAATTCCACCAACGACAGCGCGGGGTACAACGGTTTTGCCGGAACCTGGCGGGATCCTGAAACCGGGGACATCATCACCTCGGTCATCGCGCCCCGCCAGCCCCAGCCGGAACAGAACACGCCGGTCATCGTGGCCCCGCAGATCTACCCCGGCGAGAACCGGCCCTATCCGCCGGGACCCGGGCCGTATCCGCCGTATCCTCCGGGCCCGCCGCCGCGTCCGCGCCCCGATCCCGGCCCGCATCCGGGGCCGTGGCCTCATCCCGCGCCCCCCCGGCCCTCGCCTGTTCCGCCCTGGCAGCAACCGGGCTGGCAGGGCACGACGCCGCCCCAGGGGCATATGCCGCCGGGCTGGCGGCCGCCGTCCAATACGCGGCCCTGGCCGCACGCGCCGGGTTATCTGCCGGCCCCGCGCAACAATATCGCGCCGTCCACGGGACTGGGGGGAACGGGTGGCACCGGAGGCATGGGCGGAGCCGTATTGCCGGGACGCGGCACCGGAGGGCGTTGAGATGCGCGCCATGCTCTGGGAGCCCTTGTCCGGCGGGACCGGCGGGGAGGTGCGATGCCGCTTGTGCGCGCATGCCTGCCGCCTGAAGAAAGGCGGCAAGGGGCTGTGCGGCGTGCGGGCCAACGTGGGCGGGGAAATGGTTTCCCTGGTGGGGGATGTGGTCACCAGCGCCCAGATGGACCCGGTGGAAAAAAAGCCCCTCTACCATTTTCTGCCCGGCAGCAAAACCTTTTCCGTGGGCAGCGCGGGCTGCAACTTCCGTTGCCGGTTCTGCCAGAATTACCAGATAGCGCGCATACCGGCCAACGGCATGGTGCCCGGCAAGCGCGTTACGTCGGACGCCTTGGTGCGGCTGGCGGAAAAGCACGGCGCGCGCAGCATGGCTTTTACCTACAACGAGCCCACGGTCTTTTTCGAGCAGGTCTATGAAACCGCCGGGCTGGCCCAGGCCATGGGCATGCGGGTCATTCTGGTCAGCAACGGCTTTATGGCCGAGGACTTTCTGCTGCCCCTGCGCCGCCGGGTCAATGCCGTCAATGTGGATCTGAAATCCTTCAGCGACGATTTTTACCGCGACTACTGCGGCGGCCGCCTTCAGCCCGTCCTGGACAATTTGAAGGCCATCAAGGCGCTGGGCTGGTGGCTGGAAGTGACCACCCTGGTCATTCCGGGTTGTAACGACAGCGAAGCCGAACTACGGGATATGGCCGCCTTTGTGCATGGCGAATTGGGCCCGGACACGCCCTGGCATCTCTCGGCCTTTCACGGGGCCTATCACATGGCCGGGCATCCCTCCACGCCGCCGGCCCGGCTGGAGGACGCCTGGCGCATCGGCCGGGAAGCGGGCCTGCATTTCGTGTACATCGGCAATGTGGCCAGCGCGTTGGGCGGCACTACCTTTTGCCCGGCTTGCGGCGCGCCGGCCATTGAGCGCCGGGGCTGGCAGACGCGGCAATTGGGCGCGCCGGGGCAATGCCCTTCCTGCAAGGCTGCTCTGCCCGGAGTCTGGAGGTGATTTTGGTCTATACCGGCAACGGCAAGGGCAAGACCAGCGCCTGCGTGGGCCAGGCCGTGCGCGCGTTGGGGCAGAACATGACCGTGGCCTTCGGCCAGTTCATGAAGCGGGACGGCCAGGCCGGGGAGCAGCGCATGCTGGCGCAATGGCTGGGCCCGCGTTTTCTGGCCGGAGGCGAAGGCTTTCTGCGTCGTGAGGAGGACCGCCCGGCCCATCGGGCCGCCGCTCTGCGCGTGCTGGCCTGGGCGCGAGCACGCGTGCCGGAGGCCGATATGCTCATCCTGGACGAATGCCTCTACGCCCTGGACGCGGGCATCCTGACCCGGCAGGAAGTGGAGGCGCTCATGGCCGAAACCCGCGCCACGGGCCGCCATCTGGTGCTCTCCGGCCGCAACGCGCCGGACTGGCTCGTGCGGGAGGCGGATCTGGTCACGGAGATGGGCGAAATCAAACATCCCTGGCGGGCGGGCGTCAAAGCCGCGCCCGGCATTGAATTCTGAGGTTTGCATGCCTTTGCCTGAATTTTCTTCCGAAGCCCCGTTGACCATCTACGTGGCCGGTTCCTTCAAACACAAGCACGGCGTTCGTCTGCTGGGCCGTGAATTGCGCGCCTTGGGCTGCCGTATGCTGGACTGGACTGAAAAGGCCGTGCCCCCGCCGGGCCTGACCCCGGCGGAGCGCCGCATCTGGATGGATACGGACCGGGACGGCGGCCAGGTCTATGCGTTTTGCCGCAATGCCTGCCTTACGGCGGATCTGGTGATCTACTACGGCGCGTCAGGCCAGGATGCCGGAGTGGAAGTGGGTCTGGCCGCCGGAGCCGGAGTGCCGGTGCTGGGCATCCGGGGCCCGCTGGAAGGGCCGGGCCTCATGCTGCACGGCGCGGTCAGCGTCTGGGTGGACGGCGCGGAGGACGCCCTGGATCTGGTCGGGCGGGTGCTGGCCCATGCCGCTGCGGCCTGGGCCGGGCTGAATGCCGAACCGGACGCCGCCGTGCGTCGCCTGGGCGGGGCGTTGCTGCGACGAAAGGGCTGAGTATCTGCACTGTGGCGACGTGTTTGCTTCACGCTGTGTAAAATAATTTATACTGAAAAATCATTGACATAGATTGGAGTATCACGTTTATTCGTAATATGCCAAAATGGAATGACGGCAGCCTGCGCATGGTTGCGCGGGCCGTTCTTGTTGTCCTGCTGCTGACGTTTTGCACGCCCTTCACGCTGTTCAGCGAAGGACGGCAGTATGTCACGCAAAGTCATGACGAGAGCTCACACCACTATATCGTTCCCCTGCCCGGTGATGAGGCCTCCGCGTCCGTGCCGGTTCTTCTCAGGCGGACCGTCGTCTTCCGTGTCGGCGAAGCCGGTTTTCCCGTTCCTCCCGCCCATCCTGTTTTTTCTCTGGACCATCCTCCGGAATAGCCCCCATTGCCGTGCCGCGAGCCTTCTTCTTTCGCGGCATCCATCGGCGACCGGTTTCCTTTCCTCCGTATGAGCGCGGCGCTCCGCGCGGTTCACGCGTCGATTTCTTTCGGGGCTCGCGGCCCGTCTCGGCCCGCGTCAGAACCCGGTGGAAGTCTTGTCGCGCGCCCGCGCCGCCCCCCGGTGCAGTTTGTGCTTGAAAAGGAGATTCCAATGCTTACGGCGCTTTCCGGATATATTCGCGACAGATGGCCGTTTTCCCACACAGTCCGCATTGCCGGGCTGGAAAATTTTGTTGAGCGCTGCCATGCGGAGGCATGGCACATTTATGCCATTAAAAAACGTATCTGGCGGCGGCATGTCTGCATCGCCTGCGGCTGGCTGGCCGACAGCCTGCCCCGCGACGCGCGCATCTTCGAACCAGGATGCGGCAGCGGCGCGAATCTGCTCTGGCTGGCGCAACAGGGCTTCACCCGCTTGCAGGGAGCCGATATTTCCGCCGAAGTCGTCGCACTTTGCCGCAGCCTTTCCCGCCAGACCGGAGCGAGCCTTGATGTCTGGCAGGATGACGGCCTTGCGCCGACGCGTCCGCCCCGGCGCGTGGACGCCATTCTTTCGGTCAACTGGCTGTATCACATTCCCGGAGCTTCCATGGAAAGTTTTTTGCGTACCTACCGGTCCTGCCTGAACACCGGGGGAAAAATTGTCTGCGACGTGGTTGACGCCTCCTACAACCGCGTTACCGACAATGAGTTCCACACACGCGACAGGCATCTTCCCCCGCTGCGGCGCAGGCCTTCGGAATATACTTTCCGGCTTTCCCGTGAAGAAATGGAGAATATCGCCGCGCGCCACGGCTTCAGCATCGTGCGGCATACGCTGCTGCGCGCGCGCCCGCAGAGGGCCGTATATCTGCTGGAAAGCAGGTAGAAGGAGTAAATCAAGGGAACACTGATACGTGAAGGGGACGCGGCCATGCCGCGTCCCCTTCACGTATCAGTGTTGTTCAGAGCTTATATGTTCACCGGTTGGGACGGCGCGGCCTGGGGTTGCGCCGGAGGCGTGGCCTGGGCGGGCTGTTGGGCCGGAGTCCGGGCCGGGGGCAGCTCCCGTTCGCCCACGCCTTCCCGGCCCGCCTGCGCGCTGGTCTGCGCGTCCGCCTCCGCCGGGGCTTTGCTCGGCCGCTGGGGCAGCATCAGATAGCTGGTCACCGAGGTCACGCCCTTGACCTTGCGCGCGGTACGGATGGCGATCTGTTTTTCCTCGTCGTCCTTGACCACGCCCAGCAGAACCACGCGCCCGGCATTGACCTCCGTGTCGATACGGGTGGAGGACAGTCCTTTGGCCCCGATCAGGTCGGTGCGCAGCGAGGCGGCCAGGGCGAAGTTACTGGTATCGCTCTTGGCCGGAGAGAACCAGTGCGGCGTCACGGAACGCGGCTTGTAGCGGCGGGCGATGGCCAAGGCCTTGCCCTGCATGTTCTGGGGCACTTCGCCCACCAGGAAGACGTTGCCGTAGTAGGAATAGACGGCAATGGACCAGCCGCCGCTGAAGTTTTCGTTCATCAGCGCGGTCTTGATGCTGGTAGCCAGAGTTTTGTCGTCGGTGATGGTATCCATGAGCCGCTGGTCGTCATACAGGCCGTAGGCGCTGTAGGCGCAGCCGTTGAGGGCCGCCAGGGCGGCCAGCAGCAGAACAAGGGCCAGACGTCGCATAGTGTTCCTCCTCCGGGCGCGGCTTATTTCATGTGCCGGATAAATGTGTTCAATATCCTGTCCGGAATCGAGCTTACTCGGCTTCGCGGCGGATGCGCGCGCCCACGGCGTTGAGCTTGTTTTCAATGCGCTCGTAGCCGCGATCCAGATGGTAGATGCGCCGCACCTCGGTGACGCCGCGCGCGGCCAGACCGGCCAGCACCAGGGACGCGCTGGCCCGCAGGTCCGAGGCCATGACCGGCGCGCCGGTCAGACGGCTCACCCCGCGCACCATGGCCGTGTGCCCGGAAACCTTGATCTGCGCGCCCATGCGCATCAGCTCCAGCACGTGCATGAAACGATTTTCAAAAATGCTTTCCTCCACTACGCTGGCCCCGTCGGCCAGACACATCAGGGCCATGATCTGGGCCTGCATGTCCGTGGGAAAGCCGGGGTAGGGCTGGGTGGTGATGTCCGCGCCGCGCGGGGGGCAGCCGCACTTGGCCAGCACGCCGTCGGGCGTGGCCGTGATGTCCATGCCCATGCTCTGGAGTTTGAGGATCACTGCCTCCAGCTCGGCAAAAGGGCAGTGGCGCAGCAGCAGTTCGCCGCCGGTGATGCCCGCGGCCACCAGAAAAGTGCCCGCCTCGATGCGGTCGGCCATGACGGCATATTCCGCGCCGTGCAGGCTGCTTACGCCCTGTACGCGGAGGCAGCTCGTGCCCTGGCCCTCGATGCGCGCGCCGCAGGCCAGCAAAAAGTTGGCCAGATCCACCACTTCCGGTTCGCGGGCCGCGTTTTCCAGAATGCTTTCGCCTTCGGCCAGGACGGCGGCCATGAGCAGATTTTCCGTGCCGCCCACCGTGGGCAGGTCAAAGGTGATGTGCGCGCCCTTGAGCTTGCGGCAGCGGCCGATGATATAGCCTTCTTCCAGTTCGAAACGCGCGCCCATCTGCTCCAGGCCCTTGAGGTGCTGGTCCACAGGGCGCGCGCCGATGGCGCAGCCGCCGGGCAGGGCCACGCGGGCCTGGCCGATGCGCGCCAGCAGCGGCCCCAGGCAGAGCACCGAGGCCCGCATGGTGCGCACCAGGTCGTAAGGGGCTTCGGGCCGCAGATCGCCCGGCGTCACCTCAACCCGCCGATCCTGATAGGAACAGGGGCAGCCCAGCATGTCCAGCAGCTTGAGCGTGGTGTGGATGTCGCGCAGATCCGGCACATTGGTGTATGTGACCGGCTCGCTCAGCAGGATGGAAGCGAACAGAATGGGCAGGGCGGCGTTTTTGGAACCGCTGACGTCGATGCTGCCGGTGAGCGGCACGCCGCCTTCAATGACCAGCTTGTCCATAATTCTCCAAGGGGCTGTTGGGACGGGCAATGCCGGGGCCGTCCGTGATGGGGGAAACGCCGTCAGCGTAGATTTTTTTCTAAAGAAAATCCAGAGTCGCCCGTTGGAAAAATTACTTGCCAAACGGTCGGTCTCCGCGTATAGAGATCTCCCTGTGGCGGAAGTAGCTCAGTTGGTAGAGCACCTGGTTGTGGCCCAGGTGGCCGTGGGTTCAAGTCCCATCTTTCGCCCCATAAATTTGCCCCGCGTCCGTTAGCCACGACGCGGGGTTTTCATTCGGAGCGTGGCGCAGCTTGGTAGCGCACCTGCTTTGGGAGCAGGGGGTCGAAGGTTCGAATCCTTTCGCTCCGACCAAATTTGCCGAAAGGGCTTATCCGTTGCGGATAGGCCCTTTTGTCGTGATGTGCCCGGCGCGGAAGCCGGGTTTTCAGGCCGGGGCGATGTTTTTTTCAGGCCCACCCCTTCCGCATGGGCCGATAGGTCCTATATGATAAGGCAATGCCGTTCAGCCGGAGCGGCGCACGTCACCGTCTCTCAAGCGAGGATTTTTTTCATGAAGCTGCCTGAACTTCCCACTGTGTTGAAAATGCGCGTTGTGCTGAAAACCCTGGCCGTGCAGGCTTGCCTTCTGGTGGGCATTCTGGTTGTGGTCTGGGGCCTGCAGCGCGTTTATGCCATGGTGGACACCACCACCTTCCCGGACCCCGTGGCCTTGCCGGAGAATGCCGACCAGCTCTCCGACAATGAAAAAGGCAAAATCCTGCTGGACGCCATTACCCATCAGCTACGCTACGAACTGAACTCCCCCTTCGGCTGGAGCTTCAACGACATCGTCTTCAACCGTTTCGTGCTGGATAACCGCGCATACCGCCAGTACGGCGTATATCACGCCACAAAATTCCTGCTGGATCTCTATTCCAGCCAGATCGCCAAACTGGGCTCCAGCGACCGCGAAAGCGAATTTCTCTACAAGGCGCGCATCAACAGCTTTGCCATGGACCCGCGCAGCTTCATGTTCCCCTCGGCCGAGGGCTCCTACAAAAAGGGCCTCAAGCTGCTGGAACAGTACAAAGACTCGCTGGACAAGGGCACGGGCGTCTACAATTGCCGCACCGACGACCTGTACGCCTCCTTTGTCACGGTCACGGGCGAGAACATGCTGGGCTATGCCCTGGGCCTGCTGGAAAACGCCCAGAACATGCCTTTCTATGAGTTGGACAACCGCATCTACGAAGTGCAGGGCATAGCGCTGGTGCTGCGGGACTTCATCAATACCCTGTATGTTCTGTATCCCGAGATCCGGGCCAAGAACAACGAGAGCAACATGGCCGCCGCCATGGATTGCCTGAATCGCATCTGCACCTATGACCCGCTTTACATTACCTCGTCCTTCAACTCCGGCGAGCTGATCCTGTCCTATCTGATGTTCGCCAAGGCCCGCCTGGAAGACATCCGCGACAGCATCCGCATCTGACGCGCTGCCATTGCCTGACGCAAACAGGGCGCGCGGATCATCGCCGGGATGATCCGCGCGCCCTGTGCATTTTGTCCTGCGGTTCAGCGGTGGTGAAACAAGGCCAGGGGATGCAGCAGCGGGCCCACGGCAATGAGCCCGGCCCCGCAGACCACCACCAGCGCGCCGCCGTAGCTCAGCCAGTTCAGCGGGTCGGCCGGAAAAAAGGCCGGCCCGAGCAGATGGAAGAGCTTGGCGAAAACCAGGGTGAACAGGGGCGTCAAGGTGATGACCGCACTGACCTTGGCCGTGTGCCAGCAGGCCATGGCCCGGCTGAACGCCCCGTAGGCCACCAGGGTGTTCAGGCAGCAGTAGGCCAGGCAGATACTCTGGAGCGCGTCTAGGCGCAGGAGGCTCTGCGGCGCGGCAAAGGGGGTCAGGGCCAGCGCGCAGACGGTGTAGAGCGCCCGCATGATCCGGGGTGGGGCCATTTCGCGCAGCAGAATTTTCTGGGTCACGCCGTAAACGGCCCAGACCACGGCGGCGGTGAGGCCGAGCGCCAGGCCGAGCCCGTAGCCTTCCCGGAAGCGGAGGAGGTCAGCCAGACGTTCATTGAAGAAGAGTCCGAATCCGAGAAGCAGGGTGGCGACCCCGCTGACCTGGATGCGGCGCAACGGCTCCCGCAGCACCACGACGCTGCCCAGCATCAGGAGCATGGGTCCGGCCTGGGCGATGATCTGGGTGGCGGACGCGCTCAGATAGGCCACGGAGGCGTTGAACAGTACGAAATTGCCGCCCAGGCCGGCGGCCGCGATGCCCAGCAGCAGAATAATGCGCCTTTCGTACACGCCGAATCGGGGGCGTCGGGCGTCCGTGCGGGGCAGCCAGAGCCACAGCCAGAGCGCGCCGGTGCTGAAGCGCAGCCAGACAATGGTCATGGGGTCCACCGTGGTCACCACCTGCTTGAGCGCAATGGGCAGCGTGCCCCAGAAAAGCGCGGTGGTCAGGGCCAGAAGAAGGCCCTTCAATTGTGTTCCGAGCTGCATGCCCGACTCTCCGGAATTCAAGGGGTATCCCGGACCGGGCGGCGGGCGCTCCGGGCCAGGATGGCGTACAACTGTCCAGGACATTTCAGCTTTGAAATCGGCACAATTTCAAAGCGAATCCGCTCCAGAAACTACATGGAAGCGACGGGGTCGGCCTCCGTCGCGCCAAGGTGGCTCGAATCCGGCAATGTGGCAAGGCTTTTCCCGCGGCATGGCCTTGCCGTTCAACATCCGGCGTATTGCGCGTCAATGACTTTTTCCTGCCAGTCCACGGCCGTGCCGTTCGCTTCCTCGGCCACGGAAATATGCGTCATGGACGTATGCGGCGCGGCCCCGTGCCAGTGCCGGACCTGCGGCGTAAACCAGGCCGTGTCGCCGGGGCGCGCCTCTTCAATTGCCGAGGTCCGGCAGCCGGAGGAAAGAAGCATGGCGATTGCCTGCCGAGGTGGGTCTTCGCGCCGCCGAAAGGATCAGGCAGTTTTTTGCGAGGATCGGATATTCCGCCCCGCCCGCCCGGCGGCTAGTATCGCGGAAAAGGGAGCTTTTCCCGGAATCCGCCGCAAAGGAGTATACTCATGAAACGTATTGCCATCGCCTTTTTCGCCTTTGTGCTGGCCGGGGCGTCCGTGGGTGCGGCGCGGGCCGCCGACACCGCGTCCAGCGCCGGGCAGAGCGTCGTTCGCGCCGGAACGCAGGCCTCGGCCAAGGGACCGGAGGCCTGGTTCACGGGCACTGTGCGCATTGATCCCTTGTTTCCGGACAATGCCGCCGCCAATGTGTCGGGAGCCTATGTCACCTTTGAGCCGGGCGCGCGCTCGGCCTGGCACGAGCACCCCGCCGGGCAGACCCTGGTGGTGATTTCCGGCGTGGGCCTGACCGGCACGTCTGATGGCAAGGTCGTGGAAATCCGGGCCGGGGACGTGGTGCGTTGCCCCCCGAATGTGCGCCACTGGCACGGTGCCGCGCCCCATGTCGCCATGACCCACATGGCGCTTACCGGCGTGAAGGACGGCAAAAACGCCGTGTGGCATGAAAAGGTCAGCGATGCGGAGTACAGCCGTCCCGTGAGCAGGTAGAACCGGCTTTCCCGGCGGGCTTTACCCGGTCCGGCCGGGCGGGTAGCATGGGCGCATGAGCACCGCATTGCGCCGCGCGGTCTTCCTGGACCGTGACGGCACCCTCAATCTGGATACGGGCTACGTGCACCGCGTGGAAGACTGGCGCTGGCTGCCCGGCGTGCCTGAGGCCCTGGCCCGTTTCAAGGCCGCCGGGTGGCTGCTGGTGGTCGCCAGCAACCAGTCGGGCATCGCGCGGGGCATGTTCGGCCCGGCGGAGCTGCACGCCCTGGAGCGCTGGGTCGATGCCCGGCTGGCTCCTTTGGGCGCGGTTCCGGACGCTTGGTATTCCTGCCCGCATCTGCCGGAGATCACCGGCCCGTGCGACTGCCGCAAACCCGCGCCCGGCCTTCTGCTGCGCGCCGCCCGCGATCTGGCTATTGACCTGGCGGCCTCCTGGATGGTCGGTGACCGGTTGCGCGACGCCCAGGCCGGACTGGCCGCCGGGTGCCGGGCCGTGCTGCTGCGCACCGGCTGGGGGGAGCATGAGGCGGCGCAGGCGCGGGCGGTATTGCCGCAAGTGCCTGTGCTGCCGGACCTGCCCGCCGCCTGCGCGCATATTCTGGCACAACATTCCTGAAAGGAATTTTTGAAAGAAACCGCCCGGCGCTGTTCCCTGCGCCGGGCGGTTTTGCAACAGCGGCTTGCCGGAAAGAATTTTCCGGCGGCTCTCAGAGCAATTTCACTTTGAAATTTGTAAAATTTCAAAGTGAATCCGCTCTAGTCCGCGCGGCCGCCGCGAGCGACCTTTATCGGGGCCGCCATGCGCCGGGCCTTCCACCAGGACCAGAGCACGGAAAACAGGGCCAGCGCCAGAAACAGCAGGGCATAGGGCGACTGCAGGAAGGGGAGCAGGCTGCCGTCGGTGAGGGAGAGGGCCAGACGCAGTTGCTTTTCAAACATCAGGCCCAGCACCAGGGAAATGACCAAGGGCACCAGGGGATATCCGGCTTTTTGCAGAAAATAGCCGATGACCCCGAAGGCGAAGCTGATCCAGAGATCCCGTGTGGCGTAGGAAATGTTGTAGCAGCCCACCAGGCTGGCCATGATCACCACCGGCAGCAGCCAGGTTTTGCTGATGCGCAGGATCATCGGGAAAATCCGCGCACCGGCCGCGAACATCAGCACAAACATGAACAGGGACGCCACCAGGAAATAGGCGAAGATGCCGTAGAGCAACTGCGGGTTGTCGCGCATCAGCAGGGGCCCCGGTTCGATGCCGTGGAGCTGGAGCCCCCCCAGCAAAACGGCGGTGACCGCGTCGCCCGGAATGCCGAGTACCAGCAGGGGGATCAGGGTGCCGCCGATAACGGCGTTGTTGGCCGTCTCCGAAGCCACGATGCCCTGAATGTCGCCGGTGCCGAAGGTATCGGGGCGGGGCGCGTGCTTCTTGGCCTGGTCGTAGGCCACGAAGTTGGCCAGGGTGCCGCCGATGCCCGGCAGAATGCCGATAAGCACGCCGATGATGCCGGAGCGCAGAAAATTGCCGCGCGACCGGCGCAGTTCCGTCCGGGACATGGAGATATTTTTCAGATTGCTGCGCGGAATGATGTATTTCCGCGTGCACTGCTCCACTTCCCGAAAAGCCGGGGTGAGCACAAACAGGCCGATCATGGCCGGTATGGATGAAATGCCGCCGTCCAGCACGGTGAAGCCGAAGGTGTTGCGCATCATGCCGGTGGCCGGGTCCATGCCGATGATTGAGCAGAGCAGGCCCAGCAGGCAGGCGATCAGGCCCTTGCTGGGCGTGTTGCCGGACAGGCTGATCACGGTGGTGAAGCCGAAGATGATCACCGCCACGTATTCCACCGGCCCGAAGGCCACGGCGATGCGCGCGAAAAAGGGCGCCAGCAGGATCAGCGCCAGCCAGCCGATCATGCAGCCGACCAGATTGCTGGTAATGCCCACGCCCAGGGCTTTGCCCGCCTCGCCCTTTTGGGCCAGGGGAAAGCCGTCGAACGTGGTGGCGATGGAGGCCGGGGTGCCCGGCATGCCCAGCAGGATGGCCGTGACCAGACCGCCGGAAATGCCGCCGATATATACGCCGATCAGCATGGCAATGGCCATCAGGGCGTCCATGCCGTAGGTCAGGGGAATCAGCAGCACAATGGCCAGAATGGCCGTCAGGCCGGGGATCACGCCGAAAATCAGGCCGAACAGCGTGCCCAGGAAAACAAGCAGAAACGTGAGGGGGTCAAGCGCCGCCCAGAGTGCGTCCAGAATATTCATGGGGGCTCCAGCTTAAAACAACAGCGGTTCGGGCAGATAAATCTTGAAACAGCGGAAAATGACCCAGCAGGTCAGGGCCAGGCCACCGGCATAGGCGGCCAGGGCCGCCGGTCTGACGTTTTTGACCCCTTCCAGCAACAGGGGAAAGACGGCGAAATAGACCAGGATGGTAGCGTAAAAACCCACATGGATGAAGGAGAGAATGAAAAGAAGGATCATCAGAAACGTTTTGCCGAAGAGGGTGCGCTGTTCCGTGGCGGCGAACAGCCGCTGCCCGAGCAGGGCCTTGCGTTCCTTGAACCAGAGAACCAGGCGCAGGCCGCAGGCCGCCAGCAGCAGAACGCAGACCGCCGTGGGAAAGCCGTCCGGCCCCAGATAGTCCGACGAGGCGACGAAGCCCGCGCCCTCCGTGGGGTAAAAGAGACAGAGCAGGCTGAGCAGGGCGGCTGTCAGCAGGATGCAGGGCTCGAGAAAAACCATGGTGACCTCCCGGCGCGGCATGGGCCGATGGAGAAAGCGGGGGCATGCCGCCTTCGCATGCCTCCGCCCGTGGAAAGAAAAGTTCGGCTTCCGGCCTGTGTGGTATATGCCGGAAGCCGGAGGGGGAGCAGTTTACTTTTTGGCCGTTTTCTTGATGTCAGCGGCTATCTGGTCATATACTTTTTCGTCGGCCTGGTAATACTTGATCCATTGGTCGCGGGGGATGAATTCCGCGATCATGGCCTTGCTCGCCGCGAAGTCCTGGAATTCCTGTGAATTGACGATTTTTTCCAAGGCCGCGCCCAACTGGTCCAGCACGGCGGGCGGCGTGTCCTTGGGAGCCCAGAGACCCTGGCGCAGTATGGGGATGTTGGTGACGCCGAGAGAGCCCAGGGTTTCCACGCCCGGGAACTGGGGCATGCCCTTTTCGGTCAGAAGGATCAGAATTTTGCTGTCCCCGGCCTTGACCTCGTTCATGGCGCCGCCCGTGGGCTGGGAACGGATGTCGATCTTGCCGCCCTGGAGGGCCATAGCCGATTCCGTGGTGCTGCCGAAGAAGACGGTTTTGAACTTGTCGCGGCTTTTGGTGGCGTTCATGAAAAATTCAAAAATAGTGTGGCTGTAACCGCCGATAGTGGAAGTACCCACCACAATGGGCTTGTCGCTTTGGGCCGCGGCGGCCAGCAACTCCGTGCCGCTTTTCCAGGGCGCGTCCGCACGGGCGATGAGGCAGTTGGGCGTGATCAGCGATTGGCCGATCATGGCGAAATCTTTGTAGGAATAGGGCACGGTGCCCAAGGCGTGCGCGCTCAGAAACGTGGTGTGGTGCAAAAGCAGGGTGTGCCCGTCGGGCTTGCTGCCCGCCACATGGCGCAGGGCGTCGCGGGTATTGGCGGTGGGCATGTTGACCACAATGACCGGCTGGGAAAAAAGTTGCAATTTGCCCGCGATTTCCGCGATCTTGCGCGCCGTCATGTCGCTTTCGCCGCCTGCGGAATAGGGCACGATGATGGTGATTTCCTTTTCGGGAAACGTCGGCGCGCCCTGCGCGTTCGAGCCGAACACGGCGCCTGCCGCCAGAAGCATGAGACAGATCAGAGCGGATTTCATAACCTCTTCCTTGAATTGATAGAGTTATGACGCGCCGACCGCGTCGGGAAAAAAATCTGCACTTCACAGGCCTGCATGGGATCTGCCTCAAAAGAGGCAGGGCAGGACGGCTGTCAACAGAGTCAGGGCGTGAGAAAAACCATGGCGGCCTCCCGACGCGGCATGGGCCGATAGAGAAAGCGGGGGCATGCGGTCTCCGCATGCCTCCACCCGTGGAAAGAAAGGTTCCGTTTCCGGCCTATGCGGTATATGCCGGAAGTCGGAGGGGAACAGTCTACTTTTTGGCCGCCTTCTTGATGTCAGCGGCTATCTGGTCATATACCTTTTCGTCGGCCTGGTAATACTTGATCCATTGGTCGCGGGGGATGAATTCCGCGATCATGGCCTTGCTCGCCGCGAAGTCCTGGAATTCCTGTGAATTGACGATTTTTTCCAAGGCCGCGCCCAACTGGTCCAGCACGGCGGGCGGCGTGTCCTTGGGAGCCCAGAGACCCTGGCGCTGCATGGGGATGTTAGTGACGCCGAGAGAACCCAGGGTTTCCACGCCCGGGAACTGGGGCATGCCCTTTTCGGTCAGGAGGATCAGAATCTTGCTGTCTCCGGCTTTGACCGCGTTCATGGCGCCGCCCGTGGGCTGGGACCGGATGTCGATCTTGCCGCCCTGGAGGGCGGTGGCCGATTCCGTGGTGCTGCCGAAGAAGATGGTTTTGAACTTGTCGCGGCTTTTGGTGGCGTTCATGAAAAATTCAAAAATGGTGTGCCCGTAGCCGCCGATAGTGGAAGTGCCCGCCACAATGGGTTTGTCGCTTCGGGCCGCAGCCAGCAGTTCCGTGCCGTTTTTCCAGGGCGCGTCCGCACGGGCGATGAGGCAGTTGGGCGTGATCAGCGATTGGCCGATCATGGCGAAATCTTTGTAGGAATAGGGCACGGTGCCCAGGGCGTGCGCGCTCAGAAACGTGGTGTGGTGCAAAAGCAGGGTGTGCCCGTCAGGCTTGCTGCCCGCCACATGGCGCAGGGCGTCGCGGGTATTGGCGGTGGGCATGTTGACCACAATGACCGGCTGGGAAAAAACCTGAAGTTTGCCCGCGATTTCCGCGATCTTGCGCGCCGTCATGTCGCTTTCGCCGCCTGCGGAATAGGGCACGATGATGGTGATTTCCTTTTCGGGAAACGTCGGCGCGGCCTGCGTGTTCGAGCCGAACACGGCGCCTGCCGCCAGAAGCATGAGACAGATCAGAGCGGATTTCATAACCTCTTCCTTAGAATTGAGAGTATGACGCGCCGACGCGCGCCGGGAAAAAACCTGCACTCCACAGGCCTGCATAAGACCTGCCTCAACTAATATAGACTACAATATAGCCGATTGACAAATGCCTTGGCTTGCCGTCATGTTGCGATGCAACACGAAAGCCGCATTGCGTTGAGTCGTTTCCGCCCCTGGAGGAAAAAGTGCAAGCGCCGAAGGCGGCCGTATGGAAAAGTTGCCCAAGCTGGAGCAGTTAAGGTATTAAATGCTTGATGGAGCCCTGGATGAAAAAAATGCTGCACGCCCTGCTGGACCAGGTGGAGCTGCCCCGTGTTTTCCGTTACACGCAGTCCTTTCCCGACGAGTGCCTGGACGACATACCCGCCACTTTGGCCCGAGCCTGGGCGGCGTGCCCGGCGGCCAAGGCCGTGCGGCCCGGCATGCGCGTGGCCCTGAGCGTGGGCAGCCGGGGCATAGCCGAACTGCCCGTCCTGGTGGCCGCCATTGCGGCCCGGGTACGCGCTTGCGGTGCGGAACCCTTTGTGGTGCCCGCCATGGGCAGCCACGGCGGGGCCACGGCGGAAGGCCAGAAGGCGCTGCTGGCCGGGCTGGGCGTCACCGAGAGCAGTGCGGGCTGCCCGATTCTTTCCAGCATGGAAACCGTGGAAGTGGGCCGCCTGGACAACGGCATGTCCGTGCGCATGGATCGCCTGGCGCAAGAGGCCGACGGTATCATTGTCTTCAACCGCGTCAAGCCGCATAACGCCTTCCGCGCGGCCAACGAGAGCGGGCTGGTGAAAATGCTGGCCATCGGCCTGGGCAAGCAGGCCGGCGCGGACCAATGCCACCGCCTGGGCTTCGGCCAGATCGGCCGTCTGATCCGCGAAATGGCGATTATGAAAATCGAACGTTGTCCGGTGCTTCTGGGCATCGGCGTGGTGGAGAACGCCTACGAGCACCCCCATACCCTGTTCGTCGCCGGTCCGGAGGAAATCATGGCCCGCGACGCCGAGGCTTTGCTTCTGGCGCGTTCATTGATGCCGAGTCTGCCCTGCGCGCAACTGGACCTTCTGCTGGTGGATCGCATCGGCAAGGAATTTTCCGGCGGGGGCATGGACGGCAACATCACCGGGCGCTACAGCACTCCCTATATTTCCGGCGGGCCGGAGATTACCAAAATTGTGGTCTTCGACGTCACGGAGGCCAGCCACGGCAACGCCAACGGCGTGGGCCTGGCGGACGTGATCACCGAAGCCCTGGCCGCGCATTACGACAAGGCTTCGGTCTATGCCAACGGCCTGACCTCGCGGGTCACGGCTTCCGTGCGCCTGCCCATGGCCATGCCTGACGAGCGCACGGCATTGCTGGCCGGTTTCAAGGTCTGCTGCGCGTCAAACCCGGCCCTGCCCCGTTTTCTGCGCATCCCCGATACCCTGCATCTTGACCGGGGCTATGCATCGGAGGCGCTTCTGCCGGAACTGGGGGCTCTTGGCCGGGTGAAAATCCTTTCCGGGCCGGAGCCCATGCGTTTCGGAACGGGCGGCGGCCTGGAAGACCCCTGGTGGTGAGGCGGAGGGGCATCCTGAAGCGGCGACGGCCAGCGAGACAAATCAGCCGCACTCCGGCCATGAGCAAAGCGGCAAAGCAGATCATGAGGGCCGATAGTTCGCTTTTGCCCTCCGTCGCCTCCGATCCTGAACGGGCCAGTTCCTTCTCGCTATATTCCCGCGACTCCTGCATCGAACGGACCTGCCGCGTTTCGTATCGCATCCTCTTGTTGGACGACCAAGGCAGCCGAACTTCCCCCATGCCCCCTGAGAAAGAGTTTCTGTAGCTCGGGCACCTGGCCGCCGACAAGCGCGGACAGTTCCGGGTACGCGCGCGAGGGCGCGGCAAAGTCTTGCAGGGCACTGATCGATAAAGTACAGCTCGATCATATATTTCCATAGAAATTTATTTGACGCATTATGATAAAATACGTTAATTGCATAACAGATCGGACGATACAAACTGAATATTATTTTAATTTTTGGAGTATCTATGGATGACTATTTAAAAGAAGCTCTTGAAATTGCTAAAGCTCAAGCAAGCGTCAGAGTAATGAAAGAAGAGGAAATTACCGCCTTTGTTCAAAAGGTTACGCAAGGGATTCGTGTAGTAGCCGAAACCGAACAGCCTGTGGAAATGAGTACTGAAGAGATGGTCCTTGAAGGACGCAAATCTGTGAAAGAAAAATCTGTCACATGCCTTGAATGTGGAAAAAATTTCAAAGTGCTGACCAAGCGTCATTTGGCTACCCACGGAATAAGCACTGATGAGTATCGTGAGAAATGGGGATTCAAAAAAGGTTCTGCGCTGGTGTGCAAGGCATTACAGCGTGAACGTCGCAAAAAGATGAATGACATGAAGCTCTGGGAAAGACGCCGGAAACCCAAAACAGACTGATCATTTTTGTTTCTTCTCTCAGAAGGCCTCGGACGCGGGAACCCCCTTGTCTGAGGCCTTCTGCGCTATGGCCGGGCTCGGACCAAAAAACGGACAGCAGTATTCACCGGACGGTTTCGGGGGCCGTAGGAACGACCCTGCTGGCATCAAAATTGAGGTATGGCTCATACTCTGAGCCATTGATCCGCGCTCGGCCCCCATTACCTGAAAGGTAGAAGGCTCCTGCGGCGCTACCTGTGTTCTGGTGAAACTGAATGTACCCGGCCCCACCAGTAATATTCCGTATGGCGTCGCCCTGCTGGACTCCCAGGGCGGCGCTGTTCCCCCCGTGGCCCCGGAGAAACAGCCCCCTCAAATCGGGCACCTGGCCGCCGAGAAGCGCGGACAGTTCCGGGTACGCGCCATGCCGGCCAGTAAAGTGTTGTCGGGTGGGCTGGATACAGGTATAAGGAACGAGCACGGCTACCCAACCACCCATGCGCTTGGCACAGTGCAAATGGAAGGAGGGTATCAGCCATGCAGCGAGTTGTTTTCGCCGCGATCATCGCGCTGGTACTGGTCCTGCTTCTAGCTTCTTCGGCTAGATAACAGTTGACCCCGAACCATCGCGACATGGTTCGGGGTCGAAAACGTGGCCCGCTACTGGTGGCCGTGTAAAGCGCTCACGCGCTGTGCCAGCCCCGGTTCCTGTTGACGCAGGGGCCGGGGTTCCCTTTTTACATAACGCCTCCATGTCTGTTTGGCAAGAGCCTCATGGGGCCTGATTGGCGGGGCGATTTTCAATGCTTCCCCCTCCTATGGGCCAGTAATAGCGGGCGCATATTTCAACGCTCCCCCGGTTGTAAAATAGTCTGCTTCATCCCCGGCCCGATCCGTGTACTACGATATGTGTACATGGTCTTTGGCAAGATCAGCTTGGGTCGTGCCTGACTCCGCCGAATTTCCCCATGCCCCCTGAGAAAGAGTTCCCGTGGCTCGGGCGCTGGCCGCCCATAAGCGGACAGTTCCGGGTATGCGCGTACCGCCCGACAAAGCGTTGTGGGGAGCGGAAAACCAGTATATAAAGACAACGCACGGCTACCCCCTTCCCGATCTGCGCTTGGCACGGCGCAAACTATCAAAGGGGGTGCCGCATGAGACGCTATGTCGTCTTGGTGTTGCTGGTACTCCTCGCCCTGCTGCTGCGGGGCGATAGTCGGCCCTAAATGAGGCCGGCCCCGTATCAGCTGACACTGATACGGGGCCGAAAGGTGTTGTAACCTGACTCGGTAGCCATGCACGGGGGCGCTAACCGCGCCGTGCCAGCCCCGGTTCCTGCGCCAACAGGGGCCGGGGTTCCCTTTTTAGATAACGCCTCCATGTCTGTTTGGCAAGAGCCTCATGGCCGGGCACGGATCAGGTAGTGGACGGCCTGATTGGCGGGGCGATTTTCAATGCTTTCCCCTTCTATGGGGCCAGCGATAGCGGGCGCGTATTTCAACGCTCCCCATCTGCTTCATTCCCGGCCCGATCCGTGTACGACGATATGTGTACATGGCCTTTGGCAAGATCAGCTTGGGTCGTGCCTGACTCCGCCGAATTTCTCCATGCCCCCTGAGAACAGAGTTTCTGTAGCTCGGGCGCTGGCCGCCCATAAGCGCCGACAGTTCCGGGTACGCGTCTTGGTGGAGTTTTGCGGATTTATATACTTGACTACATAAACAAAATCAGGAGGTTCTAAACGCCTGTTTTTATCAACCTGTAAAAAAATTTCCTCCTCCAGCCCGCATAACTCCAGCAATGAGAAGGGCTTTCCTCTTCTCCATTTTAAACAGGACGTTCTCTACCATCTGCTCCTTCGTATATGATCGTATGAAAAAGACAGGAGGCAGAGGATGAGACTAATATTCACAGATGAAAGGATCGCCCAGGCTGCTCGCGAACTTTACGCCAACGGAGAAGTGCCGACCGTCAGGAACGTCCGCGCACTCATGGGCGGAGGAACACAGGATCGGATTTCCCGGATCATCAAGGCACTGAACCTTCCCACGCCCGTGAGGGTAAAGAACCAACTCCCGGACTACCTCATAAAGGCGCTTGAGCGTTTTATGGGCGAAAACAAGGCGATGGGACGGCTTGAGCCTAACGAGGAGCTTCAGAGACTCGCCAGGGAGAACGAAGAGTTAAAGGCCAAAGTGGACGTACTGACCAACGTCCTCACGGGCAAGGCTGCTGTGACCCGGATCACCGACAGCAGCATCCTGAAAGCAGCCATGAAGAGCGAGTCCGCCAAGGCCCGCTTGATGGTGGATGGAGCCTCCTTTGCCGAGATCCGCAGGATGAGGCCTGGGCGGAGGACGCCAGCCCAGCAGGATCTGTACCGTAAATACAGGGATGAACTGAACGAGATCAAGCAACAGAGAAGGCGAGCGAAGACATCCCCGCCAAAGCGGGTGGAGAGCCGGGGAGTGATGATAGACGGATTGAAAGGATACGAAATAGCCGAGAGACGGAACGAAGAGCTGACGCCCGCTCAAAGGGAATGGCGATACCAGTATCTTCAGGTGAAGAAGCGGAAGCAGAACGAGAAGAAAAAGGCCAAGGCCGCCGCCAATCAACATTCAGAGTCTATGCAATGATGGCAGCGTAGGTCGTCCTTCCAAGGAACATCTTTTCCAGGGCGGAATTCACACGGTCATACGTGTGGTGATAGACCGAGCCTGCATCCATCCTGAAGGAAAATTCATTGACGTAACGTTGTGTGTGCTTTTTTGTGAACCAGTGGAACACGCCGTAAAAACCGCGCTTCAGGACAGCCCAGAAGGATTCGATCCCGTTGGTGTGCGCCATGCCGTCAACATATCCCTTAGCGGAGTGGTTCACACTCTTGTGGATGAAGCTCTCGTTGAGGCCGACATAGCCCATGCTGTCGTCCGTACAGACGATGCTGTCCGCAACCACGTTTTCATAGACAAGTCCTTGCAGCGTGGGCTTCGTGGTGTTTCCCACCACAAAGCCCCGAGTGCGTCCCGTATGGCGTTCCCTCAAGCCCACGATAACGGCCTTGCTGAGATTAGACTTTCCGTCGTGGCGGTTTTCAGCCTTGCCCCCGAGGTAGGCTTCGTCCACTTCCACCACGTCCTTCAGGAAGCCACCCCCGGAACCGCTGGGATCGTTCTTGCCCAGCGCTTCACGTATACGCTGGAGCATGTACCATGCCGACTTCTGCGTAATCCCAAGCTCCTGCGCCAACTGGACGCTGGAAACGCCCTTGCGTTCCGTCATCACAAGGTAGATGGCGAGCAGCCACTTGTGCAGCGGGATGTGGGAGCGATGAAAGATAGTCCCCACGCGCACGGTGAAGTCCTGACGGCACTTGCGGCAACGGTAGTAACCGGGGGCGGTATCGCCACGGTTGTACGCCTTCTCGGTGCCGCAGAAGGGACAGATGGGATTGCCATGCCAGCGGATTTCCTCAATGTGTTTTCTGGCCAATTCCTCATTGGGGAAACGGGACATGAACTCAGGCACAGAGACCGTGGTACGGGGAAGATACTTTCGGCTCATTTTTCACTCCGTTACGACTTTTCTTCCTACTGAAGAAAAGTATAACCTTTCTTTCTATGGTAGTAAAGTATATAAAATGTTTTGAAAAACAGCTCCGCTATTTTGTAAGGAAGCCATCGAAGTACCAATCAAGGAGTGGGAGTTAAACATATAAATCCCGAGTTTTGCCTACCGTAAAGCTGAGATCTCAAGCTTAGTCTGATCTTAAAAGGAGGGACGGCCACCGGAGGTAACCGGTGGCCGCAAAGAGGGGGATGTTCCGATGGTTAGAGGATTCTATTCAACGGAGGAGGTTTTTCGGGGGCTCCGCGCCGCCCCTGATGGGGGTTGGGGTGGCGCGGAAATTTGTTTTATTCTTTCGTATATATTGACCGCCTGTCGGCAGATATTTTTTTACGTGGCGCCCGGTATTTTGGACGCCGTTGTCTTTCTTATAGCAATGCTCGTGCCAAAGCTGGATAACACAGCTAATATATTATAATTCAATAGAATTTTGAATGGGAGCCCGAAATGAAGGCGTATATTTTTTATGCGGGCCTGCTTCAGGCTCGTATAAAAAATATACAGATGGCTATATTTCATACAGGGTGCGGCGTTGCCTCACCAGACATAAAACCGTTTCCGATTATTTGCCCCTTGATATTTCGTATGGCGTCGCCTTGCGGACGCCCAGCGCCGCCGAATTCCCCCCGTGCCCCCTGAGAAACAGCCTCCGCAGATCGGGCCCATGGCCGCCCACGAGGGCCGACAATTCCGGGTACGCGCGTACTGCCCGACAAAGCGTTGTGGGGAGCGGGAAACGAGTATAACATCAGCGCACGGCTACCCCCTTCCTGATCCGCGCTTGGCACGGCGCAAACTATCAAAGGGGGTGCCGCATGAGACGCTATGTCGTCTTGGTGTTGCTGGTACTCCTCGCCCTGCTGCTGCGGGGCGATAGTCGGCCTTAAATGAGGCTGGCCCCGTATCAGCTTACACCTGATACGAGGCCGAACGGTTGATAAACCCAGTAGGTAGCCGTGCACAGGGGCGCTAACCGCGCCGTGCCGACCCCGGTTCCTGTTGACGCAGGGGCCGGGGTTCCCTTTATGGATAACGCCTGCAGGCCGAATTGGCAAGTCTCAGGACTGTGAGGAAATGGGAGACGATGTATAGAATGCGCCGGAAGCGCACGTTTTCAGCTCTTCCTTGTGCGGAACGATTTGTTCGCTCAGTTCTTCGCAGCCCAACGCCGGGCTTCAGTTGTTGGCGGCAACGCCGTCTTACGGATGAAGACAGCAATGACAGGCGGCCCAAACGGGAACGAAGCGCGAACTGTAATGCCCGGAGGCCAGAATAAAACAAGGGGAGGAGAACGGAATGTCCTTGGCAGTGAGGGGCGGGCGGCTTCTCTGAATCTGATTTTCGGCGCGCTCAGGTCCGGCGCGCGCGTTTCAGCCGCCGCCAGAGCGTGGTGCGGTGGACGCCCAGAGCGGCGGCCGCCTCAATAATACTGTGGCGGTGTTCCTCCAGGGCCCGCCTGATCTCCTCATCGCTGGGCGTGCGCCGGGCTTGTCCCGCCGCCTGCCCGGCCTGTTGGTCTTCTTCCAGGATATCGTACAGGCCTGATGCCTCCAGATGCACATGGTCTGCTGCGCAGAGCACCACATATCGCTCGATGACGGCCTGCAATTCGCGGACGTTGCCGTCCCATTTCCGCTCCATCAGAATTTTCAGGGCCTCGGGCGTGATCTTGCCCGAGATTTTGCCGTATTTGGCGCAGAACTTTTCAAGAAAGGTCCGGGCCAGGTCCCGGATGTCGCCCCGGCGTTCCCGCAGGCTGGGGATGTTCAGGCGCAGAATGTTCAGCCGGTAATAGAGATCCTGGCGAAATGCCCCCTGTCGCACCGCCTCTTCCAATTCCTTATTGGTGGCTGAAATGATCCGGCAGCGGGCCTTGACGAGCCTGTCGTCGCCCAGGCGCATGAAGTCTCCGTCCTGGAGCACGCGCAGCAGGCGGCTTTGCATTTCCAGGGGGATTTCCCCGATTTCGTCCAGAAAGACGGTGCCCTTGCCCGCGTATTCAAAAACGCCCTGCTTGCCGCCGCGCCGGGCGTCGGTGAACGCGCCGCGCACGTAGCCGAAGAGCTCGCTTTCCATCAGCGTGACCGGCAGAGCCGCCAGGTTGACGGCCACGAAAGGCTCGTCCCGGCGGGGGCTGGCATTGTGGATGGCATGGGCAAACAGCTCCTTGCCCACGCCGGTCTCGCCATGCAGAAGTATGGCGGCGTCGGCCTGGGCGTACTGGCGGGCTTTGGCCTTGGCCTTTTGCAGTGCAATGCCGGTGCCCACGATATCCTCAAAGCAAAAGCGGGAGCTGTGTCCCCGGTCCCCGCGTTCCGTCTGGGGCCGGGCCGAAACTTCGCGTCCGACGTCCAGGCTGATGAGCCCGTTGATGCCGAAAATTTCGGGTTCGATTCTTTGCCAGCGGGCCACGCATTCCCGCTTGTTGTCGCCGCAGGCGAACACGGTCTTGCCCGTGCCGTTCAGAAAAAAAGAGGATGTGAAGTGGCGCTGGAAAAAAGGGATCTGCTGCATGCCGAGCCCCAGAAGCTGCTTCTTGCCCACCCCGGCCAGGCGGTCCGCCGGTGCGTTGCTGTAGAGCACATGCCCGTCGCCGTCCAGGGCGATCAGGCCCTGGTCCAGTTGATCCAGGATGGCCGCTATACGGCGTGTTTCCCGCCGGGAGTCGTCGCGCGCCTCAATAATCCGCAGGGCCCCATCGCAGGCCTGGCGCAGGCTTTCCTGGCTGGCATTGAGAAAGACGGCGGGAATGCTGTTTTCCTGACACATTTTTACTACCCGCGCATCGCCCACGATCACTTCCGCCTTGTGTTCCAGAGCGGTAAAAATGGCTTCCAGACAATCCCAAGGTGAGGAGCGAGCGACGAAACGCTGGTCCAGGTCAAAGAGATCCATGATCTTCTTAGCGCCCTCCAGCATGTTGGGGTAGGCGATGAATGCCATATTACGGGAAACTTTCTGCGCCTCACATACGGCGTCAATGATATCGAAAGCTGTCACCTGGATTTGGACAATGGGAATGGCGTCTGGGTCGCTCCTCTGGCCCTTGCGCAGAAACTCCGCCGTGCCGCCCCGGCTGATGATCACCTCAATGGAGGAGGCTCTCGCGTATTCCACCACTGTGGTGACGGGCTGATCCAAGACGTTTATGGCCAGGATGTTGTGTTCGTCCTTGGGAATGGCCTGGTAAAAAGCCTGGATCAGGCTTTCATTGGGCGAGGCGAAAAGAATGCGCGGGGCTGGATCGGGCATGGCGATCTCCTCTGTGTTGCACTGTTGCATGTAGCGTCTATTTAGGTTGCGTGCAACGCATTTGCAAAAAAAAGAGTCTCTGATCGCATTGTATTTATAGTATGTCTTATTATGGTGCGTATCTTGCTATAGAGGGGCGTTTGAGATGGGCACGCACATTTTCCCCCTTACTCCACGGAGTCGGCATGAGCACACGTATCGGTACGTTTCTGGGCTGCATTTTCGGGCTCTTCCTGGCCGGGGAGCCCGCTTTGGCGGCCCCGGCGGCATATCCCGACAGGGAAATCCGCTTGATCGTCCCGTACAAAACCGGGGGCCAGAGCGATCTGACCGCCCGCAAGCTGGCTAAAATCATCCGGGACAAGAAGCTGCTGCCCCAGCCGGTGGTCGTGGTGAACATTCCCGGAGCCAACACCCAGGAAGGTTTGCGCGCCGCCATGCGGGCCGATCCCGACGGCTACACCCTGCTGCTGCACCACTCAGCCCTTGTGACCATGAAGGCCCTGGGCCGGATTCCCATGAGCTGGCACGATTTCGAGATGATCGGCCAGGCCCTTGAGATGTCCAATTCCCTGGTGGTCAATCTGGATTCGCACTTCAAGACGATTTCGGAATTCATCGAGGCCGCGAAAAAGGAACCCGGCAAGTATCACATCGCTATTCCGGGCGTGGGCGGCGTGGCGCATCTGGCCCTGCTGGACGTGCTGGTACGTACCGGCATTCAGGACAAGGTGGAGATCACGCCCTTTGACGGGGCCTCCGAGGCGGTGGCCGCCCTGATGGGCGGGCGCGTGGATATGCGCACCGCGCCCAATACCGATATGGCCCGCTTTGTCATCGCGGGCGAGCAGCGGGTGCTGCTGGTCATGGGCGAGGACAAGCTGCCCGGCATCAACGTTCCGTGTTACGCCGCTGATCTGGGCCTGAAAAATACCCTGATTCTGCATAACGGCGTTTTTGCCCCTCGGGGTACCCCTGAGGAAATCAGAAACGCTTTGGCCCATGCTTTGCAAGAAGCCGTGGAAAGTGAAGAATTTCAGACCTTCGCAACTCAGCAGATGGCTCGGGGCCGCTTCCTGGACGCGGCTGATTGGGCCGAAGTTTTTGCGAAAGACGAAGAAAACACCGCCGCTGTCGCCAAATTTATCACCCGGTAGCGGCGTGACGGCTTTGACTGTTTTATCGGCCGGGGTGGGCATGCTTTTTTGCGCGCGTTCCGGTTTCCCGCCAGAGATAAGGTTGATGAGAATTTTCAAATCCCTCCCTCTTTTGTTTTTTGTCCCGCCCGGCGCATTGCCCGCCACAGCATGGCCCTGGGCGGCGCATTCCGGCGCGCGCGGCGCGTAAGCACGGTCGATTCCGAGGAAGCATCATGGAACAAGGCATCGTTACTCTGGACGACAAGGACAATGTGGGCGTGGCGGTGCGGGAACTGCACGCGGGCGGTCAATCCCGCCGTGGCGGAGCGCATTCTGGCTTGTGTGGATAAAAACGTGCGCCGCCTGCGCCGGGCCGCGAGCAGCGTGGCGCGCAACGGCGCGGGCGCGGACATGCTGGTGTCGCCGGGCAATGTCGCCGGCGTCGTGAGCAATGTGGTGGAAAAGGCCCTGGGCGGCCTGAAAAAGGCCGGTAACGCGCCGTTTCAGGATGTGCTGGACTACGGCTGCCCGCCACGGGGCCTCGGCCTTTATCTGATGGACGGGCCGGGCCACGACGGGGAAGCCGTGACCGGCCAGGTGGCTTCCGGCGCGAACCTGGTGCCCTTTACCACGGGCCGGGGCACGCCGCCGGTTTCCCCGGCGTGCCGGTGCTCAAGATTACGGGCAATCCCATGCTGTTCAAAAGCATGGCCGCCAATCTGGATTTCGATGCCGGAAGACTGTTCAGCGAAGGGCTGCCCCTGAAGGTCCTGGGCCGCGATCTTTTTGAAGCGCTGTTGCGCACGGCTTCCGGCGAGCCCACTAAGGCGGAGCTGCTGGGGCACGAGGAACTTTTCTGCATTTCGCGTTTTATGGCTACCCATCGTTGCTGCGAAGGCTGCGGCGAGGCTTGAGAAGCATCGACACTTTATGCGCCGACGCGTGTCGGCAGGAGGCAAGGTATGAAGTATATCCGTTCCCGCGTGCAGAACCGGGAGACCGTGTATGGCGTCTGGTGCAGTCTGGCTTCTTCCATCTGCGGCGAGATCGTCGCGGGCGCGGGGTATGACTGGATGTTGCTGGATGTGGAACACGCGCCGGGCAGCCCCGCCACCTTGCTGCCGCAGTTGCAGGCCGCGGCGGCTTTTCCCGCCGTGCCCGTCGTGCGCCTGCCCATGTCGGACCGGGTCTGGTGCAAATGGGCGCTGGATCTGGGGGCCTCGGGCATCATGTTCCCCAACATCGACAACGCGGCCCAGGCGGAAGAGGCCGTTTCCTTCATGCAGTACCCGCCGTGCGGCGTGCGCGGCGTGGGGCAGGCCGTGCGGGCCTCGGATTACGGGCGGGAATTCAGGCGCTATGCCGCCTGCGCCCAGCGGGAGCTTTTGGGCGTCATGCAGATCGAAAGCCCGGAAGCCGTGGGGCAGTGTTCGGCCATCGCGGCCGTGCGGGGCGTGGATGTGCTTTTTGTGGAACCGGTGGATCTGGGCGTAAGCATGGAGATGCCGGAGAATTTCGCGGACCCGCGTTTTATGGCGGCGTTGCGGGGCATTGCCGATGCGGCGCGCGGGCGGGGCAAGGCGGCGGGCATCTTGCTGCCCACGCCGGATCTGGCCCCGGCCGTGCGGGAAATGGGCTACACCTTTATCAGCGTGGGCTCGGATGCCGCGTTGCTGGCGCAAGCCTTGGCCGACAACCTGAAAGCCCTCTGGGGTTCCGAAAAATAGGCGAGACGCCGACCCCGGCTCAGGCCGGGGTCGTGCCTTCCTCGGCGTCCAGCAGGCCCAGCAGTTCGCTGGTCTTGTCCTCCAGCAGCGCGGGATCGGTGCGGCTTTCCACATTCAGGCGCAACAGGGGCTCGGTGTTGGACATGCGCAGGTTGAAGCGCCAGTCCGCGAACTCCAGATTGACGCCGTCCAGGTGGTCCTCGTGCAGGGCCCCATCCGCATAGCGGTCGCGGAGTTTTTGCATCAGCCGGGGCGCGTCGGCCACCCGCCGGTTGATTTCGCCGCTGCAGGGATAGGCGGCCATACGCTCGCTGACCAGTTCGGCCAGGGATGCGCCCGAGCGGCTGAGCAACGCGGCGATGAGCAGCCAGGGCAGCATGCCCGAATCGCAGTAGGCGAAATCACGGAAATAGTGGTGGGCGCTCATTTCGCCGCCGTAAACCGCGTCTTCGGCGCGCATGCGTTCCTTCATGAAGGCGTGGCCGGTCTTGCCCATGATCGGCGTGCCTCCGGCGGCCAGAACCATTTCGCGCGTGTTCCAGAAGACCCGCGTGTCGTGGATGACCTTGCCGCCCGGAAAGCGCCGCAGCAGTTCCCCGGCCAGCAGGCCGATCAGATAATAGCCCTCAATGAAGCGGCCCTCGCTGTCGTAAAAGAAGCAGCGGTCGAAATCCCCGTCCCAGGCAATGCCCAGGTCCGCACCGGCCCGGCGCACCGCTTCGGCCGTGGCCTGGCGTTTTTCCGGCAAAAGGGGATTGGGCACGCCGTTGGGGAAATGCCCGTCCGGTTCCATCTGGCGGCAGACAAAGTCAAAGGGCAGGGACGGGGCCAGCTCGCGCAGCACCAGCCCGGCGCAGCCGTTGCCCGCGTCGGCCGCGATTTTTAAAGGCCTGCCCGAGTCTGCCGCATCCCGCGCGCCGCTGTAGTCCAGCAGCCAGTTCAGATAGTCCGGCCTGAAACAGGCCGGGCGCACGTTGGAAAGCGCGCCCGGCGCGGGCGCATTCCGCGGAGCTTGCGTTTCAAGCAGCCGGGCCACGCGCTCCCTGAGTTCGTACAGGCCGGAATCCCCGCTTATCGGTACGGCCCCGGCGCGGACCAGTTTGAAGCCGTTTTCGTCCGCCGGGTTGTGGCTGCCGGTGATCATGATCCCGGCGTCAAAAGGCTGGTTGGCGGCGGCGTAGTAGATTTCTTCCGTACCGCAGAGGCCCAGATCCGTGACCCGCGCCCCGGCGGCCAGCAGTCCTTGGGCCAGGGCGTCGCGCAGCTCTGGTCCGGACAGACGGGCGTCGCGACCCAGTACCACGGAACGCGCGCCCAGCACGTCCGCCACGGCCTGGCCCAGGGCACGGGCCAGATCGGGATTGAGAGCGTCCGGCACGCGGCCCCGGATGTCATAGGCTTTGAAGCAGGAAAGATCGTAGGTCATGGCGTCCTCGCAGGCAGTGGCGGTTTTTCCCGCATGCTTGTGGAAGAGGGCGGCGATGTCAAGGGCGGGGCCTGGGCGACGTTCGGACTTCACCATACACGACGGGCATGTTACGGAAAGGTATGAGTCCATTTGCTCAAGCGGCGGATTGTCGCCGGACGTTGAGCCAAACCCCGCGTACCCATATGTGATGTTATGTCTCAGTTTCCTGCGATGGAAGTCAGACGCAAAGACGGCAAGGAATCCTTTGTGGGCTTGGAACCAAAGCGTACCCTTCAAGATTTTTGGGCCTGGGCCTTTTCCGATCTCGTCGGCAATACGGAGCGGGGAAAACTGGCCGAATATATAGTGGCGACGGCTATCGGCTGCCATATGGAGACCAGCCCGACCTGGGAAAGTTTTGATCTGCTTTCCCCTGAGGGAATACGAGTTGAGGTCAAAACTTCGGCATATATTCAGTCATGGGAGCAAAAAAAGTTTTCAACCATTACTTTTAATATTCCGCAAACGCGTTATTGGGATGGAACAGCATACGCCGAAGAGAAAAAGCGCCAGGCTGACGTGTATGTTTTTTGCGTCTTGAAGCATAGAGACCGGAAGACCATCGATCCCCTAGATCTGAGCCAGTGGGCTTTTTATGTCGTCGCCACCAAAAAACTCGACAAGACTTTCGGAAATCAGAAAACTGTATGCCTGAACAGATTGACGGCACTGTGCAATGTCATGCCGTGTGACTATGCCGCATTGAGGAACACAGTCAGGGATGCGGTTGGGTGAGTTTGCCGTCTGTCGCCGACAGAGGGAAGAAGCTGTATAAAAGAAGAGGCTGCTGCACATTATGTGCAACAGCCTGAAATTTCTTTAAATGGCGGAGGGGGAGGCTATCACTCTCCGTATGTAACTTGCTAGATTTTATAAGAGTCTAACAAACGAGTCACGTTGGTTGCCCCCAAAGTTGCCCCAGAATATTTTTTGCTTGCGATTGCATTTCGCTTGGGGTGAAGTAGGCTCTAACAATTCTTACTTCATCAGGAGCAACCAATAATGCGCCGCTGGCAATGCTGGATATACTACCTTCCCCAAAAAGACAATAACGTATTTCTTTACGGATTCATGGCTCAAACGTCCTATCCGGCGTTTGAAACCTTCATTGAAAGAACATGTGAGAACGGAATAGTTCAAGTCTGCTTTGCCGTGTCCGAAGAAATTTTTAAGTCCATTGAATTACAGCTTAGCGAAAGTAAGCTAAGCTTTTCCTCTGTTCCAGATTTAGAGCAACTTTTTTCTCCACTAGAGATACAGGCCAACTGTTCAGAAATTAGAAAATGTCTTGGTTGCACAAATGTGCGGGTTCTTAGTTGGCATACTTTTCTATCGATTGCGGCTATTGTTGCAGAAAGAGAAGTTCAGCAAGAAATTCTGGACACTTTATCAAAAGAGGTCGGCCTGAATTTCAAAAAAGAATATGCTGGATTAGTCGGGGCATTTGAAATCTGTCAAATGCCGGAATGGTCTGAAGATGCAGAACCTCCTTTCAGCCTTTCCTTGCGTGGGCCGGAAACAATGAAGCGCCCCCCAGAACAACGCGATTGCCTTGTTTTTAGAAGAAGAACTGACGTTGCACAGAGGCGTCACTTTTTGGTTCTCAAGCTCTATGCGGGAGAATCGTTAATATATGACAAGATGCATATTTTGGAAGCAGGGCAAACTCAACTAGGCCCAATAGTCACAGACGAACATTTCAACAGAGAATCTTGCGTACTTTACGATGAAGCAGGAAATCTTGTTCATGAGGAAGATTTCCCCTTGCTTGACTCCGTGGCGTTTGGGATTTCCCTCGGAGGCCCGACAGTCACGCTCGCTGGTGATAGAACAAGCGAGCAGGCAAAGGGTATTGGAAAAGATGTTCTGAAAAGAGCCAGTACCGTAAATATTCGGTCAATGCCTGAAAATTCATTGCTTACTTTTGCCAATACGGGAAAAGCACGACAACACTTGCATCGCCAGAAATGGTATGCTGCTAGCCTGTTTGATAAAGAATCAAGCAGCGCATGGTTTGAAAATGGAAATGAGGAAAGTATTGAGGCTTTACTGCATTTAATACGCCTCATATGTGATCATGGTTCCAAATCTGTTGTGATAGCTGACCCCTTTTTTGAGAAAACAGCATTTATAGATTTGGTTCCAAGAATTTCAACAAGAAGGCTTCCAGTCACCATACTAACTGACCTTTTTCCAAGGGATGCTAAGCAGTCAGAAAAAACCATTGATGGCTGGTCAGAGTTATGCAGTTTGGCGGAAAAGAACAAACACTTAATTCATTGTAAACTTACAATACATAATGTCAGACTGGTGAAGGACTTGAATAGCCGTTCTTTCCACGACCGCTATTTAATCATACATAAAAGCGAAGACAAATTCGAAGTGCACCTTATGTCAAATAGCCTTAACAGTCGTTCAAGAAATTTTCCCTTCTGTATATCCAAATTGGATAATTTAACCACAATGCATGTAAAAAATTATATTGATTTGATGATGAATCCAAATTCAGAAAGATTCGACATAAGTCAAACATGGAAAAGCTATGAATGATACTTCATTCCATCTTCCTTGGATTCAGTTCATTTTGCAACTATGGCTGGAAGGCGAAGCCACCACACAAGACACTATCAACCTCTATGAAAAGGCAAAATCATTAGGGGTAATTACGGAAGATGAAATTTTTTGGCATGTCGATAGTGATTGGTTTCATGGCAAGCTCGCGTCAGACGAACAGATACTCAATGTAAAATCGTCAGAAGATTTTGCTTTGCTCGTTTTGGGCATTAGCGAATTCATGGCTCGCACTGCTCCATATATGACACGAGATGTTGTTTCCTATATAAGCAAGGCCCCTGCGTCTGATAAAATTTCAGAGTGCTTACTATGCATTGACAACGAAGTTAAGGCACACCTCTCGTACCCTCATGGTTTATCGATAGAAACCCAAGGGGAGTTGCAATTTGTAAACGGTGTTGAGATTACGCCAAAGAATTTCAAAGCTGTTGATAGGCTTTTTGGAAATGGGCCACAGCATATTATTCGGAGCCATAGTTATGGGCTATCCGGCGGCCTCACGCTTTTACTCAAAATTGACGCACCCGCTGTTGGGGCGTGGCTACAAAGTCAAGATCACCCTCTCATACTTGATGCGGCCCTATATGGGCTAAAACACGCATACATGCTGATTCTTTCCACCGGGCATGAGCAAGAAATTTACCAATTAGCCCGCTCTGCTCATCCGCTTATCTCTTTGACAGGGCTAGTTGTTGCTCATACAGCCCAGTTGGAAAAATGGCATCCCGTATGGTCTGTCTCGCTGGATGAGGCGTTTAAACTGCTTGAAAACGCTGGTATACCAATCGGGATGTCCGTATGGGCATCACTTTTTAGAATTGCTGAAATTTCTAAAGCCTATGAGCGTGAAAAGCAGAACCATCAAGAGTCAAAAAGGCATTATGCATATGCTTCTGAAAACCCAGATTATCTGTATGGGAAAAAAGAACACCATTATGAAAATATTGAGCGCCAAGTTAAGCAGAAGGAATTTTTTAAAAATACTGCCACTGAAATTATTCAAGTAATAATTTTGCACTGGCCCTCAAAAGGGTTGTCCAAAGAGGCATTAAAGCATTGTGCTGAAATAATCTCTTCTAGTGAAATATGGTTGCAATTTTTAGAAAAAATTCCTGTCGTTAGTGACCGAGAATTTCTATTAAAACATACTTTAAGAGCATTTATTTCCGCCTCGGATTTATTCAAGTCTGGTGAACGTGGACATTGTTACGCAACAGAGCAAACGCTGAAAGATGCAGACTTCGCTGCTCAAGTTTTCTTACTGATGCAACATGATAATTTGGGAAGAAGTTTTGGAAATATGTTTTTTAGTACTACGACTAAGTCATTAACGTATGATTGTAAAATACTATCTGAGCCTTACGCACATCGGAAAAGATTTGATAGTTATAATCACGCTCTTAATGCTCTTGGAGTTGGACATTATATTGCTTTACAGATTGGAACCGAAGGATATGCGCAGAAAAAAGGCGGTGCGGAATATCTTCTCCATCAAGGGATACTTGGACTTATAAAAGTGATTTCTGCCGCCCAAGGAAGTTGGGATGTCGCTGATAATGCTCTAAAAACATTTTCGTTGATTGCAATAGAAGTAATTGTGCATAATGTGAATATCGTTTCAAGCAAAGAAATAGAGCCTTTTTTGAAACTTCAGCACTTGCAATATTCATTTCGGGCAATGCTCGGCCTTGCAAATATAGAGTTATTTAAAAGGCAGTCTGAATATGTACTCTCTCTTTTAGAGCAAAGCCTATGGCCTACAACGGCGTGGTCACAACACTATGATTGTGTAATTTCCTCTTTCCTCGCTTTCGACTTTGCGCTTATGCAATTCGCTAAATATGGTGACGTAAAAAATGCGTGCCGTGTTGAAAAAATTTGGGAGCAAGGGGTGAGTATTCATACCGACCCCATACCGAAAGCTTTGGATGGGGCTATTGCAAAAATGAAAAAAGCACTGTCCGGGAACAAACAGTGTTCTGAATGGCTTCTCAATAATCCCAGCCTAGGAAACACATGGAGTGCCAATTATCTCCGCGCAAAGTGAGAGGCACTCCTCAACTGGCATCATGGTCTGCTCAAGGCGGCTTTTTGTTGTTTGCGTTCCTCGCCGGGGTCGATGCCTTCATGAAGGATGGCGCGAACTTCCGCGCATTTGATGCGGACTTCTTTCAAGCCGATTTCAGGGTACACGCCAAGAGAAAGCCGTTTCTCCTTTCCGGCAAAGCGGTACTTGAAACGCCACCACTTGCCCCCACTGGGGGCAACTTCCAGATACAAGCCGCGTTCGTCAAAGTAACGCTGGCGCTTGGAAGTGGGAGCAATGTTGCGGATTTCGCGGTCTGTGAGCGACATGGGGGCAACTCTTTCGGGGTATTGCTTGGGGGCAATTGTTGCCCCGAAAGTTGCCCCCGTAATGGGTCAGATGTCGCTGGTTACACGAGGAAAAACCCGGAGTAACCAGCCAAGAAAACCTTAGTTTCTTAGCTTCTCGGTCAATCCGGGTTTCTTCGATTTGAATCTTTGGCGGAGGGGGTGGGATTCGAACCCACGTACCGGCTATTAACCGATAACTCGATTTCGAGTCGAGCGCGTTACGGCCGCTTCGCTACCCCTCCGCGTCGTATGGCGGAGTCGCGCCGGGCAAATTGCCACAGCGGAATCGGAGAAACCTTCTAGCGTACTTTCGCGTGAAAGGCAACGCCGCGCGGGCTTTTTTCGCCGGATACCCGATGCCGTCCGGCGTGGCTGCACCGCGTCTGAGGCAGGGCGTATGCTTATGGCTTCTGTACGATTGCGGCGCCGAACACCCCGTCCGCGCCCGCATGATTACTTTTTGTCCAGCACCGCCATGACTTCCAGGGCATCGGCCTGCCGCGGATCGGCCTGCAGGGCGCGCAGGGCAGTATCCTCGGCTTGGGCGCGCCGATGCCACTCCAAATACATTTTTGCCATTTTGCCGAAGGTGGAGGGATGGCCGCCGAAAGTGCGCAGAATGGCCTTGTAGATATTTTCGGCCTTTTCGAATTCACGCAGTTTCAGCCAGGCGGCCACGGCTCCGGTGTAGGCCGCCGCTTCACGGGGTTGAGCCTGCATGGCTTCCTCATACATTTCGGCGGCTTCCGTATATTGTCCGGCGGCGGTGAAAATCTGGCCCAACTGGATGCGGATGCCTTCCTCGTCGCTGAATTCCTCGGCCACGCGTTTCAGAAAAGCGCGTCCCTTGGCGGGCTGGCCTTCGTGTATCAGTTGCACGCCGGTCCGGATCAGATTTTTTTTGCGTTCCAGGCGCGCTTCGGCTTCCTGCCGGATGGAATTCTCCGCCTCTTCCCGCAAAATTTTGGCCAGGCCGTCCAGCACGGTGGCCAGGGCGCTTTCCTTGCCCTGATGATAGAAAATCTCGCGGGGGATGCCGCTTTGGGCGGGGTCGAGCAGAGGCTGCATGCTCTGATGATGGACCAGGGCGCTCAGAAATTCGCTGATCTGGATGTCCAGCTCCGCCCTGGCCGCGCGCGTCAGCTGCAGGCCCGCGTATTGGCGCAGGGCCGCGCTCATGGAGGTCAGGGCCCGCTTCACTTCATTGCGGCGCAGATAGCCGTTGGCGCGGGCGATGTTTTCACGCACTTCCTTGGGCGCGACGGTGAGCATGGTTATTTTGCCTCCTGCCAATGCGCCGCGATGGCCTGTCGGTGGGACTGCAAAAGATTCAGCGCGGCTCTCGGCACCAGATAATCCACACTGCGTCCGGCCAGCCAGAGTTCGCGGATGCGCGAGGCGCTCACGGCCAGCCAGGGCAGCGGCAGAAAATGCGCCAGCCCGCCGCCGGGCAGGGCCATGCAGCGGCCTCCGGGCAGAACAGGCGGGTGTTCGCGGGCCTCGGGCCAGAGGGCGCTGGTCATGTCCGTGAATTCCTCGGCTGTGAGATCGCCGCGCGGCACCACCACGAAGTGGCAGAGCCGGGGCAGTTCCAGACCCTGGTGCCAGGTGGGCAGCAGGGCGAAATCCGGGCTGCCCAGCAGAAAATAGAAGTCCGTGTCCGGCTCCGCCGCGCGATAGGCCTGCAAGGTGTCCCAGGTGTAGGAGGGGCCGTCCCGCAGGGCTTCCAGACGGTTGCAGCGCAGCCAGGGCAGGGGGGCCAGGGCCGCCTCCAGCATGGCGGCGCGCAGCTCAAAGGGCAGCAGGTGCCCGGTTTTCTTGTGCGGCGGCTGGGCGCAGGGCACCATATCCACACTCTGCACCAGGTCGCCCAGTGCCTCGCGCGCCTCCACGGCCAGACGCAGATGACCCACGTGCGGCGGATTGAAACTGCCGCCCAGAATGGCCCGGCCCGGACGCCGGACGCCGTGCGCCGTCATTTACTGCCGTACCTGCCCCTGGCCCAGCACCACGAATTTGGTGGTGGTCAGCTCCTGCACGCCCATGGGGCCGTAGGCGTGCAGCTTGGAGGTGGAAATGCCGATTTCCGCGCCCAGGCCCAGTTGGCCGCCGTCGTTAAAACGGCTGGAGGCGTTGACCGCCACCATGGAGGCGTCGGCCTCGCGCAGAAAACGCATGGCGTGGCCGTAGTCGCGGGTGCAGATGATTTCGGTGTGGTTGGAGCCGTAACGGGCGATGTGGTCCAGGGCCGCGTCCAGATCGTCCACCACGAGCACGGCCAGGATCAGGGCGTGGAACTCCTGGCCGAGATCCTCGGGCTGCAGAAGCACGGCACCGGGGCCGAGCAGGGGCAGGGCTTCCGGGGAGGCCCGGAATTCCACCCCGGCGGCGCCCAGTTTCGCTGCCGCCAGCGGCAGAAAGTTCGTTGCCGCGTCCTTGTGCACCAGCAGGCATTCCAGGGCGTTGCACACGCCGGGCCGCTGCACCTTGGCGTTGAAGACGATCTCCAGGGCCTGATCCTGATCCGCATCCGCGTCGATAAAGGCGTGGCAGACGCCCTTGAAGTGCTTGAGCACCGGCATGGTGGCCGCTTCGGTGACGGCGCGCACCAGGCCTTCGCCGCCGCGCGGGATGATGACGTCGATGTACCGGTCCAGCTTGCACAGGGCCGTCACCGCCGCATGGTCCGTGATGCCCACCAGCTGCGCGGCCTGGGGCGGCAGGCCCGCGTCGGACAGGGCCGTTTGCAGCAGCCCGGCCAGCGCCGTGTTGGAATGCAGGGCCTCGCTGCCGCCGCGCAGAATCACCGCGTTGCCCGCCTTGATGCAGAGGATGGCCGCGTCGATGGTCACATTGGGCCGGGCCTCGTAAATCATGGCAATGACCCCGAGGGGGATGCGCATGCGTCCCACCAGCAGGCCGTTGGGCTGTTGCCATTGCTGTTCCGTGACGCCCACGGGATCGGGCAGCTGGGCCACATGCAGGCAGGCCGCGCGCATCTCGGCCATGATGGCCGGGGTCAGGGTCAGGCGGTCCAGACGCGGGGCATCCAGGCCCGCGGCGCGGGCCGCGTCCAGATCTTTGCGGTTGGCGGTCAGGATTTCCTCTTCCCGCGCGGCCAGCTGGTCCGCCAGTCCGATCAGGGCCCGCGTCTTGATTTCGGCGCAGGCCCGGCTCATGGCCCGGGCCGCTTCACGGGCCCGCGCGGCCAGGCGTTCCATTTCTTCCGCAGGCGTCATGGCTGCTCCTTTGCGCCGCCGTGAGCGGCGGGGATATTTATTTTGACAGGGAGGCTGGCTTTGGCCTATGTAAATAGTTCCGTCAGGAACAGCCTGCCCGCGTCGCGGGCTTCCGGCTTTGGGCAGTTCCGTCTCCCTAAGGAGTTTTTGATACATGAATCCGCAAAAGAATCAAGGCGAGGAGACTTCGCCCCTGTTTCGCGATCTGCAGGCTGAAGTCAGTTCCGAAAGCGCGCCCCTCCTGCAGTTCATGCTGCGCCATGCGGGCATTATCGCCGGTGTGGTGATCCTCTTTCTGCTGGTCCTGGCAGGCACGGGCATCTGGCGCTGGTACAGCGGCGGCAAGAACGAGGACGCCCGCCAGGAACTGGCGCGCGTCAGCATGACCATGCAGGGGCAGGAACGCCTCAAGGCCCTGGCCGCCCTGGCCGACAAGGCCCCGTCTGACGTGCGCCTTTCCGTGCTGTTGGCCTGGGCCCAGAGCGCCCTGGAGAGCGGGGACGCCGCTGTTGCCGCCGAGGTTTACGCCAAAGCCGCCAAGCTGGACGCCGACGGCGCGCTGGGTCTGGCCGCCGCCCTGGGCGAGGCCGGAAGCCTGCTCAAGGCGGGCAAGAACGCCGAGGCCCTGACCTTGCTGCAGGGCCTGGAAGCGCGCCTGCCGGGTGAAAACCGTTCCGTCCAGCTGCGCCAGATGCTGGCCGAAGCCGCCGCCAGGGCGGGGCAGAAGGATCTGGCTGCCAAGACCTACCAGGCCCTGGCTCAGGAAGTGAACGGTCTTGACGGGGAGTATTTCCGCGTCCGGGCCGAGGCGCTGGTTCCCGCCGCCGGGAGCGCGCCTGAAAAGCCGGTTCAGAACTAGTGTCTGATTGCGAAAAAACGTGGTTTTTCGCTGACTCACGGCGGTTACGCCGCCGCAAAACCCTACGGGTTTTGTGTGTCTGATTTTCCCAATTAGACACGAATACGCCGTAATGCGTGCCGGACGCCGACCGCGCCCGGCGACGCCGGGGCGGAAAAGTCCGGCTGGGGGTATCCATTTGCGGCCCGCGCGGCACGCGCGCAGGGTCTGGAGGAAGCATGAGCAACGATCCGCTGTTGCGCGGCGCCCGTGGGGAGCGCCATCTGTTATTGGGCAATGAAGCTATCGTGCGCGGCGCTCTGGAAGCGGGCGTGCACATGGTTTCCTGTTATCCGGGCACGCCGTCCTCGGAAGTGGCCGACACCTTCCTCCGCTTGGGCGGTGAGGGCCGCTACCGGCTGGAATACTCCATCAACGAGAAGGTCGCCATGGAAGTGGCCGCCGGCGGTGCCTTGGGCGGCGCCATGAGCCTGGTGGCCATGAAGCATGTGGGCCTCAACGTGGCCGCCGATCCCCTGTTTACCTCGGCCTATATCGGCCTGCCCGGCGGTCTGGTGGTGCTCACGGCCGACGACCCCGGCTGCCATTCCAGCCAGAACGAGCAGGACAACCGCCATTACGCCCGTTTCGCCTCTCTGCCCTGTTTTGAGCCCGTTTCGGCTCAGGAAGCCAAGGAAATGACCCGCGAGGCCTTCCGTCTGGCCCGCGAACTGCAACAGCCGGTCATGTTGCGCACTACCACCAGGGTCAGCCATATGCGCGGGCCCGTGGATTTTGACGATCTGCCCGCGCCCCAGCCCAAGGTGGCCTTCAAGCGCGAGCCGGGACGCTTTGTGCCGGTGCCCGCCGTGGCCTGCCGCCGTCATCTGGCTCTGGACGCCAACCTGGAAAAGGCCCGCCAGATCGCCGAGGGCAGCCGCTTCAACGTGGAGCGCGAACCCGCCGGACAGACCCGCCTGGGGATCATCGCCAGCGGCGTGGCCCGCAATTACCTGGCCGACGCCCTGGCCAGCGGCGGTTGGGAAGACCGCGTGCGCGTGCTGGAACTGGGCATGACCTGGCCCCTGCCCAGCGAAATGATCGTCGCGTTCCTCCAGAAATGCGACCGGGTGCTGGTGCTGGAGGAAGGCGCGGACCTGCTGGAACAGGACGTGCGCGCCCTGGCCCAGCGGCGCGGCCTGAACGTGCGCATTGAGGGCAAGAATGAAAATCTGACCGGCCAGGGGGAATATTCCACCACCCTGGTGCTGCGTCGCCTGTCCGCCTGGCTGGACTGCCCTTGTCCGGCCAAGCCCGCGCGTCCCGTGGAGGCGCAGCTGCCGGGCCGTCCGCCCAACCTCTGCCCCGGCTGTTCGCACCGCGCCGTTTACTATGCCGTGCGTCAGGTATTCGGGGACGAAGCCATCTATTCCAGCGACATCGGCTGCTACACGTTGGGCCTGCTGCCGCCCCTGCGCACCGCGGACTTTCTGGTCTGCATGGGCTCGTCCATTTCGGCGGGCAGCGGCTTTGCGCGGGCTTCGGGCAAGCCGGTGGTGGGTTTCATCGGCGACTCCACCTTTTTCCACTCCGGCATGACCGGCTTGGCGAATGCGGTCTTCAACCACCACGATCTGCTGTTGGTCGTTCTGGACAACGGCACCACGGCCATGACCGGCCATCAGCCCAATCCCGGCATGCTGCAGGAAATGCTCGGCGACATGAGCGTGCATATGGATATGGAAGCCGTGGTGCGCGGCCTGGGCGTGACCGAATGCGTCAAGGTAAAGGCCTTCAATCTCAAGGCCGTGACCAAGGCCCTGGAGGAAATGAAGGACAAGTCCGGGGTGCGGGTGCTCATCGCCGAGGAGCCGTGCGTGCTCTATGCCCGTCGTCGCCTCAAGAAAGGGCAGCCCCAGGTGGCCCAGGTGGTGCAGCAGGGCGAGGAAGCCTTGCGCTGCCTGGAGCAGCTGGCCTGTCCGGCCTTTTATCGCCAGGGCGACAATCTGGCGGTGGATGAAACCCTGTGTTCCGGCTGCATGATCTGCCTGCAGATCGCTCCCACGGCCTTTAAAGCCAAAAAGCGCTGAGTGGTGAAACAATGAAAGCACACGACAAGCAAAAACGGATGCGGATTTATTTCACCGGCGTGGGCGGCCAGGGTACGTTGACGGCGACTACCCTGCTGGCGCGTACGGCTCTGCAGGCCGGTCTGGATGTGGTGGCCGGGGAAGTGCACGGCATGGCCCAGCGCGGCGGCGTGGTGGAATCCGTGCTGTTGCTGGGCGGCTGGCGTTCGCCCAAACTGGACTTCGGGGAGGCCGATGTGCTGCTGGGCTTTGAACCTCTGGAAACCCTGCGCGGCCTGCCCTATCTGCGGCCCGGCGGCACGGTGTTTTCCAGCAGCGATCCCCTGCCGCCGGTCAGCGTCTCCCTGGGACAGGCCGGCTATCCTGACATGGCCTATATTGAGGAACAGACCCGGCTGGTGGCAGGGCAATGCCGCTTCATTCCCTGCCGCGAGCTGGGACTCCGGGCCGGTTCGGCCCAGAGCGGCAATACCGTGCTGCTGAGCGCGGTCTGCGCCTCCGGCGTGCTGCCTTTCGGCGTGGACGCCTTGGAAGCGGCCATCAAGAAGTTTCTGCCCGCTAAGCTGCAGGAGTCCAATCTTAAGGCCTTGGAGTTGGGCAAGACGGTTCTGGCCTAAGTCTGTTGGCACTACGGCCCTTTCGCCCTCTGCCTGCGTCAGAAAGACTTTTTATTCCGGCCGAGTACCACAAGAGTACACTCCTTCCATAAAAAGTCTTCCTTCCTTGGCAGAGAACAAAATTTCTCGTAGTGGCCAACAGGCTTTGAAGAGTAACAGCCCTGTAAAACAACAGCCCGCCGTGGTGAAAACCATCGGCGGGCTGTTTGCTTTCAAATGCCGGAATCCGGGATTACTCTGATTGCAAAAATTTTGAGTAGAGTTCTGCTCTCAATTTTCGGAGGATCGTCAGAGAAAAAACGTGGTTTTTCGCTGACTCACGGCGGCTGCGCCGCCGCAAGACCCTCTAGGTTTTGTGTGCCTAATTTTTTAAATTAGACACTACATGCCCAACTGGGCCAGCATATCGTCGATGGCCCCCTGAGAGACGCCTTTCTTGGGACCGTTGAGCGAGGAAACGACCTTGCGGTTCTGGCGGAAATCCTCCACAGCCTTGCTGGCTTCCTCTTTCAGGGCCTGGGCGTTCTTGGCCGGGTCTTTTTCCGCGCCGTCCATGATCAGGCCGGAAGAGACATAGAGCTCCACCACGCTGTTTTCAATCTTGTTCAGAGCCGCCACCACCCGTTTGATCCGCTGGCCCGTGATGTCCTGAAAACTCAGGGTGGTCAGCAGGCTGGTGAGATCATCGCCCAATTGGCTGTTGATCTCGGCAAGGCGGGCCTTCTGGCTTTCCGTGGCCGTGCCTTCCCGCACGGCGGCCAGCAGTTCCGCGCTTTCGGCTTGGAGATCCAGATGCTTCTCCACGATTTCCATGATGCTCATGGTGGCTGTTTCCGTGGCTTTGAGCACTTCCCCCAACTGGTCCGAAGCCTCGTGGAACAGGGCGTCCGTTTCGGGCACGGGCAAAGCCTGATCGCTGGAAGCCGTGGAAATCTGCTGGTAAATATCCTTCAGCCCCTGGCGCATGTCCGTGCTCAACTGTCTGTACACGGTCGGCTCATCTGCGTGGTCCGCCATCCCGTTCCCCTTTCCGGCCCTGCCGAAAGGTTAGAGTGCTGCGAGTAGGGGGCCGGGCCCCTCAGAGTCTGTACCCCTTGTCATGACAAGGGGTTGGCTGCAAACCCTTGCCGGAGCGGTTCACACATTTCATGCCTGAGCCGCTCTCCGCCGTGAGACGTTTTGCCGCCGGGACAGGCCCGGCGGCAAAACACGCTCCGGACGAAAATGACCGCTTACTTGTTGGTCTTCAAAAAGCTCTTGGCGCGGGCGGCTTCCGGTGAATTGGGGAACTTCTTGATCAGTTCCTGCATCCGGGCTTTGGCCGCGGCCCCCTGGTTGATTTTGCTGAAGCTGATGCCCTGCTTCAGATAGGCGCCGGGCGTGCGCGTGGACTTGGGATATTTTTTGATCACCGTATCATAGGCCAGGGCCGCGTCCGCGAACTGATTGCGCTGGAAGTAGCACTCCGCCAGGTAGTACTGGGCTTCCGGGGCCAGGTTGTGGTCCTTGTAATTTTTCAGAAAGTCCGTGAAGGAGCGCTGGGCTTCCTCGTACTTGCGGGCGTTGAAGGCATTGACGCCCGCGTCGAAGAGGGCCAGGGAAATGTCCTTCTGCGGGGCCTGCACCACGGGCTGGGGCGAGGGCTGGCCCCAGGTGCCGGCGTTGGGAGCCTGGGCGGGCTGGGCCGCCTGCTGGCCCTGATAGGGCTGTGTGCCCGCAGGCACGGCCGCCGTGTAGCCGGGACTGCCCACGGGCATGCCGCCCTGGGCCGGTTGGCCGTAGGTTGCTTCGGGCTGGCCGTACGACGGCGTGTTCGCCGTCCCGGTCATGGGCACGGCCGGAGTCGTCGGCGCAGCCGCCGACACGGGCGTGGACGGCAGGGGATCGCCCAGATTGAGATTCAGGGCCATGCTGCTCTCCACCTGGCGCAGGGCCGCATCATGGCGATTGACGCGTTCCACCAGGGCGCGCGCGCCGCCCACATTCTGCAGATCGTCCATCTGGCCCTTGAGGGTGTTCAACTCCTGCCGCATGGCCTGGAGCTGGTTCCAGGCGTCGGCCTGGGCGGGCTGCAATTGTCTGAGCTGCATGTCGTGCTGCTGCACCTGCTGTTCCAGATTCAGGGTGCTGCCGCCGCCGGAGCCGCTCTGCACGCAGGCGCCCAGCAACAGACTGGCGCAGCCCAGGAGCAGGAGATGGGAAGAACGGGATCTGTTCATGATAGCCTCGTTTCAGCGTTGAATTTTTCCACAGGCCTTGGTGCGGCCCGTAAATATGTAGATGATGCCGCCCAGTACCGGCAGAAAGACCACCAGCACCAGCCAGAGCGCACGTTGCTGGGGCGTCTCGAACTCATGACTCCAGATGTGCCAGATGCTCCAGAAGCTGGGAAGCATGGGAATCAAGGCTACCAGCGGATGCCACCAGGCAAAGGTCATGCTTTTCTCCCCGTGCCGGACGTGCCGCGGTCGGACGCGCCGTCCCGCGCGTTTTCCGGCGATTTGCGCCAGATGACCAGACAGGCCAGAAAGGCGCCGATACAGATGGCCATATCCGCCACATTGAAGGCGGGCCAGTGCCAGTCGCCCCAGTAAAAATCCAGAAAATCCACCACGGCCCGGAAGCGCAGGCGGTCCGCCAGGTTGCCCAGAGCACCGCCCAGCACCAGGCCCAGCCCGGCGAAAAGCCAGGGTTGATGGCGTGAGCCGCGCACCAGGGCGATGATGGCCCAGGCCGCCACCACGGTGGCCGCCAGGAAGAGCCAGAACTGCCATTCAATGTCCGAGCGGTTCAGAAAACCGAAGGCCGCGCCCCGGTTGCGGATGTTGATCAGGTCGAAGAAACCGGGGATCACCACCACGGGCCGGTGCTCGGGAATGGCGGTCATGACCCACCATTTGCTGAGCTGGTCCAGCACAAAGGCCAGCGCGGCCAGGCCGCCCAAAATCAGATAGCGCCGTCTCATTCGGCCGCGCGTCCTTCCTGCTCCCCGAGGGGAAGGTTTTTGAGCACCGCCGCGCAACGCGGGCAAAGCGTGGGATGGGCCGGGTCCGTGCCCAGTTCCGTGCTGTAAATCCAGCAGCGCTCGCACTTTTCGCCGTGGGCCTTTTCCACGCCGATGGCCAGGCCGGACACTTCGCTGTCGCTGTAGGCATCTTTCGGAGCCTCGGCCAGGGGGGCCAGTTCCAACTGGGAGACGATGCAGACCGCGCGCAGGTCCGTGTTCAGGCTTTCCAGGCGCTCGCGCAACTCGTCGGCCAGGTAGAGCGTGACCCGCGTATCCAGGGAATGGCCCACCACGCCGTCGCGGCGCAGGGGTTCAATGGCCCTGGTCACCGCGCCGCGCACGGCCAGCAGCACGTTCCAGTCGTCGCGCCGGCCTTCGGGCAGCAGAAATTCCTCGCCGGACACGGCCTGCAGGGCGAAGACCGTGGGTTCGGGCCCGCGCAGGTCCGCCGGAAGGTGGCTGAAGATTTCCTCGGCTGTGAAGGAGAGCACCGGAGCCATGTCGCGCAGCAGCAGACGCAGAATGTGCCACAGGGCCGTCTGGGCCGAGCGGCGTTCCCGGCTGGTCGCGCCCGAGGCGTAGAGGCGGTCCTTGAGGATATCCAGATAGACGGAGGAGAGATCCGTGACGCAGTAATTGTGCAGGCTGTGGTAGACCTTGTGGAATTCAAAGTCCGTGTAGGCCTGCTGCACGCGCTCGTGCATGCGCGCGGCCACGTCCAGGGCAAAGCGGTCCAGGGGCAGCAATTGCTCCAGGGGCAGCAGGTCCGCTTGGCTCAGGCCGTCGATGTTGCCCAGGATGAAACGGCAGGTGTTGCGGATGCGGCGGTAGGCGTCCACCAGACGGCCCAGGATCTGGTCCGAAATGCGGATGTCTTCGCGGTATTCCACCGAGGAAACCCAGAGGCGCACGATCTCGGCCCCGAACTTCTCGATGAGTTCCTGCGGGGCGATGACATTGCCGATGGATTTGGACATCTTGCGGCCTTCGCCGTCCACCACGTAGCCGTGGGTCAGCACCGAGCGGTAGGGAGGCCGCCCGCGCGTGCCCTCGGACACCAGCAGGGAACTGTGGAACCAGCCGCGATGCTGGTCCGAGCCTTCCAGGTAGAGGTCCGCCGGGTAGGAGAGCTCTGGCCGCGCTTCCAGCACGGCCGCGAAGCTGGTGCCGGAGTCGAACCAGACGTCCAGGATGTCGCTTTCCTTTGTCCAGTGGCTGCCGCCGCAGTGCGGGCACTTCAGGCCGTCGGGCACGATCTCGCTCAGGTCCGCCTCGTACCAGTAGTCGCAGCCCGTGGGGTGCTTGGCGAAGCGGTCGCTGATGTCGCGCATCCAGGCGGGATCGTTCCAGGCCTCGCCGCAGTCCTCGCAACGCAGGGCCAGGATCGGCACGCCCCACTGGCGCTGGCGCGAAATGCACCAATCCGGCCGGGATTCGATCATATTGTAGATGCGGTCCCGGCCCCAGGCCGGAATCCACTGCACGTCCTTGTCGATGCTCTCCAGGGCCCGCTTGCGCAGGTCGTTTTTCTCCATGCTGATGAACCACTGGGTGGTGGCCCGGAAGATCACCGGATTTTTACAGCGCCAGCAGTGCGGATAGGAATGCTGAATTTTGCCTTCCTGGAGCAGCGCGCCCTTTTCCTTGAGCTTTTCAATGACCTTGGGGTTGGCTTCGGTGACCGTGAGCCCGGCGAAAAATTCCACTGTGGGCAGAAAACGGCCCGCGTCGTCCAGGGGAGAATAAATGTCCAGGCCGTACTTGAGGCCCACTTCGTAGTCCTCGCGGCCGTGGCCCGGCGCGGTGTGCACGCAGCCGGTACCCGTGTCCAGGGTCACGTGCAGGCCCAGGGTCAGGGGCGAGGGACGGTCGTAGAAGGGATGGCGGGCCACCAGACCTTCGAGCTGCGCGCCCGTGGCCCGGCCCAGAGTTTTGGGATCGTTCCAGCCGAACAGGGCGGCGCAGGGCGCGAGGCGTTCCTCGGCCAGCAGATACTGGCTGCCCCCGGCCTCCACCAGCACGTAAGTGAATTCCGGATGCAGGCAGACGGCCATATTGTCCGGCAGGGTCCAGGGCGTGGTGGTCCAGATGACCACATAGGCGCGGGAAGGGTCAGCCTGCGGGAAGACTTTGCCCAGGCCCGCGTCGGGCAGGGGAAAGCGCACGTAGATGGAGGGGGAAGTGTGGTCGTAGTATTCCACCTCGGCTTCGGCCAGAGCCGTATGGCAGGAGCAGCACCAGTAGATGGGCTTCTTGGCGCGGATCACGCTGCCCTTTTCCACAAAATCGGCCAGTTCGCGCGCCGTGGTGGCCTCATAGGCGGGCTTCATGCTCATGTAGGGATCGTCCCAGTCCCCGAGCACGCCCAGCCGCTTGAATTCCTTGCGCTGCACGTCGATCCACTTGGCCGCGTAGTCGCGGCAGAGCTTGCGCACCACATGGGCGGGCAGGGTCTTTTTCTTTTCCTTGAGTTCCTGCTCCACCTTGTGCTCGATGGGCAGGCCGTGGCAATCCCAGCCCGGCACATAGCGGGAGGCGTAGCCCTGCATGTTGCGGGATTTGACCACAATGTCCTTGAGAATCTTGTTCAGTGCCGTGCCCATGTGAATGTGCCCGTTGGCGTAGGGCGGCCCGTCGTGCAGCACATAGGCGCCACGGCTGCCCGAAGCCTCGACCATGGCTTCGCGGGCGTTGATCTGGTCCCACTTCTTGAGGGTTTCCGGCTCGCGCTGGGCCAGATTGGCCTTCATGGGAAAGGCGGTTTGCGGAAGATTCAGGGTTTTTTTGTAGTCACTCATGCTGGCTCCCAGCGGCTGTGCCCGGCCCGAGGGCAGAAGAGGATGCGGGCGAAAGAAAAATCGCTCTAGTGTGGGCAAAGAGCGCCCTAAAGTCAAGAAGGCCGCTTTTCTGCGGCCTTCCCGGGCGTGGGCTTGTCGGCATACACTGTGCGGAGAGGCGGCCTCAGAGCAATTTCACGTTGGAATCGCTCCGGCGGCTGCGAGAGCTGACGTCAGCCACGAGCGTCAGTCGTTGGCGGCTATGCCGCCTTACGGATGACGACAGCAGAGATAGGCTGAAGGCAGCGCCAACGTTGAGAATGATAATTCCCAACGTTAATCCGGGCTAGAACGGGGCCGGCGTGCCCTCCATGGCTTCGGCCAGTTCGCGCAGGGCCGCGAGGCTGTCCTGAGCCTCCTGGGGCGTCATGGTATGCAGGGCGAACCCGGCGTGGAGAATGACATAATCGCCGATCTGCGGCGGTTCAGGCAAAAGCATGACGGAAGCGGTCAGAAAGGTCTGGCTTTCGCCCACGCGCACGCGGGCCATGCCTTCTTCCTGAAGTTCCACAATCTGGGCGGGAATGGCTAGACACATGGCGGGGACCTCACTGCACTGAAGAATAAGCATTCATGGCGTAACGGCAAGACGCGCCGGGCGCGCCGCCGGAAAGCTGTCGGGCCGGGAGAAATATCAGCATAGCAGGGGAGCAATGGCGAAGCAAGGGCGGCGGCGAACCTCAGCGGGACAGGCGCATCAAAAACATGCTGTCAGCATATGCTTATAGGTATCGTTTTACCCAACCGCGATTGCGCATCAATCGTGAAGGAAGGACATCCGCGCCCGTGATGCACGCGCGGCATGAAAAAAGGCGGGGCCTTGCGGCCCCGCCTTGCTTGCGCCCTGCTACTTGGGACTGTTGTTGCCTTTCTTCTTGTCCGGGAAGAGCACGAAGTTCCAGTACAGCACGTAGAGAGGCAGCACGACGAACATCATGACGTAAGCCCAACTCTTGGTGTACAGGAAGTAGTCATAAAAGGTGTGGAATTCCATGGTCTTCTCCTTGTGTCTAGTGGGCATCCTTGAAGTCGGGATGTTCGTAGAGCACGGGCATATTGTAGACGATAAAGCGGTATGCGGTCACGATCATGGTCACCACGAAGATGGAGATGCAGATTTCCCAGATGCTTGGGAAGTACCGTTCCGCCGGAGGCAGGTTGTAGTTGAAGGCGATCATGGAGACATTGAAGCGGTTGAGCACGATGCCGATGATCGCATTGGCCGAGGCGAAGCGGCAGAGGCTGACGTTGCCGTCGCGCGCACCCTTGGCGTAGAGCAGGGCGGGCATCAGCACGAAGAAGAGCATCTCCACCAGCCACCAGACCCCGTATCCCGTGAAGAGATAGGGAAGATTGGCCTGCACCAGCATGTCGATGAGCTTGAGCATGAAGTAGGCGAAGAGGATGAAGGACGCGGCCCGCGAGAAGCTCAGCACCACGCCGTCGGCCTCGCGCAGGTGGGTGGCGTCCATGTATTGATGCACGCCCTTGTGCGCGAACATGCCTTCAAAGATGACCATGGAGGCGCCGGCCGCCATGGAGCTGACAAAGAAGAACATGGGCATGAAGGGCGAGTACCAGAGCGGATGCAGCTTTTCAGGCGCGATGAGGTAGAGCGAGCCCAGTGAGGACTGGTGCAGGGTGGAGAGGGTCACGCCGAAGATGGTCAGCAGGATGGTGCAGCGGATGACCAGCTTGCGCCACTTGATCAGCCAGGGGAACTTCTGGGCCAGCCATTCCATGGGCGCCACGGAGAATTCGATGAAGAGCACCGTGACGTAGGTGGCCACGCACAGGCCCACTTCAAAGAGCACGGAGGTGGTGCCGGGGAAGAAGAACATGTAGGGCAGACGCAACGGATGGCCTAGGTCGTACAGCAGGGCCACCACCACAAAGGCGTAGCCCAGGAAGGCCGTGGTCACGGCCGGGCGCACCGCCGAGTGGAAATGCTTCATGCCCATGACGTAGCAGGCCACGGTGGTGAAGTAGCCGCCGGCGGCCAGGCACACGCCGCAGAGCAGGTCAAAACCGATCCACAGGCCCCAGGGCTGGTTGTCGTCCAGGTTGGTCACCGAGCCGATGCCCTGGGTGAAGCGGATGATGGTGATGATCAGGCCCACAGTGAGGATGATCCACGTCAGGATATTGCCCGGAGTCCGCCGCAGCAGCGGATCAAGATTGAACAGTTTGTCCTTGGTGGGAATGACGATGCTGTGGTTTTCCATCTACTTATCCTCCCCGTGCTTGGAGCACGCCGCCTCGGCTTCCCGGGCCTTCAGGGCCTCGGTCATGGCCCGGCGGGCACGCTCGGCCGCGCCTTCGCCTTCGGTTTCCTCAATCTTGCGCACGGCGGCGTCCACGGCGGCGGCCACGTCTTCCTTGGCCTCCTTCGCCATTTTGTCCTGTTCCAGCTTGCTCATGGCCTCGCGACGCTTGGTCATGGCGTAGGCCCCGCCGAAGAGCACGGGCCAGAAAGCCACGATCATGGGCACGGCGCCCAGCGCCCCGTAGGTCAGTTCGCCCATGGGCCGGTTGCCCAGGTGGGTGTCCAGACCGAGCTGTTTCAGATCCGGGCTGGCCAGTGTCGGGTCATCCGGCGGCACGGGCGCTCCCTCGGCGGCCGGGGCCAGCACCATCCAGGCGGTGCCGCCGGCGTCGAATTCGCCGTAGATGTAGTTGACGTACTTGCCGGGATTGTCCGCGATGCGGGCGCGGGCCACCTTGATCAGGTCGCTGCGCCTGCCGAAGGTCAGCGCGTCCACGGGACAGGCTTCCACGCAGCCGGGCAGTTTGCCTTCCTTGAGGCGGGGCTCGCAGAAGGTGCACTTCTGCACCAGCGGGTCAAAGGCCTCGTCATACTGGAAGCCGGGCACATAGAAGGGACAGGCCACCATGCAGTAGCGGCAGCCCACGCACTGCGAGCCGTCATAGGCCACGGTGCCGTCGGGCAGTTTCTGGAAGCACTTGGCGAAGCAGGCCGAGGCGCAGGCCGGGTCGTTGCAGTGGAAGCACTGCAGTTTGCGGAACACCGGCTTGCCGTTCATCTCGTATTTGTTGACCACGGTCCACTCGTAAGCCGAGGTGCGGCGGCGGGTGTCAGTAACCGAAAGGTCGCTGAACGGTTTGGCCGGCTTGCGCAGGTGGTTCACCTCGTTGCAGGCCGCTTCGCAGCGGCGGCAGCCGATGCAGCGGGTAGTGTCGTGCAGCACCCCGTAGCTGTCGTCATAGTAGGGGAAGGTGTGCACGCTGGCTTCGGCCACCTTCGCCGTGCCCAATGCCGAAACCACGCCCGCGCTGCCCAGAATGGTCAGGAATTTTCTGCGATTCATATGCGTTTCTCCGTACTAGTCGGCGCGCTGCGGGGCGCGTTGCTTATGGCAGGTGGTGCAGTCGGTATTTTTCGGACGGCCCACCTTCATGGCCTTGTGGCAACCCATGCACTGCAGATGATAGGCGGCCTTGAGCCGGGGACGGTCCGGATTCTTGGGATCAATGCTCGTGGTGTGGCAGCTGCTGCACTTGGGCGGCGTGGCCGACAGCGGGCTGTTGTGGTGACAGGCGGAGCAGAGCGTTTCCGGCTTGGTGTGGAAGGCCTGGGCCAGCTTGTCGTCCTTGATGCGCTCCATGAGCGAGTTCACATGGCGGCGGTGGGTAAAGACGCTGGGCTCGTATTTTTTGGCCAGGGCGTCGATGACCACTTTGTAGGGGGCCATCATGGGCGAGAGATAGGGCACGGGCTTCTTGGCCAGCACGGTTTCGGCGGCCAGTTCCTCGTTCTGTTCGGCGGGCAGATCCCCGGCGATGCCCTGCTGCATCTGCTCCTTGGTCATGGACGGAGCCACCGTATGGCAGACGGCGCACCATGCGTCGTTGCGCACGGGCTTGACCAGCACGTGACAGCCTGCGCATTCACGCCGCTTGAGCTGCTGCTCGTGACAGCTCACACAGCTTTGGGGCGTGTTGCCCTTGGCGCGCTTGGCGATCTTGGGGGCGTGCATGGCCCGCTCAAGGGTGATGAAGTTGCCCTCGGCTTTGCCTTCCACCGTATGACAGGTGGTACAGGCCACGGTATCGCCCGTGTGGTGACAGGACTCGCAGTTTTCGACTTTTTTCTCATGGACGAGATGGTTGAAAACCACGGGTTTCATGGCCGCGCCCTTGGGATTGGGCTTTTCGCCGACCGGAAAGATGACCATGGCCGACGGCGCGCCGCTGTCCGTGGGTTCCAGGGAAGCCGCGGACGCAGACCCCGCCCCCCAGGACGTCAGACACGCCGCGCCAGCCAGGGCCATAGCCGCCAGCAGAAGCAGTGTTGTGCCATTCCTCATGTGCTTGTCCTTTTGCATACAGACATTACCCCAATTCCCGGCGCGGCAAGCGCGCGGGTCACCTCCGGCCCCCGCCCTCCAGCGGGGGACAAACACTTAGATTGCGGCAAAGCTAGCTCAGGGCGGGAGATACGTCAAGGAGGGGGCGCGCATTGGGAAGGCTTCTCGCGCCTGAAAGGCAAGGCTTTGAGAAAGTTTTCGCAAAAAAACCGCATTTCCCCGCGCAGGCAGGAAACGGGCCGGGAAGCTGGCTTGACACCCGGTTCGGCTTGACCTATTATTCACAATAAATGAATTGTTTTACTTTAAAAATAACAAAACCCATAATGCGCCCTGTCATGAACCGCAATCCACAACCATTCCGGCCCTGCCCGGCAGCCTCCTTTCCAAGTGATACCGATGTGCTTCACGGGGCGGAGTCCCCATAACCGGCAGTGACCATATCAAGGAGAGAGTGCGATGAAGTTGTTGCAAACCATGGCCTGCATGCTGGCGCTGTGCGCCCTGACCCTGTGTGGATCCGCCCGCCCGGCCTCGGCCGCGGCCAAGGAGGTGAAACTGCTTTTTCCCGAGCCCTACAGCTCCGCCTCTTCCTATGCCGAAGGGCAGGCCGTGGGCATCTATTACGGCGCGCTTGATTTCAATATGCAGAATCACCCCGCCCTGCGCGGCAAATACAAGATGCGCTGGGTGGGCGACGTGGTGAAGTCCCCGGCCGACGCGATCAACGCCGTGGCCACGGGCGCGGGGCAGTTCACCTACACCTTGCCCCAGTTCATCGAGCAGTTCGACCCGGACTGGCGGGTGATCACCGCGCCGGGCGTCTTCAAGGACATGGCCCACTTCCTGCGGGCCATGGACACCCCGGCCTGGAAGGCCAAGCAGGAAAGCCTGGCTGAAACCAAGGGCTTCAGGATTCTCAAGTGGACCAATTCCATCGGCCACTTCTGGATCTGGACCAAGAACGGCCCGGCGGACTCTCTGGCGGCCATGAAGAATCAGAAGATCCGCTATTCCGGCCAGCAGTCCTACGCCAATGCCTTCAAGGCCCTCGGCCTGGTGGGCGTGGCCCTGCCGTATACCGAGGTGGTTTCCGCCCTGCAGACCAACATGATCGAGGGCCTGACCAACGATATCTTCGGCTACACCTATTATGATCTGCCCCGCCAGACCAGGTACATGCTTCCCGTGCCCCTGGGCTTCTGCCCGCAGGCTCTGATGGTAAACCGCAAGTGGTGGGATTCCCTGCCCGAAAGCGAACGCAAGGCCCTGGAATTCGTCATCGCGGCCACGGACGTGCACCAGTATTTCGAGGACGAGGAGCAGCGCATCCTCAAGTGGTGGGATGAAAATCCGGACACCATCCTGGTGAAGATGATCCCCGAGGCCCGCGCCGAGTGGGAAGCCGTCCTGCGGCAGGCCACGGACGAATTCGTCAGGGGCGTGGACCCCGCCTTGCTGGAGGCCATCAGGACCACCGCCGGATAACCCGTTTACGGCCGGGCGCGGCGGGGACGGCATGCCCGTACCGGCCGCGCCCGGCCCGTCCGCCGCAATGCGGCGGAAAGGGGAAGAGCCATGTCACAACACAGCCATGCCGGGGCCAAACTCAAGCACCGCTGGATCGAATTCTGGGGTCTGGTCTTCTTTGCGGGCATTCTTGTCAATTTCGCGGAAATCGTCTGCCGCACCCTTTTCCATTTTTCCATCGACCTCATGTACGACCTGCCTGTCTGGCTGACCATCTGGGCCGTCATGATGGTGGCCGGGCCCATTCTGCCCGACGGAGACCACGTTTCAGTGGACATGCTCCGCAACGCCCTGCCCGGGCCCGCCCGCAAGGCCTGCGATATCATCAGCTGCTTCGCCACCATCGCGTTCGGCGTGGTCATCAGCTGGAGCGGCTTTGTCTTCATTTCCCAATGCATTGAATTCAATATGAATATTGTCCGTTGCGTGCCCGTACCGCGCTGGCTGGTGGAAAGCTGCGTGGGCCTGGGCATGGCCATGTTCACCGTATTCGCCGTGTACCGGCTCTGGGTCGTGGTCCGCGGCAAATACGCGCCTGAAGAAAAAGAGCCGGGGGAATAAACCCCGCAATCCCCGCCTGCTATCCGTTTCAATCCGGTGTCTAATTTAAAAAAATAGACACACAAAAAACGTAAGGTGTTGCGGCGGCGCAGACGCCGGGGCTCAGCGAAAACCACGTTTTTCCGCTGACGATCCTGCGTAAGCAGACGCACGCCACGAAGGCGTAAGCGCAATTTATTTGCGCGGTTAAGCGCCGGAGTGAGCGTCTTAAAAACTTTGAGAATGTACATTCTCAAAGTTGAAATGCTCTAGGAGAACGGCATGGACACTTTCGTCTACTTCGCCCTGCTGACCATTGTCATCCTTTTCCTCTTGGGAACACCGCTGTGCGTGACGTTCAGCATCGGCTCCATAGCCATCATGATCCACGTCATGGATTTCCCGGTAGGCAACATTTCCCAGATCTTCTTCACCACCATCAGCGGCTATCCCATGCTGGCCATGCCCTTTTTCATCTTTGCGGGCAATCTGATTCTTTCCAGCGGCGGCATGGGGCATCTGCGGGACTGCATCAACCGCCTGGTGGGGCATCTGCCCGGCGGCATGGCCGTGGCCATCTGCATCTTCGCGGCTTTCCTGGGCTCCATTTCCGGTTCTGCCACGGCCTGTCTGGCCATCATCGGCACCATTTTCGTGCCCATGATGGCGGCCTCGGGCTATCCGCGCGCCTTCGCCTCGGGCCTGGCCGTGACCTCCGCCGGGCTGGGGGCCGTCATCCCGCCCAGCGTGTTCATGATCATTTTCGGGGCCAGCAACCGCATTTCCATCGCCGACCTGTTCGCGGCCGGGGTGGGGCCGGGCCTGCTGGCCGCGGTCCTGATGTGCCTGCTCACCGTGTACCTTTCCATCAAACGGGGCTACCGGGGCGGAGAAAAAGCCGGTCCGGCGGCGCGCCTGGAGGCCTTCCGCAAGGCATTCCCCATTCTGCTCATGCCGCTCATCGTGCTCGGCGGCATTTACTCCGGCATATTCAGCCCCACCCAGGCGGCGGCAGTGGCCTGCATCTATTCACTGGCCCTGGGGACGCTCGTCTACAAGGGCATCACCCGGCAGGTCTTCATGGACTCCCTGGCGGAGACCGTGCGCCTGAGCAGCATGATTTACTTCCTGGTCATCGGCGGCGAGCTTTTCGGCCGGGTGCTGGGCTATGTGGGCCTGCCGCAGATGATCAGCCAGTGGGTCATCGACCTGGAGCTCGGGCCCACCGGCTTTCTGCTTGCCGTGCAGGCCATGCTTCTGGTCATGGGCTTTTTCTTCTCCAGCTTCCCCATGGTGGTCATCGTGCTGCCGCTCTTTCTGCCCAGCGTGATGAGCCTGGGCATCGACCCCGCCCTGTACGGCGCGCTGGCCGTGTTCTGTTCCATCATCGGCGAGGTGACGCCGCCCATGGGCCCGCAGCTCTGGATCGCCGCGCCCATCTGCAAGGAGAAAATCGGCAACATCATGCGCGAGGCCTGGGCCTTTCTCGGCGTGCAGGTACTGGCCCTGATCCTGGTCACGTTTTTCCCGCAAATATCGCTTTTTCTGGTGCATTTTGTCCGCTAGGGGCTTGTTTGTTCCCATAAGGATGAGAGTTCCGACCCGTGCTGGGCGAGGAGGTTTTTCATGGACAAGACGCTGATGATTCTGGGGCTGGGCGGGGTCGGCACCTACGCGGCCCATCTGGCGGGCAGGCTGCCCGGCGTCCGGGTGGCGGTTGGGGACATTCGCGCGGACCACGCCCGACGGGTCGCCAACAGCCTGATCGCGGACAGTTATTTTCTGCAGGAATACAGGCGGTTTCCCGACGTGGCCGGCTTCGGCATCGACATGCTGGATACGGAGGCCATTGCCGAGGCCCTGGAACGCTACCGGCCGGACGTGATCTTCAATGCCACCACCTTGCTTTCCTGGTGGCATCTGCACCGCCTGCCCCATGACCTGGCGCGGCGGATTTACTACGGCGCGCCGGAGGGCTCGGGCCTTCGGCCCTGGGCGCCGGGGCACGGCGTGCTGCTCTATAATCTTATGAAGACGGTCAAACAGGTTCTGCCCGGCGCGCATGTGGTCAACGTGTCCGGCCCGGACTATCTGCACGAGATTCTGGGCAAGGTGGGCCTGGCCCCCACAGTGGGCGTGGGCAACGTCTCGCTTTTCGAACCCATGCTCAAGGCCGTTGTGGCCGAAAAGCGCGGTACGCGGCCCGAAGCCGTGGACATCACCCTGGTGGGGCATCACTGTATGTGCATGCAGATTTTCCAGGAGGGAGCGCTGGCTCCCGGCATCCCCTATTATCTGAAGGTCGAGGAGAACAAAAGGGACATTACCGTCGAACTGGATGTGGATAAGGACCTCTGGGCCCGCGTGCCCGAACGCATGCCCCTGCTTTCCGAAGTCAACCAGCAGTGCGTGGCGGCCTCGGCCATGCAGGTGATCAAGGCCATGCTCTACGACGCGGGCGCGCTGCTGCACGCGCCGGGGCCCGAAGGGCTTCCGGCGGGCTGCCCCGTATGGGTGGACGCTGCCGGCGCGCGGGCCGTGACTCCGCCGGATCTGAGCCGGGAGGGCATGCTGGAAATCATGTACGGGGCCAACCGTTGCGAGGGCTTTGAGCCCACGGGAGCGGACGGCGCGGCCAGAGCCACGGAGCATTGCATCCGCGTGGTGGAGGAGGTTTTCGGCATCAACTGGCGCTACAAGGAGTTCAGACCCGACACCATGCTTGAGGCCTTCAGGGAGATCACTGACGCTTTCGCGGCCCTGCTGGAAAGAAAAGGGATCGCAACGCACTGAACCCGGAGCGCCTCAACGGTCCCGCGCGTGGGGCGCTCCTGCTCTGATCCCGCAACGGACAGGCCCTGGACAATTCGCCTTTGAAATACGTGCAATGCGCTATTGGCCTGCATGGATCTCCATGCAGGCCACGATGTCCTGCACTGTTTCCTGCAGGGGCTTGAGCATTTGCTCCACCAGCTGGCCCGCGGGACCGTAGATGGTCTGGGTGACGCTGACCGCGTAGCGGACCGGCGCGCTGCCGTTGATGACCGGCATGGCCAGGCCTTTGAGGCCGGGGTAGAGCTCGTCGTCCATAAGGGCATAGCCCTTTTCGCGCACGGCCTGGAGATCCGCGCGCAGGCGTTCGGCGCTGTTCACCGTGCTTTCCGTGAAGGTGACGAATTCGGTGCGCTGGATATAATTTTCCAAGGCCTCGTCGGGCAGATAGGCCAATACGGCCTTGCCCAGCGCGGAACAGTAGGCCGGAACCGTGCTTCCCACGGTCAGGAGCATATATTTGTCGTTGGCGCTCTGGACCATGTAGACGATTTCCTTGCCGTTCCACATGCCCAGATTGCAGATGCCGTTGTTCTCTTTGTTCTTCTTTGCCAGGTTGTCCAGAAACTGCGCGACGATATTGTAAAATTCCCGCTTGGGCACCATGCCCTTGCCCAATTTGCTCAATCTGTCCGTGAGGCGGTAGCTGTTGTGCTGATCCTTGTCCACATAGCCGTGGAGCCGGAGCGTGTTGAGAAAACGATAGCTGGCGCTTTTCTGAATGCCCATGCGTTTTGCCACGCCGGTCACGGAAACGGTTTTTTCCTCCACCAGATATTCAAGTATTTGCAGGCCTTTTTCAAACGTCTGGACAAAAGCGTTGCTGTTCTGGGCCATACTCTTCTCACAAGCAAAGTTGGACGCGGAAAATCCACGCCGGGCGGCCGTGCCGCAAACCAGGGTCTTTGGGGCTGAATCTCAGCTTAATTAAGGTTACTCTATTTTTTTCCCGGCGTCGACTTTTTCTTGATTCAGGGTTTGACAAAGGGAAAAGTAGTATATAATAATAGAAAAAAGTTGATAATATATGAACAAAGGATGCCGCCGTGAGCACCATTATTCTTTTTGATCAAAGCGCTCCGGCCGGGCATTCGGAAGGGCCCGCGCCCAATCCTGTGGACGGAAAGCCCCGCGCCAACGTCTGGCGTTGTTTCGCGCGGCCTGACGGCACGCTTGCGGCCGGCATATGGGACTGCTCAAAGGGCAGTTTCGCCATTCCTTCCCATGCCACGGACGAGATGTGCAGCATTCTGGAGGGCGAGGCGGTCATTGAACATGCCGACGGCACGCGGGTCACGGTGCGCCCCGGCGACAGCTTTCTCATCCCCTACGGCACGCGCACAATCTGGCATGTGGCGAACTATGTCAAAAAAGCCTTTGTCTGTGCCGTGCCCGCGCGGTCCTGAAGAGGATCAATTCCGAGGACGGGCGTGAGCGCGGCGAAAAAATTTCAGCATGCAGCAACGTGGAGGCGGATATGAAAGAAACTCCTGTAGCCGTGGTGACCGGAGGGAGCCGGGGAATAGGCAAGGCTGTGGCCCGCGAGCTCGCGGGCTGGGGATATCGGCTGGTGCTTGTGGCGCGCAGCCGGGAAAACCTGGAAGCGGCCCGCGCGGAACTGGCCGCGCAACGCTTCCTGGCCGGGGCGCACCTGCCGGACATTGAGGCCGTGGACCTGGCCGACGCCGAAGCCGTGCGTCTCGCCGCCGCGGCCATTGTCGCCCGGCACGGCCGTGTGGATCTGCTCTTCAACGGGGCGGGCATCAGCATCCCCGGCAGCTTTGATCTGGACGAGGCCGTTTTCAGCCGACTTCTGGCGGTCAATCTGCGCGCGCCCTTTCTGTTCATGCGCGAGATCATCCCCGTGATGCTCAGGCAGGGACAAGGGCGGATCATCAATGTGGCCTCGCGCAACGGCAAGGTGGCCGTGGCCGGGCTGGGGGGCTATTCGGCCTCCAAGTTCGGGCTCATGGGCCTGGGAGAGTCCGCCTACCGGGAGCTTTCGGCCGGGGGCATAAGCGTGACCACCATCTGCCCCGGCTGGGTCAATACGGATATGGCCGCAGGCGAGGGCGCCTCCCTGGCGCCGGAAAAGATGATTCAGCCCGAGGACATCGCCTGCACCGTGCGCTGGCTGCTTTCCCTGGGGGCTTCCGTGCGGGTCATGGACGTGCTTCTGGAGTGCGCCGGGGACGTGGAGCGCCGGGCCAGCGTGGAACTGGCCAAGCTGTATGCCCTGCGGGACCGGCACCGGGAAGAGTTCGACAACCTTGTTCTGTAGGCGCGGCCATGAAAGCCCTGATTGAAAATATCCAGCACTACAGCCTGCATGACGGGCCGGGTATCCGGACCACTGTTTTTTTCAAGGGCTGCCCCCTGCGTTGCCGCTGGTGCTCCAATCCCACCACCCAGAATCCTGGGCGGGAGCTGCTGCAAAAGAGAAACGATTGCCTGGGCTGCGGCCGCTGCGCGGATCTCTGCCCGCGCGGGGCCATACGCGCGGAGTCCGGCCCGGCGCTTCTCGACCGGGCCCTGTGCGACGCCTGCGGCCGATGCGCCGGAGCCTGTCCCGGCAAAGCTCTGCTTATGGCCGGGCGCGAATACAGCCTGGACGAGGTCCTTGTGCGCATCAAGAAGGATATGCTTTTTTACCGCAATTCCGGCGGCGGGGTCACCCTTTCCGGCGGGGAGGTCCTGTCGCAGCACGCGTTTGCCGTGGAACTGTGCGGCCGCTGCGCCGCTCTGGGCATCCATACGGCCATCGAGACCTCGGGTTTCGCTCCCTATGAGCATTTCAGGGCTCTGGCCCTGGCCGCGGACGTGATTTTTTACGACATCAAGCATCTGGACCCCGTGCGGCACAGGCGGCTCACCGGGCAGGACAACCGCCTGATCCTGGAGAATCTGGCGTGTTTTCTGGCCGAGACGGGCAAGCCGGTGCATGTCCGCCTGCCCCTGGTGCCGGGCCTGAACGACGATGCCGCGCATCTCGAAGCCTACGGCGCGTATCTGGGCGGCCTGCCCGGCGGCCCGGAAACGGTGGATCTGGAGGTCTTGCCCTACCACCGCCTGGGCAAGGACAAATATGCCATGCTCGGCCGGGAGTACGGCCTCGGGGATACGCCGCCCATGCCCCGTGATGAGGCGGAGGCGGCCGTGCGGCGGCTGCGCGGCCGCGCCGGGGGATTGAAGATTTTTTGCGCCGCCTGATATTCGGGGGCGGCGCGCCCTGCATTTTTCTTCCGTTAGGGCAATTCACTTTGGAATTGCCCTGGCGGCTGTGTAAGCAGACGCCCGCTACGAGCGGCAGCCGTTGGCGGCTATGCCGCCTTACGGATGACGACAGCAGAGATAGGCGTAAGCGCAATTTATTTGCGCGGTTAAGTGCTGGAGTGGGCGTCTTAAAAACTTTGAGAATGCGTATTCTCAAAGTTGAAATGCTCTAAGGAGGATCGGCCATGTCACTCACCAAGGAAGCACGCTTGGAACGGATCGGGCGGCTCAAGAGCCAGTTTTTCTCCCACAGGCCCGGCGTCTGCATTGAAGGGGCCCTGTCCAAGACGCGGATTTTCAAGGCCACGGAAAGCGAACCCATGATCATCCGCAGAGCCGTGGCCTTCAAGGAGCACTGTGCCACAAAAACCATCACCATCCAGCCCGACGAACTCATTGTGGGCAATGCCGGGGCCGTGGCGCGGAGCATCCACGTCAATCCGGAGTTGTCCAACAACTGGTTTTACGATGAACTGGACACCATGAGCACCCGTCCTCAGGATCCTTACCAGATCAGCGAGGAGCAGAAAAAATGCTACCGGGAGGAGGTGTACCCCTACTGGCGGGGCAAGACCCTGCGGGATTTCTGGAACGCCAGGGCCCCGGAGGACGTGCGCGAAATGGTGGCCGTGGGCGGCGTGTGCGATAATGACGTCAAGATCGAATGCGTGCCGGGGGACATGGTACCCGCCCTGCCGCAGCTGATCCTGCCCCTGGGTTTTGACGGCATCAGACGCCGGGCCGAGGAAAAGCTGGCCGAACTGGACTTCAATACGATCGAAAATTTCTCCCGGCGGGATTTCTGGCGTTCGGTGATTATCTGCTGCGAAGGCTTTTCCATTCTTTGCGAGCGCCACGCCCGGGAAGCCCAAGCGCGGATGTCCGGAGCCGGGCCAAAACGCCGTGCGGATCTTGAGCGCATCGCGCGGGTCTGCGCGCACCTGGCCCACAACCCGCCGGAAACCCTGCATCAGGCGCTGCAAATGGTCTATTTCGTCTTTGTGGGCCTGTTCATCGAGGGCAACGCGGGCGGGTATTCCCCCGGCCTGCTGGACCAATATCTGCTGCCTTTCTATGAAAAAGACCGGCAGCGGGGCCTCTGCGACGAGGAAGCCCTGGAAATCATCGAATGCCTGTGGGTCAAGATGGGCGAGCAGATCTGGTACTGGAACGAGCCCGCCGCCAAGCATTATTCCGGCTTCTGCGCCTTCCAGAACATCGCGTTGGGCGGCCTGGACACCCACGGCCGGGACGCGGTCAATACGCTGACCTATCTCATGCTTCAGGCGAGCATCGACGTCCGGATGGTCCAACCCTCCCTGTCCGTGCGCATCAGCAAGAAGAATCCGGAAGAATTCTTTCTGAAAGTGGCCGAACTGGTACAGACGGGCTCCGGCTTTCCGGCGGTCTTCAGCGACGACGTGGGCTACAAGATGTTGCTCAAGAAGGGCATTCCCGCCCACCTGGCGCGGGATTGGGCCCCCATCGGCTGCGTGGAGGCGCAACTGGCCGGGCGGCATTACCAGTGGAGTTCGGCGGGACACTACAACCTGGGCAGCGCCGTGGAGTTCACCCTGACCAACGGCGTGCATCTGAAAAGCGGCAAGCGGCTCGGTCTGGAAACGGGCGACGCGGCGGAATTCGAGACCTACGAGGAATTCAGGTCCGCTCTCAATGCCCAACTGCGTCATTTGCTGCGCCGGTTCTCCATCTCCCAGAACGTGCTGGAGGAGCTGCACTATCAGTACCTGCCCAATCCTGTGGCTTCCATGTTCACCCTGGGCTGCCTGGAAAGCGGGCGGGATCTCACCCACGGCGGCGCGGAATTCAACACCGGGCCGGGCATGAACGGCAACGGCGTGGGCGATTTCGTGGATTCCGTGGCCGCGGTGAAAAAGATCGTCTTTGAGGAACAGCGTTTCGGCATGGCCGAACTGGTGGCGGCCGTCAAGGCCGACTTCCAGGGCTATGAGGGCATTCGGCGCATCCTGGAGGAGGACGCGCCCAAGTGGGGCAACAACGACGACGAAGCCGATGCCGTGATGATCGAACTGTGCGGCGTCATCATCAACGAGATTGATTCCTACCGGGGCAAGCTCGGCAATCACAAGCTGCCCGCCCTGTATCCGGTTTCCTCCAATGTGCCGCAGGGCATGGCCGTGGCGGCCCTGCCCTCGGGACGCAGGGCCGGGCGGCCCCTGGCCGACGGCTGCTCTCCCTCCCAGGGGCAGGATCGTCTGGGCCCCACGGCCATCTTGCAGTCCCTGGGCAAAATGCCGCACGAAAGCATTGACGGCGGCACGCTGCTGAACATCAGGCTCACGCCGCAGGTGCTGGCCGGTCCGGAGGGCAGGAAGCGTCTTTCCGCCTTTTTGAAGACCTTTCTGGACCTGGACATCTTCCACGTGCAGTTCAATGTGGTCAGCCATGAGGTCTTGCGCTGCGCCCAGGTCCGGCCCGAGGACTACAAGAGCCTGCTGGTGCGCGTGGCCGGGTACAGCGCCTATTTCGTGGAGTTGAGCCGCGAGATCCAGGAGGATATCTTGAGCCGTACCGCGCACGAACTTTAGGAGCTGTTTCTAAATTGTGCTTTCGGGCTCGCCCCGTGCGAAGGCCGAATATGTTTGAATATACTCCCTCCGCCCAGGGCTCGCCTTGCTTTAGCCGTTGCGACGAAGGAAGCTACGGATAATGACAGCAATTGGTTACGCAAAATGTGATCCAGGGAAATTGCTGTCACTATCCGTAGCGATGCAGTCTTAATCTGTAACACGGTTTCGCCGTGAACGGCTCAAGCAAGCCGCCGGCGCGGCAACGGCTAGCGCCCTTGGCAGAGAGCGAAAATCCTAATTTAGAAACAGCTCCAACATACTGTTAATACTATAGAATCTCGCGACCATATGTTTTTCGCGGTCCGTTTCCGGCAGGAGGCGGACCGCAGGAGAGAAAGATCATGCAGTTTGTCCGCCCGCTGTGGGCCTGTCTGGCGATTTCCTGTCTCCTGATTTCCGCGGCGCCCGCGCAATCCGCGGATCATGCGCGGCCCGCGCCTCTGCGCACCGCCTGGCTGGCTGAATTCGAGGCTTTTGCGGCCTGGTACGCCCATGACCGCCAATGGGACCGGGAAAATAACCCGGCCGTGGAACTCCGTCCTTTTCCCACCGGCAGGCTGCTGGTGGACAATATGCACGCCTACGGCTGGAATCTGGGGGCCTGCGGCGGCGTGCCCGCCCTGCGCGCCCTGCTGCGCAAGGATGTCTATGTGGTGGGCGTCGGCACGGAAGAGGCCGCGTTCAACGCCGTGTACGCGCGCGCATCCAGTCCCCTGGCGCGGCTGAACGGCGGCGGGGCGGCGCGCTATTTGCGCGGCAAAACAGTGCTCTGTCCCCTGGGTACCAGCGCGCACCAGCTTTTGCTGGCCTGGCTGGACGGCATGGGCCTGCGGGACACGGATGTGACCATTGTGGACGCCGAGCCCGACGAGGCTGTGCGGGCCCTGGCCAAGGGCCTGGGCGAAGCGGCGGCCCTCTGGGCTCCGGCGACCTATGCGGCGGAAGAGCTCGGTCTGTTCAGGATCACGGACGGGCGGAAAAGCGGCATCGCGCAGCCCGTGCTGCTGCTCGCGGAGCGCGGCTATGCCGATAAGCACCCGGAACGAATCACGGCCTATCTGCGCAGCTATCTGCAAGCCGTCGAGAGCTTCGGGAAGATGCCCGTGGAAGAACTCGCGCTTCTGTACCAGCGCTTCCAGCGGGAGTTTGCCGGTAAGGCCCTGTCCGCCGCCAACGCCCGCCGGGAGCTGGAAACGCACCTGCTTTTCCCCCTGGAAAAGCAGAAGGCGCTTTTGGGCGGCGTGGAGGCCGACGCCGCGCGGCCTGAAGGGACGTTGCGGGACTGGCTGAAAGACGTGATCGCCTTTCACAAAAAAACCGGAGCGCTCAGCAGCAGGGAGGCCGGAGAGCTGGAAAGCCTGCCCCTCGTAACGCCCCGTTTTTTACCCTGACGATGTTCCCACAGGCCCTCCCGGCCGGTTCGCGCGGGGGGGCTTTGCTCAGCAAACCGTGGAAACAGCGCAGTTCTCGGCCTCGGCGAAATCCGTCAGGCGTTTCCGCGCTAGGGCCAGGGCGGCCTCAACTTCCTCCTGTCCGGAAAAGCCGTAAATGACGGTCAGAATATCCCGGCTTTCCAACGAGATCATGGCCCGCTGCGAATCGCTGCTGGGGCTGCCGAAGGGGCCGCGCGCGTCGGCCAGCAGGGGCAGGCGGGCCAGGTCGATGCCGTCCTTGCCGATGCCCGCGTACATTTCCCCGGCTTCGCCTAGGCGGAAGAGCAGGCCGCCCTCCAGGCGGGCCAGGTCGTAGGAGCCCAGGGAAAAGCCGGTTTCCAGCGAAACCAGGTTGTTGGCGTCCACCACGCTGTTGATGCGGTAGAGGTCCTTGCCCTGGCGGATGCGGCGGTAAAGGGCTTCGGAGGAGACGCGCGTGCGTCCCGGGTCGCGGCCGAAGGCCTTGTACGCCCGGCGGGATGCCCCCAGGTTGGGCAGTTCGGCCAGGGGCGTGTCCTGAAGCGTCGCGTTCAGGCCGGGCAGGATTTCCTGAGTAAAAAAGCTCCAGAGCGCCGGATTTTCCGGAGCGGGCAGGGTGCGCCAGGTCAGACAAGCCAGACGGGCCTCGGGCCAGAGAGCCTTGAGAGCGGGGTCGATGCGGATTTGGGGAGAGATCATCTGCCTTCCTTTAGTTCCCGCCGGTGGGAGCGAGTGACGGAAAAAACCACATGCGGCATGTCCAGGCCGTAATAGCGCTTGATGAAGCGCGCGCCGGGCCTCATGCCGTTTCTGCGGGCCACGGCCTGGGAAGCGGCGTTGTTGTCCCGGATGATGGAAAAGACTTCCCCGGCGTCCAGAACCGTGAAGGCGTAATCCCGGCAGGCCCGGGCGGCCTCCGTGGCATAGCCCTGGTGCCAGCGGCTTTTCCGGAACAGATAGCCCACTTCCAGGACGCGCTCCCGCGAGACGGGCGGGCAGTCCTGCCGGGTCAGGCCGCACTGGCCGATCATTTCGCCGGGCAGGCCGCCTTCCGTTTTGAGCGTCACGGCCCAGAGGCCGAAGCCGTCTTCACGGTAGCGTTGCAACTGCCTGTCCAGCCATTGCCGGGCCTCGGCCTCGCTGAAGGCGTGGGCGTAGGCGTACATCACCTCAGGGTCGCGCAGCATGGCGCAGAGCGCGGGGAAGTCGTCCGGCGTCATTTCCCGCAGGATCAGGCGCGGCGTTTCCAGAATCAGACGCGCGTTCATACGATTATGATACGCACAGGGCGGAATTGCCGGCCCGGCTGCGGCACGCCTGCTCCACGATGGACGCCACATCGTCGGGCGGCAGAAAGATTGCTTCGGGCCGGGCCCGGAACCATGTCAGTTGGCGTTTTGCATAGGCGCGGGTATTGCGCAGCCAGAGGCGGCGGCATTCCTCAAGGCTGATCCGGCCCTGCAAATGGGCCAGGGCTTCGGCCGCGCCGATGCCCGACCAGCCCGGCGCGGCCGGGTCGTCGCAGAGAGCGCGCGCCTTTTCCGCCTCCTCCAGGGCCCCGGCGGCCAGCATCAGGTCCAGACGGCGGGCCAGACGCGGCTCCAGCCAGGCCAGGTCGGCGTTGAGCACCAGCAGCGGCCCCCGGCAGAGCGGGGCGGCCATGGCGTTTTCATGCCACCAGCTGAAAGGACGGCCCGTGCCTTCCCGGACTTCCAGGGCGCGGGCGATGCGCTGGCGGTCGTTGGGGTGGATGCGCGCCGCATAGGCCGGGTCCGCCTTGCGCAGTTCGGCATGCAGGGCGGGCGCGCCTTCAGCGTCCAGGCGGGCTTCCAGGCGCGCGCCGATGGCCGGGTCCAGGGGCGGGATGTCGGCAATGCCGCGCAGCAGGGCCTGAAAATACAGGCCCGTGCCGCCCACCAGCAACGGAGTCTTGCCGCGCGCCAGCAGTTCGCGGGCCTTGGCCGCCGCCTGCTCAGCCCACTGCCCGGCGCTGATTTTCTGCCGCGCGGGCAGAAAACCATAGAGGTGATGCGGACAACAGGCGCGTTCTTCCGGCGAGGGCTGGGCCGTGATCAGCGGAAAGTCGGCGTACACCTGGCGCGAGTCGGCATTGATCACTTCCCCGTCCATCTCGCGGGCCAGGGCCAGGGCCGCGGCGGTTTTGCCCGAACCCGTGGGACCGGCCAGACAAATGACCGGCGCGGCAAAGGGCGGCGTGGATTCCCCGGCCATTACGAAACGCGGAAGCCCCCGTGCGGCGCGGCCAGACAGGGCGTGGCCCGGCGCACTTCGCCGTTGGCGTATTTTTCCAGCAGCTTGCGGCGCACGTTTTCGGGCACCAGGCCTTTGACGTCCGCGCCGTGGCTGGCCGCCGCCTTGACGATGGTCGAGCTGATGAACAGCCACTGATAGTCGGTCATCATGAACACGGTCTGGATATGGCGCTGAAGACGGCGGTTCATCAGGGCCAGCTGAAATTCATACTCGAAGTCCGACACCGCGCGCAGGCCGCGCAACAGGGCGCAGACCCCGCGCTGGGCCGCGTATTCAACGGTCAGGCCCGAAAAGGGCTCCACCACCACGCGCGATTCGTTCTTGAGGGCCTCGCGGGCCATTTCCACCCGTTCCTCATGGCTGAACAGCGGGAATTTGGGGGTATTGTCGGCCACGGCCACGATGATCCGGTCAAAGACGTCGCAGCCGCGCCGGATCAGGCTGAGATGGCCGTTGGTCAGCGGGTCGAAGGTGCCGGGATAGAGGGCTGTTTTCATGATGCCGTCCAGATGCAGATGCGCGTCTGGCCGAAAAGGCGCTCGGCCAGAAGGTTGAAGGAAGCGGGCGGCGTGAGCGCGACGTCCTTTTCTATTTCCGCCGTGACAAAAGCTCCGGGCGCGAGCCAGCCCCTGTCCGCCAGGGCGCGCAGGGCCGGTTCCGCCAGATTTTTGCGGTAGGGCGGGTCCATGAAGACGAGGTCAAAGCCTTCGGGCGGCTGGCGTTTGAGAAAGCGCAGCACATCCTCCTTGGACAGGCGGGCCCGCCCTTCCAGGCCCAGGGCCGCCACGTTTTCCTGGAGACAGCGCATGGCCGGGGCCGCGTTTTCCACCAGCAGGGCATTGGGCGCGCCCCGGCTCAAGGCCTCGAAGGCCAGGCTGCCGCTGCCCGCGAACAGGTCCAGCACGCGGGCCTCGCTCCAGACCAGACCGCGCGCGGCCAGCATGGAGAAGAGGGCCTCGCGGGTGCGGCCCATGGCCGGGCGGTAGCCCTCGCCTTCCACTGTTTTCAGCACGCGGCCGCCCAGGCCGCCGGCAATGATCCGCATACAGCGCCTACATGCGCGAAAGCAGGCGGGTCATGGCGTAATCCATCTTGGCCAGGGCCTCCTGCAATTCGGTCTGTTCCACCCAGGGGCGGCGTTCCACATCGGCCAGCTTGCCCTTGAACATGTCCCACTTGCGCTCCACTTCGCCGGTGAGGAAATCCCAGTCCACCTTGGGATGGGCCTCGCGCTCGTGCAGCACGGTCTGGGCCACGCGCCCGCCTTCCAGGACCAGTTCTTCCAGGTAGCCGGGGATCAGCGGCGTGACCTTGAAGCGCTCCCGGATCAATCCGGCCAGCGTGGTCTGGGCGGAATTTTCGCCGTGCACCAGCACCACCTGCGTGCCGTCGCCGGCGAGCGGGGCCAGCCAGTCCAGCAGCTGGCTCTGGCCCGCGTGGCCGGAAAAGCCGTTGATGGTGAAAATGCGCGCCGCCACTTCTATGTCTTCGCCGAAAAGGGTGATCTTTTTGGCGTGCTCCACCAGCTTGCGGCCCGGTGTGCCCACGGCCTGGTAGCCCACGAAGACCACGCTGGCTCCGGGCTTCCAGATGTTGTGCTTGAGGTGGTGCTTGATGCGCCCGGCATTGCACATGCCGCTGGCCGAAATGACGATGGCCGGGCCGCTGAACTCGTTGATGGCCTGGGATTCCGCGGTGCTCAACGTGTAGTGCAGGTTGGGCAGGGAGAAGGGATCGTCGCCGTTGCCCAGCAGGGCCTTGGCGTCCTCGTCGAAAAGTTCGCGGTTGCGCTCAAAAATTTCCGTGGCCCGGATGGCCAGGGGGCTGTCCACGAAAACCGGCATGTTTTCCGGCAACTTCCCCTGGCTGTTGAGCATGTGCAGACAGTAGAGCACTTCCTGGGTGCGCTCCACGGCAAAGGCCGGAATGATGACCTTTTCGCCCTTGGCGTAGCTGTAGGCCACGGCATCGGCCAGTTCCTCGGCGCTGGTGCTCTCGTTCTTGTGGTTGCGGTCGCCGTAGGTGGATTCCATGAACACGTAGTCGGCCCTGGGCGGACTTTCCGGATCACGGACGATCAGGGACTGGGGACGGCCGATATCGCCGGAAAAGATCATGCTGGTGGTCTTGCCGTTTTCCTCGGCTTCCAGGCGCAGGGAGCCGGAACCCAGGATATGCCCGGCGTCGTAATACGTCACCCGGATGCCCGGCGCGGGCTCGAAGGACTTGTGGTAGTCCACGGGCTGGAAAAGGGTGGCCGCCTTCTGGGCGTCCTCCACCGTGTAGAGCGCGGCCGGGGGATTTTTCAGGCCCCGTCGGTCGTATTTTTTGGCTTCCCACTGGGCTTCCATTTCCTGGATGTGGGCGCTGTCCTGAAGCATGATTTCCAGCAGGTCGCTGGTGGCCTTGGTACAGTAGACCGGCTTGTCAAAGCCGTCCCTGACCAGCAGGGGCAGCAGGCCCGAGTGGTCGATGTGGGCATGGGTGATCAGGATGAAATCAATATTGCCGGGCAGATAAGGCTTGATGTCGCGGTTGCGCTGCTCAATGGCCTTGTTGCCCTGGTGCATGCCGCAGTCCACGCAGAAGCGCTTGCCGCAGGCCTCGATCATGTAGCAGGAACCGGTGACTGTCTTGGCCGCGCCCAGAAACTGTACTTTCATATGCACTCCGAATGGGTGGTGGATGGGCAGAGGCCGCAGCGTGCGTCGGCACGGCATTGCGGCAATGCTTCACATAGCCGCAAGCCCGTCGCCGTGTCAAACTGACGCCGGTTCGCCGCGCTCTTGCCGCCGCGCCCCGGCTCACATATAGTGAAACCGGTTTTACGCGCGGGCGCCAGCTCACGCTACCGCCAAAGCAGTTACACATTTTCAATGTGAAATGCCCTAATCTCCAGTAAGGAACAACCATGCCAGAACTACGACAGAACATAGTGGATGACCTGAGCTCCGTGACCACCGAATCCTGGCGCACTTTCCGGATCATGTCGGAAATGGTGCACGCTCTGGACGAGCTCAATGCCCTGAAGGTCAACTGCATCTCCATTTTCGGTTCGGCCCGCTGCACGCCGGACATGCAGGAATACCAGGATGCCGAAAAAATCGCCCGCATGCTGGTGGACGCGGGCTTCGGCGTCATTACCGGCGGCGGCCCCGGCATCATGGAGGCGGCCAACAAGGGGGCCTTCGAGGCCGGGGGCGAGTCCGTGGGCCTGCATATCGAACTGCCGCACGAGCAGGGTTGCAACAAGTATGTGAAAACCCGCTGCAATTTCCGTTATTTTTTCATCCGCAAGTTCATGTTCGTGAAATACGCCATGGCCTATGTGGTCATGCCCGGCGGCATGGGCACCATCGACGAGCTTTCCGAGGCCTTTGTGCTGGCCCAGACCGGCCGCACCCGGCCATTCCCCATCATTCTGTACGATTCGCGTTTCTGGAGCGGCTTGCTGGAGTGGCTGCGCAAAAGCATGGCGGCCGGCGGCTTCATCCATGAGACGGAGATCGACAAGCTGGTCACGGTCTGCGACACGCCCGAGGAAGTGGTCAATCACTTGTGCAAGATCATTATTTTGTAGCGGCCCCGCGCGTGTTCGCGCCCGCCGGGCCCGTGCCCGACCCGCCGCCGGGACTGAGCTGGGAAGGGCTGATGGATCAGGCCCTGGATCAGGCCCGGCTGGCGGCCGAGGCCGGGGAAGTGCCGGTGGGCGCGGTTCTGGCCGGGCCCGGCGGGCATATCCTGGCGCGGACCGGCAATGCGCCCGTGCGGCGGCACGATCCCACGGCCCACGCCGAAATCCTGGCCCTGCGCGCCGGGGGCGCGGCCCTGGGCAATTACCGCCTGGCCGGCTGCGTGCTGGCGGTCACCCTGGAGCCCTGCGCCATGTGCGCGGCGGCCCTGGTGCATGCGCGTCTGGCCGGAGTGGTTTACGGCGCGGCCGACGATCTGGCCGGAGCCGTGATTTCCCGCGCCGAATATCTGGACGCTCCCTTCTGCAATCATCGGGTCTGGCATATGGGCGGGGTGCGGGCCGAGGCCTGCGCGGCCCTGCTGCGTGATTTTTTCGAAAGGAAACGCTGAGTAATAAAGGTTTTTGTTCCCCGCCAAGGACGGCGAACCGCGGGCGGAGGACAAAAAGGCCGGTAATCGGCGTTTCCGGAGCGCGGCGGGCGGCGTATTCTCCTGATTGAACGCCCCCCGCCGGAAAAAGGACCGGGTATGCTGGAACTGACGGTTTTTTTGAGCGGCGCGCTGGTCATGGTGCTGGAAATGGTGGGTGGACGGGTGCTGGCCCCGCACGTGGGCACCTCGGCCATTGTCTGGACCAGCCTCATCGGCGTGGTGCTGGCCTGTCTGGCGCTGGGGGCCTGGGCCGGGGGCCGCTTCGCGGACAAGACTCTCTCCCGCCGGGGGCTGGGCCAGGCCCTGGCCGGGGCCGGACTGGGCTGCGCGCTTACGGCTTTTTGCCATACGGCGCTGGGAGCGGGCGTGACCCAGGCCGTGGGCAACCTGTATCTGGCCGCCGTGGCCGCCGCCTTGGGCATTTTCGCCCTGCCCGCCTTTTTCTTCGGCATGATCACCCCCTATGTAATCCGCCTGCGCATCGCGGACGTGGACACCGCCGGGGCCACGGTGGGACGGCTCTATGCCCTGTCCACGGCGGGCAGCATTCTGGGCACCTTTCTGGGCGGCTTTGTGCTGATTTCCTTTTTCGGCAGCACGGTCATTCTCTGGGGCGTGGCCCTCTGCATGCTGCTGCTTTCCCTCTGCAACGCCCCGGCCCGGCCCTGGCCGCGTCTCCTGCTGCTGATCCTCTGTATCCTGCTGGCCTGGCAGGACGGGCTTTACGGGCAATGGCTGGCGGAAAAGGGCGGCGTGCGCCTGGTGGAGAGCCCGTACAACAGCATCCGGATCATGGAAGGCGTGGACCGCGCCCGGGACGGCCGGGCCGTGCGCCTGATGGCCACGGATCCCGGCTACAGCCAGTCGGGCATGCTGCTGGACGCCCCGGACGAACTGTATTTCGACTATACCCGTTTTTACGCCCTGGGGCCGCGCCATGTGCCGGGCGCGCGCAAGGTGCTGATGCTCGGCGGCGGGGGCTATTCCGTGCCCAAGTGGCTGTTGTCGGGCAAAAGCGGGCTGGACGCCGCGCGTCTGCGCCTGACCGTGGTGGAGCTGGACCCGGCCATGACCGCAAGTTCCCGGCGCTGGTTCGGCCTGAGGGACGATCCCCGCCTCACGGTGCGGCACGAGGACGCCCGCGCCTTTCTCAACCGGCAGAACGAGCGCTATGATCTGGTTTTCGTGGATGTCTTCAATTCGCACTATTCCGTACCCTTCCAGATGGGTACCGTGGAGGCCGCCCGGGCTCTGCGCCGTGCCGTGGCTCCGGGGGGAGCCCTGCTGATGAATGTGATTTCGGCGGTGGAGGGGCCGGACGGGCGCTTGTTCCGGGGCATTTGCCACGCGCTGGCCGCCGCCTTTGCCGAGGTGGGCGTGTACTGCGTGGGCAGACCTGACCGGCCCGGCGAGGTGCAGAACCTGATGCTGCTGGCGTTTCCGGAAGCCGTTCCCGATGCCGCGCCCCCGGCGGCGGACGCAGCGGCTGGGGCGACAGACCCCCCGGCCCCGGAAACGGACGCCATGCTGGCCGTGCGCTACGCCGGGGTCATACCGGCGGACATTCCCGCGCTTACCGACGACTTCGCGCCGGTGGAGCGCTACGCCCTGATGCTGCTGCGGCAGTGAGCCGGGGCGCTTTCCCCCGGCGTCCCAAAAGCCGTCTTGCGGTATGCCGATGAAATCTGTAGTTTAGCATTCACAGAAGGAGGCCGTGCTATGGAACACAACAACGTCAAACCCGTGGACATCACGGAAAACGTGCTGACCATGCTGGGGCGGAAAATGAGCAGCGGACGGGATCTGACCATGTCCGAACGGCTGATGGCCATGACCGCCACGGCGCAGACCACCTCCAACCGTTACGGCCCCGGCCCGGCGGACATGGTGGTGCAGCAGCCCGAGCTGCCCGAAACCGTGAAGGGCGTGCTGGCGAACTTTACCGGCGTCTAGAGCGGATTACCTTTGAAATTTTACAAATTTCAAAGTCGGCATTCCGGCGAAAAACGTGGTTATCGTTGCTGTCGATCCCCGTATGGTTCCGTTGTCGCCAACGATGACAGCCCCTGGGGCTGCCTTCGGTCGTTTCGCCGGAATCCACGCCGCGTTGCTCTCGATGCCTGTACGCCCTTTGGGCTACAGGCACGGCCCTATGGGCCGCCCGTCGGGTCGGTCTTCGCGGCACGCCGCTGTGCCGTCCTCGCCGCAAAGCGTGAAGGCTCGCCGGCGGGAGAGGCAAAAGAGCAAATAATGCGCTTACGGCTTGAGAGCGCGGGGCTGCTCCCGCAGCCTCGTCAGAGCATTTCAAATGGGTTTAAACAGCGCGGCGCGGGGACAGGCGGTCCCGCCGCGCCCATTGCGAGGATGTTTTGAACGAATCCATCGACGATCTTACCGTACAGTATGAGGAAAACGGCCAGGTTCTGATCAACGAACTGGACAAGGTGGTGCTGAGCAAGGGCGCCTGGACCACCATCCTGTTCCGCTATCAGCAGTGGCGGCCGGAAACCGACGATTACGGCCCGGATAAATATGTGATCCGGCGCTATAAAAAATCGGGCGGCGAATACCGCCAGCAGTCCAAATTCACCATTTCCAGCGCCGAGCAGGCCCGCAAGATCGTGGACGCCCTGCTGTCCTGGATCGAAAAATAAGCTTTTCCCCTTGTCTTCGGTGGGGCTGCGCGACGGCCCACCCGGCCGGGGCGAGAGTGATCCGCTTCAGGGAGCGCCCCTTTTCCCGTTCGGGGAAGGGGCGCTCCGCCGTCTTCCGTGGTACATTCCGTCAGGCGGGCGAGGGGAGGCGCGGTCGCGTCGTCCCTTCCTCCCCGTTCACTCTTCGCCCTGGCCGCCCGCCGCGCGGCAGGCCAGCCAGGGCAGTTCGTGACGACTGTTGATGTTCAGCCGTCGCAGGATATTGCGGATATGGGTTTTCAGCGTGCTGGGCGAAATGTTCAGGCTGGCGCAGATATCGGCGTCATGGCGCTTCCGGGCCAGCATGGCCGCGATGCAGGCCTGCTGGCGGGTCAGCCCGAGCTGGCGGAAAAGCCGTTCGCAGTCTTCCTGATTCAGGGCCTCCGGCGGAAGCGGGCCGTCCTCCTGTGCCTCCTGCGAGCCCTGCGCCGCTGTCTCGATCTGGATCACGGGCGAGAACGCGCCCGGCAGGGGCCGGGTGGGGCGGGTCGGGCGGCCGGGCGGCGCGGCCTCCCAGAATCCCATCTGCTCCAGCAGGAAGACGTAAGCGGAACTGGAAAGCAGAATGGTGACGGCCAGCAGGGCGAAAAGGTAGTTGACCGTGGTGCCGTGGGAAAGGCTGGCGCGGATGGCGGGCAGGGCGTATGTGCCCAGCAGCAGGCTGAGAAGCAGCGTGGCCCCGCCGAAGCCGATCAGCCGGATGCCGTTGCCCCGGCGGCGCGCGTTGAGCCAGGAGGCCGCGTAAAACAGCGTGGTGTAGCTGTAGACGCCCAGCAGGGTATAGGCGAAGTGCAGGCTGTCCAGGGAGAGGGCCGGGGATTCGCGGTGCAGCAGCGGCCAGGCCGTATAGCCCACCACCAGCAGCGGGCCCATGAGCAGGATGGTGCGCCAGAGGGAGGCCCGGCGCGCCAGGTGGATGCAGAGCGGGGAGATCAGGCAGCTCAGCACCACAATGAGCAGCAGGTGCGGCTTGGGACGGGGCAGCAGGGGCTCCATGACGGCCAGCAGGCTGTAGTACAGGCCGTGACTGAGGCCGGTCAGGGCGTAGACGGCGTAGATCGGCGCCAGGCCCGCCGGGCCCGTCAGGCCTGGCGGAGCGGGCATTGCGGCGGATTCCGGCGCGCCGCTCCGGTCGCCTTGGGCGGGGTTGCCCGCCGCTTCCGGCGGCGCGGGCGGAGCCGGGGGCGGCTCAAGCAGCAGTTTGGCCGCCAGGGCGAAGACCACGGGCAGAAGCAGCAGGCTCTCCGGCCGCAGGCTCAGCAGGCCGTGGATCAGGGCGCGGCTGGCGATGATGCCGCCGCTGACCACCACCAGAATGCCCGCGTGCGAGAGCGAAGCCACCCCCATGCCCAGCACCGTAAAGCCCACGGCAAAGCCGAAACCCGCCAGCGCGCTGATCACCGCGCCCGCCGGGGCATTGTCGAACAGGGCGAGATCCAGGCTCAGCAGCAGCGGGCTGATCAGGCCCGCGCAGCCCGCGATCCAGAGCCGGGCCAGCATGCCGTCGGCGCGCAGGCGTTCCCGCCACAGGCCGAACAGCAGCAGGAACAGCGCGGCGCAGGGCAGCACGGCGAACAGCCGCCCGAATTCGTCATTGAAAAGGAACGGCTCCGGGTCGCCGTAGCTGCGGAAGACCAGCCAGAGCCAGGCATTCAGGCAGCCCGCGCCCAGGATATAGCGAAGCTCTTTCAAGGCGTACCTCGGGCAGAGTTAAGTTCCACGTCCCGCCGTTCTTTGCGGGGAGCGGCCGCCGCAGGGGACGGGTCCGCGCGCCGCGGGCCTCAATGCGGTCCGTCCTTGCGGCCGTCGTACATGGAAAAGCCGTTTTTCCCCTTTTTCTTGGTCTGGTACAGGGCGGCGTCGGCGTTTTGATACAGGCTGTTGAAATCCGTGCCGTCCTGCGGAGCCAGGGCCACGCCGATGCTCGCGGACATGTCCCAGCGCGCCGTGCCGTCCGTGCAGACCGTGCGCAGCGCTTCGGACAGCGCCCCGGCCCTGGCTTCGGCCCATTTCCTGTCCGGGCCGGGAGCAAAGGCCATGAACTCGTCCCCGCCGATCCGGCCGAGCACAGCCTTGTCCGTGAAATGCCGTCTGATGATCGCCGTGAAGGTTCTGATGCAATGGTCGCCGAACACATGGCCGAAGCGGTCGTTGGCCTGCTTGAAATTGTCGATATCAAGGATGAAAAAGGCATATCCGGCATCCGGTTTTTCGGAAAGCATGCCGTCGATGATGCGCTCGCCGGCCTTCCTGGTGTAAAAGCCGGTCATTTCATCCGTCACTGCCCGCCATTCGTTTTTCTTTTCCCCGTCGATATTTTTCCTGTAGGTGAACATGTGGACGGAGGCATCTTCCGCCGAATAAAAAATATGCGCGTCGATCCGCATCCAGCTGCAGGGGGTCTCGTCCCGGCGCATCATGAACTCATAGCGAAGGTGATTGTTTCCGGCCTCATATTCCCGAAGAACATTGCGGGATGCAAAGATTGCCAGAAACTCCGCCTGATGTTCCTTGAGAATATATTTCTCCGCAAGAATACGCATTCCCTGGTCATAGGGAAGACCCCCGGCGCCGTGGCGCGCGAAATATTCCTCGGTCCGCCGTCCTTCCGGGCGGTTGCCGGTGATATTGAACTCGCAGATATTGTCATACTGCTGTTCCGTGGCCTTTTGGAACAAAGCCTGCCGTTCTTCCATCAATTGCGTGATCTGCCTGTTGAAATTGCGGATGACGGTGGTGATGATGAGCAGCACGCCAAGGATGACGGCAACGAGAACCGCGCAGGTCTGATAGAGCTGGGTCTGCATTTCCCTGATCAGCAGCCCGGTGTTTTGCGCCACTATCAGATACCACGACAATTCCGGGATATAGCGGGCGACGATGAAGCTTTTTTCTCCGCTCTGGGGCGCGGAGGGCGTCCAGAGCTCCAGGCTCGAAGCATCTTCCCGCCAGTTCAGGAGTTCCCGCCGGATGTCCTCCTGATGGTGGAGCTCGAACCAGTCTTTTTTTTCATACCCGCTGTGGCTGGTGGAGATTTCGACCTCGCCGCTCTCGCTGATGAGGCTTGCCGTTACATGGTATTTTTCTTCATAGCCCCTGAGCAGTTCTTTCAGGGAATCGATGCGGATGCCGACGCCCACTATGCCGAGCACCTTGCCATCCGGATTTTTGATCTTACAATTGACGAACACCGTGATTTCATTGTCCGCGCCGCACACCTCATCGTTGTCCACGTGCAAGGCATAGTCCTGGGGGCTGTCCATCAGGCGGAAGTACCATGCGTTTTCCGGATTGTCCCTGTTCAGAATGCGGTCGATGCCCTGAAAGGTGTAATAGCGCCGCGTGGCCGTTGAGACCAGGAAGACGGAAGCAAAACCGTATTTTTCCCGGTAGGTTTCCAGGTAGTCTCGCGTGGTTTCCGTGTAGGCCTTGTCCTTCAGATGCTCCTTTTCCTCGGAGAGATGCCTGGCCAGCAGATTGTCGTGGGACATGGTCAGTGAAATGTTGACCGGCTTGGTGAACTTTGTGGTCAGCCGATAGTAGATGCCCTCGGCGGTCAGGGAGGAGACCTGTTCGATATTGTCCAGAGACGCCTGGTAATTGGCCCGATAGCTGAGTATGGCGGTCAGCGTGAATCCGATGACCAGAACCAGCGTGATGTTGAAATTGATCTTCAGCAGGCGGTCGTTTTTCAATATTTTCTTCCCTCCCGCCGCTTCCACCCGGCACTGTCGGCCGGAAAAGCGGTCCGCATCTCCATCCGGAATTCTGAACAGCAACTGCCCCTGGACCGGACCCGGCAAAGCCGGTGGGCATGTCCGCGGCCCGGCGCGGAACATCCATGCCGCGTAGCGGCGGCAGCGGGCGAGTGGACCCCTTCTCGCGATAAATTGCACAAAGCCCGGAAAATACGCGGACCATGCTCTGCCGCGCGCAGGCGCGCAAGCAGTTCATCATGTCTTCCACATCCTGATAGCACGGCGCCCGGCTGCCGTGAATCACGCGGGCACGGCTCCAATCCTGAGGAAGACACTAGGAAATGGGAAGGCCCTTACCGCGGCCTCACTTCCGCGGGTCCGGCGGCGCGGGACTGCCGACGCTTTCCGTTGCTTTTCCTCGGATGTTTTTCCGGCGTTGCGAGCAGCATGCCGCCCCCTGGCCTGGGCCGGAATTTTTCAGCTTGCGCGTTCGGCGCTGAACAGGGCGCGCAGGCGTCGTGATCATACTGTAGTTGGTTTTTGTTTGAAATTCAATGAGATATCCATGTCATCCTTTTAGGTATGAGGCTGTTTGCGGGCTACGCGCAAAAAGGATTTCCGTCTTTTTGCCGCAAATTACTTCCCTGAACGATTGTTGGCTTCCGGGCTTTGTGCTGAAAAGAACACGCTCGGAAAAACCGGCGCCGGAAGCGTCGGCGAGCCGTGCGGCGTCGGCCTCCGGGCCGGGGGCCGCGCGCCGGAGGACCGGAACACGTCCTTGCGACGCGCCGCCGCATGCGCTTGAGAATACGGCCCTGGGCGTTATCGCACGCCATAACCTGAACAAAGGCAGGAGGTTGCCATGAACAGGATGTTTTCCCTCGCAGCGGGCTTCGCGGCCGCGTTGTCCCTGATGGCGGGACCGGCTATTACGGCCCATGCCGCCGATTACAACGGTCCCAAAATCAAATTCCGGGTGGCCCATACCACGCCTCCGGGCAATCACATCACCCTGGCTTTTGAAAAGTTCAAGGAACTGGTGGAGCAGAAGAGCGGCGGCAAGATCAAAGTCCAGGTCTTCCCCAACGCCATTCTGGGCAGCGACCGCGTGCTGATGGAGGGCGCCCAGAAGGGCAGCCTGGAAATGGCCGTGAGTTCCACTCCCAATATGGCCAATTTCTCTCCTCTCTATCAGGTCTTTGACCTGCCGTACATCACCAGCCCCAAGAATCAGGAAAAGCTGTATAAAGCCATCGATTCGGGCAAGCTGGGCGAGTACTTCACAAAGGTCGCCAACAGCATCGGCCTGGAGCCGATCATGTACGCCGAATACGGCTACCGCAACTTCGTGACCATCAACCGCCCGGTGTCCAAGGTGGAAGACCTGGCCGGTCTGAAGATGCGCACCACGGATTCCGCCGTGGAAGTGGAAGTGGCCAAGATTCTGAAAATGAATCCCACGCCCGTGGCCTGGGGCGAAACCTACACGGCCCTGCAGCAGGGTACCGTGGACGGCGAGGGCAACACCTTCCCCCATATGTACGGCGCCAAGCACCACGAAGTGCTGAAGTACGCCGTGACCACGGCCCACAACTACGGCATGCAGGTCATGATGGCCAACAAGGCCTGGTGGGACAAGCTGCCCCCCGAAGCCCAGAAGGTCATCCGCGAGGCCGCTGCCGAAGCCCTGGCCTATCAGCGTGCCACGCTCTACCCCAAGAACGAGGCTGAGGCCCGCGAAGGCTTCATCAAGGCCGGCATTAAGATCGTGGATCTGACCGACGAACAGCTTGACGCCTTCCGCAAGGCCACCCGTCCGGTCTGGGACAAGTTCCAGGACAAGTTCCCGCCCGAACTGGTGGAAATGGTGCTCGAAACCCAGAAGTAAACATCCGTGCCGCCGGGTCCGGGAGCGCGGCCGCGCTTTCGGACCCGGCCCGACGGTCCTCTGATGATGTCGCCTGATTTCCTGCGTCCGCACGGCGCGGCGGAGCGGGCCTGCTCACACCAACCGGCTCTTCCGGCGATCCGGCGCGTTCTTCCCGGCTGTTTGCCGTACGGAGTATCCCATGTCCTCATCCGCCCGTAAACTTCTGCGTCTGCTTGACGCCAATCTGGAAAAACCCTTTCTGGTCGTGGGCATGCTCCTGATGATCGGGATCATCACCTACCAGACCGTCTACCGCTATTCCATCACCGAGCTGCTGGCCCTGCTGGACGGCCCCCGTTTCAGTGCCTGGCTGGGAAGTTTCCTGCCGGTGGGCAGGATCCGCGAAACCGTTTCCCACTATGTGGGCCTGTCGGTCTGGTCCGAGGAACTGTCCCGCTATATCTTCATCTGGATCTCCTATCTGGCCATTCCCCTGGCCATCCGCCAGCGCAGCAACATCCGGGTGGACATCATTTACGACCGGCTGCCGCCCCGCGTTCAGGGCCTGAGCTGGATCGTGGTGGATCTCTGTCTGCTGATCCTGAGCGCGTTCGTCTTTACGGAGGGCGTGGAACACATCAGCATGCAGCTCGCCATGCCCCAGGTGACGGCGGCCCTGCGCATTCCCTATGCCGTTCCCTATCTGATCCTGCCTCTGGGCTTCGGCCTGATGACCCTGCGCGCCCTGGAGGACCTGGTCCGCCAACTGCGGGCCTCTTCCTGGCGGGACGCGCTGGCGGGCGCGGCCTTCACGGCCCTGCTTTTCGCGCCGGTGCTGCTGTTTGACGATCTGAACGCCATTGCGCTGCTCTTCGGCTATTTCGTGGTTCTGCTGCTGATCGGCGTGCCCATCGCCTTCTCCCTGGGCATCGCGGCCCTGATGACCGTGGTGGGCGCGGGCACCCTGCCCGTGAGCTACATCGCCAGCGTGGCCTTCACCTCCATCGACAACTTCCCCATCATGGCGATCCCCTTCTTCATCGCCGCCGGGGTGTTCATGGGCGCGGGCGGCCTTTCCCGCCGCCTGCTGTCCCTGGCCGATGAACTGGTGGGCGGCCTTGCCGGCGGCATGGCCCTCGCCAGCATCGCCACCTGCATGTTCTTCGCGGCCATCAGCGGTTCCGGCCCGGCCACGGTGGCGGCCATCGGCACCCTGACCATCCCGGCCATGGTCGAGCGCGGTTACGACAAGCTCTTTGCCGCCGCCGTGGTGGCCGCAGCCGGGGCCATCGGCGTGATGATCCCGCCCAGCAATCCCTTCGTGGTTTATGGCGTGGCCGGTCAGGCCTCGGTGGGCAAGCTCTTTCTGGCGGGCATCACTCCGGGCATTCTCACCGGCCTGGCCCTGATGGCCACGGCGTATGTCATTGCCCGTAAAAACGGCTGGCGCGGCGAGGCCCGCCCCCGCAGCCTGAAGACCGTCGGCCGCGCCGTGTGGGAAGCCAAATGGGCCTTGCTGGTGCCGGTCATCGTGCTGGGCGGCATCTACGGCGGCCTGATGACCCCCACCGAAGCGGCGGCCATTGCCGCCATGTACGGCCTGCTGGTGGGCCTCTTCGTCTACAGGGAGCTGTCCCTGGCCTCGCTCTGGAAGTGCTGCGTGGAGTCGGCCCAGACCTCGGCGGTCATTATCATGCTGATGGCCATGGCGACCATTTTCGGCAATGTGATGACCCTGGAGCAGGTGCCCGAACGCATCGCGGCGGCCATCCTGGACCTGACCAGCAACAAGATCGCCATTCTGCTGCTGATCAACGTGCTGCTGCTCTGGGTGGGCACCTTCATGGAGGCCCTGGCGGCCATCGTTATTCTCACGCCCATCCTGCTGCCCCTGGTGACCAAGGTGGGTGTGGATCCCATCCATTTCGGCGTGATCATGGTGGTCAACCTGGCCATCGGTTTCGTGACGCCGCCGGTGGGCGTGAACCTCTTCGTGGCCTGCGGCATCACCAAGCAGAAGATCGAGCTGGTTTCGCGGGCGGCCGTGCCCTTTATTCTGACCATGTTGGTCATCCTGCTGCTGGTGACGTATTGGCCGAGCCTGTCGCTCTTCCTCCTGTAAGGGGTAACACTATGCCTTTTTGCCCGCCTGCTGCGTTAGATTTCACCTGCTTTTTCGGTCGAGTACCAGAAGAGTACACTCCCTCAAAGCAGATTTATCTTCCTTGCAGGCGAACAAAAATGCTATAGTGTTAACAGACCCTGGAGCGCACTACGCTTGATTCCCACTTAATGGCGGGCATCCTCATTGCCTGAAGGAGAATCCGATATGTCCGGACAGCCCGATATGCCGCATCATGCCCGCATCCTGCGCGCCGTGGCCGATCTGGCCGCTGAGGCGGAAGGAGACGGCCAGGCGCCTCTCTGCATCGCGGTCTGCGACGCGGTGGGGGATCTGCTGCACTACACGCGCATGGCCGGGGCCAAACGGCGCGGCACGCCCATCGCGTTGGCCAAGGCCTATACCGCCGCCGTGCTGGAGACGCCCACCAGTGCCCTGCACGCCCGTCTGGAGCGCGAGCATCTGAGCCTGGCGGATTTTTGCGACGGCCCCCAACACCGGCTGACCAGTCTGGCGGGCGGCGTGCCTTTGTGCCTGGAGGGCCGGACTGTGGGCGGCGTGGGCGTCAGCGGCCGCAAGCCTGCGGAGGACGAGGTGCTGGCCGGGCGGCTGGCAGCCGCGCTGCTGGGAGAGGGCAATCCAACAGCAAGAGACTGAAATCCCCCTGCACGAAAGGCGGGAAGATGTTGATCCGGGCAATGTCCCGCTTTCCATCCACGCCGGATTCCTGGCGGCGCGCATAAAAAAGGAGCCTGGAGGCCGCACGCCTCCAGGCTCCTTTACAGAGCGTTGATGTTGTCAACGCGACCAAAAATCAGAAGCAGATCACGGCTTTGCCGTGCCGTGGCCGACTGATTTTTGTGCCTTTCCGCCCGGCGAGTTTTTTCTGAAAACGAGCCGATGGCGGCGCGCATATCGCGCAAGCGGGATTCGTCATCAGTCTGAAAGAAGCCTGGAGGTCGCACGCCTCCAGGCTTCTTTTGCCGTATGCGGGCTTACAGCGCCACGGCCTGGCCGTCGCCGCGCGGGTCCGACGCTCCCTGCAGCAGGCCGTCCTCGTCGCAGAGAATGGCCCCGGCGTGGCCCATGATTTCCGTATAGTCCTCGACCATGAGCACGGGCTGGCCGCGACGGCGCAGTTCCTCGGCCACGCTTTCGGGAACGCGGCCTTCCAGCTTGAGGTCGTTGTCGGGCGCGCCCCAGCTCCGGCCCAGAAGCCAGCGCGGGGCATTGACCGCGTCCTGCGGGGCCAGGCCGAAATCCACAATGCGGGTGGTCAGGGCCGCCAGAGTCTGGGGCTGGCCCTCGCCGCCCATGCTGCCGTAGACCAGCCGGGGCCTGCCGTCCTTGAGCAGCATGGCCGGGGTCAGGGTGTGCATGGTGCGCTTGCCCGGTTCCAGGCAGTTGACGTGCGCCGGGTCCAGCGAGAAGGCGCAGCCCCGGTTCTGCAACAGAATGCCGGTGCCCGTGGCCACCATGCCCGAGCCGAATTCGTGATAAATGCTCTGGAGCATGGAAACCGCGTTGCCGGCCGCGTCCACCGCGCCCAGCCAGACCGTATCCCCGCCCGGAGCCAGGGGCGGCAGGGGGCCGGAGCTTTGTTCCAGACGGATGCGCTTGGCCTGCTCCCGGCCGTATTCCGGCGAGAGCAGCCGGTCCAGGGGAATATCCCCAAAGGCCGGGTCCGAAAGCCAGCGGTCCCGGTCCTGAAAGGCCAGGCGCACGGCTTCCACCATGGCCTGATAGTAGTCGGCGCTGCCTTCGCCCAGCGCGGCCAGATCCAGATTGTTGCAGATGTTCAGAATCTCCAGCGCGGCCATGCCCTGACTGTTGGGCGGCGCGCTGCAGGCCGTCAGGTCGCGGTAGGGCACGCGCAGGGGTTCGGCCCAGTCGGCCTGGTGATCGTCCATGTCTCCCACGGTCAGCAGGCCGCTGTGCAGCATCATGCTGTCCGCAATAGCGCGGGCAATCGAGCCGTGGTAGAATTCGTCCGCGCCGTGTTGGGCCAGACGGGCCAGGCTGTCGGCCAGATCGGGCTGGCGCAGGGTCTCGCCCAGGGTGTAGGGACGGCCGTTTTCCTTGCAGAAAACGTCCAGAAAGGCCGGGAACTGATGCAGGCCGCGCCCCGCGCCCTGCCCGCTGGTGTCCACCGCCAGCCAGTGGGCCAGGGAATGACCCACGGGAAAGCCGTCTTCCGCGTAGCCGCGCGCCGGGTCCAGCAGCTCCGCCCAGGACAGGGGCGAACCCATGCTTGTCTTGCTCAGTTTGAAGGCCTCATCCCAGCCGGACACCGCGCCGGGCACGGTGCAGGCCGCCATATAGCCGCGCGCGGGCACGGCTTTGAATCCCCTGGCCGCGTAAAATTCCGGACTGGCCGAGGCGGCCGCCCGGCCGCTGGCGTTCAGGGCTTTGAGTTCGCCGCGCGCGGCGTCGTAAATCAGCCAGAAACTGTCGCCGCCCAGCCCGCACATGTGCGGGTAGACCACGGACAGCACGGCTGAAGCGGCAATGGCCGCGTCCACCGCCGTGCCGCCCCGGCGCAGGGCGTCCAGCCCAGCCTGGGAAGCCAGATAGTGGGGCGTGCTGACCATGCCTTTACGCCCCAGAGGATTGATGCCGGAGGGAATTGTGGCGGAGTAGCGGACGGTGGTGTTCATGCGCACCTCAGGCGGTCTTGCGCCGCGTTTTACGCCTTCTGGTGGGCCGGAGGCCCTCGAAGGACGATTTTTCAACCATTGCGGCCGGTTGTGAAGATATCCCGTTTCTATAGCTCATCCGTCCGGCTCAGTAAAGGCGTTGACCCGCATCTCCGGGCCGGTGCGTTGCGCGGGCGCCCGCTGTCCGTTACGACGGCATTCCGGTTCAGGACTGAGCCCCGCCGTCCGGGGCCGGGGACCGCCGCAGCCACTGTGGACCGAGCATGACCACGGCCACGGAAAGGCAGACCAGAGCCACGCCGCACCAGACCGTCAGGGTGGAGGCTTCCTCAAAGACCAGGATGCCCACCAGCACGGCGGTGAGCGGTTCCGTGGCGCCCAGCACCGAGGCCAGGGTGGAGCCGATGCGCTGCACGGCCAGAACCAGGGCCAGATTGGAAATGACGGCCGTCACCAGGGCCTGGAGACAGATTTGTTCCACCTGCCAGCGGCTTTCCAGCCATTGCAGGTTGTCCGTGACCAGGGCGTTGCCCAGCGAGGTCAGGGTGCTGAAGAGCAACAGCCAGAAGGGATGATCAGGCCGTCTTTGCAGCGCAGGCGCGCGGCAAAGATGCCGGTGATGTAGAGCGCGTTGCACAGGGCCGAGAGCAGGGCCAGAAGCAGCCCCGTATCCGTGATGCCCCTGTTGTCCGGGGAGGCGTTGCCCAGCAGAAAGACTCCACCCAGGGCCAGGAGCACGCCCAGCGCGGTGGATGGGGAAAAGCGCTCGCCGAAGAAGAACACCATGAAAAGCATGACTATGACCGGATAGAGAAAATGGATGGTGGCCGCAACGCCGCTGGGCAGATAGGCGAAACTCCAGAAAAAGGTCAGGGCCGCCAGCATGTACATGAGGCTCACCCCGGCCAGCTTGGCGATGTCGCTGCGGCAGGGCGGGAGAAGACGGCGGCGGGGCAGGAGGATGAGAGCCATGATGACGGTGGCCGTCAGAAAACGGTAGAACAGCACGGATTGCGGGCTGAGGCCGCTGCGCATCAGCGGGATGCTGAAAAAGGGCGTCAGGCCGAAGGTGGCCGCAGCCAGCAGGCTGTAGAAAAAACCCATGTAGTCTCCCGTCGTTTTGCCGTCGGGGGCTTGGCAAGCATGTTTTCGGAGGTGGGGGAAGAAAGGGGGCTCCTCGTCGGTGCGGCAGCGGAGCGCCGCCGACGTGCGGACGCATATGAGCTGTTGTCCCGTGGCTCTTGTCGCACGGGGCGGCATTCCAGCGGGGCAGGGCCTCTGGCGTCAGGGATGTGAACGCAGCCAGCCCCTTGGGCAATAGCCCGGAAAATTTTCGGCTGTCAATGAGCGTTATGAGCAGTGCCGGAGACTGATTCCCCCAAAAGCAAAGCCCGCCGTGGTTTTGCGAACCTCGGCGGGCTTTGGCGGAATGTGCATTGGTGGCCCACCACCTCTTGAATAATATATCTAATTTATTGATATAAAATGAAATATAATTTAAATGGAAAATAGTTGCCCCCAAAGTTGCCCCTTTTTTCTTTCGTTGCCCTACTGTGCGGGGTTACTCTCTTTTTATGATCCTGACCCCGTCCCCTCCCCCGCGCCGCCTACCTCGAAGATAGGCGGCGCATGTGCAGGCTTGGGCGGGATCATATTGACGCCCTCAAAGAGAGAGCCGTCCGTGGCTGATATCGTCTATCGTCTGCTCGACGACTGACGCGGGCCATGCGATAACCGTTTTAGTAACGTGTACGGGAGGGGGGATGATCCCAGCCTTTTTAGCGTCGTAAAACTTGGTTTTTTTGATGCCCAGCCTCGCCATAAATTCCGCCGCGCGGATAAGACGTTTTTCGGTTTTACCTTGATCATCCATTTTATCCTCCATATAAATCGAAGCGGCCACACCGGGGCTTGTGCCCAGCATGGCCGCGATGTCTTTGCGTCGTAACAGGTGATCGGTCATGCGGCATCCCTCCTGCGGTAGCGGTCCAGCATGCCGGGGTTCTGGTTCAGCTCACGGTCAAAAGCCGCAATCACGTCCACGTGATACGCGTTAACGCCATCGGGGTATTCAGGCGCGGCGAGCTTCTCCACAGAGTACCCAAGATCCAGCGACAAGCGTTTGAGCGCTTTGCCGACCATGGAATACATGCCCTTGCTGGGAATGAACACGTCCCGCAGCCAGGGAATGGCTTTGACGGCCTTGTAGCGCTTGCCGCGCCCCAATTCGTCTTCAAGTGCGCTGACCTTGCGTGCGGCAGCGGAAGCCGTTGCCATGGCCGTGGCCGTCTTTTTGTCGCTGATCCAGGCTTTGGTCCTGAGGGCTTCGTCCCTCTGGGATTCTGCGATTTGGCGCTGCTCGAACTGCTCGGCCCAGGCCCTGGCGGCCAGGGCGGGATTCTGGAAGTTTGGCAGACCGGGGACATTGTTTCTGAGCCGTTCCTCCATCTCGTTGAAGCGGGCGATGTAGGCCTTCTTCACCCGCATGGCTTCCGGCCCGGTGTAGCTCATGACAAGGAGGATAAAACCGTCCTTGCTCATGACGTACATGGGAATTTCCTTATTCTGTTCAGACAGATAGGAGGAGCGCTCAAAATTCAGCGCTCCGAATCCGTCGCTGTCTTCATCCAAAATTTTACGTACGTCTGCCAGCACGTTCTTATGTTCTTTTCCGAACGCATCCGCTACCTGGAGACTGGTGACGGCGGGGATTTCCTTGCCGTTGACTTCTTTCAGCGCGATTCCAATGTTCATTATATCTCCTTCGGCGTCTACGCCGCCTCCTCATAGATTCGTGTCCCTTCCTCATCCATGCCCGGATCCAGCTCCCGAAGCCGTTCGGCCAGTGTGTTGACCGTCTGGCGTAGGTATCTCCACTGAGGGCACCGGGCATAGACCGGACAGGTGTTGCAAACGTCCTCAATAAAAGTGAGGGCCGCCCAGATCAGAGCGGCCCAGCGACGGAAGCGCGTCTCGTCGTCCATGTTCTCGGTGATCATGTACCCTTCGAGGACGCGGAATTTCTTGTCCAAATCGCGCTTGGCCCCTGCGGACAGCGGCTTTTTTCTGGTCTGCCGGGCGCAGGCCGCGATCCACCGGCTGATCTTGTCCAGCTGACGCTTGAGGGCTATTCCGCAATTCGCAGCTGGCCGGAAGACTTCGAGGCAAGCCTGGGTGGCTGTCAAGGCCAAGACGGCGCGCGTGTGCTGGACGCCGGGATTGGGGTAGGTGGGCGCGTAGGTCATGATACGAGTTCCTCCGGCCTGAGGAGGGGGCCAGCCCACCAGCCCATAATGCTGGCTACCGGCTGCATTTCCGTGTACCCGTGTATGTGCATGATGCCTTTTGGACCAAACGGCACAACCTCAACTGGGCGGGAAGGACTGGACTCTTCATAAAGCCAGTACCACCCCGGCACCGTCGGCGGCTCCTTCGTCCACACCAGACTTTGGTCGCGGCGCTCGGGGCAGCCCGACGCAGTCGGCGTCGTTGGGGGTGATGCGCGGGAGCGGGGAAGGGCGTTCCATGCGGCATGTGCTTCGTCGCTGGCTTTCGTTCGTGGCCCTTGCATCCCGCAGACATTACATATGATGGAGTACTTCCAGCCCAAGGATGGATCGAAACATTTGGCGGGATAATCATTACCGCAGTACGGGCATGGTTTCAATTCTTCTGGCATTTCTAATCCTCCACACGCTTAAAAGTGATGACCCATACCCACGGGTTTACGTCCCAGCCAAAACCGCGCTGAGCATAAATAGAATTCCACAGGGCCTCAAATGCTTGCAAAGGGGAATCATAGCGCCATTCCTGACTCGCGCCCATTGTCCATGTGGCGCTTGCCGGTCCATCACCGACGCGGCTGACCTCATATGCGCCCTCGGCAATTGCATCGTCGTTTGTCATCTTCTTCAGCCGCCCCACGCGGATATCGGTAATCTCCAGGGTGATGCGGGACAGGATGCGGGGCATGTGGATGGAGGGCGTCCAGCGCTGTTTTTTGCCTTCGCTGTCCACTTTGGCGAGAGTAAGCCCGTCAGCCTTGTAAAGGGCTTTGGGCGATGGCCATCCTTCTTCCGGGTAGTATTTGTAAAAAGTTTCCTTGACCCACAAGCGGTCGCCTGGTTGCCCGAGTGGGCAGGGGGGCACATGATTCCCTCTCAATCTAGTGGGAGGCGCAACCGTCCGCATCACCGGCCGCCGCGTCTGCGTCTTCCGACCGCCAAGGATAGCCTGAACCATGTCGCTGTTGAACAGGATGGGGCGCTCTTTCATACTTCCTCCACAGTGCAGGGCTCGATCTCTTCTCCGCTGACGTGCATAATGCGGAAACCACTTTTTGTGTTTTTGAGATCGATTCTCACGGCGTAGCAGTACGACAGCGTGTACGTGTCTTCTCGGGTGCCAGGGACAACGCGCGCCTCAACACGCATGACTGTCCCATGTTCCCATCTGGTATTTTTATAGCGCGTGTTCAGCACGTACACCTCGTCGTTAGGTAAGACTTTAGGCGGGGAAGCATAGAATTTACGCGTTTTCTTCATTCCATGCTCCAGCGTTCTTTATCTCTTTAATTCTTATGCGGGCACAGATAGCGCAGTTATCAGAACTTTCCACGTCCATCTCATATCCCTCAGAAGGTTTTTTGAGCAGCATGTACTTATTGCATAACGATTGCTTATTGCGGAAGTAATGCCACTTCCGAGAGTTGCGCAGCCATGTCCAGCCCTCCGTAAGATTATTCATCAGCGCTCTCCACAGCTCTGCGGGCGGCTTCGCGCATGAATTTTGGGGACACTCTGCGGCCCATCCATTCACAGTTTGCGGCGGCTTGCGCGAGCCAGTCTATTTCTTTCTCCAGCCGTCCCGCCCTGATATTTGCCGGATGTTTGGGGCACACATTGTCATGCGCGGTTGCTTCTTCCGCTCTGGTGAAGCTGGCATTGCAGTGCACGCATGTCGCGCGAATCTGAGACGTGACGCTTTTAGAATCTCCCGTGATTCCTTCTGCCAGCCCCGTGATTAGTGTCTTGGCGATCTCTGCAAGGCGGAGTTCATTGACATGCAACGCATTCTCCAAACCCTCTTTCAGCCTTTCGTTCTCTTCCCGCAGCCGCAGCAGTTCGTCGATGGTAGCGATGACCACATCTGGGGAGTTGGCGGCGATGTGCCCTATGCATTCCAGGCTGAGTTCTGTGTCTATGAGGTAGGGGGTCAAATCATGTTGACACGAATTCTCGCACAACGCGATCTCAGCTACCGTTTTGCGGGTTAGTAGGGCCTCTGTGGAAAAGTCAGGGTTGGTCATGGCGGTCCTCCGTGGCGGCGTGGGCGGTATCAAGCCACCTCATTTCCCATGTAGGATGACAAGGGCCGATTGGCTGCGCTTCGCCGTCAAGCTGAATCCAGATATATGGCCCGTCTGTTCCAACTACCTGACCGCGTCGCCCTTGATACTCAACAGGAGCATGCTTCTTCAGGGGAATCCGATACTGTCTGCGGAGGCTCTCAACATCGTGGGGATTCCATTTGGGCTTTCTCATTGCGCCACCTCCTTCATTTCTGCATCCATTTCTGCTTCCACCGCAAGGCGGCCAGCTCTAAGCGAGCACCATCTGCAAACCTGTATTGCTTTTTCTTCGGGGAAGTCTTTTTCGTATGACTCCCCCCAGATATCCCAGGCGCATTTAACCGGCTCGCTAGGTGGTGGACAGAAGGGTTCCCCACCTGCCATCTTTTCCGCCACTCGCGCCTCGAACTCGGCAGCGTCCTTCCATTGTTCAATTGCGCCTCGCATGGTTGTTCCCTATGTGATTGTGAATGGCAGGCCCCGGATTCGCACCGGGCATAAGACGGGATGCAGCTTAACCGTCCTAAACGCTGCAACGTTATCGCGGTTCGCCCGCGCCGCGCCTGCCGTAAAGCCGGGCTACAACGCCGCCCGGCATGGCTGCTTACATGTTTGGCGGGGCTACAGGCCTAAGGCAATCCATCGGAAGTTCAACACTCCCACCTTGCCTGTATCCACATTTACCACCATATGATCGACAGCCAGTTCAGGTACGCCAATATCTGCGTTTCCATCGGCGTTCAGGAACGTAGCCACCGCAGTGAAGGCTCGCTGGGCAAATTGCTTTTCGAACGGTACTGACACCATGCCCATCTTATTGCCGGTGTAGCATCCCCATTGCAGGATCAGGCCATTGGGAAATTTGACCCATCCGTTGTCTTCGAGCTTTTGTTCCAATCGCCTGAAGGGAGATCACCGCCCAGGGCACTGGTGTCCACCGCCAGGCCAAAGCCTTTGATGGGAAGCATGGAGTAGCTCCGGCAGGGATGGTCCTGATTTTCGGGCATCTTTATCTCCTGTGGGTTAAAAAGTCCGGCTCCCGCCGTGTGACTTGACGCGGCGGGAGCTCAAAAGGGATTCTGCGGAGAAACTCTACACACCCATAACCCAGCGCCCGTCCATGGCATAGGCCACCAGCGGAAAGAATTGCGCACGGATGGATTTGATGTTGTGGGTCCGGATGTGGTAGGTCACACCCGCAAGCAGGGGGACAAAAAGACCTTGGCGAACTGTTGTGCAGGTCCGTACATTTTGGATTATATCATTATCGGCAATGGATAGGCCCTTGGAAATGGAGATGACTCCTTCATTCGGGCTCGGACCAGAAAGTCCCAAAACAGAGAGATACCCATCATATTTCGGGGTGTAAGGGGTATAGAGATCCTCCTGGGTCTCGGCAATGGCAATGTCCTGAACCGGGATGGCACGGGACGTGTCCGGCATGGCCGCATGCGCGATTTGGGCAAAGCTGAGCATGCCGGTATACGGGATGCCGGGCATGGCACATGCGCAGTTTATCATGGAAGGTTGCTGATTCATTTCTGTCTCCTAATGCTATATGGTTTGCCGTTTAGCGCTTCTGTGGGCCGATACGGGCCATGATACATGACTTCTGTTCCTCCCGGCGGGTCGGAGAGGGAAGGCTAGAGCCTCGCCGGTGCCTCCACGGCCGCGGGAGCGGGAAATGATTACGCGATGACGCTCAGACCAGGAACTTCCTTTTCCATAAAGGCCTTCACATTTTTCATGGCCTCACCACGCCAAGCTCCGCCATCAGCTTCGACCAGCATGAATTCCATTTCGTCCTCGTGCCGAACGCGGAACACAAAACGGCTGGCGGGCTGTTCCACTTCCGTGAAGGTGCGGAAAGGCCGCAAGGTGACGGGATTCGGCAGCACGGAATTTTCCACGCTGGCAATGCCTTTTTTGATAGTGACGGCCTGACTCACCCCATCGTCGGAAATCCCGGCTTCGGCGGTGGTCTTGATATTGGAGACATATTTCAGCACAAGCCCTTTGTCAGTTGTCTGCAAGGCGTCGTCCGGATCCACAAAGCAGGCTTGCAAAGCGATATTGAAGGCTTCGGCGTCGGTCCAACTGTTGAAGGGAAGCTTGATTTGATCCAGTTCTGCCCTGATATAGATTTTGCGGTCATCGAAGTCTCCCAAAAGAGCGGACTGTACGGAAACCGCATGCGGGGATTCCACATGGCAAAGGAGTTTATCAAGGGCCAAGCCATCCACATTGTTTTTCAGATAGTCCACCAGAGCCGTGAGAGTTTTAACCTCAATCGTGTCGGGCGTCGGAGTACGCACGGACCAGAGTTCCGAGTCCGAATACTGGCGACCATTGACCTCAATGATAGTGGGGGCAGCATCACCACGGATAGCCTTATACAGTTCTTTGAGCATGATAAAAATTCTCCCTTTTTAAGATTAGTTCCCGGCACTGGCTGTTTTGCCGTCGGGGAAGCGGGTGATCTTGCCCGGCAGGGCCGACTCCACATTGGGCAAGATATTCTGCATGGGGTCTTCGCCGCTGGTCATTTCGGAAGCGCCGATTTCTCCTGTCTTGGGGTTCATGCCGATGTAGATGCCTGTTTCAATCGGCGTGGGGGCGCAGAGAGTGGAAGAAGTCGCCACGGACACCTCGGCCATGTTGCGCTGCTCGTTGGGCTTGATGGTCATTTTCATCGTGACCGTGCGTGCCTTTTTGGCCGGAGTGTTGGGATCGGTAATGTTTGCAATGGCCTTGCTAATTTCGTCCTGAATACGCTCGACAAGAGCGCCGCCGGACAAGGTGGACACGTTCAGTTCAATCATGGGTTCCTCCAGATTTTAGGTGAAAAGAAAGCCGCCCGGAGGCGGCAATATCGCTATATGGTATTTTGCCCGCCTTTCGCGGGCGGGCGCGGGCTGAGGGGATGGAGAGGGGATTTATCGTGCCAGGCAGCCGTCACGTTCAGGGCAGTGGAAACAGTCTTCATTTTCTACCGGGTCGCCATTCTTGCGCGGGCAGGCGTATTGCTTGACGTCGGCGGCCGTCTTGGCGGCCTTCGCGCCTTGCAGCTTGTCCTTGAGCTTGGCGGCTGTTTCAGTGCTCGCGGCGTCGGGCTTGTCGTCATCGTGCTGCACGTAGTCGCTCCACTTCGCCTCACCGCCTTTGATAGCTGCGTAGACGGTCTGTAAATCATCAATCTGCGCCGGACTGGCCTTGTCAACGGGGCAGCCGAGGTATTGCGAGAGATCTTCCGGGGTCACGCGCACGGCGGCGAACAGATCACAAACCTTGCGAATACGCTCTTGCGGATCAGCCACGTCGCCGCGCCGGGCGGCCCTCGCCACCTCAAGGGCCTCGTCGATGATGTCTTGGGGGATCAGGCGCAATCCTTCATTACGCACCACCTTGGAGACTGCGGCCGCCTCCTTGATGGCAAGCTCTTCGTCGGTGGCAACCACGATATAGACAGTGTCGCCGTAGGAATTTTTGCGCTGGCCCACTACCTCACGGCCCTTATTGTCCCTGCGCTCAACAGTTTTTGTAATGGAAACGACCTTTCCGAAACTGGAGTTTGTTTCGAGGTCCAGCACCTGAATGCGCACCTTGCGGAAGGTATCGTTTTCAAAGGTGGTGGTCGTATCCACGCGGATATTTCCCCACTGCTGAATTGCCAGTTCCGCGAACCGGATCGAGGGGCCTTTGATATACTGCTGTTGGCCTTGGCGGTTTTTACCCACTGGCTTGGAATATTCCACTGTTCCCGCGAACGCCGGGCGCTTGCAGGCGTCCAGAATACGCTGGCGGGCCTGCATATAGTTGCGGGGGCGGTGCATGGCCATCGTATAGGCGGCCTGCACCAGAGCCTTTGCCTCTTCTGCGGCGGCCACGGCGGCCGGATCAATCAGCGCCGGAACCGGGCCGCCCGGGACAACCGGGGCGCTGTCCATGATTTCAGGTGATAAAGCACTCATGCTGCCTGCTCCTTTCGGCTGTCCCGCACACGCGGAACGCCGTTTTTGTCGATGCTTACGGACACGTCGTTTCCTTTGACTCTGGCCTTGCCGGAGTCCAGCGCCAAGCGCACAAGGCGCTCACGGCACTGCCCTTCATAGGCTTCGGCCTCCGTGAAAATTGTTTTTGCTTCCCGCCACGTATTGGCTGCCTCCGTCCATTCCGGGGGATCCATGACGCACAGCCGCGGCTCAAGGGGCGGGAGGTGGATGACTTTTGCAGGACCGGCAGCCGGTGGAATGCCGGTCAGCACATGCTTGGTCCAGAAGTTGCGGGCAATGTCCCACATGAGGCTTATAATGGCGTCGTCGCGCTCGATGCGGACAATCAGCAGGCGGAAGGCATCGGCGTTCCAGGCGCAAAAATCAGCCCATTTGAGGCCGGTAACGCCCATGTAATGCTGCATCTGCACCTGATAGTTCGCCGGAACGCCTTCGTCTTCCAGCGCGTAGAACTTCCTGGCTCGTGGGGCTTTAATTTCGAGAATACCGGGGGGCCGGGGAAGTCCGTTTTCATCAGGGCCGGGGGTCACAAGGCCGTCGATGTTGGCGATAGCCCATGTCTCCAGCAGATGCCGTTGCAGGCCCGGAGTCTGCACCTCGAAGCCTGTTTCCTGCCGGTACAGATCGCGGATGATCGGCTCAAGGAAGTTGCCGCGCTGCATGTCGGGCGTCGGCTCCTTGTCGGCGGCCCCGTAAACCTTGGCTTGCCAAACGCCGTAAGGAGTGCCGCCGTATGGGCAGATGCCGAGCAGTGACGGCATGTCTGAGCCGCCGATGCCGGAGCGGCGAAGTTCGAGCCATTCCATCCTGGTCATGTCATTGCCTCCGTCCGTCGCTGTACGGACTCTTGGGAGCCGTGTCCGCCCCGCTGCGCCGCTGATTGTTGTACAGGCGGCATGCCCAGCAAAGAGACATTCCGGGGATTGCCTCGGCATTTTTACAGCGGACGCAGATCCCGGCGCTGCGCAAGGCCTGATACCGCTCGCGCATGTATGCGGCGTTCCTTGCACGTGCCGTCAGCCTGTCCGCCCTATCGTAAACAGCGTAACGCATGCCGCGACCTCGCTTCATTCCACAGGCGTAACACCTGGGCCACACTGGTTCCCTGAAAAGCCCTGCGCGCCCCATCTGGCATAGGCAGCACGCCGATCACGCGACGGCACCTGAAGCTGAAATGAGTGATTACGGCCATGTCACAGCCTCCAAAAAGTTGAAGGCCGCCAGCACCAGAACAGTGCCAACGGCCCAAAGCCAGCCGCGCCAGTTGCGGCACGGTGATATTTCGGCCCACATCACGCGGCCTCGCGAGCGGGCGGGGTCATGGTCGCCGGGCAGAAGATGCCTTCGTTTTCGTCTTCCGCTGTCCTGGATTCGTCTTCCGTGACAGGCTCCAACGCCGGGGCGCACTGGCGGGTTGTGATCGTGTAATAGCCATTGTCGCTCATGCGGGCGGCGAATGATTCTGCCTGCGGCCAAGTGGGGAAAGAGCGGAAAGACTTCTCATCGCCGTGCTCATACAGCACGTAGTAATCATAGGGCATGTTCGCCTCCATTGGTTAAAATTTCATCAATCCCGCCCCCGACCGGAGTCCGGGGCGGTATGATGAAGGCAGCATGGGCTGCCGGGTTGGGGGGGGCAAAAGAAAAGGCCGGAAATCCGATGCCCCCGGCCTTGATTGGCTTAACGATTCAAAAAATATTTATTCTCCTGGGAGCCGTAAGTTTTCGGTTCGGATACACCTACAAGGGTGCCGTCTCGTAACTTCCAGAGATTTCTGTATCCTCCCAAGTCGTCGTATCTCCCTTGCGGGTAGGGGTTCACGTCAAGCGGGCCTATCACCTCAAAAAATTCTTTCTTACTTACTTCTTTCAGCATGTTTTCCCCTTGCGATCTTCATGGCGTTCTCCTAGTAAGTTTCGCTCCATTCCCACCATCTTGCTGGTGTCTGCAAAATGGTGGTCAGAAACAAAATTTATTGTTGATCTCGGTTTCACGGCCTGGTCATCGTGCCCTTGGCCGTGCGGCGCTCTCGTCGCCATCGCCCGCCGCCTTTCGGCCTGCACTCTCATAGAGCGCCATTTTTGCGGGTGCCCCTTCCTGCCGGGCCAGCTTTCTTTTCCGATCCTTCCGCCTCCCTGAGCTTCTCTCGCGGTTTCCTACTGATCCACGTCCTCCGTATAGGGCTCCGCGTCGTTCGGGCCTCTGGAATCCTGCTCCAGGCGGTCGCCTCCGGGTCAGGGCTTTCGTGCTACTCTGGGCCGTGGCCCGTGTTCGCCGCTCTTCCTCGTTGGCAAAGCCAATGTCTCTAATTAGAAACAAACTGTCAAGCCAAAAGTTGATTATTTTATACAATTGAAATATAAAAAAATCGCCTCAAAGAGATTTTGAGGCGAAAAAAATCGGTTGTCGTGAATCTCTTGATATAAAAAATCACGCCGGGAATTTCGGCGTGATGACGGCCCAGTGAACGGGCATAAAAAAGCCCCTCGGGAGAGGGGCGTAGTGAGCGGGGGGAAGTGGTTGAGCTTTTGTTGTGATGTAGGTAAGTAAAACTTAACATGAGGAGATTAACATGTATCAAGTTCGTGATAAAAATACACAGCTCTCAGCACAAGAAATAGAGGCTATTAAGGTAACACAGGAAATTATTAAAAGGATGGCTGATAACTCGCAGAAAATAAAAAATTATTTTCTAGTTGCGTGTGTTATTTTTTTTGCATTGCTAGGCCGTGGCGTAGTGTGCCTAGGCTTACATACTTATCTTGCGTTTTGTATCCTCACCCTAACATTTTGGATCATGGATGCAAAATACCTTCGCCTAGAACGTCAATTTCGGGAGCATCATAAAGCTATTGTTTTGGGGACAAAACCGTACCTTGATGATTGGGATTTTAACCCAAGCGGTTATCAAGTCCCTTCTACGATAAGAACTATGTTTACCTTTTCGCAGCTACTCTATCCGGCAATGATAATTATCCTGTTTTTGATTGCGTGAAACTACTGTAAGCCCCGACTTTGCCGGGGCTTACTATTGGGGGTACGCTATCTTCGTGCCCTTTGGCATGCATCCTCAATCCAAAACTTTATATTTTCTATACCATTATCATTAATCCAGGAATACTTCATAATTGTGTAGTTGAGGGGTGATGGCGTGGAGGTATAGAACCCATGTGCAATATATGGGTCCATTCCACCAGCACTCGGTATCCCATAGCGATTATTCATCCCTTCCAGTCCGACAACAATTCTTCCCATGCCTCGTTCACGCGCCTGCTCTATTTCATACTTTACCCATTTGCTCTGATAGGTTTTTTCTCCAACAAATACGACAAGGCATGAACATCCATTCATATTATCATCAATCCATTTTTTTATGAGAATATCACTTCTTTTGACTTCCTCATTGGGAACATTCTTCATAAATCCCATATTTTCTCTGCCTAGGATATGAGGAAGATTGATTATTTGATTGACGCGCCAAACATCTTCATCCCAATCATAGGAAGGAAACACCTTACGAAATAAAGGACAATTTTGTCCTAACAATGCGTTAATTCCATATGGCATATTATGATACCCCCCTGAAAAGAAACCAGCGGCCTACTTCTCCCGCATGTCCGTCCAGGCCCAGATGGCGCGGCTGCTACACCACTCGGCCGAACCAGCGGACACGGCCATAAACACGGAACGTATTGAAGTCATCCCCCTGTACATCAATATCCGGACGTTCTTTGTTTTCAGAACAAAGCCGCCACCCATTGGGGATTTTGGCAAGGCGCTTGACCATCAGGGCATCGTTCAACCCTACTACAAAGATATACCCATCGCGCAACTCTTTCCCTTTTTCGGATTCGTCCACTAAAATGGTGTCCCCCTCCCGAATTAAGGGCTCCATCGAATCGCCCGCTACGCACATCAGGACGCATTTTTCAGGGTGGATATGTTCCCGCTCAAGAAAGCTCTCGCGGAAGGCATACTGTCCCGTCACCTTGCCTGATGTGACAAGACTTTCACCTGCACCAGCTATCGCTCTGACTTTGGGAATCATGGCATAGCCCTGGAGTTTTTCGTCTGGTGGGGTGATCGTAAATCCCATACGGACGAGCCATTCCACCAATGCGTCTCCCTGTGGGATGCTCTGTCCCCCCAGGAATTTATAAAATTTTGATTTTTCATTTTCTGGGTCAGCCGTCGCGAGGCGCATAAGGTCAGCCTTGTTGCCTCCCATCCGCTCCAACAATTCCCCTACCTGCTTCTTGAGAATGTCGTAACTTTCCATAGATTTTACTTAACCTTCTGTCTCGAAAAGTAAACTTGATAAAAAGCGCCTATTAACTTGACCTATCGTATTTAATTAGAGACAATAAGTGTCATGAGATATACAAATTTGATCTGTTCCTACCTGAGAGAATCTGGCGAATCTTGGAATGCCTTTGCATGTCGCGCGGGGGTTTCGCGCGCCGCGCTTTATAAGACGCTGAAGGGGAAACAGAATCCTCGGATAGACAGCGTTGAAAAACTGCTTTCGGCTGCCGGGTATGAACTTATGGCTGTCCCAGCCCCCCCCACCACGCCATCAGGGTCTTCCACGTCGGAAGAGGCCTCGCATGGATAGACTATTATCATTCGCCAGGTTGCGACGGTTGGGTAGGCACATGGAAAAGGAAGCTGTGACTGCCATGCTCTGGGCTTTGGGCGTCTTCTCCCTGCTCCTCGTCTTCTGGTGGCTGAAAGGGGATGACTGATGCCGGACCTTGTGCCGTTGACCTTCAAGGCCGATGACGACCTCAATCGGTATATTCTCCAGGAGATGGGCCACCATGATCTTAACCGCTCTGATTTTGTGCGCCAGTGCATTCGAGTCGCGGCTCCATTGCTGCGGGAATGCCCGACGCTGATTAGCTTTGATGACAAAAGAATAGCCGAAGTCATGAGTAAGGTCGGTAAGATAGTAGTAATACTAGATGGAATCTAGAATGCGCCCCCCTGAAGTGATGGCCTACTGCTACCCTCAAATCAAACTCACAGCCATGCCGGAGACGCCTTCACATCCCGCCGGATGGGTGAAAGTGGAGGCCCCGCCGTGCTTTCAGGGGCTGGAGGCGGTGCAGGTGTTTGTGCGGGCTTATGAGCAAGAAATTTGGGAAGAGTTGTTAAAAAAGGCTCTGGGGAAAAATTGATGCGTCGCATACTGTCGCTGTGTGATTATTCCGGTGTATGGAGCCAACCATATGCCGATGCAGGGTACGAAGTGATCCGCATCGATATTCAGACAGACGGCAGTGACGTGCGCCTGCTGGAACGAATGAACAATGTGCATGGCATCCTGGCCGCACCTCCCTGTACCTGCTTTGCTTCGTCCGGTGCACGGTGGACACGGACAGATGCGGACATGGTTGAGGCGCTATCAGTGGTTGATGCCTGTATCCGTCTGACCTGGGTACACCGGGCGACCCTCCGCTGGTGGGCACTGGAAAACCCGGTGGGAAAGCTGGCGCGGTATCTGGGCAGGCCCAAAATGTATTTCAACCCCTGCGACTACGGTGATCCATACACCAAGCGCACATGCCTGTGGGGTACATTCACGCCGCCCATGCCGTTGCTCCTCGGTGAAGACAGGCGCGTCAAGCCCATACGGGTAAATTCTCAGGGGTCTTGGATGCAGTCGCTTTCTGGCCGAGGGAAAAACACCAAGAACTTGCGAAGCAAGACGCCTCCCCAATTCGCCCGGGCATTTTTTGAGGTGAATCCGTGAACGTAAAAAGCCCGGTGGGGAAGCCGGGCTCCGGCACATGCCGGTAAAATCAAAATAACGGGTGGGAAATAGCTGTGGAACGCGGATATGTCAAATTATGGCGAAAGACGCTGGACAGCGGGTTGCTTGAAAACGGCCCGGCTTGGCAGCTCTTCGGCTATCTCCTGCTCAATGCGGCGCACAGACCACATCGCAAGATTGTAGGCGGTGTAGTCTTCGACCTACAACCGGGACAGGTTGCCTTCAGCCGCGCGAAAGCCGCCGCAAAACTGGACCTCAGTGAGCGCCAAATTCGTACCGCATTTTTACTGCTCGAAAAGCTCGAAATTTTGACCAGCAGGGCGACCAACAAATGCACCATCGTTTCTCTTGTAAATTGGCATAGATACAACAGAGAGCGACCAGCAGGCGACCAACAGAATGACCAGCCGATAGACCAGCAGGCGACCAGCACCCGACCAGCAGGCGACCAGCAGACTCCGCCGGTCAGCTTAGATACAAGAATTAAAGAATTTAAGAATAATAATATATATACCGCATCCGCACCGCAGCAACCTCAGCCCGCACCGCCTGACGGCGGCGCGGAGCACACGCCTTCAACGGCTTCACGGTCACGGCAAAAAGAAAATGCCAAACATGAACCAGATGGGCAGTACATCCTGACTCGCAAAGGGTTTCGCCTGACTGACAAGCGCCTTTTGGCGTTCAATGGCTTTTGGGAGGCCTTTGCCTATAAGCGCGGCAAGGCCGAAGCCGCGGATGCATGGCTGGGAATCCCACAGCTCACGGATTCGCTTGTGGCCCGTATTTGCGACGCTGCACGGCAGGAGGCCGCAAATCGCCCGCAGGTCGAGGCGCGCGGCGGGACGCCTAAGTGGGCGCAAGGCTGGCTTACAGCCAGGCGATGGGAAGACTATGTGCCGGATGAGTCGCCGCCGACAGCCAGGGCCAGGGCAGACCCCATTCCGGAGGAACTCACCCCGGAAGAGTGGGAAAAGGCCACGGAGGCACGGCGAAGGCTTGAGGCAAGTCGGCGGCAAAAGGAAGAAAAAGCTTTGGCGGGAAGAGGAATTGAAATATGCGCACAGTAGCAAGAACCGATGACAACCAACGCGACATTGTGGCGGCCTTGCGCCGGGCGGGGTGCTCTGTGCTCATCCTTTCCGGAGTCGGCAGGGGATGCCCTGATATCGCCGTAGGCCTGCGGGGAGTGACGTACATGTTGGAAATCAAGGACGGCAAGAAGGCCCCCAGCGACCGGGGGCTGACACCGGATCAAAAAGACTGGCATACAAAATGGCGCGGTCATGCGGCGGTGGTTCAGAGTGTGGACGATGCACTCAGGGCCGTAGGGCTGACACGATGACCAAAAAGCGCGGCAGGCCAAAGCTGTTTCCATGCTGCCCGGAGTGCGGCGAAGATACGCTATCCCTCACAGGTACGCGGCTCCAGGGACATGTCATCAACAGGTGGTGTGTATGCTCTATCTGCGGTGCTCATAACCGATGGATTCAAGCAGGCGAGCATGGCCATTGGGTCCGCGTCCGTGAAATAAACAGTCCAGAAAATACCTCCGCCTCTTGCCTATAGCCCGGAGTGCCATGCTACGCTTTTGCCAAAAGCAGGAGCGTAGCCCATGCCCATCTTCACCGATTTCATCAGCGCCTTTCTGACCCGCATGGAAGAGCGGCATTGCGTCGCCTACATCCCGTGTAAGCGGCGTAATTTCGACGGCCACGGCAATGCCGGTGACTGCGGCGAACCCGTCGGCCAGTCCGGCGTGACCATCGGCGCGGGCCTGGACCTGGGGCAGCAGGGAGAAGCCGATTTGCGCCGTATGGGGTTGGAGATGGAACTCATCAACCTGTTCCGCCCCTATCTCGGCAAAAAGCGGCACGGCGCCGTGGCCGCCCTGGGCAAGTCCCCCCTGACCATCACCGAATCACAGTGCGACGCCGTGAACCGCGCCGTGCATACCGACTACATCCGCCGGGGCGCCGACCTCTATGACCGGAACACCGGGGGCCTGCCCTTCGCGGAGCTCCCGCAAGAGGCCCAGGCCGTTATCGTTTCCCTGTTCTACCAGCTCGGCAGCCCGTTCCCCTCCAAAAGTCACACCGGCTACCCCGTGCTTTACGGATACCTCTGCCGCGGCTACTGGCAGGCCGCCGCCCTGGAGCTGAAAACGGGATTCAAAAAATACATCTACCGCCGCCGTCAGGAAGGCGAACTGCTTGAGGGGATTGCCTGATGTTCGACCTGCTCAAGTCCTTGTTCGGCATCGGCGGAAAAGCGTTAGATAAAATTTTTCCCGACCGGGCCAAGCTCCAGGAAAAGAACCTGGAGATCAACGCGGAAACGGAGCGGGCCAGCGGCGGGCGCATGACTCCGCGCAAGCTGCTCATGTATGTTTTTGCGCTGGGCCTCGCCTGGGAACTGATGGTCAGGCCGTTCATCGTCACCTACTGGCCTGCGGCGACATTACCACCGTCCATGCTCAAAGAACTTATGGCGGCGGCCTCCGCCATGTTCGGCATGGGGTTCTGACGTGAGCGCCACGGCAGAAGAGCGTTTGGCGCGCATCGAGGCTGACATTGCCGCTGTGAAACAGATCATGGCCGAACAGTTCGGCGCGTTCAACCTCCGGCTTGACGAGGTTGTGGTGTCACAGATGCGCAGCCTCGGGAAGCGTATGGCCTTGGTTGAAGACCATGTCCGTGAACTGCGGGAAGACCGGGCGCGCGAGGAAGGCAAAAAAGCCGGGAGCAGGGCCGTGCTCGCCGCCCTGTTGGGCGTGCTCTCCGCCTGCGCCGGGGCTGCCGGGGCCTTTATCGGCAGGCTGCTGTGATGGCGGGCAAAGATAATCTCAAGCCAGTCCGAACCGAGGGCGAAGCGAGGAGCAAGGGCCGCAAGGGCGGTATCGCATCCGGACAGGCCAGACGCGAGAAGGCGACGTTGCGTGCTGCCCTGGAAGTACTTCTTGAGCGCAAGGGAGAAGACGGAAAGACAGGACGCGAGGCATTGGCCGTGGCCCTCTATGACCAGGCTCTCAAGGGCGACGTGCGTGCTTTTGCGGAGCTGCGCGACACAGTGGGCGAGAAGCCCACAAACAAGCTGGAGATGGGCGGCGACCTGAGTATTGCCGCCGTCATTGAGGAGGGACGCAAACGTGTTGCAAGGCTTCGCTGAAGCAGACGCACGGCTTGCCGCAGAGATAGCGGGCTATGCTGCCGATCCCCTGGGTTTCGTGCTTTTCGCGTTCCCCTGGGGCGGCGGTGCGCTTGCCGATTATCCCGACGGCCCGGACGTATGGCAGCGCGAGATATTGCGCGGCATGGGTGAGCAGCTCAGTACCGGTGCCTCCGCCGCCTCCGTTATCCGTGAGGCCGTGTCCTCAGGGCACGGGGTGGGCAAGTCCGCGCTGGTGGCGTGGATCATCCTCTGGGCCATGTCCACCTTCTCCGATACGCGCGGGGTTGTCACTGCCAACACCGAGAACCAGCTCAAGGGCAAAACCTGGGCAGAGCTTGCTAAGTGGCACCGGCTCTGTCTCTGCGGCTACTGGTTCGACTGCACGGCCACGGCGCTCATCAGCACACAGGCCGGGCACGAAAAGACTTGGCGCGTGGACATGGTGGCATGGAGTGAGCGCAATACCGAGGCTTTCGCGGGACTGCACAACAAGGGCCGCCGTGTGCTGCTGATCTTTGACGAGGCTTCGGCCATTCCAGACGCGATCTGGGAAGTCTCCGAGGGCGCGCTGACCGACGCGGACACCGAAATCATCTGGTGCTGCTTCGGCAATCCCACACGCAACACGGGGCGGTTCCGGGAATGCTTCGGTCGCTACGCCCACCGCTGGAACACACGCCGGGTGGACAGCCGCACTGCGGCCATGACCGACAAGAACCAGCTTGCCCAATGGGTGGAGGACTACGGCGAGGACAGCGACTTTGTGCGCGTGCGTGTGCGCGGCGAGTTTCCGCGCGCCGGTGACCGGCAGTTCATCTCCTCGGACATTGTGCACGAGGCGCGCGGGCGTTCGCTCAAGCCGGATCAGTATAGTTTCGCGCCCAGGATTCTGGGCGTGGACGTGGCCCGCAGCGGCTCGGACCAGAGCGTCATCACCCGGCGGCAGGGTCTGGCCTGCCTGGAACAACGGAAGTTTCGCGGTCTGGATACCGTGACTCTGGCGGGCATTGTGGCCGAGGAATGCCGGGAGTGGGGCGCGGACAAGATCTTTGTGGACGGCATAGGCGTGGGCGCGGGCGTGGTGGACGCCCTGCGACAGGTCTACGGCCTCGGGCATCTGGTGGTGGACGCCGTGGCCGGGGCAACGGCCCTGCAACCCGAGCGTTTTTTGAACCGGCGGGCCGAAATGTGGACGGCCATGCGCAAATGGCTGGCGGAGGGCGGGGCCGTGCCCGATGACGCGGAGCTGGCCGAGCAGCTTTGCGGGCTGGAATACGCGGTTACGGTTTCGGGCAAGCTCAAACTGGAGAGCAAGGATGACATGAAGGCGCGCGGTCTGACCTCGCCTGACTGTGCCGATGCCCTGGCCCTGACCTTTTACGCGCCCGTGCCCGTGACTCTGCACGGCGCTGCCCAGCGCAAGGCCCGCACCGAGTATGACCTTTTCGGAGAGGGGCACTGATGAGACTGTTCTATCGTCAATGCGTGGGCAGATCCATACGCACCGCCCTCTTTCAGCTTATGAAAGGGGAAGGCCTGCTGCCCTGCGCCATGAGCGCCTGGGCAAAGCCCTCGCTCAAGGACTGGCTGTCCCTGACCGCCCGGCGCGACGGCGTGGTGCTGCTGCGCTGTGAGGACGAGGCCGGGCAAATCCTGGGCTGCGGCCTGTTCACGCGCCAGCCCTACCGCGTCTGGCAGTTCGATTTCACGGCCTTCCGAGCCGGATTCGCCGCGGCGACGGAACAGGCGCGCGGCGGTTTCCAGTGGGCCTTCGAGCATCTGGACTGCACGTCCATCATGGGCGTTTGCCCGCTGCCGAACCGCCATGCCTGGCGGCTGGCCGAGGCCTGCGGCTTCCGCGTTCTGGCGCGCCTGCCCAGAGCCTGCTTTTACGCCCGCAAGGGCAACTATGTGGACGGCGTGCTGGTGCTCTGCACCAGAGAGGATTTGAACACGGTCATGCAAAACAAGGAGAGCATCATGGGATTTGGAGGAGGCGGCAGCCCGAGCATTCCCGAATCCACGCCCGTGCCCAAGGCGGAAACGACCAAGGATGTGACGGCGGCCAGCACGGAAGCGCGGCAAAGTCAGAAGGACAAGGCGGCCAAGGCCGCCGGGCTGAAGAATACCATTCTCAGCGATGCGCTGCTTTCTTCCGGTAATAGTGCGTCCGGCGCCGGCAAGACGTTGTTGGGGCAGTGAGGGCAAGGCATGGCCGTTGACCTGAAAAAGCTGCATCAGCGTTGGGAAATGCTGGTGGAAAAGCGCCGGCCCTGGATTTCCACCTGGAAGGACCTGGCGGCGCTCTACCTGCCCACAGGCTACCGTGACGCCGACGACGGCAATGCCCGTGGCGGGAAAAACCTCCTGAATCCCGAGGTGGTGGATTCCACGGGAATCTATGCCCTGCGGACCCTGGCCGCCGGGATGCAGGGCGGCATGACCAGCCCGGCCCGGCCCTGGTTCGGCCTGCGCCTGGAAGGCGGGGATAGCGGTGATGGCGGGATCACGGCGCGGGCCTGGATAGACGAGGTGGTGGAGCGCATGCGCACCATTCTGCACACGTCCAATTTCTACGGCGTGATCTACCAGGCCTATGCGCAGCTTGCCGCGTTCGGAACGGCCTGCGTGTTTGAGCGGGCCGACATGAGCGGCTTCACCTTTGACTGCTGCCAGGCCGGGACCTTTGTTCTGGACGTGGACGCCGGGGGCCGTGTGGACACGGTCATGCGCAAAATATGGCTGACCGCGCGCCAGATGGCGCAGGAGTTCGGCGAAGACGCGCTGCCGGATATGGTCAAAACCTCGCTGAACAATGCGAGCATGGGCAATGTGCGCCATGCCGTCTTCCATGCGGTCTATCCCCGTCGGGAGCCGGGCCTGCGCCGGGAAACCATCAACGGCGCGCGGCGGCCCTTTGCCTCGGTCTACTGGATGCGGGGCATGAGCGGCGCGGGCGGGTATCATCCGCTACGCGAGTCCGGCTTTGATTCCTTCCCTTTTTTCGGGGTGCGCTGGAATGTGCTGTCCGGCGACGTCTACGGCACCAGCCCGGCCATGGACACCATGCCGGACTGCCGCATGCTCCAGCAGATGGCCAAAACCACGCTCAAGGGCGTGCACAAGATGGTCGATCCGCCGGTCAACGTGGCGGCGGAACTACAGAGCGTGGGCGTGGACCTGACGCCCGGCGGCGTCAATTACGTGAGCATGATGGGCAACAACGGCGCGGCGGTGACGCCGGTGCTCAAGGTGCAGCCGGATGTGGCGGCGGCGCAGGCCATGATTCAGCAGGTGCAGCAGCAGATCAAGGAAGGTTTGTACAATGATCTGTTCCGCATGCTGTTGGGCACGAATCGCCGCCAGATCACGGCCACCGAGGTGGACGCCAGGGAAGCCGAAAAGATGATCCTCATCGGGCCGGTGCTGGAGCGCCTGCACGACGAGCTGTTCATCCCGCTCATCGACCGCACCTTTGCGCTGATGGACAAGTTCAACGCCCTGCCGCCCGTGCCCGAGGAACTGGCCGGGCGCGGCCTGAAGGTGGAGTTCATCTCCACCCTGGCCCAGGCGCAAAAGCTGGTCAGCACCGGCGGCATCCAGCAGTTGCTGGCCTTCATCGGCGGCGCGGCGCAAGTGGACCCCTCGGTGCTGGACGCGCTGAACGGCGACAGGCTTGTGGACAAGTACAACGAATATCTGGGCGTGGACGCCGGTGTGCTCCGACCTCAGGAAGAGCGCGAGGCCATCCGGGAGCGGCGGGCGCAAGCCCAGGCCCAGGCGGCACAGCAGGCCCAGGCCCAGGCGGCCATGGAGCAGTTGCCGCGGGCCGCGAAAACCCTGGCCGACACGCCCATGGGCGGCGAACAGCCCAACGCGCTGGATGCGCTGCTCGGCGGCATAGGAGGCTACTGAGATGGCTGACGACAGTTCACGCAAGGCCAGGGACCTGCATCTGGCTCAAGTTGAGGGCGTGCGTCAGGCCATGGCCACGCGGGAGGGGCGATCCCTGCTGCGGCTGCTGCTGACGGAAAGCAGATTCCTGATGATTGTGACCTCCGGCGTGGCGGCTGACGACCTGAATCACTTTGAGGGCCGCCGGGCCGTGGGAGCGAAACTGTTTGCCCTGCTGGCCGAGCAGGACAAGCGGAACATCATCACATTGATGGAGGATGAATAATGGCTGATGAGACGACACCTGAAACCGGGGCTGAAACACAGGCCGAAAGCCGGGCCGGGACGGAAGGCCACGGGCGGGAGGCGGCCACGCTGCTGTCCGGCGGCGAGGGGCAGGAGAGCGGAGAGCGGGGGGCAGGGGACGGCCAAAAGCAAACAGACGGAGCGGTCGGGGAAACCGCCGCCCAAGAGGTAGCGCCCCCTGATCCTGAAAAATTCAATCTGACTATGCCGGAAGGCAGCGGTTACGGCGAGGCCGAAAAGACACAGTTCGTCGCCATGGCCAGGGAGCTGGGCCTGACCGAAAAACAGACCCAGCAGCTTGTTGAGAAGTCGGCGCAGGCTCGGTCCGCCGGGCTGGAGGCCCAGCGTGCCGCCCGGAACAAGCAGGTTGAGGACTGGAACAAGGCGCTCAGGGAGGACAAGGAGTTCGGCGGCGAAAAGTTCGCCGAGAATGTCGAATACTTCCTGCGCGGTGTCAAACATCTGGATGTGAGCGGCGAACTCGAAACGCTGCTGGAGGAAACCGGCTACGGTTCGCACCCGGGGGTGGTCAAGGCCGTGGCCCGGATCGGGCGGCAGCTCAACAACGACAAGCTTATCGGCAGGGGCGTGACGGCTGACGACACGGCCTTGGCCGAACGGTATTTCAAAAATTAACCATACGAGGAATGCGAAATGGCATATGAAAAAGGACTTGTGGCCACGCTCCCCGAACTGGAGCAGTTCTATAAGGGGACGCCCGCCGGTGATGTCATTGAACTGATGAATCAGACCAATGACATTCTGGACGACGTGCAGTGGATGGAATCCAACCAGAGCGACGGGCATTTGACCCGCATCCGCACGGGCCTGCCCGAGGTTTACTGGCGCAGGCTCTATCAGGGTACGCCGCCCTCCAAGTCGCAGTGGAGCCAGGTCAAGGAAGGCTGCGGCATGCTGGAAGCTCTCATGGAGCTGGATATCGCCGAGACGGAACTGTACGGCGACAAGGCCAAGCAGTTCCGTCTTTCCGAGGCCCTGGCCTTCGCCGAGGCCATGCGCCAGAAGGTGGCGACCACGCTTTTCTACGGCAACAGCAACAGCAAGCCGGACGAATTCAACGGCCTGGCCATGCGCTACCCGGCCAAGGACAGCCCCAACGTCATTGACGCCGGGGGCACGAGCGGCGGCATGACCTCCGCCTATCTGGTCTGCTGGGGCGCCAACACCTGCCACGGCCTGTACCCCAAGGGCAGCACCGGCGGCCTGGACCACAGGGACCTCGGCGCCTACATGGCCCAGGACGCGGACGGGCGCAAATTCGAGGTGGTGGGCGACAAGCACACCTGGAAATGCGGCCTGACCGTGCGCGACTGGCGGGCCGTGGTGCGCCTGGCCAATATTCCGGTGGAAAATCTGACCAAGCGCAAGGGCGAATCCGGCTTCATCGACCTGCAACAGCTGACCATCATAGCCAAGAATAAAATGCCGCAGACCATGCGCGACAAGGCCATCTGGTACTGCAATGCCGATTTGCTTACCGCCCTGGAGCTGCAATCCACGGATGCGGGCAATGTGCATCTGGTCTACGGCGAGTTTTTCGCCTCCAAGGCCGTGCCCAACCTGCACGGCAGGCCCATCCGTCAGTGCGACGCGATCCTTTCCACTGAAACCGTCATCTAGCAGGAGGACCCACATGCTTGTCGATTCCAATCTTGTTCTGAAAGAGGGGGCTGTCACGACCACCGGCACGGGCGACCCCGTGGGCCTGACCTCGCTTCTGATTCCTGGCAAGGGAGAACCTGTTCCCTTTGCCTTCAAGGTCACTGAAACCTTTGCGGGCGGCACGTCCGTGGCCTTCAAGCTCCAGCAGTCCGCCACGAAGGACGGCAGCTATGCCGACGTGGACGGCTCCGAGTTCACCCTGGCGGCAGCCGCACTTGCCGTGGGCGCGCGTGCGCCCATTAAATACCTGCCGCGCGGCGTGACCAAGCCCTGGCTCAAACTGACCTGGACCGTCACGGGGTCATTCACCGCCGGGAAAATCTTTGCCGCCCTGGTACGCGAAGACAGCGAAGCCTACGAAGCCGGTCAGTACATCAATAGCGGCAAGGTCGAGGGTTAGGCCATGCAGGTGCGCGCAAAAATTATCATGGTGCATGGGAATGTCTTGCGCGAGGCCGGTGAGGTTTTCCCCTGGCTCGGTCCGGGCGATCCGCCGCAGGCGCTGTGCGAAAAAATCGACTCTGAAGCGGCGGGGAGCGGCGGCAAGGCGCGCGGCGGCATTCCGTATTCCAAATCCGCCGCCGCCACGCAGGCTGCCGGAAAGTAAAACCGGATGGGGGGAGGACACGGCCTCCCCCCATCCTTCAAGGTGAATTATGGCGACGGACGCTGGAAAGATCAGAATCTGGAACATGGCCCTGGGCTATGTGGGCACGCGCACTGTGGCCGCCGAGGATGAGCGCTGCGAAGAGGCGGTACAGTGCTCCCTGTACTGGGATGCCGCGCGGCGGCAGGCCCTGCGCGACTATCCCTATAACTTCGCCCGGCGCCGGGCCTGGCTAGCCGAAGCGGCGCTGCCGGAGGTCTACGCGGTGGAATGGACGCACGCCTACGCGCTGCCCGACGGCTGGCTCAAGGTGCACCATCTCGTTAATGCCGGGTGGCGGAGGCTCATTCACGCCGACGCGGCGCACGAGAGGCGCGCTCCGTTCCTGCTCGCCGCCACTGACGAAGGCGCGGAACTCCTGCTGACCGACGTTGCCCCGGCGCTCATCTCCTACACCGCCGACGTGCCGGACACGTCCAGATTTGATGATCTTTTCACGGGCATGCTGGCCCGCAAGCTGGCGGTCATGATCGCCGTGCCTCTGCTCAAAAACAATACCGGCAAAGTCAATGAACTGGCGCAACTGTATTCGGCAAGCCTGCCTGACGCCCGTCAGGCCAATGCCAGCGAACATAAAGAGCGTCCGGCCGTGGATTCGTGGCTGGCGGCGCGTTAAGAGGTATGCCGTATGTCCCTGCCCAATTCCGATTCCCGCGCGCTGTTCCTCGGCAACGGCGCGGCCACGCAATTTCCCTTTTCCTTCAAGGTCTGGGAGGAATCCCAACTGGTGGTCAGCCTGACCTCGCCCCAGGGCAAAACCAGCCGGGCCACGGGCTGGACGGCGACGCTGACCGACAACGGCGGCACGGTCAGCTATCTGCACGAGAGCGCGCCCCTGCCCGAAGGCTGGAAGCTGTCCATCGTGCGCAACATGCCCTTTGTGCAGGAAGTGGAACTGATTTCCGGCACGCGCTTTGACCCTGAAGTCATTGAGACGGCGCTGGACCAAGCCGCCGCCGAGCGCCAGCAACTGCTGGAACAGCTCTCCCGCGCGGTGATCATGCCGCCCACCGGCGAGCAGAGCCCGGAAGAGGTGGTGGCAGACATCAAGGCCGCCCGGGACGCGGCTGAGGCTTCCGCCGGGGCCGCGGGCGACAGCGCCGCGCGGGCGGCCCGGAGCGCGGCAAACGCGGCAAACAGCGCCGGGCAGTCGGCGGGCGCGGCCGCCGATGCCGAGTACTGGGCCGGGCGCGCCGAGGACGCCTCCAACAACGGCCCGGCCACGCCCGGGCACATCGGCGGCGTCAAACCCCGTCACGGCCTGTCCGTCATGGAGGACGGCACCCTGGACCTCAATACGGGCGACGGCCTGGAAATCGACGCGGCAAAAAACGCCCCGCGCGTCAACGCCTCCGGCATCCGGCACGGCGTCCTGGCCGTGGCGCACGGCGGCACCGGGGCCGACACGGCCCAGGGCGCGCGGGACAAGCTGGGTCTCAGCGCCTGGCAGAAAGGCATGGAAGGCACCAATCCCCAGCGCCTGCGCAACGTCATCCTTTCCGGCCGGGAAAAGGACGGCTATCCGGCCTACCTCGTCGGCCAGGAATTCATTGACATGCAGCACGAGGACGGCGTGTACATCAGCAAGCGCGGCACGGTCAGCGCAAGCGGGGAATACAGCACCTCATACCGGGCCACCAGGCCCCTGCGCAATCAGCTTGTCTACCAGTCCGCAGGCTGGCTGACGCCCAGCACCGTTACCAGCGGACAGTGGGAATACGCCTTTGCCGACCGGGCGCACGTGCTCACGGGCCTCTATCTCCAGAATTTCGACAACTCGCCGCAGTATTTTCCCCGGAAATGGCAGCTTCAGGGCTGGAATGAAAGCAGCGGCCTCTGGGAGGACATCTACCGCCGCGACAATGACCAGGCCCTGCGCGGCAGTTCGGACAATCTCAAGGACAACGGGCGGATGTACTGGTTCACGGAAAATGCCACGGCCTACCGGCGCGTGCGCATCAACATCGAAAGCAACCACGGCGGCGCGTACTCGCAGCTTGCCGTCATCCGCCTGTACGAGGCGGTCATTCCCGGCCTGCACAAATATGACCCGGCCCTGTACGCCACGCCCGAAACGCCCTTTGCGGCCTCCGTGGCCTGCGGCCTGAGCGCGGACGGCACGGCCCGCACCCTGGACCGGCCCGTGAAAGTCACGGAGCACGTCGTTTTTGACGGGCGCAAGCTGGCGGAAATGAGCCGCAATTACATCTACGTCGTCCCGGCCGATGAAAGCACCGGCCGACTTCCGGACAATCTGGACGCGGACAGGGCCGTGCCCCTGCCCGGCAATGCGGCCTTTCTGTACGCGGACACCCGCAAACTGCACTACGGCACGCGCGGCGACATTGAAAAAGAGTGTTTCGCCCTGCTGCAATCCCGGCACACCGTGGCCTACGATCCGGTGCCCAACGGCATGTTCGAGATGAACCAGGGGGCCTGGAACCATCCGCTGTACTTCCAGAACGTGCGGGTGGACCCCACGGAAAAGCCACGGGGCGCGGCCTCCAGCTACAGGTTCACGGGCGTCGACAACTGGATCGGCCCCAATGCCGACCTGACGGCGGCCCTGCTCGGCAAAAACGCCCATCCCTACAGCAACGAATACACCGTGGAGCTGGATTTCAAGTGGAACGGACCGGCCCCGGAAGCAACCGACGATTATTTTATCCTCTTTGACAACGGCTACTATACAAGCCGGGGCTGGGCGCTGGCCTATCACAACCGTAAAAAATGCCTGGCCCTGCATTGGGGCAGCAAGAGCATCAGCAACTGGTGCTACCACGCGCCGTTCAATGCCTCTGACGGCACATGGCATACGGTTTCCGTGAGCCAGCGCGATTCCAGCCTGTTCATCCATGTGGACGGCGTTTGCCTCGGCGCGTTCAATTATGTGTCGCTCTGCAATCCCAATTACCGCTATTGGTTTCTGGGCCGCTGGATACACTCGGGCAGCCACCAATGGTACGGGCATCTCAATAATCTGCGCGTCACCCTGGGCACGGCCCTGTACCAGGGGCGGGATTACGCCGTGTCCCCGGCTTTCAACCGTGGCCCGATTCCCGACAAAACCCTGTGGTACGACGCCGCCGAAGGGGTGGTCAAGGAATGGCAAGCGGAGGCGGGCGTGTGGCTGAAAACGCCCATGCTGCCCGTGGGGCATGTGGATACCGGGCGAAAAGAGCACCTCATGACCGACCAGCCCAGGGGCACCTATCATCTTCAACCCACCAAATGGGTGACGGATTTTAAAACCGACAGCAGTTATGACGGCAATGCGGGGGCAAGCAGCCTGTTCAATCTCGGCTACGGCGGCGCACATGCCTTTTTGTCAGGGGGAACAAATGATGCGACGCATGCCGTGGAATTTATGCTTGAAAAGCCCCTGGCCTTTGAAAGCATGCTTGACTTTGTAAACACGCGCGGCAATTGGAACTCCTCATTGTGCAAATTCAGATTGTCAGGCCGCAACGCTGATGAGGAAGCATGGAATGTGCTGATCGACCGCAGCACTTTTATTGATGACGGAGCCTTGCTCGGGGCGGGCGTATACGTAGCGCCCAACGGCACATCCCCCTATTTCGGCGGCTACAAGTCATTCGCCATCAGTGATCCCACGCCATATTGGCAGTACCAGCTGTACATTCTGCCCAAGAATGAAGTGCCGTTTTTCAAAGATTACAACTACACGTCGGTCCTGCTTACCTTCACCTTCCGTGACGCCCGGCCCGAGCTACTGGGCATTTCCAGCTACGCCACGGGCGGGGCGTGGACCATCGGCCCCGTCCCGCTGGGCGTGAACACGGAGGCTGAAATCCCGGTTCCCTTCGGCAACCTGCCCTTTTCCGTGGACGGCTCTGTGGAGGAAGAGCACGACTACCAGGTCAGAAAGCGCAGGCTGGGTGAGATGTCCGGCTGGTACAACAGCGGGTATTACGTCACCGGTGAAATCGTGTACCGCAAAAGCGACGCCGTGGTGCTGGTCACGGGAAACCATGCCGTCAGCCAATACAACGGCAACTACTGGAACTCGCCGTCCGTGAATACGCAAAGCAACAAGGCCAACTACTATCTCAGCCTGCAACGGAGGGGCGTGTGATGCAAATTCTTACCTGGCTGACGCCCGAGGATGAAATGTATTGCGCCGCAACGCCGCGCGCGGGCCGCGACACGGCCATCGCCGACAGACCGGCGGACATGCCGCAGGGCCGCTACAACCGGGAAAACGGGCAGTGGGAACGGGTTTACGAAGCGCCCGGGCCGCAAGACATCAGCCTGGGCGAAGCCGAACGGCTGTGGGCCTGGGCCGAAGCCCAGGGCGAGGGCATGGCGGGCATCATTCTCAAGGCTTTGGGGCTGTAGCCATGCGCGTATCCTATAAAAACTTCACCGGCGGCGAGGTGACGCCCACGCTGTCCGCCCGTTATGACCTGGGGCGTTACGCCAATTCACTGAAGATCATGGAGAATTTTCTCCCGAATCTGCACGGCGACGCCTACCGCAGGCCGGGCACCTATTTTTTGGAGAACCTTGGCGAGGGCTGCGTGCTCCTGCCCTTCAGCTTCAATGCCGAGGCCGGGCAGAATTTCGCGCTCGCCTTTGGCGAAAAGAGCCTGCGCATCGTCAACGTGAACGGCTATGTCGTGGCTGAGGCCATGGAAAGCCCCTATGCCTTGGCGGACGTGCCGGAAATTTCCTACGCGCAGGTGGGCGATGTGGTTTATCTGGCGCACAAGGACTACGCCTTGCACAAGGTGGTGCGCACCGGTTCGGCCCCGGCCTATGCATGGTCCATCGGCACAGTGGCGCTGAATACCTCCCTTGCCGCGCCCGCCGCGCCCACGGCGGCCTGGCAGGGAGGCGGCGGCTCCTACACCCTGCGCTACAAGGTGTCCGCCGTGGACGCCGACGGCAAGGAGAGCCTGCCGTCCGCCGTGGGTTCCACCGCGTCGGGGAAATATCCCACGGACTGGACCGAGGGCAATCACTGCGTTCTCAGCTGGCAGGCCGTGGAAGGAGCCGCCGAGTACAATATCTACCGCGAAAGCGCCGGGTATTACGGCTTCATCGGCATCGCCCAGGGGACGAGCTTTGACGACCAGAATTACGAGGCCGATATCGCGGACACGCCCAAGGAGGACTGGGACCCCTTTGCCGACGGTAACAATCCCGGCACGGTGACCTTTCACCAGCAGCGCATGGTCCTGGCTGGGACCAGGAACAGCCCGCAGTCCTTTTACATGTCCCGCACCGGCGACTTTGAGAATTTCCGCAAGTCCCGCCCCCTGCAGGACGACGACCCCGTGGAATACCAATTGGCCTCCGGCACGGTGGACGGCATCGTCTGGGCCGCCAGCTTCGGCGATCTGCTCCTGGGCACCGCCAGCGCGGAATACAAGGCCACGGGCGACAACGGAGCCATCACGGCCAAAAACTGCACCATCACGGCGCAGAGTTATTGGGGTTCCGCAAAGATCGCGCCCATCATCATCGGCAACAGCGTGATGCACTGCCAGCGCCACGGCAGCCGCGTGCGCGACCTCTACTATTCCCTGGAGAAGGACGGCTATGCGGGCAACGACCTATCCGTGCTGGCTCCGCATCTCTTTGACGGGCACACCATACGGCAATGGGCGTTCCAGCAGACGCCCGGCAGTGTCCTCTGGCTGGTGCGCGACGACGGTGTGCTGCTGGCGCTCACCTATATGAAAGAACAGGACATCTGGGGCTGGTCGCGCCAGATCACGGACGGCCGCGTGCGCTCCGTGGCCGCGCTTTCCGGAGAGAACGCCGACGAGCTGCTTCTGGTGGTGGAGCGGAGCGTGGACGGCGCGCGGAAATATTATCTTGAGCGCCTCATGCCGCGCTGGGAGCAAAATGACGATATCAGGGACGCCTTCTTTGTGGATTGCGGCCTGACCGGCGTTTTTGAAGACGGTGTGGAAAGCGTCGGCGGCCTGTCCCATCTGGAGGGCCGGACCGTGCACGCGCTGCTGGACGGCTCGCCCGTGGAGGGCCTGGAAGTGAGGGACGGGGCGGTGGTGCTGCCCTACGCGGCGCGCACGGTTTCCATCGGCCTGCCGTATACCTCCACGCTCTGCCCGCAATGCGTGGAAGCCGACACCCAGACCGGTTCGACCCTGGGCATGAAGCGCGGCTACGGCCAGTGCGCGGTGCGCCTGTTCCGCTCCGTGGGCGGCAAATTCGGCACGGACAGGAAGACGCTCTATGATTTTCCCTTTGTCCCGGCCCGCTGGGGCGAACCCTGTGAGCCGTTCAGCGGCGACGTGCAGTGCTCGGCCGGGGGCGGCCAGGACCCGGACACCAGCTTCTATATTGTGCAGGACAGGCCGTTGCCCATGCAGGTGGCGGCCATTGTGGTCAGCGTGGATTTCGGCCAGCAGGGATAAGGAGGAGCGGCATGTCGGTGACATTTCAGACAGAGCGTTTCGCGGATATCTGGGGAGAAGTGCAGCCCTTGCTGGCGCGGCACTGGGATGAAGTAGCGGCAAAAGATATCACTGGCTCCCTTGATGTGGATGAAGCCCTGTACCTCAGCATGGACAAGGCTGATCTGCTGCATATCACCACCGCGCGGGACGAGGGCGTTCTGGTGGGTTACGCGGCATATCTGATTTATCGCAACCACCATTATCGGCGGAAACTCATAGCCGATGCGGATGTCTTTTTTCTCCTTCCGGAATGTCGCAAAGGTTTGCTTGGCCTGCATCTGCTGCGGGCCGCCGAGTCTGTCATGCGGGAACGTGGCGTCAACGTCATCGTTCAGAAGGTGAAAGCCTCGCATGATTGCGGGGCGCTTTTCCGGCGTATGGGTTACCGGCTCACGGAATACCTTTACATGAAGGCGGTGTGACATGGCTGTAACTACGGCTGTCGTCGGCATTATTGGCGCGCTGGGCAGCGCCTACGGCTCCTATCAGAGTTCCCAGGCCCAACAGCAGCAGGCCAACTATCAAAGCCAAATAGCCGCCCGCAACGCCCGGATCGCGGAACAGAACGCCCAACTCGCCGAGGAACAGGGACGGCAGGCCAAGAAGGAAGGCTACGAAGACAAGCTGAAAAAACGGCAGGAAGTGGCCGGAGTCATCGGGGCGCAACGCGCGGCGCAGGGCGCTTCCGGCGCTGTGGTGGACGTGGGCGGCAATCTTGACCTGAATCTGGACACGGCGGAAAGCGGCGAGATCGACGCCCTGAAGCTGGAACAGCAGGGCCTGGACGCTGACTACCAGAAGCGGCTTGAGGCCTGGAACTACCGGGAGCAGGGCGCTGCGCAGTCCAGTGCCGCCAAACAGTATTCCAGCATGGCCGGGGGCATCAACCCCTGGATGAGCGCGGGTTCCACCCTGGTGGGCGGTTTGGCCAACGTGGGCGGCAATTACTACAACATGACCAAAGGAATAAAGCCCGACAATGCCCTCAAAGAGGTCAAGCCATAGGGGAAAAACATGCCCAGAATACCCGAATACAATGAGCAATACCGCTATGCCGGGCGCGCCGGAAATCTCGGCGGCCGCCTGAATCCCGGCGACTACGGCGGAACGGCCGGGGCCATCGGCGCATCCGGCCGGATCGCCGGTCAGCAGTGGCAGCAGGCTGGCGCGGCCCTGACCAAAGCCGCCGACACCGCCGCCGTCATTTACGATGACTACAACACCACCAAGGCGCAGCAGGCCGTCAGCGGGCTTCAGAAGAACTTCCTCGCCTGGCAATCCGAGATGGCCAAGAACAAGGGCGAAGCCGGGATGGACGCCGGGGCGCAATATGAGCAATGGCAGAAAAAACAGGTGGCCGAACTCACCAAGGGCATGAACGATTTCCAGCGCGGACGGTTCAATGCCCTGGCTGAGGTGAAGGCGGCGGGCTTCCGGCAGTGGGCCGCGGACTACGGCAGCGAGCAGGGCCTTGTTTTCCGGAACGCCGAAGACGTGGCGGGCATCAAGGCCAGTGGGGAAGTCCTGGTGGCAAACCTGACCAATCCGTCCATCGCCGAACCCGCGATAGACAGCATCTGCAAAAACGCAGAAAGCATCGCCAACCGCAAAGGTCTGGGCGAAGCGGCCAGGGCGCAGTTCATCAAGGATGCGCTGTCGGAATCCATCACCCCGGCCATCGCCGCCCAGATCGACGCGGGCAAGTTGAGCACGGCGCGCACGGCCCTGTTGCACTACAAGGACAAAATCGGCGCCGCCAATGCCCTGAAGCTGCAAGCCGCCATCCAGCGCGAAGGCAGACGCCTGGAGGCCGAGGCCAGGGCGGAACGGGAACGGGCCGAGACACAAAGAGCGCTGGGTAGTGTCGCAAGCCTGCTGCAAGACACAGCGGGAATGCCGCAGGACAAGCGGGAATCGGCAGTTATGGATGCTATTGCCCAAGAACCTGACATCAAACGGCGACAGAGAATGGCGTCTGTGGCCATGGGTGAACTGGCATTTCAGGCTAGACGGCTTGACGCCCAGAATGCCGCCGCCGGGCGCGCGCTCGCGGAGAAGGTGAAAGATATGTCTCCCCTGGAGCGTTCCGAGTATTTCCTGAAGAGCGGAGCTTCGCAGGAAGCCATGAACAACGCCGTCAAACTTCTTTCCACCGGAATGATGACTGATCCCGTCGCCTTGTCGAAGGCGAAGGAAGAAGTGTCCGGGGGAATGAGCATGGACGAAGTTTCGACAAAGTACGCCACGTTGATCAACGCCAAGGATATTGAGGCGCTGCGCTCTTTTGCCGTCGATGAGGAACAAAAGAAAGCCAACCGGCGGCGCACGGCCTACTTCGATGAAATGGCGGCAAGGTCCGGCCTTGATCCCAAAGACGAAGACGACAAGACGTACCTCGCCGGAATCAGGGCTGAGTTGGAAGAAAAGTGCATCAATGGCGAGTTCAAAAGCGAAAAGGAACAGCGCAACTGGATATATGGGAAGTTGGCCAGACTACGCGGCCCCGGCTGGATTTTTGGGGAAAATGAGTACAGCCCGCGCGAAGCCGCTGGCCGTAATGACGTTTACCTTCCCGTGCCGGATTTCATGCGGGAAGAGATGAAGCGTTCCCTGATAGAAAAAGGCGAACCCACGACAGAAGAAGATATCCAGCGGGAATACAATAAAACACTTGCGGAGCGAGGGGAACTTTGATGACCAGTCTGCCCAAACACAATGTGACTCCGCTTTCAGTGGATGCTCCCGCCGATGCCGTGAACACCTCCGGCGGCATCACTGCCGCCCTGGACGCCAGGCCCGGCATGATGGAGCAGCGGGCGCGCGAAACGCTGACGCCCGCGCCGGAGCAGGAGCCGAAGGAGTTTCCCTGGAGCAATCCCACCGCCGCATGGTACACGCCGCCGGAAGAAAAGCCCGCGCCGGAATTTTCCACGGGCACGCTGCGGGGGCAGATGGTCGAGCGCGAATTGTTGCGCCATAAACTTTTGCCGGAAGGCAAAACTGATGACGGCACGGGCGCTCTGCTGCGCGCATCTTTTGCGCTCAACGCCGCCTCGCAGTACAGCCAGGATGACGCTTTTACGGCCGCAACCGCCTCGGCCGCCCTGGGCATGCCCCTCGGCATGACGCTGGACAATCTGGACAAGGCCAGGGACATGCTTGGGGAATACACCCCGGCCAAAGTGAAGGAATTTGCCCCCGGCTTCCTGCGGTTGGTGCAGTACGACTACGATTCCGCCATACTCTGGCGGCACGATCTTGCCACGGCCAATGCCGTCAACAACGCCTTTGAAACCATATCTGACCCGGAATCCCGCATGAATGCCTTTGGCAGGGGCCTGGGCGGCGCGGGAATCATGCTTCTGCAGCAGGGGATCAATCTGGGACGGCTGGCTCTGGAAGGCTTCGGTTCTCTGACGCGTGGGGTGGATGAAAATTACCAGCCTGCGGATTTGGCGAACAAGCCCGTGTCGGCGTTCCTGCTGGAAACATCGGACACCATGCGCGACTGGGTGCGGCAATTGAGCGAGCGACGGAAAGAGATCAACGCGGAATCGCCTCTGGCGGGTATGACTGTCTGGGACAATCCCGACGTCTTGCTTGATTCCCGCTGGTGGATGGAGAACACGCCGGGCGTTGCGGCGTCCATGCTTCCCATTCTCGGCGCGTATGCCAAGGGCGGCGCTGCCGCCGCCGGGCTGACGGGCCTCGTCATGAACGGGAATGAGGTCTACACGGATCTGCTGGACGCCGGGATGGAAGACAATTCCAGAACACGTCTCTATTCCCTGCTGGGCGGCGCAGCCATGAGCACATTGGACGTGGTTGGCCTGTCGGGCATTTTCGGCGGCAAAGTCGCGGTAAAGAAAGCCGCGAAGGAAGCAATCCTGCAGGCGGCAAAGGGCGGCATCAAGGCCACCGCCTCCTATGTGGGCAAGCGGGCCGGGCAAGCCTATTTATTCGAGGGCGGCACGGAATGGCTGCAAAATCTTGTCAAAGCGGGCGTGGAAGGAGCCGCCAAGGGCAAAGACTTCGGCGGCATCCTCTCGGATATTGGCGAAGCCGCAAAGCAGCTTGAAGATTTTATCCTCGGCGGACTCATGGGCGGCGGCATCGGAGGAGTGCATGCGCGTAGAGAGGTGGGCGGCGAACGCGCCCGCCAACGCCTCCTGGAGAGTGTCACCAAGGCAGCCGCATCTGAAGAGGTCGTAGCGGCCCGCGCGGAAGTGCAAGCCGTGGCGCAGGAAGCCACAGAGGCGCAACAGCGCATGTCCTTCGCGCAATCTCTGGCGCAGTTGGCCGAAGCCGCCGACGGTTCCACCATGCGCGCCGCCGATCCGGCAATCTTCGAGCGGGAGGCGGACAAGCTCATTTCTGAAGGCGCTCGCTCCCTGTGGCTGGATGTGGACATGGTGCAGGAATTCATAGAGGCGGACGGCGCGAGGCTGGAAGCTCTGGGGCTGACGGCGCGGGAGGTGGCGGAGGCGCTTCAGGTCCAGGCCGGAGCCGTGAAGGTTTCCACGGCGCGGCTGGTGTCGCGTTTCAATGGAGAAGACCGGGCCTTTCTGTTGCAGAATGCCCGCATGAAGCCCGGCGGCATGACGTTGACCGAAGCACAGGAGTTCGACCCGCAGAAGCGTGCCGAAGCCGCGGCCGAACGTATCCGCGCCGCCGGCAGGGCCACGGCGGAAGTCGCCAGGGAGCGCACGCGCCTGAAAAATGAATTTGTGCAGGCGGGTTATGCGCCTCACGTAGCTGAATATTACGCCACTCTGCACGCGGAGCAGGCGCGGACCTTTGCCGACCGTTACGGCATGGACCCGGTCATGATGTTAAAGGAACGGAGCGTTGTGCGGGGCGAGCCGGACAACATCGGCGACAATGCGCTGTATCACCCCATGAACCCCGGCACTGACCTGGACGCCCCTGTAACTGTGGTGACGGTGCGGCCGCGCTTTGGGGGGCAGAATGCCAAAGTCTTGCGCAAGCGCTTCCCCAAGGAGGTCAGGGCTGCCGTTCTGGATGAATTCAAGGCCGGTGTGGTCAATGAGGACACAGGGCTGACGGTCGGCATGACTGCCAAGGATTTTCATGAACACATGAAGTTTGGTGATGCCGACGCAGTTGATGGTGTGCAACAACTTGAGGCCGTTGCCGCTTTGCCTGAACTCATGCGCGAAGCCAAATTGGTCGAGAGCTATGAGGACAAGAAGAGTAAAGATGGCAACCTGAAACAGATGCACCGTTTTCAGGCTGCCTTGCGCATTGGGGAGAAAGATTATTCCGTCAAGATGACAGTAAAAGAGTTCAAGGACGGGACTCTACACTTCGCAGACGACAACCCTATTAAGCTTTATCACCACAGGCTTGAAAAAGAGATGCCTGCTGGTAACTCCGATACCCTCCGGAAATCCGGTGTCAATCGGCCCTCAGCAGGCATTCATGAATATACTTTACGGTCGCTCCTTGAGGATGTCAACGACAGCGGGGGGAATCGTTTCTTTCAGCGGCAACGCGGGGCCATCTCCTTTGGCCCCGACGGCAGATCCGTCACCTCCATTTTCAAAGACGCCTCAGATCTTTCAACGCCCATCCACGAAGGCGCGCACGTCTTCATCAATGATCTGATCCGCGTGGTCATGGACGGCGGCCGAATGGCCGAACAGCTTTATGCCCGTGAGATAACGGTCGTCAACAAAGACACGTCCATTGACGATTCCCTGCGCCAGCGCCGCCAGCGCGCCCTTCGCCGGCGGTGGAACAAGCACAAGACGGGGCTGTGGCAGGCGCGCGAAGATCTGGCCGCGCTGGTGGAGAACGCCAATGCCCAACGCGAGGCGCACAGCAAGGCCATCGGCGTGGATTTGCCCTCTGTGACGCTGGAAGAGGCCTTGCAAGGGCAGCTTACCCAAGAACAGGTCCGGACGCTTCAGGAGGTCAATGCGGCCGGTTTTGAGGCATACATGCGCGAGGGCAAGGCCCCGTCCTCAAAGCTGGCGGTCGTGTTTCACAAGATGCGGCAATGGCTTGCATCCATCTATCGCCTGGCGACCGTCCACGGCGTAAAGCCTTCGCCGGAAGTGCGCCGCGTGTTCGACCGCATGCTTGCCACGGATGAAGCTCTCCGCAAAAGTCAGGCCGGGGCCGCGCTGGCCGATGAGGGCGCATTCCTTTCCGCCGTGCAAGAGGCTGAAACCGGGCTTGCTCCGGACGAGTCCGGCGAGTGGACCCTGACGGACAGAATCAACTACAAGGCCGCGCTGAACCAGGACAGCGAGTACGAACGCCTCCAGGAGCTCTACGACCGCGCCGAGGCCGAAGTGACCGCCCGCATGGACAAGGCCACGCTGCAGGACCGCAACAAGCGTTGGAAAGCGTATTTCGACGAAGGCAAGGAGATTGCCCGCGGCGACGTGTTCTATGAGATTATGGCGGCTCTGTCGGTGGAGGAAGGCAACCCTTATTCCGGCATCAGCCGGGACTGGCTGGAACGCCAGTACGGCAAGGCGGCTGTGGCTGATTTCCTGAAGACGGCGCAGGGGAGGCGGCTGATCAGCAAGGACGGCGGCGTGGCCCTGGATGCCGTGGGCATCGGCGACATCGTGGGCGGCATCGAGCGCGCCGACGCGCTGGGCCTGACCGATGCGGACGGGCTGTACAACTACCTTTACGACAACGTGGTTGTGCGGCGCCGCAATATGGTGAACGATGCCCGCGCCTATGCCGATCAGCGTATGGCCGACGATGACGCCCGGGCCGAAGCTGCGGGCGACGAGCCGGGAGAGGCATACGGCAAATATCTGGAGGAAGTGGAAGCCACGGTGCTGCGCCTGGCCGCGCGGCAGGATTCCGGCTGGCGCACAAAGGAGCAGCAAGCCCGCTGGGTGGAGGAACACCGCACCCCGCTGGCCGAGGTGCGGCGGCGGGTGAAGGCCGTCCTGCGCGGGAAAAAGCTGCGCGACATTCAGCCCAATCAGTTTGTCGGCGAGGTCCGTAAGGCCCTGCAGGAGCGCAATGCCGCGCTGGCCGCCGGGAATGCGCAAGACGCGCTGGCCGCCGTGGACCGGGCGCGCGTCGCCCTGGAAAGCTGGATCGAGGCGAACCGCATTGTGAAGGAACGGCAGGCGTTCGAGAAGAATGCCGCGCGGCTGGCCGCCCTGAAGCGAAGCGTGGTGTTGCCGGAGGCGTGGACGGCCATTCAGGACATGCTTGAACGGTTCCGCCTCGCGCCTGCGCGCAAGAGGGTGGAAGGGGAGTCCGTCACGCTTTCCGATGCCGTGGCCTCCTTGTGTGAAGACACGGCCGAAATCAACGGCCTGCCCGCCATTGCCGAATGGTTGCTGGCTGACAATGCCGCAACGCATTATCTGGATTTGTCGGCGGAACAGCTTCAGGACGTGAAGGATGTTCTGTCCATGCTGGAACACATGGGCCGCCAAGGACTTGCCGCCAACCGGGAAAACGAGGCCGCCAAGATTCGGGAGGTGGCGGAAGAGAGCGCGAAAGCCATGTCCGGCCTGAAGGAACTTTCCGTGGCGCGCGAGGGCACGGCCTGGCATCGGTGGCAGGGGTGGATGCGGTCATTCTTCGGCAACATGATTTCCTCTCTTCAATGGAAGTTCCGGCAGGCCGACGGTTTTTCAAACCTCGGCCCCGACGGCAGGCGCGGCATCAATGAAGATCGTCTCTGGGGCGGCATCGTGGACGGGGAAGCGCGCTATCAGGTGCGCATGTCCGGACTGAAAGAGCGCCTTGACCCGATTTTCAAGCGCCTGGTCGAAAGCGCGAAGTCCTGGGAAGCGAAGTTGGGCAAGACGTTCGCCGTGGACGGCAAGCCGCTGCCCGTGCCGGAAATCATGCGCCGCGGCGGCAAGCTTAACTGGACTTCAGACCGGGTGCTCGCCCTGGTCCTGAACCTGGGCAATGAGGGAAACGTCACACGTCTGCGCGGGGGCTACCCCGACATGTCGCCGGAGGTACTGTCGCATCTCATCGGCGACGACGCCACGCGCCTGATCTTTCCGGATTGGCAGGGGCGCGGCAATGACGGCCTGTTGTCGGCGCAGGATTGGCAGGACGTGCAGGAGATCGGAAACGTTTTGCATGGCCAGTGGGCGGATATTCAGGCGACCCATAAGAAGATGTTCGGCTTTGCGCCGCGCGGGGTGGACGCCCGGCCCCTGACCATTCGCGTGGACGGGCTGTCCGTGAATCTGGCGGGGTGGTATTATCCCGCCGTCTATGACGCCGGATTATCGTCAGAAGTGAAGAAGCGCCAGGAGCAACAGGACGCCATTGTCCGCACCGAGGCGGTATGCGCAGCCCCCGCGGCAAAGCGCGGCTTCACCAAGGCCAGAGCGAACAGTGGAGGCGGCGCGCCCCTGTTGCTGGAAACCGGCGTCGTCATGTCGCACCTGAACGACGTATGCCGCTTCATCGAAATGGCGGAAATCGCGCGCTTCGCCGACCGTGTGACGCGCGCGCCGGAGTGGGCGCAGGCATACATACGCGCCTTCGGCCGTGAGGACTATGAATCCATCAGGCCGAACCTGAAGGGGCTTGTATTGGAAGAACGCCCGCCGACGGACGCCATCAGCAAGTCCGCCGACTGGCTGCGGGAACGCCTTGTGCCCTGGGGGCTGGCCTTCAACCTCAAGACGGCCCTTTTGCAGTCTACGGCCATTTTCCCGGCCATGAACGACCTTGGCGCGTCAAACACGATGCGCGGCATTTCCGCCGTGGCCAAGGGGGGCTATGCCCTCATAAAGGAAATCTGGGGAATATCGCCCTACATGAAAAGTCGCGCTGCGAATATCGACCAGGATTTGCGCAAGAGCATGCGGGGCATTGACGCCCGGACGCGGCAGAAGGCCGTGAAGCTGCTGGGCAATGAACTGACATGGAATGATGTTGTCGAGGCCGGGATGCTGCCGCTCATCAGCGTGGACATGGCTACCAGCTCGGCAATCTGGATGGCGGCGTACAACAAGGAAATGGCGGCCCTGATGAACAGCCCGGCGGGCAAACCCGGCATCGACCCGTCCAGCGACCACCACACGGCGGCGGTGCGCGCTGCGGACATGGCCGTGAAGGCCGTCAACCCCGACTTCAACCCGTCCAGCCGCAGTCAGTTCCTGCGCAGCCGCGGCATGGCGCGCTTTCTGAATATCTTTTCCTCCGCCGTGGTGCTGTTCGCGCAACGCCGGGCCTACAACGCGGGGGCCCTGCGCCAGGCGTGGGGAAAAGCGCCGAACGCCGGAGGCAAAATGCGGGCGGCTTTGCGGTATGCCCGATACGAAATGTACGACTTCGCGCTTCAGGGCGTGGCCATGGGCGTCATTCTGTCCCTGGCCTACGGCGAGGACGACCCGAAGAAGTGGGGAAAGAATATGGCCGGGGCCTGGCTGGACGCCGCGGCCATGCGCGTGCCGGTATTCGGCAGCCCTGTCACGGCGCTGATCACCGGCGAAACATGGCGCGGCATTTCGATGGTCTACGACCAGCCCTGGCAGATGGCAAAGCGCACCAGCGCCGCCCTGCACAAAGGCAACGGCAGCGGCCTCGCGCTGTCGCTGGCCGACATCATCAGCTTTGAATTGAAGGTCCCTGTCAGCCGCCTCGGCAGGAACGCCGTGCGTGGTTATGAACAGTGGCAGAAGGGGAAAGGTACGCCGCTGTCGCCGCTCATGCCGAGGCCGAACAGCTATTGACGCTATGACGGCGAGGGACTGTCAACGAAGTGATTATTGAAGCAGATTGCCTACGGTGTCCTCGTAGCCCTTAATTCTGCCCATCTCTTGCACGTCCCCGCGAGAAAGGTTGGTGCGGGGAAGGTGCTTTGTTTTATCAAGGTCGTTACTCGAGCACATTTTTTTTAGGCGGGTGGTAAGGACGTAATCTGGAGGGAACATGCGGTCGCGTCGAATATGTTTCTCAGAAAATTTCATTATACTTAATATTCTAAGAAATCCACAGTAGTTCCTATCGTATTCCCCTATATAGAGGCCTAAAAACGATGTTTCACGATAACACTTCCACCCTCCATATATGTTATAAAATGAGTATCCGTATGACCACGGCTGTAACACCACCAGCGCATAGACGATTGTTGCCGCCAGCATGCAGAGGATTGAATAAAATCGTCGTTTCATATTCCGACTGTATGGAGGCTTGAGGTTTTTGACAAGCCGAGGAAAGGGCCGGACCCTCACAAGCCCGGCCTTTGTCCTGTTTCGTTATCCACGCCCATACAGGCGGCCCAGCTTGTACCCGGCCTCAAGCGCATTGTAGGCGGCGCACAGGCTTTCATCTGCCGCCACATAGAGGTTTTCCAGGATTCCATACGCCTCCCGCTCATCCGGGCGCATGCGCATTGTTTGGGTCCCCGGATGGCAGCCAAGGCGGACGATATTGCGCACGACGCCGAAGCTGGCGTGCATCTCACGCGCTATGCGCTCCATGCGCTGCATGGCCTCCTTGCGGTCACTGCCCATGTCGTCGGGGAAGTCCGCGCGGAAAGTCAGGGCCGTGGACGGTGCCGGGAAAGTCTCCGGCGCGGGGAGCGCTTTTACCTTCTCCTGTTCGTCGATCTTCCCCTGCACCCATTCCAGCGCGTCGGGTATCCACTCCTCCGGTAGGTCGTCGATCCTCTCAAGCTGGAAGTGCGCTTTGACCTGCGGCCAGAGGGATTCGTGATGCTGGCCGCTGATCCATGCCCAGGCGTTGACCAGAGAACGGAGAGGCTTGCGGCTGGTCGGGGTCGAGGGCGTGATCTGGATGTGGGGCACTTCGGGGAGGGCGACTTCACGCTGGGCGGCAAGCTCATCCCGCATGGCATTGAACGCGGCGATATACAGCAGCTTGATTTGCAGAGCGCGCTTTCCGGTGTAGCCCATGACGAGCAAGATGAAGCCGTCGAAGTAGACGATGAAGGATGGATAGCTTTGCCCGTTTTGAAGATCGGTGTAAGGGGTCTCCACAAAATTGTGGAGGCTAAAATTTTCGGGGGCTTCCGAAGAAATACGGCGAATATCCCGAAGAACAGAATCATGCCGTTTGCCGAAGTGTTCAGCTATGGCAAGTGAAGTAGTGGCCGGGCGGCCTTCGATTAAGGAAACGGACGGGGAAAAGTGTTCGGTGGGGAGAAGTTGGGCTTGAGACATAGGAAGCTCCTAGAGGAATTTTCAAGTTCCTGAAGGCATCTTCTCCAATAGAAAATGCCGGGTGTTGAAAACAGCTCTAGGAACTGCTCCCCGCCTTTGGCCTTGCGGCTTGGACATATCGGGGACACCCGGCAACAATGGTTGCGATTCTAGCCCAAAACATCGCCAAGAAAAATCTTGACTTTGAGAAAAGGGCACAAAAAAAGCGCCAATCTGTCGGGCGGCGTTGTCCGCCTAGAGGTGTTTTCAAGCACCGTGAAGACACAACGCCATAAAATTGAGGGGGAGTCAAGATTTTTGTTGAGTCTAGAAAGTGAGGAGGGTAGAGATAAAATTAGGATTTGCTGGTAAGGAGAGCATATGTCTAAAAATGATATTTATAAAGCAAGAGATATGTTTCACCTGTGCGGACTTTGTGAGCATTGCAAATATGGGTATTGCGAAGAGCATCATTGCGAAACCGAAGATACTAATGTATGCGATTATTTTTTAAGTCGTGACGATGAAGAAAGTAAAAATTGCACAAATAACGGCTGTCTTGAAACGATGGGACCATTTCTTTTAATTCTTTTAATCTACTATTTATGTAAGTAAAAATCATGTCCGGCGTAAATTCGTCTTCGTTGCACGGCAGGCCATGGTCACGATCATCAAAATATCCTCGCAGGCAGGCTCGACGGCACGGGTCAGTCCTTCGCCGCTTTCAAACTATCCAGATAATCCGCCCAGTTCTGCATCATGCGGCGGCGCTCCGGCAAATGCTCCGCATAGTTGTAGGCGGCCCGCACATGGTCGCGCTCACCGTGGGCAAGCTGGCGCTCGATCCAGTCCCGGTTATATCCCATCTCATTGAGCAGGGTAGACGCCATGCCCCGGAAGCCGTGCATGGTCATTTCGTCCTTGGTAAAGCCCATACTGCGGATCGCCACCAGCATGGATTCAATGGAGATGGGTTTTGCTTCGGTGCGGATGGAAGGAAAGAGAAAGCGCCCGTTGCCGGTATAGGGCTGTAACTCCGCTAATATGCTTAGGGTTTGCCGCGAGAGGGGGACAATATGGCGCTGGCGCATCTTCATCTTGCTGGCCGGGAGCCTCCATTCCTTTGCCGTGAGGTCGAATTCAGCCCATTCGGCTTTCTGTAACTCGCCAGGGCGCACAAAGAGCAGAGGGGCAAGGCGGAGGGCGCAGCGCATAGGAAAGAAGCCTCCATAGGTGTCTATGGCTCGCAGAAGTTGGCCGATGCGCTTTTTGTCCGTGAGGGCGGCCATGTGCTTGACATTGACCTTGGGCAGGGCGGCGTGAAGTCCGGTTGAAACATCGTACTTGGTCCGCCCTGTAGCAATGGCGTAGCGAAACACCTGACCGCAAATCTGAATCAGGCGGTGGGCCGTCTCAATAGCTCCGGTCTGCTCAACCCGCCGGGCAGCATTCAAGATGTCCGTAGGTTCAACCTCCGCAATGGGCTTTGCCCCTACCGCGGGGAAAATCTGGCGATCAAAGAGAGATCGTACTTTTTTGGCATAGCTGGGCGCGAGATTTACCACATGCTTGTCAAACCATTCCCGCGTCACGACTTCAAAGGAATCGGCCTCCGCGCTTGTGAAGCTGGCCTTGATGGCTTGCCGCTGGGCGCTGGGGTCGACTCCTTGGGCAATGAGTCTTTTTGCCTCCTCTCGGCGTTCTCTGGCCTCCTTAAGGCCAATAGTGGGATATACGCCAAAAGAGATGCGTTTCTCCTTGCCCTGAAAGCGGTATTTAAGCCGCCACCACTTGCCACCACCGGGGGCAACTTCAAGATAAAGGCCGCCACCGTCAAAATATTTGGTAGACTTCTCTGCCGGTTTTAGGGCGCGGATTGCGGTATCTGTAAGAGGCATGGGGGCAACACCTCCGAAGGGGTATGTAGTTGCCCCCAAACTTGCCCCCAAAATAATCGGAAGTCAACGAACTCTAGCGGATGTGTGCGGAGTATGGAAACTCCCAAAAGCAAAGCCCGCCGTGGTTTTGCGAACCTCGGCGGGCTTTGGCGGAATGTGCATTGGTGGGCCCACCAGGACTTGAACCTGGGACCTGCCGGTTATGAGCCGGAGGCTCTACCAACTGAGCTATAGGCCCGAGAGCTTTCGTATAGCCGGAAGCAACCGCGCCGGTCAAGACGGATCGGGCGCGAGGCCGCTCGCCCCCGCGTCGTCCGCTACATGGCGTGGCCGGTTTCCAGCAGGGCGATCTGTTCGTCCATGGCTTTTTTCAGCGGCGCGGGCAGGCCCATGATTTCCACATTGAGGAAACCGCGCACAATGGTGGAGGCCGCCTCATCCTCGTCCAGGCCGCGCGCCATGAGGTATTCGATTTCCTCCTGGGCGATCTTGCCCACGGCGGCCTCGTGCGACAATTCCACGCCGTCCTGGTTGCTGTTCAACTCCGGGATGGCATGGATGCGTCCGCCGCCCATGATCAGGCCCTTGCATTCCAAATGCCCCTTGGCCGGGGCCGCCGCCGCGCCGATGTAGCCCCGGTTGATCACCGTGCCGCCCGTGGTCAGCACACGCGAGATGACCTCGCCGCGCGTGTCCGGGGCGTTGAGTTCAATGCGGTTGCCGCAGTCCACGTACGAGCCGGCCGGGGCCACGATGACCGAATTGAAGCGGGCCACCGCATTGTTTCCGGTCAGTTCCATCAGCGGGTACATCTGCAGATCGCCCACGGGCTTGAGCAGGATGTAATTGTTCTGAAACTCGCCTCCGGCTTCCACCCGCCCGGCGGAGCGGGGACGCACCGTGGTGCTGTCGCCCCAGTTGTGGATCATGGTGAAGGTCAGCTTGCCGCCTTTTTCCACATAATATTCCGTAATGCCCAGGTGGGCGGCGTCGCGCGCCTCGTGGGCCGTGGCGCAGCCGCCCAGAATGTGCAGTTCCGCGCCTTCCTCCACCACCACGATGTTGTGGATGCTCTGGCCCGCGCCGTGTCCCTTGATGAACATGCAGGACTGCACGGGCTCGCTGATTTTGGCGCCCTTGCGCGCCCGCACGAAATAGCCGCCGTTCAGGTGCTCGCGGGCCATGCGGGTGAAGTCGTCCTTGTCCGGGTCGAGCAGCTGCCAGTAATAGCGCGGCAACCCGTCGAACTTCTTGAGGGCCGCGCGGATGTCCATGAGCTCCAGGCCGTCCCGGCGCGTCTCACAGTGCACGCCCGCGTGGTTGAGCTGCATGAACGCGCCGCTGACCTGGCGGTCGTTGACGTCGATGCCCGCCAGCACCAGACGTTCGCGGTCCTCGGCCGGCAGACGGGTCAGATCGTCGATGGGAGCGGCGTTTTCACCGCCGCTGAAGGAAAAGCGGGAGAGATCCACGGTACTCATACGAGGGGCGCCTCCGCGATTTTGCCGTACATGTCGCCTGCCAGACATCGCAGGCATTCCTGATAGCCGTGGTTGGCGATGTGGTCGAGAATTTCGCGCGGCCGGGCCTCGCAGCAGAGCTTGCCGTGGTACATGACCTGGCCCCGGTGCGCGTTGACGTATTCCAGAATGTGGCCGGTGTGGGTGATGATCAGCCCGCTGGTGGAGCGCCTGCGCTCCCGCTCGCGCAGGGTGGCGCTGCAGGCGTCGGGCCTGCCGTCCAGCAGATGGCGCACGGTGTTGCCCACCAGGGCCATGTTTTCCAGGTCCACGCCGGATTCCGGCTCGTCGAAGAGCAGCAGATCCGGCCGCTGGGCCATGAGCTGCAAAAGTTCCGAGCGCTTGATCTCGCCGCCGGAAAAGCCCGCGTTGACGTCGCGGTCCAGAAACTGGTCGAAGTGCACCTTGCGGGCCATGGCCGGGATGTCCATCTCGCGTCCCCGGCCGCAGAGCTCCACCAGCTTGCCCGTGGGCAGACCGTGGATGGTGGGCGGGCGCTGGAAGGACATGCCGATGCCCAGGCGGGCCCGTTCGTACATGGGCGCGTGGGTAATGTCCTGTCCCTTGAAGATGATCCGGCCCTCGGTGACCTCGTAGCCGGAAACGCCCATCAGGGTCATCAGCAGGGTGGTCTTGCCCGAACCGTTGGGCCCGAAAAGAATAAAGGTTTCGCCGGGCTCGATGCTCAGGTCGATGCCCTTGAGCACGGGCGTGCCCTTGATCGAAACGTGCAGATTATGGATTTCAAGCATCGCTGTCCCCGTTTTCCCCAAGGTATTCCAGTACGTCGTAATGCACATGGTCCAGAATATGGGTCAGTTGGGAGATGCACTCGTCGCCCACGGCCCTGCCCAGCAGGTTGACGATGAAAGCCGCGCGCTTGGCGTTGACCAGGGCCTCGTAGCCCGGATCCGTGCTGTAGGGAATGGCCCGGACGGCCTCGCTGAAGGCCGCCAGTTCCTCTTCGGTGACGTTCTTGATGGGCTGGGGCTCATTGTCGAGAAAGACCACGCCTTCCCGCAGCTCCAGCATGACCGCTTTGCCGTGCATATTGGCGATGCACACTTCCATACGCTACCCCTTATAATGGCAATCCATATATGATGGCAAACTTGGGCCGCCGTGTCCAGTCCGGCGCGCGGCGGGCACAGGGCAGACGCATCTAAAAAGTCTTTATTCCCCGATAGATCGGGGACAGAACAAAAAAGAGGCGAAGCCACCTTTGCTCCGCCGGAGCGAAGCGCAGGCGGATGGCTGGTGCCGGGAGAATCCTGGAAAATGCGCCGGCCGTTGGCGCGTCAGCGGCTTGCTTGATCCGTACGGCTCACAAGTTCGCCTACGGCTAAAGCTCCTGCGTCGCAACGGCTGAAGCAAGATTTTTGCGTACCGGCAAGGAACATGGCACTTTTTGCGCGGAAACCGACCGAAAGGCAGACCAAAGGGCCGTGCCTGTTAGCGAGCCGGGCGAGCCTTACGGGCATCGAGAGCAGAGCGTACTCAAGTACATGAGCAGCAAAAAAGCGCCGGATGACGCAGCCGGTACACAAAAGGCTGGTTTTGACGGGTCATCACGGCAAATAAAAAGCCTGCAAAGCCTGGAATTAGATGTGTCTGCCCTGCGCGGCGGGCCGCTTGCGGCTCGTGCGGGCTTTGGGCTAGCATGTCGCACGGAGGCTCTTATGTATGTGATCACCGGCGGCGCGGGCTTTATCGGCAGCGCTCTGCTCTGGCAGTTGAACCGCATGGATCTGGACGAAATCGTGGTGGTGGACAACCTGGCCAGCAGCGAGAAATGGCGCAATCTGGTCAAGCGCCGCTATGTGGACTATCTGCACCGCGACCGCTTTTACGAGCTGATGCGGCGCGACGCCCTGCCCTGGAAGATCACGGCCGTGGTCCACCTGGGGGCCTGTTCCTCTACCACCGAGCGCGACGCGGACTTTCTGATGGAGAACAATTTTCACTACAGCCGCGATCTCTGCCGCTACGCCCTGGACAAGGGCGCGCGCTTCATCAACGCCAGCTCCGCGGCCACCTACGGCGACGGCAGTCTGGGCTTCAGCGACGATCCGGCCCTGATCCCCCGCCTCGCGCCCCTGAACATGTACGGCTACTCCAAGCAGCTCTTCGACCTCTGGCTGTTGCGCGAGAAATTGCGCGGCGAGGTGGTCAGCCTGAAATTCTTCAATGTTTACGGCCCCAACGAATATCACAAGGGCTCCATGCAAAGCGTGGTGGTCAAGGCCCACCGCCAGATCCGGGAGCACGGGCGGCTGTCCCTGTTCAAATCCGACGTGCCGGGCCTGGCCGACGGCGAGCAGAAGCGTGACTTCGTCTACGTCAAGGACTGCACGGCCCTGCTGGCCTGGCTGCTGGAGCGCAAGGACGTCAGCGGCATCCATAATGTGGGCACGGGCGCGGCCCGCAGCTTCAATGACCTGGGCCGGGCGGTATTTGCCGCGCTGGGGCGGGAGTGCCGCATCGACTACGTGGATATGCCCGAAACTCTGCGCGGCAAGTACCAGAATTACACCCGTGCCGTAATGGACTGGCTGTCCCGCGTGGACTGTCCCCTGGGCTTTACCTCCCTGGAAGAGGGCGTGGCCGATTACGTCTGCAATTATCTTGAGAAAGAGGGCTCCTACCTCTAAGCCAATCGGGGAAATCTGCCGATATTATGAAGAAAATATCCGAAACATGCGGCCAGCCGGTCGCGTGCCGGAAAAACGCGCCCTATGCGCCGGATTGGGCGCGCCGCCATAGTCCGAGATTTTCAGAAGTGATGGAGATGCATGTGTTTGCTTATTGCGGGGAAAATCATCACGCTTGTGGTTGTGGCCATGGCCCTGTTCTGTACGGCCGTCCTTCTGACGGCCATGCGCCTTTTGGAGCCCCTCTGGACGCCGACATCGACGCCGCCGCGCAACTGGCCAAAGCGGCCACGGACGCCGTAACGGAACCGGCCGGGCAGACGCGGGCCCTGTTCGGGTTGATCGAGAAAATGAGGAGGGAATAGACTATCCCGTGGGAAGTTGGAGTATCAAAAATCACACACGGGGGAGTCGTATGACAATCAGAACACGATTTTTGCTGGCTTTTATTGGGACCATCCTGCTCATTGCCGGCGGGGTTATCAGCTATGTGGCCGTACAGATGCGCGACGACGCGGAAAGTTATTACATTTCCTCCTCCAGCGTGGAATTGCGCCTGATGAACGATTATATTGAGGAATTTCTGAAGACGGCCATCAATAATGCGGCCATAGCCGCCAAAGATACCGAATTTGCCGGGGCCGGGGGCATTTTTCCCCGTTACGTGGAAAAGGATGTTGAAACCGTTTTTCGCGTGGCGGATCTGAGCCCGGAGGCGCGGCACCTGATGGAACCGCTGTCGCGCCTTGACAAGGATTACGACAGCTATGTGGAAGTGTACGCCGGTTTTGCCGACGGCAGTCTGGTCACGACCCTGGACGGCCTGAAGTTTCCCGCCCATTTCGATATGAGCAAGCGCCCCTGGTATGTAACGCGCGCCGGAGCCGCCGAGGATGTGGGGCTGGCCGGAGCCTATACCTCCATGTCCGGGGAAACGGTTTTCGCCATTACACACAAGATAAAGGACGCGCAGGGCAGGCTGGCGGGCGTGCTGGGCATAGATGTGACCTTGAAGCTGCTTGCGGACAAGTTTGCGGAACTGAGCAAGGGCAACAACGGATATTTCGTGCTTATCGAAAACACCGGCAAGATCCTGTGCGAACCCGCGCATCCGGCTTTGGTGGGCAAGGTGCTGGGCAAGGACGTCAATGACGCGGGCATGCTGCGGGTCTTTGGCACCGACAAGGGCGTGGTGCGCCTGACCGTGGACGGCGAGGCCATCCAAGCCAACGTCATCACCAACTCTTTCGGCTGGAAGCTGGTCTCCGTGCAGAGCGATGCGGCCATCTACGCCCGCAGCAACGCCACTGTGCGGGCTGTGGCCCTGATTACCCTGACCCTGGCCCTGCTGGCCCTGGCCGGGGCGGTCTGGGTCGCCCGTTCGGTCAGCAGGCCCCTGGCGCGCATCGTCGAGACCTCCAGGGAGATTTCGGCTGGCAATCTGGACGCGCGGCTTGACCCCAAAGACTATTACGGCGAGTTGTTCCAATTGCAGGAGGTTCTGAGCGACATGGTGGCGACGCTCAAGCAGCGCATCGCCGAGGCCCGCGAACAGTCGGATCTGGCCAAAACGGAGACCGCCAGGGCCCAGGAAGCCGTGCAAATGGCGGAAGAGGCCCGCCATAAGGCCGAAAATGCGCGGCGTGAAGGCATGCTGGCCGCCGCCGGGCAGCTGGAAGGCGTGGTGGGCGTGGTCGGCTCGGTGGTCGCCGGGCTCTCCGCCCAGATTGAACGATCCGAGCGCGGCGCGGCGGAACAGGCCACCCGGGTGACGGAAACCGTCACCGCCATGGAGGAAATGAACGCTACCGTGACCGAAGTGGCCCGGAACGCGGGCACCGCCTCAGAGGTCTCCGCGGCCACCCGGCAGAAGGCCGAGGCAGGGGCGGAAGTGGTTTCGCGGGCCGTGGACAGCATCCACCGGGTGGGGGAACAGTCCCTGAAGCTCAAGGACGACATGCGCGCCCTTGCGGAACAGGCCCGGTCCATTGACCGGATCATGGGCGTGATTTCAGATATTGCGGACCAGACCAATCTGCTGGCCCTGAACGCGGCCATTGAAGCGGCCCGCGCGGGCGATGCCGGGCGCGGCTTCGCCGTGGTGGCGGACGAGGTACGCAAGCTGGCCGAAAAGACCATGGCCTCCACCACGGATGTGGGCAACGCCATCAAGGCCATCCAGCAGAGCGCCGGTCAGAGCGCGGAACAGGTGGATATTGCCGTGCGGATCATCGACGAGGCCACGGAGTTCGCGGGCAAGTCCGGCGAAGCCCTGCAGCAGATCGTGGAGATGGCCGATTCCACGGCCGACCAGGTGCGGACCATTGCCACGGCCTCGGAGCAGCAGTCCGCCTCCAGTGAGGAAATCAGCCGCTCCATCAGCCATGTCAACGCCATCGCAGGCGACACCGCCCAAGCCATGCAAGCGGCCGCCGGCGCTGTGACGGACCTGGCGGAACAGACGCGGGCCCTGAGCGGATTGATTGAAAACATGAAGAAGAGCTGAGCGGTCGGACCGTTCCGTCCGATTTTTCAGCCGGATGACAAGGGGGGAGCGCCGTTGGCGCTCCCCCCTTTCGCATTGCCTGACGCCGCTTGTCGCGGCCGATCTCAGACGCTCTTTTCCTGTGGGCTTTTGCCTTCCGCCTCCTGCTTCAGCAGGTAGCCCTTGCCCCAGGCGGACATGGCCTTCAGAACCGGTTCCATGCTCCTGCCGAAATCCGTCAGCGAATATTCCACTTTGGGCGGGACGACGGGAAAGACCTCCCGTCGCACCAGACCGTCCCTTTCCAGTTCGCGCAGTTGCTGGGTCAGCATTTTGGGCGTTGCGCACGGTATTGCCCTGCGCAACTGTGAAAAGCGCAACGTCCCGGTAATGAGCTTGTAGAGAATCAGGGATTTATACTTCCCGCCGATGATATTCACGGTGGCTTCCACCGGGCAGTGCCGTTCCACCGGAACCGGCGTTCCCGGTTTTTTCCCGCTACCGTGGCTGTCCGCGTCGCCTTGCGCCATCTTCAGTATCCTTTCAGGTACTATATACCCAAAAAGTGCGTTCTTGCTCTAAATATATGTATAGTTCTAAAACTATCCGCAATCAAACGGAAGGCAATTGTGTTCATGAGCCATGAAAAAGCGAGGATGAGAGCATGATTTTTCAACAGATCCGTAACGCTACAAGCATTATTACCTTTGCCGGAAAGAAGTTTCTGCTGGACCCCTTTCTGGCGGACCGGGGCGCGCTTCCACCCGTGCCGTCGCCCCACAATGAAAGTCCTAATCCCCTTGTGCCCCTGCCGCTGCCCATTGAGGCCATCGTGGCTGTGGACGCGGTCGTGGTCACCCATATGCACCACTTCGACCATTTTGACGAAGCGGCCCGCAAGGCCGTTGCCAGGGACATGCCCGTGTTTGTCCAGAACGAAAAAGAGGCCTCGGACATGCGGGCTCTGGGCTTCACCGCTGTCGCGGCTCTTACGGAAACGGGCGTCGGCTTTGGGGGGATCACGCTGCACAGAACGGATGCCCTGCACGGCCAGGGCGAGGCCGCAGCGCGCAATTACCGGGAGCGGGGTATTCCAGCCGAGACCTGCGGCGTGGTTTTTGCCGCTCCGGGCGAGAAAACCCTGTACGCGGCCGGGGATACCGTCTGGTATGCGGGCGTGCGAGCCGCTCTGGACCGCTATCGGCCCGATGTTGTCGTGCTCAACGCCGCCGATGACCGTTTTCATGACGAGACGCCCATCCTCATGGGCGCGGACGGCCTGTATGAAGTGGCCATGGCCGCACCCCAGGCTACGATCATCGCCGGCCATCTGGATGCGGTCAACCATGCCCGGTTGGGCCGCGCCGGACTGCGGGAATTTGTGAAAGCCAGGGGGCTCTCGGAGCGGGTGCGCATTCCCGAGGACGGGGAGGTCTGTACTTTTGACGAGCGTCCGTTGTAGGGGCTGTTTCCCAATTGGTTCTTTTACTGTTAAAGCCGTACGCGCTTTTTACTTCAGTGGAGTTCCATTGAAAGTGCCCTCCCTGTGTAAATCCCCGCGAGTTGTTCCGGCACGGCGTGCCTGAGATGACAGTGCCACCCGCATGGGCTATCCTTGAAAAAAATTGACAATATGTGTGTGCCTTGCGGCCTGTCCTTCATCCGGCGGAGACCGGCAATGCTCAGATGTCTGCTTTTTGCCTTGCTGTGGGGGTGGGTCATGATCCCGGTTCCGGCCTTGAGTGCGCCTCTTTCCTTGGATGAAGAGACCATGCTGCGGGAACCGGACACGGACTGCACGGGGCCTGTATTGGCGCTGGACGGGCTGAGTTCCCCCCTGCGCCTGTGCGCAGGAAGCCGTAGCGGCGATGATCCGCCTGAGTGGCTGCAAAGCAGGGTACGGCAGATCCGTTTCATGGGTGCGACATTGCCTTTTCAGTGCGAGCTGGACCTGGAATCGGGGCGCAGGGTTCCCGCCCATGTCCCGGCCATGAATGAAGCGTTGCGGGGGGCGGAGCGGGCATTGCTGAAACTGCTGGACCAGGATTACGACAGTGTGCTCAGACCGTTGGCGGACAAGGCCAACGCCGAGGCCGTCCGCAAGGGACGCGGGAGCGTGGCGTTGCCCGCGCGTGGGGATTTCCGCAGACTCTGGCGCCCCGTGGAGGTATTCGCGGCGTTTAGGGTCGATGAGGACGGGAATCTGCGTTCCATTTTTTTCATGACATGGGCAAGCCGTGAAATAGTCCGTCCCGGCGAGGAGCATTTTCAATGCGATGCGCTGTGCGTGCGCATTACGGACGGCGTTCCGGACCGGGTGGATTTCTGACAACGCGCCGCGCGCGGCGAAGCAAAGGAAAAGGGGGCACGCCGCACGGCGTGCCCCCTTGCTTTTTGGAGGTATTTCGGTCTCAGCCCCAGAGCACCAGCCCGGTTTCCAGGGGCGAAGCCAGACCCTTGTGCACGGGCATGACCCGGATGCCGTAGCGGTAATGCCCGTTGTGGGTGGGAATGTAGGTGGCGGAATAGTTCATGTCGTCCTCGCCGTGGTCCGCGGCGCGGGGCTCAAGGCGCAGCACCTCGGGCTTGTTGCGGAAGTTGCCGTTGGCGTAGGCGCGGCCGATGACCAGTTGCACCAGTATTTCCTCGGGCTTCATCTGGCCCAGATGCATGTGCAGGCGCACGCTGACTGGCTCGCCGCAGGTCATGGTGTTGCCGTCCGCGCCGCTGATGATGATTTCCTCCATCTTCACCGTGCCGAAGCGCGCGGGCAGGTCCTGCTGCCAGACCGCCAGATCGCGGCAGAGCGCCCAGTCGTCCTCGGCCAGCATGTCGCGGCGTTTGGCGCCCGGCATATAGGCCAGCCGGATATAGTCGTTGAGCATGCGGTTGCTGCTGTACATGGCCGTAAGGCTTTTCAGCGAGCGCTTGGACATGGCGATCCAGTTGGCGGGCAGACCGGCGTTGTTCACGTCGAAATAGAGCGGCAGCACGGCGTTTTCCAACAGGGTGTACAGGGCGTCGGCGTCGGCATAGTCGTTCTGTTCGTCGCTGGGCAGTTCGGTGGTGACCACCGGCCCGATGGTCCAGCCGTTCTGGCGGTTGTAGCCCTCGCACCACCAGCCGTCGGAAATGCTCAGGTTGATGCCGCCGTTGACCGGCAGCTTCATGCCGCTGGTGCCCGAGGCCTCGTGCGGACGGCGCGGCGTGTTCAGCCAGATGTCGCAGCCCTGGGCCAGCAGGCGGGAAACCGCCAGGCTGTAATCCTCCATAAAGAAGATCTTGCCCAAAAAGCGCTCATCGCGGCTCATGCGCAGCACTTCCTGAATCAGGTTTATGCCTGCCTCGTCCGCCGGATGGGCCTTGCCCGCGAAGACCAGGCACACGGGCCGTTCGGGATTGTTCAGGATGCGCGCCAGCCGGTCCGGGTCGGCAAAGAGCAGGGTGGCCCGTTTGTAGGGCGCGAAGCGCCGGGCGAAGCCGATGAGCAAGGTATGCGGCTTGAGCAGGTTTTCCATGCTCTTGCGCTGGCCCCGGTCGAGCTTGAACTTCTGCGCAAAGGCCGGAATGCCCGCGCGCAGGGCGTCCAGCAGGTCTTCCTTCTGGGTCATGCGGGCCGACCAGTAGGCGTCGTCCGGAATCTCGTCCACCTTGTTCCAGATCGGGGAATCCGGCCCGGCCTGGAGCCAGTCCGGCCCCAGATACTGGTTGAGGATCTCGTGCATGTGCATGCCCACATAGGAGGGCGTGTGCACGCCGTTGGTCACGTAGTCGATGGGGGTTTCGGCCAGGGGCAGGCTTTTCCAGAGCTTGTTCCACATATGGCGCGAAACTTCGCCGTGCAGGCGGCTCACGCCGTTGGCCTTGGAGGAAAGGCGCAGGGCCAGCACGGTCATTTCAAAGGACTGGCTGTTGCCGCCCTCCATCTGGCCGAGCTGGGCGAACTGCTGCCAGGAAAGGCCGAGCTTGGAGGCGACGCCGCCGAAATAGCGGCCCATAAGGTCCAGGGAAAAGGCCTCGTTGCCCGCGGCCACCGGCGTGTGCGTGGTGAACACGGTATTGGAGCGCACCCGCACCGTGGCCTCCGCATAGCTCATGCCCATGATCATGCATTCCTGCAGGCGTTCGATGACCATGAAGGCCGAGTGTCCCTCGTTCATGTGATAAACGTGGGGAGCAAGGCCCAGAGTGCGGATCAAGCGCATGCCGCCGATGCCCAGGAGCATTTCCTGAAGCAGGCGGATCTCGCGGTTGGCCTCGTAAAGGCGGTCCGTGATCTTGCGGTCTTCCTCGGTGTTGCGGCGGGTGTCCGTGTCCATGAGATAGAGGGCCACGCGTCCCACCTGCATTTTCCAGACCCGGGCGAAGAGAATCCGCCCGGGCAGCTCCAGCTGCACAAAGACGGGTTCCCCGCTGTCGTCGTAGACCAGTTTGACCGGCAGCTGCGCGAAGTTGTTCATGGGATACTGGGCTACCTGGCGGCCGTCGGCGTCGATTTCCTGTTTGAAGTAGCCGTTTTTGTAGAGCAGGCCGATGCCGAAAAGGGGCACGGCCATGTCCGAGGCGGATTTGAGATGGTCGCCGGACAGCACGCCCAGGCCCCCGGAATAAATGGGCACGGACTCATTGATGCCGTATTCCGTGGAAAAATAGGCGACAGGGTGTTCTGGCGTCACATGCTCGCTGAGCACGCGCAGGGGCTCGGCCATGTAAGCGTCGAATTCGGCCAGCACCTCGTCGTAGAGGCGCATGTATTCCTCATTGTAAATGAGGTAGTTGAGGCGTTCCGGATCGGCCTCTTCCAGCACCCGGATGGGGTTGCGGCATTCGCTCCAGAGCTGGGGATTGATGGCCATGAACAGGGCTTTGGCTTTGTCGTGCCAGCACCACCAGAGATTGGTGGAAAGGTCGCGCAGGCGCGCCAGGGCCTTGGGCACTTCGGCCACGGCCATGATGGGCCGCAGAAAGGGGGTGGCCGAAGACGAGGCCGTGAGAATGCGGTTCAGGCTTTCCCGCCCGTTGCCGGAGTGGCAGATGCGCGTGTCGGCCTTTTCCAGCGCCAGCTGGAAGGCCTCGATATAATGGGTGAAGAAATAGCGCCAGGAAGTCTGCTCGGCCAGGGCGCGGGCGTTTTTGCGCCAGACGGCCAGATTTTCCTGGGGCGCGGCCGCGGCCTGGAGCACACGCTCGTGCAGGGCCGCCGCGCCCTGTTCAAAGTTGGTGCCGCGCCGGGGCATCACGTGCACGCCGGGGCGCGCTTCGGCTTCCTTCTGGGCGAACTGGCGCGCCCACATGCCGAAACCGGAGAGGTCCGTGGTCAGGGTGGGCACGGCCCAGGCCGCGCATTCCTGCGGAGTGTAGCCCCAGGGCTCGTACCAGGAGGGGAAAAAGCCCACGTCGCAGGCCGAAATGACGTCCTCGTAGGGCATGTTGAAGAAGCCGTCGTTGCCGTCCAGCATGGCGGGCACAAAGATGACCTTGACGCGTTTGTCGCAGGCATTGTTCAGGCCCAGGCGGCGGCAGGCGTTGATGATGGGGTCCTGCGGGGCGTTCCAGGCGTAGTGGGTGCAGATGAAGGGCTGGCCGTTGTCCGTGGCGTTGGGATCGCCGGAGACGGCCGCCGGGTTGATGCCCGTGTGGCCGCCCATGACCAGGCAGAGAACCAGGATCGAGGCGTCCGTGCCCGCCAGGTTCTGATCCGCGCGGGCCAGGGCCTCCAGAAAAATGTCGATGCCCTTGTTGTGCATCTCGTAGCGGCCGGAAATGGCGAAGATGCGGGTATTTTCCGGCAGCTTGCAGCGCAGGAAACGGTCGGCGGCCTCCAGGATTCTGGCCCGGGTGGCCAGCGGTTTTTCGCGCTCTTCCGAAAAGTCGGGGATCACCCGCAGATCCAGGCCGTTGACCGTGATGACGTCGGGCTGGCGGCCCAGAAAGACCGTGGATTCCTCGCCGGTAATCGGGCTGACCGTGGTGAAGGCGTCGGCCTCGCGCGCTGAGGCGCTTTCCAGGGACCATTTGGCCGTGATGTTCTGCGCGGCGGCCTCGGTGGCGGGATTGATGCTGCGCAGATTGCTGTAAATGTCGCGGCCGGTTCCGGCCAGAGCGCGGCCCAGCATGGTGGCGTGGGTGGTGAAGACCGTGCCCACGGCCGGAGCCAGTTTTTTCAGGGTCAGCAGGCCCGCGCCGCACATCCACTCGTGGAAGAGGGCCACGGAACGCCCGCCCAGGGGCTGCACCAAGCTCTCATGGATGGCCGCGATCACCTCGCCGCAGGCCGTGGCGAACATGACCGGCTCAATGTAGTCCCAGCCGCCGGAAAGGGAATCCACGCCGTAATTTTTCCACATTTCGTACAACAGCTGGTTGCTGGAGTAACGCTGGGAAAAATCCACCAGAATGGCCTTGGGCCGTCCCGGTATGTTCCAGCGGCCCAGGCGACACTTGAGATCTCTGGTGCTCAAGGCCAAGCGCAGCGAATCCCAGATATGTTCGTCTGTTTCTTCAAAACCGGCGTTCTGTTGCAGGGAAGGGCCCAGCAGGAAGTAATCCTCGCCGAAAGTTTCCACGGCCTGCAGCGCCTTGCTGCTGACCACGGAATAAATGCCCCCCACCTTGTTGCAAACTTCCCAGCTTACTTCAAACAGCGTGACAGGGGCGTTATTGAAATCCATAGAGACTCCTTGTGGGCCCGCCCGCATATAAAGCGCCGCGTCACGGGCCATTGCCCTCCGTCCGTCTCAAAAACGGCGGAGGGCGACAGTTCCCGGAAGGGGCAACCTTTTCAGGCGGATGTTTTTTTCTTTGCGCCTCCGGCCTTGTCGGCGGGAGCGGCCCTCTTTTTTCCGGCGGTTCCCGTTGCCGTTGTCCGGGGTGTTTTTCTTGTTGTTTTTCCGGCTTCGGCCGCCGCTTCTTCCGCCGCGGTCAGGCGCATCTCAAAGTCGGCCAGCACATTCATATAGGTAATGTAGGCGTCATACGGACTGTCGAAGGGATTGGGCCGGTCGGACAGGAAGTCGGCGAACCATTTTGTTGAGATATAATGGAAATGATCCGACGTTTGCAAGCGCTCAAAGTCGCGCACCAGATCCGGCGCCCCCACCTTACGCACGCGCGGGGCCAGGGCATAGAGCGTGTGGATGGCGTCCTTCTGCATGTCGTTGCCCAGCCAGGCTGTGAGGTCGCGCCCCTCGTCGTCCCAGGACATGAATTCGGGCACGTCCACCTCGCCCACGGCGTCGATTTTCCTGGCCGCTTCGGCGGGCGTCACGAAGTGGAAATCCTTGTGGGCCAGCAGGGCGGCGGGCAGGGCTTCCATAAAGTCGAAAATGCCCGACTCCCGGGGATTGCGCAGGCCGAAGGAATGGTAATCGTTGAAGATGTTGATGATTTCGGACGAAGCGGCAAAGCTGTGGCACCAGGAGGCGTACTTTTCCGCCGTGAGCGGCCATTGGTCCCAGCCTTGATCATTGAAGCGCAGGCCGATGTCCGTGGACAGGGACGAGTTGCGCAGCAAAAGACGCATCCGGGGCGTGGAAATCGGTCTGTAGACATAATTGGGACTGCGCCAGCCCAGTACATGGTCCGCGCCCTCGGCCAGCACGGCCTTGAAGCCCAACTTTTCCAGAGCCACGGGCAGGTCGTTGTTGTAGACGAACTCCGTATTGCGGAAGGTCGTGGGTTTTTTGCCGAAAAGCCGCTTGATCCGCTCGCACTGTTCCCTGACCTGGATGTCGAATTCATCCCGGGAGTAGAGAAAGGCCAGGGAGTGAGGCGCTGTTTCGGCCACAAATTCCACGTTGCCGGTATCGGCCAGGGCCTGGAAGCTCTCCACCACCTCGGGCGCGTACTGCTCGAACTGGTCCAGGGCCGTGCCCGAGATGGAAAAAGCCACCTTGAAGGCCTTGCCGTGGCGGCGGATCAGCTTGAGCAGCAGGTCGTTCATGGGCAGATAGCAGGTGCGGGCCGTGAGCAGCAGGGCGTCGCAGTTGTGGTCGTCGTCCTCGTAAAGTGAGTTTTGTCCCATATCAAAAACCGTGTAACGGCAGAGCCGGTACGGTTCGTGAACTTCATAGCAAAGGCAGAGCGCTGGCATCAGTTACCTCCGGATACGTTGCGGTAAACGGCCATCAGTTGATCCGCGGCATTTTCCCAGCGGATGGATTTCATTTCTTCCCGGCAGTTTTTTACCAATTCCGCAGCCAGGCAGGGGTAACGCAGAACCGCGCAGATTTTGTCGGCCATGTCGCGGGTGTCCCAGAAATCGGCCTTGAGCGCGTGCTCCAGCACCTCGGACACGCCGGACTGGCGCGAGAGCAGCACGGGCACGTCGTAAAGCATGGCCTCCAGCGGCGTGATGCCGAAGGGCTCGGACACCGAAGGCATGACGTAGAGATCGCTCAGGGCGAACATGCGGTCCACTTGTTCGCCGCGCAGAAAACCGGCGAAGTGGAAACGGTGTCCGATGCGCAACTGTCCCGCGCGGCGGATGAGCTGGGGCAGCATGTCGCCGCTGCCGGCCATGAAAAAGCGCGCGTTGGGAATTTTTTGCAGCACCAGGCGGGCCGCCTCCATGAAGTATTCCGGCCCCTTCTGGAACGTGACCCGACCCAGGAAGAGCACCCGTTTTTCATGGCGGATGCGCGGCGGAATTTCGTAGCGGCGTTCCACTTCATGCCGGGCCACGGCGTTGTAGACCACCACCACCTTTTCCGGCGGCACGCCGTAGCGTTCGATGACGGTCTTGCGGGTCAGGCGGCTCACGGCCACCACCAGGTCGGCGGCCAGCAGGCCCGCGCGCTCGATGGCCGCCACCTGCTCATTGATGTTTTCGCCGCTGCGGTCGTATTCCGTGGCGTGAATGTGGGCCACCAGGGGTTTGCCGGTCAGGGTTTGGGCCAGCATGCCCGCAGGATAGGTCATCCAGTCATGGACGTGGATCACGTCGTAGCTTTCGCGCATGGCGATGGTCGCGGCCAGACGGCTGAAGCGGCGTACTTCGCTCATCAGGTCCGGGCCGTAGCCGCCCTTGAGCTGAAAGGTGAAGGGCGCGCCGGACCAGGTGCGCAGATCCGTGCCGCCGGGCGTGCGGGTCAGCCAGTTCAGGGATTCGGCGTAGCCCTGCGGGGTGATATATGGGGTAAGCGGGCTGGATACGGCCATGAAACGGATGTTGTCCTGCCAGACGTCCTGCCCGGCACGGGTCATGCGCTCCGCCGCCTCTTCGCTGATGGGCGTGCCCGAGGCCGACTCCAGCCGCAGGAAACCGTTCCGGCCGCCCGCGCCGACACGCGGCAACACAAAGATTATCTGTGCGCCTTTTTTGGCCAGAGCCTGGGTCATGCCGTAGCAGGCCGTGCCCAGGCCGCCGCTGATATGCGGCGGAAATTCCCAGCCGAACATAAGCACTCGCATTGGTGATTCCTCTTTGGAAGCCCTGATTAACGTTTTTTTTTGTTTTCTGCCTGCGTCAGGTTCCCCCGTGCGAAACTCATGTATGTCTTGATACACGCTGTTTCGCCCGGAATTCGCTTCCCCGGCAGAGAGCAAACGTTTTCATAAATCAGCACGTTCCGATATTTCCAGGAGCGCGGGGCCGCTCAGCCCCGCCGGGACTCCGTTTTGTTTATGGGTTCGCCATCGTCGGCAAGGGTCATGCTTACCCGGCAGACGCCGGCCGTATCCCCGGAAATGGGATTTGCCAGACGGTAGGCCGCCAGTTTTTCCCAGGCCTTGTATACGCCGGGGGCGGCCCGCTTGAGCCGGATCAGCATGCGCAGGCACTCCGCCACGCTCCAGGCCTGGGCAATGCAGCCGTTGGGCCGGTAGGGCGGGGAGGCGTCGAAAATTTCGGAAATGCTTGCCAGGCCTGCGTCCGTGAGGTGGTCGCAGAACAACGGGGTCACCCGGTCCAGCAGGGCCTGGACCGCGCCGTCCACATCCCAGGCCACCCGCAGCAGGGCGTCGGTGTAATGCCCCAGCAACCAGGGCCAGACCGTGCCCTGATGGTAGGCCGCGTCGCGGCTGGCCGGTCCGCCCTCGTACCGGCCCCGGTAGCCCGGATCGTCGGGCGAAAGGGTGCGCAGGCCGAAGGGCGTGAGCAGTTTGTTGCGCACGCATTCCACCACCTGGGGCTGGTGCTGCTCTTCCAGCACGGGATAGGGCAGGGAGACGGCCAAAATCTGGTTGGGCCGCACGCTCTGGTCCAACATGCCGTCGCGCCAGACGTCGCCCAGATAGCCGCCGCCGCGCGTGACCCAGAAGTGCTCGAAAAAGCTTGTGCGCAATGCGCGCAGGCCCTTGGCGTCCTCCCATTTGGGCTCGCGGAAGACGCCCGCCAGATAATCCACAAAGGCCAGGGTGTTGTACCAGAGGGCGTTCAGCTCCACCGGGCAGCCGTGGCGCGGGGTCACCGGGCGGCCGTCGGCCTGGGCGTCCATCCAGGTCAGCTGGGTGTGGGCGTTGCCCGCGTGCAGCAGGCCGTTCTCGTCCACAAAGATATCCATGCCCGGACCCTGGCGGTAGCCGCTCACAATGGCCTTGAGCGCGGGCCAGGCATGCTCGCGCACCCAGTTCAGGCCCTCGGGATTTTCCTGGAGGTAGCACTGCACGGCAAAGGCGTACCAGAGGGAGGCGTCCGCCGAGTTGTAGGCGTGGTTGCCGTCCTCGGCAAAGCAGTTGGGCGTAAGGCCGTTTTTCAGGCTGCCGGCCACTTGCTTCAGTACGCGCAGGCCGAATTCCGTGCGGTCGCCGTAAAAAGCCAGACCGGGCAGGGAAATCAGGGTGTCGCGGCCCCAAGCGTCGAACCAGTGGTACCCGGCCAGCACCGCCGGACGGCCTGAGGGCGTTTCAATGCAGAACTGCCGCCCCATCTGGGCCAGGTGGCCGATGAGGCCGCCGCCGTTGTGGTGGGCTTTGGTCCTGGCCCGGCTTTCGGCTTCCCAGATTGCCTCCAGATCCTCCCCGTCTTCCGCGACCGGCTCGGTGCCCACAGCCATGTAGACGCTGCCCCCTTCGGGCAGGGGCGGCAGGGGAATATCCAGAATGCCGGGCTGGAACAGGTCCTCGCTGTCGGGGAAGCCGCGTTCGCGTTCCTGCATGTATTCCACATTGTGGAACCAGTCCGGCGAGGGCAGGAAGGTGAAGGGGCCGCGCACCTGCATATACAGCGTGGGCAGGCCTTCATAGGGCGTGATGCTGAAGCCCCGCAGCACGTCTTGGGTGCGCACGTGCAGATGGGAATTGGCTCTGGTCAGGGCATGGAAGTGCCTGTAGGCCAGCAGGGGCTTGATCCGCAGGGTCAGCGGGGGCAGCTTGGAAAGGCCCTGGATGGACCAGCGCAGCAGCAGGCGGCTTGTTCCGTGGATCAGAAACATTTCCCGGCGCAGGCGCACGTCGCCCACCCGGTAGGTGAATTCGGGCCACTGGTCCAGGCGGAAACTTTCCAGATATTCGTGCCCGTGCGGGTAGAGGGTCCTGGGATGCTGGCGGGTGGAGAGAAAGAACTCCTTGCCCCCGCCCATGACCGATTCCTCCAGGGCGGAGAGCAGCACATGCCTTCCCAGCGGCGTGTTGACCGTGAGCAACCCGTGGTATTTGCGCGTATTGCAACACAGGATGCTGCTGCCGGCATAGTCGCCCAGCCCGTTGGTCAGCAGCCATTCCTTGCGCAATGCTCTGCGGGTGTTCTGGCAGGCGGCCTTGTCAAAACTGAACCTCATACGGCCTCCTTGGCGTATAGGGTTAGAATGATGGCCGGGCGGTGCTGCTGGAGATCAGAGAGGTTAGGTGCGAAAGGCAGCGCGAGACCCGTGGATTCGGTTCGGACAGATCCGGCCGGCGGCGGAACAAAAGCGGGAAAAACGCGTTTGCAGAAAACCTGTTGCCCCCTTTCTTGTTCCGCTGGCTTTATATATTACATTCTATAGGAAATTTTTTTAGCTGTCGAGTTTTACGGCTGTGTTACAGTGGAAAGAATTGTATGACTTTTGCAAAACAACGCCTGTTCGGGCGGCGCGCATCGCCGGCCGGCGGGCCGCTTCCGGCCCCGCGCCGCAAAGGTTCGCGCGGGGGCTTTTGCTTTCTCGCATTTTGGAGTAAGCTATTTGCTCGCTGAAACTTCGCATACCGGGATGGGGGTATTTCATGAAAGGACTGCATCTTTGGCTGGGCGCGCTGGCTCTTGCTCTGCTTCTGCCCGCGGCGGCCCTGGCCGCCGACCTCAAGGTGGGGCTGATGTGCCCGCTCACGGGGAAATGGGCTTCTGAAGGCCAGGACATGAAAAACATCGTCAGCCTGCTGGTGGATGAAGCCAACAGCAAGGGCGGCGTCAACGGTCAGAAAATCAAACTGGTGGTGGAAGACGACGCCGGGGATCCCCGCACGGCGGCCTTGGCCGCGCAGAAGCTGGCCTCGGCCGGAGTTGTGGCGGTCATCGGCACCTACGGCTCGGCCGTGACCGAGGCCAGCCAGAATATTCTGGACGAAGCCGGGCTGGTGCAGATCGGCACGGGTTCCACCAGCGTGCGCCTGACCGAAAAGGGCCTGCCTCTCTTTTTCCGCACCTGCCCGCGTGACGACGCCCAGGGCAAATCCGCCGCCGCGGCCATAGTCAAGGGCGGCTACAAGGCCGTGGCCCTGCTGCACGACAATTCTTCCTACGCCAAGGGTCTGGCCGAGGAAACCCGCACCGCCCTGGAAAAAGCCGGTGTGAAGGTGCTCTTCTACGACGCCCTGACTCCCGGCGAGCGGGACTACACCGCCATTCTGACCAAACTCAAGGCCGCCGGTCCGGATCTGGTCTTTTTCACCGGGTATTATCCTGAAACCGGCATGCTGCTGCGCCAGAAAAAGGAAATGGGCTGGAACGTGCCCATGATGGGCGGCGACGCTGCCAACCATCAGGATCTGGTCAAGATCGCCGGTCCCGAGGCCGCGGCCGGCTACTTCTTCATCAGCCCGCCCCTGCCCCAGGATATGGACATGCCGGAAGCCCGCAATTTCCTGACCGCCTACAAGGCCAAGTACAACAGCGTGCCCGTGTCGGTCTGGGCCGTGCTGGCCGGGGACGCCTTCAAGGTCATTGAGGCCGCGCTGGCCGCGGGCAAGACCGAACCCGAGCAGATGGCCGCCTGGCTCAAGCAGCTCAAGGACATGCCCGGCCTGTCCGGGGCCCTGGGCTTTGACGCCAAGGGCGACCGCGTGGGCGAGTTCTACCGCACCTATGTTGTTGATGGGAAAGGGGCTTTTGTTCTGCAATCCAAGTAAGTTGCGGCTAAAAAGCGTCTTTTGCCCCCTGGGCCGCGTCAAAAAATCGGACGCGGCCCAGGGCTGTACGTAAAGAGTACTACCCCTGGCCCGCGTCCGGTTTTTTCCTTGCCAGGGAACAAAATCCATCTTTTTAGCCGCAAGTTTCCGGGGCGTTTTCAGCATGCTCCGCCAGCGGCTTGATTTGCTCTGAGCGCCGGGAAATATGGAACAATTTTTTCAACAGCTTCTGAACGGCCTTGCCGTGGGCGGCATTTACGCGCTGGTGGCCTTGGGCTACACCATGGTCTACGGCGTGCTCAAGCTCATCAACTTCGCGCACGGCGATCTGTTCACCATCGGCGCCTATCTGGGCCTGACCCTTCTGGTGAGCTGTAATCTCTCCGGCATGCTGCCTCTGCCCCTGGCCGTGCTGGCGGTCTTCATCATGGTGGGCCTGCTGGTGGCGCTGCTCGGCTTTCTGCTGGAGCGCGCGGCCTACCGCCCCCTGCGCAATGCCGGTCGTCTCTCGGCCGTGGTTTCGGCCTTGGGCGCGTCCATCTTTTTCCAGAACGCGGTTATGCTGATCTACGGCGCGCGCGTTTACGTCTATCCTGATTTTCTGCGCCCGGACTTCACGGTGCATCTCTTCGGCGTCGCCGTGTCGGGCGTGCGCCTGCTGGTCATCGCGGCCAGCGTGCTGCTGATGCTCGGGCTTTCGGCCTTCATCCAGCGCACCCGCACGGGCGCGGCCATCCGCGCCGTGGCCATTGATCCGGGCGCGGCCCGGCTCATGGGCATCAACGTGGACAGGATCATTTCCCTGGTCTTTCTGATCGGGCCGGGCCTGGGCGGCGCGGCCGGTCTGATGGTCGGCATCTACTACGGCCAGATCGACTTCACCATGGGCTGGTCCTACGGGCTCAAGGCCTTTACCGCCGCCATCCTGGGCGGCATCGGCAACATTCCCGGCGCCATGATCGGCGGCCTGCTGCTGGGCGTCATCGAGGCCCTGGCCGCCGGGTACATTGCCATCGCCTGGAAGGACGCCATCGCCTTTCTGGTGCTGATCCTGATTCTGATCATCCGGCCCACGGGCATCTTGGGCGAACGCACGGCGGACAAGCTATGAAGCGCGTGCCCCTGTACATCCTGATGGGCGCGTTGCTCTGCGGGCTGCCCCTGGTCTGCAATCCCTACTGGCTGGACGTCTGCGTGATGATCGGCCTCTACGCCCTGCTGGCCCTTTCGCTGAACGTGATTCTGGGCCAGGCGGGCATCTTTCACATGGGGCACGCGGCCTTTTACGCCGTGGGCGCGTATGTGACGGCCATCCTGAACACCCTCTGCCACTGGCCCATCTTCTGGACCATGCCCCTGGCGGGCGCGGCCGCGGCTCTTTTCGCCCTGCTGGTGGCCCGGCCCATCATCCATCTGCGCGGCGACTATCTGCTGATCGTGACCATCGGCATTGTGGAGATTGTGCGCATCGCCCTGATCAACGACGTCTTCGGCCTGACCGGCGGCTCCAACGGCATTTTCGGCATCAGCCGCCCGCGTTTCTTCGGCTACAAGATCGTCAAAAGCGTGCAGTTCTATTATTTGGTCTGGGGCATGGTGGGCGTGAGCCTGCTGCTCTTTTACGGGCTCTGGCGCTCGCGTTTCGGCCGGGCGCTGAATTACATCAAGGAAGACGACGTCGCGGCCGAGGGCTGCGGAGTCAACGTCACCCGTTACAAGCTGCTGGCCTTTGTGCTGGGGGCCTTCTGGGCGGGCATGGCGGGCACGGTCTACGCCGCGAAAATGGTCACCATCGCGCCGGAATCCTTCAACTTCATGGAATCGGTAATCATTTTCGCGGTGGTCATCCTTTCCGGCGGCAGCCAATTGGGCGTGCTGGTCAGCGCTTTTCTGTTCATCGGCCTGCCGGAAGTGCTGCGCGAGTTTTCCGCCGCGCGCATGCTGATCTTCGGTCTGGCCATGATGGTGATGATGATCTGGCGGCCGCAGGGCCTGCTGCCGCCCGGTCCGCGCCGCTACGCCGTGCCCCCGGACATTCCAGTCCTGCCGCCGGATGTGCCGCCGGGCCTTCCGCCGCGCCTCCCGGAGGATGCCGCGCGCGGGCCTGAGCCCGCCCCGGCACAGGGGAGGCCCGCATGAAGCTGCTTTCCCTGCAGGAAGTGACCAAGATTTTCGGCGGGCTCATTGCGGTCAACGATCTTTCCTTTTCGGTGGATGCGGGCAGCATTGTGGGCCTGATCGGGCCCAACGGCGCGGGCAAGACCACGGTTTTCAACTGCATTACCGGCAATTACACGCCGGAGCGGGGCCGGATCTTTTTTGACGGCGAGCCCATTACCGGCCTGAAGCCCCACCGGGTGGTGGAACTGGGCATTGCGCGTACCTTTCAGAGCATCCGCCTGTTCGGAAAGCTGCCCGTGCTGGAAAACGTGCTGGCCGGACGGCATTGCCGGATGAGGGCCGGTCTGTTTGCCTGCATGCTGCACACGCCGGGCCAGCGCCGCGAGGAAAAGGCCGCCGTGGCCCGCTGCATGGAGGAATTGCGCTTCGTGGGCCTGGCCGACCGCCGCGCGGAAGCCGCCGGAGGCCTGTCCTACGGCAATCAACGGCTGCTGGAAATCGCGCGCGCTCTGGCTTCGGACCCGCGCCTGCTGGTCCTGGACGAACCCGCCGGGGGCATGAACGACCAGGAAACCGCGGCTCTGGTGGACATCATCGGCGCCATCCGGGAGCGGGGGATCACCGTGCTGCTTATTGAGCACGACATGCGCCTGGTCATGCGGATCTGCGAAAAACTGGTGGTGCTGGAGCACGGCACCTTGATCGCCGAGGGCGCGCCCGAGGCCATGCGCCGCCATCCGGCGGTGATTGAAGCCTATCTGGGCGCCGACGACGAGAAGTGGTGAATATGTCTCTGCTGACCCTTTCAGACATCCGGGTGCGCTACGGCAGCGTGGAAGTGCTGCACGGCATCAATCTGCGCGTGGAGGAGGGCGAGATCGTCACCATCCTCGGGGCCAACGGCGCGGGCAAAAGCACCACCCTGCTGTCCATCAGCGGTCTGGTGCGTCCCTGTGAAGGCGAGATTCTCTTTGAGGGCAAGCCCCTGCTGCGCCTGCCCAGTCATGAGGTGGTGGGCTTGGGCATAGCCCAGTCCCCGGAGGGCCGCCGGGTCTTCGGGGCCATGAGCGTGCTGGAAAATCTGCGCCTGGGCGCATTCTGCATCCGGGACAAGGCCCGTAGCGAACGCACCCTGGAATGGATTTTTGATCTTTTCCCGCGCCTGCTGGAGCGCAAGGAGCAACTGGCGGGCACGCTTTCCGGCGGCGAGCAGCAGATGCTGGCCATCGGCCGGGCCCTGATGGCCGAACCGCGCCTGCTTCTGCTGGACGAGCCGTCTCTGGGGCTGGCTCCGCTGCTGGTACGCTCCATTTTCGAAACCGTGCGGACCATCAACGAGCGCGGCGTCACCGTGCTGCTGGTAGAGCAGAACGCCCGCGCCGCCCTGAAGCTGGCCGCGCGCGGCTACGTGCTGGAAGTGGGCAAAGTGGTCATGGAAGACCGCGCGGAAAACCTGCTGGCCGACGCCAGCGTGCGCGAGGCGTATCTGGGCGGATAGCGGGACGCATCTGTCACAACCGGATGGGCACAGAGGGATGATGACCAGATCCGGCTGTAACAGCGCTGTAACAATCTTGTTGGGTTACCCCTCTTTCATTTCATGAATCAGTTCCGAAAGCTCCTGAGCCTCCCGGGCCAGACCGGACACGGCCTTGGCAGCCTCGGCCATGGCGTCGGCGATCTGTCTGCTCATGTCGTTGCACAGGAGAATGGAGTGGTTGATCTCCTCGCTGGCGGCGGATTGTTCCTCGCTGGCCGTGGCAATGGCGTTGACCTGATCGGCCGTGGTTTCCGCTGTGGTCACGATTTCTTCCAGCGCGCGGCCTGATTCATTGGCCAGGTCCGTGGCTTCCTCGATCTGGGCCACGGCATTGTCCACCGAAGCCGTGCTCTTGGCCGTGCTTTCCTGAATGGCCTTGATGGCATTGCCCACGTCGTTGGTGGAGGCCATGGTCTTTTCGGCCAGTTTGCGCACTTCGTCGGCCACCACGGCAAAGCCGCGTCCGGCCTCGCCCGCGCGGGCGGCCTCAATGGCGGCGTTCAGGGCCAGCAGGTTGGTCTGGTCCGCGATGTCCGAGATCACCCCCATGATCTGGTCAATGGAACGGGCGTGCTCATTGAGCTGGGTCATGTCGTCCTTGAGTTCCAGCGAAACCTGATGCACGGACTCTATGCGTCGCAAGGAGCGTTCCACCACCTGCGCGCCGGCGGTGGCTTTGTCCTTGGTGTCGGCGGAAGCGGCTGAAGCGGCTGAGGCGTTTCTGGCCACTTCCTGCACGGTAGCGTTCATTTCGTTCATGGCCGTGGCGGCCTCGGAAAGACGCTGGGCCGCTTCGCCCGCGCCCCGGTCGGACTGTTCGATCTGGGCGGAAAGCTGCGTGGACGCCGAAGAAACCACACTGCCCACTTCTTCCAGCCTGCCCGCGACGTTCAGCAGGGCTTCAGCCTTGGCTTTGGCCTCCTGGCCGGCCGCTTCAGCCTTTTTCATGGCTTCCTCGGCTTTGACCGTGGCTTCCTGGGCGTTTTGGGATTCAAGCTCGGCCTTCTTGATGTTCCTTTCCAGAGCGCCCACCATCTCCACAATGGCCCCGTACACGCCCTGCTTTTTGCCGCCGTCGTCCACATTGTAGTCGCCGCCCACCACGCGGTGGGCAATGACGCTCAGTTAGCCGGGGTCTTTGCCCAGTTGCGCGTTCACGTTACGGGTGAGGAAGACGGTGATGAAGATGCCGCAGAGCAATGCCGCCCCGCAGAAGCCGAGGATGACGAAATTGGCGTCGCTATTGCTTTCCTGCACCTGTGAAACGCCGAAGGTGGACAGCTCCGTCGCGCTTTGGTCAACGTTGCGGAACAGCCCGGCCAGGGAGCGCAAGTCCACTCCCATCTGGTGCGTGAACTCTATAGAGGCCTGCGCGCTGGGAAGGTATTTGTCCATCTCCCTTATGATGGCCGCCATCGCTGCCTTATTGCTGGGCGTCCGAAACCGGTTCGCCTGTTCGGCCATGGCATCCCGCATGTTTTTCAGGGCGGTCGAAACGGAGTTAAGCTCCTCTTGCGTGGACCTGAGGGAGAGGCTGCGCAGCTCGGTCCGCAATCGGTTGAATTCGATGCGCAGTTCCAACACCTTTGTCTGGTTGTCGATGCTGGTCGCGTCAACGCCCTGAGTGAGCATTACCTCGCGAATCATGGCCTCCATGGCATCAAAGGCCTTTGTCAGACCCACGCGGGCTTCATCGGCCTGAGCCAGCAGACGTATGCTTTTTTTCTGGTCGTCAATACATTTCTGTAAAACCGGCAGAATGGCCTCCAATTGCTTGATGCAACCCGACATTTTCTGCCTGTTTTCGGGGCTCGCAACCATGGGGAGACACAATTCGAACTGCTTTTTGGCTTCCGCCAGTTGTTCCCGGGCACGCTGGGCAAAGCTGTCGCTCCCATAAACGATATAACGCAGATAGGCGGCCTGTGTGTTCAGCAGGGCTGTTTTACTGTTCTCGATATGCGCTGCCTGGCCGGAAAACCGGCTCATCTCATCCGTCAGGTAATAAGAGGCTCCTCCCAGCGCCAGAGTCATAAAAAGAACTAATGAAAAGCCAAGAATCAATTTTGTCTGCAATTTCATAATTCACCTAGCAACCTTTGACAGTAGTTTCTGACATTCTTCTCCATGATGCCATTTGTTTCACATGAAATTGAGGAAGAGTTCCAGAAAAGATTGTGGCCTTGACCTGAAGCCTCCCGGTGCCGTTTGAAACAGGCACATACCATATTCACAAGTTGTGTTTCATTTTTTTCTCCTCAGGAATTTATAAAAGCAGTTGCCCTCTTTTTATAATGATATGTGTATTTGGTTATAAAAACATAATTTAGAATGTAAAATATGAAGAATAATACCTTTATAAAATAAAATATAGGCTTATTTAATTTTTATTATTACGGAATATTATTGCAATACATCCTTCCGTAAGTTTTTGTATGCTTACTGCTGTCATCCACTGGAACAAAAGTGACAGGTTAACGCCAGTTACCGCCCATATCGGCATGAACTCAATTTGCTTTAGGTTTTTAAATGTCTTTTTCCCTCCCGCCGCTCATGCAAAAACATACTTTCCAACCTGTCTTTCGGAAGAATGGCTGCCTCTCTCCACCCGAAGTCTCCGTCGATCGTGCTTACGATCTGTGGATGATTCGGTTTATATGCCTCCCCACAGGCAGGCATGTTCCCGGGCACTCCCCAAACAGCTCCGGAACGGCAACAGAAAAACCTCTTGAGGCTCCAGCCTCAAGAGGTTTTTTAGTAAGGGGCTTTAGCCAGTTGAGCGAGCGTTTGCGAGCGAAACAGAAATCCACCCGCTATGCGGGTGGAAATAATTTGTTATACAAAAAACACCTTTCCCATACGATAGAGTTGTTCAAGCCCATCGTAATTTTTAAGGGAAAGGTGTTTTTATATGGGAACTCGAGTTCAAAGTTTAGCCCACACAAAATGGTTGTGCAAGTATCACATTGTCTTTTCTCCAAAATACAGGCGGAAAATAATATTTGCCAACATTCGAGAAAGTATCGGAGAAATTCTTAAGGACTTATGCAAATATAAAGGTGTTGAAATTATCGAGGGCCATCTCATGCCGGATCATGTGCACATGCTGGTGAGTATTCCTCCAAAAATCAGTGTATCAAGTTTCATGGGGTACCTGAAAGGAAAAAGCTCATTGATGATTTTCGATAAGCATGCAAACCTGAAGTACAAATTTGGCAATAGGAAATTCTGGGCGGAAGGATATTTCGTCAGTACGGTAGGACTCAATGAGGTAACGGTCAAAAAATACATTCAGCAGCAAGAGAAGCATGATATTCTGCAAGATCGAGTAAGTACCCGAGAATACCAAAACCCCTTCCAGGGGTAAGCCAAAGCGGCAAGGGCACTGGGCTTGAACAAAGTGAAAGCCAGCGCCTTTAGACGCTGGCCGGTAACAAGCCCTTATAGGGCTGGAGCAAACCACCCGCTATGCGGGTGGTTTTGATTTTTGGTTCAAAACAGGCGAACGTCCCTCTCCCATTGCTTTAGCAAGGAGAGCGACAATGGACGCCGCCTTTTCTGATGCTTGTGTCCGAATCCTGAACGTCACCGGCTGCGCGGGACAAGCGGAACCGGCCCGGGGGATGGGAGCCCGCCAAGCCGCCATTTCCGACAGCCGTCGCCGTGGGCAAACCGGATCGGAAATTCTTCCGGCGCTGCTGAAACGGCTCGGCTTGGCCCCGCAATATGGGAGAAGCGCCCACGCCCTGACAAGCAAGCGGCCCGGAACCCCGATGGTTCCGGGCCTTTCTCATGGCAGCTGCTTGGCCGGTTTCTGACCGGCGTTCGCGTTCAGGAGGGCTGTATGAGGAGGATTACAGCTTCTTCAGTACGGCCTGGACAAAAGATTCGATTTCATCGGGCGCGGAGCCGCCGTCGCCTTCCAGGCGCAGGCCGTCGATCATGATCTCGGCGCCCAGCTCCTTGCTGCGGGCCTCGATAACGTCCACGGCGCCGCAGAAGTGTTCGTAATCCCGGTCGCCCGAGGCAAAGGCGGCCAGCTTGCGCCCCTTGAGGTCCATGACGTCGAATTCTTCGAACAGCGGCGCAAAATCATCCTGCAGTTCCAGGTCGTCCACGCCCCAGGCCGAAGCGCCGAACAATACGGCGTCATAACCATCGGCCAGGTGTTCGGCCGAGGCATCGGCGGCGTTGAGCACCGTCACTTCATGCCCGGCTGCGGCCAGCTGTTGCTCCAGCTTGTGGGCGATGCTCTCGGTATTGCCGGTGCTGGAACCGTAAACGATTAAAATCTTGCTCATGGCCTTCTCCTTCTGGCTCGGACGTATTGGAATAAAATTGAAATTCTTTTTCAATTCGTTCAAAAAGGAAATAGCCACCCAGCCCTGTTTCGTCAAGTGGAAATTGCGCATCTCTTGCCCGGGGGCGGCAGCACGGAGTACGGCAAATTTTTACAATAAAAGGCCCGCGTTTCGTCCTATGGAAGGGGCAAAGCCAATCAAGGAGGATGAGATGCAGAAGGAGCTGTTTGACTGCTTTGCCAAGGGGCGTTTGACTGTTGCCGGTCAGCTACCGGTGCTCGCGGTGGAACCCTGGAAGGAGCATAAGGATTTTCCCGGCGTGTTTCTGAAAAATCTGGTCATGCCTGAGCTGACGGAGGGCTTGCTGAGCTGCCACCTGGTCAGGATTGAAGCCCGGCGCGGGATCGGCAGGCACGCCCACGGCACGAGCCTGGAACTGCATGAAGTTGTCGGGGGAAGCGGCGTGTGCCTGACGCCGGAGGGAGAGATCGCCTATCTGCCGGGCAGCATGGCGATCCTGCCCGCCAAGACGCCGCATGAAGTCCGCGCGGGCGAAAACGGCCTCTGGTTGTTCGCCAAATTCATCACGCTTCCAGCCTGAGGCTTGCCCGCCGGAACTGCTCCGACGTCATGCCGTGCTGTCGCCTGAACAGCTTGTGCAGATGGCTCTGGTCCGTAAAACCGGCGGATACGGCGGCCTCGGCCGCTGCCGTATCTGCCCGCAACAGGGCGCGCCAGGCGCAGGCGGCAGAGCAGATAAAAGGCGTGGGGCGTCAGGCCGGTCTCCCGGCGGAAACGACGGAGAAAATGCCAGGGGCTGTAACCCGCCAGGGCGGCCAGTCGCTTGAGGGGCCAGGGCGTGGCGGGGTCGTCCAGCAGCAGGCGGCACACGCTTTGTATTGGTGGTTCCGCAGTGCTTTCTTCCGGCGGTTGCGCGTGGAGGAGATATCGGCCCAGGTGCTCTGCTCGCGCGCCCAGAGCGAGAGGCACGCAGGCTTCGCGTACCAGCCCGGCAAGCCGGGCGTCATACGGGAGGATGGAGGAATTCGTCGGCAGGCAGGCCGCCAGCAGGGTTGTTCCGGGTTCAAGAAACAGCCTGTGGGCACACGCCGGGGAATCCTGAAATAGCCGCCGGTCCACAGGTAACGCGCCTCGGCGCGGGTTTCCAGCACAAGGCCGCCGGACAGCACGACGCCGCTTACCCAATGCGCCGCATGCAGATGCCAGGGATACCTTTGCGCGGCATTCCGGGAAGCCACAAATTCAACCTTGCCGGAAGCCGTATGTCGGTATGTGATAGAGACCATGCTTCCCTGCCGGAGCGCCTATTCCTCGGCCCCCGCGGCGCCGAGGGCGCTCCTGGCCTCGGGCTCGGGCATGCGCCACGCGCCGGGCAGGGGGGCCGTGATTTCCGCTCTGTCGCCCAGATAGGGATTGAAGTAGCCGTAGCGCAGCCAGGGACAGAGCTTTTTGAGCCGCTTCATGAACACGGTCAGGCCCATGCTCGGCGCCGTGTCCAGCGCGGCGTCCGGAACCGCGGGGGAGGTGCTTCCCTCCCGGCCGCTCATCAGCCGGAAATACCATTCCGGGTCGATGTTCAGATTGCGCCACTGGATCATGCTCACGCCGTTTTCGCCCACCAGGCGGGCCAGGGCCTCCAGTTCCTCTTCGGTATCCGTGACGCCGGGGAAGAACAGCAGGTTGAGCGAGACGAAGATGCCGCGTTGCCGCGCCTCGCGGATGGAAGCGCGCACGTCGGCGAAGCTGTAATCGGCGGGCCGGTAGTAACGCCGGTAGAGCGCCTCGCGGGCGCTGTTGCAGCTCACCCGCATACTGGTCAGCCCGGCCTCGGCCAGACGGGCCACAGCCTCGGGATTGGAGGCATTGGTATTGCAGTTGACCGTGCCCCGGCCGCCGCCGGTGCGGAACAGGCGCACGCTTTCCACCAGCAGGTCCGCATTGGTCAGGGGGTCGCCCTCACAGCCCTGGCCGAAGGAATAGATGGGCGTGGCCGTTTCCCGGCTCTGGTGCAGGCGCATGACTTCCACGATTTCGGCGGCTTCGGGAGTGAAGGCCAGACGGCACTGGGGCGTCACGGCCACGGGCGAATCCTTGTCCTGGGCCGAAATGCAGCCCACGCAACGCGCGTTGCAGGCGCGCGAGGTGGGCAGCGGCGCTTCATAGCGGCCCAGAGCGAAGTTGCGCGCCGCCGGACAGTCGTAGCGCAGCACGCAATTGTCCAGAATATGGCGGACCAAGCGGTTGTCCGGGTGCTCGCGCAACAGGCGCCGCACGTTCTGCTCAATGCGGACGCGCGGGATGCGCTGGAACCGCTGGCGCGGGTCCTGGTCCACCTTGCGGGCGCAGACGTAAAAGCGGCCGTGCGCGAAGCCCACCGCGCCGTAGGCGAAAAGGGGCAGCAGGGGCGCGCCGGTTTCGCTTTCATAGGCCGGGTGGGCCGAAAGGGTGTGCGCGGGCGCGGCAAAGGCGGCCACTGCCAGCTGGTCCAGAACCTCGGTTTCGCCGCTTTCCGGATTCAGGCCCACGGCCCGGCGGCCCGGCAGAAGAAAAAGCTCGCTTTCCTCGGGCAGGGGCATGAGTTCGTCGGGACGCGGCAGGCCCCACTGGGCACCCCGGCGACAGACCATCAGCAATTGCGGATCGTCATAGATGTTGCCGCTCTGGTCGGCCATGACCAGATGCGGCTCAAGACGCGGAGCGGCCATAAATCCTCCTTGCCCAAGCCGGGGCTAACGTATATAAGCGGGAAGGCGCGACGCGGACGGGCTTTTCCGGCCCGCCCGGCGCGCACAGCGCTTTTGTGAGGCCCGCCATGTTTTCCATCATGTTGTTTATCTTTCTCTGCTTTCTGGGCATGCTGGCCGTGCTGTTCTATATGCTGCGCAGCCAGGAACGCCTCTGCCAGGTTCTGCGTGACGAACACGCCCAGATGCGCGTCCTGTTACGGGCCATGGAATCGCGCCTAGACGCTTTGGACGGCAGCGCCGGTTCCGAACCCCGGCCCACCGAAACCCTTCCGGCCCGCGATCCCCTGCTGCATCTGAGCTTTGAGGACCCGGCCCCGTCCGCCCGGACTGATCGGTTCGGCCGTGAGGACAATCCCGCCCCTGATCCGGCCCTGGACCTGCATTTTGATCCGCTTGCGGACGCGGGCGCCGACCCTGCGGGCCGCCGCTGAATCGTTTCGCCGGATGTCTGTGATCCGCCAGAACAAATTACGCTTGAGATTTTCGCTTATTGTGAAAATGCTCTGATTCCGCCAGCCCGTAATTTCCTCTGGCCGCGGCCAGATAGGCGGCCTTGAGATCCGGTTCCGCCAGCTCCTCGGCCCAGAGCAGATAGGGCATTTTCAGGCATTCCTCGCGGATGGCCTCGGCTCTGGCTTGGCGCGCGGCGATCAGCGCGGCGGCATCCTGCATCCAGAGATCGCAGAGATGGTCCGTGAAGGCCTGTGCCCGGTGCCTGGCCCGGTGCCTGGCGTCAGTCTCGGCCAGGGCGGTTTCCCCGATATAGGTCACCAGCTCGGGATTCTTGAGCAGAAGTTCGATGCGGAACAGCGCGTCTCCCGCATCGTCCGGTGTGTAGCCCACCAAGTGTTCGCCGTCCACGAAAAGTTTGGCCAGGCCGTGCCCCACGCGCGGCGTCACCAGGCAGCCGCCGCAGCCCATGGCTTCAAAGACCCGGAAATTCAGGTCCCCGTGCTCGCAATGGTTGAGCAGCACGCGCCCCTGCGGAAAGAGCTCGCGGTAGTTGCCGCGCGTCTGGTGCAGGCCCGGCAGGCGACTCGTCAGTTCCCGCAGAAAGGCGGCGCGCCGGGGCGTGTTTTCGTTGACCGTGCCCACGAACAGGCAGTCCCAGAGCTTGGGCATGCCGGGGCGGGGCTGGTCGTCGTCCTGTGCGAAGGGCGGCGACCACCAGACGCGCTCGGGCGGCAGAAAGGGGCCGGAAAAAAGCTCCAGATCGTCGCGCAGGGAAACCAGGCAGGCGTCGAAGCCCTGGGCGTACAGGGGCTGCCAGCTGTGGATGTGCGAATCCACGCTGTAAAAAACCGTCAAACAGGGAAAGCGCTCCATGCCCAGCACAAAGGGCGGGCGGCTTTTGTCGGCCACCACCAATACGTCCGGGATGAACCCGGCCAGGCGCACCAGTTCTTCCCAGCAGAATACGCGGGCGTCTTCAAAATTGTGCAGGGCCACATCCTGCCAGCCGCAGGAGCGCAGAGACTGGCAGAAAAAAGGGCTGCCGATCCATAACAGACGTTGCATAGCCCCCCGGAACGGACTGGCGGCGCGACCGCCGGGCTGTTGCCAAATACGGCAAGATAAAATACTTTTTCCTGAGGAAACGCCGGTTAATGGGAACAACAAGGCCATTAACCGCGTTTTCCTAACTAGCCCCGACGCCCCATGGCGTCAAGGCGTGGAATAACAACCATGTTTTTGACTGCCCGCCGCTTACGTCTTCTTCTGCGCATTTTCCTGGCGCTGCTGCTTGTGCTGTCGGTTCTGCTGGCGACGGCCTTCTATCTTTTGCAGCGTAATCCCGAGGCTCTCACCCGCCACTATCTGGACGGGATTTCCGCGCGCACGGGCCTGATCTTCTGTGTGGAAGCCGTGGACGTGGTGCTTTTGCCCGTGCCTTCCATCGCGGTGAGCAACGCCTCGGTGCGGGGAAAGGACCTGCATTTCTCCGTGGCCTATGCCACGCTGCGGCCTGATTTTCTGGCTCTGCTGCGCGGGGAATTCGTGCCGCGCAACATTTCCCTGCTGCGGCCCAAGCTGGGCGGTGCGCTGCCCCTGCCCCTGGGGGACATGGACGCGCTGGCGGCCCGCCTGCGCGGGAACGGCGGCGGCCTGCCCGATTTGCCCGACGGCTGCCGCATGACCATTGTCCAGGGCGAAGCCGAACTCATCGGCACGGACGGCGCGCACCTGCAATTGAGCGGCCTGCAATGCCGCCTGGACACGGAAGCCCCGGCCGTTGTCAGCGGCAGAGTGCATCTGGGCGCGGTTCTGCTGCGGCGGCAGGGAGCGCCCCTGATCCGCCTGGACAATTTTCTGGCCGAAGGGGAAAGCGACCTGCGGACGCCGCTCACGGCCACGCCCAAGCTGCGGCTCAGCGGCTCGCTGCGCTGGCCGCCTTTTCTTGAGCGCTTCAACATGGCCCTGGATCTGCAGGGCGGGGCCACGGGCTGGACGGCGCGCGCGGATCTGCGCGGGGAACTGGCCAAGGACCGGGAGTCGCTGCCGTTCTCCGTGGCGGGCACGGCGGCCATGCGCGGCAGCGAGCCGATTGTCAACCTGGAGCGGCTCCGGCTGGAGCTCGGGCCGGACAGCGGGGAGCTCAGCGGGACCTTGCGCCTGCCCGGCGCGCTGCAAAACAAGGAACAGGACTTCAGCCTGGACGGCCGCCTGCTGCTGCACCGCGCGAGCCTGACCCAGTGGCTGGGCTTTGCCCGCAATCTCGCGCCCGGCCTGCAACTGGCCCTGGACAACCTTACCGACGGCAATCTGGATTTCCATCTGGACGGCCTGGGCCTGACGGTGCCGCGCATTGCGGTGCGCTGCGCTGGGGCGCGCTTTACCGGTTCGGGCGGGGTTGCCAGCTGGGCCAAGCCGGAGGTGGCTCTGGATCTCAGGGCCGAGCGCCTCAATCTGGGACTGGCGATTCCCGAGTCCGTGGGCAAACCGCCCCTGGGGCCCCGTTTTTTTCACGATTCGCTGACGCCGCTGCCCGGCGAGCCTCTCAAACCCGGCGAAACCGGCGTGGACTACGACATCCGGCTGGCCGCCGCCAAAGTGGATTACGGCCCTCTGCTCATTGAGGACGCCAAGGTGGTCATCAGCCCCGGCAAGATGGACAAAAACGGCCTGGAAGACACCCTGCTCACGGCGGAGGGGCGGCTCTACGGCGGCAGCGTGCGCGGAGAGTGCATTCTGGGCGGCGGTCCCGAGCTTCCCTATGCCATCAAGATGCGCTTCCGCGACGTGAACGGCGCTCTCCTGGGCAAGGCGATGCCCGTGCTGCCCATCAAAAGCGGCCGCCTGCGGGCCGATGTGGACATCATGAGCCAGGGCCGGGAACTGGACGTCTTTCTGGGCAAACTGCGGGGTACGGTGAGCGCGCGCGGCGAGCAGGGGGCCCTGCGCCTGCCCGGCGCGTCCGGAAGCCTGGCCTTCACGGGCATGGATGTGGAACTCAAGGCCCGTTCCGCCGCCTGGGAAAAGGGCCGTCTGGGCCTGGACGGCCAGTGGAGCGGCGCGCTGGACAGCGTGGACCTGAACGGCCGGGCGGATCTGAACGGCCGACTTTGGTTCAGCGGCGACGGCGGCGGCAACGGTAATCTGGACTTTCAGAACCTGCCTGGCAGCCTGGCGCTGCGCCTGAGTCCGGCGCTCAGTGCGCTGCCCGAGGGCCTGCAGGCGGACCTGAGCGGCGAATTTTCCTGCCAGGGCGCGCGCAACCAGCTCGCAGTCGGCAAGGCCCATGCCAATGCGCTGGGCGTGGAGCTGCGGGGCCAGGCCCAGGTCAACAGCGGCAAGGGCGGCCTTGCCTGGCAAGGCTCGGTTTCCGCGTTCAGCCGGGACCTGAGCCGTACCCTGCGGCAGGCTTTCAGCACGGCGGCTAAGCTGCCGCCCGGGTTGAACACGCTCTCTCTGGAGACGGATTTTAAGGGCACTCCGGAAACGTTCTCTCTCAGCAACATCCGCGCCCGTGTGGACCAGAGCTCGGTCAGCGGCTCGCTGAGCGCCTCTATCCGCAAACAGCCGGGCCTGACGTTCTCCCTTTCCGTGGACAATGTCGACCTGAACCGCTACCTGGACGACAAGAATGCCAAAGCGGCCAAGGGGCGCGCGGTCAAACCGGCGGGCGGCGCCTGGGATTTCAGCTTCATGCGCGGTTTCAGCGCCAAGGGCGAACTGCGCGTCAAACAACTGACCGGCTGGCGTTTCAAGGTGCAGGATCTCAAGTTGCCGCTCAATCTGGAAAACGGCCAGTTGAACTGCGGGCCCAATACAGGCCGTTTTTACGGCGCGCCCCTGCAAAGCCGGGCGGGCATCGACTTTACCAAGGGCCTGCGTTTTGAAAGTTCCCTCTCCGTGACGGACTTCGACCTGACCGCCGCCAGCCGGGACAGGGGCGGCAGCGCGGCCCTGGGAGGCCGGGGCAGCATCAGTTCCGAGGTGCGGGGCGCCCTGACCGGACCGGGCCAGCTGCCCGCCGCCCTGAACGGCCTCTGGCGTTTTAGCGTGCGCGACGGTTCCTACCAGAAACGCGGCACTGACGGCCAACTCAAGGGCAAGCCCACGCGTTTTGATCTGGCCTCGGCCTCGGGCGATATCGCGTCCGGGGTGGTCCACAGCAGCGACTTCAGCCTGCAGGGACCGGGGCTCAAGGTTCACGGCGGCGGCTGGATAGATCTCAACAAGGAAACCCTGGACTGCAACTTTACCGTGAATATGAAAAATCTGCCCGATTTCCCCCTGCGCCTCTACGGCAGCCTGCACGACAGCAAAACTTCCATCGGCGCGGGCAAGCTGATCCTGAACACCATCGGCGGGATTACCTCGGGATTTGTGGACGTGTTGGGCGGCATTGTGGAGGGAACCTGGAAGCTGTTCCGCTGACAGCTGTGAACGCGATATGCCTTTTGGGCTGCCCGCCGGACAATCCCACGAGCCGTCCGTTTCTCGCCAGGGCCATTTTGTTCTCCTGCCGTAGGCAGAGTGATTTTGTATTTGGAGCAGGTTACTTTTCATAGGGTACTTAATTCTATGGGCTTGGCATACGGATGAGGTATCCCGCTAATGCCCGAAGGGCAGAACAAAACAACGGCAGGGAACGGAATGACCCTGCGTTCTTCGCCGCCCCCGTTGACAGAGCGGGTTTTCCGGGCTAGAACCGCAAAGAGCGTGTTCTTTTTTGCACAAATTAACATCCGGTTCCGTCAAGGAGAGCAACGGTGAATATCCTGATTTTCGGACCCAACGGCAGCGGCAAGGGCACCCAGGGCAATCTGATCAAACAAAAGTACAATCTTGCTCACATCGAATCCGGCGCCATCTTCCGCGAACATATCGGCGGCGGCACGGAGCTGGGCAAAAAAGCCAAGGCCTATATTGACCGCGGCGACCTGGTGCCCGACGACATCACCATTCCCATGGTGCTGGAAACCCTGAAGACCAAGGGCAAGGACGGCTGGCTGCTGGACGGCTTCCCCCGCAATATGGTCCAGGCCCAGAAGCTCTGGGAAGCCCTGCGGAAAGAAGGTCTCAAGCTCGACTACGTGGTGGAAATTCTGCTGCCGCGCGAAGTGGCGAAAAACCGGATCATGGGCCGCCGTCTCTGCAAGGAAAACAACAACCACCCCAACAATATCTTTATTGACGCCATCAAGCCCGACGGCGACAAATGCCGGGTCTGCGGGGCCGAGCTTTCCGCGCGCAGCGACGACCAGGACGAGAACGCCATCAACAAGCGCCACGACATTTATTACAATACCACCGACGGTACCCTGGCCGCCGCCTACTTCTTCAAGAAGCTGGCCGACGAGGGCAAGACCAAATACATCGAACTCAACGGCGAAGGCAGCATCGACTCCATCAAGGAGACCCTGCTCTCCAAATTGAGCTGAATTCCGGCCGCGTTCTGACCGCATGTCGTAAGTGCCTCGTAAGGGGCACTTTTTTTATCTTTACCCCGGTTCCGGCAGCTTCCCTTTTGCCGACAATGCGGCTATCCTCTTGCTCACAATCTCAGTTTGCCCGCGAAAATGCCCGTGCCGGAGCCCCCTGTTTTCAGGGAGGATGCCGTCCGTGCCCGGGAAGACCGGCTCGCTGTTTGCGGGTGCCGCGCCGCGGCGGAAGGTTTTCGGATGGCAATGCCTGTAATGGATGGCCGCATGTCCAAATTGTCCACCGCCATAGTTTCCGCGCTGTTCCTCGCCGCGCTGCTCGGGGGGCTGCTTTATTCCATCCGGGACTACAACGCCAGCACCAAACAGGACATTACCACCACTCTGACCCAGCGCCTGCAGGAATCCACGCATTACGCGGCGGAGAACTTTCAGCGCCAGCTCAAGGAACGTTTCCGCGATCTGGAGGGAGTAGCCCGTCTGCTTTCTTCCTGCGAAAATCCGGTCACCAGAGAAAATGCCGAGAATTTCGGCCTGCTGCTGGAACCGAGCATCCGCAATTTCGGCATTCTGGCGCCGGACGGCAAGGGCTTTTCCGCTCTGGACAAAGAGCTCGACTTCAGCGCGGACGCCTACTTCCAGCGCGCCCTGCACGACGGCGTGGGCGTTTCCTCCGACATGGTTGCCACCTTCGACCGCAACCGGGTGCTGGCTCTGGCCGTACCTGTGACGCGCGAGGGCAAGGTCCGGGCCGTGCTGGTGGCGGGCATCAATATTGACGCCTTGCAGGCCAGCATAGAAACCAGGGCCTTTGACGGCCGGACCTCAAACCTGGTTTTCGACAGCCAGGGCCATGTGCTTTTCGGCGCTTTGCCGCAGGGACGGGATCTGGACGACCTGATCAGGCGCTTCAGGCAGACGCAATCGCCGCATACGGTCTCCCAGGTACAGGATTTCTTCAAGGACATGCGCCGCAGCGGCGACAGGGTGCTGCATTTCAAAGGCGCCGGCTATTCCTTTTATATGAGCCGCGTGCCTCTGGCGCAAAACGACTGGCAGCTGGTTTCCATTCTGCCGCAAAGCGTTCTGAATGAGCGCATCGACCAGCAGAATGCCGTCACCCGCACGCTGATGCTGCGTGTAACGGTCATCGCCGTTTTGCTGCTGCTCTATCTCATGTACAGCCAGCGCCGTTCCCACCGCAAGATACGCAGCCAGCAGGAGGAATACAGCGCCATTATCGCCAATATTTCCGGCGGAGTTCAGAAGGTCAGCGGCGTGGACGGCACGTTTCTGTTTCTCAGCCGGAATTATCTGGATCTGCTGGGCTACAGCCGGGAAGAGTTCGAGCGCATTTACGAAAATACTTTTGCCAACACCATTTACGAGGAAGACCGCGACGAGGTTCTGCTGACCATTTCCCGGCAGCTGGAACAGAGCAAGGCCATTGATGTGGAGTACCGCACCAGGGCCAAAAACGGCAATCTGGTCTGGCTCTACAACAAGGGCACCCTGGCCTATGACGAACGGCGTCAGCCCTATATCGCAAGCATTGTCTTCGATATTACGCGCAACAAGGAAATACAGCAGGCCCAGCGTATTTCCGACGAGCGCTACCAGTTCATTCTTGAGCAGCACGATATCAGCATTTTTGAGCAGGACCTGCTCAACGGCGACTTTTATTGCAGCACGCGCTGGATGCAGCTTTTCGGTTCGGCCTTTAACATTCTGGAGCCGGACCCGGACGGCAGCCAGATTCCGGTGCATCCGGACGACCGGGACGCGTTGCGGGACTTCCAGGACGCCCTGCAGCAGACCAAGCGCGTGGCGGAAATGCGTCTGTGCGACGTGGACGGCCTGTACCGCTGGTACAGGATCGAAGCCTCCAACATCATGGACGACAGCGGCTGGCCCATCTACGTCATCGGAATCATCACGGACATCGACAACCAGAAGAACCTGGAGCTCACCCTGCGCAATCAGGCCGCGCGCGACAGCGCCACCGGCATGTACAACAAGCTGGCCACGGAACAGGCCATCGCCCGTTTCCTTGACCGTCACAACCTGGACGGGGCGGCGGGCGGCTATGCGCTGTTCATGATCGATTTCGACAACTTCAAGATCATCAACGACCGTCTGGGCCACGCCGTGGGAGATCAGGCCATCTGCGCCATGGCCCGGATCATCCGTCAGAATTTTCGTTCCGCGGACATTGTGGGGCGCATCGGCGGCGACGAATTTCTGGTCTTCTGTACCGAGCGGCTGAGCATGCTTCATATCCGCAAGCGGGCCGCCAAACTGGGCGGCGAACTGCGCACGGAATGGGGCGAGGGTGAAAACCGTTGCGTGCTGACCGCCAGCATGGGCGTGGCCTGCGCCCCCGGCGACGGGCGCAGCTTCGCGGAACTCTACCAGCATGCCGATGAGGCCACGTATCAGGCCAAGCATATGGGCAAAAACGGCTGTGTCTTCTATGCGGAAATGCGCGAGGCGGGCGCATTGCCGCCCCCGGCCGGAGCCAGCGTGGTCAATGCGAATATCGACGCCGCGCCGGATGTTGAAAACGGCGGGGATGCCGCCGAAGCATAGGGCCGGACAGTGGTACAGGGGCGCGGATTCGACGCCGGTCCATCCGGCTCGGGCGGCCGTATTTCCCCCGGATTGCGCGACAGCTTGCCCGTCATCCAAAAAACACAGCAGATTTTTCATTGGCATCATATCCGACTGTCTTTGACGCGGCCTGCGCCCACACCGATGGCGGCGTTTACACTGTGGCCGCCCCCCTTGTTTTGACACGCCGTGTTCCATCTCACGCTCCGTCTTGCCAAAGAGGACGTTACGGGCCAAAATTGCAGCGGGTCCAGCACTGTGTGGCGGACCCGCGTATGAGCGAAGGCCCGCAGCGGCCTTCAGCGGGATTTTTATGGGGTGGATTATTTGACGACAGCGCGCGGCAACTGACGCAAGCCTGATAAAGAGGGAGAAGAAGCATGGCGATTCTGGTCTGCGGCGGAGCCGGGTACATCGGCTCGCATAATGTACGCGCCCTGCTGGCCCGCGGCGAGGAAGCCGTGGTCATCGACAATTTCCTGACCGGCCATCGCCGGGCCGTGCCTGCGGGCGTGCGCCTTCATGAAGGCGACATTCGCGATCCCGAGGCCCTGGACAGGGTCTTCAGCGAAAACCGCATCGACGCGGTGCTCCACTTCGCGGCCAGTTCTCTGGTGGGCGAGAGCATGGAAAAGCCGCTGGCCTATTTCAACAACAATGTCCACGGCATGCAGATGCTGCTGGAAGCCATGCGGCGGCATGGCGTGGACAAGATCGTCTTTTCCTCCACGGCGGCGGTCTACGGCGAGCCGCGGCGCGTGCCCATCGAGGAGAGCGACCCCACCCGGCCCGCCAACCCCTACGGCGAAAGCAAGCTGATGATGGAAAACATCATGCGCTGGGTGGGGTTGGCGCACGGCATGCGCTCCGTGGTACTGCGCTATTTCAATGTGGCCGGGGCGCTGCCCGGCGGAGCCATCGGCGAGGACCACCGGCCGGAAAGCCATCTCATTCCCCTGATCCTCCAGGTGCCCCTGGGCCTGCGCGAACATATCACGGTGTTCGGCGAGGACTATCCCACGCCCGACGGCACCTGCATTCGGGACTACCTGGACGTCATGGACCTGGCCGACGCCCATATGCGCGCCCTGGATTACCTGCGGCGCGGCGGCGAAAGCGTCATCTGCAATCTGGGCAACGGCCGGGGCTTTTCCGTGCGGGAGATGATTGAGGCCGCGCGGCGGGTCACGGGCCACGCTGTTCCGGTGCGCGCGGGGGCGCGCCGGGCGGGCGATCCGGCCCGGCTGGTGGCCTCTGCGCAGCGCGCGCGGGAGATACTGGGCTGGGAGCCCAGGGTGGACATTGAGGGCATCATCGCCTCGGCCTGGGAATGGCATTGCACGCATCCCCACGGCTTCGACGACTGAGTCAGGCTTGCGCGCGGGCCTTCCGGTAAGCGCGCAAAGCGTCCGGAAAGGGAGAAAGCACTCTGGCCAGCACGCCTTGCGCCAGGGAAATGGCCAGACCGTAATTGGTCATAGGGCAGCCCGCCTCGGTCGCGGCGCGCAGCCGGGCCAGCATCTGCCCGCGCGTGATGACGCAGCCGCCGCAGTGCACGACGGCCGCGCAGTCTCCGGCGGAGTCCGGAAATTCCTTGCCCGCGGCCATCCTGAAATGCAGCTCGCCCCCGGCCAGCCCGCGCAACAGGCGCGGCAGCTTGACGCGACCTATATCGTCGTGCTGCGGATGGTGGGAGCAGGCCTCCTGAATCAGCACGCTGTCACCGGGGTGAAGTCGTCCGAGTGCGGCGGCCCCACGGGCCAGAGCTGGCAGATCCCCCTTGAAACGGGCCATGAGCACGGAAAAGGTGGTCATGGGGATGTCCGAAGGCGTCTCCCGGTCCACCGCATGGACCACTTGGGAATCGCAGACCACAAGATCCGGGGCTTCTTTGAGGCGCAGCAGCGCTGCAGGCAGGTCTTTGTCCGTCGTCGCCAGGCAGATTTTGCGTCCGTCCAGGCTGTCGCGAATGGCCTGCACCTGGGGCAGAATGAGCCGCCCCCGAGGCGCGCCCGTATCAAGCGGCACGACGAGCAGCAGAACGCCCTGTTCCGGCAGCAGATCGCTGAGCAGCGGGGGCTGGCGCAGGGCGCTTTCCGGCGCGACGCGTTCGATGGCCGCGCGTATCTCGTCCAGGCCGAGACCGCTGCGGGCCGAGGCGCGTATGACGGGCACGGCGGCGTCCAGGCCTTCCGGCCTGTCGGGGGCATCCGTTGTTTCCTTCGCGCCGGAATCGGCGTCCGCCTTGTTCCGCACCACCACAAAGGGAATCGCCAGGGAACGCAGCCGGGCGGCCGCAGCCGCCTCGGTCCGCCCCCAGATCCGCCCGTCCGTCACCAGCAGGGCCACGTCGGTCCGGCGCATGATCTCCAGGCTGCGCTCCGCGCGCAATCTGCCCAATTCGCCGTCGTCGTCCAGACCGGCGGTGTCCAGAAAGACCACCGGCCCCAGCGGGGCCATTTCCAGCGTTTTTTCAACAGGGTCTGTCGTTGTGCCGGGCGTATCCGAAACAATGGACACCGGCTGTCCGGACAGGGCGTTGAGCAATGAAGACTTGCCCGCATTGCGGCGTCCGAAAAGCGCAATGTGCAGGCGAAGGCCCTTGGGCGCTTCGGTCATGGGTGGACTCCTTGCGAAAAGGGACCGGTTGCGCGGCGGCGAGCGACCGGGAAAACCGGGACGGCCGGCGCGATTGGGCAAAACCGCGCCGGCCGGGGTCTGGGTGGGGCTGTGCGTATCAGCCCTTGGGCGGAAGAGCCCGGCGCTTATTCATACGGATAGGCGTTGCCCGCGAAATCCTTGTGGCGAGGATTGGGGTACGCGCCTGAAGCCGTAAGCTTCTTGAGGCCTTCCGATTTGTCGAACCATTTGGTGTGAAGCAGTTCTTCCGATTTATGGCCCAGCGGCTTGCCGAGCCAGGAATCATAAAGGGCCTTGACCTGTGCGTTGTCCTGGGAGGCCCGCTTGGGAAAGGTCTTGTCGGCGCCGTATACGGCGTTGACGCGGTCGCGCATGTAGTCCTTGATTTCTCTGGCTCCCGCATAGGCCTTGTTGACCATGCGCACACCCAGCAAGAGGCCGCCGGACAGAATGCACGCGCCTTTTAAAAATCCCCGTCTTGTGCTCGTCAGTATGGACATATGGCCCCCTAGGCGTTGGTGTTCATATCGGCAAGGCGTTTCCTGAGACTGCCGTAGAGGCTGGAGGCCTTGCGCTCCGCGTATTCCAGCAGGGTCGGCATCAGGGGCTGGCCGCCGCCGCAGACGCAGCCGCCGGGACAGGCCATGAACTCGATGAAATGATACGGGGACTTCCCGGCGCGGACTTCCTCACAGACCGCGTCAAAGCGTTTGGCCCCATGCACAACGGCCAGACGCAGCTCAATGCCGTTGATGGTCACCGTGTATTCCTTCATCCCCTTGAGGCCGCGCACCTGTTTGAAATCCCAGGATTCCGGACGCTGGCCGGTCACCGCCTGGTAGGCGAAGCGCAAAGCCGCTTCCATGACGCCCCCGGACACCCCGAAAATGGTAGCGCCGCCGGAGGATTCTCCCATCAGGCTGTCGCGCTGCCCCTCGGGCAGCTTGCTGAAGTCTATGCCCGCCTGCCGGATCATGTAGGCCAGTTCGCGGGTGGTCAGCGTGGCGTCGATGTCGCGCAGGCCGTCGGCGGCCAGCTCGGGACGCAGGCCTTCATATTTTTTGGCAATGCAGGGCATGATGGACACGGTGTAGATCTGTTCGGGAGCATAGTTCAGCTTTTCCGCGCCGTAGGTTTTGGCCAGCCTGCCGTTCATGCCCACGGGCGATTTGCAGGAGGAAAAGTGCGGCAGCAGGTCGGGGTGAAAGGTTTCCGCATACTTCTGCCAGCCCGGACAGCAGGATGTGAATTGGGGCAGATGCTTTTTTTCGCCCAGGCGTTGTACAAATTCCGAGGCTTCTTCCCAGATGGTCACGTCGGCGGTGAATTCAGTGTCCCAGCAATGGGCGAATCCCAGGGCTTTGAGGGCCGAGAGCATCTTGCCGGTGGTCACGCTGCCGGGCGCGAGCCCGAAAGCCTCGCCCAAGGCGTAGCGCACCGACGGAGCGGGCATGGCAATGCACTTGACGCTCTTGTCCTGAAGCTTCTTTTGCAGTTCCGGCACCCAGGTCTGCACTTCATAAACGGCGAATTCCGGACAATGGGTCAGGCACTGCCCGCAGTTGATGCAGGCTTCGGGGTAGGCGACCTCGTGCGCCGCGCCGGTTTCCCCGTAGATCGCCCCTGAGGGGCAATATTCCTGACAGGTGTCGCAGCCGATGCATTTTTCCGCATCAACCTGCACAAAAAACATCTTGTCGCCGTCGGCCCCCTGTGGCGGCACATTGGGCTCATACTGGATATGCTCCATGACGATACGCGGCATTCCAACCTCCTGGCGGTAACAGGTGAATCAGACTCCATCCGTCAGTCGCGCCCGCACGGGCGGCGATGAACAGTTCATGCTTCTTCCGGCGGCCGCCGGGTTTTCCTCGCTTTCCGGCGGCGATGCGAGCGTATGCGTGCGCCCGGCGGCCTCGACGGCCATGCGTGCGGCTGCCGTATCCACGCGGTTTTTATTGTCGTAAATGCGGTAGTGCTCACGGTATCCCGGCGGCGTGAAGCCGGGCATGAGCACATTGCCCCCGGCCAGCAGGCCTTCCTTCTGGCCCGCGACCGCATCCACCGTAGCCAGGGCCGTGGTGGCGGGAATGTTGGCCCGGGGCAGCGCGATGCGCAGCACGGCCATGACCCGCAGGGTCAGTGCCGCCGTGCCTCCGGGCCGGGTTCCCAAAGGCGTATCCGCCTGGGGAATGAACGGCCCCACCCCGCACATGGACACGCGCAACTCCCGCGCCAGCAGAATGTCGTCGGCCAGGGATTCGGGCTTTTGCCCCGGCAGGCCCACCATGAAACCCGAACCCGTTTCATAGCCCAGCTCCCGCAGCATACGCAGGCTTGCGAGGCGTTCCGCCAGCGTGTGGCCCGGGTGCAGGCGCGCATACAGCCGTGGGTCGGCGGTCTCATGCTTGAGCAGAAAGCGCGCGGCACCGGCTTCCTTCCACAGGGCGCAGGCCGTCCGGGGCTGTTCCCCCACGCTGAGGGTCACCGGCACGCGCAGGTCGCGGCGTATGGCGTCCACTACCCCGGCCAGCCATTGCGGCGGCACCGCATATTCGCCCGCTTGCAGCACAATGGTGTCCGCGCCCGCGGTCACGGCTTCGGTTGCGGTCTCCATTATTTCGTCTTTGGAAAGCGTATAGCGCACGAGTTGCCTGTTGGCCGCCCGCAGGCCGCAGTAGCGGCAATTGCGACGGCAGACGTTGGAGAATTCCACAAGCCCGCGCACGAAAACATGCGAGCCTTTTTCCCGTGCCGTTATCCGCGCGGCGCGGTGCCGCAATTCGGCATAGGGCGTTGCAAACAGGAGCTTGAGGATGTCCTCGCGGCGCACAGACGCATCCTTGTCCATGCTCAGCAGTAGACGTCCCGCTGGCCGGAACGCACCTTGGAAAGCAGCTTTTCCGAGACGCGGCGGGTGCGCTCCTCCATGCCGTCCAGAGAGGCGGCAATGGCGCATTCACCGGCCAGGCGCTCTTCCTCCCCCGCGTAGTCCAGCAGATATTCCTCAAAGGTGGAGAGGGCATTGGGCGCGCACTTGGCCTTGATGAGGCCGGGTTTGGCGAGATCCATGAAATCCTTGCCCGTGCGCCCCAGGCGGTAACAGCCCGTGCAGAAGGAGGGGATGAAACCGTGGTCCCCGAGATCCTTCACCACCTCGGCCAGGCTTCTGTGGTCGCCGAGCTGAAACTGGGCCGCCTCAAATTGACTGTCTTCCTTGTAGCCGCCGGGATTGGTGCGGCTGCCCGCCGAGATCTGCGAAACGCCGAGTTCCAGGGTGAGGCCGCGTATGGCGGCATTTTCGCGCGTGGACATGATCAGGCCCGTATAGGGAACCGCCAGGCGCAGAATCGCCACCAGCTTCAGGAAATCCTGATCGCTGACGGCATGCGGCGGCCGGGACGCAAGGTCGGAACCGACGGCGGGCTCGATGCGCGGCACGCTGATGGTATGGCAGCCCACACCGAAGCGCTCTTCCAGATGGGCGATGTGCATCATCAGGGCCAGGGTTTCGTAACGCCAGTCATAGAGACCGTAGAGCAGCCCCATGCCCACGTCGTCGATGCCCGCCAGCATGGCGCGGTCAAAGGAAGAGGCCCGCCAGTCCAGGTCGCGCTTGGGGCCCGCCAAGTGCACGCTTTCGTAGGTGGGCCGGTGATAGGTCTCCTGGAAAAGCTGGAAGGTTCCGATATGCCGTTCCTTGAGACGGCGGAAGTCCTCCACCGAAAGCGGGGCGAGATTGACATTGACCCGGCGGATATTGCCGCCGCCCTCGCGCGCCTCGTAAATGGCGTCAATGGCGTCCAGTACATAGTCGATGCCGCTGCCGGGATAGGCCTCTCCCGCCACCATCAGAACCCGCTTGTGCCCCTGGCGCAGGATGATCCTGGTTTCCTCAAGTATCTCGTCCCGGCTCAGGGCGCGGCGGGTCACTTCGGTATTGGATTTCCGGAAGGCGCAGTACAGGCATTCGTTGGAGCAGAGATTGGAGATATACAGCGGAGCGAACAGCACGATGCGGTTGCCGTAAATTTCTTCCTTGACCGCCTTGGCGGTGTGGTACAGCTCCGTCGTCAATTCCGGAGAGGAAAGGCCCATCAGCACGGCCACGTCCGTAAGCGAGAGCCCCTTCAGTTCCCTGGCCTTGGCAAGGACCTCGCGCGCCCGCGCCGGGTCCTCGCGGCTACAGGAGGAGGCAAGCACGCGTTCTATCGTAGCGTCGTCCAACCATGTGGCCCTGGTATCCGCAATATTCCCCGTCATGGCATCCCCTTGCTGGCAGCGGTCGCTGAACCGCCGATTAGTGGGTTTCAGGACAAGCGGCCTGACGCTCAGGCGGTTTGTTTTTTTGTATTACATTTTAAAATTTCGTGTTACGATATGCGAGCAGCCGCCGTTACGCTCACGCCCCCGCGAAAGCGACGTCTCGCAATACCCGGAAAGATGCTGTGCGGAACCTGCCGTCAAATACCGGACAGGCGACAGGAACCCTTATACTGTTGTGTTATCTTTTTTAAAAAAGTAACACCATTGGTTTAAAAAAATTCTCTGCGGGCAGGCCGCCTCCGGGCGGCGGGGCATGCATACGGTTGCTCCCTTGCAGATATGCCATCTCGTGTTACTTTTGTCAATTACGTGTTACAAATTTTATGCTTCCCACGTCCGATTACGGTATGGGCCAGGGAAATTATGGGAAAGTATTGCCCGGAGCGGGCATGGGCCTGCGCATGCCCGCTCCGGGCCGGAGGGTGTCAGGGAACAGGGGGATGGCTACTGCTGTTGCATCCGGGCCACCAGAGCCCGCAAGCCCTCGGTCTGGGCCGCGAGCCCGGCCACGGCCCCGGCGGCTTCCGTCATGCTTTCGGCGGTCTGGCCGACCATGTTGTTGACCCGTTCGATATTGGCGTTGATCTCCTCCGAGGCGGCGGACTGCTGCTCGCTGGCCGCGGCAATGGCCTGAATCTGGTCGGCCGTGGCCTCTGCGGTGCTTACGATGTCGGTCAGGGCGTGGCCGGAGTCATTGGCAAAGCCCGTGGCCTTGTCAATCTGGAGCACGGCGTTTTCCACCGAGGCCATGCTTTTGTTGGTGCTTTCCTGAATGGCCTGGATGGCGCTGCTCACGTCGTGGGTGGAAGCCATGGTTTTTTCGGCCAGTTTGCGCACCTCGTCAGCCACCACGGCAAAGCCGCGCCCGGCGTCGCCCGCGCGGGCGGCCTCAATGGCCGCATTCAGGGCCAGCAGGTTGGTTTGGTCCGCAATGTCGGAAATCACGGTCATGATCCGGCTGATGGCCCCGGCATGCTCGTTGAGTCGCTCCATGTCCGTGCGCAATTCCAGCGAAACCGCGTGCACCCGCTCAATGCTTTGCAGCGACTGATGCACGACCTGCGCGCCGCTTTCGGCCTTGGCCCTGGTTTCGCCGGAGAACCGGGACGTGGTGGAGGCATTGCGGGCCACTTCCTGCACTGTGGCGTTCATCTCATTGATGGCCGTGGCGGCTTCGGTCAGGCTTCGGGCCGATTCGGAAGCGATCCGGTCGGATTGCTCGATCTGGACCGAAAGCGCGCCGGAAGCGTCGGAAATGACCCGGATGGCCTTATCCAGGCTTTCGGCCACGCCCAGCATGGCTGTGGTCTTGGCCTGGGCCGCCGCGCCCGCCTCTTCCGCCCGCAACATGGAGGCGCGGGCCTTTTCTTCCTCACTGTGGGCTTTTTGTTCGCTTTCCTGGGAACGGCGCAGCGTCTCGTTGATATGGGCGAGCATTTTCGCAAAACTTTCGTACAGACTCAGCAGTTCGCCGGAAAACAGCGCCCTGTCGGGCAGCGCGGCCTGTATGTCGCCGTCGGCAATAGTTTCGGAAGTGCTGCTGAGCAGTCCCAGGGGGCGGTTGATGCTGCGCAGGATGAGCGCGCCCAGAATGAAGACCGCCACGGCCATGACCAGGGAGAAGATCACGCTGAGCCGCAGCATGGCGTAGGTGCCTGCAAAAACCTCATCCGCGTCGATGGCGTAGACGTATTTCCAGCCGCGTTGGTCGCTGAAGATGTTGACCAGCACGTCCCGGCCGTTGACCTCGGCCATGTGCACGCCGTTGGGCATGGCGTAGATCGTGTCGAGGCCGGGCATTTTTTTGTCCGCCACCTTGCTGAACAGAGCTTCGGCGTTGCGGGTCGCCACGATGATGCCGCTGGGATCAATAAGGGTCAGACGGCCGGTGCGGCCGATCTCCATGGCGGAAATGCTTTTTGAAAGCGTGGCGAGACTCACCTCGATGTAGGAGACGCCTGTGATCCCGCCGCCGTCCTTGACCGTATGCACAAAGGAACACACGGGCGTGCCCGCCGCGTTCAGATAAACGGAATAGGCCGCGCCCGTGCCGCTGTCCTCGGCGGACTGGTACCAGGGACGTTTGCGCGGATCGAAACCTGCGGGATAGGCAATGGGAGGATACTCCAGAAAACCTCCGTCCGTGGAGCCCAGGCCCACGGCCAGGTAGGAAGCGCTGGATTCGGCGAGCTGTTCCAGTATCTTGTCCAGCTCCAGGGCCTGGGGGCTCATTTCCCGGCGCGTGTGGGTCTTGGACGCGTTCAGTCCGACATGGGAGGGAAGGTGCCCGGCCGCTTCGGCCGTCTGCGGCAGCCCGGCCAGAAAGGCGCTGTTGTCCTCGGCGGTGTTGAAGAAGAGCGAAACATAGTTTGTGACGCTCTGGACGGTCGTTTTTGAGCCGCTTACCGCGATCTGGTAACTGTCCTTATAGGCGTAGTAGGCCATGAAGGACACCACGAGCACGATGGCCGCGATGAAGGAAGCCATAAGGCTGATGAGTTTGGCGCGTATGGTCACTGTCTGCTCCTGTAAGGCGCTGTCGCCGGGGCGTCGTAATGACGTCGGCCCGGCGCGCGGGCGTTCCGGCGCGGGACCTGTTCCGGCTCTGATGTCGGGATGAAAAAAATGCGGGAACCGGGCGCCTCCCGGCGGCTCAGGCGCGCCGCGCATTGCGCGGGCCCGTGCCGGGGGGGGGCCCGCAGCATAGGTATATGTACATTATGTACGTTTATGGAACGTATAAGAAAATATGTGTCGTTGCAAGATGAATCTAAAAAATGTATCAATCATTATTTATAAATATATCAATCGCACTGTATATGGTATACATGGTTTTCTATATCGCTGAAAGATAGTCTTGAATGCATCTTTTTGGCTTTCAATCTATCGCACATTTTATGTGTAGTAATCTTTCAGCCTGTACCCTGAAGATACTGCTGCATATACGTATAGATTTATCTACGGCAATGCGCAGCCGCCGCCCTGATCCGCGCCCGGCGGGTGAAGCGGGCCGCGCGGAGGCGGCCCGTCTCAGCGGCTTGCCAGGGAGAGCAGCAGATTCCAGTCGCTGATCCGGACTTTGCGGGCGGTAAAGGAGGAGATCACGCCGTGCTGTTTGAGGCGTTGCAGGGCGCGGGCCAGGGTGGCCCGGTGGATGCCCAGCAGATCGGCCACTTCCTGCTGGGTCATGTGGCAGGGAAAGGCGCTTTGACTGTTGTTTTTGCGGGCCAGGCTGAGGATGAAGCGGCAGAGGTGGATTTCGTGGCGGCCGGTGCCCATGTCCGCCAGAAAGGTATAGTGGATGAGCATCTTGATGCCCATGGAGCGCAGCAGATTGGCGATCTGGACGGGGTGCTCGCGGATAAAGGCGGCGTCCTCCAGCAGATTTTCCGGGAAACGCCAGATTTCGGACTCCGAGGTGCAGACAAAGCGTCCCTCGGGATTGTATCCGGCCAGGGTGCGCGCTTCATTGAACAGGCAGCCCGGTTCGATGCACAAGGTGAGCCGTTCGCGGCCGCAGGAAGAGGTGTAGAAAATGCCCACCGAGCCACGGGACAGGTAGTACATGCCCCTGGTCTTCTGGTGTGGAATAACGGCGTCCTTGGGATAGACGGATCTGACGGCGTAGCGCAGCACGTCCTCCCAGGGCTTGTTGAGGTCGGCCACATGCCCGATGCGGGCCATTTCCCCATCGGTCGAGCCGACGGGCGGGGTCTGAGCGGGGATTGTCATAGACTGCTCCGGAACGGCGGGAGGGGAAAACCCCTCCCGCCGCGTATGGCGCGGCCTGAAGCGTTCGGGTTCTGGGAATGTCCCGTCGCTCCGCGCGGATTCCCCATCGAATCCGCGCCGTGAACCTGTCGCGGGGTGCATTGCCGTCAACTTCCGGTTGCCGGGAAGACCGGCGGCTGACGGCCGGCGGTGTGCCGCGCCGTCAGGCGACAGGTTTAAGCGCGATGCGCTGTTACGATGCCACGCAGGATCGTATTGATGTATTGGCGGCGGGCTTGGACGCCTGCCCCTTGGGATGATGTGTGCGCACGGTGGTGACTTTGTTCTGGGTGAAGAAGTTCAGGCCGTCCTTGCCCTGAACCTTGTCCGTGCCCAGCAGCGAGCCCTTGATGCCGCCGAAGGGCACATAGGGATGCGGCGCGCAGATGCCCACGTTCACGCCCACCATGCCCACGTCGGCCAGACGGCTGAAGCGCTCAATGTAATAGGCGTTCTGGGTGAAGATGCACGCGCCGTTGCCGAATTCCGAAGCCCGGATCAGGTTGAGGGCGTCGTCCATGTCCGCCACCTTGATGGTGGCTACCAGCGGCCCGAAGACTTCGGTGGTGAACAGGGGGTTGCAGGGAGTCACGTCCCTGATGATGGTGGGCCCCACGAAGAAGCCGTTTTTGTTCTTTTCGGGCAGGACGGGATTGCGCCCATCAAGAATAAGTTCGCAATTGCCGTGGGCAAGGGCGATGTCCACGTACTTAGCGACATTGTCGGCGGCTGCGCGGGAGATCAGCGGTCCCATGTAGACGTCGGGATCAAAGGCGTCGCCCACCTTGACGGTTTTGGAGGCTTCCAGAATGCGCTCCATGACCGTGTCGTAGATTTCAGGCACGGCGGCCACGATGGACCCGGCCAGGCAGCGCTGCCCGGCCGAGCCGTAGCAGGAGTTGAGGAAGTTGTTCACAAAGATGTCCAGATTGGCGTCTTCCATGACCAGAAGCATATTCTTGGCCCCGCCCAGGAGCATGGAACGCTTGGCCCCCCTGGCGCAGCCCTCGGCCATTTTTTTGGCCGTGGGCGTGGAACCCACCAGGCAGACCCCGGCCATGCGCGGGTCTTCATACCATGTGCCGGGAATGGAGCGGTCGCCGTGGATCACGTTGACCACGCCCGCGGGCAGGCCGATTTCCTGGAAGAGCTCGCAGATGAGCTGCATAAAGTAGGGCGACTGGGTGGAAGGCTTGAAGATGAAGGTATTGCCCGCCGCGATGGCGTAGGGGATGAACCAGCCGAAGACCAGGGCCGGGAAGTTGAAGGGGGCCACGCCGCCGAACACGCCCAGGGACTGCCGCACGACCTTGACGGAAATGCTGCCCGAGACCTGGTCCAGAATGTCGCCCTGGATCAGGGAAGGCGTGCCGCAGGCGGATTCCAGAATCTCAATGACGCGCTGTACTTCGCCGCGCGCTTCGGAGATGTGCTTGGCCTGGTCCCAGGCAATGCCCTGGGCCAGTTTTTCGTGATTGCGGATCATGGCCTCGCGCAGCTTGAAGATATAGGCCACGCGCTTGGCCACCGGAACTTCACGCCAGGTCTGGTAGGCCTCCCAGGCCGTGGCGATGGCCGCTTCGCAGGCATCCGCCCCGGACATGGGCACTTCGCCGATCTGTTCGCCGGTGGAGGGGTTGTACAAAGGCTTGACTGGCGTGCCTGCTTCTTCACGCCACTGGCCGTTGATGAAGTTTTTGATCTTGACGTAGGGAAAGTCGGACATGATCTGCTCCTGTGCCCCTGAGGGCGGTTGCGTGTTGTGCGCGGAGAGGGTGTGCCGCGTCGGGTGTTCTCAGTAAAATTGCTCCAGCAGCTTCTCCAGCACGTCGGCAGTGCCCTTGCGCGGATTGCTGTCCATCAGCCGCTTGTAGGCCGCGCCCAGTTCGGCCACGCCGCGCAGTTCTTCCCGGCGGATGCCGTAATTGGACAGGCCCTGCTTGATGCCCAGGTCGTCCATGAGGCTTACGAAGCCCGCGGCGGCGCTTTTGGCTTTTTCGCGCACTGAGGCCCCGGCCGGGGCGCTGCCCAGGATTTCGGCGATGACCGCGAATTTTTCGGGCGCGGCCAGGGCGTTGAAGCTCATGCCCATGGGCGCGCACACCGCCATCATCAGGCCGTGGGGGATGTGGTGCTCCGAGGGCACGGACATGCCCAGGGCGTGGATGATGCCGTTCTGGGTGTTGGAAAAGCCCATGCCGCTGATGGCCGCGCCGTAGAGCATCTGCTCGCGCGCTTCCATATTGCCGCCGTTGGCGTAGACCTTGCGGATATTGTCGGAGATCATGCGCATGGCCTGGAGGTTCAGGGCGTCCGTAAAGGGCGTGGCGTGCAGGCTCACGTAGGACTCGATGCAGTGCACCAGGGCGTCCAGGCCGGTGATGGCCGTGTAAAAGGGCGGCAGGCCCGCGGTCAGCTCGGGGTCCAGCAGAACCACCTTGGCGTAGAGATAGTCGCTGACCGTGCCCTGTTTGGAATCGGTGATCGGGTCATTGAGTACCGCGTTGGAGGTCATTTCGCTGCCCGTGCCCGCCGTGGTGGGAATCAGGATGGTGGGCATGCAGGCCGAGGGCACCTTGTGCAGGCCGAAATAGCGGCTCATGGGGCCTTCGTGCACGGCCAGCAGGGCCGTGGCCTTGGTGCTGTCCAGGGCGCTGCCCCCGCCCAGGCCCACCAGCAGTTCCACCTTGTTCTGCCTGACCCAGGCGGCGGCCTTTTCAATGGACGCCGGGGTGGGGTCCAGCTCGGCCTGGTCATAGAGCAGGGCTTCCACGCCCGCGCCCTTGAGGGAAGCCATCAGCGGCGTATGGATGCCCGCGTCCACCAGGCCTTTGTCCGTGATCACTGCCACCGTGCGGCAGCCGAGGCGCAGAGCCTCGTCGCCCAGTTTCGCCGCAACGCCACGGCCGTACACCACCCGCTCAACAGTTTGGAAACTCGAAAACATATTTGTATTCTCCTTGCAGTGCTGGAATGTGTGGTAAAGGCTCAGCGGTCGCAGTAACCGCGCCGCAGCAGACGGTGCATCCATATGCAGCACAGGGCGCTCATCAGGCCCACGCCGCAGATGTAGGCGCACAGATACCAGGGGGACCCGCCGTTCCATTCCACCAGGGCCGTGGCGATCATGGGCGCGAAACCGGCCGTGGGGATGCCCGAAACCTGGTACACAAAGCTCATGCCCGAATAGCGCACCGCCGGGGGGAAACTTTCGGCGAACATGGAGGACATGACTCCGAAGATGCCGGAATAGACCACACCGAAGGTCAGACCCAGTCCGACGGTGGCCATGATGAAGGAGTGGGCGAAATTCTGGAACAACCAGAAGGCCAGGAAGGACAGGAAGGCCAGCATGAAGGCGTTCTGCCCGAAGGTGCGCGTCTTGCCGATACGGTCGGCCACGATGCCCCAGAACGGCATACAGATGCCCATGATCAGGGAGGCCGCGGTGACCACCATCAGGGCCGTGGAGCGTTCCATGCCGTGGGTGGTCAGAAAGGTCAGGGAATAGACGCTGAAGGTGGCAAAGGCCACGCCGTCAATGCAGCGCGCGCCCATGGCCGCGATCATCATCTGGGGATATTTTTTGAAGGCGGTCAGCAGCGGAGCCTTGACTTCCGCGTTGTTGGCCTTCACTTCGGCGAAGTCTTCCGTTTCCGTGACCTTGCTGCGGATGTAGCTGCCCACGAAGAGCAGCACGATACTGGTGATGAAGGCCGCCCGCCAGCCCCAGGACATGAATTGCTCATTGGTGAGCGTCATGGACAGAAGGCCGATAACGCCGGAGGCCATCAGCAGGCCCACGGCCAGGCCCAACTGGGGCAGGGTGCCGTAAAAGGCGCGCTTGTGCCGGGGGGCGGACTCCACAGACATGAGGATGGCCCCGCCCCATTCGCCGCCCAGTCCGAGCCCCTGGGCCAGACGGCAGATGATCAAGAGGATGGGAGCCCAGATGCCGATCTGGTCAAAGGTGGGGATAAGGCCGATGGCGCAGGTGCCGACGCCCATGATGTAGAGGGTGAGCACGAGCATCTTCTTGCGGCCGAGCTTGTCGCCGAAGTGGCCGAAGATGATCCCGCCCAGCGCGCGGCCCACATAGCCCACGGCAAAGGTGGCGTAAGAAAGGATGGTGGCGACCACCGGATCGAAATTGGGGAAGTAGAGCGTGCCGAAAACAAGCCCGGCCACGGCTCCGTAGAGAAAGAAATCGTACCATTCGAGCACGGCCCCCACAAAGGAGGACAGGACGGCACGTTTGAGTTGTTGGGAGGCGTGGTCAGGCGTGTTTGTCTGGCTCATGGCGCGACTCCGTGATTGCGGGGAGTAGGGGATGGGCAAGGGGCCGGGCCTCGGTCGCCGGGGCGGAATCCTTTGCCCGCCGGACGCTGGACGCGCGGGCTTCCGGGGGCAAAAGAAAACGATTGGGGAACGACATGGAATGTACCTCCTGGTAGTTTCCGTCATCCTTTTCCTTTTGCGGGCGTTTTTTCTATCGCAAATGCGACATGACACCTTTTTTCAAAAGAAAGGACGGAAATGTTGCCGGGAGGCGCCGGAAGACCGGCTTTGAACTCGCGGAAACTGGGGTTACGTCAGCCGTTAGAGTAAGTCCGGCGCGAATTGTCGCAAGCTGTCCCGGCCGGACGCGGAAAAGGGAGGTGGCGTGAAAAAGTGAGTGTTTTTTTCGCGAATGTTATCGAACGCCGACGTTTTCAGGCGTGAGCTGATGCCCTTGCGGCTTTCGATGTTTTCGCGACCGGGCCATATAACCCTGTTTTTTGCACAAGCGGCTTGCCCTCGGCCTGCTTCCACCCAGGGGCATTGCCTCGCTGCCGGAGCGGATATATTCTGTGATACATGGACGGCGCATTGCGCCGCCCGGACGAGACCTTCTATGCGCGGCCTGGCAGACTGCCAAAGCCGCAAGGAAAATACATGCCCTATCTCATCTTCAGCATATCCCGGCGCGCGCCCACGCTTTTTCTGCTGCTCTGGCTGGTTGTCCCGGCCATGGCGGCCGCAGCGGCCGCGTCCGACGAGGCAGCCATGAATACCGGACATCCCATGCCCCCGCTCAGCGAGCGGGAGGCTGACGTTTTGTTGCGCAAGGCCACGGAGGCCCCCTATACGGGCCGTTATCTCAACAATCACGCGGCGGGCACCTATATCTGCCGCCAGTGCGGCATGCCGCTCTACCACTCCGAGGACAAATTTGAATCCGGCTGCGGCTGGCCCAGTTTTGACGACGCCGTGCCCGGCGCGGTGCGCCGCGTGCCCGATGCCGACGGGCAGCGGGTGGAAATTCTCTGCGCGCATTGCGGCGGGCATCTGGGGCATGTTTTTGAAGGCGAAGGCTTCACGGACAAGAATACCCGCCATTGCGTCAATTCCCTGTCCATGAGTTTCGCGCCCGCGGGCAGCGAGGAGGAAAAGGCGGCCTTTGCCCGCGCCAAGGCCGTTGCGGCCTGCACGGGCACGGCCATTGTGGCCGGGGGGTGCTTCTGGGGGGTGGAGGATGCCTTCCACAAACTGCCCGGCGTCTGTGAGGCGGTTTCCGGCTATACGGGCGGACATGTCCCGGCGCCCGGCTATGAGGACGTCAGCCGGGGCGACACCGGGCACGCCGAGGCCGTGCGGGTGACCTTCGACCCGTCGAAAGTCACCTATGAGCAGGTTCTGCGCCGTTTTTTCGAGATCCACGATCCCACCCAGCTTAACCGCCAGGGTCCGGATGTGGGCGAGCAATACCGCTCGGCCGTTTTTTATCTGGATGAGGAACAGAAGGCCGTGGCCGAAAAGCTCATGACCCGGCTCAGGGAGCTGGGCTACAAGGTGGTGACGCAATTACGCCCGGCCGGGGCTTTTTATGAGGCGGAAGCCTACCACCAGCGCTTCGCGGAGCGCACCGGCAGAGGAGCCTGTCATCTGGCGGTGCCGCGTTTTGAGCGCCGTGCCGACGGCAGTCCGGCGGAATAGCTGAAACATTGAAGCCCTCGCGATCCGTCATCGCGAGGGCTTTTTGGCATGAAAAAATGGCGACACTAAAAGAGATCGGGAGCTGATTACCGGTTGACCCTTTCCATCTTCTCGTAGACATTCCGCATTCGCAACACCAGATTGGACGCCTGCTCAAGGAGGCAGCCCAGGCTGGCAATGACATAGCCTTTCACGCGCACGTCATGGTGCGTGCTTTTCATTATTTTGACCACGCCCACCAGGAGCATATAGGTTTCCGCCAGCAGGTCGCGAAAATCTTTCGTGCTGTATTGTTTCAAAAGGTTACGCTCGTGCTGCACCGCTCCCGCTGAAAGGTAGTAGCAGCGGGTTTCGCCGTCCGAATCGGGCCGGGACGCGGGGTGAGCCCGCTGCCCTGTCCTGCCGGTTCATACATGGCCAACAGGTCCTGGGCGGCGGTCTGGAATCTTGCGATCCGTTCCGCCAGTTCGGAATGACTCTGAGAAGGGGGCGTTGGCGACTGCGGCTGCGGAGCAGCGCTCGGAAAATGATGGGGCATAAGGCACCTCGTGATTTGTACGATTGGCATTGCCTACAATAGTAATGCCGGGTGTCGTACCCGCCCACGAGAGCGGTTTATGGCTTTTAGCCTTTCGGCCTGGACATAACCATAGCACCCGGCAATAGATAGCCTGTAGCGCCAACCAAAGGGCGCAAAAAAGCCATACTGTCGGGATGGTAGCCGCTCGTGGAAGGTGGGTACGAATCACCTAGACACAGCTTAGACATAGAAAAAATAGCCGTCAAGTGCGTAGCCTCTCAGGGGCATTCTGTTCTCCATCCGTTGTTTTATTTTGCCCTCCGGGCACGGAGACTTTACGCCTCCCGGCGTTTGGGCCGCCTCCGGCGTGGGCAGGGGCCGGGGGGCCTACGCGGCCCCCCCAGGCCCCTTGCAACCCCTGCCCCCCGCGTGATTGTCGTAACACGCTGACGCGGCGTCCCACGGGTCTTGCTCGTGTGGCTCGCGGCGCCCCGAAATCGCCGCGTGCCAATATCCAACGGCTGAACATCTCCTTCTCAACGACCGTCAGTAGATGGTATTGCGCGGCGCGGAGGGAGGCTTCAGCCGTTGGCGGCAAGGCCGCCTTACGGATGAAGACAGCAGCGATATCGCCTGAGCGTTGCGAAGGAAGCTCCCGCAGCAAATGCCGCGCAGCCCCATGCTCCAGCCGTTGCGACGCAGGAGCTTTAGCCGTAGGCGAACTTGTGAGCCGTAACACGGCTTCGCCGTGAACGGCTCAAGCAAGCCGCTGACGCGGCAACGGCTTGCGCATGTTTTAGGATTCTCCCGGCACCAGCCATCCGCCTGCGCTTCGCTCCGGCAGAGCAAAGGTGGCTTCGTCTCTTTTTTGTTCGTTCCCCAATCTATCGGGGAATAAAGACTTTTTAGAGCATTTCAACTTTGAAATGCTCTAACGCCGAACACGGTGAGGCGCGCCGCGAAGCGGCGTGGATTCTGGCGAAAACCATGTTTTTCGCCAGAATGCCGACTTTGAAATTTGTAAAATTTCAAAGTTAATCTGCTCTAGATGCGTCTGCCCTGCCCCCCAGGGGCATTCCGTTCTCCACTCGCTGTTTTATTTTGCCCTGTGCCCGCAGGGCGCGCTAAACCCCATCAGGGCGGAATGCCCATAGAAGAATTGCCTTTGAAAGGTAACTTATTATAAATACAGAATAATCCTGCCGGTGGACGGAGAACGGAATGACCCTGCAGGGGCGCGAACCATCTTGACAAAAGATATATTTTTCATACTATTTTATATGAAGTTTGAATATGACCCCGCCAAAAGTTCTTCCAACAAAGTCAAGCATGGCTTGGATTTTGAGGAAGCCAAAGGGCTCTGGTCTGATGAAGACCTGCTTGTTATGCCTTTGAACTTTGAAGATGAACCCCGAAAAGCCTGTGTGGGCGTTCTTGGTGGTAAATGCTGGACTGCCATCATAACTTGTCGTCATACATCGGTCAGGCTTATTTCGGTTCGCCGTGCGCGAAAAGACGAGGTTGCTGCCTATGAAAGCGAGTGAGTTTGATAAATTGTTTGATGAAGGGGATAGCGTCATGCCCTATGCTGATCTGTCCAAGGCGACACGCCCCAATCGGAAAACCCAGAAGGTCAATGTGGACTTCCCCACCTGGATGGTAAATTCTCTTGATCGTGAAGCCGCCCATCTTGGAATCAGCCGCCAAGCGTTGGTCAAAGTCTGGATCGCTAACTGCTTGGCGCGGGATTCGCACAGCATGCGGCAGCATGACGCCCTTGCCGGGAGTGGTGAAGCCACGGCAAATAACCTGCGATGACAATCTTCTTGATAATTGTTTTTGGTGTGCCCTTGTTTTGATATGGGCGTTGCGTTGTCCACCGTTCCCGCCACTTTCAGAGTCATTCAATGCTATTGAATCCGGCGAGAAGCAAGGCTTGATTTCTGTTTTCTCCGAGTACCTCAATCGCTTCCGCTATATTCTGCAAGCCTTGACCGCGCGGCAGCGTTATGGCGGTGTCACGTCGCGCGGCAAGCTTCCGCGCTTTGGTCCGGTTACGCACCCGACAGGCATTTTCACAAAACACTGTAAGTAAAAAAGCGAGCCCTTCTTCCGGGGAAGAAGGGCTCTTTGATCATCCGCAACAGCGGATTACGGCGTTTCGTTTACTTGTAGGAAGGGATGGGGGTCTGAACCATCTTCAGGAACTTGTTGGTGGCGTACTTGCCGTCGTGAACCTTCTTGGCTTCCTCGGGGGTGATGCGGCCCACGGTGGTGAAGAATTCGGCGATTTCGCCCTGCCACTTCTGAGCCGGGCTCTGGCCCTTGGAGTCGTCAAACATGACCAGCTGTTCTTCCAGGTTGTACACGGGGTGCTTCTGGATGTCCTTCAGGGCCAGCTCCTTGGCATAGTCCTTGCCGGCCCATTCCAGGAAGAAACGACGGTATTCGGGCACCAAGCTTTCGGCGCTTTCCTTCTGGAGCATGTTCACGGCGCGCAGGTAAATGCCCAGGAACTTGGCGGTGATCTCAGGATGGGCATTGGCATACTTGGCATCGGCAATCAGCACGATGGGGTTGCCCTTTTTGCACATCTTGAGGTCGGCGGCCAGCACGCCGCCCTTGTCCATGGCCAGGAAGAGGTGCGGCGCCCACAGGGCCACGCCGTCGCCGATGTTGTTTTCAAACGCGCCCACGGCCTGGGCTTGGTCCATGTTCTTGATGACCACGTCGCTGTCCTTGAGACCCAGCACGTTCAGCCAGGAGGAAAGGGCGTAGTGGGCGGAGCTCACGGTGGTGACCAGGAAGGTCTTGCCCTTCACGGTCTCGGGGCTGCCCAGCACGTCGGGGTAGTCTTTGTTCCAGCCCTTGACTTTGGAGATGGGGCTGTCCTTGCGGACCACCACGCCGTTGGTCATGGATTCATCGTTGCCGTTGGCAATGATGATGGTGTCGTAACGCAGGTTGCCCAGCATGGCCGGCACGGCGCCCATGCCCGCGAAGACCCATTCGCCGGAAGGCAGAGCGTTCAGAATGTCGGCGCCGGAGTTGAAGTATTTGATTTCAACGTCCAGACCGGCTTCTTTATCCCAGCCTTTTTCCTTGGCATACCACATCAGGAAGGTTTCGTGCTCGTCCATCCACGCGGTGGGCACTTTCACCAGTTTCCCGGCGGCCATGGCGGCGCCGGAGATGCTCAGAACAAACACGGCGGCCATTGCCAGGGCAATCCATTTTTTCAACATACTCGTCCTCCAGAATAACGGTTAATCCGGGTGGTCGCACTCGCGCGCGTTCCGTACAGTCCGGACACGGGCCGTCTACGGCTACGGCTATAACCCTTTACCCATGCTATGTAGCAGCTCCGAAGAGCTTCCGTCCGTAAGGCGTGCTGTTTTCTGGTCGGGCCGGGGCGCGTTTTCGCTTTCGCCGTCCGCCGGGGCATGCCCCAAAGCCTGTTCCGCGGCGGCCTGTCTCTGCCTAGTTATGGCTAAAGCATAGCAGGTGCGCAGGCGGTAGGCAAGATATTGCAGCAGGCAGCCGGCTCCGGCCAGAAGCAGGCTTACAATCCAGTGGGCTCCGGCCAGCCACGCGCCGAAAGCCGCCAGGCAGAGCAGCAGGCCGCCCAGCCGCCGCGCAAGCACGCGGCGGTAGATGCGTGCGACGGCTTCGGGGCTGTCCGCCTGTGCATCCGTCTGCTTGTCCGTCCGCCCGCCCGTCCGGGCCGGGCCCGAGGCGGGCGTTTTGCCGCGCCCGGCGAGCCGCGCGCAGAGCGCGCGCACCGCCAGCCAGACGGCAACGGCACCCACGGTGCCCGCCAGCAGATTGAACATCAGGGTGGCTGTGCTCATGCCTGTTTCCTCAGAGAATCAGTTCGGTGTTGGCGATGATCTCTTCGCGTAGTTCCAGCAGTTCCATGGAAGTGTGCTCGCGCGGACGGGGCAGATTGACGGTGTACTCCGTCTTGATGGTGCCGGGCAGCTTGCCTTCCATCAGCACGATGCGGTCGCCCAGGAAGAGTGCTTCGTCGATGTTGTTGGTGACGAAGAGCACCGTGCGTTTGTCCTGTTCCCAGATGCGGGCGGTTTCCACCTGCATGTACATGCGGGTCTGGGCGTCGAGCTGGCCGAAGGGTTCGTCCAGCAGCATGACCTTGGGCGAGTTGGCATAGGCCCGTGCGATGCCCACGCGCTGCTTCATGCCGCCCGACAACTGGTGGGGGTAGTGGTTTTCAAATCCTTCCAGGCCCACCATCTTGATGTAGTGGTTCGCGATGTTGTGGCGCTCGGCCGCGGGCACTTTGCGCAGCTTGAGGCCCAGCTCCACGTTGTCGCGCACGGTTTTCCAGGCGAAGAGCATGTAGCTCTGGAAGACGATGCCGCGGTCCGGCCCGGGGCCGGTGATCGGCTCGCCGTCCAGGGTGACGTAGCCCTTGTCCGGGATTTCCAGGCCCGCGATGATCTTCAGCAGGGTGGACTTGCCGCTCTGGCCGGGGCCGAGCACCACCAGGAACTCGTTTTCATAGACGTCCAGGGTAATGTCCTTGATGACCGGCACTTCCTGGTTGCCCTTCTGGATGAAGGTCTTGCTGATGTCCTCGCAGTGGATTTTCAGAACCGGAGGACATTTGGCGTTCTGTTGGCTCATGTGTCTATCCTTCTGTCGCTTAGACGTTGTCGATGCTGCGCTTCCAGGGGCAGAGCTTGCGCTCGAGAAGGGAGACGCCCAGAGAGCTGATCCAGGCCGCCGCCGCGATGAGCAGCATGCCGCTGAGGACCAGGGAGGGATTGTGCGTGTCCATGCCGCGCTTGATCAGGAAGCCCAGACCGTCGCGGGAGTTCATCAGTTCGGCGGCCAGCACGCAGGTCCAGGCCGCGCTGAGCGAGATCTGCAGGCCTGCGAAAACCGCCGGGAAGGAGGCCGGGAAGCAGACGTGGAAGATTTCGTCCCGGCGCTTGCCGCCGAGCACGCGGATGACGTCGTACAGGTCCGGGTCCACCAGGCGCACGCCGTTGTAAGCGTTCAGCAGGCAGGGCACGAAGGTGCCGATGATGATGATGAAGACCTTGGAGAATTCGCCGATGCCGAACCACAAAATGGCGATGGACACCCAGGCGATGGGCGGCATGGGCTTGAACAGGTCGAAGAGCGGCTTGACGATGCCGTGGACTGTTTTGTTCAAAGCCATGAACAGGCCCAGAGGCACGGCCACGACGCTGGCCAGGATAAAGCCGATGATGACGCGCTGGAAGCTGGCCCAGATGTGGCCCCAGAGGTTGGTGCCCGCGAATTTCATGCCGGTCAGGCGGATCATCTGATCCAGCACCTGGGCGGGCGTGGCCAAGGAGTCGCGGAAGATTTTTTCAGCCGCGGTCCAGTGCCAGAGCGAGAAAAAGGCCACAATGGACACGCAATACAGGAAGTACGTGTTGGTAATCAGTTTATAGAGCGTAAACCGTCCGCGTTCAGCCGCATGGTCGACGGTTTCGTTGGCAATGGATGAAGACGCCATGAATTACCTCCTGATGCCGGCCAGCAGCCTCTTTTCGATATAGTCGATGATGATCCCGATGATGGCGCCGGAAACGCCCACGCAGATCATGCCGAGCACGATCAGGTCAGGCCGGGCCACGCGTCCGCCCATGGTGATGAGGAAGCCCAGGCCGGAGTCGGCGGCCAGCAGTTCCGCGCCCACCAGGTTGGTCCAGCAGTAGGCCAGAGCAAGCTGGAGCGCGCCGAAAACCATGGGCAGCGAGGACGGGATGCACAACTGGGTGAAAATCTGCCAGTCATTGGCCCCGTAGGTTCTGGCCATCTGGATCAGCACCGGGCTGGTCATGCGCACGCCCACGTAGGCGTTGATCACGCAGGGCACAATGCCCGCGATCCAGATGATGAACACCTTGCCGGTCAGACCGATGCCGAACCAGAACACGGTGAGGGGAATCCACGCGATGGGCGGGATGGGCCGGATGAGTTCGAAAATGGGGCGGAACAGGCCTTCGGCCACTTTGAACCAGCCCATGGCCAGGCCCAGGGGCAGGCCCACCAGCAGCGCCAGCACGTAGCCGATGGCGGCTTCCTGCAAGCTGGTCTTGAAGTGGGTCGCCATCACGGCGCCGTCGGGGTTGGGGTTGGTCAGTTTGTCTATGAAGGCGTCGAAAACCTGGCTGGGGGCGGCCAGCAGAGTCTGGGGAATCATGCCCGAGCGCACCGCGGTTTCCCAGATAAGGAAAAAGGCGATAATGCTGATATAGGGGAGCGCTCGAAGCAGAGGCGGTTCTTTTACAACGACAGTCTGATAAGCCATAACATCCTCCGGGCTGCGTTGGTATGGTCAGGCGCGCGCCTCACCACCAGCGGATAAGTTCCGTGACCTGCCTGCGCAGCTCCACAAATCTGGGATCAATAAGTTTGCGGGGGCGGGGCAGGTCCACCTGGATTTCCGCCTTGACCTTGGTGGGCTTGTTGGTCAGCACCAGAATGCGCTCGGCCACGTACACGGCCTCCTCGATATTGTGCGTGACGAAGAGGATGGTGCTGTTCAGCTTTTGCCAGAGATTGACCAGCTCGTCTTCAAGGTAGAAACGCAGCTTCACGTCCAACTGTCCGTATGGCTCGTCCATGAGCAGCAGATCGGGGTTCACGGCGAAAGCGCGCGACACCGCGATGCGCTGCATCATGCTGGCTGAAACCTGGTTGGGATAGAGGTCGGCGCAGGAGGAAAGGCCGACAAGATCCATGATGTCCGAGGCGCGCTGTTCGCGCTCGGCTTTGGGAACCCCTTTGACTTCCATGCCGTAAGCCACATTTTCGCGCACGGTGCGCCAAGGCAGGCAGGTGGGTTCCTGAAAGACGTAGGCGATGTTGTGTTTTTTGGGATTGGCTTCCTGCCCGTCGATGAGGATATCACCCTCCGTGGCGGGCATCAGCTTGGACAGGCAGTTCAGAAATGTGGTCTTGCCGCAACCGGTGGGACCGACGATGGCCAGTAACTCCCCTTTTTTGATGGTGAAGTTGATGCCATCAAGAACGGTGAGAGCGCCAAAACGTTTGGTGAGATTATTCACCCGGATTTTGACGTCAGCTTCTTCCTGACAGGGCACTGGCAGCTCCTTGCGTTGACGTGAGGGACTCCGTGGGACTCCTTTGTGAACCCCGGTTGGGGTTTTGCCTCAAACCGGTAAGCTGTAAACTAAAGAAAGAGTAAAATTTCACTATACGTACTTCTACCGCGTCCATATCCCCGGCATAGGGGGGCGCGACGGGCGCGGAAGTGCCCGTTGCAACGCGGCGATGCCTTTATTTCCCTTGTCAGATGGGAACAACATACGGGTTTATTTGAGCATTGTCACCTCCCTTTGGGTTTTTGCCGAAAAATTTGTGAAAGATGGCACATGTTTTATGACGCCATTGCGGCCGTGCCAGCCGCGAGGGCGGAGCGGCAGATGCCGCTCCGCCATTGATCCTGTTTGTGTCAGCGCGCCATGGCCAGCAGCTTGTCCAGGCTGGCTCCGGCGTCGCCCAGCAGCAAGGTGACGCCGGGCTTGGTATAGAGGGGGTTGTCCACGCCCGCGTAACCGGGCTTTTCGTCATAGTTGCAGATGATCACGGCCTTGGCCCTGTCCGCTTCCAGAATGGGCATGCCGTAAATGGGGGTGCCTTCGGCGGTGTTGGCCGCCGGGTTGACCACGTCGTTGGCGCCCACGATGATCACCAGGTCCGCGTCCGCGAACATGGGATTGACCGTGTCCATTTCCAGCAGATGCTCGTAATCCACGTTGGCTTCGGCCAGAAGCACGTTCATGTGGCCGGGCATGCGGCCCGCCACGGGATGGATGGCGTAATTGACCGTGGCGCCACGTTCCTCCAGCACATCGGCCAGTTGCTTGACCTTGTGCTGGGCCTGGGCCAGGGCCATGCCGTAGCCGGGCACGATGATCACGTTCTTGGCGGTCTTGAGCGCCTGTGTGGCGTCCTGGGCTTCCGCCTTTTCCGGCGCCGCCTCGGCAGACGCGGCGGGCGCCGCGCCCGATGCGAGCTTGACCAGGTTGCCCACGGTCTGGGCGGCGTCGCCCAGCATCATGATTACGCCGGGCTTGGTATAGAGGGGGTTGTCCACACCGGCGTAGCCGGGCTTTTCATCATAGTTGCAGATGATCACGGCCTTGGCCTTGTCCGCTTCCAGAATGGGCATGCCGTAAATGGGGGTGCCTTCGGCGGTGTTGGCCGCCGGATTGACCACGTCGTTGGCGCCCACGATGACCACCAGGTCCGCGTCCACGAACATGGGATTGACCGTGTCCATCTCCAGCAGGTGCTCGTAATCCACGTTGGCCTCGGCCAGGAGCACATTCATGTGGCCGGGCATGCGGCCCGCCACGGGATGGATGGCGTAGTCGACTTCGGCGCCGCGTTCTTCCAGCGCGTCGGCCAGTTGCTTGACCTTGTGCTGGGCCTGGGCCAGGGCCATGCCGTAGCCGGGCACGATGATCACCTTCTTGGCCGAGGTCAGCAGGCGGGCGGCCTCCGAGTCGGCGTCTTTGGCGGGCTCGGCCTGGGCGGCGGCAGCGGAAGCGGGAACCTGCCCGGCGGCGTAACCGGCCAGCGCGCCCACGGTCTGGGCGGCGTCGCCCAGCATCATGATTACGCCGGGCTTGGTGTAAAGCGGGTTGTCCACACCGGCGTAACCGGGCTTTTCATCGTAGTTGCAGACGATCACGGCCTTGGCCTTGTCCACTTCCAGAATGGGCATGCCGTAAATGGGGGTGCCTTCGGCGGTGTTGGCCGCCGGGTTGACCACGTCGTTGGCGCCGATGATGATGGCCAGATCGGCATCCGGGAACATGGGATTGACCGTGTCCATTTCCAGCAGGTGCTCGTAATCCACATTGGCTTCGGCCAGGAGCACGTTCATATGGCCGGGCATGCGGCCCGCCACGGGATGGATGGCGTAATTGACCTTGGCGCCTCTGGCCTCCAGGGCGTCGGCCAGCTGCTTGACCTTGTGCTGGGCCTGGGCCAGGGCCATGCCGTAGCCGGGCACAATGATCACGTTCTTGGCCGTGGTCAGCAGGCGGGCGGCCTCGGCGGCGGTATCCGCAGCGCCCGTTTCGGCCGGAGCGGCGGCAGCGGAAGCGGGAGCCTGTCCGGCGGCGTAACCGGCCAGCGCGCCCACGGTCTTGGCCGCGTCGCCCAGCAGCATGTAAACGCCGGGCTTGGTGTAAAGCGGGTTGGGCACCCCGGCGTAGCCGGGCTTTTCATCATAGTTGCAGATGATCACGGCCTTGGCCTTGTCCGCTTCCAGAATGGGCATGCCGTAAATGGGGGTGCCTTCGGCGGTGTTGGCCGCCGGGTTGACCACGTCGTTGGCGCCCACCACCACGACCAGATCGGCGTCCGCGAACATGGGATTGACCGTGTCCATTTCCAGCAGGTGCTCGTAATCCACATTGGCTTCGGCCAGAAGCACATTCATGTGGCCGGGCATGCGGCCCGCCACGGGATGAATGGCGTAATTGACCTTGGCGCCTCTGGCTTCCAGGGCGTCGGCCAGCTGTTTGACCTTGTGCTGGGCCTGGGCCAGGGCCATGCCGTAGCCGGGCACGATGATCACGTTCTTGGCCGTGGTCAGCAGCTTGGCGATTTCAGCGTCCTTCTGCGCGGCGGCCTGAGCGGGCTGCGCGGCCTTGGGGGCCTGGGACGCGGGCGCTTTGGCGGCGGCTGCCGTCCGGACGCCGGATTTGCCGGCCACGGAGGATTGGCCCAGCAGGATGGGCATCAGCTTGCGGTTCATGGCCTTGCACATGACGCGGGTGAGCATCAGACCGGCGGAACCCACAATGCCGCCCACGGCGATGAGCAGCGGGTCGGACACAGCGAAACCGGCGATGGCGCAGGAAATGCCGCCCATGGAGTTGAGCAGGGAAATGGTGATGGGCATGTCCGCGCCGCCCACCCGGATGGTGAAGACGATGCCGAACAGCGCGCCGGTGGCGAACATCACAAAGATGAAGAACCAGGGAAGGAACGTCGGCGCAATGTTGTAAATGCACAGGGCAACGAGCATGATGCCCAGCAGGATGTTGATGATCCGACTGTGGTTGGAGAGCACGATGGGCCGTTGCGGCAGCAGCTGGTGCAGTTTGCCCGCCGCCACAAAGGAGCCCGCGATGGTCGTCATGCCCGAGCAGAGAGCGAGACAGGCGTCAATGCGATGGAATGCGGAGGGCGTGCCCACGTCCGTCAGCATGATCAGGCCCACCAGGGCCGCGGCGCCGCCGCCGAAGCCGTGCAGGAAGGCCACCAGCTGGGGCATCTGGATCATCTTGACCTTGTTGGACAGGAACAGGCCGAAGGCCGTGCCCAATGCTATCGCCACCCAGAGGGTCGGAGAGCCGAGCGAATTGTCCTTGTACATGGTGATGAGAATGGCGCAGGCCATGGCCGCGGCGCTGAGGATATTGCCGCGCACGGCCGTCTTGACGTTGCTCATCAGGTTCAGGCCGTACAGGATGGCCAGAGCAAGTACGGCGGCAATGACGTTGTAAAGTAAGGTGCTCATTTCGCAGACAACTCTCTATTTTTCAGGGGTCATTCGGGACGGCGGCGAAAAGAGTCCGCTAGCGCTTTTTCCCCGCGATCATCTTCAACATCTTGTGGGTGATGTCGAAGCCGCCAAAAACGTTGGTGACGGCCAGCGCGATGCCGCAGCCGCCCAGGAACGCGCCCAGGGGGGTGGTGGCAAGATGGGTGGCCGTCAGGGCGCCCAGAATGATGACCCCGTCGAGCGCATTCATGCTGGACATCAACGGCGTATGCAAAAGGCTGGGAATATGGCTGAGTACCTTGTAGCCGATGACCAGCGCGGCGACAAAGACCAGTAAAAGAATGAACATGCTCAAGAGGGCTGCCTCCGCAAGTTAAAAATCTCACCGTAAACGCGGATGAGGGGAGCGCGCGGCCAAGGGGCCGCGCGCTCCTCCGCAATGCCTACAGACCGGCTTCTTTGGCGCCGGCGTGGACGATTTCCTTGTTGATCGTGGTCAGCGAGGAAGCCACGATGGGATCGTTGCGATCCAGCACGATCTTGCCGTCCTTGGCCAGGAAGGCAAGCAGGTTGTAGATGTTGTGGGCGAACATCCAGGTGGAGCTGGTGGGCATCATGCCGGGGATGTTCTTGATGCCGCTGATGGTCACGCCGTAGGCCGTGATTTCCTCGCCGGCCTTGGTCAGGGCGCAGTTGCCGCCCTGGTCGATGGCCACGTCCACGATGACGGAACCGGGGGCCATGGATTTGACCATTTCCTCGGTGATCAGCACCGGAGCGAGCTTGCCGGGAATCAGCGCGGTGAGGATCACCATGTCGGCGTCCTTGATGACCGGTTTGATGGCCTCGATTTCCTTGGCCAGCCATTCGTCGGGCAGGCGCTGGGCGTAGCCGCCCTCGCCGACGGCCACGTTGGCGGGCACGCCGGTGTCGAAAGCCTTGGCGCCCAGCGACTTGGCCTGTTCGGCGGCGTCGGGACGGATGTCGATGGCGGTGACCACGGCGCCCAGGCGTTTGGCGGTGGCCACGGCCTGCAGGCCGGCCACGCCGGTGCCGATGACCACGACGTTGGCGGGCTTGATCACGCCCACGGCGGTGCCGACCATGGGCATGAACTTGCTCATGTAGTTGGCGGCCATGAGCACGCTCTTATATCCGGCCACGGTGCTCATGGAGGTCAGGGCGTCCATGCTCTGGGCGCGGGAAATACGCGGAATGCCGTCGAGGGTCAGGCTGATGCAGCCGGTGTCGCGGAGCTTTTTCATGGGCTCGCGGTTCACCGGGGCGGCGGGATGCAGGAAGGTGATCAGGTACTGCCCGTCGCGCAGCATGTCGCTTTCGTGCTTGTTCACGTCCTTGTTGAACAGGGGCTCCTTCACCTTGAGGATGACGTCGGCTTTGGCGAAGACTTCTTCCGCGCCGTCAACCATGGTCGCGCCGGCGGCCACATATTCGTCATCGGAGAAGAACGAGCCGTCGCCGGCCGTTTTCTGCACGAGCACGGTGGCGCCTTCGGCGACCATCTTTTTCACAGTCTCGGGGGTGGAGGAAACGCGGCCTTCGCCGGGCATGATTTCTTTGGGAACACCGATGGTCATACCTTGAAATTTCATGGATGCTACTCCTTAATACGTTGGAAGTGCTGATGGTATGGAGCTTCCCTACAGGCCGCCTCGGGCCAGGGCGGGGCACACTTCCGCCTGAACCTGTGGAGGCCGCCGCAAGACAACCGGGCGAATCGCCGGCTTGTTGCCGATGTTGCAAAAAGGGGACATGCCGGGCGGGGATGAACTCCCGGGCATGTCCCCCGTTTCAGGACGGTTCCGCGCCTGGCGGCGGGAACGGCCTTCTACGCTGCTCCGCGCTCCGTGAGGAACGCGGCGGACATGCGATGATCCGTGTTAGGCCTTCACCACCTGGAAGGCCTTGTCCAGAGCCTTCAGGATTTCGTCGATCTCGGCCGTGCCGGCGATCAGCGCCGGGGCCAGGCAAAGGGTGTTGTTCAGTTCGCGGAAGCAGCGGCTGGTCTTGCCGATGATCACGCCCTGCTTCATGCATTCGCCCACCACGGCTCCGGCCGTGGCTTCGGACACGGGCTCCTTGGTGGTGCGGCTCTTGACCAGTTCGAGCCCGCAGAACAGGCCCTTGCCGCGCACGTCGCCGATGATTTCGTACTTCTTTTCCAGAGCCTTCAGGCCGTCCATGAGGTAGTCGCCCATCTTGACGACGTTCTCGAGAACCTTGTGCTCTTCCATGTAGTTGATGTTGGCGTAACCGGCGGCGGGACCGGCGGTGCAGCCGCCGAAGGTGCTGATGTCGCGGAAGTAGCTGTCGCGGTCGGAGGGGTCGGCCAGGAAGTCCTGGAAGACCTGCTCGGTGGTCACGGTGCAGGAAATGGGCGCGTAACCGGCGGCCACGCCCTTGGCCATGGTCACGATGTCGGGCTGGACGTTGAAGTGCTGGTAGCCGAACCATTTGCCGGTTCTGCCGAGGCCGCAGACCACTTCGTCGATGATCAGCAGCAGGCCGTACTTCTTGCAGATTTCGGTCAGGGTTTCGTAGTAGCCTTCGGGCGGCACGATGACGCCGCCGCCAGCGGTGATGGGCTCGATGATCACGGCACCCACGGTGTCCGGATCTTCCTTCTGCACCACGGCTTCAAGCTCGCGGGCGAATTTTTCGCCCAGGTTGGTGGTGCCGGCGGGGTAGGGCGAACGGTATTCGGAGCAGGCCGGGAATTCCACGAAGCCGGGGGTGAAGGGGCCGTACTGGTTCTTGCGTTCTTCCTGGCCGCAGGCGCTCAGCGTGGTGATGGTGGTGCCGTGGTAGTCGCGGTTGCGGTAGACGATCTTGTATTTCTTGCCGCCGTGCTTGAGCTGGGAAATCTGGCGGACGATCTTGAAGGCCTTTTCATTGGCTTCGGAACCGGAGTTGGAAAGATACACGCGGCTCATGCCGGGCATCTTCTCAATCAGTTTTTTGGAGAACTGGATGGTGGGGATGTTGCCGAAGCCGTTGGCAAAGTAGCAGAGCTGCATGAGCTGGTCGCTCACGGCCTTGACCAGGGTTTCGTTGCCGTAACCGAGGTTGACCGTCCAGACGCCGCCGGAAACGGCATCCAGATACTCTTTGCCGTAGATGTCCTTGATCCGCATGCCCTTGCCTTCGACAAAAACAGTGGGATCGGATTTTTCAAAGACTTTGTGCTGGGTGAGGTGATGCCAGACGTATTTTTTGTCGTCGGCGATCAGTTCAGCGGCATTAAAGGACTGGGCCATGATTTCCTCCAAAGAAAAGGTTTCCGGAATGGTTGCCTTCCCCTCCGCGACGCGGCGAAGAAGGGCGACGGTCAGCTCAACACCCCGGCGGCCATGCGACCGGGGACGCCGCTTGCGGGAATATCCGCGCGGCTGTGCCGCCGGGGCCGAAACCGCTTGCGCCGGTCTTCGTGCTCCCGCGGCCGGGAAGAACCCTGAAGCCGGCGGGCATGCGCCTCGCGCGGCATTCGGTTTTTTCGTTTTCTTTGGCAGGGCCGGAACTCATGGCGACCTCCCGGAATGCTGCCGGAACTGGCAATGAGGGTCTGACGGCGGCCACTTGCATTTCTATATAAGCAATCCTTGTGCCAAATCGAACGTGAACCGGATGCCGTGCAATAGCAGCGGGTTATTCCGCCGGGCCCGCGCGGCGCGCAAAGTTCTTCAGTCAAGAGTAAGTCGATTGTGACTTGTGTCCGTTCAACCTCCCGTTTTCATGTAAGTCCATATCGACTTATGATGCATAAGTGACTTGTTACCGGGGGCGGCCTGGGGAGGGATGTCTATAAATACGCCCAGAAAGCCGCACCAGACGTTTTTTTCTTCGTCCGTGTGCCCCTATAGCGGCTTTGGAAATACGTCGGTCGTGATATGGCCTGGCGTTACGGCTCTGTCCGCTCCTCTTCTCGCGATGGGCGGGCCTGTGCCTGGCGTGTGTGGCTTTTTTCCCAAAGCGCCGCCCCGTATTTTCAGAGGCAATCGCAGAGGGTGCGGGCCCGCAGGGATTTGAGGCGGATGGAGCCGCTCAGCAGCTCCGCGCGCAATTCCTTGAGGCGGCGTTCCAGGTCTGGCGGCGCGTTCTGGCCCGCCGCGGCAGTGAAGGCGCGCGGGTCCGTAATTCCCACGCCATCGTTGCTCAGGTCGTAGGTGATGATTTTTTTGCCCTGAAAGTTGCCACGGGACGCGGCGGCCACGATTTCGTACACGGCCCTGTCCGCCCGTTTCAGGATGGAGGTCAGCACATGGCCGGGCAGAACTTGGGCCTGGTCCGTATCCAGGCCTACAATATATATGCCGCGCTCCCGCGCTTCCGCCAGCGCCCCCTCGTTGCCCGCGCCGGCGGCCAGCGCCAGCACGTCCGCGCCCTGGTCCAGCAGGCGGCGCGCCTCCCTGCGGGCGGTCCCGGCATCGGTGAAGGAACCGGCCAGGGCGTTGATGACCCGGATTTCCGGATCAATGAGTTGCGCGCCCCCGCTGAAGCCGCTGAACAGGGAGCGCAGCGCGGGCGTGTCCTCGCCGGAAAGCCAGCCCACGGTCTTGTCCCGATTGATGCCGGGCAGGCCGGTCCGGCCGGTCAGCATGGCCGCCGCGGCCCCTGCCAGATAGGCTGCCTGCTCGTCGGCAAAGGTGACGGACATGATGTTGGGCGCGCGTATGCCCGCGTCAATGCAGCCGAACATGGTCTTGCGGAAGTTGGCGGCATTGTTACGCAGAATTTCGTGCAGTCGGTCGGACGCCACCAGGACCAGATCCGACTCCCGCGCGGCCTGGCGGAAGGTTTCCTGCTGGTCGCTTTCCGGCGGGGCGACAAGCACCTTGGTCCGGAGAGGGAAATCACGCTCCGCTTTGGCCAGACCGGCGCGCAGCAAATCCGTCCAGGGTTGGCCGCCGTCGTGTTCCAGCAGCAGGGTCACGCGCAGGGGAGAGGCCGCGGACGCGTTCTCGCCGGACTGCGCAGGTTGCGCGGGCGCCCCGGCCAGGGCCGTTCCGGCGGCAAAAACAAGGACGGCAAGCAACAGTCCGAACAGGTGGGCAACGGTCCGGTGCTGGTAAAAACGCGGCATAGTCTATTCTCCTCGGCGGCCGGAAATAGCGGGCACGGCGGCATCGTGCCGGACGTGCCGCCCGGCGCGCCCTATGGCAACGGATGTAGTGTAGGACCGCGCGGCGCGTCCGGCAAGCCTCCAGATGCAGAGGGCATGGGCTGTGAAATAAATAACTAGTATTTTTTCCCGCCCCATGCTAGATATCATCGTACGCGAGGAAGGCCGGCCATAAAGGCCGCGCCGCCTGTTGTTATTTCTGCCTGTAAGGATGGTCAGCATGCCCACGGATACGTTGCCCCCCTGGTTGGACACACAAGCGATTGAAAAAGCCCTGAGCCGAGAAAGCGCGCCGGACAGCGCCGAGCTGCGGGATATCCTGGATAAATCGCTGGCCCTGGAGTCCCTGGGCATCCAGGAAGCCGTCGCCCTGATGCGGGTCAGCGACGCCGAACATCTGGCGCTGCTGCTGCATACGGCGGATCAGGTCAAACAGAAAGTCTACGGCGACCGCATTGTGCTTTCCGCGCCGCTGCACATTTCCAACTACTGCGGCAGCGAGTGTCTCTATTGCGCCAACCGTCGCGGCAATACGGCGGTGGAGCGCAAATATATGACCCCGCCGGAAATGCGCGAGGCCGGGCGCAAGCTGATCCGCCAGGGACACAAGCGGGTTTTTCTGGTCAGCGGCCAGCTGCCCAATGCGGACGTTGAATATCTTGAGGAAGCCGTCAGCGTGCTGTACACCGCCTTTGACGGCGTGGGCGAGATCCGCCGGGTCAACATCAATGTGGGCCCGCTGAAGGCTGAGGAGTATGCCCTCCTGCAGGCCGCGGACGTGGGCACGGTGCTGATTTATCAGGACACCTACCATGAGGCGAGTTATCGCGCCGCGCATGTGAGCGGCCCCAAGAGCGATTACCTGGCCCGCCTGCACGCCCCGGACACGGCTTTTCAGGCCGGGGTAGGGGATGTCGGCCTGGGCCTGTTGCTGGGCCTGGGGCCCTGGCGGTACGACCTGCTGGCCGTCATGCTGCACGCCGCGCATCTCACGCGGGTCTATGACGCGGGCAGCCGCACCGTGAGCATGCACCGCCTGCGCCCCACGCCCGGCGGCCGGTTCAAGACGCCCTATCCGCTCAGCGACGGGGAATATCTGCGTTGCGTGGCCATCACCCGTCTGGCCGTGCCGTATACCGGCATCGTGTTGACCACCAAGGAGCCCGCCGGGCTCTGGCGCGACGGCTGCAACGCGGGTTGCTCGCAACTGCTCACCGGCAGCGTGGCCAACCCGTATGAGAGCTGGGTTGAAGCGCCGGGCGAAAAAACGCCCTTTCCCATCGGCGAGGATTGCCATGTGGACGAGGTGGTGCGCTTCCTGCTGGAAGAGGCCCGGCACCTGCCTTCCTTCTGTACGGCCTGTCCGCGTCTGGGCCGCAGCGGCCATGAATTCCTCTCCATGGTGCAGGAATGCGGCATGAAGAGCCAGTGCGGGCCCAATTCCATGGCCTCGTTCATGGAGTTCCTGCTCAATTACGCCACGCCCTATACCCGCCGGATGGGGGAAAAGCTGATTTCCGAAAAGCTGGACGGCCTGCCGGAGCATGAGCGCGGCGCTGCGGAACGCCTGTTGCAGAAGGTCAGGTCCGGACGCATGGACGAGTTTATTTAGAGTAATTTCAAAGTGAAATTGCTCTAACGCCGCACACAATGCGGCGCGCCGCGAAGACCGACCCGACGGGCGGCCCTTAGGGCCGTGCCTGTAGTCCAAAGGGCGTAAGGGTATCGAGAGCAACGCGGCGTGGATTCCGGCAAAGCGACCAAAGGAAGCCCGGAGGGCCGTCCCCGTTGGCGACAACGGAGCCATACGGGGATCGACAGCAGCGAGAACCGCGTTTTTTACCGGAATGACCCCTTTGAAACGGGTCGCGCTTCAAACGTAATCTGCTCTGGGGCGGTTCACGAAGGGGCGTCAGCCATAGGCGCGGCATCGGTCGGCGCCCTCGGCAACGACAAAAAACGTATTGCTCAGCGCTTCCCTGGAGCTTTTCACACTGCTTTCGACAACCGCCGCCGCTGCCTCCACGGAAAATTCGTCCGGAGCCGCGGCGGCGGCGACGTTCGGAGAAACGGCGATATCCGGATTTCCGGGAGAGGACGCCGGGGGATTTGACGCCGGGCCGCGCGCGGGGTAACTCCCAGAAAAATGACCCGCGCGGGGGAAGATCTTACATGGCCGAGAGGGGTTGGAGCGGTGCCGTGCAACAGTGGAGTGCCGCTTCCGCGTCTCCGGCCGGGGCGGGCCCGCCGAGCGTCAGCGTTGCGGATGTGGGGTCACAGCATTGACCTGGAGCGGTTCACGCATGAAATGCGTCAACCGCTCTGCAAGAGTTTGCAGACAAATCCTTGCCGCGAAATGCGGGCAGGCGGGCTTTGCCCGCCGTAAACGAGCATTTCAGTGGAAATGCCCTGGGGGCTGTTTCTAAATTAGGATTTTCATCCTCTGCCAAGGGCGCTGGCCGTTGGCGCGCTGGCGGCTTGCTTGATCCGTACGGCTCACAAGGTTCGCCTACGGCTAAAGCTCCTTCGTCGCAACGACTAAGGCAAGGCGAGTCTTGGGCGGAGGGAGTATATTCAACATATTCGACCTTCGCACGGGGCGAGCCTGACACAGGCAGAGGGTGAAAGGACAATTTAGAAACAGCCCCCTGGTGAGATATCACGCCTCACCTGTCGGTTCAGCGTGAAGATAACACAGCAAAAAACGTGGTTTTTGCTGTGCTTACGCCGCCTGCGGCGGCGCGCAACCCCTTGCGGGTTTGCGACATGTGTCGCGTCAAGCGACACCAGCCTGAAGGGAGCAACGCGTGGCGGAACGATGGAGCGACATATATTTCGACAAACAGGACAGGGATATCCTGGCTCTGGTCAACCGGATTCTGGAATCCCATTGCGGAGCTTCCGAGGATTGCCTGTTTGATCCCAATCTGCATCCGCACGGCATCAAGGAAATGGTCGCCACGCCGGTGTCGCGCATGGCCTACGCGGTCATCAACCTGCTACGCAACCTGGAGGCCGGGGGCACCCAGGCCAGGGATCGTCTGCTGGCCTTGCAGACCCTCTATGACGAGGTGCTCAACAGCGCGCATTCGGCCCTGCGCCGCAATACGGCCCGCGTGCTCATGCAGATCATGAAAAGCATGGTGCGCGCTCACGGCCAGCGGCTGGCCCAGCTCAAGCTGGCGCATGATTTCCGCCGCGTGGTTCAGGGCACGCCCCGGGTGGTGCGGCGCATGCTGGCCCGCTACCATTTGCCGGAAATGCCCGAAACCTGGAACCAGCTCGCTTTTGACGACCACGTTTACGACGCCAACACCAAGGGCCGCAAAACCCCTACCCACCTGATCATGGACGCCTGGATCAAGGGCCTGCGGACCCTCACCGTGGCCTATGAGTACTGGGTGGACCCGGAGGCGGCCAGGGAAATCCTGCGTGCGGCGGAAATCACCGGCATTGCCGTGCGTATCGGCCTGGAATTCCAGGTGCCGTTTTACGACCGCTTCGCCAGCCTGTTCTGGATTCCGCGCGGCTTCAGTTCCAATGAGGACTTTCTGGAATTCCTGCACAGTCCCAAGGTGGCCGCCATGATGGCGCAGGGGCGGGAAGTGCTGCGCTGGCGGCGGGAGCGTGTGCTGCGGGTGCTGGCCGCCTGGAACGAGCTCCAGCGTCCCCAACTGGCCGAGGCCTGGGGCGTGCCCGTGCCGGAACTCACGGTGGAGGATTTCCTGCATTTTGTGGGCCGGGGCCAGCCGTCCGCCCTGCATCTGGCCGAATGCCTGCACCGGCATGTGCTGCCCTCGGCCAGAGAGCGCGCCGCCAAGCTGGCCGGGCAGGAGGGCGAAGTCGTCCGCGCCGAACTGGAGACTCTGGAAAACCTGGGCCCGGACGCGATTACCGACAACTGGCTCTCGCCCGCCAAGCATCCGGAGCTGCCGGACCTGAACCGGCCCGCGCCGCCGGAGGAGATGCCCGCGCTGCTGCGTCTTTCGCCCTATGAGCTGACGCGCGAACTTCAGGAGCTCAATCCCGGCTACCGCCTGGTGCTCGGCACCGCCGGTCTGAACGTCGAGGATGTGGCCGAACTGCTCTGGGATTGCCGGGGTGCCGTCACCCATCTGGAAATCTTCAATATGAAGGGCTGGATGGAAGGCAAGATGACCGACATCGGGGCCATCGGCGAATTGCAGCGGGCCCTTAATCTGGGTCTGGGGCCGCGCGTCAAGCAGATGGTGCGCCAGATGATCCGGCATACGGAGCAGCGGGGCGACGACGCCCGCGCCGTGAAACTCCGGGAGATTCTGCGCAATCTGCCCAAGCTGTGGGAGCACTACCGCCATAACCCGCTCAAGTCGCGCCTGGGCACCAGTTCGGCCAGCCGCCGCTCCTTCGGCATGGGCCTGGTGCTCAAGGAAACCCTGCCCCGGCGCTCGCTGGCCGAACTGAAACGCAAACAGCGGCACACGCGGCCCATTCCCATCTGTTCGCCGGTGGAGGAGCGCCTGACCTTCCGCGCGCCGGAGAACCCCACGTTCTGGCAGCGCCTGGGCGCGCGCCTGCGCCGTCTGCCGGGCTGCCGCCACCTGGGCATGGAACGGCGCCGTGAGTGGAAGACCGCCAGCGAGGACTGCCGGGTCTGCGCCAACGGCAATGTTGCCAATCTGGGCGGCCTGAACCTGGTCACGGGCAACAACCTGCTGGGTAAAAACGGGGCCTGCGATACGGCCCGGCCCGGATTCGCCTATCTGAACAGCGCGGTCAGCAATTGGCTCAAGGTGCTGCTGGGCTTCATTCCGGCGTTTTTTTCCTTTCTCTATACCCAGGACTGGTGGTTTCTGGCCTGGTTCGGCACCTTCATCTGGTTCGGCATCACCGGCGTGCGCAATGTGGTCCAGATGGTCCTGGCGGCCAAGGGGGCCACGCGCGGCACGCTCATCCACTGGAAGGAGCAGGTCAGCATCAGCCGCTTGTGTGATTCGCTGATGTATACCGGCATTTCCGTGCTGCTGCTGGAAGTGATGGTGCGCGTCTGGCTGCTGGAGGACGGTCTGGGCGTGACCGTGGACGGCAATCCCACCCTGGTCTTCACCGTGCTGAACATCGTCAACGGCTTTTATATCTTTGCCCATAATGTGTTCCGGGGCTTCCCCAAGGAAGCGGCCATCGGCAATCTGTTCCGCAGCGCTCTGGCCATTCCGGTTTCCTCGCTTTACGACTTTCTGATGTATGAAGGCATGCTGGGCATCGGGGTGGAAAATCCCGAACTCTATCTGGTGCCCAGCGCGGCCGTGATTTCCAAGATGGCTTCGGATACGGTGGCGGCACTGATCGAAGGCTATGCCGACAGTCAGGTCAACCTGCGCATGCGCCGCTGGGACTACAAGAGCAAGGTGAGCAATGTCTTTGCCTGCTATACCCGGCTGGAGCTGCTCTTTCCCCAGGAAGAGGCCCTGATCAAGCTGGCCCGGCCCGGCGGCCTTGAGGGGCGCGGCGGGGCGAGAGGCAGGGAGCTGGAGAGGGCTTTCATCATCAATGCCCTGGATCTCATGTATTTCTGGTTTTACCAGCCGCGCGCGCAGGACGCCTTCCGCCTGATGGTGCGCAATATGCCCGAAGCCGACCGCAATGTGCTGGCCCGCGCCCAACTGGTGCTCACCCGTGAGCGCGAGATCAGCCAGATGCTGGTGGACGGCCTGTTGGGACGCAATTTTTCGCGGCCTTTGGCCTTTTTTCTGGACAAACGCAAGCAGTATCTGCGCAGCCTGACCAGGCTCTGCCGTCCGGGCAGGATGCGCGAGCCCGGCTGCTTCCATTGATTACATCCGCCTGAATCGCGCGGCGCCGCAACGGCGCGCGGACGTTACTCGGCCGGAGACCGGGACGCTTTGTTCCGGTCTCCGGCTTTTACGTGAAAAAAAATTCTTTCTCCCTGTTACGCCAACACGTCAGCTTTGTTGAAACAATTTATTGTTTGTTTGAACATTCCATGCTTGTACCAAAAAGAACACGACTTTTTCGCAAGAGACGCCTTGCCACGTTGTTTTGCATGAGGTATTCTTCTTACAAGATATCTTTCTTATTATTACAGGTTTTCCCAGTGTGGGAGAGCCGCGCAACATTAAGGAGTCGTAGATGAGCACCGATGTCAAAAGCATGCACATGGGGCAGATTACCTCCTTCTTCATCCCTAACGTCACCCTGGTGGGCGAAGGCTGTTCCAAGGAAATTCCCGCGCGCCTGAAAAGCATCGGCGGTACCAAACCGCTGATCGTCACTGACCAGGGCATCGTTAAAGCCGGTATTCTGAAGCAGATCACGGATATTCTTGACAATGCGAAGATGCCCTACGCCGTTTTCGACCAGACCGTGCCGAATCCGCAGGATAAAAACGTGGATGCGGCCTTTGAAGTGTATAAAAAGGAAAAGTGCGACAGCCTGATCACCCTGGGCGGCGGCAGCTCGCACGACTGCGGCAAGGGCGTGGGCTTCCTGGCCGGCAATGGCGGCAGAATCCATGACTATGAAGGCGTGGACAAATCCACCAAGCCCTTCCCCCCCTATGTGGCCGTGAACACCACCGCCGGAACGGCTTCGGAAATGACGCGCTTCTGCATTATTACCGATACCTCCCGCAAGGTGAAAATGTGCATCGTCGACTGGCGCTGCACCCCCAGCGTCGCCATTGACGACCCGCTGCTGATGATGGGCATGCCCCCGGCCCTGACCGCCTCCACCGGCATGGACGCGCTGACCCACGCCGTGGAAGCCTACGTCTCCACCGCCGCCACGCCCATGACCGACGCCTGCGCGGAAAAAGCCATTGAATACATCAACCGCTATCTGCGCCGCGCCGTGGCCAACGGCAGAGACAAGGAAGCCCGCGAAGGCATGTGTTATGCCCAGTATCTGGCCGGTATGGCCTTCAACAACGCCAGTCTCGGCCATGTGCATGCCATGGCCCACCAGCTGGGCGGTTTCTACGACCTGCCGCACGGCGAATGCAACGCCATTCTGCTGCCCCATGTCTGCCAGTACAACCTGATCTCCAGCCGCCGCCGTTTCGCGCGTGTGGCGCGCCTGCTGGGCGAGCGCACCGACGGCCTCAGTTCCACGGACGCTTCGCAGAAAGCCATCACCGCCATCAACATCCTGTCCAAGGACGTGGGCATTCCCGAAGGCCTCGTGGCTTTGGGCAAGAAATACGGCAAGGACGTGCGCGAGGAAGATATCCCGATCATGACCGGCAACGCGCAGAAGGACGCCTGCACCCTGACCAACCCGCGCATCATGACCGACGAGGCTGTGGCCGCCATTTACAAGGCCGCCCTGTAGCGTTTCCGGCGGTAACGCCTGACCTTGAATAACAAAACGGCATAGCTCTGTGAGCTATGCCGTTTTTTCGTACCCGCGCCCCGCGCCGCAAAAGGAGTGCTCAGGGCCGGATGATCTTGTCCGCCAGGTCCAGGCTGGTGACGATATCCAGCATATTGGAGGTTTCGCCCACGGCCTTGGCCTCCAGCAGGCCGTAGTGGGCCAGGCAGGTACCGCAGACCAGCACCGAAACGCCGCTTTGGGCCAGGCTTTGCAGCGCCTCCAGGGCCGGGCCCGGCCGCGCCGCCAGCTTTACGCCGCCGTTGAGCAGGACCAGACGCCAGAGGCGCGATCCCAGTTCCGGCAGGGTGGCGAGGAAATTGGTCATCAATTTTTCCCCCAGGCCCTCGTCGCCCCGCCCCAGGCTTTCCGTGGTGATCAGTACCAGAGTTCCGGCCTCGCGCCCCAAGCCGGAAGCCGTTTCCGCCCTTACGGGATTCGCTCCCACAGCGGTTCCCTCTCCGGCGCGGGCCGTAAGCCGCCAGAGGCCGTCGCCTTCTTTCGCCCGGTCCACGGCATAACCCCGGCCGCGCAGAAAACGTTCCACGTTTTCCGCGGCCGGTTCGTTGTCCACCAGAACTTCCAGTTCCGCTGTCCCGGCATCCACAAGCTCCCGGCTGCGGATGACCGGCTGCGGGCAGGCCATGCCCCGGCAATTCAGCAATTTCATAGCGTTCTCCATATTGTTGGGAATTATTGCCATTTAAGAAAAATAAGGCTAAGCCTATTTTCAAAGCAGTCGATAAGCAAGGTAAACTTGGAGAGGATGGTGGGCGTATGGGGATTCTGCTGCAAGCCGTGATTCTTCTGCTGGCGGGGGGGCTGGCCGCTGCGCGGCCGGAAGGCGCATTGTTCTGGATATTGCTGGCGATTCTGGCCGCATGCGCCGCGGCGGACCTGGGGCTCTGGCTGGCCGCCGGGCGAAAACAGGCCGCTTTGTCCGCGTTTGCCGACAGCCTGCGCGACGCGGGAAGCCCGGTGCCGCAAGGAAACGACCTGGAACGCGTGCACCGGGCCTTGGAGGAGATGAACGAGGCCCGCCACAAGGAGCGGGAAGCCGCGGCAAGCGAGGCCCGGACCTTGGGCGAGGCAGCGGAGGCCCTGCGGGCCGAGCTGGATGCCGCGCGCGGGCATGAGCGCGAACTGGCCGACCAGCTGGCCCAGAGCGCTCCTGTGCTGGACAAGGCCCACAGCGTCTGCGCCAAATTGTCCACGGATGTGGGGCATCTTTCGCAACTGGTTTCCGATGTGGACAAGGGCGTGGAAGTGCAACGCGTGCGTTTGGGCGAAACCGGCGGCGCCATGGAGCGCGTGGCCGAAGCCGCGCGGGAATCCTCCAGCCGCGTGCGCGAAGTCTCCGACAATGCCGAGACCTCGCGCGGCCAGGCCGTCACCGGTGAAAAGGAAGTGCACGGCGCCGTGGATTCCATCGAAACGGTCAAGGGCACCATTCTGCATCTCAAGGAGGCCATGGCCGGACTGGGCGAAAAGGCCCGTGACATCGGCCAGGTCATGAACGTCATCAACGAAGTGGCGGACCAGACCAACCTTCTGGCGCTCAATGCGGCCATTGAGGCCGCCCGCGCGGGCGAGGCCGGGCGCGGCTTTGCCGTGGTGGCTGACGAGGTGCGCAAGCTGGCCGAAAAGACCATGGGCGCCACCAAGGAAGTGGAAGAGGCGGTCCACGCCATTCAGGAAGAAACCCGCCTCAATGTGGAAACCGTGGACGAGGCCGCCCGGCTGACCGTAGAGAGCGCGGAGCGGGCCTCCCGCGCCGGGGATTTCATGCGCGAGATCGTGGGCGGCATGGAAGAGACCGCCGGACATCTGAAAATCATCGCCCAGGGCGCGGCTGAACAGTCCGAAAGCAGCACCCAAACCAACGAGGCCCTGGAAGAGATCCGCCACGTGGCCGAACGCACGGCGGCCAACATGGAAACATTCACGGCGGCCCTGCTTTCTTTCAAGAGCGGCATGGAAGAGCTGGATATGATCGTCAATGCCCTGGTAACGGGCGATTACGCCCAGGCCGCCGCCTCGGACAAATTCGTGCAGTGGACGCCCAAGCTGGATCTGCGCGTACCGGCCATTGACCGCCAGCACCGCCGCCTCTGCGACTACATCAATGATTTGTACCGGGCCATGAAGAACAACCGCACCGGCGTGGAGCTTCAGGCCATTGTAAAGAAATTGCGGGACTACACGGCGTCGCATTTCAGCGACGAGGAAAAGATTTTCGTGCCTTCGCAGTACCCCGGCACCAAGGAACACAAGGCCATCCACCGGAAGTTCGTGGCAAAGCTGGACGAGTTCGAGGCCCAGCTCAAGAACGGCACCGCCACGGTGAGCATGGATCTGCTGAGTTTCCTCAAGGACTGGCTCATCAACCACATCGCGGGCACGGATCCCACCTATCTGCCCTATATTCAGGATATGGTCGAAAAGGACAGCTAGGCGCCTGCGCCCCCTCGGAATCTTTCAGGAACACGTCGAAGCGCCCGGATATGGATTCGGGCGCTTCGACGTGTCGGCAGGCGCGGTTGTTACCGCGCCTGATTCTTGTAAGAAAAGGGAGGCGGATTGCCGGTAAGCGGGCCTGAAACATATCGAAAATTGTCACGGACAGGCAGAGCTGAATACCGTCGGCTAGAGCAAATTACCTTTGAAACGCCATGCGCCTCAAAAGGTTCATTCCGGCGAAAAACGCGGTTATCGCCGGAATCCACGCCGCGTTGCTCTCGATGCCTGTACGCTCTTTGGGCTACAGGCACGGCCCTGCGGGCCGCCCGTCGGGTCGGTCTTCGCGGCGCACCTCACCTTGTTCGGTGTTGGAGCATTTCAAAATTGAAATGCTCTAAATGGAAAAAGTCTGTCTTAACAAGCTGTTACGTGTTTTGCGGAATATTCATCAGCTGGGGATACGCAATGCATTTTGTTGCTGCCAAGGGGATTCTGTCGGCAAAAAACGGGATGAATCTGTATCGTGGTTGCTCTCATGGCTGCATATACTGCGACTCAAGGAGCAAATGCTACCATCTGGAACATGATTTTGCAGATATTGAAGTCAAGTCAAATGCCCTTGAATTATTAGAAAATTCTCTTAAACGGAAACGTTCAAAATGCATGCTGGCTACCGGCTCCATGACAGACCCCTATATTCCGCTTGAAAATGAACTCGGAAATGTCAGAGAAGCCTTGTCATTGGCCTATCAATATGGTTTCGGATTCACACTGATAACAAAATCAAATCGCGTTTTGAGAGATTTAGACCTGCTGACAGGTATAAATGAAAGAACAAAATGCGTTGTTCAGATGACCTTAACTACCTATGATGAGGAATTGTGCAAAAAACTTGAACCAAACGTCAGTACGACGCGAGAACGCTTTGAAGTGCTAAAGCGGCTACGCAATGCTGGTATCCCGACGGTTGTATGGCTTTGCCCTGTTCTTCCCTTCATCAATGACACTGAAGAAAATATAACAGGTATTTTAGAGTATTGTATCGAGGCAAAGGTTTACGGCATTATTTGCTTTGGTATGGGGATGACGCTCCGTGAGGGAAGCCGGGAATATTTTTACAGTCAATTGGACCGGCTGTTTCCGTGTATGAAAGAAAAATATATACAGGAGTACGGCACGCGATATGTACTTACCAGCCCTGATAGTAAAATTCTGATGCAATTGTTTCATCAGGTTTGCGAAAAAAACGGCATTGTGCATGATAATAAGAAGATATTTGAATATCTGAATGCGTTTGAGGAAAAACAAGGCAATGCGCAACTAAGCCTGTACAGTATGCTGAACGCGACTTTCCCGGGTACGGCCTTGCCCACCGGAGGGAAATAAAAACGTCCTGCACGGGCGGCTCTCCCAATCCGGCCGCAGGCAGGCTCGCATTTTCGGCAAGGCGATTTTTTCGCGCGGCCCGGCAGACCGCCGGGGCATGGCGGTCTGCCGGAGAATCGCCGCTTATGCGTACCACATGCGGTCACGCAGGCGTTGCAGGCCCTCATCGCCCACGTAGCGGCGCAGCAGTTTGTCCGGGGCGTTGAGCAGATCCACCACCAACAGGGCGTCCAGAGTGCCGAAGCGCCGGTCTTCATGAAAGGCCGCGATGCGCCCGCCGAGTTGAAGATAGTGTTTGAAGAGAATGGGCAGGGCGCGTCCGCCCTCCATCTGGCGCACCAGGTTGTTCACCGCGGCGTAGTCCAGGCCGCGCGCGAAGGGCAGCTCTTCACGCAGGGCGCGGGGCCGCCGTCCCTCCACCAGGTCCGCTAGTGGGGCGTGCCAGTGGCGCAGGCGCAGATGCCGCCAGAGCAGGTCCACGGATTGGGGCCGGTAGTTGAGGCCTATGCTGGACGGCCCGAAGAGCGTCCGCACGCCGTAGCGCAGGACCAGCTGTCCGATGCCTTTCCAGAGCAGAAGCAGGGGCGCGTAGTCGCGCTGATATTCATTGCTCACAAAGGCCCGGCCCAATTCCAGGGCAGTGCCGCACTGGCGGAAAAATTCCGCTTTGAAGCGGAAAAGCGAGGCCGTGTAGAGCGTGTCTTGCGTGCAGGTCCGCGCTTGCTCCGGCCGCACCAGGCGCGTGCGGTAAGCTCCGGCCAGAGCCTGCCTCTTCTCGTCCACCAGCAGAAGATGCTCGTATTGAGCATCGTAGCGGTCCTGATCCCGCTCCCGGCCGCAGCCTTCGCCCAGAGCGCGGAAGGCTTCCTCGCGCCGCCGGGTCAGAACGTCCAGGAGCGGCGGCGATTCGTGTCCCTGCAAAAGATATACGCCGTAGCGCCCGTCGTCCGTCAGTCGGCGGTTGGAGGGCAGGGCGGCCAATGCGGCCATGAATGCCGCCGGGCCCTGGGCCGGAGCCAGGGGCCTGCATCGGGCGGCCCGCGCCGGACGGCCCGCATCCGCCAGAGCTGCATGGCAAAGACGCAGGCATTGACTGCGCTGGGCGTTGTCCAGACCGGCCAGACCGGAGGCGCTGATCGGCAGGCCCACACGCATACCGGCCCGGCTGCGACGCTGACCGCAAAGCACGCGGGGCAGCAGCGCGCCGGCCAGCGCATCGTTGCAGTGGGCCGTCGCCAGGAACAGCGGGCTGACGCGGACCTTGAAGCTCAGCGGCAAAAGACGCAAGCTGTCCGGCGCGTGTGACCCGGCGCAACGGCTCAGGCGTCCCAGCAGCGGCAGCCAGGGCTCTTCAGTCAGCCCGCGTCCCGGCCGCCAGCGAGCCACCCGTCCCGCCGGAAACAGGCCCAGGGCTCCACCCCGGCGCAGATGCAGCACGGCTTGGCGCAGCACGGTCGCGTTCCGGTTTTTGTCTCGGCCGGTGAGGTCCAGGGGCAGAAGCATGGGCGCAAGTTGGGGCAAGGCCAACAGAGCGTCGTTGGCGAGAATTTTCAGGTCGGGCCGGACGTCGCCGCACAGGGCGGCCATTATCAGGCCTTCCAGTGCGCCCGAAGGGTGGTTGGCGTAAAGCAGCAGCGGCCCGTGCGGCGGGATGCGCGCCAAATGCTCCGGCGGGCAGTTCACGCGTGTTTCCAGGACTTCCAGGCAGGCTGCGGCGTAGGCCGGGGACGTTGGACGACAGGGGACGCGGCGAGCTATTTTTTTCAGGCGGGTCAGGCCCGAGGCCCGCCGCCCCAGGCCGTCGGCCAGGCGTTTCAGAATCTTGTCCAGAGGGTCGCGCCACCCCGGCAGGGGCAGCGCGGCGGCATTGCTTGTCATACTATTCTCCCGCGAATGAAAAGAAAAAGGCCCGGCGGGGATGTCAGTAAGTCCCTGCGAGGCCGTGCATGGCGCTGGTTTCAGCCGCAAGCCCCGTTGCCGGACCGCCTTCCCCGTCCTCCAGCATCTGCTGGCATTCGCGGCAGCGCGTGGCGCCGGGAGCGGCCAGCAGGCGAACCAGGGGGATTTCCTCCCCGCAGTCCTCGCAGAGCGGGCGACCGCCGTGGCGCAGAAAGTCCAGCAGGCTTTGCAGGCCGCGAATGCGCTCCGCGCTGTGGGCTGCCCGGCTTTGGGCCAGATGCGCCGTGGCCAGAAGCCCGGCTGCGTCCAGTTCGTCGGCGCAATACTGGACCTGAAAGGCTTCGCGCAGATGCGCCAGGCGCTGCTGTTCCTCGGCCAGTTTTGTTTGGACATCTTTGAGGGTGTGCTCCATGATCCGCCTCCGTCGCGCATGTGGTTTATGGATGATCCACATCTATCCGAGCTGTTTGGCGGAACGGTGACGGTCAGGTGAATTCGCGCGGACATGAAAAAGCCCCCGTGCCGATGGCGCGGGGGCTTTTCAGTTCAGGGAAGGGCGGTTCAGTTTCCGCACATTTCAAGGAAATAGCGGTGCAACCGCGTATCGGGAGTCAGCTCGGGATGGAAGGAGGTAGCCAGCACATTGTCCTGGCGCACGGCCACGGCCTGGCCGTTGACCTGGGCCAGCACACGCGCCTGCGGGCCCACGCCGGTCAGCACGGGGGCGCGGATGAACACCGCCGGAATGGGCGGTTGCCCCAGCTCCGGAATGTCCAGCTCGGTTTCAAAGCTGTCCACCTGGCGGCCGAAGGCGTTGCGGCGCACAACAGCGTCAAGCACGCCCAAGCGGGGCTGGTCGGAGTTTTCGATCTCGCGGCAGAGCAGGATCAGACCCGCGCAGCTGCCGTAGACCGGCATGCCGTTTTCAATGCGCTGCCGCAAGGGGTCGAGCATACCCCATTCCACCAGCAGCTTGCCCATGGTGGTGCTCTCGCCGCCGGGGATGATCATAGCGTCGATGCCGTCCATGTCCTTGAGCTGGCGCACTTCGCGCGTCTCGGCTCCCAGGCGGGCCACCGAGGCCGCATGCTCGCGGAAGGCCCCTTGCAGAGCCAGAACGCCCACGCAGGGTTTGCCCATCTTACCAGCCCCGTTCCTGCATGCGCTCTGCATCCGGAATGGAGGAAATCTCGATGCCCACCATGGGTTCGCCCAGGTCGCGGGAGATTTCGGCCAGCACGGCGTAATCCTTGTAGTTGGTCACGGCCTGCACGATGGCCTTGGCGCGCTTGGCCGGGTCGCCGGACTTGAAGATGCCCGAGCCCACGAACACGCCGTCGCAGCCCAGGTGCATCATCAGGGCCGCGTCGGCCGGGGTGGCGATGCCGCCGGCCGCGAAGTTGACCACCGGCAGGCGGCCTTCCTTGCGCACGATCAGGCAGATTTCCAGGGGCGCGCCGCATTCCTTGGCGAAGTTGGGCACTTCGGCGTCGGGCAGGGCGCAGAGCATGCGGATTTCGTCCATGACCTGGCGGCAGTGGCGCACGGCTTCCACCACGTTACCGGTGCCGGGCTCGCCCTTGGTGCGGATCATGGCCGCGCCTTCGGCGATGCGGCGCAGGGCTTCGCCCAGGTTGCGGCAGCCGCAGACAAAGGGCACGGTAAAGTCGCGCTTGTCGATATGGTAACGGTCGTCGGCGGGAGTCAGCACTTCACTTTCGTCAATGTAGTCCACGCCCAGGGCTTCCAGAATGCGGGCTTCCACAAAGTGGCCGATGCGCGCCTTGGCCATGACCGGAATGCTGGCCACTTCCATGATCTTTTTGACGATAGTGGGGTCGGCCATGCGGGCCACGCCGCCGGCGGCGCGGATGTCGGCCGGCACGCGCTCCAGGGCCATGACGGCGCAGGCGCCCGCTTCCTCGGCGATTTTCGCCTGTTCCGGGGTGGTGACGTCCATGATGACGCCGCCCTTGAGCATTTCGGCAAGGCCGGTCTTGAGGCGGATGGTGCCCTGTTCCATAGCTGTACTCCTTCTATGCCGGGCGTGGGACCCGGCTGGTGATTTGGCTGGCGCCGCGCGTGCCCGCGGCGGTGCTGGCGTGTATATATGCGATATTCCTCCAGCTGACAATAGATGCCGAGAGCGCCGCCGCGCCGGGCCGCCAAGCATTGGCGGGCTTTCGCGGGCCGTGCCGGAGAGCGCGTTCCCGCTTGCGCTCGGGCCCGGCAACGGCTATGCTGATAAACTTCGAAGGAAAAAAGTATGAATGTGACCTTGTGCCTCAGATTGCCGTTTCTGCGTGGGCCGTTGCCCCGTGGGCTGGACCGGAGCGCTTCCGGCCCGGACGGTATTGATACTGCCGATGCGCCGCTCTGGCCCGGGGCCCTGCGCCTCTGGCCGGGCCTGCCGGACGATCCCGGTTTTCCGGCCGAGGGCTGGTACCGTCCCGCGAACTATCCTTTCAACGAGCGCGAGGCCGTGGCCTGCCTGGCGGATCTGCGCCGGATGGACGTGGCGGCCCTTTCCGGCCTGCCTGTGGGCGCGACTGCCGCGGGCAACGCCCGCACCGCGCGCCAAATGGCCGAAATGGCCGTGGTGGAGGGCCTGGGCGGGCTTGCCGGAACGGACAGCCCGGACGCCGCGAAGAGGGCGGCCCTTCATGCGGCGGAAGCCGCCCGCCGGGAGCGGCTGGAACGTGAACAGGCCCAGAAGACCCTGCTCTGGCTCTGGCTGCAGGAGGAACGGCTGGCCGAACTGGATGAACTGGCCCGGCGCTACGCGACAAACGCGGGCGGCCTGACCGCCGCTCTGGGCGTGGAAGAGGACGAAGGCCCGCGCGGCCTGCCTTTTCTCGGCGCTCCCATCGCTCTGGACCCGGCCCTGGTGCCGCCCTGGCGGCTGGCGGCGGCCAATGCCGCGTATTTTCTGCCCGAGGACACGGCCCTGGCCGTGGAAGGCCCCATGCGCGAAGACCTGCTGGAGCGGCTTGAGTTCAGCCCCGCGCCGCGGCGGGCGGAGCTGCTGGGCTGCCCCGCGGAGCGGGCCGGGGAGATTGTGGAAGCCCGCGCGCCGCTCTGGCGCGCGCTGGGGCATTCGCGCCCGGCCAGGGCGGACGGCCCGCTGGTTGAGGAACGCCTCTGGCTGACCTGGTGGCGGGCATGAGCGGCGCGCTTTTCTCCCACGGTCTGGGCGGCGTGATTTTCGATTGCGACGGCGTGATGATCAACTCCCGCGCGGCCAATGACGAATTCTACAATCGTGTGCTGGCCTATTTCGGCCTGCCGCCCATGACGCCGGAGCAGGAGGCCTATTCCTTCATGGCGACGGCGGGCCAGGCCCTGCGGTACATCCTGCCGAAGCGTCTGCACGGCGAGATCGACCGCGTGACCAGGGACGAAATCAATTACCAGCGCGACATCCTGCCCCTGTTGCGCCTCATGCCCGGTTTCCGCGAGTTCGCGGACGAACTGCACGACAAGGGCGTGCGCATGGCCATCGCCACCAACCGCACGGACCAGGGCGTTCAAAGGGTTCTGGACTTTTTCTCCTTGCCCTCCTATTTTGATCCTGTGGTGACGGCGAGCAATGCCGCGCCCAAGCCGTCGCCCGAAGGCGCATTGCGCATTTGTTCGGCCTGGGGAATGAACCCCCGTGATGCCCTCTTTGTGGGCGACAGCGCCCATGACAAGGAAGCCGCCGAGGCGGCCGGCGTGACTTTCGCGGCTTTCAACGGCGGCGGCCTGCAGGGCCGGATCACCGCGCCTGATTTCGCCGTGTTGCGCGACGCGCTGGCCCCGGCCCTGGCAGCGCGTTGATACATTCACGTTTCTATAAAGGGTATGTCGGAGAACGCATGATTGTGCTTGCCAATACATTGAGCGCCATAGCCCTGGTGCTGGGTTCGCTCCTGAACATCTATTTCTGGATTGTGATCATCGCCGCCGTGCTGACCTGGGTGCGGCCCGATCCTTACAATCCCATTGTGCGGACCCTGGGGCTCCTTACCGAGCCGGTTTTTTATCGGGTGCGCAAATGGCTGCCCTTCACCTATACGAGCGGCCTGGATTTCTCGCCGGTGGTGGTGTTGCTGGCTATCGAGCTGATCAACCGCATTGTGATCGCCTCGTTGGCCCAGTATGCCCTTGCCCTGCATTAGAGCGTGTTGACACTATGTCCTTTTGCCCGCTCGCTGCGTTAGATTTCATCTGCTTTTTCGATCGAGTACCAAAAGAGTACACTCCCTCAAAGCAGATTTATCTTCCTTGCGAGCGAACAAAAATTATATAGTGTCAACGGGGCCTGGAGTCGTTCACGCATGAAATGCGTCAGCCGCTCTAAAAACAGCCACCGGGCCGAACGCACCGATACGGGCTTTTTGCGCGGATTGTCCGTGCTGAAACATCTAACACTGGAGATTTCTTATGGATCAGCATGAAATTGACCTGCTGGAAAAGTATGCGCCCACTGATCCGGAGCTGAAATCCCTTTGGGAAGACCACGTGCTCTACGAAAAACAGGTGGGAAAGCTGGAAGGCAAGGCCTTCCGTACGCCTACCGAAGAGCAGACCCTCAAGCAGCTCAAGAAGCAGAAGCTGGAGGGCAAGACCAAAATGATGGACATCCTGGATCGTCTGAAAAAAGAAAGCAAATAAGCGGTTGAGGTGCCGGTCATGGAATGCACAGGTGCGCAGATTCTCCTTGAATCCCTGAAGCGTGAAGGCGTGGACGTGCTGTTCGGCTATCCGGGCGGCGCGGTAATCGATATTTATGACGAACTGCCGCGACATCCCGAGATCCGCCATGTGCTGGTCCGCCATGAGCAGGGAGCTGTGCACGCGGCTGACGGCTATGCCCGCGCCTCCGGCAAGGTGGGCGCCTGCCTGGTGACTTCCGGACCGGGCGCCACCAACACGGTGACGGGCATAGCCACAGCCAACAGCGATTCCATTCCTCTGGTGGTGATCACGGGCCAGGTGCCCACCAAGCTGATCGGCAACGACGCCTTTCAGGAAGTGGATATTGTGGGCATTACCCGCTCGTGCACCAAGCACAACTTCCTGGTCAAGGATGTGAGCAAGCTGGCCCTGACCATCCGCCAGGCCTTTTATCTGGCCCGCTCGGGCCGCCCCGGCCCGGTGCTGGTGGACCTGCCCAAGGATGTGGTCCAGGCCAGGGCGGAATTCGTCTGGCCGGAAGACATCTACATGCGCAGCTACAACCCCACCTACAAGCCCAATCTCAACCAGTTGCGGCGCACGGTGGAGGAGCTGGCCCAGGCCAGGCGGCCGGTGCTCCTGGCGGGCGGCGGCGTGATCATGGCCGATGCCGCCGAAGAACTGACCGCGCTGGCGCACAAGCTGCAAATCCCCGTGGCCTGCACGCTTATGGGCCTGGGCGGCTTTCCGGCCACGGACCCGCTGTCGCTGGGCATGGTGGGCATGCACGGCACCTACGCCGCCAACCTGGCCATCAACAACGCGGACCTGCTGGTCTGCGTGGGCGCGCGCTTCGACGACCGCGTGACCGGCAAGCTGACGGCCTTCGCCTCCAAGGCGCGCATCGTGCATATCGACATCGACCCCACCTCCATCCGTAAAAACGTGGAAGTGGACGTGCCGGTGGTGGGCGATTGCCGACAGGCTCTGTCCGGCATCATGGAAATCTGTGAGGCCAAGCTGGCGGACAAGGACTGGGCCGGCGAGCATGCCGAGTGGATTCGCGCCGTGTCCGAGTGGAAGGAAAGCAAGCCCCTTTCCTACCAGCAAAACGGCAACATCAAGCCCCAGCAGGTGGTGGAAGCCCTGCGTCACCTCACCCGCGGGGACGCCATCATCGCCACGGAAGTGGGGCAGCACCAGATGTGGGCCGCCCAATTCTATTCTTTCACCAAGCCGCGCACCTTGCTGACCAGCGGCGGCCTGGGCACCATGGGCTTCGGTTTTCCGGCGGCCATCGGCGCGCAGTTCGCTTTTCCGGACAAGCTGGTCATCGCCGTGGCCGGCGACGGCTCGCTGCAGATGAATATTCAGGAGCTGGCCACGGCCGTGGCCTACAAGCTGCCGGTCAAGGTGGTCATTCTGAACAACCGCCATCTCGGCATGGTGCGCCAGTGGCAGGAGCTTTTTTACAACCATAACTACAGCTCCACCAACATGGAGGCCCAGCCCGACTTTGTGAAGCTGGCCGAAGCCTATGGCGCCGAGGGCTACCGCATTGAAAAGCCCGAGGACCTTCTGCCCGAGCTGGAAAAGGCCCTGGCCTCTCCTAACCCCGCTTTTATCGACGTGGTGGTGGAGCGCGAGGAAAACGTCTATCCCATTGTGCCCGCCGGCGCGGCGCTGGATGAAATGCTGCTGGTGTAGGGCATTTCATACGACATGAAATGCCCGCAAGGATTTGCGGACAAATCCTTGCCGCCCAAACAGGCGCGGGCGGGCGTTGTCCGCCGTACAGCGGCTGTTTGAAGCGTTAATTGCTCTATGGAGAGTTGGCTATGCAACGACACGTGCTTTCCGTGCTGGTGGAAAACGAACCCGGCGTGCTTTCCCGCGTGGTGGGCCTGTTCAGCGGGCGCGGCTTCAACATTGATTCGCTCAACGTGGCTCCTGCCCTTGAGGAAGGCGTCTCGCACATGACCATCACGACCTATGGCGACAGTATGATTTTGGAGCAGATCATGAAACAGCTGCACAAAATCGTGTCCGTCATCAAGGTGATGGATTTTGCGGACATCGCCGCCGTGGAGCGGGAAATGATGTTCGTCAAGGTTCAGGCCGAAGGCCCCATGCGCGGCGAAATCCTGCGCACCGTGGAGATCTTCCGCTGCAAGGTGGTGGATGTCAGCACCAATGAGATGACCATTGAGGCCACGGGCGACCACGGCAAGCTGGAGGCCATCATCAGCCTGCTGCAACGTTTCGGCATCAAGGAACTGGCGCGCACCGGCTCGGTGGCCATGCGCCGCTCCAAGAAGGTGGATTGACGCGCCGCCCGCAAAGGAGCATGGGTAGCCCCGGTAAGCGGTTCCGTTCCCCGGCGGAATGGGCCGAGGCGGTTTCGTCCGCAGGCCCGTTGCCTTTGTCCCCATTTCCCCGCCGCGTGTGCGGTCAGGGATGTATTTTGTTTAACCGTGAGCGATTACAGAGGATGTTCAGATGAAAGTGTATTATGATCAGGATGCCGATCTCAATGTTTTGAAAAATAAGACCGTCGCCATCATCGGCTACGGCAGCCAGGGCCATGCCCATGCCCAGAACCTGCGGGATTCCGGGGTCAAGGTGGTCGTGGGCCAGCGCCCCGGCGGCGCCAACTACGAGCTGGCCAAAGAACACGGCTTCACGCCCGTGTCCGCCGCCGAAGCGGCCGCGCAGGCCGATCTGATCATGATTCTGCTGCCCGACGAAGTGCAGGCGGCGGTCTATGAAAACGACATCAAGCCTCACCTGACCAAGGGCAAGGCCCTGCTGTTCGCCCACGGCTTCAACATCCACTTCAGCCAGATCCAGCCGCCCAAGGATGTGGACGTCTTCCTCATCGCGCCCAAGGGCCCCGGCCATCTGGTGCGCCGCACCTTCACCGAGGGCGGCGGCGTGCCTTGCCTGGTGGCTATCGAGCAGGACGCCACGGGCGAGGCCCTCAAGGTGGCCCTGGCCTATGCCAAGGGCATCGGCGGCACCCGCTCCGGCGTCATTGAAACCACCTTCCGCGAAGAGACGGAAACCGACCTCTTCGGCGAACAGGCCGTGCTTTGCGGCGGCGTTTCCGCGCTGATCAAGGCGGGTTTCGAAACCCTGGTGGAAGCCGGGTACCAGCCGGAAATGGCCTATTTCGAATGCATGCACGAGATGAAGCTGATCGTGGACCTGATGTACGAGGGCGGCCTTTCGCGCATGCGCTATTCCATCAGCAATACGGCGGAATACGGCGACTATGTCTCCGGCCCGCGCCTGATCAATGAGAACGTGAAGAAGGAAATGAAGGGCGTGCTCAAGGATATCCAGAGCGGCAAATTCGCCCGCGACTTCATCCTTGAGGCCCGAGCCAAGTACCCCATGTTCCTGACCACCCGCCGCAACGAGTCCGAACATCAGATCGAGCAGGTGGGCAAAAACCTGCGCGGCATGATGTCCTGGCTCAAGAAGGACAAAAAAGACTAAACAGCCGGGCCATGCGGCTGTTCCGGAACATTTCAGCTTTGGAATGCACAGCATTCCAAAGCTGATCTTCTCTGAGGAGCGCTTCGGCGCTCCTTTTTCGTAAGGGGCTTTAGCCAGTTGAGCGAGCGTTTGCGAGCGAAACAGAAATCCACCCGCTATGCGGGTGGAAATAATTTGTTATACAAAAAACACCTTTCCCATACGATAGAGTTGTTCAAGCCCATCGTAATTTTTAAGGGAAAGGTGTTTTTATATGGGAACTCGAGTTCAAAGTTTAGCCCACACAAAATGGTTGTGCAAGTATCACATTGTCTTTTCTCCAAAATACAGGCGGAAAATAATATTTGCCAACATTCGAGAAAGTATCGGAGAAATTCTTAAGGACTTATGCAAATATAAAGGTGTTGAAATTATCGAGGGCCATCTCATGCCGGATCATGTGCACATGCTGGTGAGTATTCCTCCAAAAATCAGTGTATCAAGTTTCATGGGGTACCTGAAAGGAAAAAGCTCATTGATGATTTTCGATAAGCATGCAAACCTGAAGTACAAATTTGGCAATAGGAAATTCTGGGCGGAAGGATATTTCGTCAGTACGGTAGGACTCAATGAGGTAACGGTCAAAAAATACATTCAGCAGCAAGAGAAGCATGATATTCTGCAAGATCGAGTAAGTACCCGAGAATACCAAAACCCCTTCCAGGGGTAAGCCAAAGCGGCAAGGGCACTGGGCTTGAACAAAGTGAAAGCCAGCGCCTTTAGACGCTGGCCGGTAACAAGCCCTTATAGGGCTGGAGCAAACCACCCGCTATGCGGGTGGTTTTGATTTGCATGCGGCCATCGCCCGGCCATCGCCCGGCAAGGGCCGGGCGCTCCCGCTTCATGACAAAAAGTGAGGGAACCGGGTGAAGGCCCCGGTTCCCTCGGAGAAGGACGCGTGCTGTCCAAGCGCGTCCGCCTGCGGCCGGAATGCGCTATTTCCGGCCGCAACAGTGTTAGTCAGGCTTTTTTCAATTCCTGGATCAGATTGGTCAGGCCTTGGGCCTGGGCGGCCAGGTCGGACACGGCTTTGGCCGCCTCAGCCATGGCCTCGGCGGTCTGGCGGGACATGTCGTTGACTTGGACAATGGACTGGTTGATCTCCTCGCTGGCGGCGGACTGTTCCTCGCTGGCCGTGGCAATGGCGTTGACCTGGTCCCCGGTGGTTTCCACAGTGGCGACAATCTCCTCCAGGGCCGCGCCGGAGCGGCTGGCGAGTTCCGTGGCCTCGCCGATGCGTTCCACGGCGTTGTCCACGCCGGTCATGCTCTTGGCCGTGCTTTCCTGAATGGCCTTGATGGCATTGCCCACGTCGTTGGTGGAGGCCATAGTTTTCTCGGCCAGTTTGCGCACTTCGTCGGCCACCACGGCAAAGCCGCGCCCGGCCTCGCCCGCGCGGGCCGCTTCAATGGCGGCATTCAGCGCCAGGAGGTTGGTCTGGTCCGCGATGTCTGAAATCACGCCCATGATCCGGGTGATGTCCTGGGCGTGCTCATTGAGCTGAGTCATGTCCTCCTTGAGCTCCAGGGACATCTGGTGGACCTGCTCAATGCTCTGCACGGCTTTTTTCACCACCTGGGACCCGGCCTCGGCCTTTTCTTTGGTTTCGGCGGAAGCGGCCGAGGCGGAACCGGCGTTTCTGGCCACTTCCTGGACCGTGGCGTTCATTTCGTTCATGGCCGTGGCGGCCTCGGAGAGACGGGTGGCGGACTCGGCCGCGCCCCGGTCGGACTGCTCGATCTGGGCGGACAATTGCGTGGACGCGGAGGAAACCACATTGCCCACCGCTTCCAGTTTGTCGGCGGCCACCAGCATGGCTTCGGTCTTGGATTGGGCTTCCTCGCTTGCGGACTCGGCCCGGGCCATGGCTTCCTGGGCCTTGGCGGATTGCTCCTTGGCGTTTTCCGACTCGCGTTGGGCGTTGTCGATATTCCGTTTCAGGGCGGTAACCATTTCCACAATGGAGCCGTACACGCCTATTTTTTCGCTGCCGTCATCAATATTATAATCGCCGCCCACCACGCGCCGGGCGAGGCCGTCCAGCACGCCGGGGTCCTTGCCGAGCTGACGCAGGGTGTTGCGGATGATGAAGGCCATCAGCACGATGCTGATAAGCAGCACCACAATGAGCATGCCGATGACCATGCTCCGGGAATCGCTGAAGACTTTTACGCCGAGATCGCTGCTCTTTTTGCTGCCCTCCACGTTGAAATCCACGATGGCCCCAAGGCTCTTGGAGGTTTTACGGTACAGTTCCTTGGAGGTGGTGTTGAGTATGCCTATGGCTTTTTCGGTCTGCTCGTCCCGGGAGAGTTTCAGGATCCGCGCATGCGTCTCCATGTACTCTTTCCATTCTTCCTCAAACTTCGCCCAGAGTTTCCGCTCATCATCCGTCTCAAGCAGGGCGGCGTATTTCGCCTCGTTATCCTTGATTGCCGTGAGCAGTTCGTTCATTTCTTTTTCATACCCGGCCATCACGTCCTGTTCCGTGGCATAAATGTGCCGGATTTCCGCGATACGGAAGTCTGATACCAGGGTGTCGAGGCGCATGGTATAGCGGGTGGCCGGAAACCATTCATCAATAATTTCCACAGCCACACCATTGATGCGGTTCATCTGGGTCAGGCTGAAGATGCCCAGCCCGCAAAGCATGATCAGCAGAAAGCCGGTGGAAAGCGCAAGTTTAGTCCGCAGTGTCATGATTTCTCCCCAATTCTATGTTCTTTCCATTGGAATAATTCAAGATATGATGAAAAAACGGTATGCCGCCGAACAACAGCATGCCGCAAGCGCATGCAGGATGTGGTTACAATGTGCGACGCGTGCGGTCAGGCCGCTTTCAGTTCCCGGATCAGGTCGGTAAGCCCCTGGGCCTGGGCGGCCAGCTCGGTCACCGCTTTGGCGGCTTCGGCCATGGCCTCGGCGGTCTGGCGGGACATGTCGTTGACTTGGACGATGGACTGGTTGATCTCCTCGCTGGCGGCGGATTGCTCCTCGCTGGCCGTGGCGATGGCGTTGACCTGGTCCCCCGTGACTTCCACAGTGGCGACGATTTCTTCCAGGGCCGCGCCGGATTGCCCGGCAAGCTCCGTGGCTTCGCCGATGCGCTGTACGGCGTTGTCCACGCCGGTCATGCTCTTGGACGTGCTTTCCTGAATGGCCTTGATGGCATTGCCCACGTCATTGGTGGAAGCCATGGTTTTTTCGGCCAGCTTGCGCACTTCGTCGGCCACCACGGCAAAGCCGCGTCCGGCCTCGCCCGCGCGGGCGGCCTCAATGGCGGCGTTGAGCGCCAGGAGGTTGGTCTGGTCCGCGATGTCCGAGATGACGGCCATAATCCGGCTGATGTCCTGGGCGTGCTCGTTGAGCTGGACCATATCTTCCTTGAGCGCCAGGGACATCTGATGGACCTGGTCAATGCTCCGCACGGCTTTTTCCACCACCTGGGCCCCGGCTTCGGCCTTTTCCCTGGTTTCAGCGGAGGCGGCCGAGGCGGAACCGGCGTTTCTGGCGACTTCCTGGACAGTGGCGTTCATTTCGTTCATGGCTGTGGCCGCTTCGGAAAGGCGCTGGGCGGATTCGGCCGCGCCCCGGTCGGACTGCTCAATCTGGGCGGACAACTGGGTGGAAGCGGAGGAGACCACATTGCCCACGGCTTCCAGCTTGTCGGCGGCCACCAGCATGGCCTGGGTTTTGGCCTGGGCTTCCTTGCTCGCTGACTCGGCCTGAGTCATGGCTTCCTGGGCCTTGGCGGACTGCTCCCTGGCGTTTTTCCGACTCGCGTTGGGCGTTGTCGATGTTCCGCTTCAGGGCATTGACCATTTCCACAATGGACGCGTACACGCCCTGTTTCCTGCCGCCGTTGTCGATATTGTAGTCGCCGTTCACTACGCGGCGTGCGATATTGTTGAGTTCGCCGGGATCCTTGCCCAATTGGCGCACAATGTTGCGCACAATGACATATGTCAGCAGAACGGCGATAAGAATTGCCGTCACGGTCAGGATGCTGCCGATCATTCTGGACCGGCTGTACATTTCGTCGCCTTGCCGGTTGGTTTCATTGGCGTTGTTCTGGATGGTGGCGGTCAGCTCATCGATACATCGGGTGAGGACATCGAATTTTTCCCGCGACTCGTCGTTGAGCAGGGTCATGGCCTCTTCGGTTTTATTTTGGCGGGAAAGATCAAGCAGGCGGAAGGCAACTTCCTGATAGGCGCGCCGGGCGTCGGTCAACTTGCCCAACAGAGCACGGGCATTAGGCTCGTAGAGCAGCTTGTCCAGCTGTTCGAATTCATTGCCGACTTTTTCCCGCCACTTGGCAAGCCTGACGCTTACTTTTTCTTTCTGGGCGGGGTCGGTGTTGCAGACATAGCGCATTTCTATGGTGCGTTGCCGGGTCAGATTGGTACTGGGCAGTCCCACGAGAGACATGATCGGCATTTTCCGGTCCGTCAGATCCGTGGAGATCTCATTGACCGAATCCATTTCCACCAACAGGTAGGTTCCCAAGACGGCCATCAGAACGGCCAGAAGCCCCATGCTCAGACAGATTTTTGTGGACAGTTTCATCTCCCTCGCTCCGTTAACTGTTAGGACGACCGGTGTGCCCTCGGTGGAATCCTTTTTCAGGCCGGGGCGTCACGAACTGCCGGACAGGAGCGGCTGAAGAAAAAAGAAATCCAAAAATAGGAAAAAATGCGAAGCCCGGCCGAAGACCTCCGGCACCGGCTTCACAGGCGGCAAAAAAGGATCAGATGTGTGCAGGCCTGGAATCCTCTCTCCACCGCAGCAGGACAGTACCGGGCAGCTCGGCGTTGCGACGGGGAGAGAGAAAGGGACATCCGGTTGTTTGCCTCATGACGCTCCTTGCATGGAAAAACGGCGGTTGCCGCCGTCCGACCTTGCGGCCGGAGCGCGCCCCGTGCCGAGGACGCGGAACCTCCGTTCCATGCCTCATCCCCGTGCCTGTGCGACGTGGGGAAAGCAAATGTATATTTACTTTCCATATCGGAACAAAAAAAGTTCTCTTTAGCGTAAGAATAAAATTATTCTGCAAAGTTCCGTGAAAATCAATATAAATGAATATTTTTATGGCATACTGTATTTTAAAAAATGTTAAATATTATATAAAATAAAAAAATTTACTTTTATCAAAAGAAGAGTTTTTATGTTATATATTTACTCTATGTCATAACATAGAAAACCCCAGAATCCCGACATTCCGACCGGGATTCTGGGGGGGGCGGGCGCGAACTGTCCAAACGCGCCCTTATGCGGCCGAGGTATGCGCTGTCCCGGCCGCAACGGTGTTGTCAGGCTTCCTTCAATTCCAGGATAAGATCCGTAAGGCCCTGGGCCTGGTCGGCCAGGTCGGACACGGCCCTGGCAGCCTCGGCCATGGCCTCGGCGGTCTGCCTGGACATGTCGTTGACCTGGACGATGGAGTGGTTGATCTCCTCGCTGGCGGCGGACTGTTCCTCGCTGGCCGTGGCAATGGCGTTGACCTGGTCCGCCGTGGCTTCCACAGTGGCGACAATCTCTTCCAGGGCCGCGCCTGATTGCCTGGCGAGTTCCGTGGCCTCGCCGATGCGTTCCACGGCGTTGTCCACGCCGGTCATGCTCTTGGCCGTGCTTTCCTGAATGGCCTTGATGGCATTGCCCACGTCGTTGGTGGAGGCCATGGTTTTCTCGGCCAGCTTGCGCACCTCGTCGGCTACCACGGCGAAGCCACGTCCCGCGTCGCCCGCGCGGGCCGCTTCAATGGCGGCGTTGAGCGCCAGGAGGTTGGTCTGGTCCGCGATGTCCGAAATCACGCCCATGATCCGGGTGATGTCCTGGGCGTGCTCGTTGAGCTGGACCATATCTTCCTTGAGATCCAGGGACATCTGATGGACCTGCTCAATGCTCTGTACGGCCTTTTCCACTACCTGGGCCCCGGCCTCGGCTTTCTGCTTGGTTTCGGCGGAGGCCGCCGAGGCGGAACCGGCGTTCTTGGCCACTTCCTGGACCGTGGCGTTCATTTCATTCATGGCCGTAGCCGCTTCAGAGAGGCGGGTGGCGGACTCGGACGCGCCCCGGTCGGACTGCTCGATCTGGGCGGACAATTGCGTGGACGCGGAGGAAACCACATTGCCCACGGCTTCCAGTTTGTCAGCGGCCACCAGCATGGCTTCGGTCTTGGATTGGGCTTCCCTGCTCGCGGCCTCGGCCTGGGTCATGGCTTCCTGGGCCTTGGCGGACTGCTCCCTGGCGTTTTCCGACTCGCGTTGGGCGTTATCTATATTCTGTTTCAGGGCAGCGACCATTTCCACAATGGCCCCGTAGACCCCCATCTTTTTGCCGTCGTCGTCAATATCATAGTCGCCTCCCACCACGCGGTGGGCGATATTGTTGAGTTCGCCGGGGTCTTTGCCCAGCTGGCGCAGGACACCGCGAATGATCAGGACGGCGAGGAAGATGCCGATGAGCAGGGCAACGATGAGCAGGCCGATGACCAGCATCCGGGAGCTGTCGTAGAGTTGATCGCCAAGCGCGCTGGCTGCGTCGCCTCCGGCCACATTGATTTTGACCAGTTTGATAAGCAGCTCGCTGGCGTGTTCGAAGATTTCCCGGGAAGGACCGGTGAGCAGGGCTCTGGCTTCATCCGTGCGGTTTTCCTTGGACAGGGCGTAGATTTGCTGGTGGATTTCCTGATATTTTGTCCAGTCCGTGCGAAAGGCTTCATAAGCCGCCCGTTCTTCAGGACTGCTGATCATCTTGACATATTCTGCCTCTCTGTCTTTAAACTTTTGGAGTTCCTCATTCATGCGTTCTTCATATCTGGCCATCTGCTCCGGCGTGGTGGAGAAGATGTGCATGATCTCCTGAATGCGATAATTCGAAGTATCGACGTTCATACCTTGCGCATACCGGGTCGAAGGCAGCCAATTATCGGCTATTTCCGTGGATGAGTCATTGATCCGGCTCATCTGGATCAGGCTGAAGATGCCCATCCCGCAAAGCATGGCGAGTAGGATGCCCATTGCCAATGAAAGTTTCGTCGCCAGTTTCATTTTTCCCCATCCTTTATTAGAAAACATGACTGTGAATTGCCTCGTCCCGCTGCTATGGAAAATCAGCAGAAAAGACGGCAGCCTCGGCTACTCTCTCTCTGCCGCAACAAAGCGCCGCGTTGGAATATCCGGCATTGCGGCACTTCAAGAGATGCTCGAGCCGGATTGGTTGCTTCATGATATTCCTTCCTCTGGGAAACGACGGCAATTGGCGCGGCCCTCGGTGCCGGAGTGTGATTTGCTTCCAGCCCAAAAGCGCACGTATTCAGACAGCCTTCATCCCCGTTGTGCAATTTCCATATTCATCTTTCCATATTACGGGGAAAGATTGCAGGAAATTTATATGTATTATCGGAATAAAAATAATCTTCATTAGCGTATTGAGAATGGTAATGCACAATTTTTTTGAAAAAAAAGAGAATAAATATGGCAGTATAACGTATCTATTTTTAGTAAAAATGAAAAATAATATCTAAAATTAGAGATATTATTTCTATAAATAGAAATTTTAACTAATATATTTTATTTAGATTCTTTTGCGATAAGCGATAAACAAGGTAAAAAATAAGAGGCGCTTCCTGTCAGGCGCTTTACTGAAGCCGTAAACAACGCGCCTTGTCTGGAGATGCTCACGCACAGCCTTGAGAATGAGCGCCATCCTGCGTAAATTTTATGATATTGAGCTTCATTTCGTGGAAGTATTTCACTGGAAATCGGCATGATGGCTTCAGAATTGCCTCTTTTCCGTGTAGTAAAGGCGGCGGCCCTGATTTGGAGCGGAGAAACCGCAAAAGAGGCTGACACGCTCACAGCCCAGCCGTTTGGTTGCGGCAGGCCACCAGACGAGCAGGCAAAGGAAGGCCGGGCATCAGTGATGCCCGGCTCATGGAGATTGCCGTTCGCGCTCAAGGGAAGAGATGGTTGAAAGTTCCGCTACGCCGCTTTCAACTCCTGTATCAAATTCGTAAGGCCCCGGGTCTGCGCGGCCAGATCGGACACGGACTTGGCCGCCTCGCCCATGGCCTCGGCGGTCTGCTTGGACATGTCGTTGACCTGATCGGCTGCCTCTTGGCCGTGCTTTCCTAAATGCTCTTGATGGCGTTGCCCACGTCGTTGGTGGAGGCCGTGGGCTTTTCGGCCAGCTTGCGCACCTCGTCGGCCACCACGGCGAAGCTCCGCCCGGCCTTGCGGCGACTTACGCGAAGATGCCTGTTGATGTGTCGCATCCTGCTTCTCCATGCCTCGTTTCCGCTGGGCCGTCGTGATCCGGCGGAAAAAAGCAGCGTATATTCCTGTCAGCATATATCGGAATAAGAAATGGCATCGCTAGTTTTGGTCGAAGGTATTCCGTATAAAAGCGTTTTGGGGAGATGAACGTACGATATGGATAAATAAAATTATTTTGTTATGGTAAACAGGGCGATCGCACTGTGAAAAAAAATCAGCACCGCCCCTTCAAGGGGCGGTTTGATTTGGCCCTATAAGGGCCTGTTACTCATCCGCCCCCTGAAGGAGGCCAGACCTGACTTCCGCCGCTATTCCTAGCGACCCATAAATGGGTCTTTACGTTCAAACAAACTATGCTGATCGGCTATTTTGTCTCGTATCTCTTGCTCACGAATATACTTCAAAAGAGTGGCTTCATTCACCCCTACCGTGCTGACAAAATAGCCTTTGCACCAGAAATGACGGTTCCCAAACTTATATTTCAAGTTCGAAAACTGCTCGAATATCATTAACGCGCTTTTTCCCTTCAAGTATCCCATGATTTGTGCCACGCTATACTTGGGAGGTATTTTTATGCACATGTGGACGTGATCAATACATGCATGCGCTTTTAATATTTCAATCTTTTTATACTCACACAACCTCCTTAATATCAGGCCAATTTCTTTCTTGTATTTGCCATAAATAATTTTGCGCCTGAATTTCGGTGCAAACACGATATGATATTTGCAATTCCAACGCGTGTGCTCTAAACTTTGATCATCCATTGTCGCTCTCCTTTGCTACTACGGAAGTCAGGACAACTTTTTTGTAGCAAAGGAGAGCTTCTTTTTGACAGCTATAGGCTTCGCCTTTTTGGAACTCCCCGCTTAGCGGGGAGTTTTCGATCATAAAAAAAGCGCGCCCCGCACTCCCGGGGCGCGCCGTGAACGTGCGCGTGTTGTCCTCACGCGCCCGCGTGCGGCCGGGGCAAGGCATTCCCCTCCCGGCCGCAACATTGTCATGGTCAGGCCGCTTTCAGTTCCTGGATCAGGTTGGTCAGGTCCTGGGCCTGGGCGGCCAGGTCGGACACGGCCTTGGCCGCCTCGCCCATGGCCTCGGCGGTCTGCCTGGACATGTCGTTGACCTGGACGATGGACTGGTTGATTTCCTCGGACGCGGCGGACTGTTCCTCGCTGGCCGTGGCAATGGCGTTGACCTGGTCCGCCGTGGCTTCCACGGTGGCCACGATTTCCTGGAGGGCCGCGCCGGAGCGGCTGGCGAGTTCCGTGGCTTCGCCGATGCGTTCCACAGCGTTGTCCACGCCGGTCATGCTCTTGGCCGTGCTTTCCTGGATGGCCTTGATGGCGTTGCCCACATCGTTGGTGGAGGCCATGGTCTTTTCAGCCAGTTTGCGCACCTCGTCGGCCACCACGGCAAAGCCGCGCCCGGCTTCGCCCGCGCGGGCGGCCTCAATGGCCGCGTTGAGCGCCAGAAGGTTGGTCTGGTCCGCAATGTCCGAAATCACGCCCATGATCCGGGTAATGTCCTGGGCGTGTTCGTTGAGCTGGACCATATCTTCCTTGAGCTCCAGAGACATCTGATGGACCTGCCCGATGCTCTGCACGGCTTTTTCCACCACCTGGGCCCCGGCCACGGCCTTTTCTTTGGTTTCGGCGGAAGCGGCCGAGGCGGAACCGGCGTTTCTGGCCACTTCCTGGACAGTGGCGTTCATTTCGTTCATGGCCGTGGCCGCTTCGGACAGACGCTGGGCGGATTCGGCCGCGCCCCGGTCGGACTGTTCGATCTGGGCCGAAAGCTCGGTAGAGGCCGAGGAAACCACGCCGCCCACCTGTTCCAGCTTGTCGGCGGCCACCAGCATGGCTTCGGTCTTGGTCCGGGCTTCCTGGCTCGCGGCCTCGGCCTGGGCCATGGCCTCCTGGGCTTTGCGGGACTGCTCTTTGGCGTTTTCCGACTCGCGCTGGGCGCTCTCGATATGTGTCTTCAGGGCGTTGACCATTTCCACAATGGAACCGTACACGCCCAGTTTTGTGCCCCCGTCGTCCACATCGTAGTCGCCGTCCACCACGCGCCGGGCGATATTGTTCAGCTCGCCGGGGTCCTTGCCCAACTGGCGCAAGGTATTGCGCACCAACAGCAAGGTCAGGATAACGGCTATCAGCACGGCGGCCACCACCAGACAGATGCCCAGCAGCCGCGAATCGGCATATGCGGCGTCGCCCTCGGCATTGACCTGCGCGATGGTGTTGTTGATCGCCGCTATCAGATTGGCAAGGCTTTCGTTCATCTTGTCATATGCCGTACGCGATTCGCCGGACATCAGGGCCAAGGCTTCTTCTGTATGTTCTTCACGGGAAAGGCCGAGCGCTTTCCGACTTACGGCGCGATACGTCTCGCGGGCGGCCAGATATTCCTGAAAAGCCTGTTTGGCCTGAGGACTGACAAGCACCTCGCCAAGTTTTTTGATATTTCCGGCGATGACGCCCTCCCACTTCCCCTGTCTGGTTTCGTATTCCCGCATTTGGGCCGCATCGGTAGTGTAGATGTGCAGAATTTCGGCCATGCGGTATTCCGAAGCCGCGTTGTTCATTGCGTCCGCATTCGCCAGGCTCGGAATCAGCCGGGCGGCCATCAGGCTGGACACGTCATTGACGCTGGCCATCTGCATGATCAGATACACGCCCAGAACACCCATGAGCACGGCCAGAGACCCCATGCTCGCCGCAATTTTCGTCGAGAGCTTCATAATCCATGTACCTCCAGAGAAACAGGTTGGGCCGCCGGCACTTTCCGGGCGGGAAAGAACACGTCAATAAAAAAGGAACCGTCAGCCATGGACAAAACATCCACGGCGACGGTTGTTCCCAACGGGAGAAGCGTTGCTGACTTCAGATTGCGGAGCAGCGTACAGCCTGGCTCCCTCCGCTGTAACAGGACAATGCCGGGCAACTCGGCGTTGCAGCGGAGAGAAAAAGGGACATTCGGTTATTTGCCTCATGACGCTCCTTGTATGGAAAAACGGTGGTTGCCGCCGCCCGACCTTTCGGTCGAAGCGCGCTCCGTGCCTCATCCCCATGTCTATGTGTTGTTGAGAAATGCGAATGTGTATTTGTTTTCTATATCGGAACAAATAAAATTCTCTTTAGTGTAATGATAAAACCATCATAAAAAATCTAGTAAAAAGCAAGATGAATGTATATTTTTGCGATATAATATATTTTAAAAAGGAATTAAGCATTATATAAAATAGAAAAATATTTTTTTACCAAAAGAAGAGTTTTTATTTATGCTATTACGTAATATAAAAATCCCCAGAGTCCCGGCCGGAATGCTGGGACTCTGGGGAGGCGGGCGCGCACTGTCCAAACACGCCCGCGTGCGGTCGGGGAGGAGATGCCTTTGCCCCTTGGCCGCAAATGTCACTCAGGCCTGTTTCAGCTCCTGAATCAGCGTGGTGAGGCCCTGGGCCTGGGCGGCCAGGTCGGACACTGCCTTGGCCGCCTCGGCCATGGCTTCGGCGGTCTGGCGAGCCATGTCGTTGACCTCCACGATGGATTGGTTGATCTCTTCGCTGGCGGCGGATTGCTCCTCGCTGGCCGTGGCAATGGCGTTGACCTGATCCGCCGTGACTTCCACGGTAGTCACGATTTCTTCCAAAGCCCGGCCGGACTGGCTGGCGAAGTCCGTGGCCTGGTTGATCTGCTGCACGGCGTTGTCCACGCCGGCCATGCTCTTGGTCGTGCTTTCCTGGATGGCCCTGATGGCGTTGCCCACGTCCGTGGTGGAGGCCATGGTTTTTTCGGCCAGTTTGCGCACCTCGTCGGCCACCACGGCAAAACCGCGTCCGGCCTCGCCCGCGCGGGCCGCTTCAATGGCGGCGTTCAGGGCCAGGAGGTTGGTCTGGTCCGCGATGTCCGAGATGACGTTCATGATCTGGGTGATGGCCTGGGCGTGATCGTTGAGCTGAACCATGTCGTCCTTGAGTTCAACGGAAACCTGATGCACCTGCTCAATGCTCTGCACGGCCTTTTCCACGATCTGTGAGCCCGCCACGGCCTTGTCCTTGGTTTCGGCCGAGGCGCCGGAAGCCGAGCCGGCGTTTCTGGCCACTTCCTGCACGGTAGCATTCATCTCGTTCATGGCCGTGGCCGCTTCGGACAGGCGTTGCGCCGCTCCGGCCGCGCCCCGGTCGGCCTGTTCGATCTGGGCCGAGAGCTGGGTGGAGGCCGAGGAAACGATGCTGCCCACCTGTTCCAGCTTGTCCGCCGCCGTCATCATGGCCATGGTCTTGGTCTGGGCCTCCTTGCTCGCGGCCTCGGCCTCCCGCATGGCGGCGTGGGCTTTGGCTGATTGTTCACTGGCGTTTTCCGACTCCTGCCGGGCGTTTTCAATATGCTCTTTCAGGGCTGCGACCATTTCCACAATGACTCCGTATACACCCAGCTTTTTGCTGCCGTCGTCGATATCATAGTCGCCGTCCACCACGCGGCGGGCGATATTGTTCAACTCGCCGGGATCCTTGCCTAACTGGCGGTTGGTGTCGTGCATGAGCAAGAGCGTCAGTATAACGGCGATCAGAATGGCGGCCGTCACCATGCTGATGCCGGTCAGACGGGAAGTGGCGTAGGTTTCGACTCCGCGCGCGCTGACCTTGTCAGCGAAAGCCGCCGCCTCTTCCACCAGCAAAGCCAGCGAGTGGGACAGGGACTCATAAAGCTCCCGTGATTCGCCTTGCAGCAGAGCCACGGAATCCTCCGTGTTATGTTCTCGGGAACGGGAGAGCATTTTTTCGGAAACCTTGAGATAATCGTTCCACTGCAGCTTGGCCTCCTCAAAAGATTTTCGCGTCCCAGGCGAAATGATGATCTTTTCCAGGTTGGCGATATACGATCTGACGGCGTCTTTTTGCTGGGCCATTTGCTTTTCGAGGCGGCCCATTTCCGCCGGGTCGGAGGAGTAGATATGGCGGATTTCAGCAATACGATATTCCCCCGCGTCGTTGTTGAACTGGCCGGCGTTCCGGATAGCCGGGATATTTCTGCTGGACAAGCTGGTGGTCGCTTCATTGATGCTCTGCATTTGCATTAGCAGATAGAGAGTGAGAAAAGCCATGAGAATTGTCAGAAATCCCATGCTGGAATAAATTTTCGTGGAAAGTTTCATGAAAGACTCCTTTGGATGTAATAATATTACTGTAAATTATGCTGATAATTTATTGATGCGTATTATATAATAAAACAAAAGAGCTGAGCTCTGTCCCGCATCAGGGGACAGAGCTCAGCTCTTTGTTAAAAGCTCTCATTAAATAAAACGCATTTATCCTATATGGGCTCTCTCTCTCTCTCTCTCTCTCTCTCTCTCTCTCTCTCTCTCTCTCTCTCTCTCCAAAGAAGACAGCGCTGAACAGGCCGTCCAAGCGACGGCTTACGAAAAGAGGGTGTCTGTTTATCTGTCTCATGAAGCCCCTTGCGAAAAAAAAACAGCTTGTGGCGTCCACAGAACGGCACGGTTCAGTATGGGATCACATGCTTGCTCGCCCGGAACGCCGCCGCATGCATCGGCTTCGCCATGTTTTCACGTCAACCCGCATAAATTAACGGGAAGGTGTATCTTTTCAGAATTTATCGGAATAAAATAGATTGACTTTAGTATTTTTAAGATAAAAATTGTAATTTAGTAAAAAATAATTATAATAATATGATATGTCATAATAATTGCTTGGTATGATAAAAAATACAAATTGTTTAAAGTCGAATATAATTCGACGACTATTTTTGTACCAAAACAAAAAAACGCGTCCCGTTGTCGATTTGGGGCGCGTCCTTGTATGTGATCGCTATCAAAGGAGCCTGCGTGTGGCCGGAGTGGATTATTCCGGAACCCATTTCAATAAATATATTTCCTTATCGACATGGAAAGACTTTTCTTGGTCGGGGAGGACGCTCTCTTATGGTCCGACGGCCTCAGGCCGTGGCGTCGGCCAACCAACAGGCCACGGCATGCCCGCCCCGTATGAATGAGGGCGGCATGGCCTCGGCGCAACGGGGCATGGCCTCGGGGCAGCGGGGTTGAAAAGGGCAGCCCGGCGGCATGTTCTGGAGTGAGGGCACGCTGCCCGGAATGGTGGGCAGACGGCTGAGGCCCATGGAGCGGCGGCTGGGCGCGGAATGCATCAGTCCCCTGGTGTAGGGGTGGCGGGGATCGGCGAAAAGCTCGCGCGCCGGGGCGCGTTCCACGAGACGCCCGGCGTACATGACGCCTACCACGTCCGCCACTTCGGCCACCACGCCCAGATCGTGGGTGATCAGCAGCACGGCCATGCCGCGCTCGCGGCTCTGGTCCAGGATCAGGCGCAATATCTGGCCCTGAATTGTGGCGTCCAGGGCGGTGGTGGGTTCGTCGGCCAGCAGCAGTTCGGGGCGGCAGGCCAGAGCCATGGCGATCATCACCCGCTGGCGCATGCCGCCGGAAAGCTGGTGGGGGTAGTCGTCATAGCGGCTGTGCGGCGAGGGAATGCCCACGTCCGCGAAGAGGCGTTCCGCCTCCCGGCGGGCTTCGGCCCGGCCCATGCCCAGATGCAGGCGCAGGGGCTCGGCCACCTGTTCGCCCACGCGCAGCACGGGATTGAGCGAGGTCATGGGCTCCTGGAAGATCATGCCCACGCGGCGGCCCCGGATGCCGCGCAGCTCTTTTTCCGGCAGGCTGAGCAGGTCTTCGCCGCGCAGCAGCGCCCGGCCGCCGAGCACGGCGGTTTCCGGCGTGAGGCGCAGCACGGCGCGGGCCGTGAGACTTTTGCCGCAGCCGGATTCGCCCACCAGGCAGGTGATGGCCGCCGGGGGCAGCTCAAGATGCACGTCGCGCACGGCGGGCAGCAGATGTCCCTCAAAGGGGAAGTGCACGGAAAGGTCTTCCAGCCGGAGCAGGGGAGCGGCGTCAGGGGAGGCGCTGAAAAAATTTCTGGAGGGTGTCGCCATGAGTGTCTTTTATGCAACCGAGACGCGCTGCGAAATTTGACGCCGCCAACGGGCAAATCCCGACGTTCAGTGTTTGACCTGGGAATTGCGGAAGTTAATATACGCCTCACGCATGGCGATATAGGGATCCACTGCGGCGCTGTTCAGGTCCTCATACAGCGGCAGCACGTCGCCCAAGGCGTTGAAACGCAGGGCCAGTTCCGAGCTGGTGGCCAGTTCCCAGGGGTAAACGTAGAAAAAGGGGTCCGTGAACAGGTCGCCCGCCCGGCCCACGGTGTCGCGCGCGGAACTGGGGCCGATAAAGGGCCAGACCACGTAAAAGCCGTGGCCGATGCCCCAGCGCCCGAGGGTCTGGCCGAAGTCTTCGCCCGAGGGGTCCACGGGCACAATGGTTTTCTTGCCCTTGGCCACGTCCGCGAAACCCAGGCTGGATGTGGTGTTGATGAAAAAGCGCCCGAACTCCACCCCGGCTTCCAGAAAACGGAACTGCAGGATATTGTTCACGAAACGCATGGGGAACAGCACATTGGAAAAAAAGTTCTTCAGGCCGCTGCGGAGCTGGTGGGGAGTTATGAAGACCCAGGCGTTATACGCGGGTCTGGCGATATGGAGATAAAAAATGTCGTTGAAGCGGAACCAGAAGCGGTTCCAGGGCTCCAGGGGGTCCGAGATACTGTCCACCGGGGCCGTATCGTAGTCGTCCAGGCTGTCGGACTGCTGCATCTGGCCGTAGGGATGCACGGTAATGGCCCCCGGCGCCAGGGACGGGCTGTTGGCGTAAACCGTGGAGGGCGTGCGGGGCGGGTCCGCCGGAGCGGCCGAAACGGCCGCAGGGCAAGACCAGGCCAGAAGCAGGAGTAAACAGAGGGCCGGGCCGACGCGGCGGCCCGCCGGGAAGGGCAGGCCGCCAAAGCGGGATACGGACGTGTTATTGGGCATGTTGCTGGCGCACTTCCTGGGCTTTGGCCCGCACCCGCTCAATAAGCTGGTCCGGACTCGCGCTGTTCAGAATGTCCTGAAACTGGGTGCGGTAATTCTTTACCAGGCTGATATTTTCGATCAGCACGTCATAGACGCGCCAGCCGCCGTCCTTGGGCAGCATGCGATAGGCCACGGGCACTTTTTTGCCGTCCTTCATGGTGATGACGGTGCGCACTTCCGTGCGGTCGCCCGCGGCCGAGGAGAGCTCGCCCACATAGACGACCTGCTCGCCGTTGTAGCCGTCGATCTTGTTCACATAGGTGCTGATCAGCAGATCCGCGAAGGCGTCGCTGAACTGCTTTTGCTGCTGGGGCGTGAAAGAGCGCCAGCGCGCGCCCACCGTGCGGGAGGAAAATTCTCCGAAATCGAAGATATGCAGCACCTCGTCCTCAATCTGCTGGCGCAGGGGGCCGCGTGTTGCCGGATTGACGTAGTCGGGATTCTTGATGCTGGCGAGAATGCGATTGGTGGCTGTTTCCAGCGCCTGGCGGGCAGGCGAGGAGGGCGCGGGCGCAGCCTGGACCGCGACGGAGAAAGCGGCCAAGCCCAGAGCCAGGCAGCAGAACAGAACAAGAACGCGTGAAAACGCGGGTATACGGGGCATATTACACACCTCCGAAGGCGTATTTACCGATCAGCGTTTCCAGATCCACCGGAGATTCCGTCTCCGTGATGGTGCCGCCGGGCGGGATCGTTTTTTCTGAACCGCCCCGCGAGAGGCTGACGTATTTGTCGCCGATCAGGCCGCTGGTTTTAATGGAAGCAATGCTGTCGTCGGAAAGACGCAGGTTTTTGTCCAGGCGCAGATGGACCACTGCCTGGGTGCGCAGGGGATCGGGGTCAAGGCTGATGGCCACCACCCGGCCCACGGGCACGCCCGCCAGCTCCACATCCGCGCCCACCCGCAGGCCCGAGGCGGAATCAAAGCGGGCGGAAAGCTCGAAGCCCTGATTGGCGAAGAATTCCATGCGGCCCAGTTTGATGGCCAGGTAGGCCACACAGATCAGGCCCAGCAGCACAAAGATGCCCACGGCGGTTTCACGGACGCTGTTCATGCGTTTTTCAGACTCCAGACTGCGGCATAACAGAACATGACATTTTTTTAGTATATCTGCCCGGCGGCAAAGTTTCAAGCCCACAGGACGCCGGGCGCAGGGCAGACGCATCTAATTCCAGGCTTTGCAGGCCTTTTATTTGCCGTGATGATCCGTCAAAACCAGCCTTTTGTGTGCTGGCTGCGTCATCTGGCGCTTTTTGCTGCTCATGTACTTGAGTACGCTCTGCTCTCGATGCCCGTAAGGCTCGCCCGGCTCGCCAACGGGCACGGCCCTTTGGGCCGCCTTCCGGTCGGTTTCCGCGCAAAAAGCTCCATTTTCCTTGCCGGCACGCAAAAATCTTGCTTCAGCCGTTGCGACGAAGGAAGCTACGGATGAAGACAGCAATTGGTTACGCAAAATTATATCCAAGGAAATCGCTGTCGCTATCCGTAGCGGTGCTGTCTTGATCCGTAACACGGCTTCGCCGTGAACGGCTCAAGCAAGCCGCTGACGCGGCAACGGCTAGCGCATTTTTTAGGATTCTCCCGGCACCAGCCATCCGCCTGCGCTTCGCTCCGGCGGAGTAAAGGTAGCTTCGCCTCTTTTTGTTCGTTCCCCGATCTATCGGGGAATAAAGGCTTTTTAGATGCGTCCGCCCTGACGCCGGGCGGTTCAACCAGATCCGTGGTTCAGCGCCTTTCAATGCCGCGACAGCCGCGTCTTCCGCAGGGTGGGGGCGAAGGGGCCGTCATGACGCCAGCCATTTGTCCAGGGCCGCCCGCACTACGGGATCAGCCGGTTGGTGCAGGGTCAGGCGCTGGTCCCCGGCCTCGCGGCTGAGGAATTGCCGCAGATAGGGATCCGGGCTGGCCTCCAGTTCGGCCAGGCTGCCCGCGAATACCGCGCCGCCGTCCCGCAGCACCAGCACGTAGTCGGCAATGGCGCGCAGGCTCGCCAGGTCGTGGCTGACCACCACCAGGGTCATTTCGGCGTACTGCTCGTGCATGGAGTGCAGCAGTTCGTCCATGCGGGCGGCGGTAATCGGGTCCAGGCCGGACGTGGGCTCATCGCAGAGCAGAATGCGCGGCTCGGCGATGATGGCCCTGGCCAGGCCCGCGCGCTTGCGCATGCCGCCGGAAAGCTGGTTGGGGTAAAAGTCGGCGAAGTCCTCCAGGCCCACCATGCGCAGCACGCGCAGGGCCGCCTCGCGGATCAGGGGCTTGGGCAGGCGCAGATGCTCGCTCAGGGGCAGGGCCACGTTCTGGGCCAGGGAGAGCGCGCCCAGCAGCGCGCCGTCCTGGAACAGCACGCCCATCTGGCGGCGCACGCGGCGGAATTCCGCGCGGTTCAGGGCGAAAAGATCCCGGCCGCCCAAATACACGCTGCCGGACAGCGGCCGCGAAAGGCCGATGATATGCCGCAGCAGGGTGGATTTGCCGCCGCCCGAGCCGCCCAGAATGACGGAAACCTTGCCCGCGGGCAGCACGGCGTTGATGTCGCGCAGCACCACGTGCTCGCCGTAGCCCACGCTCAAGTCGTGAAATTCAATGTCCCAAGCCTGCATACTTCCGCCTACAATAAGAATGATGTCAGCACATAGTCCGCGGCCAGGATCAGCACGCAGGAAATGACCACCGCCGAGGTGGTGGCGTTGCCCACGGCCTCGGGGCCGACGCTGTCGCGGCGGCGGTGGGTGTAGTAGCCCTGGTGGCAGCAGACAGTGGTGACCAGCAGGCCGAAAACAAGGGCTTTGACAAAGCCGCCGGATATGTCGGTCATGGTCACGGAACTGGCGATGCGGTAAAAATAGGCGCCCTCGTTGATGCCCAGCATGAGCACGCCGGTGAGATAGCCGCCGAGAATGCCGATGACGTCGAAAATGGCCGTGAGCAGGGGAAAGGAAATCAGCGCGGCTACCAGACGCGGGCTGACCAGATAGCCCAGGGAGTTGATGTCCATGACGTCCAGGGCGTCGATCTGGTCCGTGATGCGCATGACCCCGATTTCGGCGGCCATGGACGATCCCGCCCGCCCGGTGAGCATGATGGCCGTGAGCACCGGCCCCAGCTCGCGGATCAGGGTCAGGGACACGGCCGAGCCCAGCATGCCCACCGATCCGAACTGGATCAAGGTGTAATAGCCCTGCAGGCCCAGCACCATGCCGCAAAAGATGCCGATCAGCAGAATCACGAACAGCGATTTGTAGCCGATCACGTAGATCTGTTGCAGGCTGCGCGGAAAAATCCTGGCGCTGGTGAATATCTGGCCCAGCCCGGCCAGCATGAACAGGGTCATGCCGCCCACGGCGTCAATGCCGCGCAGGCAGGGACGGCCCAGAAGACGCAAAAAGCCCGGCTTGGCGCTGTGCCCGTCCACGGTCCGCCTCAGCGTCCGGTCTTCCGGCTCTTGCCGGAAACCGCTTTTTTGGAAGCCAGAATGGGCTTGCCCAGTTTCATACGTTGCAGCTCCTCGCGCAGATTGGCGGCATCCAGCTCCGTGCCGCGCAGATTGACCAGCACCAGCAGCACCTTGCCGCTCTTCTGCTGGCGGCTGCGCAGGCCTTTGCTTTCCAGGCGGGCGCGCAGCTTGTCCGCGTCGGCCTTGTCCTTGAACGCGGCCACCTGAAAACTGTAGTCGAACAAGGGTTCGGCCTGTGCCGCCTTGGGTTGCGCCGCCGGTGCGCGCTGGGTCTGGCGCGGGTCAGCCCGCTGGCTCTGAGGGGGCGAGGACGGCGCGGCGGCCGCTCCCGGCGCGGGCGTGGCCGGGTTGATGCCCCAGGCGGCCAGACCCGCGCCCTGCGGGCGGCTGAACGGAAAGGCTGACCCATCCTGTGGGGCGGCCTGCGGGGCGGCCTGGGGAGATTGTTGGGCTTGCGCCGCGTCGGCCGGGGAAGCCGGGGTTCCGGCTGTGCTCCCCGTCTGTTCCGGCTGCTCTGCCTGCTCCAGCTGAGCCGTCGGCGGGCTTTGCGCGCCTGGGGCGGCCAAGGCTGTTTGCGGCGCGGGCGCGGCGGGTTGCGCCTGCTCATCCCGGAGCATGCCGGTCATCTGCTCCACGCTTTTTTCCGGATTCTGGCCGCGTCCGACCATGAAACCCATGAAAAAGGCCCAGCCCACGGCGGCCACCAGCACCAGACCCAGCGCGGCAACGGCCACACCGGACAGGCTGAAGGTAAAGCGGCGGGGCTTGCCGCCGGAAGAGGCGCTTTTCTGAAAACTTTTACGTAGGGGCTGGGGCATGCTTTTACCTGATATGCAACACGATTTGGACGGCATTCATTACATGGCCTCCGGCGCGCTGACGCCCAGCACGTCCAGGCCGTTGCGCAGCACCTGGGCCACGGCGCGCAACAGGGCCAGACGGGCCAGGGTGCGCGGCTGATCGTCGGCGAGCAGCACCTGATGTCTGGCGTAGTAGCTGTGCAGCAGGCCCGCCAGCTCGGTCAGATAGTGGCTCACGTGGTGGGCGGCCAGGGCCCGGGCCGCTGCGGCCAGCATGTCCTGGAACGCGGCGGCCTTGCGCAGCAGGGCCATGTCTTCGGGCGTGTCCAGGCCGGCCAGCATCTCTTCCGTGACGGTTTCCGGCAGGCCGACGCCGCGCTCTCCGGCGCGGCGCAGCACGGCGCAGATGCGGGCGTGGGCGTACTGTACGTAATAGACCGGGTTGTCCAGGCTGCGCTGCTTGGCCAGCTCCAGATCAAAATCCAGGGGGCTGTCGCTCTTGCGCGAGAGGAACATGAAACGCGCCGCGTCCGCGCCCACTTCGCGCAGCACGTCGGCCAGGGTTTCAAAGGTGCCCGCGCGGGTGGACATGCTCACGGGCTTGCCGTCCCGCAGCAGATTGACCAACTGGATCAGGACCACGTCGAAACTGTCGCGTGGCCTGCCCATGGCCGTAATGGCCGCGCGCATGCGCGGCACGTAGCCGTGGTGGTCCGCGCCCCAGATGTCGATGAGCCAGTCGTAGCCCCGTTCGAATTTGTCATGGTGGTAGGCGATGTCCGTGGCGAAATAGGTCAGGCTGCCATCGGACTTTTTCAGCACGCGGTCCTTGTCGTCGCCCAGCTGTTCCGTGGCGAACCAGAAGGCGTTTTCCTTCTCATAAGTGTACCCGGACCGGCCCAGGGCGGTAAAGGCCGCGTCCACAGCGCCGCGCTCCACCAGGGTCTTTTCCGAAAACCAGCGCTGGTGCTCCACCCGGAACTCGTTGAGATCCGCCTTGATGCCCGCCAGGATCTCGTTCATGGCCCGCTGGTAACAGCACTCCTGACCCTCGGCTTCGGGCAGGTCCGGCAGATGGGGATCGTCCGCCAGCATCTCGCGCGCGATGTCGATGATGTACTCGCCCCGGTAGTAATCCTCGGGCCAGTCCACCGGACGCCCGGCCAGCTCCAGTACGCGCAGCCAGACCGAAAGGCCCAGCAGGCGCATCTGGCGGCCCGCGTCGTTGATGTAATATTCCGTATCCACGGCATATCCGGCCTTGCGCAGCAGCCGGGCCAGGCTGTCGCCCACGGCCGCGCCCCGGCCGTGTCCCACATGCAGGGGGCCGGTGGGATTGGCCGAGACGTATTCCAGCAGCACCTTGCGGCCCGCGCCCGTGCCGCTCGCGCCGTAGGCTCCGCCCGCGGCCTCCACATCCAGCACCGTGCGCCGCCAGAACGCCTGGCTGAAGGTCACGTTGCAGAAGCCCGGTCCGGCGGCCTCGGCCTTTTCCAGGTCCGGACAGCGCTCCAGCAGCCGCGCCGCGAACTTCTGGGCCAGTTCGCGGGGATTGCACTTGGCTTCCTTGGCCAGCAGCATGGCCGCGTTGGTGGAGAGATCCCCGTGTTTGGGATCGCGCGGGGGCTCAATCACGGTTTTGACCGGCCAGGCCAGTCCTTCTTCTTCCAGAATGGCCGCGAGGGCCGTGCGCAGGGTGTCGGTGGCGCGCATATCTTTTCCGTATCCTTAAAAATATTACAGGCTGAATGCCGTGAGGCTTTCCAGAGTGCTGACCAGTTCCACGCGCAACGCGTCGCTCCCGACGGCGATGCCGTTCAGGCAGGGGGCGACCATCTTGCCCAGTACGGCCTTGGGACCCAGCTCCAGCCAGAAGCGCGCTCCGTTCGCGTATTGGTTGCGGACGGTTTCAATCCAGCGCACGGGCGAAACCATCTGCCGCAGCAGGCTTTCCCTGGCGCTTTCGCCGTCGTGCACGGCTTTGCCGTGCTGATTGCAGTAAACCGGAAAACGCGGCTTCCGCCAGACGGCCTTGCGCAGCAGGGGGGCCAGCTCTTTATTGGCCTCTTCCATCATGGGGCTGTGGAACGCGCCGCTGACCTTGAGTTCAATGCCGCGCCCCTTGCGCTCCTTGGCCTTTCGACAGGCCAGGGCCACGGCGGACTTGGTGCCGCTGACAACCAGCTGGGCCGGAGTGTTGTAATTGGCGGTGAGCAGCATTTCGCCGCTTTCGGCGGCGGCCTCGGCCACGATTTCCGCCACGCGCGGCTCATCCAGCTTGAGCAGGGCGGCCATGCCTCCCTTGCCCTCCGGGTCGGCCTCGGCCATCAGACGGCCGCGCAGGGCCGTGATTTCCAGCACGTTTTCCGGCGAGAGCACGCCCGCCGCCGCCAGGGCGCTGAACTCGCCCAGGCTGTGCCCGGCGGCCCCACAGGGGCTGACGCGCCCGGCCGCTTCCCGCCAGAGGTTGCAGTTGACCACGGTCAGGGCCGGTTGCAGGGCGCGGGTGTCGCTCATGGCGGCCTCGTCGCCCTCCCAGTAAATTTCGCGCAGGGGCAGGCCGCTGATGCGCTCGGCCTGCTTCCAGAGGTTCATGGCCTCGGACGAGGCCTCGGCCAGATCGCGGCCCATGCCGGGCTCCTGCGAGCCCTGGCCGGGAAAAAGCAGAACAGGTTGCGTCATAAGTGCGTTCTCTCCAAAGGGCGTGTGAACTCAAGTGGTGCCGACGTCAAGGCGACTAGGGCGTGTTGACGCTACATTCTTTTGCCCGCTGATTTTGTCGAACTTCGCCTTTTATTCCAGTCGAGTGCCAGAAGAGTACACTCCTTTCATAAAAGGCTTGTTCTCCTTGTCGGCAAACAAAATCCCGGTAGTGTCAACAGGCCCTGGAGCAGATTCGCGTTGAAATTGTGCCGATTTCAAAGCTGACGCTGCCTTCAGCCTATCGTTGCTGTCGTCAGCCGCTGATTTTTGCGCCTCCCCGCCTGTCGGCTCCGCCGTCGCGGGATGCGCATCGGGCTGTTGAATTGCTTTTTTTACGTTATCGGGGCGGGGCTTGCAAGTCCCGCTTGCCGGGGATATGACTGAAAGCCCGGCGCATCCGCCGGTGAATGCGGAGATGAAGATCATGCAAGAGCAGCAGACGGTGGACAGAAAGGAATTGGCCCGGCTCGCGGCGGCCACGGGCGCGGACGTACCCTCGGCGGCTCTGGAGCCGCTGGCCGTCTATCTGGAAATGTTGTGCCGGTGGAACGCGGCCATGAACCTGGTGGGCGCGCGCTCCTGGCAGGACATCCTGGCCCGCCTGGTGGCCGACAGCTTTCATCTGGCGTCCTTTCTGGAGGAACTGCCCCTGCCGGAAGAGCCCTTGAGCTGGGATCTGGGCTCCGGCGCGGGTTTGCCCGGCATTCCCCTGCGCATGGCCTGGACCAGGGGCGGCTATTATATGGTGGAAGTGCGCGAAAGGCGCGCCCTGTTTCTGTCCAGCATCCTTGCCCGCCTGCAGTTGTCCGCCACCCATGTGTTTCGCGGTTCGGTGGAGCATTTTTTTCAGGGCCAGTATTATCAGGCGGACTGCATTGTGAGCCGGGCCTTCATGCCCTGGCCCGAATTGCTTGAGCTGACCCTGCCCCGGCTGCGGCCCGAGGGAGTGCTGGTCATCCTGGCGCTGACTCCCGCGCCCGAACGTCTGCCCGCGCCCTGGCGGCTGGCGGGCGTGCGCTCCTATGCGGCGGCGGGCAGCGGACGCTGGTTCTGGGCACTGAGCCCGTCGGGGGACATCTCCGGCGGGACAGGAAAAGCCGTTGAACCCGTATTGGCCGAGCGGACCGAACGGGTCGGGGAAGACGGGCCGTGCCTGGGGTAGGCGCGTCCGGCGCGCGGCAGGACGCGCCTCACTACTGGCTGCGGGGCCTGTTCTGGGGCCTGCTGACCTTGGGACTGGCTTTCGGCCTGCGCATGATGGAGTGGCCCTGCTGGCAGAATCCGGAATACCGCCTGGGCAGCGAATGGCTGCTGGCAACCCACGACGCCTACCATTGGGTGGCCGCCGCCGAGGGTTTCGGTCTGGGCGTGGGGCATCCCATGGCCGAGATGCTGCGGCTCATGGCCCAGACCCTGCATACCTATCCGGCCGCCGTGGCCTTCTGGTTCCCGGCGGTGCTGGCAAGCCTGGTGGCGGTGATCGTCTTCGCCTGGGTCTGGGCCCTGGGCAGCATGGAGGCGGGCGTGGCCGCCGGGCTGATCACCTCTCTGGCTCCCGGTTTTCTGGCCCGCACCCTGCTGGGCTATTATGATACCGACTTGGTGACCCTGTTTTTTCCGCTCCTGATGACCCTGGCTCCGGCCTGCTGGGCCATGCGCTACATGCTGTTGCCGCGGATGATCCTGCGGCGGCTGGTCCTGGGATCCGGCCTCAAGGCGGCGCAACGCCTCTGGGGCGAGCGCGGCGCGGATGAGGCGCACCTGGAGCGCCTGGGCAATCCCCTGCGCTGGCAGTGGGTGCTCTTGCTGGGCGCGTCGGGCGTCATTTCCTGGTGGACCCAGGAATGGCATTCGGTTTTTCCCTATCTGATCCGTTACAATGTGGTGTTGCTGGCCTTGATGGCCCTGATCATGGCCCCGCGCGGGCGGCGCGGCATTCTGCTGCTGGGCGGGCTGGCTTACGCCCTGCCCACCCTGGGCGGCCCGGCGGGCTTCGGTTTCAGCCTGATTCTGCTCCTGGCCGGGAGCAAGGCCGGGCGCGGGCTGCGCCACCTGCTCTGCCGTCCCCTGGTCCTGGTCCTGCTCTGGCTGGGCGCGGCGGCCCTGCTGGTGCAGGGCGAAATCCTGACCACCCTGATCAATCATGCCAACGCTTATCTCAAGCACAGCGGCGACGTGAGAAGCACGGGCGAGGGCATGAGCCTGGTCTATCCCTCGGTGGCCCAGTCCATTATTGAAGTGCAGGATCTGAGCTTCGCGGCGCTCTTCCCCTATTTCCATCCCTGGATGGAAGCCGCCGTCGTTGGCCTGGCCGGTTTTGTCCTGGTGCTTTTCCGGCGGCCCGGCGCGCTTTTTCTGCTGCCCCTGGCGGCCTTGGGCCTGCTGAGCACCAAGCTGGGCGGCCGGATGGTCATGTTCGGCGCTCCGGTGGTGGCCGTGGGCCTGACCCTGCCCCTGTACTGGCTGCTGCAGCGCCTGCTGCGCGCCGATCTGCGCGGGGCCGTGGCGGGCGCGGCGACCTCCTGTATTCTGCTGGCCCTGCTTGTGGCTCCTTTCGCGGATATGATCCAGGCCATCTCCCAGGGGCCCATAATCAACCGCCGCCACGCCGAGGCGCTGACCCGCGCCCGGACCATGACCCCCGAGGACGCCAAGCTCTGGCTCTGGTGGGACTGGGGCTATGCTGCCCACCATTTCGCGCGGCGCTCGACCATCGCGGACGGCGCGCAGCACGCTGGGCCTTCGCTCTACCTGCCCGCCGCGGTCTTTGCCACGGACAACGCGCGCTTCGCCAGGCAGCTGATCCGCTACACGGCCAAGATGGGCAACGAGCCGGGGAATGTCTTTGAAGGCCTGGACGGCCGGGCGGCCCAGGCCCTCATGGACAAGCTGCGCTCGCCGGAGACCCCGCTGGTGGAAGCCAAGGGGCGGCTTTTTGTGGTGGTCAGCTTTGAAATGCTGCGCCTGGGCTTCTGGATCAGCAATTTCGGCAACTGGAATTTCGTGACCCGCCAGGGCGAGGGCGGCGCGCTGTCCATTGTGCCGCAGGCGCTGGCCTACCGCCTAGACACGGGCGAAGTGCGTCTGGAGGGCAGCACCAGCACCATTTACCCTTCGTCGATCAGCGTGTTCGAGGAAACGGGCGTGACCCGCCGCAATTACGTGCAGGAATGGTTCGACGCCCACCCCAAGGCCACGCCCGAGGAGCAGAAGGAATTTCTGTCCGGGCGGCGGAACGTGAACTTCCTCTTTAATCGGGTCACGGACGAAAAACTGGCCGTGGATCAGGGCCTGTACAATTCGCTGATGGTCCAGCTGCTGGTGGGCGACCCGCAGGATCCGCGCTTCTCGCCCTACTTCAAGCTGGTTTACGACAATGTCTTTGCCCGGATTTACGAGGTGCTCTGAGGTCGTCCGGAAACTACTTTCGCGCGGAAGGCGCTTGACGCGGGCAGAGGGCGAAAGGACAAGCCGGAAACAGATCCTAGCGCAGGCGGAAGGCGAACGGCAGCAATACCAGGGTCCTCACCGGCCGTCCGTTTTTTTTGCCGGGGATAAAACGCGTTTTGCGCGCGGCGCCGAGCGCAGCTTCCTCAAAGTAGCCTGACGGCTCGGCGGCATGGACGGCGCATTCCGTCGGGCGGCCCGTGCTGTCCACAATCAGGCGCACGACCACGCGGCCTTCAATCCTTTTCTTTTTGGCGTCCGGAGGATAGTCCGGTTTGGCGGGCCGCAGCACGGACGGCAGATGGTCCAGTTGTCCCGGCATGTAAAGCCCGGAACCTCCGCTTCCGCCTGTGCCCGCGCTGCTGGCCGCCGTGTCGTGCCGCGTACCCGTCCCGGCGGAACCTGCCGGTACGGTCGCGGCTTGGCCGCCTGATGCCTGCGGCGTCAACGGCCCGGCGGGAGATGGCATCCGTTCCTGGGGGGGCGCTGTGGGCCTTTTTTCGTTTTTCCCGGCGGCCTTTCCGGGAGAGCGTGTTTTTGCGGGCGCAACCGGGTGCGGCGTATCCGCGCTTTTATGCGTCACTGCGTTTTTACCGGCGGCGGGTTCGGCCGCCGGAGCGGGCGGGGGACCGGGGTCCTGGACGGGTGCGGTGTCCGGCGCACCGCCTCTTGTGCCTCCCGGCAGTCCCGCGCCTGTTCCCGCAGGGCTCATGTCGCCGAGGGCGACCAGAGCAACCCGATAGACCGGTTCTTCTTTCTCCACCTGATATGCGGCGAAGGCCAGAATGCCGCCCAGCAGGCAGAAATGCAGGCAGCAGGAAAGCAGCCAGCCTTTCCAGGCGCGGCCCGGACCGCGCGGCCGGGCGGGCGGGAACGCAAGCGCCGCGTTTCGCGTGCCCGGAACCGGCGCGGGTGCCTGATGTCCGTCCCAGACTGGGGGCAGGCCGTCCCGGCTGACTTGTGCCGCCTGGATTTCCCCGTGTTTCACGCCGTTTTTCCGCGTTTTTTGGGAGAGAGCAGGATGGCGGCCAGCAGAAAAGCGGCGGCAGTCAGTACAATGGCCGCACCGGGCGGCACGGAGAAATGGAAGGAGAACCAGAGCCCCGCCGCCGAAGCCGCCGCGCCCAGCAGGGCCGCCAGAATGAACATGCGGCGCAGGCTGTAGGTCAGTTGCAGGGCCGTGGCCGCCGGAGTGACGATAAGCGAGAAGATCAGCAGGCCGCCGATGGCCTTGAGGGCAAAGGCCACCACCAGCCCCATGAGAATCAGGCTGGCGTAGCGGATTTTACGGACCGGAATGCCGGAGGCCAGCGCCGCCTGCTTCTGGCCGATGATGGCCTGGATTTCTTTGAAAAATACAAAGATGAAGGCAAAGAGCAGCAAGGCCGTGCCGCCCATAAGCGCCAGATCAAGGCGGGTCACGGTGAGCAGGCTGCCCCAGATCAGGCTCAAGCCCTCGGTCCGCGCGCCGGGCAGCAAGCCAAGGGCCAGCATGGCCAGGCTCATGACCACGGAAAAGATCACGCCCATGGCCGTATCCAGACTGAAGCCGGGACGCTCGGCCAGCGGACCCACGGCTGAGGCCGCGCCCAGGCTGGCGGCCAAGCCTCCGGCCAGAGGCGGCAGGCCGAGCCAGAGGCCCAGCAGAGCTCCGGCAAAGGCCGCGTGGGATATGCACATGCCTACAAGGCTCATGCGCCAGAGCACCACAAAGACGCCCATGGCCCCGCACACGCCGCCGCCCAGCAGGGCCATGAGCAGGGCCCGTTGCAGGAATTCATAGCTCAGGAAGGATTCCAAAGCGCCTCCAACAGCAATCAACACTTCAAATGGGCTTAACGGCGAGTAATGCCGTCTCCGGCTGCTCGGGCAAGGATTTGCCTGAAAGCCTTGTAGAATATTTTAAACGTTACGTCGGCCGCATGCTTCGACTCTCGCGGCCGCCAGGGCAATTCGCCTGTTTAACGGTGAATTGCCCTAAAAAAGCGCTGCCTTGCGGCCGTTGCAGTCGGCGATGGCGATGGGCACGCCGTACAGGGAACTGAGCAGTTCCGGCTGCATGGCGTCCTTGACGTCGCCTTGCCAGATCAGCCGCCCTTCGCGCAGCATGGCGACCTTTCGGGCCAGATTGAAGACCGCGTTGAGGTCATGGGTCACCATAAAGACAGTCAGCGCAAAGTCCCGTCGCAGGGCGGCAACGGCGTTGAGAATATCCCTCTGGGCCTGCCAGTCCAAGGCGGCGGTGGGCTCATCCAGCAAAATCAGTTCCGGCTCCTGGGCCAGAGCGCGGGCCAGGGCCGTACGCTGGCGCTCGCCGCCGGACAGGTGGCCGATGGGACGGCCCGCCAGATCGGCCAGCCCCACGGTTTCCAGGGCGTGCATGGCCAGGTCCTTTTCCCTCGGGCCGGGTCGCCTGAACAGGCCGAGGCGGCCGTAGGTGCCGCCCAGCACGGATTCAAAGACCGAGAGCGGCATCTTGGGGTCAAGGTCCGAGGTCTGGAAAACGTGGGCGATTTTCAGACGGACGGCGGGCGCGGTTTTGGGCGTCACCGGCAGGCCCGCATACTCCGCGCGGCCCGTGGAGCAGGGCGTCAGGCCGTTGAACAGCCCCAGCAGGGTGGACTTGCCCGCGCCGTTGGGGCCGATCAGAGTCCAGAAGTCGCCGGGCGCGACTTCGAGTGTGATGTCGCGCAGTACGCGGCGCGGGCCGAATCTGACGTCCACCCCGATCAGACGGGCCAGAGCGCGGGGCCGGGCGGCGGCTGCCGTGTTACAGCCGTGCGAGCTGTTCCGCATTGGCGCGCAGCAGGCTGAAGTAATCCGGCACGTCCGGGGCGGAGCCGGGGAAATTGGACAGCACGAGATGCGGCACCTTCAGCTCCAGTGCCAGGGGCAGGCCCGCGTCCGCGCCGCTCTGCAGGTTGTCGATCACGCCGCGCACGTTTTTGTCACGCACGTTGTCCAGCAGGCCGGCCAGATTACCGGCGCTGAGGTCTTCGGCCCGGCCGTAGGTCCGCAGCACGTCCAGCCCGGCCCAGCGGGCGAATTCCGCCTGCATTTCAGCGGCCAGCACGGCCTTGCCCCGTACGGGCGCGAGCATGCGCCCGCATGCGGCAGCAGCGCCATCCACCCGCTCCAGGCGTCGGCGCATGCGCTGTTCCACCGCAGGGGCCTGATCCGGGGCAATGTCGATCAGCGCGGCGGCAATGCGGCGCACGGCCTCCTTTTGGTTTTTCGGCACCAGCCAGCTCCCGTGCGGACCCAGCGCCGTCACGCGCAGTCGCCGGTTGTCGATGGCCTCCAGCATGCCCGTGATCTGCGGCATGCGGCTCTGAAAGGTATGGATCAGCAGAAGGTCGGCCTTGGCCGCGAAAACGAAGTCCGAGGTTTTGGCGTTTTCATGGCCGGGACAGCTGGAACCCTGGATAATGGTGAGGATTTCGCTTTCTCCGGCCGTGAGATCTCTGGCGATGTCCTCAATGAGCGACGTACCGGCGATGATTTTCAGTGACCGGGCCTGCGGGGACGCAGCCGTCGCCAGAAAGACGGCCAGGGTCGCGCACAGCAGGAAAACCGGGGAAAGAATGGAAGTGACCCGCATGTCTCACTCCTGTTTGCAAGCGGCAAAATAATAGTGCTCCGCGCTTTCATCCGCCCGCATCTTTGAAAAACCTGCCTGGCTGAAGATTTTCTTCATCCCGTGCGGGCAGGGCAAATGGTCGCCGCATACCGCATGATGCTGATCGTGCAGGTCATTGAGTTTTTCCCGGCCGTCGATGTGCAGGACATAGGCCGCGCCTCCGGGCTTGAGCAGGCGGTAAAATTCACACGCCGTCGCTTCCTTGTCGCTGAAGTGGGGAAAGGCGGAAAAGCAGATCACCGCATCCACATAGCCGTCCAGCAGGGGAATGGCTTCCACGCCCGCATGCAGTATCCAGGCGTCGGGATGGCGTTGCGCGGCGCAACGCAGCATGGCCGCCGAGGCGTCCAGGGCGATGAGGCGGCCTTCTCCGCCGACCCGGCGGCGCAGAAAGGGCAGCAGCACCCCCTGGCCGCAACCGGCGTCCAGGACGGTCATGCCCCTGTCCAAATCCACACGCGCCAGCAGGCTCTCCAGACGCCGCAACTTTTCCGGGGAATAGTTGCGATCCTCCCAGCCTTCGGCATGGTCCTCAAAAAAATGCCGCCGCGCGGCGCAGTGTTCTTCGTCCACCATAAACGTTTCCATAAAAGTTCCAGGCTGACGAGGCCGCCGCTCCGGGCAAAGAGCGGCGGCCTCGAGAGGCGTGGGTCTAGAATTTGAGTTCAAATCCCGCCATGAAGGAGGTGCCGGGCATGTAATAAAGCTGCCGGTCCGTGTTGTCGGCGGTTTTCTGCATCGCGTAGGCGTAAGGCGTGTTCAGCACATTGTTGACGGCCACAAAGACCCGGCCTTCTTCCAGATGCAGGTCGTCGTAGCTGAAGAGGTAGTCCAGCCGCAGATTGACCACATTGATGTCCGGCAGTTTGTCCACGTCAGTAAATTCAGTGAACGTGCTGAGTCCGGCGCCGTTGGAGCGACGGGCCAAGGTAGCCGCATAAACGTTCTGCAGATGCTGGTAATCGCCGCTGAACAGGAAGTGTTCCCAGAACTTCCACTTGAAGCCCGTCTGGAGGGCGAAGCTGGGCGTATAGGGCATTTTGTCCGTGTTTTTGCCGTCGTCGCCCTTGGCCCAGGCCTTGAGCCAGGTGGCCCCGGCAAAAATTTCCAGCCCGTCCAGCGGGGTTACGCTGCCCGCCAGTTCCAGACCGTCGATCTTGTATTCGGCGGTGGAGGAATTGAAGAAGTTCATACTGGTAGGCGTCGATCCCCCCATATAGGCTCTGAGCCGGTCCCTGCCGTCGTCGTGAAAATAGGTGGCGCTCGCGCTGAACAGGCCGGGTTGGACATGGCTCAGGGCGACTTCGTAATGGTCCACCACTTCCGGTTTGATGTCCTTGGTGTTCAGGTAGCCGGGCAGGGACTGGTCAGCCAGAAAACCCTGCAAGATCACGGGGCTGGGATAATTGACGCCGCGCGCATAGGCGAAACTCAGATTGGTGTTGCCGTAGCCCAGCACCAGACCGGCCTGGGGCGAGGCTTGGTCCGAAAAAACATCGCTGGTGTACAGGCGGATGCCCGCCGAGGGCGTGACGTGGAAACCTTCTTCGCTGCCGAAGGTCTGGCTCACGGCCAGATAGGGGGAGAACAGGGTCTGCGTGGGAAAATCCCAGGATTTTGTGGTGTCGGTGGCGTATGTCCGCTGGTCGTTTTGCAGTTCCGTCACATCCAGGTCAAAACCGGCCACAATTTCATTGCCTTCCCAGAGGCTGAAGGTCTCCCGGCCACGCAAACCGTAGAGCACATTGGTCTGGCGGGAGGTGGCGGTCTCGCCGCTTTCGCCCCGGATATGGAAGAGGGTGTGGTTGTAATAGCCCTTCAGATAGCCTCGGGCATTGTCATAGGTGTTGTTCAGGGACAGCGTCACCAGGCTGGTGCCGGTGTCGTAGCGGTCAGCCATCAGGTAGGGGCCCTGGGTTCTGCTGCCCGTGACGGCATTGTTGGGCGATTGGGTTTCGGCGTCCACCCGGTTGGCCATGAGGCGCAGACTCCAGTTTTCGCTGAACTGGAAGCCCAGATTGGCGTAATAGCTGGCCTGATGGGCGGCGGTGTGTTCTTCGTGCCCCAAGGTGCTGATAAAGCTCTGCGCCGCGTAAATGTCCACGCCGTCTTTCTTCGCGCCCATGCCCAGGTTTTCGGCCACGGTGCCGAAGCTGCCCGCCTCAAAGCCCAGGCGGAACTCGTAGCCGTCTTCGGTCATGTATTTGGGAATGAAGTTGATCATGCCGTAGCCGCTGCCGAAGCGCGAGGGCTGGGGCGATTTGTAAATTTCCATGCCGCCCAGGGCGTAGACCGGAATGCCGTCGGCCAGGGCCTGGCCGTAAAGCACGCCGCTGCGGGGCACGTCGTCGAAAAAGATGCTCAGGTCCGGGCTGGGGTGGCTGGCCCCGCGTCCGCGAATATACAGGCTGGCGCCGGTCTGGCCGCCGATGATGTTCTTTTTCTGGTACATGACGCCCGGCACGTTGCGCAGGGCGTCATAAAAATCCAGGGAGTTCTGGAGCTGAATCTGTTCTTCGGTGAGCACATTGAACTGTGTGCCGAAGCGGGTCATGACCGGCACGGTGGGTGCCTGATCGACCACTCCGTAAATGGTTACCGGCGGCAGGGTGTACGCCGCCAGGCTGCCTTCGGTGAGCGCATCCTTGCGCCCGGCGGACTGCGCCGCTGCGGTATCTCCCGCGGCCGCCGGCATATTCCCCTCGGCCGCCGCCGGGCCTGCCGCCAGAACATGACACGCGGCCAGCGCGAGCATCAGCTTGAAAACCTTCCCCATGCCGAAACCTCCCCCTTGCGGCCTCCGGCCGCGTTTATTGTGGTGTTTCCCCCATGACGCGGCGCGTCAGTCTGTCGAAGTGCTACGTTTTTTATATGCGTATGCAAAATATGTTATGTATATAAAAAACGTGCTATCGAAGCTATGCTGATACAAGAGGCGAGTCAAGCCTGTTTTGAAAATAGGTGAGGTTGAAGCGGAAAGGGTGCGCCCGCCGCACATTGACGGCGACGGCGGCAATCTCTACAAGAAACGGAAACCGGCGGCGGCCCGGAAGCGCCGGACCAGCGCCGGATCAATGATGGTACGGCACCTTGCGCAGGATGCACTCCGCCCGGTACAGCTGCTCCAGCAGGACCACGCGGGCCAGCTCGTGCGGCAGGGTCATGGCCGAGAGGCTGATCAGGCGGTAGGCCCGGCCGCGCACGGCCTCGTCCAGGCCCCAGGCCCCGCCCACAATAAAGCAGGCCCGGCCGCGCGCCTCCTGGTCCAGTTGCCGCAGCAGGGCCGCCAGCTGCGGCGAAGTCAGACTGAGGCCGCGCTCGTCCAGCACCAGGGGCACGTCCTGCGGGGCCAGAGCCTCCAGAATCCGCCGGCCTTCCAAGGAGTTGCGCCGGTCCGGGGGCAGAGCCGCGTCCCCGTCGCGCACTTCCGTGCATTCCAGACGCCGCCAGCGCGTGATCCGCGCCAGATAGTGGGCGGCGGCGTCTTTCCAGAACGGCGTCTTCAGACGGCCCACGCTGATCAGCCGCAAAGGTTTGCCTGTCATGTTCGATTCCCCCTGCCGCGTGCTTGATCTTGAAGCTGCGGCCCGATGCCTGCGCCGGGGCGGCGTGGTGATTTTCCCCACCGAAACCTTTTACGGTCTGGGCTGTCTGGCCGCCGATGCGGCGGCCGTGGGCCGTATCTACCAGCTCAAGCGGCGGCCCGTCCAGCGGCCCCTGCCCTTGCTGGCCGCCGATGCGGCCCAGGCCGGAAGCGTGGTCCGGCTGGAAGCCGCGCCGCCGGAGCTGGTCGCGCGTTTCTGGCCCGGCCCGCTGACCCTGCTGCTCCCTGCCCGGCCCGGCCTGCCCGAACCTCTGCTCAGTGCGGGCGGCAAGGCGGCGGTGCGCGTCTCGCCGCATCCGCTGGCCGCCCGGCTGGCGCATCTGGCGGGCGGCGTGCTGACCGCCAGCAGCGCCAATCTGAGCGGGCGTCCCCCGGCCCGCACTCTGGAGGAATTGGACCCGGAACTGCTGTCCGCCCTGGCGGAATCGGGCGATGGGGGCGGCCTGCTGCCCGCCCTGAGCGAGGCCGAACAGCCCGCCGGGGGCGAGCCCTCCACCCTGGCGGAACCTTTGCCGGAACCGCTGCCCGAATCTCCGGCGGGCGAGGAAGGCGGTTGCGCGCGCCTGCGCCTGTTGCGTGTCGGCGCTGTCGGCGTTCGGGCACTCACGGATGCGGGCTTTCTTTGTCTGTAGGTCAGGGCGTCGGCCGTTCCCGGCATGGAGACTTTACGCCTCCCGGCGTTTAGGCCGCCTGCCCGCGCCGGAGGCGGCCCAAGCCGGAGCGAAGCGAGAACCCTGATGCCCGGAGGGCAGAATAAAACAACGGGCGAAGAGCGGAATGGCCCGGCCCGGCGCTGTACCTTGCGGCGCGGGCCGGACTGGCTTACCATACGGCCGCACTTCATTTTTCCGGGAAAGCGCATGAAGAAAGACGTGATCTGCCCGCATTGCGGCAAGCCCTACAGTTGTTACCGCAATCCCACGCCCACCACGGACGTGGTTATTTATGAGCCGGGACGCGGCGTGGTGATCATTACGCGGGCCAATCCTCCTTTGGGCTATGCCCTGCCCGGCGGTTTTATCGACGAGGGCGAACAGGCCGAGGCCGCCGCTGTGCGCGAAATGCGCGAGGAAACCGGTCTGGATGTGGAACTGACCGGCCTGCTGGGCGTCTATTCCCGCCCGGACCGTGATCCCCGTCAACATACCTTGAGCGTGGTCTTCACCGGCAGGCCCCGTGATCCCGAAGCCCTGCGCGCCGGAGACGACGCGGCCGGAGCTGCTTTTTACCCGCCGGACGATCTGCCGGAACCACTGGCTTTTGACCACGCCCGCATCCTGGCCGACTTCCGCGAGGTTCTCGCGGGACGGCGGACGCTGGGCGCGGTGGAGCTCCCGGCGCGAAAAGGGGATTGCTGATGGGCTACGCCAACCTGAACCAGTGCCTGGCGGATCTGGAGGCCCAAGGGCAGCTCCGGCGCGTGGATGTGGAACTGGACCCCTATCTGGAACTGGCCGCCGTGCAGCGCCGGGCATTCCGGGCCAAGGCCCCGGCTCTGCTCTTCACCAGAGTCAAGGGCACGCGTTTTCCCATGCTGGCCAATCTCTTCGGCACGCGCGAGCGTTTGCGCTATATTTTCCGGGACAGTCTGCGGGCCGTGGACGCCGTGCTGGCGGCCAAGGCCGATCCCGCGGCGGCCCTGCGGCGGCCCTGGCGTTCGCTGGCCGCGCTGCCCGGACTGGTCCGCATGCTGCCGCGCGCGAAGCGGAACGGCGGCGCTCCGGTGCTGGAGTGCAACTGCAATCTCGCCGATCTGCCGCGCCTGACCTGCTGGCCGGGCGACGGTGGACCCTTCATCACCCTGCCCCTGGTCTATAGCGAAGACCCCTGCCGCCCCGGCCTGAACACCTCCAACCTGGGCATGTACCGGGTGCAGCTAGCGGGCAACGCCTACGCGCCCGACGAGGCGGGCCTGCATTATCAGATCCACCGGGGCATCGGCGCGCACCACGCCAATGCCATCGCCAGGGGTGAGGAACTGCCGGTGCATGTCTATGTGGGCGGCCCGCCCGCGCTGAGTGTGGCGGCGGTCATGCCCCTGCCCGAGGGACTCTCGGAACTGCGCTTCGCCGGTCTGCTGGGCGGACGCCGGGTGGAATTGGCGCGCGCCCCGGAGCTGCGTTTGCCCGTTCTGGCCGAGGCGGATTTCTGCATCAGCGGGCGTCTCGTGCCGGGGCTCAAGCCCGAGGGGCCCTTCGGGGATCATGTGGGCTACTACAGCCTGCGGCACGATTTCCCGGTGCTCAAGGTGGACGCCGTGTACCACCGGCGGGACGCGGTCTGGCCTTTTACCGCCGTGGGCCGCCCGCCGCAGGAGGATACGGTTTTCGGCGACTTCATCCACGAACTCACCGCGCCCCTGGTGCCCCAGGTTTTCCAGGGCGTGCGCGAGGTGCATGCCGTGGATGTCGCCGGGGTGCATCCTCTTTTGCTGGCCCTGGGCAGCGAGCGTTACACTCCTTACGAGGCGCGGCGCAGGCCGCGCGAACTGCTCACGGCGGCCCTGCATCTGCTGGGGGCCACCCAGACCGCCCTTGCCAAATACGTGTTGCTGGCCGCGCATGAGGACGCGCCTGGCCTGTGCGCCCGCGACGTGCCCGCTTTTCTGCGCCACCTGTTGGAGCGGACCGACTTCAGCCGCGACCTGCATTTCCTGACCCGCAGTACCAGCGATACCCTGGATTATACGGGCTGCGGCCTGCACGAAGGCTCCAAGCTGATCTGGGCCTCGGCCGGGGAAAAACGGCGCGAGCTGGGCCTGGAACTGCGCGGCGCTCCGGATCTGCCCGAGGGCTTTTCCGAGCCGCGTGTGGCCGGACCGGGCCTGCTGGTCGTGCGCGGCCCGGCGCACTCGCTGGAGCGCGGCGAACCGGACCCGCGTATGGAGGAACTGGCCCGCCGCCTGGAAGCCTGGCCCGAGCGGGAGGCCTTTCCGCTGGTGGCCGTGGTGGACGATGCCGCTTTCTGCGCCGCCGGGCTGGACAATTTTCTCTGGGTGGTCTTCACCCGTTCGGACCCGGCCACGGACAGCTACGGCGCGCATGCCCAGACACGCGCCAAGCACTGGTCCTGCGCTGCGCCCCTGGTTCTGGACGCCCGCCTCAAGCCCTTCCATGCCCCCCCTCTGGAAGAGGATCCGGCCGTCACGCGCGGAGTGGAAGCGCTGGCCGCGCCGGGTGGCCCTTTGCATGGATATTTTTAAGGAAACACTGATTCATGGTCTTTTTGCCCTCCGCCTGTGTCGGGCTCACACCGTGCGGTGGTCGAATATGTTTGAATATGCTCCCTCCGCCCGGAGTTCGCCCTTCTTGGCGGAGAATAAAAATCTTCATTAATCAGTATTTCCTTTATGTTTTAATCGCGGGGGAGGCCGTGGAATGAAAATCGCCTTATTGCAGTGCAACAGCGTCACCGGCGACGTGGCCGGCAATCAGGAGCGCATTCTGGAGGCCGCGCGCCAGGCCGCGCGGGAAGGGGCGGACTTGTGCGTCACGCCGGAGCTGGCCCTCTGCGGCGTGGCTCCCGGCCACTATCTGCGCGCCGTTGATTTCGCCCAGGGCTGCCGTACGGCCCTGCGGAATCTGGCCGAGGCCCTGAAGGACGGGCCGCCCCTGCTGGTGGGCGCGCCGGTGCCCAGCGTCTATGCCGCCGGTCTGCTCTCCAACGCGGGCGTGCTGGTGGACAAGGGCCAGTGGCAGGTGGCTTCGCGCAAGGTCTATCAGAATATGGGCCGGAATTCGGGCCAGGACGACGACGTGCGCTATTTCGACCGCGGGGTGTCCTGCGGCATCCTGAGCCTGGGCGGCTGGCGGCTGGGCGTGGTGCTCTGCGAGGACGCCGTGGCCGAGGACGGCGCGTTCTGGAAAACCCAGTACGCCAGTGGCCATAATCCGCTCATGGAGCTGGTCCAGCGCGGGGTGGACGCCGTGGTGCACATGGCCGCCGCGCCCTATTGCGTGGGCGCGCAGGAGGCGGGCGAGCACATGCTTTCGCATGTGGCGGCCCGGCATCACATACATCTTTTTTCGGTCAATCCGGCGGGCGGCAACGACAGCCGCGTGTACAACGGCCAAAGTCTGGCCTTTGACCCCACCGGCCAGCTCCTGGCGCGCGGCAAGGCCTTTGCCGAAGACGTGCTGGTGGTGGACACGGCCCGGGGGTCCGGCAGGGTGGAGGAGCTTTGCCGAAGCGCCGAGGAAGCCGGTTGGCGCGCCCTGACTTTGGGCACGCGCGACTTTGTGCGCAAGTGCGGCGCGGAACGAGCCATTTTGGGGCTTTCCGGCGGCATGGATTCGGCCCTGGTCTGCTGCATCGCGGTGGAAGCCCTGGGCGCGGACAAGGTCACCGGCGTGCTGATGCCCTCGCCGTACACCAGCGAGGATTCGCTGACCGACGCCCGTCGGCTGGCGGACAATCTGGGCGTGTCCACCGTGATCCTGCCCATTGAGCCTCTGATGCAAGCCTTTGAAGCGACGCTCAAGCCGGGCCTGGATCTTTTCCCGCCGTATGCGGGCGAGGTGACCTTTGAAAACGTGCAGGCCCGCATCCGGGGCACGCTGCTCACGTCCCTGGCGAACCGGGCCAGGGCCCTGGTGCTGAACACCGGCAACAAGAGCGAAGGGGCCATGGGCTACTGCACCCTGTACGGCGACGCCGTGGGCGCGTTGGGGGTCATCGCGGATCTGACCAAAAGCCAGGTCTATGCCGTGGCCCGCTGGTACAATGCCCACCGGGGCGCGGAGATCATCCCGCGGAACGTCTTTGACAAAGCGCCTTCCGCCGAATTGCGGCCCGGCCAGAAGGATGCGGACAGCATCCCCCCTTACGAGGAGCTGGACCCCATGCTGGAGGAACTGCTGGAGCCTACCGCCCAGGGGCAGGACAAGCCCATGAGCGATGTCTGCCGCGAGGTGCGCGACAAGCTGTTCCGGGCGGAATTCAAGCGCCGCCAGGAACCGTTGGCCCTGCACGTGAGCCGCGTGCCCTTCGGCGCGGGCTGGCAGGCGCCGGTGGCCGGGCGCTACCGGCTGCCGTAAGCGGGTCCGGGCGAAGCTGTCGGCAGGGCAATTGAATGAATAGAACGAAAAAGAAAAATACTCTTGCGTCAGCCTTCCTGTACCTTTGCGGTTATTTTACAAAATCCGCCTTTTCCGCGCGGGCGGCGTTACCGGCGCATTTTTGATGCTCACATACTCAAGTATGCTCCGCTCAAAAACGTGCCGCTGCCTTGCCCGCACGAAAAAATCGCCAATTTTGCAAAATTCCCGCAAAACCAGCCCCCGCTCACTTGCCGACTGCGTCGGCTGTGTTCGCGGATTTAAGGAAGGCACACGTATGGATGCAAATGAATATCCGACGATTAAGGCATTCATTCGATTGCCCTGAAGGGGCCGGGCTTTTCCCTTGAAGCCCGGCGCGCAGTGGAGTAAAACCAGTTCTCAAACAACGCAGTTCCATCAGCTGGAGGATGTCATGGCGGAAGCACCGGAGAAAAACCTGGCCCTTGATATTGTACGCATCACCGAGGCCGCGGCCCTGGCATCAGCCCGCTGGCTTGGCCGCGGCGACAAGGAGGCCGGGGACGGCGCGGCCGTGGACGCCATGCGCATCAGTTTTTCCACCCTGCACATCGACGGCATGGTGGTCATCGGCGAGGGTGAGAAAGATAATGCGCCCATGCTCTACAACGGCGAAAAGGTGGGCATGGGCGACGGTCCGCGTCTGGACGTGGCCGTGGACCCGGTGGAAGGCACCAATCTGCTGGCCTACGGGCGGCCCAACGCCATTTCCGTGGTGGGCGTGGCCCCCAAGGGCAGCATGTTCGATCCCGGTCCCAGTTACTATATGCAGAAGCTGGTGGTGGCGCGCGAGGCGCGCGACGTTATCGACCTGGACGCGCCGGTCAGGGTCAACCTGGACAATGTGGCCAAAGCCATGGGCAAGAGCGTGCAGGATCTGGTGGTCTTTGTGCTGGACAAGCCGCGTCACCAGCGCCTGATCGAGGAAATCCGCGCCGCCGGGGCGCGCATCCAGTTGCAGACCGACGGCGACGTGGCCGGATCGCTGATGGCTGTGGACCCGCGTTCCGAAGTGGACGTGATGATGGGCACGGGCGGCACTCCGGAAGGCGTGCTGGCCGCCTGCGCCATCAAGGGCATGGGCGGGCAGATTCTGGCCCGGCTGGACCCGCAGTCCTATGTGGAAAAAGAGGCCATCAACGAGACCGGTATAGATCTGCGCGAAGTGCTCACGGTCAATGACCTGGTGCGCAGCGACGACTGTTTCTTCGCCGCCACGGGCATTTCCGGCGGCGACTTTTTACGCGGCGTGCGCTACAGCGCCCGCCACGCGGTGACTCATTCTCTGGTTTTGCGCGGCAAAACCGGCACACTGCGGTATGTGGAGTCCTATCACAATATGGACAGACTCTCTAAATTTAGTGCGGTTCGGTATTGAATGAATAACGGTTATCACAGAACGCCGACGTTGCTGCGTCGGCTTTTTCGGGCCGGGCTGGCTTTGGTCGCGGTGCTGGTCGCGACCCTGAGCCTGACGCCGGTCCTGGCCCAGGACGCCCTGGCGGCGCGCGCCGTCCAGAAAAAGGCCGCCCAGGCCGTCACGGTGTATGAAAATCAACCGCCGGTCACCGACAAGGAACTGGTGGGTTTTCTGGAAATTCTGCCCCGCTTCCGGGCCTGGGCCAAGGAGCACAAGGAAGAGGCCCATCCGGTCTTGCGCAACGGCAAGGCGGACTTCCTCTATTCGCCCCAAGCGGCGGAATGGGTGCGCGCCCAGGGCTGGGACCCGGTACGCTTTTTCTGCGTCATGGGCCGCATGGCCGCGGCCCTGGTCATTGTGGAAGAAGGCAACGACATGAGCGGCACCCGCCCGCGCGACATGCCCGGCGTCACCGAGGAAGAGCTGGCTCTGGCCCGTCGCCACCTGGGCACCATGCTCAAGGCCGGGGGCAATGCGCCGCCCATCAACAGATAGAATTCGCTTATTTCAAAAGTGAATTGCTTCAGAGCGGATTACCTTTGAAATGCTGCACATTCCAGAGGTAAAAACACGCTTACTTTGCCGCTTGGCTATGCTGTCCTCGCCCGTAAAGCTCGAAGACTCGCTAACGGGAGAGGCAACAGCGCAAATAAATTGCGCTTCGGCTTCGTAGCAGAAGGCTGCTCTCGCAGCCCCCTTAGAGCATTTCAACCTTGAAATGACCTGACTTCCGCGTCTGATCGCGGCGGAAGCCAAGAGAGCCGCTTCGGAACACATCCGGAGCGGCTCTCTTGGCTTCTTGCGTTATGGAATAAATCAGTTGGCGGAAGAGGGCGCGGCGGGCGCGTTTTCCTGTTCCTCACTTTGCGGCAGCGGTTGGGGAGCGGCCTCGGGCGTTGCCGCGGGCGCGGGAGTGGTCGTCTGCTCCGGCCCGGCTTCGCGCGCGGTTTCCGGCAGGGGCTCGACGGCTTGCGGCGTTTTCGGCTGTGTTTCAGGCCGGGCGGCCTCGGGCTGCGCTGCCGGTTCCGGCGCGGGTGCGGCATTCTCCCGTGCCTGGTCCGAGGCCTGGTTCGGGGCCTGGTCCGGCAGAGTTGCTTCCGGCGCGGCCGGGACGGGCGGCGTGCCTTCTTCCTGCGGCGTCGCGGGCGCGGCGGGCGTCACGGCGTTTTCCGGCATTGTCGGCATCCGGATGTCCTGGAGGCGGCTCAGATGGGCCTCAGGCAGGGCCGCCAGCTCCGGCGCGAGCATCAGGGCCGCCGGCTGGGTGAGAATCACGGCCACCAGAGTGCAGAACAGCAGCGCGCCGCCCGGATGGTCCCGCCGGATAAAACGGGTCATGGCCACGGCGGCCAGCAGGCAGAGCGTGCCGAGCACGGGCAGGGCCTTGAGCCCCAGAATCATTTCGCGCTGTTCCGGGCTGAGGGGCCAGGAGAAAAAGCGCGCCATCCAGTCCAGGGAAAAGCCGAAGCTCGCCGCTACCAGGGCCATGCCCGCGTGCAGCAGGCAGAGAGCCGCGATGAGGTAAAACAGGCGGCTGCCCAGATGGGGCAGGCGCAGCAGGGCCTTGCCCAGCAGGGGCGCGGCCAGGCAGGCCAGGCAGACTGCCACGCTCTGGAGTTGCGCCATGGGCATGAACAGGCTCAGCAGGCAAGCCAGCACCATGCTTATCCAGACAAAGGCCGAACCGGCGCGTTCCGCTCGGGAGGCCTTGAGATCGCTCCAGGCTGAGCGCAGCACCCGTTGCCAGGAAACGCAGACCACCATGCCGATCCAGGGCACAAGGCCCAGACCGGCCACGGCCAGGGGCAGCCACCAGCGGGCGGTCACCGGGCCGTGCCATTGCCTCACTGTGGCGAACAGGCCTTGCATATAGCCTTCGGCGTTGGTCCAGAGGATGATCCCGCCCAGCCAGAGGGCCAGAAGCAGCAGAAGGAGGACAAAGCCGGTCAGGGCGTCCAGAGCCTGGGCCCGGCGGAAGGTGGCCCGCCAGAGCAGGAAGAGGGCGCTGGCGAGCAGGGGCAGCAAGAGATGGAAGAGCCCGCCGGTCAGGCCTGCCAGACCGGCCAGCACAAAGCCCGCCGGTAGGTAGAACCAGGCGCGTTGCGCCTGCCAGCCCCGGCAGAAGCAGATCAGGGAGAAGAGCAGCAGCGCGGCCGCCAGAGCCGCCGGACCCGTGAAATGGGCCAGAGGCGCGAAAATAGGCATGCAGAGCAGAATCAGCCCGGCGGCCAGGGCCGCCTTGGAGCCGAAGCCCGCCGCGCGGCTCAGGCCCCAGACGCCCAGCAGAGCCAGGGCGGCTGCCAGAGCCCCGGACAGGGGAAAGAGCAGGGCGGGCGGGAGCAGCGCGGCAAGGGAGGCCAGAAACCAGGTGAAGCCCGGCCACTGCGCCGCCAAACCCGCCGCCGACTCCATTGCCAGGCCCGCCCCTGGGGCGAGCCATTGCCCGTCCTGCTGCGCGTGCAGGAAGATCTGGATGTTCCGGACCTCTGCCGGGCAATACAGGGCGTCGCCCCGCCAGCCCTGCCAGAAATCCGGCCAGGCCTGGGCCGCCAGCACTGTCAGCAGCACCAGGGGGCCCAGGCAGCAAAGGGCCTGGAAGAATTTTTCGGCCTGGCCAGCGGGGGGGACCGGCGCGGCCTGTTTTTCCGCGCGCGGCGGCACATGGCCGCCCTTATTTTTATCGGCGTGTGTGCCATCCGGCGTTGCGTCAGCTTCCGGCTGACCGGCAACGGCGTCCTGTCCGTCTGGTCCTGTCTGTTCGGGCGTCGTGCCCGTAGCGGCCGTGTGATCCGGCGTTGCGGCCCGCGTGGTCTCCGGAGCGGCGTCGGGCATGGCGTCCGTCCTGCTCTCCGGCGAAGCGTCCGGGGAAGGGGTGGGGGCTTTGTCTGAAGTCATGGCGTCGCTCCTTGCTGCAAGGGGTGGATGCTTTTAGGAATCACTGATTAATGTTTTTTTTGCCCTCTGCCTGCGTCCGGCTCATTCCGTGCGAAGGCCGGGTTTGAATATGCTCCCTCCGCCCGCGGTTCGCCGTCCTTGGCAGAGAACAAAAATCTTCATTACTCAGCGCTTTCTTAGAACAGATTGCCTTTGAGAATTGACATTCTCAAAGGTGACGCTGCCCTCAGCCTATCGTCGCTGTCGTCATCCGTAGCGCTGCTGTCTTGATCCGTAACACGGCTTCGCCGTGAACGGCTCAAACAAGCCGCCCAGCGGCAACGGCTGACGCGCGGCGGGAACGCGGCCCTGCCTTGGCTTTCGGCGCGGGCGTCTGCTTTCGTAGCCGCTGGAGCAAAGTAACTTTTCAATGTTACTTTGTCTCAAAACCCTATCGGCCAAGGCCCGCTGCCGGGCCGTCCAGCAGCACATGGCGGGAATGGCGGCCGTCCAGCTCCAGTTCAAGGCCGTGCCCGTTCCGCGTCAAGGCGGAAGACAGGTCCTGGCCGCCGCCGATGTCCCGGACAGTGCGCGCCGTAATACCGGCGGGCAGTGCCAGGGGGAAAATGCGTTTTTCAGCGGAAAAGTTGGCTGCCAGCAGCCAGCAGCCGCCCGAGGGCAGGGCGCTGAGCACGGCCACGCAGCCCGGCGGTCCGCTGAATACCGCCAGCAGTTTGCCCTCTGCCAGACCCGCGTCGCGGCGGGCGCGCAACAGGCGGGCCATACTGTGCAGAAAACTTTGTCTGTCCGCCCATTGCTGTTCCAGAGCGCCGAAAGCCGACGGCGCGTCAGGTGCGACGCCGCCCGGATTGCCGCCCCAGAGAGGCGTCAGGCCCAGGCTGGCGGGCAGATCCGCCGTGGAGCGCGACAGGTCCAGCGCCCCGCTGAGATCCTGGGGGCTCACAAAACTCAGGCCCGGCAGGCCCACACGCCAGCCCAGCAGCAAAAGGCAGGCTTCGCGCAGGGCCGCGCTTTTGCCGCTGCCGTCCACCGCCGAAGCCGATGCTTCCGCCGGTTTCAGGCCCAGAGCGCGCGCGGCCAGAGAGGCGGGCGTGGTCCAGAGTTGCACGGCCTCGGGCGGGGCTCCGGCCAGACGCTGCGCCTTGCGGATCAGTTCCCGGCCCTGCGGCAGGTCCAGCAGGGGCCGCCAGTCCACGGCCTGCCAGTCGTGCAGACCGCGCGCCAGGCGGCTCTGGTCCACGCCGGAGGCCTGTGAGGCGCGCAGCAGGGCTGCCAGCGGGGCCGCGTCGCCGCTGAGCAGGGCATAGGCGGCGGCCGCCGGGGTGATGCTGTCGCGGCTGAAATCCACGGCCCCGGCCAGCACAACGGGCGTGAGCGAGGGCGGCAGCACGTCGTCCTGCATGGCCCAGCCGCCGTAGCGATGCACTTCGCGCGCGGCTTCATCCAGAGCGTCCAGGCCCGGCGTCAGTCGGGCGAAGCGGGCCGCATCCGCGCCGCCGGGATGGGCCGCCTGCGCGGCGGCCGCGTCTTCAGCCGCTCCGGCGGGCACGTCCAGGCCCATGAGGGCTTCCAGGCGCAGGCCGGTCAGGGTCTGCTGCTGCAGGCCGGTATGCCGGATGATGGCGGCGGAAAAAATGCGCCTGGCTTGGCCCGATGGGTCCTGCCAGAGCAGCACCGGCCGCAGGGCGTCGCCGCTGTAGCGGTAGACCCAGCGCCGGATCCGGCCGTCGGCCCCGCGCACTTCGCCGGTCGCGGCCCAGCCGCCGGGCGTGGCCCAGGGCAGGGAATCGCGCACCAGGGCGTCGGGCAAAAGGCCGCGCTGGGCCAGTTGCGCCACGGCTTCGGGCCGCAGGGGCAGGCATTCCCACTCGTCCGGCAGGCGGGGCAAAAGATCCCAGTCTTTCTGCGGCACCGCGATCATGGCGTAGATGCCGTCAAAGCGCGCGGCCCGCCGCGCCTGAAGAATGAAGTCCGGTCCCAGGCCCGTGGCTGCCGGGGGCAGCTCGCCGCCCATCTGGATCTGCAACGGTTCCAGGCGTTGAGCCAGTTTTTCGAAGTCCGCGTCCGAGCCCAGGGCCGGGTCAAAACGCAGGGAGGCGACGTTTTCCCCGCCGGGCGAGGACTGGTTGTGCTTGTTCCAGAGGTCGCCGCGCTCGCCGGTGGGGGAGACGAACAGCCCCTTGAGCCCGGCCTGGGGCAGCGCGTCCGGAAAACCGGCCCCGGTCCCTCCGGCCAGGGCGCGGAACACGGGCTGTCCTGTGCTGACGGTGTACGGATTGAGCGCGAACCAGTTGGGCGCGGCCCCCAGCAGCACAGGCAACCGCCGGGCCGTGCTGCTGTTGCGCCAGATGCGTTCCGTGCCGGAAACCTGGGCGGTGAGTTCGGGTGCTGCCCCGAGCATGGATTGCCGCTCAAGCCATTGCAGATAGCCGGGGTCGGCTCTGGGCAGGCCGTTGCTTGCGGCCTGGGCCGCCGTTGCTCCGGAGGCCGGGCGCGCCGCGTGTTTTGAGGGCGTGCAGGCCGCCAGGCAACAGACTAGGCAAGAGGCCAGACAACAGGCCATGACGGCCGACAGAAGGACGGGCAGCCCGGCCGACCGTCCGGCCCTGGAGGAAGCTGAAGGTCGCGTCCGTAGCGGCATGGGCCGTCTCCGTCAGGCCTTGGCGGCGGATTGGGCTTCTTCCTCCGCCTTGGCCGCGTTCCAGAGCTCGTCCTTGTCGTCCAGGGAAAGCTCCGTGAAGTCCCGGCCCTGCTCCCGGGCCAGTTCTTCCATGCGGGCGAAGCGGCGCAGGAAACGCAACGTGGCCAGATCCAGAGCCTCATTGGCCTTGATGCCTTTGCGGCGGCCCAGCTCCGTAATGCTGAACAGCAGATCGCCCAGTTCGTGCTTCTGGGCCTCCGCGTCGCCGTTGGCCGAGGCGTCGAGCCATTCCAGCCATTCGGCCTCCACCTGCTGTTCCACTTCTTCGTCCTCGGGCCAGGTGAAGCCCGCGCGCGCGGCCTTGGAGTGGATGCGGTAGGCCTTGACCAGGGGCGGCAGGCTGGCGGGCAGGCTGTCGAAAATGCCCTGGGGCGCGCCGTCGGCGTCCGCGTGTTCGGCGCGTTTGATGGCCTCCCAGGTTTTGAGCTGCTCGTCCAGGTTTTCAAAGACCGTGTCCCCGAAGACGTGCGGATGGCGGCGGATCATCTTGGCCCGGCTGGTGTTCAGGGCGTCGCTGAAGTTGAATTGCCCCCGCTTTTCGCACAAACGGGCCACGAAGAGCAGCAGAAAGGCCACATCGCCCAGCTCTTCGCGGATGTCGTCCGTTTTGCCCGAGCGGATGGCGCTGACCAGCTCGTGACTTTCCTCAATAATGTAGTCGGCCAGGCTTTCCGGGCTCTGTTCCTTGTCCCAGGGGCAGCCGTCCGGGCCCGTCAGGCGTTCGATGACGTTCTGCAACTCTTCCAATGCGCTTTTTTCCATAACGCTGTGCATCCTTGGTATGAGTATGGGCATATGACGCGCCGGTTCAGATTCCCAGGCGGGACACGAGATCGGGCGGCAGCCAGGTGCGCACCTGTTCCATCAGGGCGTTGAAATAGGGCAGGACGCGCGAATGCTGCATGAACGGCGCGTCGTGAAAGAATTTTTGCAACACCAGCAGCGCCAGCGCGCAGAGCAGCACGCCCTTGGCCAGGCCCAGCAGGCCGCCCGCCAGCCTGTCCGCCCAGGAGACGAAGGAAAATGAAAGGATTTTCTGCAGCAGGCGGGCCAGCACGGCCACGACCAGAATCACGGCCAGAAAGATCAGCACGTAGGCGGCGATGGTCCGCCAGGCCGGGTCGGCAATGGCCGTGAGGCGCGGGGACAGCAGGGAGTGATAGGCGTGCGCGGCCCAGAAGCCGCCCACCAGCGAAACCACCCCGGCCACTTCGCCCACAAAACCGTGCACAAAGCCCCGTCCGGCAAAAAAGACCAACGCCAGGACGATGATCAGATCAAAAATGTCTTGCCCCATATGCGGTTCCCTCAGCCTCCGCGACGCACCATAGCAGAAGCGCCGCTGTGAGACAATGCGGCCCGCTGTACAGCCCCCGGACGTTGGGCTATATTCCTTCGCGTGAAATACGTATCCGCAGCATCCGCCCCGGCGGAATCTCAGGGGCCCGGAGGGCAGAGCGCCGCTCTTGAGGCCTACACGCCGGAAATCAGCGTGGCCGCGGCGGGGCGGCAATGGCGCCTGACGCGGGCCGCCGATCTGGAGGAACTCTGGGATGCCATGACCGCCGATCCTCATAATTTCGAGGACGAGCGGCTGCCCTACTGGACTGAGCTCTGGCCCTCCAGCGTGGCTCTGGCCGGCTGGCTGGCGGCCCGGCAAGAGGAGATCGCGGGCCGCGCCTGCCTGGATCTGGGCTGCGGCCTGGGACTCACCGCTCTGGTGGGCCAATGGCTGGGCGCGCGGGTCACGGCTGTGGATTACGAGGAAGCCGCCCTGCATTTCGCGTCGCGCAACGCGGCTCTCAATGGCGTGACGCCGCCGTGCTGGGCGCTCATGGACTGGCGGCGCCCGGCGGTGCGTGCACGGAGCATGGCGCGGATCTGGGGCGGGGACATCATGTATGAGAAGCGTTTTGTGGCGCCGGTGCTGCGCTTTCTGGAGCATGCCCTGGCCCCGGACGGCGCGGCCTGGGTGGCCGAGCCGGGGCGCTCAGTGTATGAGGCTTTTCTGCACGCCCTGCACAGCGGCGGCTGGCAGGGGCGGCGTGTGCATACCGCGCGGGTGGAGCCCCTTTATGCCCAGCCCGTGCCGGTGACCGTGCAGGTATGGGAAATCCGGCGGCGGGCGGACTGAGCGCGCACGGGCTGGAATTATTTCTACAGACGGCAGGCGGAATGTATGGGCAAACTGGCGCGTTTCGGCGTATCGCTGGATGAGGATTTATTGGGGCCTTTTGACGCGCTCTGCGCGCGCAAGGGCTATTCCAACCGTTCGGAAGCCATCCGGGACCTGATCCGCAAGGCTCTGGTCGAAGAGGACTGGCGGACATCCCAGGGGCAGGGCGCGGGCACGCTGACCCTGGTCTACGACCACCACAAAAACGATCTGGCGCGGCGGCTGATGCGTATTCAGCACGACGACCACGACATCATCGTGACCACCCTGCATGTGCATCTGGATCATTACAACTGCCTGGAGGTGCTGGTGCTCAAGGGCGAGGCCGAGCGCGTGCGGGCTCTGGCCGACCGGCTGATCTCCTGCCGCGGCGTCAAACACGGCACGTTCAGCGTGACCACAACCGGACAGGATCTGGCCTGATGGAAGACGTACAAAGCCATGCCCCCACAGTGCCTCTGAATATCGACCGCGTGGGTGTGCGCGAACTCAGGCTGCCCCTGCTGGTGCGCGATCGCGCCCGGGGCAGCCAGCAGACCGTGGCCAGCGTGGACCTGGGCGTGGACCTGCCTTCGGCCTTCAAGGGAACCCACATGAGCCGTTTTGTGGAAGCCCTGGAGGAGTGGAATGAGGAAATCAGCTACCAGTCGGTGCGCCGCCTGCTGGAAAACATCAAGGAACGCCTGGGCGCGCGGCGGGCCTGGGCGCGCTTCAGTTTTCCCTATTTCATCCGCAAGGCGGCCCCGGCCTCGGGCAGCCCCGGCACCGTGGCCTATGCCTGCCGCCTTACCGGCGAACTGGGTGAAAACGGGCAGTCCTTTCTGCTGGATCTGGACGTGCCGGTGATGACCGTCTGCCCCTGCTCCAAGGCCATCAGCCGTGAGGGCGCGCACAGCCAGAGGGCCATCGTGCGCATGCGCGTGCGCATGACCGGCTTTTCCTGGCTGGAGGAATTCATCGAGATGGCCGAAGAGTCGGGTTCCTCGGCGGTCTATACCCTGCTCAAGCGCGAGGACGAAAAATTCGTCACCGAGCACGCCTTTGCCGCCCCGGCCTTTGTGGAGGACGTGGTGCGCAATGTGGCGCAGCGCCTTTCCCGGCACACGCATGTGGACTGGTTCAGCGTGGAGGTGGAGAGCATGGAGTCCATCCACAACCATAACGCCTTTGCCCGCATCGAACGCAGTCTGGCCGCATCCGGAGCCCGGAAAGGCGCTCGGCCTTAGGGTTTGGCGGATCCGGTCCGGCACGGGAAAAAGCGTTTTGCAGTGGGCTGATTTTATGCTATGAGAGCCGCTAAGGTGTAAATGATGAGCGGCATTACCGGCAGTATGAATCTGGGCGCGTCGGCCATGAATGCCCATTCTTGGGGTATGGCTGTTACGGCGCACAATGTGGCCAACGTGAACACGGCGGGCTTTGCGCCGCAACACGCGGTCTATGCCACGGGCCCCGGCGGCCGGGGCGTGCGGCTGGATGCCGTGCTTCAGGATTCCGGCGTTGCCGGACGGCTTCCCGCCGAGGTCCGCAATAACCCGGCCGTATCCACCGCTCCGGCGTCCATGGAGTCGGACTTTGTTAATCCCGGCGGCACGGATCTGGGGCGTGAAATGACGCAGATGATCTCCACGCAGCGGACCTATGAGGCCAACGCCCAGGTTGTCCGTACCGGCGACGCCATGCTGGGGACGCTGCTGGATCTTAAGGCCTGAATGACGCAATTACCGGAATGGGCGGGATGGACCTGCCCGTTTTTTTATCCCGTTGCCCGCCGCTTGCCGGTGGGACGGTCATTGCCGGAATGGCTTGCATTGAAAATGTCTGAATGCTCTGTGCGGATTTCTACAAGATCCGCGCCGCGAAATTGTCGCAAGGTGAATTGACTTCTTCGGTACGCGGCAATTTCAAGCGCAACATGCTGGGAATGGAGTGCGAATGGGTAAATATCTGAAACTGTGTGCGCTGATTATGGGCTGCGGCCTGGCTTTCGGGTGCGCGGCCAAACAGAATGCCGCCGATGAGAATATGCGTGTGGAGCGCTTCCGCCGTTCCTATGAGGCGGCTCTGGACGAAGACCAGGCCCAGGCCAGCAGGCAGCTGTTGCGCAAGGCCCGTTCGGCCATCGGGACCCCCTATGTGCGGGGCGGGTCCAGTCCGGGCGGTTTTGACTGCTCGGGCTTTGTCTGCTGGGCCTACAAAAGCGTGGGCGTGCAGTTGCCGCGCACCGCGCGGGAGCAGTCTGCGGTGGGCCAACGCATTAAGAATCAGGAAGATATGCGCGCCGGTGACATTGTGGCCTTCCGCCATCCCCGCCGGGGTTATCACACGGGTATTTACGTGGGGGACGGCAAATTCATCCACAGCCCGCGCCGCCGCACCAAAGTGCGGATCAACTCTCTCAGTGACCCCTATTTCAGCAGCACTTTTCTGGGCGCGCGCCGTGTGAATTTTGAAGGCAATGAAAACCTGGTGGCCCAGGCCGAAAGCCGTCTCAACGACTATGCCGAGGAAAAAGCCGTGCGCGAACTCTCCGTGCAGAAAAAAAGCCCGGCCAAATCCCGCCGCAGTGTGAAAACACGCCGCGCCTCCCGCGACAAAGTGGTGCAGGTCGCCAGCAACGATACGCGGCGCAGCGCCAAGGCCGCACCCGCCAAGGCAGCCAAGGTTGGAAAAAGCAAGGCCGAGCGCGCTTCCAAGGGCGGCAAAACCGCTGCCCGTGCCTCCGATAAGAAAGCCTCTCCCAAGGTGGCCTCCTCTTCCCACCAGAAAAGTAAAAAATCTTCCGGCACCAAGAGCCGCAAGCAATCATAGGTATATTCATGCTTCCTGTTATCAGTCCCGCTGAAACCCTGCAAAAACTTCGGGACGGAAAAATCCGTCTCGTGGACATCCGGGAGCCCGATGAAGTAAACGCCGTGCGCGTGCCCGGCGCTGAAGTGGCCCCGCTCTCCGTCATCAAATGGACGCATCTGGCCCCGGCCAGCCCGAACCTGCCTATTGTCTTCACCTGCAATTCCGGCAACCGCACCACCAAGCAGAGTGACCTGCTGGAAGAACTGGCCGGAGGACCCGCCTTGCAGATGGAAGGCGGCGTCAGCACCTGGGCCAAGCAAGGCCTGCCGGTGGAGCGCGGTCGGCAGAGCATGCCTCTGTTCCGCCAGATTCAGATCGGCGCGGGCGCGCTGGTGCTGCTGGGCCTGGCCGGAGTGTTCGTCTGGCCGCCCATGATCTGGCTGTCCGCCTTTGTGGGCGCGGGTCTGGTCTTTGCCGGAGTGACCGGCTTCTGCGGCCTGGGCTTGCTGCTTTCGGCCATGCCCTGGAACAAAAAATAAGCCCATGCCGCCTCGCGGTCATGAGGGCGGCCCGCCGCAACAGCCTGCGGACCGCATTTGCGGTCGGCTGGCCCCGAGTCCCACGGGCTACGCCCATCTGGGCAATGCCTGGGCCTTCCTGCTGGCCTGGCTGGCGGTGAGGGCGCGCAAGGGCGTTCTTATTCTGCGGCTGGAAGACATCGACCCCCAGCGTTCCAGGCCGGAATTCGCAACGGCCTTATTGGAAGATCTGCGTTGGCTGGGTCTGGACTGGGATCAGGGGCCGGATGTGGGGGGACCCGCCGGGCCGTATGAGCAGAGCCGACGCACAGCCGTATACGCGGACGCATTGGCCCGGCTGGAGGCCGCGGGCCTGACCTATCCCTGTTTCTGCACCCGAAAGGAACTGCGCCTGCTGGCCGCGGCCCCGCATGTGGATGACGCGGGCGCGCCCTATCCCGGCATTTGCCGGGAGTTGAGCGCGGAACAGCGGGAGGCCCTGCTCCGGGCCGGGCGCAAGGCCGCCGTGCGGCTGCGTTGCGCGGCGGAGCGCGTTGATTTTGTGGACGCGCTGCTGGGGCCCCAATCCTTTTGTTTGGCGGAATGCGGCGGGGATTTCGCCTTGCGGCGTTCCGACGGCGTGCTGGCCTATCAACTGGCCGTGGCCGTGGACGACGCGCTTATGGGCGTAAACCAGGTGGTGCGCGGGCGGGATATCCTGTCTTCCACGCCGCGCCAGATCGCTCTTTTGCGGCTTTTGGGGCATGCTGTCCCCTCGTATGCGCACATTCCGCTGCTTCTGGATGGCGAGGGCCAGCGTTTGGCCAAGCGCCACCGGAGTTTGTCCTTGCGGGTTTTGCGCGAGCGGGGCGCGGACCCCAGGCGCATTGTGGGCTTGCTGGCCCGGCTGGCCGGGCTCAACCCGCGCGGTTGGCCCGTGCTCCCGGCGGAATTGTTGCCGGATTTTGCTCTGGAGCGCCTGCCCGGCGCGGACCAGCGCGTGACGGATCAGGATTTGCGTCGGCTTGCGTCATAACGCATCGTACGCTTGAGATTTCCGCTTGACGGCGGGCAAAGCCCTCCTGCGGAAAACTCGCGGGCCTTGTGAAACATGGCCGGGCATTTTTACCGCTAAGAAGCAATGGTATTGTGAAGCGGCCCCCAGTGGCGCGTATCTCTCAGCAGGAGTGTGTAGAACCGTGGCAACGCTTGATCAGGATTTTCTGGATGCAGCTTTTCCGGCCCAGCGGACGGATGATTTTTTTGACGCGCTGTTCGGCGGCGCCGAGGAGGGGGCCTACGACATACGGCTGGTCTGCCGGAACGTGACGCCCGACCGGGCGGTTTTGGCCTTTGAACTGCGCCGGCGGCCGGGCAAATGCTTGGTCTGTAATTTGACCTACGGCCTGCCCCAGGTTTTCCAGCGCCATCCGGTGCTCAATGTGGCCGGTGTGGCCAAAGCTGTGGCGGCGCGCCTGGGCTGGCCCGAAACCAGCCGCTGGAGCCTGGAACCCACGGAAGAAATCAGCCATGAGCTGCACGCCATCCCGCTGGTGCTGGAACGGCCCTGACGCCCTTCTTGACAGAGCGGTTCTTTTTTGGCAATAGAAGCCGGTCGCCAGCTTAGCTCAGTTGGTAGAGCAGCTGATTCGTAATAAGAAGTGCGGCGGAGCTTTTTGAAGAATTAAGGCTAGAAAAATCAAGAAGTTACCCTGAACATCACAAGGGCATTTTTCGGACTTTTCTACCCTATTTATACCCTGGCGCGACAAACAAATTTTCCCGCGCCGCCTTGGCTCAGTTGGTAGAGCGGCTGATTCGTAATCAGCAGATCGTCAGTTCAAATCTGACAGGCGGCTCCATAATTTCAAGGGTTTATGTGCAAAAGCAGCACATAAACCCTTGCTTCGTTTTGGGCCTCCAGCGGAAAATTTGGCGAAAAATACATAAAATATCCTTTTCTTTTAGTGTATTACAGAAATTTTTAATTTACTCTATTTATACCCTGGCCTTTGAGGGCAGTTTTTCAGGCAATTCTGAACAGAAGACGTTCCCGCTTTCTCCCGGCATTTTTCCTTTCTTTTCCTCGCCCCTGCGGCACGCTATATACAGAATTTCCTGTGTTCATGCGGGTTTGCGGGCAGAATTTTTCTACCCTATTTATACCCTGAGTAATTTCGCCCTTTTTGTCCGCCCTACGGGCATGAGGGGCGCACGATGAGCGCCCCTTCCGGCAACCGTTGCGGCCATGATCCCCGGCAGCCGAAGCTGAGTCCTGCTCATCCTATAAGAAAGGGCAAGGGCGGCCTGCCGCGTATCCTGTCCCTGGCGGCGGAACGGGCCAAGGCGTGGTACTTCCATCCGAAGAAATGCCCCCTGCTGTCACACCCGAACCGTCAGACCCGCTCAGAACGGCGTGAGGCCTGCCAGATCGTGCTGGAAACGATTCTGAGCCACCTCGACCTTGCTTCCATGTGCCTGGGCGTTCCCACGCCCGCCAGCGGCTTCATCGACATCGACATGCGCACCATCGTGCGGGATTCCGGCATAGGTCAGCGCCGGATCGAGCGGGCCATTGCCCTGTTCAAGGAAGCGGGATTCATGAAGGTGACGCAGCCGCGCACCCAGAACGAGGAAGGGGACTACTTCGGCTGTCGGGCCATCCGCGTGGTGACGGATACGCTCTTCGAGTGGCTGGGCCTTGGCCCCATGCTGCAACGTGAACGGGAAAAGGCGTCTGAGAGGCTACGGCGCAAGGCTCAGAAGCTGAACCGCAAGCTTTCTGACTTTATGGGCCGGATGCGGGACACACTCAAGAAGGCAGGCAGAATGCTCTTTCAACAGCCCTCTTTCCAAACCGATGAAAAGCGCATGGAAGAAACACGGCGCTGGAACATGGCTTGCGCAAAATATATGATTGCCGGTTTCGACCCCGACGAGTGCCGATGTCGAACTAACGCTGAACTCGGATTGCCAGTGGGCTACAGCCCCGGCAGGCGCGCTTAGCGGACGCTGCCATCTATCCGCATGGGGTTTTTCTGGATTTTGAGTCTTTCTTGCCTTGCTTACCCGACCAAAACCGAATTTTCCGCCCATGATTCAGCATGACGGGCCTCTTCCCACCCGACTATGCCCGCAAAAAAAATACGTGTCGCATGGTTGCCCCGTAGCTGTCGCGCATAAAACCAAAAGGCAAAAATTGAAAACAGGGCAAGGTGTTCTACGTTGATAAATGCAAAGCTTTGCATTAGGGTATCAGCAATTCGATAACCCATATCTATCTCAAGCCAAACATAAAGAGGCACTGTGCGTTATGAAAATAAGCAAAATAGAGGTCAATAACTTTAGATTGCTCAATAATTTTGTGCTGATACCAGAAAATTATTTGTCGTTGATCATTGGCAAGAATAATACTGCTAAAACATCTTTGCTTACTGTGTTAGATAAATTTATTAACTATCAAGAAGCAAAAGGATTTGTTTTTAATGATTTAAATGTAGCAACACAAAAATATTTAAAAAGCTATTTTTTATCCTCACTTCCTGAAGAAGAAAAATATACTCCTATAAAAATTTCTTTGAAAGTTTATATATCATATTCAGACAGTGACGATATTAGCAAAATAAGTCGTTTGTTCGTTGACCTTGATCCAGAAAACAATATCGTTGTTCTTTCATATGAATATATTCTTGATTATGAAAATTTAGTAAAAATGAAAAACGAATTTTCTGACTCATTGCTAAAAATAAAACAAAAGAGAGGGAGCACTCTGTCTGACGAAATAGCAGTAGATAAATTTTTTGATATTGGGATAAAAAAATATTTCAAACTTGAAATTAAATCCGTTCAATTTGATGTAAAAACATCATCATTGATAGAAAAAATGTTTATTCCAATACAATCAACAAATCAAATAAAAGATATAATTTCTTTTCATTATATAAGCGCACGCCGCGATGTATCAAATAAATATAATAATAGTACACTTTCTCAGCAGATAGTTAATATATTTAATGCAAACGAATATAATGATACTATGAAAGAAGCATTTAAAGATTTACGCGGAACACTTGTTGAATCAGACCATGAAATTGGTAGGGTATATTCTACTATATTTAGCGAAATAGCTAATGTTATTAAGCAGTTTGGCGGCATGGTTCCTGGTGATACACAAATCCAGGTCATGTCGAATTTAAAGCCGGATGACTTGCTCAAGAACAATGCCACAATAGTGTACCAACATGAAGGGTAAAATCTTCCAGAACACTATAACAGCCTGGGATACATGAATTTATTTAGCATATTATTTGAGCTTGATGCTACTCTCAATCGCATTCGGCGTAACAAGTTGGAAACACCGTCAGACGTAAATATCCTTTTCATTGAAGAGCCAGAAGCTCATACACATCCCCAGATGCAATATGTTTTTATTAAAAATATAAAGCAATTAATGTCCAAAAAACTGGTCAGAGAAGACAACATTAGTGTTAATCTTCAATGCCTTATAAGCACTCACTCAGCACACATAGTCACAAATTGCGATTTTGATGATATCAAATATTTGAAGCGCTTACCTTCAGGATTGGCAGTTGAGGCGAAAAATATTCAAGAACTTCAGGCGCTTTACGAAAAAGAAGGTGATGCGGGCAAAGCTGCGTACCGTTTCCTTAAACAATATCTTACTATTAATTGTAGTGAGCTATTTTTTACAGAGAAAGCTATTTTTGTCGAAGGAGGCTCAGAACGAATTTTGCTGCCGTCAATGATGTTAAAAATGGACAAGAAGCACCCTCAAGGGCTGCCCTTGTTGTCACAAAATATTTCTATCGTTGATGGTGCAGGATCGCACTCAAAGATATTTGCCAAGTTCATTGAATTCATCGGGCTAAAATCATTAGTAATCACTGACATTGACACATATTATGACGAACCAGGCGACGACGGCAAACCCGATCATATTTCATGCCCCTCTTCTGCCTCAAATGCGCTTTACACCTGGAATGACTCGCTAAGATTTTTCCATTGCCGCGACAAAAATAATGACTGCAAATATTTTTGCGGATTAGATAGTACAGGAAAAACGGTTGGGTATAATCCCAAGACCGGGACATGGCAGCCAATGGCGGGCGGGAATATTTTTACGGCGTATCAATATGGGGCCAACGGCGCGTATGGTGGATGCTCCTTCGAAGACACTTTTATTGAGGAAAATAAGCAGGTTATTGCTGAGCATGGTGACTGTTTTGAATCCTTACGCCCAAAATGGTTTACTGACTTTAAGCAGACAGCAGATTCTTTCACTTTGGCCCAGAAAGGTATCAAGAAAAAATCCGCCTTTGCGCTTGATATCCTCCTCCATGACCCAGAGGTTCTCACCGCCTCTGATGATAACCCCAAGAATGTCTGGTCAGTTCCACACTACATTGAGGAGGGGCTGGAATAGCTGCGCAAGCTGTAAAAACTGAAACCGAATTGGTTGTTGATAAAGTTTTGGAACACATCCATACAGGGCATAATTTCTTGCTTAGTGGGGGTGCTGGGAGTGGTAAAACATATGCTTTGGTAAAAGTATTGGAAAAAGTTATTGAGGAAAACCCGCATATAGGAATTGCGTGTATAACATACACGAATACTGCCGTTGACCAGATTACGGCGCGGATATCTCACGATAACTTGAGAGTTTCGACTATCCACGATTTTTTATGGGATAACATGCAGCAATTCCAAAACGAATTGCAGTCAACTCTCTTAGAGCGGATTAGGGATGATGAAGATAAAAATTTTGTCCTTCCTGATGATGTTGTTGTCACAGACAACCTGTTTTCACCACTTAAATATGGAATACAGTATAAAGAAGTATTGCGGTTGCAAGAGGGGATAATTTCTCACGATGAAGTAATTTTATTAGCAAATTTAATGTTTGAAAAATATTCAAAGCTTTGTGATATAATTAAAGATAAATATCGTTTTATATTTGTTGATGAATATCAAGATACGCAAATTGAAGTTATTAACATTCTTCTGCGCCACGCTTCCCAAAGTAAAAAGAAAAACATTATTGGATTTTTTGGCGATTCTATGCAGGCTATTTACGATAAAAGAGTAGGTGATCTTAACGACTATTTAAGTGCTGGCACGGTGCATGAAGTCAAGCTTGAACAGAATCGGCGAAACCCACAGGCTGTGATTGAATTGGCGAATAAGTTGAGAACTGACAATATTATTCAGCATCCTTCTGACCAAATTGATGCGCCCAATATGGATACTAAAACTGGGGCCGTGAAGCCAGGAACGGCTACGTTTTTGTACTCAAGCTCTTCAAGCTTAGATTTAGTACGTAATTTTCTGAGATGGGATTTTTCCGATGCCCTCAAAACAAAAGAACTCAACCTGACCCATAATCTGATCGCAGATAAAGCAAACTTTCCAACTTTGATGGAAATATACGACAAAGATAAAATTCTCGATTATCGTAAGAGGGTTAAAGATTTTTTGCGTGATAATGGCATTGAGCGCGATATTTATGCAGGGAAAACCTTTGGAGAAGTTTTGGATGACTTGCAAACAAAGTTTCCTAAAAACAAAAAGCTTCTCCCAACAGCAGGGATGCAGGAGTATATTAACGAGCATTCAGATCTGTTTGAGGCGGCAAAAAGCTACGATTTTCTAGAGTTTTTCAAAATTTATATTGATAAAGACCACCTAATCGACGACAAAAAACAGACGCCAGAAGTAGAAGCAAAAAAAGGCTCTAGCCGTGATGCCCTGATCAAGCATTTATTCAAAATTCAAAATATTATTAGTTTGTATGAAAGTCGAAACTTTAGTCAATTCTTAAAAATAACAGACTTTAAGATAGCAAAAGCTTCAGACAAAAAGGTGTTACATGATCATATACAAAAAATATTGAACACTGAATCTGGGAAAACCATTGGAGAGGTCATTGATTTAGCCCATACCCTTCGGCTTTGTCTAAAAGGTGATGCCTTGCGACGCTTTGTTGAGAAAAACAGGTATATTTATGATAGAGTATCACAAGTTCCTTATGCAGAATTTCTAAGTCTGTATCGCTACCTTGAAGGGCAAACACCATTTTCCACTCAGCACAAAACAAAGGGTGATGAGTTCGACAACGTCTTGGTTGTTATGGATAATGGCAAATGGTCTCAGTATAATTTTGACAAGTTATTTAGCGAGCTTGGCAACCCAGGGAGCTCCCCAACGAATGATGCTGGAATTCTGGAGCGGACGCGGAAGATATTTTATGTCTGCTGTACCAGAAGCAGGGAAAACTTAGCGATTTTTTTCAATTCGCCCTCACAGAGCGTCTTAGCTGGGGCGCAAAAGCTATTTATGAGCGATAGGATTTTTAATCTTGACGCTGCTCAGTAGTGGCACAAAGGACCATGCCAAGGGGAAGTATATGGAGAAATATGTTCCGCCGAAAAGCCTAGATAAAAAAGATTACGCCTTGGCCGCTGCAAAAGCAGGGGTTAGCTCCATTCCTGTTGCTGGTGCGGCTCTAAACGAACTGCTTGCGGCCCTGATCACTCCATCGCTGGAAAAACGGAAATATGACTGGCTGGCAGAAGTCGGGCAAGGGCTACGCGACATCGAAAGTAGGCTTTCTTCCCTTGAAGACTTGCAATCAAAAAATAATTTTGTGGATATTACACCCGTATGTCTTTGGGCAGCGTGATTTGCCCTTTCGCCATTACCTTGGCGCTATCGACGAGGACGGGTTGCATAAAGCCTCACCTCCGCGCGGATGAAATCCCTACTTGCCCTGAAAGTAGGGTAATGGCTGTTGGATAAAGCCACAAGGTTACGCCGACACATCCCCTTCCCCCAACCATACCTGCACCTTCCTGATTTTGCAGCAGCCTGCTGCAAAATTGTGAGACTGCGCTTCCCACTCCATCACGTTTCATCCGCCAATCCTTGCACATTAGCAAAGTCTGCATGGCCGCCCTGCAAGCGTCTGAGGAATACGGAAGTATATTTAGGCATGTGCAGATGAGGCGTATCCATTTTTTAGCATAGGCAAGCGCAGCTAATAGTACACAAAAATATTTAAGAATAAGTTGTCATAATAGCTAGTTGTGCAGTTCAAAATGCTTATACAGATGCTACAGTATCGGCATTTCAGAGGGCCGGACATGGGAAGTACAGTACCTTCGGCCTGACTTCCCGACCGGCTCCCTGCGCGGGAGGGCGGGCTTATTCACACTTCGTGTTCAACGCTCAAACCCAAAAGGCAAAAAATGCTCAAGACAATACTTGCGGCGCTTGCGCTTGTGTTGCCGCTGGCGGTATCGGCGGCGGCAGAGGAAACCCGGCCCCCGGCCTGGCTCATAGAAGCCATTGCCCGGCAGGAATCCAGCCTGAACCCCCTTGCCGTCAACGTGGCTGGCAAAGATTACTACCCCGCCACCCGGCAGGAGGCCGAAGCCATCATTGCCGCCGCCCAGGCCAGCGGCAAGAGCTTTGATGTGGGATTGATGCAGATCAACCGCTGGTGGATAGAACGGCACAATATCCCGCCCGCTTCCTTGCTCGACCCGGAGGTTAACCGCGCTTGGGGCGTCTGGATATTGGAACAGGAAATCGCCCGGCACGGCCTTAACTGGCGGGCCGTGGGGAAATACCACTCGCCGGATGAAGAGCGCGGGCGGCAATACGCATGGCGCGTGTTCACCGCCGCGCAAAAAGCCCCCCAGCCCGCCATACCCGCAAAAGCCCCCACTGTGAGGAATACCCATGCCCACCAAGAAAAAAGCCGTGACAACCTATCTGACGGAAAAGGAGTTCAGCGCCGTGCAGGCTAGCGCCAGCCGGGCCGGATTGTCACTTTCGCGCTTCCTGGCCCTGACCAGTCAGGGCCAGCCGGTCAAAAGCCTTGAGCACCAGCGCGAACGCATGGAGCTTCGCCGCATGAAGGGGGAAATGGGCAGCATCGGCGGCCTGCTCAAGCAGGCCCTGGCCCAGAGCGGTGACAAGTCGCATACCTACCCGATATTGCGCACCCTGGATAACTGCCTTCGGGCCATCCAGAATCTGATCGCCCGCCTTTGAGGCAGTATGATAAGCCGACATATCCCCATTGAGCCGGAAAACGACAATTACGGGCGGCTGGCCCGATATATCGCCCGTATCGGCGAGTATGCCGAGGACAAGGAAAAGCCCTCGCTGGTGTGGTGCGCCGGGTGCGTGGGCGGGGATGATTACGCCGAGGGCATTGCCGAGGTGCAGGACGTGCAGGCTCTGAACACCCGTGTTGCGTCCAACAAAAGCTACCACCTTGTGGTCAGCTTTCGCCCGGAGGATGAGGCTAAGCTCACGCCGGACATTCTGCGTGACATTGAACGTCGCTTCACCTAGGCGCTGGGCCTGTCTGAGCATCAGTGGCATTGCGCCATCCACACGGACACGCAGAATATCCACATGCAGATCGCCTACAATCTTATCCATCCGGTTACGCTGAACCGCAACGATCACCCGTGGGACTACAACAAGCGCGATGCCCTGTGCCGGGAGATTGAGCGCGAGTATGGCCTGACCGTGGACAACGGCATGGAGCAGGAGCGCGGCCAGCGCAATGAACGGGCTATAGCCTTGGAGGCACAGCAGGGGGTGCAATCCTTTGATAGCTATGTGCGGGAGCGCACAGCGCCCATTCTGGCGGTACTGGATGCCGCCCGGAACTGGCAGGATTTACACAAGGAGCTTCACCGGCACGGACTGGAAATCCGCCCAAAGGGCAACGGCCTTATCATCAAGAATCGTCACGGCAAACAGGCGCTGAAAGCCAGTGACGTGGACAGGCGCTTGTCCAAAAGCCGCTTGGAAAAAGCTCTGGGGGCTTATCAGTTCCCCATGCCCACCCTGACGAAAGAAGAATCCCGCTACCGCAGCAGGCCGGTACAGCGCAGTCCGGCAGGAGAAGCCCTGTACGCCCGCTATCAGGCCGAAGCCGCCGAGCGCAAGCAGCAGGCCGACGCGGTGAAAGCCCGACAGGTCGAGACTCTGACCGCCATACACGAAAAATGGCGACAGCACCGGGCAGAGGTCGAAAAATCCACCATGCTCAAGCAGAACCGGCGCAACCTGATCCAGTACGCCCGCAAAAAAGAAGCGGCAGAACTGGCCGAAGCAAAGGCCCGCTTGCGGCAGGAACAAGCCGCGCCACCCTATGAATCATGGAACGATTTCTTGCGCCGTCATGCCGACCAGGGCGATGAAGCCGCCTTGGCCGTACTGCGCTCCCGAAAACAGTCTGTAGAGGTGGAAGATTCCCCCGCCCTCAGGCCACCCGCGCTGGACAGCATCAAGGCGGAATACGCGGAAAAGCAGGTGGAAGTCTTGGCCGACACCGACCAGAGCCGCAAAGGCAAGAAAACCCTGCTGGCTTACTTACGCATGGAAGAAGTGCTCAAGGAGGAAGCCTTGCGCGGCCTGGCTGTTCGCCCGGAAGACATGACCCGTAGCGTGGACGCCAAGGGCGCGGTGGTCTTCACCCTGCCCGGCGGCGGCAAGGTGCGCGACACCGGCAAGGAAGTGCTGTTTTCAGGTTCGGACGAGCTGGCCGTCAAGGTGGCGCAGTTCTATGCCCGCAAAAAATGGGGACAGCGTGTGCGGATGGACAAGGGCAGCATTGTTTTTGATGTCGAAGCTGAAAAGATTCAGGAACGCCCACGCAAGTGCCTGTCACGCTGAGGCAGACCCTGCTTTCTGATGCGGCAATGGAATATGATGTCAATCAAGTGGCTACAGAAATTGACTACTGCCCCTCCTGGGTGCTAACCGATCAGGAAGAAAGCATTGCTATGCGGTGCGCAGTGTAACATGCAATACGCCTCCCTCAAAACATCTGGAAGAAAAAATGCAGAACACGATAGAAATCAAGACGCCACGCTTGATTTTGCGCAGATTCACCGAAAAAGATGTACAAGCCTTCTTTGCAATCATGAATGACAAAGATGTCAACACCTATCTCCCTTTTTTCCCACTGCAAACAATAGAGGAGGCTCGATATTTTTTGCAGGAAAATTATTTCCAGCACTACGCAAGCCCAATAGGGTTTCGATATGCGGTTTGCTTAAAATCAGACAATATTCCAATAGGATATGTAAATATTGCAGATAATGACAGCCATGACTTGGGATACGCACTGAAGCTAGAGTTTTGGCACAAAGGAATTATCACGGAAGCCTGCAAAGCTGTTGTTGAGCAGGTGGAAAAATCAGACATTCCCTATATCACTGCCACCCATGACGTTAATAATGCGAGAAGTGGCGCAGTTATGAAAAATATTGGCATGCTTTACAAATATTCATATAAAGAGCAGTGGCAACCTAAAAATATACTGGTAACATTCAGAATGTATCAGCTCAACTTTGATAATAGAAGTACATTCGTATACAATAAATATTGGGACATGTACCATGATCACTTTATTGAAAAAACTTGTAGCGTTAAAAATAATCAATGTATAGTTTGTCATGAATATAAAATTAAATTCTATTGTGCAATATCATTGCTTTTTCGCTCATGAATATAGTCAAAAACGCTTTTTATCTCAGTTATGTAGTCAGTTTGAATTTCAAAATATTTTGTTTTGGCGGCAATACACGCCATTTTGAGCATGGCATTCTCTGTAACTAAAAAATCTTCTGTTAACTCTTCGGAGTGCTTTCGTTGTTCAGTCAGGTTTTCATTATTCAACACTAATTCAAAGTTGTTACGAATATACACTTCTGAAAATATAAGATACAGCTCTATGATTTCAGGATGCAGCAGCTCACGCACCTTGTGGGGAGGCAGATAACAACCTTCAATGATGAGGTTCTGGCGATTTTCAAGGCATGTATCCACAATCCCCTTGATGATTCCCCTTAGCTGCTCGGCAATATACGTATTGTCGTCAAGCGCAGTGAAGTTGCAAGGAAAATTGCTGCGGATCAGGCCCATTTTCAGGTGATCCAGGCTCATATACGGATAATGGTATTTTTCAAGTAGCCGCTGCGCCAGCCACGTTTTTCCCGTGTGGCTTTCCCCGCCAATCAGAATAATCATGCACTCCTCCCTGGCGACATGTATGCTGCTTTCAGGCCCATCGTCTCCTTCTTCATAACGCATCCCTTGTCTGCACACAAAGGCCGTCGCAACACCAGGGCAGTTATTGGCATCCTTTCCACCCTCCGGGGGTGCGCGTCAACGCGCATGGAGTGCGCCAAGCCTCATGCGTTCGGCCTACGGGCTTGTGCAGGTTCGTCCGCTACGCTCCCTCCCTTCCGCGCCCTGCGGCCTCTCTCCTTGCGTTTGTCACACTCCATTCCCCCCTACAGGCGGCGCGGGCTGCCAGACGCGGCAAGCGCGTGAACAGTCGTGCGGTAAGCTACGCGACTGACAAATGACCTTTCCCTGGCGTGGGAGGGGGCAGCACCTATTGGCAAATGCCCCCTCCCGCCGCCGGGGAAAGGTTTTCGGGGACGGGAAGGCACAAATGCCAAGGAGCAAGGAAGATGAACAGCAACGAAGCCAAGCAGGAAGCCCGCCGCCAGCGTTACCTTGACCGCGCCGATCAGGCCCGCCAGGAATTTGAGGACACCCACGAACGCGCCCACAAAATGGCGGAAGCTATCCCTTTCGGGCAGCCCATCCTTGTGGGGCATCACAGCGAAAAGCGCGACCGCAATTATCGGGGCCGCATACACGATACTTTCGGCAGGGCTTTTGCCGCCCTGGAAAAGGCCGAGCACTACAAAGACAAAGCCGCAAGCGTTGGTCACGGCGGCATTTCCAGCGACGACCCGGACGCCCTGCAAAAACTCCGTGCCAAGTTGGCAGAAATGGAGAACAGCCAAGCCCTGATGAAGGCGGCGAATCAGACAATCCGCCGCCATAAGACCGACGAGGCCCGTATTGCCGCCCTTGTGCCCCTTGGCTTCACCGAAGCCCAGGCACTGGATTTAATCAAGCCGGATTATATAGGCCGTGTGGGCTATGCCCCATTCACCCTTTCCAACCACAACGCCAACATGCGCCGCGTGAAAGAGCGCATTGCCGAACTGGAACACGCCGCCACCCGCCAGCATAAGGAAGAGCAAGCCGAGGGCTACACCTACCGGGAAGACCCGGAGGAAAACCGCGTCATGTTCATTTTTGACGGCAAGCCCGCCGAGAATGTCCGCCAGCTTTTGAAGTCCCACGGCTTCAAGTGGTCGCCCACCCGTGGCGCATGGGTTCGCCAGATAACAGGCAATGCCTTGTTTGCGGCAAGATGCGTCAGGCAAGGACTGGCGGAACTTTCCGCCTGATAGACTCTATCAAAACCAGGGCAGTCCGGCACACACCGGGCGGCCCTAAAAATTTTCGCGGCTTGCGCCCGGCGCTCACATCACGCCGAGCGCAAGCCGCATCGGCGGCAGGGCCGCCGTGAAGTCCAAAATCGAAAGAACTTGAACATATCAGGGAAAATCCCAAGAGCCTCAAGGCATCTTGACATGAACTACAGTTGACATTACATGTGTAATGAAATGCATTACAAGGAGGCCGTCATGGCGAATCTGCAAATCCGCATTGATGAAAACCTCAAGGCCCAGGCCCAGAGCATCACCGCCGATATGGGCATGGATGTGGCAACAGCGGTACGAATGTTTCTTACCCAGATGGTGCGGGAAAAGGCTTTGCCTTTCACCCCCAGCCTTGACCCTTTTTATCATCCCCATAATCAGGCGCATCTTGCCCGGCTGGCGCATGAGATGGACGCACAGAAAAACTGCACGGCTCACGAACTGATCGAGGATGCCCATGAAGCTCCTCTGGCATGATACTGCCTGGAACGACTATCTGTATTGGCACAGCACCGACAGGCAGATACTCAAGCGTATCCACATGCTCATCAAGGATATTCAGCGAAACGGGTATACTGGCATCGGCAAGCCTGAACCGCTAAAGGGCAACCTGCAAGGCTGGTGGAGCAGGCGCATTGACGCTGAACATCGCCTTGTGTACCGCATTGTTGATGACACCTGCCAGATTATTCAATGCAAAGGCCATTATGAAGTGTGATTGCGGCATGTTCATAAGCCGCAGCCTTACCTGATTCACAACAAAGCACCGCGAACAGCCGTATGCCCGCAGATTATACGATCTGCGGGCATACGGCTGTTCGCGCTTTGGCGATTGCAACCCGAAGGCAGCAGGCCAGAACCATTGTCACCCCTTCCACCTTCCGGGGGTGCGCGTCACCGCGCATGGAGTGCGCCAAGCCTCATGCGTTCGGCCTCCGGGCTTGTGCAGGTTCGTCGCAGGCTCCTCCCTTCCGCGCCCTGCGGCCTCTCTCCTTGCGTTTGTCACACTCCATTCCCCCCTACAGGCGGCGCGGGCTGCCCGCTCTACGAGGGCGCGGCAAGCGCGTGAAAAGCCGTGCGGTAGGCTGCGCAACTGATAGATGACCTTTCCCTGGAGTGGGAGGGGGCAGCACCTATGGGCAAATGCCCCCTCCCGCCGCCGGGGAAAGGTTTTCCGGGGACGGGAAGGCACAAATGCCAAGGAGAAAGACAATGATTCACGGTAAGACCCTTCAAGAATTGGCCCTGGAAGTGGAACGGCAGAGCAACGCGCAGCACGATCTTATTGTACCCTCCGGCCAGATGGAAATGAGAGCGCACAACGAGCTTGCGCCCGCCCTGGCGATCAAGGCCGAGAGCGATCTTTTCCCCATGACCGAAACCGGCCACGACACCCTTGCAAGCCGCCTCAGCATCCCCACCCGCTACTATGAGCGGATGCGCAGCGAAGCCCCGGCGCTCTTGTCTTACAACGTCAACGAATGGTTGCGGCAGGAGAGCGAACAAAATGTATCCCGCATGGTGCGTACCCTGGACGGCAAGGCCCGCGCCGTGCTTTCCGATAAATACAAGCGCCTTGATAACCACGAATTTTTGATGACGGTGTTTCCCGTGCTGCTGGAAGCCGGAAAGCGCGACGGCATGACCGTTGACGTGAAGAGTTCGGAAATCACCGAGCGCCGCATGTATGTACAGCTTACCTTTGAAGGGCTGGAGGCCGAATTTCCCGTCAACCGTCAGGGGCGGCAAGTGGGCGAAGTAGTCAAGGCAGGACTTGTGCTCAAAAACTCCGAAGTGGGCTATGGATGCCGGGAAATCAACTTTCTTGCCTACACCCTGGCTTGCACCAACGGCATGATTTTGCCGCGCTCCCTTGGTTCCTTCACAACCCGCCATGTGGGCGGCAGGCAGGGCAACGGCTCATTGTTCGCCCTTTCGCAGGAAGCGCAGCAGGCGGACGCCCGCGCCTTTGCCTTGGCGACCCGTGACGCCGTGCGCCAGATGGTGAGCCGTGACAACTTGCAAGAGCTGGTCAACCGGATCAGGCCGCCAATGCCCGCCCCATCACCGGGCATGTGGAACAGAGCGTCAAGGCGCTGGGCAAGTCCTACAGTCTCACCCAGGACGAACAGGACAATATTTTGCGCCACCTTATTACGGACGGCGACCTTTCGCACTACGGCCTGACCAACGCCATCACCCGCAGCGCCTAGGATGCCGCCAGTTATGACCGCGCCATTGAGCTTGAAGAAATCGGCGGCGTGTTCTTGCATCTGCCGGAGCGCCAGCTTGAACCCATCCTTGCGGCCAAGCCGGAAAAGGCCCTTGTGACGGCGTGAGTTATCCCATTCCAGCAACAACGGCATGGCTGGAATTTCCCGGCCATGCCGGGAGCAGAGGCCGCACGTTCTGCACTGCGCAGTAATGCCAAACACAATGCGAACAGCCGCCCTCACACCCCGGCTGTTCGCCCAGAAACACAAAAAACACAGGAGGCAAAAGGCCCGGCGGGAAACCGCCGTGCCTGGTTCCCGCCCTCCCGCCCGCGTGGGAGAGATGAATGTATGGGGAATAAGATATAAGGCTATTACAAGATTTCAAAATACACCTGTTCCCAAGAGCTGCCCAAGCCAAATACATCAGCCTATCCACGGGGTGGCCTGTGTTGCTCGCCCCATGAACACATGGCATTGAGCAGCGGAATAATGGACTCGCCTCGCTCGGTGAGACTGTATTCAACCTTGGGTGGAACTTGCGGGTATTCTTTTCTGATAATCAATTCGTCCTTTTCCAATTCCTTGAGCATAAGACTCAGCGTCTTGAATGAAATGGTGCCTATGACCTTTTTGATCTGATTATGGCGCATGACGCCTTTATCCGCCAGCCAGAACAAAATTATCATCTTGTACTTCCCACCGATGAGAGAAAGCGTGTAGCCGAAATTGGTTTCAGCTACAGGGGTTCCTGTGGGGACATATTCTTCCATGCTCATAGACACTCTCCAAAAGGTAAGTACATGAAGTAAATGTGCATACTTTACATAATGCATATTCAAAATTACATCTGGCATCAAGCCCCGCGCCTTACACGCCCCCCTCCACTGACAAGCCATGAGAACTATTGTCAATTGAAAAGCCTAACTATCAGGCTCAGATGTCATGAACATGCTCATACCTTCCGTGCTCTTGCCCTCCAGACCAAAATCCTTCTATCGGCTGGCGCTTATGAATTTTTTCTTTGTTATGGGGATACTTTTTTCCTCATGGGCCATACGCATTCCTGACATAAAAAATTCGTTGGCTCTTTCGGACGCGGAACTTGGCGGCATACTCTTCGGCGCGCCGCTGGGGCAGCTTCTTGCCATAACTCCCGCAGCATGGCTCATCGGTCGCTTCGGCAGTCGCCATGCCATCATAGGGGGCATGTGCATCATGCCGCTGGCCTTGGTTACACTAAGCCTTGCTCCCAGCCGTTTATGGCTGTTCGCCGCTCTGGCCTTTTTTGGATTTGCCAACAATATTCTCAATATATCTCTCAACGCGCAGGCTGCTGGCGTGGAGGCTCTCTACGGCAGAAGCATCATGGGCACCTTTCATGGAATGTGGAGCGTCGGAGGCGTAATCGGCGGCATTGTCGGAGCGATCATCGCTCCCTTGGGGGTATCGCCGTTGGCGCACTTTATGGTGATATACTGCTACGCGCTTTTGACTCTGGCGATCATGTTGCGCTCTATTATGCCGAGGAAAGTGGGCAAAGGAAACCGAAAGGAAAACCATAATCCGTCAAAAATACATCCAGACATGTATCTTGCTTTGTTGGGAATCATTGCATTCGGCAGCTTCGCCATCGAAGGCGCTATGTATGACTGGACTGCGGTTTACTTCGCGCAGATTTTGAATGTACAAGAAGAGCTGGTTCGCGTGGGATATGTGGCGTGCCTGACAGCTATGGTCATCGGTCGCTTGACGGCGGATTCACTGGTGAATCGTTTCAACGTGGTTTTTGTATTGCAAATGAGCGGTCTGTGCGTCGCGCTTGGACTCTCGCTGGCCTTGCTCTTTCCGTCTCTGGCATCTGCCACCTTCGGTTTCGCTCTGGTGGGTTTCGGCATGGCGTCCATCGTGCCGCTCTGTTTCAGCCTTGCGGGTAAATCGGACAAATTTTCGGCCCAAGTATCCATTTCATTTGTGGCGTCTATCAGCTACTTCGGCTTGCTCATTGCCCCACCAATGATTGGGGTGTTGTCGGAAAGCCTGAACCTTCGCTGGGCCTTGTCCCCGCTTGCGCTCATAGGCGTGTGCATTGTGGCCCTGGCAGCGATACTCAAACGCATGCGTGGTGAAGGCTTACACTTGTAATCTGTTCTTCACATATTCTCTGGGAGATAGCTGGTAGTATTCTTTAAAATCCTTATGAAAATTACTACTATTGGAATAACCCAGCATTAAAGCAATCTCATTTATGGATAAGGTCGTATTGTTCAAAAGAACAAGCGATTTATTTGTATGTAGACCCCCCCCCGCTATGGTCTGACCCCTGTCTACTTGACAGGGGTCAGACCATAGCGGGGGGGGTCTTTTGCATTCCGGCGAGTTTGCACCCCTTCCGTCCTCACTTCGCCAGCAGACCGGCCAGCTCTCGGGCCTGGATCTCCCCCTTTTCCAGCACATGCAGTACCTGGCCCTGATGCAGCACCACCAGGCGTGTGGCCAGTCGCACCGCCTGCTCCGGACTGTGCGAAACCACAATCAGCGGATAGCGCTTTGCCAGCCGCAGCAAAAGATCCTCAATACCGGTGGCGGCGTGTACGTCGAGCGAGGCCGTAGGCTCGTCCAGCAAAAGCACGGCGGGCTCCAGCGCCAGAGCCCTGGCCAGGCAAAGGCGCTGCTGCTGGCCGCCGGACAAACGTTCCGCCGGAATATCCAGCCGGTCGGCCACCTCATCCCACAGGCGCACGTCAACGAGAGCCCGCTGCATACGTCTCTGTATTTCCGGAGCCGGAACGCCCGCCACCACCTGCAGGGGAAGGGCAAGGTTCCGGGCCACGCTGACCGGCAGGACATTGGGCGTCTGAAAAACCATGCCCACCCGGCGGCGGAGTTCGCTCAAGGGGCGAGGACACGCCCGTTCCCCGTCTTGGCCGGACGCCTCATAGATGGCCTCCAGGCCGTTTCCCAGGTCCAGTTCCACCCGGCCGGTGGTTTGGCTGTGGGGAAACGTTTCATTAAGGCGGTTCAAGGCCCGCAGCAGGGTCGTCTTGCCCGAGCCGGAACGCCCGGCCAGTACCGTAATCCCGGCGGCCGGGGCGCAAAAAGCCACATTGTGCAAGATTTGCCGTTTGTTGAAGGAAACGCACAGCGCATGAATGCGCGCGGCAATTTTCATGATTCCCCCCGCCAGCGTCGGTGAAAGCGGTTTTCCAGCAGACGGGCGCAGAACAGCAGGCCCGAGGCCAGCATAAGCAGAACCAGGGCCGCGCCAAAGCCCCGGAGCAGCTCTTCCTGACTTTGGTATTGGGCCGCCGTGTAAAAGATGGAAAAAGGCAGGGCTTCAAACTTGCCCCATAAGCCCGCGGGCAGGCCCGCATTGGCTACGACGCCTGTAAGCATGATGACGGCCGTGTCCTCGGCGGCCCGGCCCAGGGCGAGAATCACGCCGCCCCGGATGCCCGGAACAACGGCGGGAAGCAGAATGTGGCGCGCGGCCTGCCGCCTGGTGAAGCCCAGAGCTGTGGCGGTAGTTCTCAGGCTTTTGGGAACGGCCTCCAGGGCTTCGCACGTGGTGGTCACCAGTACGGGCAGCACCAGCAATGCCAGGCAGGCGGCGGCCAGAAACAACGACGTGTTCGCTTCCGTCTGGAAGGTCTTGCGCAGAAAGAGAATCAGCGTAAAGCCGAACAGCCCCATGACGATGGAAGGCGTTCCGGCCAGTACATCCATAGCCAGGCGGATGCGGGCGGCCTGACGTTTCGGCGCGAATTCGGCCAGATACAGGCCGCAGCCCACGCCGGGGAAAACAGCCAGCAGTACGGTAAGGCCCACCAGGCAGGCCGTACCCGCGCAGGCGGGCCAGAGCCCGTCCCAGACGGCTTGGCGCCCCAGCAGCGCGTCCAGGGCCGGGACATCCCCGAAAAAAAGCCGCGCGCCCAATGTGGGCAGCCCTTTGAAAAGCAGAAAGGCCAGCAAAGTGCCTGTTCCCAGGATCAGAAGCAGGGCGCATGTGCGCAATGCCCAGCGGAAAAAAGCGCCGGACGGAGCAAGGGAGGGCGCCCGGCGGATCAGCATGACCGCATTTCCTTGCCGCGGCGCGCGTCCGTCTCCAGGCGGCGCAAGGCCAGGCTTACCCCGCCGTTGACCAGCAGGAGAATCAGACCGGCCACAAAGAGGGAATTATACGCCGCGCCGCCCACTTCGTTGGCCGTGACCAACGCCATGTGCGCGGTAAGCGTACGCAGGCTTTCGGTCAGGCCGCCGGGAACTTGCGTGGCATTGCCTGCCAGCATAAGCGGGATAAGAGTGTCGCCCACGGCGCGGCCGAAACCCAGAACAGCCGCGGCCGTCAGGTTACGCCGGGCTTTCGGAAGCACAAAAAAGCGCAGTAGGTCCAGGCGGGAAAAGCCCAGCGCCTGCCCCCAGGGGCAAAGCCGTTCCAGGCGGGGGCCGAGCCCGGCTTCCAGCACCAGAACCATGGTGGGAAGAATCAGAAGGGTGAGCATGATTCCGGCGGAGAGCAGGCACATGCCCGTACCGCCCAAAGCCGTGCGCACCAAGGGCGTCAGCAGGAACACGGCCGCAAAGCCATAGACCACGGTGGGAATGGTGGTCATAAAGCGGATCAGTGTTCCTGTCAGCTTCACCAGGGGGCGCGCGGCGCGGGCCTCTTCGGTGAGCAGCCAGCAGCACAAGCCCAGCGCCAAGGGCCAGCCGATGATCAGGGCAGAGCCCGCCAGGGCCAGAGATCCCAGGCACATGGGCAAAATGCCGAAATGCCCCTGGTAGGGCTGCCAGACCCAGTCCAGGGGGCTTCCCGGTCCCGGCTGAATCAATGCGGGCAGGGCGGCCGCCAGAATCATGACGAAGAGCAAGGACACCGCGCCGACGGCCAGGATCGCGGCCAGCCGTGTGCCCAGGCCCGCCCGGTCGCCCGGTTCGCTCTGATGTGCGGTCGGCCCGGCGGCCGTGAAGATCAGATCTTCTCCTGCCGCCGGGCCGTCAGCGTCCTTATTTTTTCTCATAGGGAATATAACCGGCCCCGGACACGATCTCTTTGCCCGCGGGCGAGTAGATATAGTCCACAAAGGCTTTGGTCAGCCCCTCGGGCTCGCCCTTGGTGTTCATATACAGCAGCCGGGTCACGGTGTAGGTACCCTTGGCGGCGTTTTCCTGGGAAGGCTTCATGCCGTCCACGTCCAGGCCTTTGATGCTCGGGTCCAGATGTCCGATGCCCACATAGCCCACGGCGTTGGGATCCTGGGCAATGGCGGTTTTCATGGCCCCGTTGGAATTGACCACGTTGGCCCCGGCAGAGGAACTTCCCTTGTCCAGAGCGCGTTCCTCGAAGGTTTCGCGGGTTCCGCTGCCGTCCTCGCGCACGTAAAGCGAAATGGGCGCGTCAGCCCCACCCACGGCTTTCCAGTTGGTGATCTTACCGGCAAAGATATCTTTGAGTTGGGCTTTGCTCAGTCCGGAGACCGGATTTTTTGGATTGACGGCCACCGCCACGCCATCGATGGCAAAGGGAAAGCTGACCAGCCCGTATTTCTTGATTTCGGACTCCTTGAGCGCCCGGCCCGTGTTGCCGATCTGGGCTAGGCCCTCGCCCGCTTTCTGCACGCCTACGCCTGAGCCGCCCCCGGCCACAGTGATGCGGATGTCCGGATTGGCCGCCATGATCTGTTTGGCCGCGCCCTTCATCACCGGGATATGGGCGGTGCCTCCCGCGATGTCGAGGTTGCCTTTCAGGCCGTTGAAAGCGTCCAGAGGACCGGCGGCCAGAACCGTGGAAGCGCTGAAAGCCAGGCAGGCCAGCGCCATAAGACAACGATGCATGAGAGTTCTCCTGTTTTGCCGTGTGAGCGACACGATCCGGAGCTGTGTCCGAACCAGGCCATTGCCGCAAGTGCGGCGTCACTGAGCCGTTGCAGGAGGGAGAAGGAGCCGCGTCATGCCTGATGCGGCCATGAAAGAGAAAGAAAGCTCGGCCGCTAAGGGATGAAGGGAGACATCCAGCCCCACCCAACGGCCGGTCAGGTGGCGCCGGTACGCGCACGCATGCCCTCCGCGTCCTTCAGAATCCTGAGACGCTGGCATTTCAGCGAGATTTCGCGTGAATATTTCCGGCATGCAAGCATTGAATCTCTGTACGCAGACCTGAACCGGGAGTCAAGGCATGCGGGAACGCGGACATTGTAGCTTCCGACGCTGCCGCGGGTCATTCCTCCGCGTTAAAGGGGTGTTCATAGTCGTCCACGTCAAAGCGGCAATCCTTGAAATAACAGCAGCGGTCGGCCTCGGTGACAAACCGCAGCACGCGGCAGGGATTGCCGACGGCCAGGGCATTGTCCGGAATGTCCCTGGTCACCACGCTGCCGGAGCCGATCACCACATTGTCGCCCACGCGCACGCCGGGATTGACCACCGTATTGCCCCCGATCCAGACATTGTCGCCGATGGTGACGGGCCTGCCGTATTCATAGCCCGAATTCCGGGATGCGGGATGCAGGGGGTGCCCGGCCGTATAAATAGCCACATTGGGCGCAATCATGGCGTAGCGGCCGATGCTGACCCTGGCCACGTCCAGCACCGTGAAATTGTAATTGGCGAAAAAGTTTTCGCCCACGACGATATTATAGCCGTAATCGCAGTAAAACGGCCCTTCGATGCGCACATGCCTGCCGCATGCGCCGAGAATCTCGCGGAGCAGCGCGTCCCGTTCGCCTTCCCGGTCGGGCGGCAGATGATTATAGCGAAAAATTTTTTCTCGGCAGGCCCGGCGTTCTTCGCTCAGCCCGTCCAGCCAGGCCTTGTAGGGCAGGCCCGCCAGCATGCGTTCCTTGTGGTTCATGACCAGTTCTCCTTTGTCCGCGCGGGGAGCGTGCCTCAAAAAAACGGCAGGCTTGCGGCCTGCCGTTTTTTTGAACTGGTGAAAAGCTTATCCGGCTTAGATGAAGAAAACCCAGGTCAGCAGGGCGAACAGCGGGATCAGAATGCCCACGGACCAGGCCATGTAGCCGAAGAAGCTGGGCATGCGCACGCCCTGGTTTTCCGCGATGGAACGGACCATGAAGTTGGGCGCGTTGCCGATGTAGGTATTGGCGCCCATGAACACCGCGCCCGCCGAAATGGCGATCAGGGTGTTGGACATGTCGTTCATCAGGTGAACGGCGTCGCCGCCGGCGGTGTTGAAGAAGACCAGGTAGGTGGGCGCATTGTCCAGGAAGCTCGACAGCGCGCCGGTGAGCCAGAAATACATGGCGTTGACCGGCTGGCCGTCCGGGGTGGAAACCATCTGGATCAGGGAGGACAAGGCGCCGTCCGTACCGGCGCGCAGAATGGCGATGGCCGGGATCATGCTCAGGAAGATGCCGAAGAAGAGCTTGGCCACTTCCTCAATGGGCGCCCAGGAAAAGCCGTTGAGCTCGCGGCAGCGGCGGCTGGTGAACTTCCAGGAAAGACCGGCCACGCAGAGCAGCACGATGTCGCGCAGCAGGTTCTGGCCTTCCACGGGCACGCCGAAGATTTCGATCCAGGTGCCCAGCGGCAGCATGCCCGAGGCCAGCACCGCCAGCACCACGCCCAGCAGGAAGAGCAGGTTGATCTTGCCGTCCAGGCCGAGTTTCTCTTCCGCGGCATCGGGATCATGCGGCGGGGTGGGGCGGCCTTCCTTGTTGAAAAGCACCGTGTCCAGCACAAAGAAGATCGCCAGCAGGGCCACGGAGAGGCAGAGAGTCTTCAGGAAAAGATGGGTGGTGGTCCAGAAGAAGCTGACGCCCTTGAGGAAGCCCAGGAAGAGCGGCGGGTCGCCCAGCGGGGTCAGGGAGCCGCCGATATTGGCTACCAGGAAGATGAAAAAGACCACGGAATGCACGCGGTATTTGCGGTGGGCGTTGGCGCGCAGCAGGGGGCGGATCAGCAGCATGGCCGCGCCGGTGGTGCCCATCCAGCTTGCCAGGACGGTGCCCACGGCCAGCAGGAGAGTGTTCACCACGGGCGTGCCCACCAGCGAGCCTTTGAGACGCACGCCGCCGGCCACGGTGAACAGCGCGAACAACAGGACGATGAAGGGGATGTAGTCCAGCAGAATGATATGCAGAAATTCGTACAAAGCCACATTGAAGCCGTAAACGAGGAGACAGGGCACCAGAAAGGCCAGACCCCAGAAGACGGCGATTTTACCGAAATGGTGTTCCCAGAAGTGCGGCAGGGCCAGCGGCATGATGGCGATGGAAAGCAGCATGCAGGCGAAGGGAATGACCCAGACGGCCGAGAGCTCGGATCCGGGGATGGTGGGATGTCCCGCGGCGGCCAGGGCCGCGCCGGGCAGAACCAGGGCCGAGAACAGGGCCGTAACCAGGGTCAGAGACAAAGACCAGAGTTTTGACATTGGGCACTCCTGAATGGAAAATGTCGCGGCCCCGGGCCGCGAAAAAAACAGATATTTTCCGTTTTTTTAGGCTAAATCCACACCCTTGGCAATGCGCTTGCCTGAAAAAGTTTTTTCTGACACACCTTTCACAAGCATTTGCATCGCTGCCGCCATGTCATTCGCAGCGTGCGGGGCACGCCGCCTGCGGCGGTAAAGCAAGAGCCGTATTTTTTCGCTGCGCGCAGGCCTGTTGCAGAAGTACACATGAGTAAGGAAGTCATCAGCATGCCCAAGGAACCCACTCCCAGGCGCAGGGCGCGCCTGCTTGAAGTGCTGCGTCACCGCCAGAACGATCTGACCCTGGTGCTGGCCAACATCCACGATCCGCACAACGTTTCGGCCATTTACCGCTCCTGCGACGCCTTCGGCCTGTCCAAAGTGCATCTCTATTATACGAACACCCCGTTTCCGACGCTGGGCCGCAAAACCTCGGCTTCGGCCCGCAAGTGGGTGGAAAGCGAGCGTCACAAGAACAGCGCGGATCTGATGCGCACTCTGCGCGGCCAGGGTTTTCAGGTGCTGGCGACCTCCTGCTCGGAAACGGCCCGGCCTTTGCGGGACTGGGATTTCATCCGTCCCACGGCGGTGATCATGGGCAATGAGCACAGCGGCGTTGAGGAGGAGCTGCTTTCCCTGGCCGACGGCCAGCTTTACATCCCCATGTACGGCATGATCCAGAGCTTCAACGTCTCCGTGGCCGCGGCCATCATTCTGGCCGAAGCCGCGCGCCAGCGCGAGGGCGCCGGAATGTACGATTCCTCTCGGCTGAGCGAGGCCGAGCTGGAGGCCAAGCTGGAGGAATGGTTGAAGAAGTAGCGCTTTGCCGCATGATTGGCGGGGATTTGCGGCGGCCTGTTCTTTGCGGACGAACTGAAAGCCGCGCCGCATGCGGCGCGGCTCATCAAACCGGAACAGATCGCCTTTGAAATGCTCTGGTCCCGGATCAGGGGCGTTCCCCGCTCTGTTCCTTGCGCGGAGTCACCTGCTTCTCAAAGGCCTTGCCGTTCCATTGAAAGCTGACCTCGTTGGCCAGGGGCACATGGGCCATGCCCGAGCTGTTCCAGAAGACGGGTTCGGCCTTGAGCCCGCCCAGGCCCAGGCAGATCAGCACCGTGGGATTGATGTCCGGCGGCAACTTCTGCCCCTGGTCCAGAAAATCCCTGATGTCCGGTTCCGGCGGGGTGTCGATGGGCACCATACGGCCCGAAGCGTCCACCCGCCATAATTCCATGGTGCAGATGGGACCGCCCAAGGTGCCGATGGCCGCCTCCACCGAGCCGTCCGCCGTATTACGGAAGAGTCGCAGGGCTACGGCGCTGTCCCGGAAGGGCAGGGCCGCGAAAACAATCACGTCTTCGGTCTCTCCGGCGACTTCCCAGAATTCCGTATGGCCTTCGGCCAGCAGTTGCTGCTTTTCCGCGTCGGAAAGGCCTTCAGCCGTATTCTCAAAAATGCTGGCGGGCAGCAGGGTGAAAATGCCCCTGGCCGTCATGCCGTTGTCCTCCGCCTGGGCCGTGGCGGGCAGTGTCACGGCAAGCAGGGCCAGCAGCGCGTATATCCGTATATACTGGTGCATAGCTATCCCCCTTCCGGCCGGGGCCGGGCGGACCTGTTTCAGGCCCGTAAAATTTTTTTTACCGATTTTACGTCCGCTTGTCCATGTGCCCCTGCGGATTTGGGCCGTATCTTATATCCACGCACATGTATAGATAAACTCTTCGGCAAAACGTCCGTAAAGAAAAGGGAAGGGTTACGGCATAACGGCATCCGATAATTCCGGCGTGGCGGCGGAGCGTAGTGAACGGCTGGGGATTTGTTGCGGAGCGGGAATATTTTGATTTGATGTGTATGGTCGCTGTTGTGTGCAACGCCATGGTGTTTGCTGAATGAAAATTGATAAAATCTGTCCGGTATAAGAATAAATACATTAATAGTTATTGCAATATGTTGCATGTCTGGATGAATATGCGGCTTGTGCTTGATTTTTTTAATGGTCCTATGTAAGACTGAAAATACATAAACATTTTATTTCTTTCTGGTGGGGAAGTCATGTTGAAAAACATCAGTGTCCGCGCCAAGCTTTTTGTCCTGCTTATTCTGCCCGTGGCCGCGCTGATCGCCCTGGCCGCCGGAAATGCTCTGGAAAAATACCAAACCGTGCGCGCCATGGCCATGGCGGTAAGCGTGGTGGACCTTTCCTCGGCGGGCAGCGCCCTGATCCATGAGCTCCAGAAAGAACGCGGTTTGTCCGCCGGTTTTGTGGCCCGGCGGGGAGCCTATGCCGAGGAATTGCCGGGTCAGCGCAAACAGACCGAGGCAGCCCGGCAGGCCATGGCCGAAAAAATGGCTGTTTTCAGCGCGGCCAATCCCACGGCCGCGGTCAATGCCCAATTCGCCCCGCTGACGGAAAAACTTGCATCCCTGAAAGATCTGCGCTCGCGCATCGACGATTATAATATCGCCCCGTCCGAGGCCATCGCCGTGTACTCTGGCCTCATCCTCCATATGGAGGATATTCTCCGGGGCGTGCTGGACCGGTATCTGGATGTCGGGCTCTACGCGCGGGCGGTGAATTTCCTTAATCTCATCTATGCCAAGGAATTCGCCGGGCAGGAGCGGGCCACGCTGAATGTGGCGCTGTCGTCCCGGCGTTTCAATAAACTTCTGTACCGCGACTGGATCGAACATGTCGCCTTGCAGCGGGCCTATCTTCAGGATTTTCTGGAGCGGGACGAAGCACTGGCGCGGGTCTATGCGCAAAAGGTGCCGCCTCTGCTGGAGAAGGTGGAAACCTTCCGCCGGGAAGCCTACGAGAGCCAGGACGAACCTCGGCTCAGCGGCGACGCCAAGGCCTGGTTCGCGGCCTCCACAGCCTATATCGACGCCCTTTACGAGGTGGAGGCCGCCGCCGCGCGCGATCTGGAGCGGACGGCGGACGCGCTGAGCGATGCGACCCGGCAAAGTCTGTATATTTCGCTGGGCGTGACCCTGGCGGTGATCCTGTGCACGCTGCTGCTGGCCCGCAGCCTGGTCGGCAACGTCACCAGACCGCTGCGCCGCTCCGTGACTTTTGCCCAGAAAGTGGCCGCCGGAGAGTTGGACGCCGAATTGCAGATGGTCCGCAAGGACGAATTCGGCGTGCTCGGCAGGGCGTTGCAGACCATGGTCGTCTCCATCCGGGAAACGTTGGCAAAAGCCGACGCGGCGGCGGAATCCGCGCAGCGCGAGGCCGAACGGGCCCAGGCCTCGACGACCGCGGCCGAGGAGGCCCGTGCCCTGGCAGAGCGCCGCCAGGACGGCATGGCTCTGGCGGCGGAACGCATCGCCTCGGCCGTGGCGGCCATGTCCGCCGCCACCCAGAGCATCTCCAGCCAGATCGAGCAGTCCGACAAGGGAGCCAAGGAACAGTCCGCGCGACTGGGCGAGGTAGCCGTTGCCATGGAGGAAATGAGCGCCACGGTGCACGGGGTGGCCCAAAACAGCTCGGCCGCCGCCGAAACCGCTGAAGTTGCCGGAAAGCAGGCCCAACAGGGCTCGGCCAGCGTGGCGGAAGTGGCCGAAAATATCACCAGGGTGCTGCGCCACACCGAAGAACTCAAGGAATCCATGACCCGCCTGGGCCTGCGCGTACGGGACATCGACAAGGTGCTCAACGTGATTACGGATATCGCGGACCAGACCAATCTGCTGGCGCTCAACGCCGCCATTGAGGCTGCCCGCGCGGGCGAGGCCGGGCGCGGCTTTGCCGTGGTGGCCGACGAGGTGCGCAAGCTGGCCGAAAAGACCATGGCCGCCACCAGGGAAGTGGCCGAGGTGCTCTCCGGCATTCAGCGGGACGCGGCCCATAATATCGCCACTGTGGATCAGACCGTGGAAGGCATGAGCCGGACTACGGATTTGACCCATCAGTCCGACGAAGCCCTGCGCGAGATCGTGGCCCTGTCGGACAAGACCAGCGAACAGATCCGTTCCATTGCCGCCGCCTCCGAGCAGCAGGCCGCGAGCAGTGAAAACATCAGCAGAAGTGTGACCGGAGTCAACCGCATTGCTGTGGAAAATACGGCGGGCATGGACCATTCCGCCAAAGCCGTCAGGGATCTGCTGGAACAGACACGCCTGCTGGGGAGCCTGGTGCGGGATCTCCAGGACGAAGAGCATCGCTGATCCCGCGACGCTCCCGCTTCCGCAACGACTTCGAAAACGACTTCGAAAAAAGCGTGGTTTCCGCTGTGGCTAGCCGCCCGGGGCGGCGCGCAACTCCTGACGGGTTTGCGGCATGTGCCGCTTGACGCGACACCATTCTGTTTTGAAAACGGTAAGCTGCTTCTGAAGTCCGCCTTCGCGTGCCGGGCTCCGGCTCCGGCGCTCTTCACCGCCGTCCCGGTCGACGGGGATTTCACAGCTCCGCGCCGTTATCCTCTATGCATGGGGGGAATGCATATGCGCCTTTGCCTACTGTGTCTCGCTGTCGCCGTCTGCATGCTGACGTCTGTTCCGGCCAGCGCGGGAGCCATCAACGCCGCCGGTCCTTATGTGGGTTCCCGGAAATGCGCCGAGTGCCATGCTGAGGAGTATGAGACGTTCCGGAAATATTCCAAGAAGGCCGGCACCTGGAAACACATCAGCGCCATGGCTCCCAAGCTGACGGCGGAAGAGCTGCGGGGCTGCTACGCCTGCCACAGCACAGGCTACGGCAAGGGCGGCTTTGTGGACTATCAGTCCACGCCGCATCTTGCGGATGTGGGCTGTGAAACCTGCCACGGTCCGGGAGCGGCGCATGCCGAAAGTGGTGACCCCGCCGTCATCCGGCGCACGCCGCGTCACGAGGATTGCCTCGCCTGTCACAATGAAAGCCGCGTCAAAGCCTTCAACTTCAAGCCGCTGATCCATAGCGGAGCACATTAGGAGAACAGCATGCTTTTCTCCACCCGGAATATGCCGTTGGTCCGCAAATGCGCTTTGCTGGTCGTGATCACGGCCGTAGTCGTCTTCGGCTGCCTGATCGTCTTCAACAGTATCCAGAACCGCAACGCCACTCTGAGCAGTCTGGAATCCTCCACCCGTCTGGACGCCGAGCTGCTGGCAAGGCTTGTGGAAGCCCCCATGAAGCGGGGCAATGACGCGGAAACTCGCGAGGTCGTGCGCCTTCTGGCGGATAATTACAAGAACGTGTCCGTCTATCTGGCGGGCTTCAACGGCGAGATCACCTATGCCACGGATGCCTCGGCCGTGCGCGCGCCGTTGCGGGAACGCCTGCGGACGCCGGAAGCGCGGCAACTGGCCGCCGACTCCCTGCGCGCGCCCCTCAAGGTCGGCCGTCTGGTGGAAGCGGACGGCTTCAGTCGCTTCCTGATCGTTTCCAGCATTCCCAACGGCAAGGATTGTCATCACTGCCACGGCGCGTCCAAAGCCATTCTGGGCACTCTGGTGGTGTCCAAGGATGTCACCCCGACCATCAACGACCTGAAATCGCGCACGCTCAGCAACATTGCCTTGTCTCTGGCGGGCATGTGTCTGCTCATCGCCGCGTTGCTGCTTTTTCTGCGCCGCACCGTGGTCCGGCCCGTGGCGGAACTGGCCGCGGCTTCCGGCAAGGTGGCCGGAGGCGATTTCGACGCGCCCTTCCCCGTGCCCAACTGTCTTGAGCTGCGCAGCCTGCGAGACAGCCTGGCCGCCATGATCGCCCACCTCAAAACCGAACTGGGCTTTTCCCAGGGGCTCCTTCGGGGCATGGGCCTGCCCTGCGTGATTACGGATACCGATGACCGCATCTCCTTCATGAATCAGCGGGCTGTGGACATCTACAACCTCAAGGGGCGGCCCGAGGACTACAAGGGACGGCTGCGCGGCGAGGCCTTTTTCAATGATCCCGACAGAATGACCAATACCAAAAAGGTGCTTCTGAACAATGCCGACATTGAGGACGAGCCTTATACCTTCACGGTGGGCGGCCGGACGCGCCATGTGCTGGTCAACGCCGCACGCCTGCTGGATGTGGACGGCAAGCTGCTGGGCGCCTTCACCCTGATGACCGACGTCACCGAGTCCGTGCGGCAGCGTGAGATCATCCGCGTGCAGAACGAACGCATTGCGCAGGTTGCCCAGGCCGCGAGCGTGGTTTCCGGCAGGCTGGCCGGCGCGGCCGCCCGGATTTCCGAGCAGATCGACGCCACCAGCCGGATGGCCCAGGAGCAGGACGCGGCCTCCGCTCGTTCCGCCGGGGCCATGCGCGCCGTGGCCGAGGAGGCCGGGCGTGTCTCGGCTTCGGCCGGGGATACGGCCCGCACCGCCGAGAGCACCCGGCAGGAGGCTGATGAGGGCGTGCGCATTGTGGAGGGCGTTACCGGCGGCATCAACCGGGCCGCGCAAGAAACTTCGGTCCTGGCTGAAAACATGCGCGAGCTGGGCCAAAAGGCCGAAAGCATTTCGCAGGTCATCACGCTTATCGAGGAAGTGGCGGACCAGACCAACCTGCTGGCGCTCAACGCGGCCATTGAGGCGGCGCGCGCGGGCGAGGCCGGGCGCGGTTTCGCCGTGGTGGCCGACGAGGTGCGCAAACTGGCCGAAAAGACCATGCAGGCCACCGGGCAGGTCACCCGGGCCGTGGAGGAAATCCAGCGGAGCGTCAGCGGAAACGGCAAGACCACGGAGCAAATGGTGAATGTCATGAGCGAGTCCAGCCGCCGGGCCGGGCAGTCCGGGGAGGCGCTGGAGCGCATCCGGCAGATGGCCGCGCGCACGGCCGAAGGCATGCGGGCCATTGCCTCGGCCGCCGACGGCCAGTGTGAAACCAGCCGCGAGGTTTCCGAGACGGTGGACAGAATCAACGCGCTCTCGGACGAAACCGCGCGCAACATGAGCGCCTCGGCTGAGGCCGTGGCCGAATTGAGCCGCCTGGCTCGGGAACTGGACGCCATCATCGAAGGCATGCGCGATGCCGGGGAAGAGGGCGCGGCGGGCTCCGAAAAATCACGCCTTGCCAAGAGCTCCGGAGCTGCTTAGATAACACTCCATGAAAACGGACAACAAGCCCCGCATCCATATTGAAAAGGCCCGCCAGCACAATCTCAAAAACATCAGCCTGGACATCCCCCGCGACGAACTGGTGGTGGTCTGCGGGCCGTCCGGCTCGGGCAAATCCACCCTGGCCTTCGACATCGTCTACGCCGAGGGCCAGCGCCGCTATGTGGAATCCCTTTCGGCCTACGCCCGGCAGTTCCTGCCCCAGATGGACAAGCCGGACGTGGAGAAGATCGAGGGCCTTTCCCCGGCCATTTCCCTGGAGCAGCAGAGCGTTTCGCGCAATCCCCGTTCCACTGTGGGCACGGTGACGGAGATTCACGACTTTTTACGCGTCTTTTTCGCGCGCCTGGGCCGCATGTACTGCCCGCAGTGCGGCCGCCCCATCGAGGCCCGCGCCGCCGACGAGATCATCGGCGACATTCTGGCCCTGCCGCAGGGGACCAAATTCATGGTCCTGGCCCCGCTGGTGGAATTGCAGAAGGGCACCCACCTGGACAAGTTCAAGAAGCTCAAGGCCGAAGGCTTTGCCAGGGTGCGCGTGGACGGCGCGTTTTGCACCCTGGACGACGTGCCCGCCCTGGACAAGAACAAGAAGCACAGCATCGATCTGGTGGTGGACCGCCTGGTGAACAAGGAGGGCATCCGGGGTCGGCTGGCCGACTCTGTGGAACTGGCCCTGCGCTACGGCGAAGGTCGTCTCGTGTTGCACGAACCGGACAGGCCCGAGGCCGAACGCGACACCGTCCATTCCACTACCTCGGTCTGCCCGCACTGTCATATTTCCCTGCCCGCGCCCAGCCCGCAGCTTTTTTCCTTCAACGGCCCGCAGGGGGCCTGCCCGCGTTGCGTGGGCCTGGGCAGCGTGGACTATTTCGAGCCGCGCCTCATCGCGCCCAACCGGGGCCTTTCGCTGAATACCGGCGCGCTGCTGCCCTGGGCCACGGACAAGATGTTCAGCCGCTACGAAACGGCGCTCAAGGCTCTGGGCAAACGTTTCAAGTTCACATTATCCACGCCTTTGGATCTGTTTTCGGACGCGGCTCTGGCCGCCCTGTTCTACGGCGAGGACGAGCACGGCAAGCCCGCCGCCGGCTCCCTGGGCCTGCGCCGCAACTGGATGGGCGGCAATGTGGCCCTGGGCGCGGCGGGCGATTACCAGAGCGAGCATTTCGCGGAGGCCCAGCAAGCCCAGAGCGCGTTGGCCGTGAGCGACAAGCGCTGGCCCGGCGTCATTCCCCTGCTGGAAAAGGGCATGCAGTACGGCGAAGCCTGGCGGGAAGTGCTGGCCCGCTTCCGCCAGTCCATGGACTGCCCGGACTGCAAGGGCGCGCGCCTCAATGCCGAGGCCTTGTCAGTGCGCGTGGACGATCTGAACATCGCCCAGTTCTGCGCGCTTTCCGTGGAGCGGGGCCTGGAATGGCTGGAAAAGCGGAGCTTCACAGGCCGCCATGCCCTGATTGCCGAACCCCTGCTCAAGGAACTGACCTTCCGTCTCTCCTTCATGCGCAACGTGGGCCTGGAATATATCTCTCTGGGCCGCTCCATGAGCACGCTGTCCGGCGGCGAAGCCCAGCGCATTCGTCTGGCCTCGCAACTGGGCTCGGGCCTGGTGGGCGTGACCTATGTGCTGGACGAGCCCTCCATCGGCCTGCACCCGCGCGACAACGAACGCCTGCTGGGCACCCTGCGTTCCCTCCAGGCGCGCGGCAATACCGTGCTGGTGGTGGAGCACGACGAGGCCACCATCTGCGCGGCGGACACGGTCATCGAACTGGGGCCCGGCTCCGGCTCGCAGGGCGGGGAGCTGATGTTCCAGGGCCCGGTGGACGATCTGCTGGGCAAGGCCGACACGTTGACGGCCCGCTATCTGCGCGGGGACGAATCCATTCCCCTGCCCGACGCCCGGCGCGAGCCCCAGGGCGAAATCGTGCTGCATAACGTGACCACCAACAATCTGCGCGGCATTGACTGCCGCATCCCCTTGGGCGTGCTGACCTGCGTGACCGGCGTGTCCGGCTCGGGCAAGAGTTCGCTGGTGGTGGACACGCTCTACAAGCATCTGGCCCTGAACCTGGGCCTGCGCGTGGACCAGCCCGGCGCCATCGGGGGCTTGAGCTATGAGGGCGACGGAGCGCCCGTGGAGCGCATCGTGGCCATTGACCAGACGCCTATCGGCCGCACGCCGCGCTCCAATCCGGCCACCTACACCAAGATCTTCGACGAGATCCGCAACATCTTTTCCATGACCCAGGACGCGCGCAAGCGCGGCTACAAGCCGGGACGCTTCAGCTTCAACGTGCGCGGCGGCCGTTGCGAGGCCTGCGGCGGCGACGGCCAGATCCGGGTGGAAATGCACTTTCTGCCCGACGTCTATGTGACCTGCGACGTCTGCAAGGGCAAACGTTACAATCATGAAACCCTGGAAGTGCGCTACAAGGGGCTGAACATCGCGGAAGTGCTGGACCTTACCGTGCGCCAGGCCCGGCAGCTTTTTGAGAACTATCCCGGCCTGGAGCGACGGCTGGCCGTGCTGGAGGAAGTGGGACTGGAATATCTGCGCCTGGGCCAGCCCGCCACCACGCTGTCCGGCGGCGAGGCCCAGCGCATCAAGATCTCGCGCGAGCTGGGCAAGCGCTCCCTGCCCGGCACCATGTACATTCTGGACGAACCCACCACCGGCCTGCACATGCATGAGGTGGGCAAGCTGATCAAGGTGCTGCACGCCCTGGTGGACAAGGGGGCCAGCGTGGTGGTCATTGAGCACAATACGGACATGATCCTGGCCTCGGACCACGTGCTGGACATGGGCCCCGGCGGCGGCGAAAACGGCGGGCTGATTGTTTCGGCGGGCACGCCCGAGGCCATTGTGGCCGATCCCGAGTCCGTGACCGGGCGCTTCCTGATGCAGGAGCGCACGGACCGGCTCAAGCGCCGCAAGAATTGAGGCGCTGATTTCTGAAAGGCAGGGCCGCAAGACTGCGGCGCGGCATCCAACCAAGGAGAAAAGCATGATCCGGCATATCGTCTGGTGGACGCTTCAGGACGAGGCGGACGGGCATACGGCGGCGGAAAACGCCCGGCGCATCAAAGAGGCCTCGGCCCCGCTCAGCGGCATCCCCTCGGTGCGTTCCGTGGAGGTTTCCTATGAAATTCAGCCCACGAGCACAGTGCCCGTGCAGGTGGTGCTGCAATCTCTGCATGACGACATGGCCGGGCTGAAGGCCTATGCCGAGCATCCCGTCCATCTGGAGTTCGGCAGGCTGGTCAAGGCCGTCAGCGCCTCGCGCCAGGCGCTGGATTACGCCGTGTAAGCCTTTTCGGACAGATCATTCCATCCCGCCTTTCCCTAGCATGGCGGGCACTGTAGAGCTTTTTGCGCTTAAAATTATTGTGTAACGGCGAAGTAAATTCGCCTTGCGATACTTTCGCGGTACGGATTTTCACGGAAAATCCGCACAGAGCGTTGGGATATTTTCAATAGCAAAACGCTCTAATGCCGAAAGCCTCCCGCCTGTAAAAGCGGGAGGCTTTGCTGTCCTGTGGGAGTGGAGGAGGTACCGCTGGATAGGGGTCAGGGCAATTTATGGCTGGAGCAGCCGCCCTGGCAGCCGTTTTTTTTGCCGTCGTTTTCGCAGCCGCAGGAGCACTGTCCTTTACGCAGGCAGCGGTAGAAACGGCGGCCGATGAAAAAAAGCGCGGCAGCCACGCAGATAATGATCAGCAGCAATTGCATATCCATGAGTTTCACCTTTGCTTGACTTGCCCGTGCAGGCGTGCCGGGATGCGGAGCCTGCGGAGTCGGGTGGGAACAGACGGGCAGGAGCGCGGATGTGTGGGACGCCGCCTTTCCGTCACGACTGAAGTATGGCTATTATGAAAATGAATGTCAAGTTCGTTGCGACCCTATAAAAAAGACCCGTAACCGGCAGGGCTGTCCACCACCCGAAGCGGCCTGAGCCGTTCACACGGTGGATCAGGCCGGGCCGTATTCAGTCCTTGCTTTCAGCGGCGCGGCAGTCCGCGCACAGGCCATAGAGATTATGCACATGGCCGTTCAGGCTGAACCCGTGCTTTTCCGCCAGTTCGCGCTGCAGTTTTTCAATGCGCTGATCGCAGATTTCCACGATTTTGCCGCAGGAGAGGCAGACAATGTGGTCGTGGTGGCTGTCGGGCCGGGCCACTTCATAGCGGGTGATGCCGTCGCTGAAATGGATTTCCGTGGCCAGCCCGGCGTCGCAGAGCAACTTGAGCGTACGGTAGACCGTGGTCTGTCCGATGCCCGGATCGCGTCCCAGAATATATTGATAGAACTCTTCCAGCGAATGGTGGCCGGGGAGTTCAAAAAACGCTTCGGCAATGACGCGTCGCTGGGATGTGGTGTTCAGCCCCTTGCGGCTCATGAAGTCCAGGAAGTCCGCCAGGGACGCGTTGTTTTGTTTGGACATAACCAACCCCCATAATCTTTTAGCACGGGGTGTGCCTTTCTGCCAAGTGGCCCGCGCGGCCGGATCGGGCCGCCTTTGCTCCGGCGGCTTGACAGAAGATATCCGCCTGGATAGAGCACTTCAACTTGGAAAAAGCGAACCGCCGCCGGGCCCGTGTGGATGTGCGCCGGGGAAGCGGCGAAAGCCGGTCCTTCCCCGCCGATCGAAGCCCGCGTCGATGCACGGCGGCAGTTACCGCGCAACGTATTGAACATAAAGGCAGCAGCGCCTGGGAATGCCTCTTCCCGACGGCCCCCGCGCCGGGGGCGAAGGTTGTCCAGCCCGCGCCGCCCCTCTGAAAACCGGCGGCGCACGGCGTCCCCCGCGCTTTCCCGTGCGGAATGCGGGAATGCCCGAGCGTCAAGGAGTTCCGCCGTGCGCCTTTCCCCTCTGAGTCTGAAAATTCTGCTCAACCTCTTTCTGGTTTATATTTCCTGGGGTTCCACCTATATCGGCTTTGAATTCACCCTGGAAGTGCTGGGACCTTTTCTGGCCTGCGGTTCGCGCATGTTTCTGGCCGGGCTGCTGCTCTGCGCGGCCATCGCCTGCACGGGCCGCTGGCAACGCCCCTCGCGCGCCGACTGGCGGCACGCCTGCTGGCTTGCCGTGTTCATGGTCTTGATGGCCAGCGGCTTTCTGGGCAAGGGGCAGGAGTACATTTCTTCCGGCGTGGCCGCCGTGGTTACCGGTTCCACGCCTATTTCCATGCTGGTGGGAGCCTGGCTGTTCGGCGGCGAGCAGCGCCCTTCGGCCATGCAGTGGCTGGGACTGGCCGGTGGCCTGTGCGGCCTGGCTCTGCTGGGCTTCAGCCAGGCCGGTTCCGGCGCGGAGCAGAGCAGCCTGGGCGGCATTTTTTGGGTTTTCGGGGCTACCTTGGGCTGGGTGACCGGTTCTCTGCTGACACGGCGTTTTCCCCTGTCCACCCGGCTTTCGGCCTTGCAGGCCTGCGGCCTGCTGCTGCTTATCGGCGGCCTGGAAAGCCTGCTGCTGGGCTTTGCCTGCGGCGAGGCGGCCATGACCCGTTGGGAAAACCTGCGGCCCGAAGTTGTGCTGGCCTTCGCCTGGATGACCATCGGCGGCTCCATCATCGCCTATTCCAGCTATTTCTGGCTGCTGACCCATGTTTCCATCGCCACTGCCGTCTCCTATGAGTATGTGGTGCCGGTCATCGGCATTTTTCTCGGCTGGTGGCTGGGCGGAGAAACTATTTCAGGCCGTATGATCCTGGCCTGTTGCCTGACAGTGGGCTCGGTTTTTTTCGTGCTTTGGCACAAGCACAATAAATAGAATATGTTCAGATTGAAAATGGGCAACTGCCCCGCGACCGCGAGAGAGGGCGGCTGCTCCCGGCCCCGTGGAAACCGCATTTTTTCGCGGGATTTCCCCGAGTATTTCGCGTCTTGCCGGTGGAAAGCGTCCGGTGTACAATTCTTTCAGGTCTGACCCGGCATGAAGGCTTGACAAAACTAATAAGAAATGAATATCATTTTCATTAAGTCAAGGGGCCGAGTTCAGAAGTCCTCAACAACGGAAGCGAGCCGCGCTTCTTCACTATAAGGATAAAGGAAAGTATCATGGAAAGTCTGATTAATAAGAAAGTGGAACCCTTCACCGTCCAGGCCTTTCACAACGGCGAGTTGAAGGATGTCAGCGATACGGATCTGCAGGGGCATTGGTCGGTCATTTTCTTCTATCCGGCGGACTTCACTTTTGTCTGCCCCACGGAACTGGAAGACCTTTCCGACCATTACGACCAGTTCCGGAAACTGAATTGCGAAATTTACTCCGTGTCCACGGACAGCGCCTATGTGCACAAAGCCTGGGCCGACGCCTCCAAAAGCATCGCCAAGATCCGCTATCTCATGCTTTCGGACAGCGCCACCTGGCTTTCCCGCTTTTTCGGGGTGTACATTGAAGAGACGGGCCAGGCCCTGCGCGGCACTTTCATCATCAACCCCCAGGGCGAAATCAAAGCCTATGAGGTGCATGACCTGGGCATCGGCCGCAATGCCGACGAACTGGTGCGCAAGCTGGAAGCCGCGCAATTCGTCGCCGAGCACGGCGACCAGGTCTGCCCGGCCAAGTGGAAGCCCGGCGCGGCGACCTTGAAGCCCGGTCTGGATCTGGTGGGCAAACTGTAGGCGGCAGACGCGCCTTTTTGTCGCTGGCGGCGTTAAACAGCGCGGCCCGGTTTGGTCACGTAGTAAGCTGCGTTCCCGCGCCGGGCCGCTTGTTTGCCTTGACGGCGAGCAAAAAATCACGCCTGCCGGATGCATGGTGTAACGAAAAAGCCCGGCGTGAGAGATCACGCCGGGCTTTTTCGTTACTCATTAATCATTTTGCTCAGCTTAGGGCATGTTGACACTACATTCTTTTGCCCGCTGGCTTTGTCGAACTTCGCCTTTTATTCCAGTCGCGCTAGCCGTTCACAGCTCTGCTGTGTTACGGATAGCGACAGTGATTTCGATGAGAGGAGTTTTGTGTAACTCATTGCTGTCCTCATCCGTAGCTTCCTTCGTCGCAACGGCTGAAGCGAGTACCAGAAGAGTACACTCCTTTCATAAAAGGCTTGTTCTCCTTGCCGGCAAACAAAATCCCAGTAGTGGCAACAGGCCCTGGAGCAATTTCACTTTAAAATTGCCCGCCACGAAGGCGTAAATGCAATTTATTTGCGCTGTTAAGCGCCGAAGTGAGAGTCTTTAAACGTTAAGAATGTACATTCTTAACGTGAATCCGCTCTAGGAGCTGTTTCTAAATAAGTATTTTCGTTCTCTGCCAAGGAAGGCGAGTCCTGGGCGAAGGGAGTATATTCAAATATATTCGACCTTCGCACGGGGCGAGCCTAACGCAGTCAGAGGGCGAAAGGACAATTTAGAAATAGCTCCTAATGGCCGCGCAGCATCTTCACCGAGCAGAACTTCCCGCACATGGCGCAGACTTCCTCGCTCTTGTGGGCCTCGCGGCGTTTGGCGAGCTGGGCCGGGTCCAGGGCGGCTTTGGACATGCCTTCCCAGTCCAGAGCCTTGCGGGCCGCGTTCATGGCGGCTTCGCGTTCGACGGCCCTGGGACGGCCCAGGGCCACTTCGCCCACATGGGCGGCCACGCGCGAGGCCATCACCCCGGCGCGCACGTCGTCCACGTCCGGCAGCGTCAAATGCTCGGCCGGGGTCAGATAGCAGAGAAAGTCCACACCGGCTTCCACGCCCAGAGCGCCGCCGATGGCCCCGGCGATGTGGTCATAGCCGGGCGCGCTGTCGCAGCACAGCGGCCCCAGCACATAGAGGGGCGCGTTGTTGGTCAGGCGCTTGATGCCCTGGATCTGGGTGCGCACCTGGTTCAAGGGCACATGGCCCGGACCTTCGATCATGCACTGCACGCCCTTTTCCAGGGCGTATTTGGCGAGCTGCCCCAGGTTGATCACTTCTTCCCACTGGGCGGCGTCGCCGGCGTCCACGCCCGCGCCGGGGCGCAGGCCGTCGCCCAGGGACAGGGTGACGTTGTAGGGCAGGCAGATGTCCAGCAGGCGGTCGAAATATTCCAGCAGCGGATTTTCACGGTTGTTTTCCAGCATCCAGCGGGCCAGCATGGAGCCGCCGCGCGAAACAATGCCCAGCACGCGGTTGTCCTTGACGGCCAGTTCCGCGCCGCGCCGGGAAAGTCCGCAGTGCACGGTGACGAAATCCACGCCCTGGCGGGCCTGTTTTTCGATTTCAGCGAACAGGTCGTCCGGCTTCATGCTGCTGATGTCGCGCTCGGCGTCCAGGATCTGCTGGCCCACGGCATACATGGGCACCGTGCCCAGGGGCAGGGGGCAGGCCTTGAGCATGCCCTCGCGGATGGCGTCCAGGTCTCCGGCGATGGACAGGTCCATGACCGTGTCGGCCCCGGCGTCCAGGGCGGCCTTGATCTTGCGGTTTTCGGTTTCCGGGCAGTTGCAGAGCGGCGACGTGCCGAGGTTGGCGTTGACCTTGATCCGGGAGGGCTGTCCCACCAGGATGGGCCTGAGCCCCTCATGGGCCGGGTTGCCCAGAAGCACCATGCTGCCCTCTTCCAGGGCGCTGGTGATGGCTTCGGGGGCCAGGCCCTCCTCCTGGGCCAGGGCGGCCAGATGCCGGTCGAGCAGGCCGCGCAGGGCGGCGTTTTTCGAGCAGAGCGAAGATGACATGAGTGCCTCGCGGGTTGCGACGCAGGGCGCAAAAAAAAGCCACAACCTGCGGGGAAAGCGGGTGCGGCTGCAGCTTCCCTCCGGCAGTGCGAACTGCGTCAGGTTCACAGGGTCTGGGGCTGATTCCCCACTCTCAGCCGCCCTGGACGTGTTTTCGCAAAACACATCCCGCGCGGCTCCCCTAGCTCCCGTCATCTATAGCTTGGCCCCGTGGCGCTGTAAAGGACTTTGTGCGCGTGCTCAACGGGCCGCGCCGCCTGCCGTTGGCCGAGGATCGTTGCCCGCAGGGGGACTTGCGCGCCCCGCCTCCCCGCGGCGAAAGGCCTACGCTGCCGTGCGCGCCAGCCAGGCACACAGTTTCCGCCTGAGAGTCCGGGGATCAATGGGCTTGGTGATATGGTCGTTCATGCCCGCTTCCAGGCTTTTTTCGCGGTCGCCGCTCATGGCATGGGCCGTCATGGCGATAATCGGCGGCTCGGACGGTCCTATTCCCGGCAGCGCGCGGATTTTGCGGGTGGCGGTCAGTCCGTCCATGATGGGCATCTGAATGTCCATGAATATCAGGTCAAAGGACTGTCCTCGGCAGAGCTCCACGGCCTCGGCCCCGTCCTTGGCGAGGACGACCCGCATGCCCAGGCCTTCCAGGAGATTGAGGGCCACTTCCTGGTTGATTTCATTGTCCTCGGCCAGAAGGACGCGCGCGCCCGCCATGGCGCGCGTATCGTCGGGTTCGTCCCGCTCCATGCTCCCGCGCAGGGGGATGGGGGGCAGGTCAAGGCCCAGGGCCGCCACGACGGCATTGCGCAACGAGGCCCGCCAGACGGGCTTGGGCAGGATGCGCGTTCCGGCGTCCAGGCCGGGTGCGTCGTGGTACTGATCCATATAGGAAGCCGGAACGAGCAGCAGCCTGGGCAGAAGGCCGTTGCTGAGCCGCCCCAGAGCCGCCGCGCAGTCCAGGCCGCCCTCTCCCGGCAGATGATGGTCCACCAGGGCCAGGTCGAAGGGCGCGCCCTCCGCCAGGGCCGCGCGCGCCGCCTCCAGGGCCGCCGTGCCGGAATCCACGGTGCGCACCGTCATGCGCATGTCGTCCAGCAGGCGCGCCAGCACGTCGCGGCATGCGGGGGAACCTGCGGCCAGCAGCACGCGCCTGCCGCGAAATTCCCTCGGGGCGGCGTCCACGGGCGCGCCGTCGCCGAGGCCCAGAACGGCGGTAAAGGCAAAGACGCTGCCCTTGCCCGGCTCGCTCTCCACCCGGATCCGGCCGTCCATCATGCCCACCAGACGCTCGCAGATGGCGAGCCCCAGGCCGGTGCCGCCGTAGCGCCGGGTGGTGGAGGTGTCCACCTGCTGAAAGGCTTGGAACAGCGTGCCGGCCTGTTCCCTGGTCAGGCCGATGCCCGTGTCGCGCACCTCCACCCGCAGGCGCGCCTGATGCGCGTCTTTGGACTCCAGGTGCACGCTGAGGGTCACGGAGCCCTGATGGGTGAATTTGAGGGCGTTGTTGGCGAGATTGGTCAGCACCTGCGAAAAGCGCAGCCTGTCGCCCACCAGAGCGTAGGGCACGTCCGGCCCCACGTAGAAGAGCAGCTCAAGGCCCTTTTCAGCGGCGCTGAAAACGAGCAGGTCCGCAAGATTTTCCAACACTTCCGAAAGGAGAAAAGGCGCGTTTTCCATGGTCATGCGCCCGGCTTCGATTTTGGAGAAGTCGAGAATGTCGTTGAGCAGGCCCAGCAGATTGCGCGCGGCTTGCCGGGTACTTTCCAGATAGTGGCGTTGGCGTTCGTCCACGCGGGTCTGGAGCAGCAGATGGGTCATGCCCAGAATGGCGTTCATGGGCGTGCGGATTTCGTGGCTCATGCGCGCCAGAAAGTCGCTTTTGGCGCGGGTGGAGGCCTCCGCCGCCAGGCGCGCGGCCCTGAGCTCGGTGATATCCTGAAGCCAGATCAGCTGAGCCGGATTGCCCCGGTAATTGATGGTGCTGATGCTGGCGAGGGTTTCCCGGCACGGGCCGTCCGGAGCGTCCAGCCGCCGGACGGCCATGGGAACGTTGACCGCCGGGAGGCCTTGCTCTGCTCCGGCGCAGAGATCGAGATAGCCCTGATAATCCGCCCAGATGCCCGAGCAGTTTTCCCCCGCGGCCAAGCCTGTCAGGAGCGCGGCCGAAGGGTTGAACATGCGCGCGTTGCTCTCGCCGGTACAGATCAGCATGGCCGAGGGCGCGGCCTCCACCACGTCGCTCAAGAGGCGGCGCTCGTTTTGCAGCGTCGCCTCATAGGCGCGGATCTCCCGCAGGTCATGCACCGAGGCGAAGTAGCCCCTGCCCAGGGAAGAGGTCAGCCGCACCATCACCCCTTCGCAGGGCAGCGGGCTGCCGTCGGCGTGGCGGAATATCCAGCATGCGTGCACCATGCCTTTTCGATCGCAGAGAGAGAAAACACGCGCCAGGGCCCGGGCGGTGGGCGTGCCGTCCTCCTGCAGGGGCGGCTGCAGTTCCTTGATGCGCGCCAGCGCCTCCTCTTTGGAGCCCACGCCCAGCCACTTGACCGCGGCCGCGTTGCAATCCCGGAGTTTGTGGTTTTCATCCCAGATGAAGAACGTCTCCCCGGCGCTGTCGAAAATGAGGCGCTGCCAGAGTTCGGTTTTGTAGGCGGCGCCCACGTCGTGAAAAGCCAAAATGGAGCCTGTGGCCGCGCCGTCTTCCAGAATGGGGGCGATGCTGCCGTCCACCAGCACGATGGAGCCGTTTTTGTGCAGAAAGGATTTCAGGCTGAAACGCATGTTTTCCGACCCCAGCCGCGCCCGGCAGAGCGTGCAGCTCTCCTTGGGATTGCGCGAGCCGTCAGGGAGGACGGGATGCAGGGTTTCATGCAGGTTTCTGCCGATCAGCTCGTTTTCCGCATAGCCCAGCATGGCCTGGGCGGCGCTGTTGGCAAAACTGATGGCGCCGTCCCTGCCCGTGCCGATGATGCCGTCGCTGGTGGCGTTGAGCAGGCGCAGGCTGTGCGCCTGGGAGGCTCTCAACTGGCGGGTGCGTTCCTCCACGCGTCGTTCCAGGCTGTCGGCCAGATGCTGGAGCGCGTCGCGCGCGGCGTTGCGCTGGTCAACGCGCCGCAGCAGCCGCATGCTGAACCAGGCCACGCCCAGAATGCAGAACAGGGCGAAGAGAACGTGCAGCAGGGTGATTTTGCCGCTCAGCACCTCCTGCATATGGGCCATTTCCGCCAGCGGCGGACTGACGCTGAGCCCGCCGATGACCTCGCCTTCCCTGTATCCCTGGACCGCGTGGCAGGTCAGGCAGCTCTTTTCGGCCCGCAGGATATGGATCAGGCGGACGCGCTGTTGCCCGCCCGCATCGTCCGGGCCGAGCATTTCCTCGCCGTCGTTGCGGATCAGTTCCTCCAGCGCGGCGGCCTCCCACGGGTCGGCCTGATTCGCGGGCCGGATGGGCCTGAGACTCACCAGCCGTCCCTGGCCGGTGGAGGCCTTCATCCAGCGTTCCTGCACCAGGCGGAAGGCATAGGCCGGGTTGATGCGGGTGACGGCCATGCCGTTGCTCAGGGTGAAATCGCGGTTTTCAGGGGCCAGCCAGGGATTGGGGGGCGTGCCCGGGGTCACCGGCGCGTAAAGCCCGCCGAGATCGGCCACCCAGGCGCGCAGGGCCAGGTCCTTGCTGATGGACAAACGGGCGAGCTTGACCGCGTGATCGCTGGTCTGATTTGCCAGCAGGCTGGAAAAACTCCAACAGGAAAAGGCGGACAGGGCCAGAATGCCCAGACAGAGAAGGCTCGCGCCCAGCAGGACACGACGGCGTTCCATCTGCATACATGTCTTGCCCGAGGAAATAACGGCCATGGCATCCTCATCGACAGGGGATTCCAAACGGGGCGCATCCGTTGTGGAATTGAATAAGTATGAGAGAGGACAGCTCGATTACTTTAGCCCCTGGTGCAGCGTCAGGCAAGGCCGCCGCGCGCGGGGCTAAAAAATATACCGGCTCGGGCCGCTGCGGAGCCTCCTGGACGGATTCGCCCCAGGGGCCTGCATGCGTAAAGCCTCCGGGCCCGAAGGGCTGGACCCGCTTCGGCGTGGGCGGCGCGCCTTGCAATCCCCCCACGCCTGGAATACACCACTGCAATGCAGTGCAAGCGTTTGTTCAGCCCTCTTACCTGGCCGGTCTTCTCCTTTCTGGGAGCCATCGCCCTGGGCACCGTGCTGCTCTGCCTGCCGCCGAGCTGGCATCCGGGCCGGGAACTGCAGACCCTGGACGCCTGCTTTCTGGCGACCTCGGCGGTCTGCGTCACCGGGCTCACGCCCGTGGACATCAGTTCGGTGCTCAGCCCCTTCGGCCAGGGCGTGCTGCTCTTCCTGATCCAGTTGGGCGGCCTGGGCGTCATGACCTATACGAGCATCATCTTTCTGCTCTGGCGCAACAACGTGCCTTTTACCAACCGCGAGGCGGTCAGCCAGGCCCTGCTGGGCGGCGATTTCAATCTGGCGGCTTTTGTGCGCCAGGTGCTGGCCCTGGTTTTCAGTATCGAAGCCATTGCCGCCATGCTGCTCTATCTGCATGATCCCCGCTTTTTTCACCCCTTCAGCGCGGTTTTTCACGCTGTTTCCTCCTTCTGCAACGCGGGTTTTGCCCTGAGCCCCGACAATCTGATGCCCTTCCGCGATGATCCGGTGGTCAACCTGGTGATCGCGGGCAGTGTCATTCTGGGCGGCATCGGCTTCGGCGTGCTGCGGGAATTCCTGGGCCTGCTCAGCGGCGGCAGGTTCGGCGCCCCTGTGCATCGCTTGAGCCGTTTCAGCCGCCTGGTGGTCAAGACCAGCCTGTTTCTGATCGTGGCGGGCACCGTGCTGATTTTCTGCATCGAATTTTTCCGGGCGGGCAACGAGCAGAGCGTGGGCGACGGCTTCGACCTGGCGATCACCTCTTTTTTCCAGTCCGTGATCGCCCGCACCGCCGGTTTCAACAGCGTGGACATGGCCGCCCTGAGCGAGGCGAGCCTCATGGTGCTCATGGCCCTGATGTTCATCGGCGCCGGGCCCGGCTCCTGCGCGGGCGGCATCAAGGTGGTCACCTTCCGGGTGCTGACTGGCTACGTGGCCGCCCAGTTCCGCGGCGACCGGCAGATCGTGCTGGAAGGACGCGGCGTGACCAGGGGCAACGTCACCCGCGCCCTGACCCTCTTTTTTCTCTATTCCATGCTCATCGCGGTTTCGACTTTTCTGCTGAGCATTACGGAAAACGGCATTCTGCACCGCACCGGGCGCGAGGGAGTCTCCATGCTGCGCCTGCTTTTCGAAACCGTGTCCGCGCTGGGCACCGTGGGCCTTTCCGTGAACCTGACCCCGGATTTGAGCGCGGAAGGCAAAATGATTATCATCTTCAATATGTTCGCCGGACGCGTGGGCCTGCTCAGCCTGCTCATGGCCGTGCAGAGTTTGCAGCCGAAGAAGGCGTATACCGTAGCCGAAGCCCAGCTCCCCATCGGCTAAACAGGCGGCCTTTTCGCCGCTGACCGCGTCAGGCCTCGTTTTTTATTCCGGTTGTGAACCGAAGAGTTCACGCCCTTCATAAAAAACTTGCCTTCCTTGTCAGCGACGAAAAATCCACCTGTTTCAAATGTGGAAGAAAGGAAATCACATGCCTGAAAAAAAACTGGAGATCGGGATCATCGGCCTCGGCAAGTTCGGCCTGCGCATGGCTACCACCCTGGTTTCCCTGGGGCATACCGTGGTGGGCATCGACATGTCCGAAACCCGCGTGCAACTGGCCGAAGAGACCCTGAACTCGGTCTACCGGGCCGACGCCACCAATATCAGCGTGCTGCGTTCCCTGCACATCCAGGATCTGGACTGGGTGGTGATCAGCGTGGGGCAGAGCGTGGAGCAGTCCCTGAACGTCACGCTCAACGTGCAGGAACTGGGCGGCCCTAAAATCCTGGTCAAGGCCTCCAACGAGGAACACCGCAAGATTCTCCAGCGCCTGGGCGTGGACCGCGCCCTGGTGCCGGAAACCGACGCGGCGGTCATGGCAGCCCATCAGCTCACCTATCCGGGCATGCTGGACCTGATCCCCAAATACGGGGGCATCGCCATCCAGGAATTGCGCGTGGACCACTGGGACGGCAAAACCCTGGTGGACCTCAACCTCATGCAGCGTTTCAATGTGATGGTCATGGGCATTCGCCCGGTGGGCGAGCGTTCTTTCATTTTCGTGCCCCCGGCGCGCACGGTGCTGCATCGCGGCGACACCCTGGTGGTGGCCGGGCGCGCGGATTCCATGGGCGATCTGCAACCTTAGGGCCTGTTAACACTATTTCAGAGCTATAACAATTAACGCAAAGACGACAAAGGCCAGGAACATGACATCGAGCTTATCGAACCGAGTAAAAACACGGCGGAAGCCTTTGAGCCTCCTGAAAAGCCGTTCTACCTCATTACGTCTTTTGTATAGCTCTTTGTCATACTCCCACGGTTTCAGTCGGTTGGGTTTGGGCGGCACCACCGGAGTGAAGCCCAACTCACGTCCCAAGCGAGTCGTTTCATTACCCTCATATGCGCCATCCATAAGCAAGCTGCACGGCGCTGGCATCGGCCCCAACTGGACAAGCAGCCTGCGCCCCTCGGGGGCATCGCCGGCGTTGCCGGGAGTGAGGCTGAAATTCAACGCGCATTCAGCATTCGCGGCAACCATATGAAGCTTGGTCGTCCAGCCGCCTCTGGACTTTCCGATGGACTGCGGACCTGTTTTTTTAAGGCCCCTGTTCCATCGGGATGAACCTTAACAATAGTACTGTCGAGAGAAACTGCTTCTATTTTAAGGCGGAGTATCTGCTCTTGTTGAAGGCGTTCAAATATACGGTCAAGAACTCCGTTCTTGCTCCAGCGGTTCATGCGCGTGTAGATGCTGTGCCAACAGCCAAAATTTTTCGGCAGTCCACGCCATTTACACCCATGCTCTGCAACGTACAGAATCGCATTCAACACCTGGAGATTGTCAAAATGGACATTACCTCTTTGGCGCGGGAAGCAGTCAGCGATTCTCTCATATTGTTCGCGAGTAATTTGCATAAGACATTCTTACGGAATACTCGCTCTTTGTCAAATAGTGTTAACAGGACTTAGAGCAGTTCACGCATTGCATGCGTGAACTGCTCTAAGGTTGATAAAACAGGGTCCCGCGAAAATTCGCGGGACCCTGTCGTTGGGGGAGGCGGCGGCCTCCCTTTGGGACCGGAGGATGCGTCCGGAATACGTCTTCTTCAGCGCCGCATGGTGGCGGTGGGCAGATCGTCCCACAGTACGGCGGCCACATGCTCCTCGGGATGGTGCCGGGTGACCAGGCTCACGCCGAACACGCCCAGCGCGCTGAAAAGAAAGCCGAACAGGGTCTGGTCGAAGTCCAGGCCCAGATAGGGCCAGGCCACGGTGGAGACCAGGCCGCCCAGCATGCCCGCCATAACCCCGGCGCGGGTCAGGCCGCGCCAGAGCATGGTGGCGAGGAAGGGCAGCACGATGGTGGTGGCCGTCAGGCGCAGAGCCCACTGGTAGATGGCAATGATGCCCGTGAAGTTGAAGGCCACCCACAGCGCTGCCAGGGCCACTAGGGCCACGGTGAGGCGCGAAGCCAGCATGAGCCGCCGGTTGTCGGCCTTGGGATTGATGAGCTGGCGGTAGAAATCATGGGTCAGGTTGGACGAGCCCTGCAGGATGAAGGAGTCGGCCCCGGTCACCAGCGCGGCCAGCAGGGCGCAGTAGATCAGGCCGCCCACATAGGGGGGCAGCAGATCGCGCGTCACTGTGGAAAAGATCAGATCCGGGTTGATGTCCGGGGGCAGGAACTGTCGGGCGGCCAGGCCGATGAGAATGGGGCAGACAAAAACCCCACAGCAGATCAGCACGCCCAGGGTATTGGCGTTGAGCGAGACCTTTTCGGACTTGGCGGCGAAGATGCGCTGCCAGGAGGATTGCCAGACCAGATAAAAAGGCCCCACGGAGATGAAGAACAGGGCGACCTCCTTGGCTCCGTATGGTCCCGCGGGCGAGAGAAATTCCGGCGGGGTGGCGGCCAGCATGGGCCCCATGCCCCCGGCCAGGCTCACGGAGGCCACGGCCAGAATGACGATGCCCGTGATGATCAGCACGGCCTGGAGGGCGTCGGTGACGATGGTGCCGGGCAGGCCGCCCAGCACGGTGAAGGCCAGCACCAGCACGGCCGAGAGAACCAGCGCGTTGCCCACGTCCATGCCGAAGCAGGCCGACCAGATGGTGGACATGGCAAGATACTGCATGGCCGTGGTGGGAATGGCGTAGACCACGGCCGAGAGCAGGGAGGGAATGATGCCCGCGCGCACGCCGAAACGCTGCCCGAAAAGGTCGGCCAGGGTGTAGAGGCGCTGGCGGCGCAGGGCGCGGCCGAAGGCCAGGATCAGAATCAGGGTGAAGATGACGCTGGCAAGGCTGAAACGGATATAGCCCGAAGCCCCCACCTGGAAGCCCAGGCCCACGGTGCCGATAAAGACCGAAGCCCCGCACCAGGTGCTGATGACCGTGCCCACAATGGGCCAGAAGCCCATGCTCCAGCCGCCGATAAGATAGTCGTCGGCGTTCTTGACCTTCAGGAAATAGTAAAAGCCGATGCCGAACATGATCAGGAAATAGACGATGATGTAGCCGAGATACCAGCCCATGGAATCCTCCTCGTGCTGTGGCGCCGCCCGTCCGGGCGGCTTTTCATGTGGGGAGTGGAAACCGTCAGTCCTTCAGAGTGCCCCAAACCGGGCGGCCCATGCTGATCACGGAGACGATGTTGACTTTGTTGATGTCTTCCGGCGCAACGGCGCGCGGGTCGGCATCCAGAAGGGTGAAGTCGGCCAGCTTGCCGGGTTCGATGCTGCCTCGCCGGTCTTCCTCGAAGCACATGGCCGCCGCATGGGTGGTGTAGGCGCGCAGGGCGTCCAAAACGCGCACGCGCTGGTCCGGGCCCAGCAGGCGGCCCGCGCGCGTGCGCCGGTTCACGGCGGTGTGGATGGATTGCATGGTCATCTGCGGCAGCACCGGGGTGTCGGCGTGCAGGGAGAAGGGCAGGCCCAGGCGCGCCGCGCCGCCGCAGGGGTCAATGCGCGCGGCGCGCTTCGGCCCGAGAAAGATGTCGTGGTGGCGGTCGCCCCAGTTCCAGACGTGCAGGCCGAAAAAGGAGGGCCACAAGCCCACGGCCTTCATGCGCGCCAGTTGTTCGTCCGACGCCATCTGGCAGTGGATGAGCAGGTGGCGGGGGTCCCTGCGGGGACAGCGGGCCTGGGCTTTTTCCACGGCGCGGACGGCGGCTTCGACAGCGCCGTTGCCGTTGCCGTGGATGACGGCCTGCTGGCCCGCGCTGTGAGCTTTGAAGACGGCGTTCTCCAGTTCTTCCTGGGGAATGATGGGGGCGGGACGCGTTTCGGGGCGGCTGTGATAGCCCTCGGGCACGGCAGCGGTGTAGGCCTGGATGGAGCCGTCCACGAGCAGCTTGATGCCGTGGAAGCGCAGCAGGGGCGAACCTGTTCCGGCCAGCAGGCCCGTTTCCAGCACCCGCTCAAACCAGTCCGCGAACACGGGCATGTGCACATGGAGGTGCAGGCGGCCCTCAATCTCCAGCCCGGCCAGAGCCTCGTAAACCATCCAGGGCGTGAGCCCGCCCAGGCCCGCGCCGCCGCCGATGCAGGCCGTGAAGCCCTGGGCGTTGTAGCTTTCCACGGCGCGGAGCAGACCCTGTTTCAGGGCTGTGGTTGTCACGGGCGGCAGCTTGCCCAAGGCTTCCAGGGCCAGAGTTTCGGTGATCAGGCCGTTGGGGCGGCCGCTTTCGCAGACCACGTCTGGATTGTCCGAAGGCCGGTCCAGGGGAATGCCCAGCAGGCCGTACATGCGGCTGTTGACGTAGGCCGCGTGGATGGAGATGTGCAGCAGCAGCGCGGGCCTGTCTGGAAAAAGGGCGTCCATTTCGGCCAGGTTCGGGCCGCGCTGTTCGGCAACGGCCGTGTCGTCGAAACCGTAACCCATGGGAACGGGCTGATCCTGCTCCCGGCCGTGCCGGTGCAGAACGTCCAAGGCCGAGGCCAGGTCGGCCGTGCCGCCGCAGTAGGCATAGGGAGCCCAGGCGGCAAGCATGTCCGGGTGGCTGTGGGTGTCGATGAAGCCGGGATAGACGATCAGCCCGTCCAGATCCGTTTCTTTCAGGCGCGGGCCGCCCAGGCGGCGCAGCTCCGCCGCCCCGCCCACGGCTTCAATGCGGCCGCCAGCCACCAGAACGGCTTCAGCGGTGCGTTCCCCGGCGTCCAGCATGACGATGCGGCCATTGTGGTACAGGGTCTTTTCGCAACATTGCATACGGCACCTCGTGTGGAGCGGAATTTCGGACCGCGCGGAGGGCGGCCCGTACTCCGTATGGAGCAAGGGAGGTGCCAGAAGTTGTTCTGAAAAATACTCTTGAAAAACAGATAATTATTATGAATTGAAGAGAGGGCGACGCTGCTCTGTATGAAAATTTATTCAAAACTTGTCTTTGATTTTGAATAAATATAACTTTGTATACAAAGCCGTGGAGGCGCGGATACGCGCCTCTGAGCGTTGGCAACGCCAACGCGGCCAAAAATCAGAAGCAGGTCACGGCGTTGCCGTGCCGTTAGCTGTCCGAAGGGTGCCCGGCGCCGGGCATTTCTCTTGGCTGTAACGCGGCTTAGGGAAACGGACCGTAGCGCAGCGACTGATTTTTGTGCCTTTCCGCCCGGCAAGTTTTTCTGAAAACGAGCCGACGGCGGCGCAAACACCGCGTAAGCGGGGTTTGTCATCAGTCTGAGGCGCGGATACGCGCTGAAGGAGTCCCGCCATGCTGTCGCCCGACCAAGCGGCCCATGTTCTGGCCCTGCATCTTGCCCCACGTCCCCTGAGCGCCGATGAGCTCCGCTGGCTTACGGGCGAGGCCGCGCGGCCCGACGATGCGGCCCGAAAACAGGGCCTGGCCGCGCTGGAGCGCCTGCGCATGGCGGAGCGCGTGCCCGGCGGCACGCCACGCTGGAGGGCGGGCCCTGCGGCCGGTGCCTTTGTCCGCGCCCGGCTCTTCGCGGGCCTCTGGCCGCCGGAACATCGGGCTGGAGCCCTTCTGAGTCTGCTCGACGAGGGGGCCGGACCGCGCCGGTGCACGGACATCCTGCGCGGCGCCTGGGCTGGCGGTCGTGCGGACGTGGAACTGGTGCCCCTGCTGGAAGTGCTGGTGGCTTTTCTGATGCGCTGGTGCGCGCGCCGCGCCGCCGACCCGGCGGCTCTGGACGGCGGTTTTCTGAATCTGCTCTTCGCCCTGCAGGGCTTCCCACTGAGTTCCCTCTCTCTGCTGCGTAAAATTCTGCGCCTGACGGCGCGCGCCTACCGCATGGCCCGCAACAGCGGCAATGAGCGTTTCATGGCCATGCTGCTGCTTTCCCGTCTCTATCTGCACGTTTTTGTGGGCAACAATTCCAGCCGCCTGGCCGACAGGCTGGAAGCGGCCCTGAATACGGTCAAGGCGCTCCTTGGGCCGGAAGATGACAACCTTCTGCCCCTGTTCGAGGGGCAACTGGCCTATATGCGCGGGGATCTCAAAAAAATCATTGCCTGTTTCAACCGCTGTTCCGAAGACATGGCCTGGTGCCACCGCCGCTTTTACGACACCTTGGGGGTCTGCGCCCTGTTCAGCGCGGGCTATCTGCACCAGTTCCATTTCGCGCTCGGCAGCGTGGAGCACTTTCAGCGCAAGGCCATGCTGGCCGGGGACGAACTCACAGCGGCCATGTTCCGGAGCAATTCCTGCTTTCTGCTCCTGCGCAAGGGCGACAGGCAGCGCATGCGCGCCGTGCTGCGCGCTCTGGAGGCCTCGCCGCTCTATGCGGAACACTCCATTGTGCATTCCCACGTCACCAGGGCGCACGCCCTGCTGCTTTTCATGGAGGGCGACGCGCGCGGCGCACACACGCTGCTGGATGTCCGGACCCGGCGTCTTCTGGCGCGGGGCGACAAGCCCGTGACGTTCAAGGATCCCCTGGTGCTGGATATGCTGTATGTCTTTTCACGCAACGGCTGGCCGGCCATTCCCGGCTATGAAGCCGACGCCCTGTTGCGGAGCTTTCTACAGGGGGCCAACCGGCATCTGAAGGGCACGGCCATGCGCATCCGAGCCCTGCAACTGCTGGATGCGGCAGCGACGCCGTGCGACGCCGTGGCCCTGCTGCGGCAAAGCCTGGACATATTCCGCACGCTGGGCGATCCGCACTCCCTGACTCTTACGGTCCACGCTCTGGCCCGGGCCCAGGAGCGCGACGGAGACGCCGGGGAAGCCCGGTTGCTGCACGATATGGTGCGCGAGGCCACGGGGCGGGATCTGCGCGGCGTGGAATACCACGAGGCCTGCCGGGCCTGCCTGGAGGTATGCCCGGCGGCTTTCGAGCTTTTCGGGGCGGCCTTCTCCGAAGCGGGCCTGGTGGGCAAGAGCGTGTCCGAACGCTGTCACGCCATTTTCAGCGGGCTTGACCTGCCTGATTCCTGCGAGGAGGCTCTGCAGCACTTCGTGCGGGCGGCCATGGACGCCTTCCGCCAGGAGCGCGGCGGGCTTTTTCGTCCCGGCGAGGGAGGAGAGCCGCGCTTTGCGCATATCGCCAACGTGTCCGCCTTGGAACTGCGCTCCCCGGCCATGCGCCCCTGCCTGGACTGGCTGGCCGAGGCCGCGCGGCGCAGCCGCCGCCCCTTGCTGCGGCACGAACGCCACGGCCTAGTGCTGCGCCTGGCCGAGAGCGGCGGCCGTCCCTGGCTGTTGTGGATGAGCAGCCTTTATGCGGGGCCGCCCTCGGACACCGCTCCGGCGGAGGAGCTCTTGCGGGGAGGCCGCCTGCTGGCTGCGGAACTGCGCGCCATCCTGCGCCTGGAAGCATTCAGGGAGCGGGAAATCGCCCAGCAGCACGACAAATTGCGCACGATTTTTCTGCGGGAAGACCGCGACGACTGCCTGGTGCTGCGCGAAGGCCTGCACGACCTTCTGCTTCAGGCCGCCAGCGGGGCCGTCACGGACGTGCCCATCCTGATCTGCGGCGAGACGGGCACGGGCAAGGAACTCATGGCCCGGCACATCCACACGGCCAGCGGGCGGCCGGGGCCGTTCATCCCCGTGCATCCGGCGGGCATGGTCGAGAATCTTTTTGAGAGCGAATTTTTCGGGCATGAGCGGGGCGCGTTCACCGGTGCGCTCAAGCAGAAGATCGGCCTGTTTGAAATGGCTGATCAGGGCACGCTGTTCATTGACGAGATCGGCGAAATGTCGCCCCTGGTGCAGACCAAACTGTTGCGCGTTCTGCAGGAGCGGCGCTTCATGCGCGTGGGCGGCACCAGGGAGCTGCATTCGCGCTTCCGGCTCATCGCGGCCACCAACCGCGATCTCTGGCAGGAGGTGCGCGAGCGGCGTTTCCGGCAGGACCTCCTCTACCGCATTGCCGTGTTCCCGCTGACCCTGCCGCCCCTGCGCAGGCGCAAGCAGGACATCCTGCCGCTGACCAACGCCTTCATCCGCCACTTCGCCCGCCGCTACGGCAAAACCGTTCCCCCGCTCAGCGAGACGCAGGCCGGGGAACTGCTGGCGTATGCCTGGCCCGGCAACATCCGGGAACTGCGCAGTCTTGTGGAAAGGGCCGTGATCCTGCACCGGGGCGGCGGATTGCCCTTGCTGTTCGGTCTGCACGGCGGCCCGGCGACAGCCGCCGGGGGCAAGGAAGGCGGACAGGCGGAGCCGCCTCTCCCGGAGGGCCCGGTTGCGCCGGAAAACCTGCCGACCCTGGAGGAGGCCGAGGCGCTCTATCTGCGCCGGGTCATGCGGCTGGCCAAAGGCAAGGTGCGGGGCGAAGGCGGGGCGGCGGCGCTGCTGCGCATGAAGATTCCCACCCTTTACGCCAAACTGCGCAGGCACGGCATAGCCTGCGGGGGGGGATAGAATGGGTGCCGGTTACCGGTAGCCTTCAGCGGTTCCGCGCGTCCGGGACGGTTCCGGGCAGGGCCCACCAGGGCAGGTCGCGCCATGCGCGGTTGAGCGCCTTTTCCATGTCCGGCCAGTGCGGTGAAAAGCGCGCCAGTTCCGCCCTGTAGGCCGGGGAGTGGTTCATCTGGCGCAGATGGCAGAGCTCGTGCCAGCAAAGGTGCTCCAGCAGGGGTACAGGCAGGAGCAGAGCCCGCCAGTTCAGGTTAATGTGCCCCGCCGCGTTCTGCACGGCAGCGCCGTTGGCCGGCTCATTTTCACTCTTCCCGCCCAGCAGCCTGCCCAGAAAATCCTTGAAGCTGACGCCACGGCGCGGACGGGCCGCGCGTTGTTCCCGCGCGTCCGGCCGGGTCCGCGAACAACTGCCCCAGCGGCTCCGCTGGTCCCGCACGCTCACGCCGGACACGGCAAAACCTTCCCTGGCGGCCAGGTGCAGCAGATAGGGCGGCAGCAGACGGGCGGCCTGCTCCCGGCACCAGCGGCGCAGGGCCAGAGCGCCAAGAGCCGCGTCCTCCGGCGGGCCGAACAGGCGCAGCAGGCCCGGCGTTTCCAGCAGCAGAAGGCGGCGCGCCCCCTGGCTGACCAATAGGGAATGCGCGCGGGCTTGGCTGTGCCGCCGTCCCTCGGCCAGATCTCCGGCCGTTTCCACCCGGAACTCCAGGCCCGGCAGGGGCAGGACCACGGCGCTCGGCAGGCCTTTTTCCGGCGCGCGGCGCTGATGTCGCTGCCATGCCCGTTCCAGCCAGGGCAGAAAGCGGGGCAGGGCCTGGTCCACGGCGGAGGGGGACCAGTGGCCGGGCACCGTCAGTAACAAGCCGCCATCCGGGGCCAGGCTCAGGCGCGCCCGGCGGGCGCGGGGCGAACGGCGCACGCGGGCCGTGAGCCGCGTGCCGTCGGCAAGCGTGAAGTCCGCCGTGGCGTCCGGCGCGGGGGCGGCAATTTTTGCAGGCATGGGGGCAGGCTGCCACAGGCCGGGGAGGCTGTAAAGCGGCGTGTCGACAGCCCGGACGTTCTTGGCGCGAAACTTGCTTTGTAGGGGCCGGGGACAACCAGTGGGAGCAATATTTTCCCAGAGGCTGTCGCCATGAGTGTCTTTTCGGTTATCTCCGCGTCGAACATCGCCTTTTATTTCGGTCGAGTACCAGAAGAGTACACTCCCTGCATGCTTTAGCCGTTATGCGAGGAACGAGCATTACGGATAAAGGCAGCAGCGCTAAAAGGCTCGTTCTCCTTGACATAACACGAAAATCCATCTCATGACGACACCCTCCAGCCAGCACAGGAGCGCAACCATGGAAATCGGATCCGCCTACAGCGCAAGCGGCCTTTGGGATCTCAACGCCCTCAACGGCGTGGATTCGTCTTCACAAAAATCCTCGTCCACGGGGCAGAGCGGTTCTTCCGGCGATACGGTGGACATTTCCGATGAGGCCCGGAAGCTCTTTTCGGAAAAAATCCACCAGTACGACAAGGGCAGCTCCACAACGACAACCGCGGACGCGAACCAGAACAGCGGCGGGGAAGAAACCGAGGCGTCCGAAGCGCAGGGCGGCGGGGCCAGCGGCGGCTCGGGCGGCGCGTCCGCTTCGGGCAGCGACAGCACGGAAGCCATCAAGAAGCAGATCGAGTCGCTCAAGAGCCAGCTTATGAGCCTGGCTTCCCAATTGAGCGGCGGCGGGGCGGATGCGGGCGTCACCAGCAAGATGAACGCCCTGCAATCCCAGATCGCGGCCCTGGAGGCCCAGCTCAACGCCGCCGAGCAGGCCTGAGGCCATAAAGCGGGCACCAGGACAATCGAATAAATAGAACGAAAAAGAAAAATGCTCTTGCGTCAGGCTTCCTGTAGCGTTGCGGTTATTTTATAAAATCCGCCTTTTTCGTGTGGGCGGCGTTATCGGCGCGTTTTTGCCCACACAAAAAAAATCGCCAATTTTGCAAAATTCCCGCAAAATAAGCCTCCGCTCACTTGCCGACTGTGTCGGCTGTGTTCGCGGGTCTTAAGGAAGGAAGACGCACGGATGGAATCAAATGCGTATCCGGAGAGGAAGCGCTCATTCGATTGTCATAAAGCGGGAGCATACATGCCTTGACAGGCAAATTGATAAAGGTTACGAAAAAGAAACAGGGGATAGCGGGTCTGGTGAGATGTACACTTGAAATGCTCGTTTACGGCGAGCAAAGCCCGCCTACTCGCATTTCGTGGCAAGGATTTGCAGACAAATCCTTGTAGAGCGGTTGACGCATTTCATGCGTGAACGGCTCTATCCCCTTGTCTTTTCAACTGTTCAACCATGCCAGGCATGTTCAGAGTTGAGGTAGCTATGAAATCGCTGAAAGGCACCCAGACCGAAAAAAATATTCTGACCGCGTTCGCCGGTGAGTCCCAGGCCCGTAACCGTTATGATTACTTCGCCTCCAAGGCCAAGAAAGACGGTTACGTGTTCGTGAGCGACATCTTTACGGAAACGGCCCTGCAGGAAAAGGAACACGCCAAGCGCCTGTTCAAGTTCCTGGAAGGCGGCGAAGTGGAAATTCAGGCCGCCTATCCCGCCGGCGTCATCGCGGGTAGCGAGGCCAACCTGATCGAGGCCGCCAGCGGTGAAAACTATGAACACACCCAGATGTACCCTTCTTTCGCCGATGTGGCCGCCAAGGAAGGCTTTTCCGAAATCGCCTCGGTCATGCGCAACATCGCCGTGGCCGAAGCCTATCATGAAAAGCGCTTCCTGAAACTGGCCGGCGACATCAAGGAAGGCCGCATGTTCATGCGCTCCAAACCTACCGTGTGGCGCTGCCTCAATTGCGGTTGCCTGGTGGAAGGCACCAGCGCGCCGGACGTCTGTCCCGCCTGTGCCCATCCCAAAGCCTATTTTGAAGAGCTGAATTACACGTTCTAAACCTGTTCCACGCCCGCCCGCGCGGCCCTCTTTCGCAAGAGGCGCGCGGGCTTTTTTGCGTGGCGCGTCGGACGTCGCCATACCGTTATTACCGGAGATTGTGCTATGTGGGATACATTGGTTCTTTGGGTGCATCCGGCCATGCAGAGCCTGGCGGTGCTGATCGGCCTGCTTGCCATGTGGCAGGGCTGGAAGCGCATTGAAATGCTGCGGGGCCGCAAGGTCATCTTTCCCTGGCGGACCCACGTGCGCCTGGGCACTGTGGGGCTGCTGCTCTGGACGGCCGGGGCCTTCGGCTTTTACGTGACGCACAGCCTGTTCGGGGCCACCCATATTACCGGCATCCACGCCACCCTGGCCTGGCCGATCATTGTTCTGTCCATTCTGGGACTGATCACCGGCGGGATCATGAACAAATACAAGAAAAAACGCTTCTGGCTGCCGTTGATTCACGGGGTGGGCAATACCATTCTGATGATTCTGGTGCTCTATGAGTGCTGGACCGGCATTGATCTGTACGACGCGTTCATGGCGTAGCGCGCTTCTTTCCCTCAGACGGCAAGGCCCCCGCATCCATCGGAATGCGGGGGCCTTGCCGCGTTTGCCGGGGTATTTGTGTCAGGCGTTTTCCCCGCCGATATTGCCGCTGAAACGGGCGGCATGCTCCTTGAGCGCGCGGTCCAGGGCCAGGAGCAGGCGTTGGGCCGAGGCCGGGGTCATGACGATGCGCCGGTCCAGGTCCACGGCCAGGACGTTTTCAGTGCCGCCGTCCGGGGCGTTCAGGCTTTCGGGCTGGCTCAGTCCGCAGCAGAGGATGATTTCCTCGGCCGTGCAGCGGGTCTGGAAGACATTGGCGTAGGACGTGGCAAGGTGGGCGCTGTTCAGGGCCACGCGGATCTGTTGGCCTTCGGCGGAAGCGGCGGCTTCGGCCCCGGTCTTGCCGGAATTTTTCTGTGCGCTCATGCTTACTTCCTTTTTGCGCCAGGGGCGGCGTTGTGATTGGCTTGGCCGGGGGTTTCCGGCGTTTTCCCCTTCTCGCCGGGCAGCTTGACGGACACCACGGGCAGCGCCGGGAAGACGGCCTTGCGGGCGTCCATGCCCTTGAGCACGTCCGTGGTGATGTCCAGGCTGGCGTCGGCGTCCAGCACATTCCGGCGGGGCAGAACCAGGGCGGCCTTGTGGGCCTTGCGCCAGGCTTTGACCTCTTCCAGCAGCAGGCCGTTGACGACATTTTGTACGGCGGCCTCCTCGGCGGCCATCTGGTGGCGGAGGGTCAGCGCGCCGTCGCGGAGCACGGCCTCGCGCTCCTTGTCCGGAGCTTTGGCCCAGGCTTTTTGCAGGTCGGCAAAGCCCTGTTCCAGGCGCTGGCGGGCCTTGGCCAGATGGGCGCGCCCGGCCTCGGCGGCGCGGGATTGTGACATGATCCGCCCCAGATCGACCACGGCGGTCTGGGGCGCGGCGCTGGTGCTGCCCTCCAGACAGCCGCCCAGGAGGCAGGCGGCAAGGAGGGCCGTGAGGGCAAGCGTTGTTGCGATGTGGCGCATGGGGGGATGATCTCCTTTATCTTATCTGTTCTCGTTCCTTGCTGTATGTGACTGTTATTGCCGGGTGGAGAAGGCTTGTCACATGGATGATGTTCTGTGTGCCCTGCGGGCACGAGGGCCTTACGCTTCTCGGCATTTGGGCCGCCTATCGCTGCTGTCTTCATCCGTAAGGCGGCCTTGCCCCAACGGCTGAAGCCTCCCTCCGCGCCGCACAATGCCATCCACTGTTTGGCGTTGAGAAAGCCGCTGGTCCCATACCCGAAATTTGTTGACACGCGGCGATTTCGGGGCGTAGCGAGCCCCGCGAGCAAGACCCGTGGGACGCCGCGTCATCGGGTTACGACGTACAGCAGGGGCAGGGGGTTGTAGGGGGCCTGGAGACAGCCGTCCCCGGCCCCCTGCCCCGCGCCGGGGAGGCGGCCCAAACGCCGGGAGGCGTAAAGCTCCTGTGCCCGCAGGGCACACAAAACCTCATCCATATGACAAGCCCCGCCCCACAAAAAACGGCGCGGTGGAATTCACCCGCCGCGCCGTTGCCCGCGCCCTTCAGGAAGGGACAAGAGCGCGGGCTTCAGGAGGTGCCGCCCGTCGGGGAAGCGATGTCGGCGGACGGCAACCGGACCCGGGAAGCCCCCGCCTCCCGGATGTCCGGGCGCGGCGGCTCCTTACCCAATGGAGCCGCCGCGCTGATGCTGATAACGCTTCTGGTTGTCGGTTTAGAACTCGTAGCGGAATGTCCCGAACACGCCGTGCGCCGTGCTCTTCGCGCCGAGCTGGATGTTGTAGTTCACGCCCAGGGACGTGGTTTCGTTGCCGAATTCCAAACCGGCCTGGCCCATGTAGGAGACGTAATCCATGGTCTGGGTGTCCAGTTCCGCCTTGGTGCCCGTGCCGGTGAAGCGCACGTCGCTGCGGGCGTCAATGTCCCCGGCGGCCGGAATCACGGCCAGGTCCAGGCTGGGCTTGAAGTGCCAGCCGTTGCCGGTCTCGATCTGCTTGCTGAAGGCCACGCCCACCGGGAAGGTCCAGATGCTCTGGTTGATGGCGTCGCCCTTGAGCAGTGTGCCGCCGGACTTCACGTCGTATTCGTCGGTGTTCAGGCTCATGTAGCGCGCGCCCACGTGCGGGATGATATCCAGCGCGCTGGTTTCGATTTTGTACTCGCCGCGTAGGCCCGCACTGATGGCGTAGGCCGTCACGTCGCTCTTGAGCTTGCCCATCTGCATGCTTGCGGGCAGGTCCTGTTCCAGCTTGTTGTAGGTGGAGGTGTAGTTCACGTCGGCGGTCAGGCCGAAGTTGCCCGGGGTCCATCCGGCATACGCGCCGATGCCCCAGAAGTTCATATTGTTGGTGGTTTCGTTGAGATCGCCCGAGCCCTGCGCGTAGCCGCCGCCGATGTTGAAGGTGATGCCCGCGCGGATGGCGTTGTCGAAGGTGTAATCCGCGCCCAGGGCCACGCCGCCCAGGCCGCCGCTGAAGTCCATGTCGAAGTTTCCGGCCTTCATGCCGAAGCCGTTGGAGCTCTGGTAGAGAGGCATGACCCACATGGCGAAGCCGGTCTTGGCGGCGTCGCCCGCGGAAGCGCCGGTTTGCATGGAGCCGTCCGTGCCCATGCTCTGGATGGCGTTGCCGCCGGGCTGGGCCAGGCCGGTACGCTGGGTCACGGCATTGCCCGCCGCGTTGCTGGCCGCCATGGTCATCTGCGGCACCGCGCCGACGAGCGCCATGCGCGCCGCGCTTTCAATGGTCACGGCGGCCTGCCTGGCGTCCGCGATATAGTCGGCGCGCGCGGCGCGGCTGAGGAAGCGCACGCCCTTGGCCTCGGCGTTCACGTCGTTTTTGGCGTTGTCCCAGACATCGGCCATGGCCGGATTCAGCTCGCCGTCCAGGCCGGGCAGCACATCGCTGGCCTTGTTGACCGTGTTGGTCAGGGTGACGCTGCCAGCGGGGTCCACCACAGCCGTGGAAGTCAGCATGCGATCCGGATTGGCCACGCCGTTCTTGACCCAGCCATAGTCCGTGCCTGTGGCGCCATCGCTGCTGATGCCGCCGGTAAAGCCGTCCAGCAGGGTGACTTCGCCCTTGGTGGCGTTGACGACCTGCAAGTGGCCGTCGGGGTCAATGACGGCGGTTTGGGTAACAGAGCCAGTGGGAGTTCCGCTGGTGATGGCGGCGTCAGCACCCAGCTTGGAGGCGTCCACCACCAGCACGGAATCCGCGCCGAAGTATGTCTGATGATTGACAGTGGCACCGCCGATCTGACCGGAAGCGTCCACTCCGGCGTCCACCACGATCTTGCCCGCGCCGCTCACCGTCACCGGCGAGGCCAGGGCCAACGCGGACTGGCCGTCGCCCAGCGTCAGGTTGGGGCCAGCGCTCATGCCCGCTTTGGCCAGAGCCGTGCGGAGATCAGCGCCGCCCATGCCGCCGATATTCACCACCGAACCGTCGCCCACCAGGAGGGCGCTCCTCAGAGTACCGCCGGTAAGACCGGCAATGCTGACATAGGCCGGGTCCACATAGAAGGTGCCGTCCTGCGCGTCCCATTCGCCGATGCTGAGCGTGGTGTTGGTCGCATTGACCTGGGCGCTGGCGTTAGTCATGCTCAGGGAATTGATGGTGTAATCGGAGGTGCCCGCGCCGTTGCCGTTCACATTGGCCGTGCCGCCAGCCACGCTGAGCTCGTCCACAAGGCCGCCCTGGCTCTGGCTGTTGCCTTCCAGGCCCATATTGAAGGTGCCGCTGTTGCTCACGGCTACAGCCACATCCTGTTTGGCCCCGTCAGCGCCATTCTGGCCAGTGACCAGGGACTGGCCGGGCTTGTCGCCCACCACGGTGACGTTGCCGTTGGCAGTAGACACAGCCAATGTTGTGAGCGCGACAGCGCCGTCAGTCACCAGGTTGATGTCCCTGGCGTTCAGCGTGGCTTGCGCTTGGGCTGTGGTATTTGTCCCCAGCGTCACATTCATGGAGTTTTCGGCAAAGAGGTTGTTGCCGTCCGCCTTGCCCACGACATCCGTACCGGACGTGATGTTGGTGCCGCTGGTGATCACGCCGCCAGACGTTGAGGCGTCCACCACCAGGGTTTCGGCCTTGCCCGCATCGTTCACTAGTTTGCCGCCCAGGAAGCCCAGAGTTCCGACGCCCGTCAATGTTGTCTTGGCCTTTTCCAGATCAGCCACAGTATAATCGTCCGCGCTGGTCAGCAGCAATGTGCCGCCGAGGCCGAGTTGATTTGTCTTGTCCGTGATCTGGGCAGCCAGCCCGTAGTCGGCATTGAGGATGCTGCTCTTTTGCAGGGTCACGCTGCCGCCGCTGATGTCGAGCTTGCCGGACGTCTCGCCGACGGAAACCGGCGTCCAGGTGGTGGCCCCGTTCACGACCAACGTGCCGCCGCTGACATTGACCATGCCGCCTTTATTCAGGGTCAGGCCGTCCTCGACGTTGACCGCGCCCGTTCCGCTGATGTTGACAGTCGTGTTCCGCACGGTCAGGCCCGCCGTGGCGGCCCCGACCAGGTTTTGACCATAGGGTTTGCCGTCGCGCATGAGCAGATGGCTGCCCGAGGCCACGTTCAGCGAGCCGCCGCTGACGGCCGCCTCCTTGGCGAGGATGATGGCATCGCCGTTGACGTTGACCGTGGCTCCGCTGAAAGTCAGCGTGGCGGCGGTCGTACCCGCGTCAGTTTTTATATCATGGGCCAGCAGCAGGGCTTCCGCCCCCTGAGTACCGGCAAGATTCAGCGTGCCGCCGGAGAATACCATGTTATTGGCGGTGTTGGTGCCGCTGTAGTCCACGCCCAGCAGGCCGTCGGCCCCCACATTGACCGTGCCGTTGGTGACCGTAAGACCACCATAGCCGTACACAATGCTCTTGTTGCGCCAGGTTTCCTTGGCATCGTTCAGGGTGTAGTCGCCCTTGCCGCTGACGTTCAGGACGCCGCCGTCTACGGTGACCGTCTTCACTTCAATGCCGCCGCCGTCCGCGACGTTGACCGTGCCGTCCGTCAGCGTCACTTCACCGCTGTTCCCGGCGGCGTCCAGATCATAGATGCCGGAACGGCCGTTGGTCTGATAGGTGTTGCCTTTGACGCCGCCCGTGATGTTGATGACGCCGCCTTTGACGGCGACCGCCTCGGCTTTGAGCCGCCCGCCGTTGGCCAGATTCAGCTCGCCGTTCCGGAAGGTGGCTCCCGCCGTGCCGACAGTCATAGCGTTGGCGTTTTTTTCATCAGGCAGCGTCGCGACCATCTCCAATGTGCCGGTCGCCACAATGGAGCCACCGTCAACATTGGTTACGGGCGCGGCGATGACGCCGTACTTGGAGGTATCAACGCCAACAGTGCCCGAAATATTCAGCGCGGCGTCGCCGGTCGCCCGGATGACCGAAGCGCTGTTCTGCGCGGAGCCCGTCATCTTCACGGAGCCCTGAATATTCACCTGCTGACCGTCGCCGCCGTTGCTGGTGCCCGCGCCGATCAGGCCGTTGTCGCCCAGGGTGATCTTTCCATGTGCACCCACAGTGAGATCATGCCCGGCGTAGATCATGGCGTCTTTGCGCCACGCGCCGTTGTCCGGGTGAGGGCTCTGCGCCAACTGCCCGCTGATGGCGGCCGTGCCGTCAAGGGTGATGTCCAGAGCCGAAATGGAACCGCCGTTGCTCAGAGTAATGGTGGAACCTTGCTGCGCATCCAGTGTGCCGTGATAATTCCAGGGATCATGGGGGACAATGCCCTGCAACGCGCCGCCGCCGCTGGTAAATACGCCGCCGTCCTTAATGGTGATGGTGGGGCCGCTGAAATCGGCCGCACCCGCACCGGGCGTGGTCCACAGGTCTTGTCTCTGACTACCCAACGTCAAGGAGCCACCGTTCTCAATGGTAATGGATGTGGCAACGGTATCCGTGCGGGTGGATATAGTTTCCGTGCCGGAACTTATCGTGACGACCGAATCTCCCCAGTTCACTGACGTCGCCCCGGCCATGCCCGCCGCACCCACAGTCAAAGCCCCGGCCAGGGCCAGGCTGCCAAAAACGTTCAGCAGGCGGCATTTTTTAAGTACTGCCCGATATTTATTGACAAGATTACCGATAGCCCCCTTCGTCAACATAGCATACCTCCCGGGAGACTCCGCTCCCCAAGAATTCATACGGAGCCCAATGCTCCCTTCCTTTGCCGACAGATGCACTGTCGGCTTTTGGGGGAAACAGGTGGATTTGGAGGAAGGCTATCTCGATGAAATAATAAAGACTTTTATAGAGCAAAAAATTTTGAAAAACTTTACATGAAAAATTATATTGCACATTTAGTCTGTTGACAGTATTCTGCGCCAAGTGTTCATTGACAGTGCATCTGTCAATGAACACTTGGCGTATGGCCCGCCAGCACCCATTTCGGCGTCCATCCCAGTCGGGCGGACAAATGGAAAAAGTCTTTTTTCCTGTTTTTTGTCTGTCCGCACCGTTTATTTCGTGTTCTTTCTCCCTTTGCCCGGGCTCAGAAAGCAACTGACGCTCTGGGCCGCCGCCAGCAGGGAGGCCTGCCCCAGATGGGCGTAGCGCATGGTTGTTCTGGGATCGCTGTGCCCCAGCAGTTTTTGCACCTCATAGAGCGAGTGCCCGGCATTGACCAGAAAGCTGGCAAAGGTGTGCCGCAGGTCATGGATGCGCACATCGGCAAGGCCCAGGCCGCGCCGCAGCCCGTCCCAGAAAAGATAGACGTCGCTGAGCGGCTTGCCCGGCGCATGGCCGGGAAAAAGCCACGGGCAGCCCGGCCCGCGCGGCAGGGCGCGGATGACGGCCACGGCCGCGTCGGACAAGGGGAGGTGGCGCGGCTTGCCGGACTTGGACAACGGCACGGTGAGCAGGCGCAAGTCCAGGCGCACATTTTCCCAGCGGGCTTTGAGAATTTCGCTCTTGCGCGCGCCGGTGAGCAGAAGCAGCCGGATGGCCGCAGCCTCGGGCCGCGCGGAGCGCTCAAGCTCCCGCATGAGCCGTTGGGCTTCGTCCGGCGCGAGATAGCGTTCCCGTTGCAGATGAATTTTGAAGGGCGGCACGTCCGCGCAGGGCGATTGCCCGGCGGGCAGGACGCCGTGCAGCATCGCCAGAGAGCAGACGCTCTTGAAGACGGCCAGAATACGGTTGCAGGTGGCCGGGCACAGCCCCTCCTCCGCCAGATCGCGCAGCCAGTCTTCCACTTCGCCGCGCCGGATGCGGTCCAGCCTCCGGGCGCCGAAGGCCGGGGAAAGGCGTTGCCGGGCAATGCGCTCGTCCACCCGCCAGCTCCGCTTGCGAAGCCGGACATGCGGCAGGTAGACGGCGGCGACAAAGGCATCGAGCCGCAGTATGGCGGCCCGCGCGCCATCGCGCCGCCGGGAGTTTCCGGACGGGCGGCTTGTGGCGGAGTGCTGCGGACGGTGCTGGGCCATGCTGTTTTCTCCTGCAAAAGAGTTATGGGAAACGGGAGTATAGACAGAGAGCCCCCGCGAGAGAGCGGGGGCTCTATATACATGGTCTTATCTAACTATTGGAAAGGTTTTCAGAACAGATGCACGCGGAGAAGAATACGCGCAAACGGCTGGCCGCAAAGTCGGATTTTTCCGCGTGGGCGCGTTATACCATGGAAATTTGCTTTGCTGTATTGAAATACAGATTAGCCTAATTTCCCCGTGCCTCGCTGTCAGAAAAAAATTTTATTTTTTGCGGATGACGTCGCGATGGGTCCGGGGGGACCTCAGGGCAGGCGCGGACCCTGCCTATCCAGGTTGAAGAAATTGCGACCCGTGCGGCCCGCGCTGTTGAGCAGGGTGGTGGTCAGGCCCAGATAATCGGTGTTGCCGCGCCCGCGCAGACCCGGCGCTGGCAAAGTTCTAGGGAAAGCCGCGCAGTGTTTGCCGTCGGGCGGAATCCCAGTACAGGCGGCATTGCAGGGCCTCGGGCGTGTTTTCACGCTCCGACGCCACGGTGCGCGTGCCCAGAAAGCCCAGGGCGCGGTTCCATATGGAGATTTGACTGATGGTCATGGGCATCTTTTGGGGTATGGCGCTTCTGCCACGGATGGCAGCGCAGGCTGCTTATGATCGTGCGAAGTGGATCGGCGCGACAGGAATTTTGTCCGTCGGCAAGGAAAACAAGCGGCCCGCCGCAGCGGAGTGTAGCCGTCTACACGGCCGAGGCGGGCCGCGCTGTCTGACGCGGGCAGAGGGCAAAAGAACGGAGCGCCGCCTTACGTTATCTGCAGGGCCGGTTCATACGGCATATCCTCCTCTCGCAGCAGGGCCGCGAAGAGCCTGCCTGCGCTCGGGCTTTTTCCGCTGCGGCGTATGCGTGAAATTGAGGCGCAGCCAGGGCTTGCGCACGCCGTGGGGCAGAAAGCGGGGCCCCATACGAGCACCAAGGGCAAGCTGCGCGCCCGCGGCGGTCCAGACCGCGCCGGGCACGGCGGACCAGGAATCGCTGGCGGAGTCCGGGGTATCGGCCTCTTCCAGGCTGAAGGCCAGGCTCTGCACCTCTTCGGCCGAAAAGGCTTCAGTGGCGGGCACGCACAGTGGCATGGGCTCCATGCGGCCCGGAATTTTCAGGGCGGTGAGGGCCACCGCCGCGCCCTGAGCGTCGGCGCCGGTTTCGGCCAGGGCTGCGGAATCGCCCAAGCGGTAAAGCACACGGGCCGGGGCCGAGGCTTCCTTTTTGAGGAGCTGCCAGATGCGCCGGTCGGACATGTCGTGGCGCTGGGCCAGGGCCGCCACGGCGGCCGTGCTGCTCAGGCCGTGGCCCGTATGGCGGCTGAAGCCCTCAATGATCTCCCGCTGGCGCAGCTTGCCCAGCAGGGCATTGCAGCGCGGCACATAGACCCGCGTCCCTCCGAAAGCGGCCATAAGCTTGCGCAGGCAACGCAGGCCCAGGCGGCGCAGAGGACTGTCGCGCTTCGGCTCCTGCCGGGGCACGCGCAGGTCCTGGCCGCCGTAGGCATGCAGCACGCGCCAGAGCTGGCGCACGTTGTTCGGCAGATGGAGCAGAATTTCCTCCCATTCCCGTTCCTCCTGGGAGAGGCGCAGGGCATGGCCCCAGGAATCGCGCCCCCGCGCCAGAGGCGGACGGCCCGGACGGGATGCGGCCTTACTGGCGTACATGGCAGGCCTCCGTCACGGCGGCGGGCCTCAGTCTGCAAAAGTTCCAGCACAGCGCTCAGGTTTCGGATTTCATCGCGTAGTTCGGACATGCTATGCTCCCTCATGAAAGTTTCCCGGTGTGTGAAACTGTTTCCATATGGGTTATAGATTTTTATGTTATATTGCAGGAAAAATGTTCATCAATAAAAGAAAAGTTTTAATTTTTAAAATAATTCCATCTGATACGCGTGAAAATATCCCCGGCCGGGTCACGCCCGGCAGGTCGCCTCCGGGCAAAGGCATTGTGGTTATTTCAAGGGAAACCTTGCGTTACAGATAAAACCGGTTTATCCTCACTAAGAACAATGCCTATTCTAATATATTTTTCCGATTTTTTTCAAAGGAAAAATTGTTAATTTCCTCAGGAGGTTTTCCCTAACTCCCTTGGGTCATTAACCAGCGCTTCTTTAGCTTAAAAACGAGAGCCTTATGAAAGCAGCTCCTCTCTCTTCCGGCGGCCTGCATAGCGGTTTCGCCGAGCGTCTGCGTCAGCGCCGCGTGCAGCTCGCCCTGCGCAAGCAGGATCTGGCGGCACAGGTGGGCGTGAGCCTGACCACCATTCAGCAATATGAAAACGGGCAATTGCCCAAGGGCGAATTTGCCGTGCGCCTGTCAGAGGCGCTGCGCTGCTCCCTGGACTGGCTGCTGGCGGGCAAGGGCGACGCCGACGGCGACGTCCTCGACACGCCCGAAGCGCGGCTGGTCATGGTGCCCATGGTGGAGGCGCGGCTTTCGGCGGGCACGGGCAGCTTTGAAACCGGCGGCGAAATCCTGCGCCATTATGCCTTCCGCTGGGATTTTCTGCACCGCAAGGGCAATCCCGCCCAGATGGTGCTGCTGCGCGTGTCCGGCGACAGCATGCAGCCGCGTATCCTGCACAACGACGTGGTGCTCATCGACCAGTCCCAGAGCGATCCCGTGCCCGGGCGGATCTATGCCGTGGGCGTGGAGGGCATGGTCTATCTGAAGATCGTCAATGCCATGCCGGGCAAGCTGATCCTGACCAGCGTCAATCCGGACTATGCCCCGATCGAGGCGGATACCTGCGAACAGCTGGCGGATCTGGTGCGGATTATCGGGAGGGCGGTGTGGGTGGGCCGCGAACTGGATTAAGGCTCGTTGCCGCTGCGTTCTTTTGCCCGCTGGCTGCGTCGAGCTTCACCTTTTATTCCGGTCGAGTACCAGAAGAGTACACTCCCTCCATAAAAGGCTTGCTCTCCTTGCCGGCGAGCAAAACTCCGGCAGCGGCAACGGGCCTTGGAAGATGCTGTCAGAGCAATTTTACTTTGAAATTGCCCTGGTTCCGTTCGTGCCGGAGAAAACAAAGAGAAGGTATGTTCTGTCCTTACAGCTCTCAATTCTTTCGGCACGGTTCGAGCCGGTAGTCTCCCTATGCGGCGGCATGAGAGAATCGGGCAAGGATTGGAGAGGATCGGATATCCATTTCGTTGGCGGACAGTTGTAATGTCGGTGCTGTAAATGCATTCCGGGATGCTCCGGCATCCCAAAGGAGACAGGTATGAGCAAGCACCACGAATGTTCCGTCAATACGGCGCGGCGGCGTTTCTGCCAGCTGGCCGCCGCCGGGCTGGGCCTGCTGGCCGCGCCCGCTGTCCTCGGCTCCGGCGAGGCCGGGGCCGCGACCCCACAGGGCGGCAGGCATCTGATTGCCTACTTTTCGCGTACCGGCAACACCCGGACCATCGCCGGGCAGATTCAGGCCGCGGCGGGCGGGGAGCTGCTGGAGCTGCGCACGGTTACGCCCTATCCCGAGGACTACCGCGCCACCACGGAACAGGCCAAAAAGGAACTGGCCTCGGGCTACAGGCCGCCGCTGCAGACCACCCCGCCGGACCCGGCGGCCTATGACGTGATTTTCGTGGGATCGCCCAACTGGTGGGGCACCATTGCGCCGCCGGTGATGACCTTTCTGACAAGCGCGGATTTCTCCGGCAAGACCATCGCGCCCTTTGTCACCCACGGAGGCAGCCGCCTGGGCCGCGCCGTGGAGGACATCAAAAAGCTCTGCCCCAAAGCCACTGTACTGCCGGGCCTGGCTGTCTACGGCGAGAGCGTGGCGGATGCTCAGGAAATTACAGCTGCCTGGCTGCGGCGTAACGGTCTGGCGCGCTGAGCGGGCGATGCGCGGCTTTCTCCCACGGGGCACTGAAATAAACTTTTTGTGTTCAGAGCACGAGAGAGTCATACTTTTGCGTTAGCCTTTCTATAACGTTGCGGTTATTTTGCAAAATCCGCCTTTTCCGCGCGGGCGGCGTTATCGGCGCGTTTTTGATGCTCACGTACTTGAGTACGCTCCGCTCAAAAACGCGCCGCTGCCTTGCCCGCACAAAAAAATCGCCAATTTTGCAAAATTCCCGCAAAACCAGCTCCCGCTCACTTGCCGACTGTGTCGGCTGCGTTTGCGGGTATAAGGACGGTGCCCTTATGAAATCAAATGACTATCCGGCGATGAAGGCTTTCATTCGATAGCTCTGTTTTCCACCTCGGGACGCATTGTCGAAATACGCTGATCAGGATAGAATGCACCTTTCTGATCAAGGTAAAATCTTTCCCGCATTCCGGCCGGGCCGCGCGGGCTCTTTCCGCTCCGGTTCCGGCCGGGAAGCGCATTTTCGTCCTGTTGGGGGAGGCATAATGAAACTCTGTCCCGTGATTTTATGCGGGGGCACCGGCACCCGGCTCTGGCCGCTTTCTCGCCGTCTGTATCCCAAGCAGTTCATGGATCTGGGCGGCCATACGCTGTTCGGCGACACTCTGAAGCGGCTCGGCGGCCTGCCGGAACTGACGCCGCCTTTGGTGATCTGCAACAAGGAACAGCGCTTTCTGGCCGCCGCCCAGATGCAGGAGCAGGGTCTGGACCCCACGGGCCGCGTGCTGCTGGAGCCCGAGGGCCGCAACACGGCCCCGGCTATTGCCGTGGCGGCCCTGTCCGCGTTGGCTTCCCTGAATGCGGCGGGCGGAGCGGCCCCTGACGGGGAAGACGTGCTTCTGCTGGTGCTGCCCTCGGACCACGTCATCGGCGACGCCGGGGTGTTTGCCCGCGCCGTGGCCCAGGCCGCCGCCTGCGCGGCGGAAGGGCGGCTGGTGACCTTCGGCATTGAGCCCGGCGGCCCGGAAACCGGTTACGGCTATATCCAGCGCGGGGACGCGCTGGCGACGGGCTTCGCGGTGCGGCGTTTTGTGGAAAAACCCCGTCGCGACGCGGCCGAGGCCATGCTGGCTGACGGCGGTTATTACTGGAACAGCGGCATGTTTCTGTTCCGGGCCTCGGCCTTTCTGGGCGAACTGGGACGTTACGCTCCGGCCATGCTGGAAGGCGCTTCCGCCGCCTGGCGCGAGCGGAGCGAGGAGCGGGATTTCGTTTGGCTGGGCAAGGATTTTGCCGCCTGCCCGGCGGATTCCATCGACTACGCGGTAATGGAGAAAACGCCGCTGGCGGCCGTGGTGCCGCTGGATGCGGGCTGGAGCGATCTCGGCTCATGGAATTCCGTGTACGAGGCGGCGGCCAAGGATGCCGACGCCAACGTGCGGGTGGGCGACGTGCTGGCTGAAGACGTGTCGGGCAGCTATCTGTATTCCAGCGGTCGTCTGGTGGCGGCCTTGGGCGTCAGGGATCTGGTGGTGGTGGAAACCGGCGACGCCGTGCTGGTGACGCGCAAGGAATGCTCGCAGGATGTCAAAAGCCTGGTGGCCCGGCTTACCCAACACAGCCGCCCGGAAAAGGACACCCATCTGCGTGTGTTCCGCCCCTGGGGCTGGTATGAAACCCTGGCCCTGGGCGAGCGCTTTCAGGTCAAGCGGATCATGGTCAAGAGCGGCGCGTCACTGTCTCTGCAACTGCACCACCACCGGGCCGAGCACTGGGTGGTGGTCAGCGGCGTGGGACAGATCACCGTGGGGGATAAGCTTGTGGAACTGCATGCGGACCAGTCCACGTACATCCCCATCGGGACCATGCACCGTCTGGCCAATGCCGGGCCGCAGCCTCTGGAGATCATTGAGATTCAGAGCGGTTCCTATCTGGGTGAAGACGATATTGTCCGCTTTGAGGACAATTACGGCCGCTGTTAGAGCAATTTCACTTTGAAATTGCTCTAACGCCGAACACTGTGAGGCGCGCCGCGAAGACCGACCCGACGGGCGGCCCGTGGGGCCGTGCCTGTAGCCCAAAGGGCGTACAGGCATCGAGAGCAACGCGGCGTGGATTCCGGAAAAGCGACCGAAGGCAGCCCCAAGGGCTGTCATCGTTGGCGACGACGGAGCCATACGGGGATCGACAGCAGCGATAACCGCGTTTTTGCCGGAATGCCCCCTTTGAAACGCTACACGTTTCAAAGGCAATCTGCTCCAAGGGCTGCCAAGTTGTTATTTTCCGCCGGCCGGTTCAGTCCGGCCGGGCGATTCCCCCTCTCCGCATTTTCCCTTTCTCCCCCTTCAGCCTTCGAGGCAGGATCAGGCAATTTTTTGCGAAAATTGTGTCTTTAAGCCTGCCCGTCCGGCGGATATGCTGATTCCAACGGATGTAACTCCGGCAACGGGAGGAAATTATGAAAAAACTGTTTGTGTTCCGCGCCGTCTGTTGCGCGCTGGCGCTGACCATCACGCTTACGGAGGCGCGTTCCATGGACGAAACCCAGACTCTGAACGCCCGGCAACGGGGCATTGTGACCATCGCGGCCTTTACCGCCAACGGCGATTTGGAAAAGCTGAAGCCCGCCCTGCACGACGGTCTGGAAGCCGGTCTGACCGTCAACGAGATCAAGGAAGTCCTTGTGCAATTGTACGCCTACACGGGCTTTCCGCGCAGTCTCAACGGCATCGGCGTTTTCATGGCCGTCATGGACGAGCGCAAGGCACGGGGCATCCGGGACGAGGAAGGCCGGGAACCGAGCCCGCTGCCCGCGAACCTGGACCGGGACGCCCACGGGGCCAGGGTCAGGGCCGAGCTGGCCGGGTGGAAAAGCATTCCCGCGCCTTCCGGCTATCAGCTCTTTACGCCCGCCATTGACGCCTTTCTCAAGCAACATCTGTTCGCGGACATTTTTGCCCGCGACAATCTGGACCATCAGAGCCGGGAACTGGCGACCATCGCGGCCCTGGCCGCCATGCCGGGCCTTGGCGCGCAGCTGCGCTTCCATCTCGGCGCGGCCATGAATACCGGACTCAGCCCGGCGCAGCTGCGGGACTTCATCGCCGTGCTTGACGCCGGAGTCGGCAAGAAAGAGGCCGTCGAGGCGGGCAAGGTGCTGGATGCGGTACTGACCGCGCGCTCCGGCCAGGCCCGGTAGCGACCAAATCTGAGGCAAACTGAGGGCAAACGACCTCTCAGGAGAACATATGAACGAATTTTCACGACGCGATTTTCTGAAAAACGGGACGCTGACCGCAGGAGCGTTGGCCATGGGCCTTTCCCTGAAGGGCGGCCCGGCTCTGGCCGCGCCTCCGGCCAAGGCCAAGGTTTTTTTCACCAGGGATCTGAGCGCCGAGGGCCTGCTGAACATCTACGCCAAGGTCAATGAAGGCATGACCGGCAAGGTCGCCCTCAAACTGCACACCGGCGAACCCAACGGGCCGAACATTCTGCCCCGCCCCTGGGTGCAACGGCTCCAGGCTTCCATTCCCGACAGCGCCATTGTGGAGTGCAACGTGCTTTACGAAAGCCCGCGCCAGACCACGGAAGGGCACCGGGAAACCCTGAAGACCAACGGCTGGACCTTCTGCGCTGTGGACATTATGGACGCCGAGGGCGACGTCAGCCTGCCCGTGCCCGGCGGCAGACGGCTCAAGGAAGTGGCCGTGGGCAAGCATCTGCTTAACTATGATTCCCTGCTGGCGCTTACCCACTTCAAAGGGCACGCCATGGGCGGCTTCGGCGGCTCGCTGAAAAACATCGCCATCGGCTGCGCCTCCGGCAAGGTGGGCAAGGCCCAACTGCACCGCGAGGGCAAGCAACTCTGGTCCGGCGGACCAAACTTCATGGAACGCATGGTGGAGGGCGGCAACGCCGTCACAAGCCATTTCGGCCCGCACATCGCCTACATCAACGTGCTGCGCAACATGTCCGTGAGCTGCGACTGCGAAGGCGTCAACGCCGCGCCGGTCACGCTGCCCGACCTGGGCATCCTGGCCTCCACGGACATCCTGGCCGTGGACAAGGCTTCCGTGGACATGATCTACGCCCTGCCAAAAGACGTGCGGCGCGATATGGTGGAGCGCATCGAATCCCGCAGCGGCCTGCGTCAGCTTTCCTATATGAAGGAAATGGGCATGGGCAGCGATCAGTATGAGCTGATCACAATCTGAGTGGTAGAAATTGTTTTCGGCGGGACGGCTCCCCCGAGCGGTTTAGAGCAGTTTAACTTTAAAAGTCGGTTTGCTCTGGGACCGGGAGCCGCTCCACGGCGGCATACAGGGAAGAACAGTCATGAAAAGGCGGTGGCGGCGCATGCTGGCGGGACTGGTGTTCGGCATTCTGCTTCTGGTTCTCGGCGGCTACGCCTATATGCAGTCGCCGCCGTTCGGGGCCCGGTCCCAGGGCGAACGCCTGGAGCGTATGCAGCGTTCGCCTCAGTATCGGGACGGCATTTTTCACAATCTGGAGCCCGTGCCCCGGGACGGGGCCCAGGGCGGCATGGCCCTGGCCCTGATCAAATATGCCTTGCGCCGCAAGGTGAACCCCGCGCCGCCCGCGCCCCTGCCCACATGCAAGACCGACCTGCGCGCCCTGGACCGCAACACGGATGTGGTTGTCTGGCTGGGGCATTCCTCGTATTTCGTGCAACTGGGCGGCCACCGTCTGCTTATCGACCCGGTGTTCAGCGAGAACGCCGCGCCCCTGCCGCGCGGCAACCCGGCCTTTGCGGGCAGTAACATCTATTCGGCGGCGGATATGCCGGACATCGACGCGCTGCTCATTTCCCACGACCATTGGGATCATCTGGACTATCCCACGGCAACGGCACTGCGGGGCAAGGTGCGTCGCGTGGTCTGCGGGCTGGGCGTGGGCGCGTCTTTCGTGCGCTGGGGCTATGCGGAGGCGGCCGTCACGGAACTGGACTGGAGTGAATCCGTCGCGCTGGGCGGCGGCCTGAACGTGCATGCCCAGACCGCGCGCCACTATTCCAGCCGTGGCTTTGCCCGCGACAGCACGCTCTGGCTGGGTTTTGCCCTGACCACGCCCCAACGGCGGCTCTTTTTCAGCGGCGACAGCGGTTACGGCAGGCATTTCGAGGCCATCGGCAAGGCCTTCGGCGGTTTTGACCTGGTCATGCTGGACAGCGGCCAGTACGACGCCGACTGGCCGTATATTCACATGACGCCCGAGGAGGCGGCCCGTGCGGCCCGTGACCTGCAAGCCGAGGCCCTGCTGCCCGCCCATGTGGGCAAGTTTTCCATTGCCTTTCATTCCTGGGATGATCCGTTCCGGCGTTCCGTGGCGGCGGCCGAAGGGCAGGCGTACAGTCTGCTCACGCCCAAAATCGGCGAAGTCGTCACACTGCCCGCGCCGGGTGCGCCGTGGTCGGTTTTTCCCCGCTGGTGGGAAGAACTGCCGGGGTGAAAAAAGAGCGGCGAGTTGCAAAAGGGCGGCATCCATCGTGCGGATGCCGCCCTTTTGCGGATTTTTGCATTGCGCGCGGGCGGCTAGAGCAGATTAGCTTTGAAATTTTACAAATTTCAAAGTCGGCATTCTGGCGAAAAACATGGTTTTCGCCAGAATCCACGCCGCGTTGCTCTCGATGCCTGTACGCTCTTTGGGCTACAGGCACGGCCCTACGGGCCGCCCGTCGGGTCGGTCTTCGCGGCGCGCCTCACCGTGTTCGGCGTTAGAGCATTTCAAAGTTGAAATGCTCTATGCCTGCCCTTGCGCCTGCTCCCGCGCTTGCGGCACCGGTTCCGGATTGTCGTTGAAGTCGCCTTCCAGGCGCGACACCACCAGCGCGCCGAGGCTGTCGCCCAGCACGTTCATGGGCGTGCGGGCCATGTCGAGAACGCGGTCGATGCCCGCGATCAGGGCCACGCCTTCCAAGGGCATGCCCATCTGCACGAAAACGATGCTCATCATGATCAGGCCCGCGCCGGGAACGCCCATGGTGCCCACGGCGGCGAGAATGGACATCAGAATGACGGTCAGTTGCGCGTCCAGCGGCAGCGAGATGCCGTAGAATTCCGCCACAAAAATCGTGTTGATGCCCATGTACAGGGCGGTGCCGTTCATGTTGATGGTGTTGCCCAGCGGGATGCCGAAGCTGACCACGGTGCGCGATGCGCCCAGCGCCTCGGTGCAGCGCATGTTCGAAGGCAGGGCGGCCGCGCTGGAACAGGTGGTGAAGCCGATCATGAAGGGTTCCAGCATGCCCTTGACGAAGCGCATCACCGGAATCTTGACCACGAACTTGACCAGCGGCAGGAACATGAAACAGTACAGAATGGCGCAACCGGCGTACATCAGCAGAATGACCTTGCCCAGGGGCAGCAGCACGGCAAGGCCGTGCTTGGTCACGGTGTAGGCCATGAGGCCGAAGACGCCGATAGGCGCATAGTGCATCACAAAGCCCGTTACCTTGATCATGACTTCGCCGCAGGAGTCGAAGAAACGGTGCAGATGCCGTCCGCTCTCACCCAGGGAACTGATGCCGAAGCCGAAAATAATGGCGAAGATGATGATCTGGAGCATATTGCCCCTGGACATGGCTTCCACCGGATTGATCGGGATCAGGTTCATCAGCGTGTCGTTGAGGGCCGGCGGGGTCACCGGCTTGACGTGCAGATTGTCGGTGGAGAGGTTCACGCCCGCGCCCGGCTGCACGATGTTGGCCAGCAGCAGGCCCACGGCCACGGACACCGCCGTGGTGATCAGGTAGTAAAGCAGGGTCTTGGTGGCCACGCGCCCCAGTTTGGTGGTGTCGCTGATGCCCGCCGCGCCCGCCACCAGGGTGGCGAAGACCAGCGGAACCACCACCATGCGGATCAGGCGGATGAAAATGTCGCCGAGAAATTTGAAGACGGCGCTGCCCAGCGCCCAGTCCTGCGCGACCACGCCCACAAGCACGCCCGCAACCATGCCGATGCCCATCTGCATGGGCAAGCCCATTTTGATCTTTGCCATACCATTCCCCATCAGTAATATTTCCAGGCAACAGCCGCGCCCATGACGTTCTTGTCCGCCGGTGATGGCGACAGGCGCGGTCGGGCTGGATTGCGGAATTCCCGGAGGCCGGGCGGCCGTATTCAGGCCGGTTCAGGGAGATAATGGTATTTCGCGACCGGGTCAATCAACGGGGCGGGATTTGCGGCTGTTCACAGCAGCGGCATAAAAATTATTGCCTTTCAGTAAAAAGATCTTTGACTTTGCAGCCAAGGGAAGTGCTGATTAATGAAGATTTTTGTTCTCTGCCAAGGAAGGCGAACTGCGGGCGGAGGGAGTATATCCAAACATATTCGACCTTCGCACGGGGCGAGCCTGACGCGGGCAGAGGGCAAAAAGACCATTAATCAGTGCTTCCCAAGATGTTTGGCGATTGTTTGCAGCGTATATAACCGGCATTCCACTATGTGCTCATTCCGTGTGCGCAGGATCGTTTTGTCTGACAAACCTGACAGCGCGACCAGAGCACGTATCGTTATCTTTCTGTCATCCATAATCTTTTTGACGTTGCTCGTTATCATGCGACACCTTTTATTTTGTCTCCCCAATAAAGCTTTTTCAAAGAGTCTCTCTGCCACGTGGGAAAATTTTTATATCATTCATATATGGAAAAATTAATTCTCTTCACTCGTTAAATTAATACTATATTCTGGTAAATCTGACCCAATTGCTCCATTGCATTGTTGCTTAATATAGATAAATTTAACTTGGCTTGATGTATTTTTGCAATGCTTCATTGTCTTGACTGGAAAAACGAAGTGTGCTTTTCTCAATCCAGGTGCTCGTAAAACACCTTCCCGCGACGGCTACCATCCCGACAGTATGGCTTTTTTGCGCCCTTTGGCTGGCGCTACTGGCTATCTATTGCCGGGTGTTGTGGTCATGTCCAGGCCGAAAGGCTAAAAGCCACAAGCCGCTCGCGGGCGGTTTACGACACCCGGCGTTGTCATCGTAAGGCAGCGCCAATGTAAAAACCCGCGAGGTGCCTTATGTCCCATCATTTCCCGAGCGCTGCTCCGCAGCCGCAGTCGTCAACGCCCCCTTCTCAAAGTCATTCCGAACTGACGGAACGGATCGCAAGATTCCGGGCCGCCGCCCAGGACCTGTTGGCCATCTATGAACCGGCAGGGCAGGGCAGCGGGCTCAATCCGCGTCCCAGTCCGGATTCGGACGGCGAAACCCGCTGCTATCACCTTTCTGCGGGAGCGGTGCAGCATGAGCGCAAACTTTTGAAACACTACAGCGCGAAAGATTTTCGCGACCTGCTGGCGGAAACCTATATGCTCCTGGTGGGTGTGGTCAAAATAATGAAAAGCACGCACCATGACGTGCGCTTGAAAGGCTATGTCATTGCCAGCCTGGGCTGCCTCCTTGAGCAGGCGTCCAACTTGGTGTTGCGGATGCGGAACGTCTACGACAGGATGGAAAGGGTCAGCCGGTAAGCAGCTCCCAATCTCTTTTGGCGTCACTATTTCTTCATGCAAAAAGGCCCTCGCGATCTGCCCTCGCGAGGGCTTAAATTTTTGGAGGGAAACGGGATTTTAAAAATATATATAACAATCTTAAATAAAACATAATAAATTTCGAGAGAAAATTTTGTACCCCTAAAAATACCCCCGAATAAATAGGTTCTTGCTGGACGCTAAAAAGGGACATCATCCATTCCAGATGCTGCCTCCTGATAGGATTTTCTTTGGATTATCGTCATTATTGTCTTGCAGAACAAGACCTTTTGAGCATTTGGAAGGTTTATATAGTAGGTATAGGCTTCATAAAGAAGCGAAAAATCTAAATATTTGCTTATGCCCTTGTAATATTCTATCTTTTTTACCCCGTGAAGCCTGAATATCAAATTTGAAAAATGAATTTCTTTAATAAATGCATTATCTTCTATGGCGCTTTTGAATTCTTCAGTAATCCATATCTGTACAGAATCAAAGTCTGGATACTCACCATAGTTGAATATAATCTTAATTATTACCTCATTAATGAAAGACGCCAGCCAATCAAGATTGTATTCATTTCTTCTTGTCAAATCGATGCTTGTGTCGCTCTTTTTATTCAAATAATTTCTTAAATGCCAGTTAATATGGTTTGCTTTCTTTATTCTATTGTCTGGATTCGTTTCTAAACATTTCAACACTACTGACTTATAATTGTCAGGTATGTCGTACTCTTCAAGATTCAAAATATTTTGTGAGTGAAATTTACTTTGAGTAAATATCGAATACAGCACGGCACCGATTGAGTAGACTTCCGCGCTAAAGCTATCTTTTACTTGACCAGTGCTCTCAGGGGCCGCAAATTTTGAAGCAAGAGGATACTTTGTTGTTTCATAACTGGTATCATCGCGACCTTTAGAAAATCCAAAATCAATAACTTTAACTTTATTATCCTTAGTAACAAGAATATTTTGATAGCTTATATCTCTATGCAAATCTCCAATACAGTGGATATATCCCATTGCAGATATAAATTGATCCGCAATACTTATTTTTATTTTTGTATCCAATGTATTGCAAGAAATAAAATCTAATAAATTTACACCATCTATATATTCCATTTTCAAATAATACACATTTGAACCGGATACGCATCCAACATCATATGCTGCAACAATATTTTCATGTCTATACCGCAAAAGCTTTTTACCCTCTCGGATAAATCGCCTAACTAAGTCGTCTAAGCTTTCTTCATTAAATGGACTCGGGTCAAAAAATTTGTAGGCGAAATCTCTATCTAAAAAGCTATCATGAATCTTATATATACGTCCAAATCCACCTTGATTAATATAATTTTTACTTGTATCAATTTTTACCGATGAATTTATAACAATTTCATCAGTTGAATATACATCTGGCTTGAGATTATTTCTGACAAGTATATTAATTTCTGTGATACAATAGTCTGATGTTCCATTTGATTGAACACTGTGTATTCCATCAGCCACCTTAAATAAATATTCTATATTGTTGTCTAATGCCTTTTTGTTTTCAGAAAGACAGAATATTTTTAAATGGCGAGAGAAAACATTCCATATTTTTCGTGAAAAAAGGCCAGAATCTTCATACTCCATTTCAGACATCATCAATGACTGATATAATGGGCTTTTTTCGCCAAAATCTGCCTTGATATTAGCTAGAATTTCAATTTTTAAGGATTGTGGAGTAAGCATAGTAAATTAAATTATGTTGTTATTGCTTCGGATGCCTAGATATACGCTAATATATTATTCGCTTCAATCCTCACGGGCAGCGTGATTCTTGACCTTATTGAAATAGTGTGTTTTCTTTTTGATAGGTGATTCGTACCCACCTCCACGAGCGGCTACCATCCCGACAGTATGGCTTTTTTGCGCCCATTGGTTGGCGCTTCTGGCTATCTATTGCCGGGTGCTATGGTCATGTCCAAGCCGAAAGGCCAAAAGCCATAAACCGCTCTCGTGGGCGGGTACGACACCCGGCATTTGCTATTTGTAGCAATGCCAATCGTACAAATCACGAGGTGCCTTATGTCCCATCACTCCCGGAGTGCTGTTCCGCAGCCTCAATCTTCCGCGTCCTATCCTCCAAGCCATCCTGAAATGGCAAAGCGAATCGAAAGATTTCAAGAAGCCACTCAAGACTTGCTTGCGATGTATGAGCCGTCAGAACAAAGTCGGGAGGGCGTTCTGCGGCCTGCTGAAAATGGAGAAACCCGTTGCTATTATCTCTCACCGGGAACGGTGCAGCATGAGCGGGAACTATTGAAGCGTTACCGCGCAGAAGATTTTCGCGGGCTTCTGGCAGAAACACACATGCTACTGGTCGGCTTGGTCAAGGTGATGAAAAACACACACCATGACGTGCGCGTGAAAGGCTATGTCATTGCCAGTCTGGGGTGCTTGCTTGAGCAGGTGTCCGCCCTGGTGCTTCGGATGAAGAATTTCTATGACAAGGTTGAGTCCGTGAATTAGCGTTGAGCCGAAAGGCGAATAAGCAGCCACGCAGGGCAGGACGGGAGGTAGCGCTACCTCACCTGTCCTGCTCTATCTCTTGATTGCAAACTATTAACCGAATAACGCCCACTGCCCACTTGCGTTGCTATTTTCAATATCGCGTCATGGTTGGGCGGTATTTGCATAAAAGTGCAATAGATACGTCACCTGTGGGCGGAGATTGGTTTATTGCCCCCTGAATCTGCTAGCTGTGCCGTTGGATATACGCTCTGAATTTTTACGGGAAAGTAGAGCGCACTTACCAGTTTCCTATGGAAACTGAGTGCGCTCTGCGAGGCTTCGAGCGTGGCGGATGGGTCTGCCTCTGATCTTTGCGGAAAGCAGAAGTATAGCTCACTATGCTTTACTTCGTAAAACGTGGGCAAGCTTCCAGCTTGACCGGGAGAGTCAAGAAGAGGGAACACTGCCCATTCACAGTCTTCTGAAAAGGACGCATCCAAGACAGCCGGAAGACCGAAAGAAGACTGCCATAGAACTGAGGCGTCACGCTCCTTGCAGCGGCACACTTCTTAGTGGTGTGCCTCGCAAGGTTCGCGCCGCCTCGCTGGCAGCGGTATATATTATTGCAGTTGCTTATTCTCAATTATGTGTATTAGAAAGCAGAAAAAAGCTACTGCCTGCTGCAAGAGGTCAGAGTATACCTCTTTGAGTGGCATTTGGTGGTAGCTAAGGTCTTTTATTGTTTTCCTGTACTCCTGGCTTTTCCTATGTGCAGCGCTTTTTGAGCGTAACTTTTGAAGTTTTCTTAGGAAATCAATTTGTTCCGCGCCTTCTATTTTTTTCAAAGTAAAGACTGCTTCTAATTTGTTGATACCACCAACGATATCCGAACTTGATGGCAGTAACTGCGATATTTGTTTTTCATTCAAAGAGTCTATCAGTATTTTGGTTAGGCTGAGCAACTGCTCATCGAATTCTTTCTGCTCATTCGTTAAAGAAGTCCGTACGCAGTCAATATGGTAAGAATCGTCTTGGTTCAGCGGTAGCAGGATTTGCCAACTTAAATGCTCCTCGCATACCTTTCTTAACTTGGCATAGCGGTCTTGAAACAAGTGCTCAATGTTCGTTGAATCTGTTGGTTGAGCAAGTAGTTGTCGCTTGAAAAAAATATTGCTTATCTTATTAGCGCCTGGGCTTATGTTATATGCTCTCCAAAACATTTGCTCATCGTATGGAAGATCACGTCCTAGGTCGCCAAGCCACGCAATAACCTTGTCATCAAAATGATTATCAATTTGTAAAGCCCAATCATTACCGCAGCATAGGAGTCCGTCTTCAACCTTGTACTTACTTGGGCGTTGATAGTATTTCTCAAGAACTTCTTTGTTGAAATGAACTGGAGTTAAGTAATTTGGAGCATCTGGGTTGGCTCCGAAAAAATCAGCTAAACAACCTGGATTCGAAGTATAAATGACTTCTTGTCTCTCTGGGGTTGTGCCAATAATAAAGTCGACATATCTTTTGGGGCGCTCAGGTGCAGCACCTACAAAACCACTTTCTGTAAATGGCAACGGCGCTATTAACCTCTTGCCTAACAAGCGGCTAAAGGCTCTATCTTCATCTGCTGCGCCACCATAATCGGCAAAGCCAATGATCCAGCTGGCTAGTGTTTCCACATGCTCTCTATCGCATCCGACAAGATTTAAATCTTCAAGGGGATGTAAAGAATGTTCACGAAAATCGAATTGGATAGAGAGGTATTTTCTTTTTATTGCCAAAAATTGCTGTATTTCTTTTAATCGAACTTTTACCTCATTTTCTTTGATAGTGGCTATAATTTCCTCGTGATTATCGAATAATTTCAAATAGGTATTGGAATCAATATCATGGTATAAATTGTGTAGTAGTCGAAATTCTTCGCAAAGCTCAAAGCAGCCTTTTTTGTTTCTGAAATTTCTAGTAAGCACAAACGGTTCAAAGCCATCGTTATTACCATATCGATAATATCTTGGTTTTTCCTGCTTCCCTTCATGGTAAACAATAATGCCGGGCTTGCCTCGCCCCTCCAAAAAGTCCCACCCTTGATCTGATAGAACTTGTTTTGCTTTTTTTAAAGGAATGATTGCTGGAAATATCGTGTAGTCACAGTTTTTGCCCTTGTTTGAAAGGTAAACTGAAATCAATTCCTCGGTGGAAAATTTTTTAGTCAGTACTGCGAGATTACTATTTTGCAATAATCGTTTTCGGTCAATTTCAATACTCATGAACTATCCCTATGCTGCAACCAGAATACATGGATAAGCAAGCGTTGCTTAACTATTTCGCAATTTTTCCAAATAATCCGCCCAATCCTGCATCATCTTCCGGCGTTCTGGCAAGTACTCGGCGCGGTTGTAAATACCGCGTATCTTGTTACGCGGATTGTGGGCAAGCTGCTTTTCGATGGCATCGGCTGGATAGCCTTGCTCGTTGAGGATGGTACTTGCCATTGAGCGGAAGCCGTGAGCGCACATTTCATCTTTTTCAAAGCCCATGCGCCGCAGGGCGGCGATAAAGGTCGCGTCACTGATTGGCCGTTCCTTTGCCCGCAGCCCCGGAAACATCAAGCGACCACGTCCGGTGAGTTCGCGCAGTTCTTCCAGAACGGCGCAAGCTTGAGCGCTCAATGGCACTAAATGGTCAAGGCGCATTTTCATTCGTTTTGCCGGGATGCGCCAGAGCTTTTCATCAAGGTCTATTTCCGACCATTCGCCCAAGCGCACTTCCCCAGGGCGAAGAAAGGTCAACGCCAGAAGCTGTAAGCCGCACTTGGTGACAAAGTGGCCTGTATAGCCGTCTATGGCCCGCAACAGGCCGCCTACTTCCTCCGGTTCGGTAATAGCGGCCCGTGAGGTAGTAACGTGGCTTTTGAGCGCTCCACGCAGATCGGCGGCGGTGTCGCGCTCGGCTCTGCCGGTGGCAATGGCGTACCGGAAGACCAGAGAACAGGATTCACGCAAGCGGTTGGCTTGGTAAAAGGCTCCACGCGCTTCGATTTTCCGCAGTACGCTTAAAAGTTCCGGCGGGGTAATTTCATTGATGGGGCGATTGCCGAGATAGGGAAAGATGTTGCTGGCGATGCGCTCAAGCATGTCTCCCGCATAGCGCTCCGTCCAAGCGGATTTTTTGTTCTCGTGCCATTCCCGCGCTATGGCCTCAAAGGTGTTTTCCCAAGCGCGGGCAATCACCTTTTTCTGCACGGACGGGTCGATACCCCCGCCAAGCTGTTTTTTGGCGGCAGCACAGGCTTCTCGCGCTTCTTTGAGGGAAAGTTGGGGGTATGTGCCGAGAGTAAGAAGTTTTTCACGGCCTTGAAATCGGTATTTCAAGCGCCAGCTTTTGGTGCCGCTTGGAGCGACATAAAGAAAGAGGCCGTTGCCGTCAAAGAGCTTTTGGGGCTTGTCTGCGGGCTTTGCGCCACGTACTGCCGTATCTGTGAGGGGCATGGGGGTATAGACTCCTGGCAAGGGGCTATATACCCCCAGAAGTGCCCCCAAAGGAGTAGGCTGTCTATGGATTTTTTGAGCCGAGTCCAGACAATCTATTTTCGCTTTTCTCTTGCCAGGAAAGGATTTTTAGACCGTGCCGGACTCGGCTGTTTTGAAATCTGGAGCGGGAAACGGGATTTGAACCCGCAACCTTCAGCTTGGGAAGCTGACACTCTACCGTTGAGTTATTCCCGCAGAAAGGGCGGTGGAGCGGGAGACGGGATTTGAACCCGCGACTTCAACCTTGGCAAGGTTGCACTCTACCACTGAGTTACTCCCGCATATATGAAACGGCGAGGCGTGAAAATACTCTGGAGGCGGCATCCAGATTTGAACTGGAGATGGAGGTTTTGCAGACCTCTGCCTTACCACTTGGCTATGCCGCCGATAAAAAAAATTGGAGCGGGAGACGGGATTTGAACCCGCGACTTCAACCTTGGCAAGGTTGCACTCTACCACTGAGTTACTCCCGCTCAGCGAAAAAATCTTTTACGCGTTCCTTTCCCGGCTGTCAAGCGCCGGGCTGAAACTTTTTTCCCAATCGCTCTTTTGTGCCGGAAAAACGCCGGAATACGGACTGTTGAAATCATCCCCGGCCCGCATCCCGGCGCGGCGTTCAATCCTTGAGGCGGTTGTCCACAATGCGCTGGGCCTTGCCTTCGGAGCGCTGGATGGAATGCGGCTCCATCAGGCGCACCTTGGCCGTGACGCCCAGAAATTCCTTGATATTCTTCTGCAAACGGCCTTCCAGCATCTGGAGCTTGCGGATTTCGTCGGCAAAGAGCGAATCGCTCACTTCCACGCGCACTTCCAGTGTGTCCAGATTATTGGAGCGGTCCACAATGATCTGGTAGTTGGGCGTGAGGCCCTCGCTCTCCATGAGAATGCCTTCGATCTGCTGTGGGAAGACGTTGACCCCGCGGATGATCAGCATGTCGTCGCTGCGGCCGCGCAGGCGCGAAATGCGCACATGGGTGCGCCCGCAACGACAGGGCGTGTAATCCAGGCTGGTCAGGTCGCGGGTGCGGTAACGCAGCAGGGGGATGCCTTCCTTGGTCAGGGTGGTCAGCACCAGTTCGCCCACTTCGCCGGGCGGCAGTTGTTCTCCGCTGATCGGGTCGATGATTTCGGGCAGGATATGGTCCTCCCAGAGGTGCATGCCGCATTTGGCGTCCACGCACTCCATGGCCACGCCCGGTCCCATGATCTCGGAAAGGCCGTAGATGTTCAGGGCGTCGATGCCCATTTTCTGTTCCATGTCCCGGCGCATGGCTTCGGTCCAAGGTTCGGCCCCGAACACGCCGATGCGCAGCGGCAGGTCGCGGAAGTCGATGCCCGCCTCCTGTCCGGCCTCCCAGAGGTGCAGGGCGTAGGAGGGCGTGCAGCAGAGCACCGTGGCCGCGAAGTCGCGCAGCAGAAAGGCCTGCCGCCGCGTGGCACCGCCCGAGGCGGGCACCACCGTGGCTCCCAGGTATTCCGCGCCGCCGTGCGCGCCCAGGCCGCCGGTGAACAGGCCGTAGCCGTAGGCCACGTGCACGATGTCCGTGCGGTTCACCCCGGCCGCCGAAAGGCTGCGCGCGGCCAGTTCCGCCCAGTTTTCCAGGTCGCGGGCCGTGTAGCCCACCACCACCGCCTTGCCCGTGGTGCCGCTGGAAGCGTGCAGGCGCACGATGTTTTCTCTGGGCACGGCGAACAGGCCGTAGGGATAGTGATTGCGCATATCCTGCTTTTCGGTGAAGGGCAGGAGCCGCAGGTCCGCCAGGGTTTTGATGTCCGCGGGGGTGATCCCGATCTCGTCGAAACGTTTGCGGTAAAAGGGCACATTGGCGTACACGCGGTTGCAGAGATCGCGCAGGCGGCGCAATTGCAGCGCTTCCAGTTCCTCGCGGGGCAGGGTTTCCTGTTTGATATTGAAGAGCACGGGCCACTCCTTATTATATGGCGGAACTAGAGCAGATTAACTTTGAAATTTTGCAAATTTCAAAGTCGGCATTCTGACGAAAAACGTGGTTATCGCTGCTGTCGATCTTCGTATGGCTCCGTTGTCGCCAACGGGGACAGCCCTTCGGCCGCTTCGTCAGAATCCGCGCCGCATCGTGTGCGGCGCTAGAGCAATTTCAAAGTTGAAATGCCCTGGGACAGAAAAACAGGGAAACGCGCGCGGCGCGCGGCGTCACTCCGGTATGCCGCAATGTGGGGGCCGGGTCAACCGGCCCGACGCACGGCTTTGCCTTCCGGCGGCTATCCATTGGAACTCCGCGGTGCCGCCGCCTTGGCCACCACGCCATTGCTCTCAGTCCGGCTTTGGGATATGTGCTTGACATGGAACAGATTCCTTCTACCGAAAATACCGAGGCCCAGGCCGCGCGCCCGGGCCGCAAGCGTTATGCGGACGTTCCCCTGGCCGAAAAGCTGGCTGTCATCACGGCCTGGCTTGAAGAACACAAGGCGGAACGCATCGTCAGTCTCAATCTCACCGAGCAGGGGGGCTTTGCCGACGCCCTGCTGGTGCTCACCGCAGGGTCCATGCGCCATGCCCAGAGCCTGGCCGACGGGGTGGCCGCTCTCTGCCACGAACGCAATTACGAATATCTGCGCGTCGAGGGCTATGAGGCCGGACAGTGGATCCTTGTGGATCTGAACGACATCGTCATCAACATTTTTCTGGAGCCCGTGCGGGAGCTGTACCGTCTGGAGGCCCTCTGGGGCCAGTCTCCGGCCCGCGCCTCCGACCATGCGGCTTCGGCGGCCGGACCCGGGGGGGAGGCCTCGGCATGACTCCCACCTTGCTGCTGATTCTTGACGGCTGGGGCCTGGCCGCGCCCACTCCCGGCAATGCGCCGTATCTCGCGCCCACTCCCAATCTGGACAACCTCAACGCCCGTTGCCCGCATGCGCAACTGACGGCCTCGGGCCGGGCCGTGGGCCTGCCTGAAGGCTACATGGGCAATTCCGAGGTGGGCCACCTGAACATCGGGGCCGGGCGCGTGGTCTACCAGGACATGACGCGTATCGATGTGGCCCTGGAGGACGGCTCCTTTGCCGCCAACCCGGTGCTCAATGGGCTGCTGGAAACGCTCAAAAAGAGCGGCGGCAGGCTGCATCTGGCGGGCCTGCTCTCGGACGGCGGCGTGCATAGCCATATCCGGCATCTGGAAGCCATCTGCGATATGGCCGCCCGTGCGGGCGTGCCCGTGCGGGTGCATTGCATCATGGACGGCCGCGACACGGACCCCAAAAGCGGCGTGGGCTTTGCGCGCGCGCTGGAGGAGCATCTCAAGGACCAGCCTCTGGCGCGCATTGCCGGTCTGGTGGGGCGTTTCTACGCCATGGACCGCGACAAGCGCTGGGACCGGGTCAAGGCCGCCTGGGATCTGCTGGTCCACGGGCAGAGCGCGGAGGGCCGCGTGGCCCCGGACGCGGTGAAGGCCCTTGAGGTTTCCTATGCCGAGGGCATCACCGACGAGTTCGTCAAGCCCGTGCGCTGCGCAAGCGCTCCCCTCCCGGATGGGGCCGAGGAGCCCGTGGGCATGGCCGACGGGGACGCGCTCTTTTTCTTCAATTTCCGGGCCGACCGCATGCGGGAGTTGACCCAGGCCTTTATCGAGCCGGATTTCAAGGGCTTTGAGCGCGGCACGCTGCCCAAACTGGCGGGCATCGGGTCCATGACCTCCTATGAGGCGCATTTCGGCATTCCCGTGGCCTTTCCCAAGGAAGCCGTGACCATGGGGCTGGGCGAGGTGGTTTCGCGGGCCGGTCTGCGCCAGCTCCGCCTGGCGGAAACGGAAAAATACGCCCATGTGACCTACTTCTTCAACGGGGGCGTGGAAGAACCCTTCCGCGGCGAGGACCGCATTCTGGTGCCGTCGCCGCGCGACGTGCCCACCTATGACCTCAAACCGGCCATGAGCGCCCGCCAGGTCACCGACAAGTTTGTGGAAGCCTGGGACAAGGGCATTTACGACCTGGTGGTCTGCAATCTGGCCAACGGCGACATGGTGGGCCATACCGGCGTGCTCAAGGCGGCGGTGGAGGCCTGTGCCGTGGTGGACGAATGCGTGGGGCGCATGCTCAAAGCCGTGGAGGCGCGCGGCGGCCGCATGCTGATCATCGCGGACCACGGCAATTGCGAGGTCATGCTGACCCCCGAGGGGCAACCGCACACGGCGCACACTACCAATCCCGTGCCCTGCATTCTGCTGGAGCCGGGCGGCGCCGTCACAGCTCTGGCCGACGGCAAGCTGGCCGATGTGGCCCCGACCCTGCTCGGGCTCTGGGGCATGGAGCCCTCAGCGCCCATGACCGGCCGGAATCTGGCCGCCAAAGAGGTGCGGCATGGCTGACAAGAAAAACCGTCCCCTGACGCCCGTGCCGCCGGACGGCATGGAAATCCTCTTCTTCTACCAGTGCCCGCAATGCGGCAAGCATATCCCTCTGGTCAGCCCCACGGAACCTCGGATGATCTCCTGCGATGCTTGCGGCCTTGCCTTCCCCATCATCCCGGTGGACGAGCACGGCCTGCATTATGTGCGGATCATGCTGGCCGGTGGCAAGGCGGCGGCGGACCCGGACTTTTTATAGCTTTATATATGTTGCCGTGCCGGCAGCCGGTCCTTCGGGGCCGGTTTTTTCTTTGTCTTGGGGCGAAGCCGCGAGGCGGTAAAAATTTTTTTACAAAAAGCCTTGCCTTCCTACCCGAAAGCCGATAAACAGTATGTCAACCTGTATGGGACAGGACAACTTTTTTAACTTTTTGAGGGCTCAAACGAGAGGAAGGAAAAAACATGAAACGTATCTGTACGCTTCTGTTGGCGGCTGGCATGCTGCTGGGCGTGGCGACGGGCGCCAGCGCCATTGATTTCAAGGCCAAGGGCCAGTGGCTGATGGGCTTCGCCGGCGGCGAAAATCAGCTGATCAACAAGACCCGTACCGGCAACGGCCCCAAAGAAAAACTGAACAGCAACGACAAGTTCGCCGCGCAGCAGCGCGTGCGCTTGCAGTTGGACGCCGTGGCTTCCGAATCTCTGTCGGGCACGGTTTTCTTTGAAATCGGCAACCAGGTTTGGGGTTCCAATAGAGCCGGCGTGGGCGGCGGCGCTCTGGGCGCTGACGGCGCCAACACCATTAAGCTCAAGCGCGCCTACATCGACTGGATGGTGCCGCAGACCGACCTGAAGTTCCGCATGGGCATCCAGGGCGTGACCCTGCCCAACAAGGCCGGTGGTTCCGCCATCATGGACACCGACGCGGCCGGTATCACCGCCTCCTACCAGTTCAACGAGAATGTCGGCCTCACCGCCCTGTGGGCGCGTCCCGCCAATGACAACTACCTCGGTTATAAGAGGGGCGACAACGAGCACTACAATCAGAACTTCCTGGACAACATGGATCTGTTCGCCCTGATGGTGCCCGTGAAGCTGGACGGCTTTGAAATCACCCCGTGGGCCATGTACGGCGCTGCCGGCAAGAACACCCTCACGGATCTTGGTTCCACGGCTGACGGCAATCTGCCCTTTACCACGCGTCCCTATTTCGGCACCCCCAATAACGAATGGCCCATCGGCAAAACCAGCAAGGCTTATGGCTCCATGTTCTGGGCCGGTCTGCCCTTCGCCATCACCGCCTGGGATCCGCTGAACATCGAAGTGGACATCAATTACGGCTATGTGGAAGCCATGGGCCGTTATGATGCCTACAAGAACCATAACACCGTCTATAAGCGCGGCAGCACCGAGCGTCAGGGCTGGTTGGCCAAAGCCCTGGTGGAATACAAGATGGATTGGGGCGTTCCCGGCATCTTCGGCTGGTACGGTTCCGGCGATGACGGCAACGTGAAGAACGGTTCCGAGCGCATGCCTTCCATCGTGCCCATGGGCAACTTCACCTCCTTCATGGGCGACGGCAACTACGGCTGGATGTGGGTTGACAACTCTCTGGAATACGCCGGCACTTGGGGCTTGGGCCTGCAGGTCCGTGATATGAGCTTCCTGGAAGACCTCAAGCACACCTTCCGCGTGGCCTACTGGGGCGGCACCAACTCCACCTCCATGGCCAAGTACATGAACAACGCCTATTCCTGGAATGAAGGCTGGGGCAGCAATGCTTCCCCGTACCTGACCACCAACGACGGCCTGCTGGAATTCAACCTGGTCAACTCCTACCAGATGTACGAAAACTTCGACGTGAACCTGGAGCTGGGCTATATTGCCAACTTCATGGACAACGACACCTGGAAGAAGGCCAACAACTCCAGCTCGTTCCAGAAGCAGGACGCCTGGAAGGCCCAGCTGATCTTCGCATACAGCTTCTAAGCCCGATTTGCGCGGGATTTATCCCGTAGGATGATTATAAAAGGGGGAGCCTCGGCTCCCCCTTTTCGCGTCTGTTTTCCGGCTTGCCTGCTTGTAGCGCGGGGAGTAGGCTGCGAAAAATGGGCGACGGACGTGACCAGGGGCATTCCATTTTCCTCCCGTAGTCAGAGTAATTTTGTATGTAGAGAGGTCACCTTAGAGCAATTTCAAAATCAAATTGCTCTAACGCTGCACACGGTGCCAACTTTGAAATTTGTAAAATTCCAAAGTGAAATTGCTCTAAGCCCGCGTTTCAATAACTTTCGGAATGGGGTCAGTTCCTTTTTCAAAGATAGTCAGTGAATGGCATTGCGTGGCGCGGAGGGAGATCGCCCGAATCTGCAAAAGCAGGTGAGGGAAGCTCCCGCAGCAAACGCCGCGCAGCCCTCGGAAGCTGGAAGCATTGGAAAGCTCCACAGGGGTGTTCCGGGGGGTTGCAAGGGGGCGGAGGAGGGGGCGGCAGCCCCATAGCCCGCCCCCTGCCCGCGCCGGAGGCGGCCAAAACGGAAATGAAGCGAGAAGCGTAATGCCCGGTGGGCGGAATAAAACAACGGGCGGCGAACGGCATGCCCCGCCGGGGAGAATCGCCATCAAGGAGAAGGGAGCATGGAAGAGCTCACAAAACTGGTTCAGAATATCAACAGCGTGCTGTGGGGCGTATATTGCCTGATCCCCTTACTGGTGGGCACGGGCATTTATTATACGTTTCGCCTGAAGTTCGTGCAGATCCGCAAATTCGGCAAAGTAGTCCGCTATACCTTCGGCGACCTGACGCTCTTCGGCAAAAAGGCCGGCAAGGACGGCATGACTTCCTTCCAGTCCCTGGCAACGGCCATTGCCGCCCAGGTGGGCACGGGCAACCTGGCGGGCGCGGCAACGGCCATTGCCATGGGCGGTCCCGGCGCCATTTTCTGGATGTGGATAGCCGCCTTTTTCGGCATGGCCACTATCTTCGCCGAGGCCGTGCTGGCCCAGCTGTACAAGACCCGCGATTCCGAAGGACATGTCACCGGCGGCCCGGCCTACTATATTTCCAAGGGCCTGGGCTGCAAATGGCTGGCCGCTTTCTTTTCCGTGGCCATCATCATTGCCTTGGGCTTCATCGGCAACATGGTCCAGGCCAATTCCATTGCCGACGCCTTCCATTCCGCGTTCAGCATTCCCACCTGGATCATCGGTGTGGTTCTGGCCCTGCTGGCCGGTTTCGTCTTTTTCGGCGGCATGCGCCGTATCGCGGCCACCACGGAAAAGATCGTGCCGCTCATGGCCGTGCTTTATCTGGCCGGCGGCCTCTGGGTGCTGCTGACCCACCTGGACATGCTGCTGCCCGCTTTCAAGATGATTTTTGTGGGCGCGTTCGACCCCTCGGCGGCCACAGGCGGCCTGATCGGCGCGGGCGTCAAGGAAGCCATGCGCTATGGCGTGGCCCGCGGCCTCTTTTCCAATGAAGCGGGCATGGGCTCCACGCCGCACGCCCACGCCGTGGCCAAGGTCAAGTACCCGGCCCAGCAGGGCTTTGTGGCCATTATGGGCGTGTTTGTGGATACCTTTGTGGTTCTGAACATGACCGCCTTCGTCATCTTCGTCACCGGGGCCATTGACGGCAGCACCACGGGCATCGCCCTGACCCAGAAGGCCTTTGAGACCGGCCTGGGCTCCACGGGCTACGGCTTCGGCTTTGTGGCGGTCTGCCTTTTCTTTTTCGCTTTTTCCACCATTATCGGCTGGTATTTCTTCGCGGAGCAGAATATCAAGTATCTTTTCGGAGTCGGCGCCGTGCCGGTCTTCCGGGTGCTGGTCATGGGTTTTCTGGTGCTGGGCTCCTTCCTCCAGGTCAACCTTGTCTGGGAGCTGGCCGACATGTTCAACGGCCTGATGGCTCTGCCCAACCTGGTAGCCCTGATCGGTCTGGCCAAGCTGGTGTCCAGGGCCTTGGACGACTATGATGAGCATGGCGCCAACGCGCCGCTATGATGCATCTCTTGTAGCCATGAACGAGGCCCCCGCATGCTCGCCAAGCATGCGGGGGCCTCGTGTTTTGGGAGGGAAGGAAAGCTCCTGGAGCATGTTCCGTTCGAAATGCTGTGCATTCCAAACCTTGTCCTAGAGCAGATTACCTTTGAAACGTGTAGCGTTTCAAAGGGTTCATTTGGGCAAAAATCGCATTTTTGCCCAAATCCACGCCGCTTCGCGGCGCGCCTCACCGTGTTCGGCGTTAGAGCATTTCAAAGTTAAAATGCTCTAGCGTCGGCGTTGCAGATGGTCCCGCAGCAACACGGCCAGCAGATTCATGCCCAGCACCAGCAGGATCAGCACCAGACCCGTGCCGTATTGCAGGGGGCGGGTTTTTTCGATCTCCGTGCCCGCAGTGGCCAGCACATACATATGGTAGGGCAGGGCCATGACCGCGCTGAAAATCGAGTCCGGGGTCTTGGGCGTATAGAATACGGCGGCGGTGAACATGATGGCCGCGGTTTCACCGGCGGCTCGGGCCACGCCCAGAATGGCTCCGGTGAGCATGCCGGGCAGGGCGCAGGGCAGCACCACGCGGGCGATGGTCTGGGATTTGGTGGCTCCCAGGGCCAGAGAGGCCTCGCGGTAGGTGTCCGGCACGGAGCGCAGGGCTTCCTCGGCCGTGCCGATGATCACCGGCAAGGTCAGCACGGCCAGGGTCAGCACCCCGGAAAGGATGCTCACCCCGAAACCGCAGAAGGTCACGAAAAAGGACAGGCCGAACAGGCCGAAGACCACCGAGGGCACCCCGGCCAGATTGTTCACGCCCAGGCGCACATAACGGGCGAAGGCGTTGCGCTTGGCATATTCGTGCAGATACACGGCCGAGGCCACGCCCATGGGAAAGGCCAGCAAAAGCGCACCCAGGGACAGGATGGCCGTGCCCAGAATACAGGGCCAGATGCCGCCCTCGGTCATCATTTTGCGCGGCGGTTCGGTGAGGAATTCCCAGGACAGGGCGGGTAAGCCGTGCCAGAGCAGAAAGGCGCACACGCCGACCAGAGCCAGCACGTTGACGGCGGCGATGCACCGCAGCAGCCAGAACATGGCGGCCTGGCGGCAGAGGCGGGAGCGGCTGGAGGAAATGCCGGGGGACAGAGCTGACATGGGAGGTGCTCCTCTGATTTTTCAAAGTTGAAATACGAGGCGGCGTGGATTCAGCCGAAGCGGCCGAATGAACCTTTGGAGCGCAAAGAGTTTCAAAGGTAATTTTCTCTAGGGCCTGTTAACACTATTTCAGAGCTATAACAATTAACGCAAAGACGACAAAGGCCAGGAACATGACATCGAGCTTATCGAACCGAGTAAAAACACGGCGGAAGCCTTTGAGCCTCCTGAAAAGCCGTTCTACCTCATTACGTCTTTTGTATAGCTCTTTGTCATACTCCCACGGTTTCAGTCGGTTGGGATTGGGCGGCACCACCGGAGTGAAGCCCAACTCACGTCCCAAGCGAGTCGTTTCATTACCCTCATATGCGCCATCCATAAGCAAGCTGCACGGCGCTGGCATCGGCCCCAACTGGACAAGCAGCCTGCGCCCCTCGGGGGCATCGCCGGCGTTGCCGGGAGTGAGGCTGAAATTCAACGCGCATTCAGCATTCGCGGCAACCATATGAAGCTTGGTCGTCCAGCCGCCTCTGGACTTTCCGATGGACTGCGGACCTGTTTTTTTAAGGCCCCTGTTCCATCGGGATGAACTTTAACAATAGTACTGTCGAGAGAAACTGCTTCTATTTTAAGGCGGAGTATCTGCTCTTGTTGAAGGCGTTCAAATATACGGTCAAGAACTCCGTTCTTGCTCCAGCGGTTCATGCGCGTGTAGATGCTGTGCCAACAGCCAAAATTTTTCGGCAGTCCACGCCATTTACACCCATGCTCCGCAACGTACAGAATCGCATTCAACACCTGGAGATTGTCAAAATGGACATTACCTCTTTGGCGCGGGAAGCAGTCAGCGATTCTCTCATATTGTTCACGAGTAATTTGCATAAGACATTCTTACGGAATACTCGCTCTTTGTCAAATAGTGTTAACAGGCCCTAGAGCAATTTCACTTTGAAATTGCTCTGCTGACGCGAAGGCGGCAGCCGCCACGAAGTGGCGTGGATTCTGGCGAAAACCACGTTTTTCGCCAGAATGCCAACTTTGAAATTTGTAAAATTTCAAAGTTAATCTGTTCTAGAGACCGGACGAACCGGCCTGACGGTGTTTTTCGGCAATGTGCCCGGCCGCCAGATTAAAGGCCAGGGTCAGGAAAAAGAGCACGATGCCGATGGCGAACAGGGCGTGGTAGTGATCGCTGCGGAAGGGCGCTTCGGCCATTTCGGCCGCGATGGAGGCGGGCATGGGCCGCACCGGGTCCAGCAGGGAGGTGGGGATCAGGCCCGCGCCCCCGGCCACCATCAGCACCACCATGGTTTCGCCGATGGCCCGTGACATGCCCAGCATCACCGCCGTACCGATGCCGGAAAGCGCGGCCGGAATGGCCACCCGCACGGTGGTCTGCCAGCGCGTGGCCCCCAGGGCCAGAGAGGCTTCGCGCAGATCGCGGGGCACGCTGTACAGGGCGTCCTCGGAGACCGAACAGATGGTGGGCACGCTCATCAGGGCCAGGACCAGGGAAGCGTTGAGCAGGTTCAGGCCCGTGGCCGCGCCGAGCCAGTCCTGGATGACGGGGGCCAGTACCACCATGCCCAGAAAGCCCAGTACCACCGAGGGCAGGGCGGCCAGCAGCTCCACAAAGGGCTTGATGATCCGGCGCACGCCCGGATGGGCGATCTCCGTCAGGTACACGGCGGTCAGCACGCCCAGGGGCACGGCAAGCAGGGAGGAAAACAGGGTCACCGCCAGCGAGGCCATGAGCAGAGGAAAGATGCCGAACAGCCCGGGATCTTCCGTGGGATACCAGAGCCGCCCGAAAAGGAAGTCGAAAACCGAATAATGGGCGAACAGCGGCAGGCCTTCCATAAACAGAAAAAGCACAATGCCCGCCAGCGCCAGCAGGGAACTTCCGGCCACGCCGGTAAGACTGTATTGGACGATTTTTTCCTTGAGATCGGCTCTGCGCATGGCTTTCTCCCCCAATGGCGGGTTCTTTAAGGAAAGAACCCGCCATTGGACTGGTGGTTTAAACACGGCGGGGATTTTGTTTACCGGCAAGGCAGGCAAGTGGCCCGGCTTGGTCACGTAGGCGGCTACGCTCCGCGCGCCGGGCCATGCCGCCTAACGCCGCCGGTGGGCAAAAGCGCGGCGTGTTTAATGGGCCAGGGGCACATACCCCACTTCCCGCACACTCTTCTGCCCCTTGCCCGGATCCAGCAGGTAGTCCACCAGGGCCTTGACCTCGCCGGTGGGCTGGCCGTCAGTGAAGATATACAGTTCACGCGCCACGGGCCATTGCTTGGAAAGCGCGGTCTGGGCGCTGGCCTGCACATTGTTGACCTTGAGCCCCTTGGTGGACTTGTCCAGATAGCCCAGGCCGATGTAGCCGACGGCGTTCTTGTTGTTGGATACGGCCTGCACCACAGCGCCGTTGGAGGCCTGCATCAGGGCCGCCGGGGTCACGCGTTCCTTGTTCATGACCAGTTCTTCCCAGCATTCAAAAGTGCCGGAGGAGGTGTCGCGGGAAATGATCACGATCCTGGCGTCAGCGCCGCCCAATTCCTTCCAGTTGGTGACCTTGCCGGTGTAGATGTCCCTGAGCTGCTGGGTGGTCAGGCCGCTGACCGTGTTGGACGGATGGACCACGGGCACGATGGCGTCCACAGCGATGGCCGTGCGCACGGGCGTGACGCCGTTCTTGTCGGCGGCGGCTTTTTCCTTGCCCTTGATGTCGCGCGAGCTCATGGCCACATCGCACTGCCTGTCGATGAGCGCCTTGATGCCGTTGCCCGAACCGCCGCCGGAGATGCTCAACTGCACGCCTGGGTGGGAGGCCATGAAGGCCTCGCCGGCCTTCTGCATCACGGGCAGCACCGTGGTGGAACCGTTGATGACGATTTCCCGGGCCGCCAGGGCCGGGGTGCTGAGGCTCAGAACCGTCAGGGCCGTGACCAGCATTTTGCCGATAGTCATTCCGTACTCTCCTTAGGGTTTGCGAAGGTGCCGCGCGGGGAAGCTCCCCGCGCGTTTTCCTTTTGACCGGCCTCTGTTACAGAATGATGACAGGAAGGCGAAGACTGCGTGAATCCGGGCCGGACGCCTGTCGAAGCCTTGTCCGGCGCGGAAATCGGGCGTTGAGGCGCTTGTCACGCGATTGTAACAATGTCACCACCTGTTTGGCGCAATGGCATTGTTAACTGGCTCCGCAGCACAGAGGAAAAGATATATGAGCGCACAACATATCCTGGTAGTGGAAGATGAAAGCGACATCCGCGAACTGCTGCGCTTCAATCTGGAGCGCGAGGGCTTCAGCGTGCTGGAGGCCGAGGACGGCCAGAAGGGGCTGGAGCTGGCCCGGCGGCATCTGCCGTGCCTGATTATTCTGGATGTGATGCTGCCCGCCCTGGACGGCTTTGAGGTCAGCCGCCGGTTGGGCGGCCAGGCCGAGACCTCGGCCATTCCGGTGCTGATGCTCACGGCGCGCGGCGAGGAAATGGACCGCGTGGTGGGCCTGAGCCTGGGAGCGGACGATTACGTGGTCAAGCCTTTCAGCGTGCGCGAGCTCATGTTGCGCATCAAGGCCATTTTGCGCCGGGGCGGCCGTGTGGCGGAAAGCGCCCTGCTGGAGCGCCACGGCATCCGGCTGCGGCCCGACGCGCACACGGCGAGCGCCGGAGAGCGGGAGCTGGTCCTCACGGCCACGGAGTTCCGCCTGCTGGAAGATCTGCTACGTCACGCGGGCACGGTACGCACGCGCGAGCAATTGCTGAACAATGTCTGGGGCTATTCCTTTGAAGGTTACGCCCGCACAGTGGACACCCATGTGCGCCGCCTGCGCTCCAAGCTGGGCGAGGCGGCGGCCGCGCTGGAGACCGTGCGCGGCGTGGGCTACCGGATCAGGGAATAGCGCCTCTGCTCAGCGTTGGTTCAGGAAGAGTGCCAAAGACAACCATTGGCGGGGTAAGTTCATGTTTTCCTTTCGTACCCGGATTTTTTGCAGCGTGCTGGCAGTGGCGCTGCTCTCCATCGGCATTGCCGTGTTTTACGGCAAAAGCTGGCTGGAACACAGCCAGTTGCAGGCCGCCCGCGAACGCCTGTTGTACGAAACCCGCCTGGCGGGTGTGATTCTGGACAAGCTGGGGCCCGATCCTGACGCTCTGCCGGAACTGGCCCGCATTCTGAACCTGCCGGACGAGCGCCTTTCCCTGCTGGACGGCAAGGGCAACGTGCTGGCCGACACAGCCGTGGGAGCCCAGCCCGTGGACCGGCTGGACAATCACGCGGACAGGCCGGAAGTGCGCGAGGCCCTTTCCGGAGGGGACGGCGCGGATGGAGAGGGCGGCGGCCAGGGTTTCGCCATCCGGCCCAGCGGCACTCTGGATCTGCCCTTGGCCTATGCCGTGACCCGCCTGGACGACGGCCGCCTGTTGCGGCTGGCCGTGCCCCTGGAAAATCTGAAGCGCCAGATTGAAAGCCGCCTCACGGTATTCAGCCAGATCGGCCTGATCACCGTGGCCCTTTCCCTGCTGCTGGCCATGCTGCTGTCCGGCGCGTTGCGCCGTTCCCTCAGCCAGATGGTCGGCGTGGTGGAGGCCATTTCCCTGGGCAATTTTCAGCGCCGCCTGCGGCGCATTCCGGGCAGTGAATTCGCGCCCCTGGCCGACGCGGTCAACCGCATGGCCGAAAATATCGAGGAACATGTGCGTGCCGCCGCAGACCAGACCGCCCAGTTGGAAAGCATTCTGGACACCATGAGCGACGGCGTGCTGGTATTGGGGCCGCACGGGCATATCCGCCGCTGCAACCGCGCTCTTGCCGGGGAGTTTCCGGCAGCGGCCACGGCCCAAGGCGCGCAGGTGGTGGAGATTATCCCCTCGCCGGAATTGCAGAAAGCCGTGGACGAGGTGCTGGCCGCGCCCGCGCCGTCATCCGCATCTCAAAGCGCATCCCATGACGCGTCCCGTTCGGATTCCGGCAGCGAGCCGGGCGACGAAAACGGCCGGGTGCAGCGCCACCTGCACCTCACCCTGCCGTCCGGCCAAGTCATGTCGGTCTGCCTGTCGCGGCCCGCCGGGCCGGACAGCCACCTGGGAGCCGTGGCCGTGTTCCACGACATTACGGAGCTGGTGCGCCTGGAGCGCGTGCGCCGCGACTTTGTGGCCAACGTCTCGCACGAATTGCGCACCCCGCTCACGGCCATCCAGGGCTATGCGGAAACCCTCATCAGCCTGGACACCTCGCCGGAGTGCCGCCGTTTCGGCGAGATCATTCTCAAGAACGGCGCCTATCTCACGCGCATGGTCGGCGACCTGCTGGCTCTGGCCCGCCTGGAAGGCAAGACGGGCAGCCTGGAGCTGGCCCCCACGGACCCGCGTGAGGCCCTGGCCCAGGCCAAAGGCATGTGCCGCGAGGTTCTGGAGCGCCGCAACCTGCATCTGAATGTGGATATGCCGGAACAGTGCCGGGTCATGGCAAGCCTGCCGCATCTGGCCCAGGTCTTTCGCAACCTGCTGGAAAACGCCTGCCGCTACGCGCCGGAAGGCGGCAACATCCGCGTTACAGCGCATCCGGTCGGCAATGAGGTGGTTTTCCGGGTGGTGGACGACGGGCCCGGCATCCCGGCGGCGGACCTGGATCGCATTTTCGAGCGTTTCTACCAGGTGGAACGGCACCGGGGCCAGGCCTCCACCGGGCTGGGCCTGGCAATCTGCAAGCATATCGTGGAGCGGCACGGCGGCCGTATCCGGGCGGAAAGCCCGGCTCAGGACGGCAGCACGGCCCTTGTGTTCACCCTTGGTTCTGTTGAGAGCGAACATCGCTCTGGCGAAAATCCTGACGGAGCGGCAAAGGCATGAAGGAAAATCTGCTGGCCCGGAATATCAATGTCTATTACGGCTCAAACAAGGCTCTGCACGACGTGAGCCTGGACTTCGCTCCGGGCAGGGTTACGGCCCTGATCGGGCCGTCCGGCTGCGGCAAATCCACCTTTTTGCGCTGCCTGAACCGGATGAACGATCTGGTGCCCGGCGCGCGCGTGGAAGGCGAGATCCTGCTGGACGGCGAGGATGTGAACCGGCCCGGAACGGACGTGGTTTCGCTGCGCCGCCGGGTGGGCATGGTCTTTCAGAAGCCCAACCCCTTTCCCAAGAGTATTTTTGAAAACGTGGCCTATGGGCTGCGCGTCAACGGCCTGTCCGACGAAACGCTGATCGCCGAGAAGGTGGAAATTTCCTTGCGCCGGGCCGCTATTTTTGATGAGGTCAAAGACAGGTTGCAGTCATCGGCGCTGGGCCTTTCCGGCGGACAGCAGCAGCGCCTGTGCATCGCCCGCACCCTGGCCGTGGAGCCGGAAGTGCTGCTCATGGACGAACCGGCCAGTGCCCTGGACCCCATAGCCACCCAGAAGATTGAGGAGAGCATCCGCGAGCTCAAGGCTTCGTTGACCATCATCATCGTCACCCACAACATGCAGCAGGCCGCGCGCGTGTCGGACTGGACGGGCTTTTTTTACATGGGCCGCCTTATTGAGCACGACGCCACGGACGTTATTTTCACCCGGCCCGGCAAGAAGCAGACTGAGGACTATATTACCGGCCGCTTCGGCTAGAGCCGCCGCTCTGTTCCTTTGGCAGAGAACGAACACCCTTTTCAGGAACAGCTCTTGGAGCGGCGACGAATAAGGGCGACTAACTCGTGTATGGGAAAGAATTTTATTCAGGAGAAAGCCTGATGAACCAGCAGGAAAATTATTTGCAGCAGATGCTCGTGACCTTGCGCACGCGCCTTCTGGTCATGTGCGCCAGCGTGGGCATTGCCCTGGAAGAGGCCGACAAGGCTCTGGCCGCCAACGATCCCGGCCGCGCGGCAGCGGTCATTGAAAGCGACGCGGCCATCGACGAGCTGGAAAACGACATCGACGACATGGCCCTGCGCCTGCTGGCCCGCACCCAACCCGTGGCCGGGGATCTGCGTTTTGTGGTCAGCGCCCTGCGCATGGTGGTGGATCTGGAGCGCATCGGCGACGAGGCCGTGAGCATGGCCGAACAGGCCATTCTGATGCAGGACATGCCCGGTTACGGCGTCATCCCCCATGTGCGGGTCATGTTCGACAAAGCCCGCCAGGCCTTTGAGCAGGCCGTGGTCATCTTCCGCGAGAACGACGTCGAGGCCGCCCTGGACATGAGCCGGGGCGAGGATGAGGCGGTGCAGTGCGAGGTGCGGATCATCCAGGGCATTATGGAGCGCCTTTCCGGCCACGGGACGGATCTTGAGCCCCACCTGGCCATGCACATCATTCTGGTCACCCGTTCGTTGACCCGGATCTGGCGGCGCTCCATCAACATTGCCGAGCACGTCTATTTCATCAATCAGGGCCTGACCCTCAAGCATCACGGCGAACTGGCGGACGAGCCCGAGGATATGCAGCGGGTTCGGGAGGATCGGGGCGGGGAAGAATAGAGCGTTTGATATTGAAAATATCTTAACGCTCTGTGCGGATTTTCCGTGAAAAGCCGTGCCGCGAAATTATCGCAAGGCGAATTTACTTCGCCGTTAAGCGATAATTTCAAGCGCAAACTGCTCTAATGCTGGCCAGCCCTGGCGGCGGGGCCGCCAGGGCATTGAACGGATATAAAAAGGAGCGCGTCCATTTCGATGGACGCGCTCCTTTTTATATCCGCCGGAAACGTTTTTTAGAGCAGGCCCTGCCGATGCAGCACCTCAATGAGCCTGGCCTTGCCGGATTCGCTCATGGGGCAGAGCGGCAGGCGCATTTCGCTTTCCATCCGGCCCATGAGGGCCAAGGCCGTCTTGGCCGGAATGGGATTGCTTTCCATGAACATGGCCTGATGCAGGGGGAAGAGCTCATGGTGAAGGCGGGCAGCCCCGGCCGGATCGCCTTCGGCAAAGGCGTTGCACATGGCGGCCACGCGGCCCGGCACCAGGTTGGAGGTGACGGAAATCACACCCCTGCCGCCCAGGGCCATCAGGGGCAGGGCGGTGAGATCGTCGCCGGACAGCACGCTGAAGCTCTCCGGGCAGGCTTCCAGCGTTTCGCTGCCCTGCACCATATCGCCGGTGGCTTCCTTGACGCCCACGATGTTGGAAAAGTCGCGGGCCAGGCGGCTCAACACCGGCGGCAGCATATTGCAGCCCGTGCGGCCCGGCACATTATAGAGCACCAAGGGCAGATCCACTGTCTCGGCAATGGCCTTGAAGTGCAGATACAGGCCTTCCTGGGTGGGCTTGTTGTAATAGGGGGTGATCAGCAACGCGCCGTCGGCCCCGGCCTTTTTGGCAAAGAGGGCCAGGCGGATGGCTTCGCTGGTATTGTTGGAACCGGCCCCGGCCAGCACCGGCACCCGGCCTTTGGCCTGATCGATACAGATTTCAATGACCCGCTCGTGTTCCTCATGGGACAGCGTGGCGGATTCGCCGGTGGTGCCGCAAGGCACCAGACCGTGGATGCCTTCGGTGATCTGGCGTTCGATAAAGGCCCGGTAGGTCTCTTCATCCACGGTATTATTCTTGAACGGGGTGACAAGCGCTGTCATCGCACCGGAAAAAAGCATATCCGACTCCTTATGTCTGCGCCCGCGGCGTCGTGGCGGAATACTCCGGGGCTCTGTAAACGGGCGGCGGAAGGCATGGCCCGGATCATTCCGACGTCACGCGGCGTTGGAAACACGCACCGTTCCGCGAAACAACGGCTTTGCCGTCGCGCGAATGCGGTTCGGATACGGCCGACACAATCTCGGGCGCGGCTGCTACTGATTGATGAATTCCTTAAGTTCCTTGCCGGCGCGGAAGAAGGGCAGGCGTTTAGGAATCACCGAGACGCTTTCCCCGGTTTTGGGGTTGCGCCCGGCGTAGCCACCGTATTCCTTGATTTTGAAGCTGCCGAACCCGCGGATTTCTATCCGTTCCCCGGCGATCAGCGATTTTTTCATGGCGTCGATGAATGTGTTCACAACCAGTGACGCATCATCAAAGGGAATATTGGTCTCTTCGGCCAAAGCCTTGATCAGTTCGCTTTTATTCATCACGCCTCCGTTGACACGTTATACTATTATCCCGTGGGGGAAGGGCGACAACGCGGGAACTCAGCCAGCTTCATTATACCTATACCTTTTATGCAGTAAGGTAAACCGCTTACTTAGAGCAATTCACGTTTGAAATGAGTGAATTGCTCTGGTGGCCGCGTGAGCGGATACCCGCCCCCAAATGCAAGGAAGCGACCGGAGGCGGCGCAGCCGTGCCTGTTAGCCCACAAAGGGCTTGCGGGCATCGACAGCAGCGATAAACCGTATTCTTCCCCAGCACGCGGGCGGCGTGGAGTTTGAAATGTGCAACCTTCCAAACTCAAAATGCTGTATGCGGGGCCTGCAAGACGTCGCGCGGGGCCAGCCAGTCGGCCATGTTCAGGCGCACGCGTTGCAGGCGGCCCGCCAGGGCCTGGATATCCTGGGCCGCCGGGCTGCCCGGCGCGTAACGCAGCAGGGCCTGCTGACGGCAGACGGCCTCGGGCAGCTTTTTGTCCATACGCACGTGGCCCAGCAGCACGGGTTCCAGATGCAGGAAGTGGCGGCAGGCCCCGTTCAGCTTTTCAAAGGCGCCCTGGGCTTCCTTGGGCGATTCAGCCTGATTAACCAGCACCATGAAGTCGCGCATGCCGAAGCGGCTGTTGAGCACCTTGATCAGCGCATAGCTGTCCGTGAGAGATGTGGGTTCGGGCGTGATGATGACGATGCGCATGGCGGCCATGGCCGCGAAGGTCTGCACTGTTTCGGAAATGCCCGCGCCCAGATCCATGAAGATGTAATCGTACTTGCCGAGCACCGGCTCCAGGCGTTCCAGCAGCATGTCGCGCAGATCAGGGCGCATGTCGTTGAGCTCGGGCACGCCCGAGGCCGCGGGCAGCACGTCAAAGCCTTTGGGCTCCAGGGGATAGAGCACATCGCTTAACCGCGCGTCGCCCAGCAGCGCGTCCTGGAGGTTGCCTTCCGGGGTGATGCCCAGCAGCACGTCCAGATTGGCAAGGCCCATGTCGCAGTCCATGAGCAGGTTCTTGAAGCCCGCCTGGTAGAGCGCGCAGGCCAGATTGAGGGACAGGTTGGTCTTGCCGACCCCGCCTTTGCCGCTGAGCACGGCAACGCTCAAGGTGCTGTTCATAAATTATTCTCCGCCGAAAAAGAGAAAGCGTTTTTCACTGGAATGGACCAGGGTGGTCCGTTCGCCCAGAGGAGTGGGCGCTTCCTGGTGGATATGCCCGTTTTCCTGCTGAATGGCCGTGTTCAGGGCCGTGTCGGCCTTGCTGAGCAGGTCGAGGGCGCGGCCCTCCGCGCCCTGGCTGACGCAGACGATGCCCAGGGCGCAGCTGGCCCCGGTTCCGGCCGAGATGCCGCCTGTGGGGAAGAGCGGCCGGGCCTGCTCCTCAAAGGCGTGTTGCAGGCGTTCGGCCAAGCGCCGGGCCTTGAGCTGGCCCATGCCCGGCAAAAGCAGGGCATAGCGCCCGGGAGCAATGTCGCCCAGGCTGTCGCAGGCGTCCAGATTGTCGCGCAGGGTTTCGGCCAGCAGCCGCTCCAGGCGTTTCACCGTGCCGTCGCCCAAGGCCACGCACAGCCTCCGCCGTTCGGACAGGGCCGCGAGGATCAGGCTGAGACCGCCGCCGTTGCGCGCCAGACGCAGCAGTTCGCGGCTCAGTTGGGCCGCGAACAGTTCGGCGCTCAGCGCGCCGATCAGGGCATCCGGCGGCATGTCCGGCGGCATGGGCGGCTGGACGTCGGAGCGCAGATCCGCGACCCGCCCTTCCGGAGACGCGCCGGGCACGGGCAGGGCACACCACTGGCTCAAAGGAAAGGCGCGGCAGAATTCCTGCCAGCGCTGCCGGGAAAGGCCGCGCACCAGCCGGACCACCAGCATGGCCTCGCGGGTCCGGGGCACGGCGTCGCCGCAGCCTTCTTCCCGCAGGGCGCGCAGTTCGCGGGCCAGGGCGTCAAATTCAGCGTTGTTGCTCATGGCGGTACAAAAGGTAATCGTGTTGGAACTGGTCGATCTGACCGTCAAGAACCGCGTCCACGTCGCCGGATTCCGAGCCCGTGCGGTGGTCCTTGACCAAGCGGTAGGGCTGGAGGGTGTAAGTGCGGATCTGGCTGCCGAAAGCAATGGCGTCCTTGCCTGCGTATTCCGCCTGGCGCTCGGCCTCGCGTTTCTGCAATTCCAGGTTGTAGAGGCGGGCCCGCAGGACGCGCAGGGCCGTCTCCTTGTTGTGGTGCTGCGATTTTTCGTTCTGGCACTGGGCGGAAATGCCCGTGGGCAGGTGGGTGACGCGCACTGCGGAGCTGGTCGTGTTCACGCTCTGGCCGCCCGGACCGCTGGAACGGAAGATGTCGAAACGCAGATCCGATTCCTTGATATCCAGCTGAATGTCGTTGCCCGCGTCCGGGATCACGTCCACCGAGGCGAAGGAGGTGTGGCGGCGGCCCGAGGCGTCAAAGGGCGAGATGCGGATCAGACGGTGGATGCCGCGTTCGCTCTTGAGAAAGCCGAAGGCGTGCGGCCCGGAGATGCGCAGGGTCACGCTTTTGATGCCCGCCTCGTCGCCGGGCAGAAAGTCCATTTCCTCCACCGCGTATTTGCGGCGCGCGGCCCAGCGGGTGTACAAACGCAGCAGCATTTCGGCCCAGTCCTGGGATTCCGTGCCGCCCGCGCCGGGGTGGATTTCCAGAATGGCGTCCTGGCCGTCTTCCTCGGCCGAGAGCAACATGACCAGCTCGGTCTCGTCCAGCAGGGCGGCCAGTTCCTTCTGCTGCTGCTCCAGGGATTCCAAGGCTTCCTGATCCTCGTTTTCCGAGGCCAGAACCAGCCATTCCTCCATGTCGTCCCGGCAGGTCTTGAGGCGGGTCAGGCGGCCCACCTCGTCTTCCAGGCGTCTTTTTTCCTGTAAAACCGGTGTGAGGGCCTCGGGCTTGTCCCAAGCGCCGGGACGGGAGAGTTCCGTTTCGATGTCGCGCAGGCGTTGTTCGCTGGACGCGACGTCAAAGACGCCCCCAAAGGTTGTCAAAACGCTGGGACAGGGGCTGACAGGCGGCGCGCAAATCACTGAGATGCAGCATGGTCGATTCTGTGGGGTTGAGGGTGAAGATTCCGTTTTATCCGGTGTCGTGCGACGCTTACGCGTTCACGGCACCGGGATTATCGGCGTTGTCAGCGGCTCCGGACAGCGGGAGCGGGCTGAAGACCAGCCGTGGGGACGGCGCGTGCCCCGTGAAGCGGGGCATCAGTCTGAAGTTCTGGCGCCGCGTGGACCGAGGACCAGCAGGACCAGACAGAGCAGGGCCGCTACGGGAAGCAGCCAGGGCGCGAGACGGTGGTAGAGGCTGGGCGCTGTGCTCAGTCCGGCGCGGGCCCAAAGGCTCTCGGCCCGAAACTGGCCGCCGCGCGCGGTCAGGCGTCCGCGCGGGTCCACCACCACGGAAATGCCGGTATTGGTGCCGCGCAGAATCCAACGGTTTTGTTCCAGGGCACGCAACACAGTAAGATAGAGATGCTGCCGCGATGCCGGAGTGTCCTCGAACCAGCCGTCGTTGCTGATGTCCACCAGAATATTGGCCCCGTCCGCCACGCGGGCCTGGGCAAGCCAAGGGAATATGCCTTCATAGCAGATGAGCATGCCCAGAGCAAGATTTTCGTAGCGCAGGGGCGCCACGGCCGTGCCCGTCTCATAGACGCCCACCCCTTGGAGCAGGGCTTCGAGAAAACCCCAGTTCAGCCAACTCGGCAGATACTCGCCGAAGGGCACCAGATGTTCCTTGTCATAATGCCCGATGGTCGCGCCGTCCGGGCCCAGCAGGAAGGCCCGGTTAAAAATGGCGGGTTCCGCCCGGCCCGGCCGCCGCTCCACGCCGGGCGCGCCGAAAAGCAGAGGGCCGCGGGCCTCCAGGGCCATATCGCGCACCAGGGCGGCCAGGGCGGGCTTGGTTTCAAAAAAGAAGGGCAAAGCGGTTTCCGGCCAGATGATGAGCGGCTTTGCATCCCGGTCCGCAGCGGGCCGCGCGGCCAGGCCCGCGCGGGTCAGCGCCAGATAAAGGTCCACGGTCTGCCGCTGGAAGGCGGGCAGCCATTTCCGGTTCTGGTCCACATTGCCTTCCACAAAAAGCACGGCCATGCTTTCCGGACCGGAGGGCTCGGCCCGGAACGAATGGGCGTCCAGCCTCCAGGCCCCGTAAGCGAGCAGCAGCACGGCCAGAGCCAGTCCCGTTGCCAAGCTCGTTGCCGGTCGGCGCGGACAAAAAGCCCGTGGCGCGGCTGCTTGCGGGATCAGGGGCAGGCTGAACAGGCAGAGCAGGGCGGCCAATAGCCAGAGTCCGCCCAGGCCGTACGCGCCTACGACATCAGCGGCCTGGACCAGCACGGGCCAGACCGCCAGAGCTCCGGCCAGGGGCAGCCAGGGAAAGCCCAGCGCCAAGGCGTAGACAGCTTCCAGCAGATACCAGAGCAGGGCCAGCGCCAGGGCCAGCAGCATCGGCGGCCGGGCGCGCAGAATTTGCGCGGCCAGGGAGAACAGGCCGCCCGCGCTGGCAAGGCAGGCCGCGATGAACAGGGCGCAGGGCACGGCCAAAGGCCAGGGCAGGCCGCCCACATTGTGCACGGGCAGGGCCAGCCAGTACAGTGCCGCCGTGCCGCCCGCCAGGCTGACCAGCCAGCCTCGGCGCAACGCGGCCATGCGGCCGGGCGCGCGCAGGCCCAACAGGGCCAGGGCCATGGGCCAGAGCAGGACCAAGGGCGGCAGGCTCAGAAAATCATTGGGAAAGCCCAGCCAGAGCGCCAGAGCGCCTGCCAGGCCCAGGAGCAGGTCCGGACGCAGGCTTCGGAACGGCGGCTGTCCGCCCGCGCGCGCCGTGTTCATGCTCCGGCATTGTCCCCGGCTTCGTCCAAAGCCTGCGCCGCCTTGTCGGCGGGTTCCATGCGCAGGCGACGGATCAGCTTCTTGTCGGCGTCCAGCACCGTAAAGGCCCAGCCGTGCAGGTTGAAAACCTCGCCGGGGCCGGGCACATGGCCGGCCTCCATGCTCAGATAGCCGCCGATGGTGTCCACCTCGTCGGAAACCAGGTCAACGCCCAGTTCCTCCAGATCCTCCAGCAGGGCGCGACCCGTGAGCTCATAGACATTGTCGCCCAGGGGGCGGATGTCCTCCTGGCGGGGGGTGTCGTGCTCGTCCTCAATGTCGCCCACGATTTCCTCCAGCACGTCCTCAATGGTGATCAGGCCGGAGGTGCCGCCGTATTCGTCCAAGGCGATGGCGATATGCTGCTTGCGGGCGCGGAATTCCTGCAGAAGCGCGCGGATGGGCTTGGTTTCCGGCACGAAAAAGGGCTCGCGCATGACCTGGGCCACCGGGGGATGCTTTCCGGCCGGTTCGATGAGGCAGCGCAGGAGATCCTTGGCGTGCAGAATGCCCACCATGTTGTCGCGGGTGTCTTTGTACACGGGAATGCGGGAATGTCCGGAGTCCACGATGACGCGGGCCACTTCGGGCAGGGGCATGTCGTCGGGCACGCAGTCGATATCGGTGCGGGGGATCATGGTGTCCTGCACCTGAAGATCGTTGAAGCGCAGGATGCCCAGCAGCATGGACTCCTCGTCCGGTTCCACCTCGCCGTCGGCTCTGGCTTCAAGAATGGCTTTTTCCAGGGATTCTTCGTCGTCGTGCCCGAAAAATCTGCCCAGGCGCGACCAGATGGTACTATGACCGTCGGAGCCTCCGTCCAAAATAACCTCCATGTTTGGGCGCGGATCTGCGGAGTCCGGTTCCGGGGCCGTGCCTCCTGCCGCGAAGCGGCGTAACCACAGCAAAAACCGCGCTTTTTGCTATGCGAGCTTCACGCCAAACCCACAGGTGAGGCGTGACATCGTGAACAAGCTGAAAGCTGCTAAAATGAAGTCTTAGAGCGTGTTGATATTGAAAATACCTCAACGCTCTGTGCGGATTTTCCGTGAAAATCCGCACCGCGAGATTATCGCAAGGCGAATTTACTTCGCCGTTAAACGATACTTTCAGGCGCAAAATGCTCTAACTGTTACATGGTATTGGAAAACAGTCCTAGAGCAGTTTGCGCTGTTCCATATCCATGCGCATGACCCACTGGGTGATCGGCCCCACGCCCCGTGATGTGGAGCTGTGAAACCAGTGGATTTCGGACTTGCCCTGTTCCAGCACGGCCCAGTTGGTGAACTCCACCCCCAGAATCAGAGCGGGCGAGGGAGCTTCGGTCGTGCGGGTGTTGATCACCTCGCAGGTGCACCAGAAAGTAATAAGTTTCTCGCCTTTTTTGTCCATGGCATAAATGACGAGACAGAGTAGCTGTGAACCTTTGTCCAGGTCAACAGGCCGGGTTTCCGGGTTTTCCATCTGAAAACGCAGGGCCATGCCCGTTGCGGAGATGTTTTCCACCTGCACGGGCTCGTTGTTCATGCCCAGCTTGTAGTGAATGACCGGGCGGCCGATTTCGGCCGTGGTGCGGGGAATGGGTTTGGCCGGATCAATGGCCCAGACGCCGATAACCCGCACCGCGTCCTTCTGCGGTTTGATGCGGATGAAATTGCGCTTTTGCCCCACTTCCAGGTCTCGGGGCGCGGTGAGGAAAACGCGGGATTTTTCGCGCGAGGCTTCCACTCTTTGGATGGCGGCGCGGAATTTATAGAAGACCGGGCCTTCCGGCAGGCTGACGCGAAAATAGACGTCCACCTGGGTGTCCGTCCATTCCTTGGAGACGTAAGCCAGCACTTCCATGTGCAGGGTTTCGGGGGTCAGCTTGACCAGGGTGCCGGACAGGCCGTTTTTTCCGGCTTCGCTGTCCAGCATTTTCAGATCGAAAATTTCGTTCTGTTCCTGAGCTGTCTCGAGCATCCGGCGAACCACGTTTCTGCGGCGTTCCTCCTGCCTGATCTTTTGCAATCTGGTGCGCAGGCAGACGAGAAGGATGCAGAGCGCCACAAAGAGGACGCCGAAAATCAGGATGTATTCTTCTGTGCTCATTATCAGGCCACCGGAATGGATTCCAGGAACACGTTGCGCGTGAGCCTGCGCTCGGCTCGCGGTCGGAATTACGAAAAAACGTCGCCTCTGCGCTCTTGCCGTCGGACAGGACGCAAGAGACCCAGCTTGTGCAGGTGTATTTCCAGGCAGGCCACCGCCGCCGGGGTCACCCCGGAAATACGGCCCGCCTGCCCCAGGTTCAAGGGGCGCACGCGGCTGAGTTTTTCTTCCACTTCACGGGACAGTCCGGCCACTCTGGCATAATCCAAATCCGAGGGCAAGGCCGTGGCCTCCAATCGGGCAGTACGCGCGATCAGCGCGCGCTGGCGTTCCAGGTATCCGGCGTATTTGATGTCCGTCTGCACGCCGCCGTATACGGTCCGCCCGCAGCGTTCCAGCTCGGCGGCCAGCTCCGCGCCCAGCCCGGCCAGCGGGCCCGGAGACGCCGCAAGCACGGCTGCCAGCCGCTCCAGGTCCATGTCCGGGCGGCGCAGCACGTCTTCCAGGCTGCGGCCCGGCGGCAGGGCGGCGTCGTTGTTCTCATCCTGCTTATCGGCGGGAATACGCATATTCTCAAGGTGTTTTTTGAGCCGCTCCGCATTTTCCCTTTTTTCACAGAAGGCGCGCCAATGGGCGTCGCCTACCAAACCCAGGTCGCGCCCCAGCGGGGTCAGGCGGGCGTCGGCGTTGTCCTCGCGCAGCAGCAGGCGGTGCTCGGCGCGGGAAGTGAACATGCGGTAGGGCTCCTGGGTGCCCAGAGTCACCAGATCGTCCACCAGCACGGCCATGTAGGCCGCGTCCCGGCCCGGCGCGAAGGGCGGCAGTTCCTTTTCGGCACGGACGATGTTCAGGGCGGCCCAGAGGCCCTGGGCCGCAGCTTCCTCATAACCGGAGGTGCCGTTGATCTGCCCGGCCAGCCAGAGCCCCGGCACGTTTTTGCTTTCCAGCGTGGGGCGCAACTGCACGGGGTTCACGTAATCGTATTCGATGGCGTAGCCCGGCCGGACCATGACCGCGCCCTCCAGGCCGGGGATGCTGCGCAGCATGGCCATCTGCACGTCCAGGGGCAGGCTGGTGGAAATGCCGTTGGCATAGACCTCCGCGCTGTCCAGGCCCTCGGGCTCCAGAAAAATCTGATGCCGTTCCCGTTGGGGAAAGCGGGCCACCTTGTCCTCAATGGAGGGGCAGTAACGCGCGCCTACGCCCTGGATCACGCCGGTGAACAGAGGCGAGCGGTCGAAGCCGCCGCGGATGATTTCGTGGGTGCGGCCGCTGGTCCAGGTGATATGGCAGGAAACCTGGGGCAAGACCGGGCCGGGGCCGTGAAAACTGAATGCCGGAGGCGGCGTGTCGCCGCGCTGTTCCTCCAGGCGGGAAAAGTCGATGGAAGAGCGCAAAAGTCGCGGGGTGGTGCCGGTTTTCAGGCGGCCCAGTTCCAGGCCCAAAGCGCGCAGGCTGTCGGAAAGGCCCAGGGCCGGGGCGTCGCCCAGGCGGCCGCCCGGCAGGTTGGTCAGGCCGATGTGGATGCGCCCGTCCAGAAATGTGCCGGTGGTCAGCAGCACGTGCCGGGCCGTGAATTCCAGGCCTTGAGCCGTGCGCACGCCCGTGACGCGGCCCGCGTCCGTGACGACGTCCGTGACCGTGTCCTGCCAGAGGCGCAGGCCGGGCGTGGCGTAGAGTGTTTTTTTCAGGACGCGCTGATAGGCGTCGCGGTCCATTTGGGCGCGCGTGGCGCGCACGGCCGGGCCCTTGCTCATGTTCAGGGTGCGGAACTGGATGCCCGCCGCGTCGGCCCAGAGGCCCATCATGCCGCCCAAGGCGTCGATTTCGCGCACCATATGGCCCTTGGCCAGGCCGCCGATGGCCGGATTGCAGGAAAGATAGCCTAGGCGGTCCAGATTGCCGCTGATCAGCAACACGCTGAAACCCAGCCGGGCCAGGGCCACGGCGGCTTCGGAACCGGCGTGGCCGCCGCCGGCGATGATGCAGTCAAAGCCGGCGTCAGGCATGGGCATCCCGCTGCATGAGAATATGGGCGAATACCTGGGCGTCCTTGCAGGCCGCGCTGACGGAGGCGCGCTCGTCCGGCTGGTGGCAGGTGTTCTGGATGCAGGCCCAGACGGCGGCGGGCAGGCCCTTGCGGCGCAGCAGCGCGGCCACAGTGGCCCCGCCGATGCCCACTGGCCGGGGCTGGACGCCGTAAACCCGCTCCACGGCCTGTTCCAGGGCCAGGACCACCGGACTGTCCGCCGGAGCGGCCGAGGCTGCCTGGGCGTGCTCCACATCCACGCTGATCTCCACCCCGTACCGTTGGGCCACACGGGCCGCGATTTCGCGCGCCTTGGCCAGCACGGCTTCCTGGGAAACCTCGGGCAAAAGGCGACAATCCACGTAAAAGACGTCGCTGCCGGGCAGGATGTTCACGCTGGGCACGTTGGCGTCGTGCTTACTGGGCACAAAGGTCGAGCGGGACGGCTTGAACAGCGGATCTTCCTGGGGGAATGTCTCGTACAGGCCCTGATGACAGGCCAGAACCATGTCCGCCCCGGCCAGAAAGGCGTTGCGGCCTTTGTGCGGAGTGGAGGCGTGGCACTGCGCGCCGGTGGTCCGCACCTTGAGCCAGAGCTGACTTTTTTCCGCCACTTCAATGAGATCGCCGCGCGGCGACCCCGCGTCGGGCACGACATAGAGATCGTCGGGCCGGAACAGTTCCGGGGCCTGCTCCAGCACGTGGGCCAGACCGTAATCGCTGCCGGACTCCTCGTCGGCCATGAAGACCAAACCCAGGCCCAGGGCGGGCGTCAGGTTCTGCCGCCGCAACTCTTCGGCCAGCAGCAGCATGCTGACAATGGCCTGCTGATTGTCCTCCACGCCGCGCCCGTAGAGCCAGTCGCCTTCGCGCCGGACCTGCCAGGGGTCGGAGGTCCAGGCGGCGGGATCGCCCGGCGGCACTACATCGGTATGGCCGAAAAGCCAGAGCGTGCGGCTTGTCGTGCCGGACAGGCGGGCTATCAGATTGGGGCGCAGGCCGTCCGGCACGCGATTGTCCGGCGCGTCCATTCGGCGCAGATCGCGCACGCCGCAGGCCGTGAGCCAGTCCGTGATCCGGCGCACCTTGTCCAGCTCGCCCCGGCCGCCGTTGTCCGGCCCCAAAGCCTTGCAGGCCGTGAGCGCGCTCTGCAGCTCCACAACGCGCTCGCCCCGTTCCGCCAGACCGGCCAGCAGTCTGTCCAGATTTTGATTCATCTCTGTTTCCGCCCTAGAACAGATTACCTTTGAAATGCTTTGCGTTTCAAAGGGGGCATTCCGGAAAAACGCGGTTATCTCTGCTGTCGATCCCCGTATGACTCCCTTGTCGCCAACGGGGACAGCCTTTCGGGCTGCCTTCGGTCGCTTTTCCGGAATCCACGCCGCGTTGCTCTCGATGCCTGTACGCTCTTTGGGCTACAGGCACGGCCCTACGGGCCGCCCGTCGGGTCGGTCTTCGCGGCGCGCCTTACCGTGTTCGGCGTTAGAGCATTTCAACGTTGAAATGCTCTAACTTGAAAACCAGAAAAGAGGCCGCTTGCGCAGCCTCTCCAAAAAATTTCAGCCCGACAGGGCGATATTTGAGATTTTTTTGTCGCTGGCAAGGAAACCGAACTTTGTCCGACAGGAGTGTACTCTTTCGGTACAGGACTGGAGGACAAAGCGAAGGTTGAGCCGCCAGCGGCAAAAAAAGCCAAATATCGCCTAGCGGCCCTTGGCGGCGCGCTTCGACGCCTTCAACGGGTTCACCTTCGCCGCCGCGGCCGTCTGGGCCTTGACGTGGGTGGCGAAATTACAGCGACCGCCGACCCATTTGCTGGCCGGGTTGGGATAGCTGGAGCAGAACTGCTCGCCGTCGAATTCGCGCACGCGATCACAGCCGGAGCACTGCTCCACCACGGGGGAAAGAACAAAACCCTTGACCACCACGCCTTCAGCGGTCTTGGTGGCATTTTCCAGAGGACTCATAGCAAAACCTCCATGCGCCGGAGCGCCCCAAATTTCATAATATCCTACCGGCAGCATGCAAAGGGCTGCCGTCCGGGATGGAGAAGTATAGGCTAAAGCGGGCCGCTGTCAAGAGGAGAGGGGCGGCCTTACAGGGCAGACGCATCTAATTCCAGGTTTTGCAGGCCTTTTATTTGCCGTGATGATCCGTCAAAACCAGCCTTTTGTGTGCCGGCTGCGTCATCTGGCGCTTTTTGCCGCTCATGTACTTGAGTACAGCTCTGCTCTCGATGCCCGTAAGGCTCGCCCGGCTCGCCCAACGGGCACGGCCCTTTGGGCCGCCTTCCGGTCGGTTTCCGCGCAAAAAGCGCCGTTTTCCTTGCCGGCACGCAAAAATCTTGCTTCAGCCGTTGCGACGAAGGAGCTTTAGCCGTAGGCGAACTTGTGAGCCGTACGGAGAAAGACAGCAACGCCTAGCTACGGATGAAGACAGCAATTGGTTACGCAAAATTATATCCAAGGAAATCGCTGTCGCTATCCGTAGCGGTGCTGTCTTGATCCGTAACACGGCTTCGCCGTGAACGGCTCAAGCAAGCCGCTGACGCGGCAACGGCTAGCGCATTTTTTAGGATTCTCCCGGCACCAGCCATCCGCCTGCGCTTCGCTCCGGCGGAGTAAAGGTAGCTTCGCCTCTTTTTGTTCGTTCCCCGATCTATCGGGGAATAAAGGCTTTTTAGATGCGTCTGCCCTGGGCGGCCTTATCCCCCAAGCCCGGCGGCGCGCAGCACAAAGGCGCGCAGGTCGCGCATTTCCCGGCAAAGGGCGTCATAGTCGAAACGGCTGAAGCGCCCGTCCTGATAAAGAATCTCGCCCCCCACCATGGTCAGGCGGGTTTCCAGGCCCGTGGCCGCGTAGACTGTCTGCGAGACCACATTGTACAGGGGCTGGAGATTGGGCGAGGCCAGATCCAGAGCCACGCAGTCCGCGGCCTTGCCCGGCGCGAGCGAGCCCAGGCGGGCGTCGTGCAGGGCCGCGGCCCCGCCCAGAGTAGCCATGTCCAGCACCCGCGTCGCGGGCAGCAGGGTGGGATCATGCCCGGCCAGCTTATGGAGCAGGGCGGCCCGTCCCATTTCCGTAAACATGTTCAGCTGATTGTTGCTGGCCGGGCCGTCGGTGCCCAGGCCCACAGCCAGGCCCCGTTCGAGCATGGCCGGTACCGGGGCCACGCCCGAGGCCAGCTTCATGTTGGAGGATGGATTGTGCGCCACCACGGCCTTGTACTCGGCCAGGACGTCCAGTTCTTCTTCTGTCGCATCCACCACATGGGCCAGGGTGCAGGGCAAATCCAGCAGGCCCATGTCGCGGCAGAGGGCCACGGGCCGTTTGCCGTGGTTCTTGAGGCAGAGTTCCGTTTCCTCGCGGGTTTCGGAGAGATGGATGTGCAGGGGCAGGCTCAGCTCGGCGGCCAGATCGCGGCAGGCCGTAAGGATGTCGGGTGTGGTCGTGTAGACGCTGTGCGGATTGACGGCCACGCTCAGCCGCGCGTCGCCCGCGCAGCATTGGGCCAGGGCGCGGGTGGCCTCCAGGGCGGCTTCCGGACCGGGGCAGGCCGCCGAGGGAAAAGCGAAAACCGCCTCGCCGCCCACGCAACGCAGGCCGGCCGTGCGCGCGGCCTCGAACACGGCTTCCTCAAAGAGATACATGTCCATGCAGGCCGTGGTGCCGGTACGCAGCATTTCCGCGTAGCCCAGCAGGCTGCCCAGGCGCACGATTTCCGGGGTGAGCTTGGCCTCCACCGGAAAGATGCGCTGTTGCAGCCAGTCCATGAGCGGCATGTCGTCGGCCAGGCCGCGCAGAAAGGTCATGGCCGCGTGGGTGTGGGCATTGACGAGGCCGGGCAGAACGAGCATCCTGCCCAGATCAAGCTCGCGTTCGGCCTGCCAGGCGGCGCTCAGCGTGCCGCGCGGCCCCACGGCGGCCACCAGCCCGTCGGCGATGGCCAGGGAAGCGTTTTCAAGGATGCGGCGTTGCGGGTCCTGGGTGACGATGATTCCGGCGTGGAGGAGCGTGTGGCAGTGCTGCATGAGAAGTCCCGAGTCTGAGGTCGTCGTGGCCATGGCCATGTTTAAACTCCCTAGGTAACGCCTGCTGGCCGGGGAGGCAAGCCCCTGAAAGGAGAGGCCGTGCGTTGTCTGTTGCTGCACGGAATCGGCGGCAGCCCATTTGAAACTGCGCCCCTGGCCGAGGCCCTGGCGGCAGCGGGCTTTGAGGCCCATGCCCCGGCCCTGCCGGGCCACGGCGGTACGGAGGAGGCATATCTCGCCTCCTCCTTTGCCCTGTGGCGCGACTTTGCCCATACGGAGTACGGCCGCCTGAGCGAGAGCGGGCCCGTGCTGCTGGCGGGATATTCCCTGGGCGGCATTCTGGCTCTGGATGTGGCCCAGGCGGCGGCGCGCGGCGAGCTGCCGCCCCCGGCGGGCCTTCTGGCGCTGGCCACGCCGCTGTTTTTCCATAAATATTTTCCTTTTTTCGCTGTGGACTGGCGCTTTTTCGCGTTGCCCCTCTGGGCCCGGTTGCAACCCGTGCTGCGCGTCCCGGAACGCGACCCGGCCTCCCGCGCCGTGGCCCCCTGGCAGGGGCACGAGCAAATCTGCTGCCTGCGCCATTTCGCCGAGGTGGAGCGGGCCCTGCCCGCCATCCGGCGCGGACTGCCCCTGATCCGCGCGCCGCTTTGCATTGTGCAGCTGCGCAACGATACGAGTTGCCGCCCATACAATGCTTTTTATCTGGCGCGGCATTGTGGCTCACTGAGCACGCATCTGCACCTTCTGCGCGTGCGCAGCCCGCACGGCGGGCATTTGCCCATGACCCATCGGGAAAGCCGTCAGCGGGTAGCCGAGCTGGCCGTGGCCTTCGCCCGGGAAGTCGCCGGAGCCACAAAGGCTTGCACATTCGCGCCGCAGAGGCTATAACGATGCGCTGTTATTTCGCCAACCCGGCCCCGGCGTCCGCGCGGGGGCCTCATCCACACCTTAATGGAGGTGCGCTTTGTTTGAATCCGTAGCTTTTGCCATGGGCACGCCCCAGGCCGGAGGAGCCCCGGCCAGCGGCACGGACATGCTGATGCAGTTCCTGCCGCTGATCCTGATGTTCGTCATTTTCTGGTTCCTGCTGATCCGTCCCCAGCAGAAGCGGGCCAAGGCCCACAAGCTGATGCTGTCCGAACTGAAGCGCGGCGACCACGTGCTGACCTCCAGCGGGCTCATCGGCCGCATCCTTGAGATCGACGACGAGCAGGTGCTGCTGGAATCCGGGGATGCCAAGCTGCGCATTTCCCGCGCGGCCATCGGCGGCCTGCTGCCCGCCAGGGGCGGCAAGGAAGCCAAGCCTGAAGAAAAGAAATAAGTCAGCGCCGGGCGTTGTTACGCTCCGTGCGAGTCACTGTTCCGTTGGCCGCGCAAGCCGTATTCTGTGGCGGCGCGGCCTCTTTGTCCGTCCGGCGGGAGAATGCGCCCGCCGCGCGGGTTGACGGGGCAGGTGTTCCGTCCGCGCCGCGCGCGGGCAAGTCCTCTGTTGTGGAAGGTGTACGATGGGTCTGCGCTGGCGCTTGTCCATTGCGATAGTGGTGTTTCTGGCATGCCTTGTTTACGCGCTGCCGAGCCTGCCCGGCATCGGGACGGCGTTGGAGCGTTTTTTGCCGTCCAGCAAGATCAATCTCGGTCTTGACCTGAAGGGCGGCATCCATCTGACGCTGGGCGTCGATGTGGCCAAGGCCGTAAGCAATTCCCTGGCCCTGGCAGGGCAGGACCTGCGCCGTCTGGCCCAGGATGAAAAGGTCGTGGTGCTGCGGCCCCGCGTGGTGGGCGGCACGGCTCTGGAATTTGTGCTGCCGCGCGCCGAGAATGAGGACAAGCTGAAGGAAATCCTCAGCCGCCACTTCCCCCAGCTGGATGTGGGCACGCCGCACAAGGGCGAATCCGGGCAGTTGCGCTATGTGGCCCATTTCACGGCGGCGGAAGTGACGCGCCTGGAAAACATGGCCCTGGACCAGGCCCTGCGCACCATCCGCAACCGTATTGACCAGTTCGGCGTGGCCGAGCCGGACATCCGCAAGCAGGCCGGGAACCGCATTCAGGTGCAGTTGCCCGGCATTTCCGACCCGCGCCGCGCCGTGCAGATCATCGGCCAGACGGCCCATCTGGAATTTCACCTGGTGCGCGACGACGTGGACCCCGGCAAGGCCGTGCTGCCCACGGGCGTGGTTTCCCTGCCCCTGCTGGAAAACACGCCGGGCGGTCAGAAGAAGGAAAGCCAGATCGCCGTGGAAAAGGACGCCATGCTCACCGGCGAGGATGTGGCCGACGCCCGGCCCGCCTTTGACCAGATGAACAAGGCCTATGTGACGCTGAATTTCAATGCGCGCGGCGCGCGCATCTTCGAGCGGGCCACCACTGAAAACGTGGGCCGCCGCATGGCCATCGTGCTGGACGGCAAGGTCTATTCCGCGCCGGTCATCCGCGAGCGCATCGGCGGCGGCCGGGCCAGCATTTCCGGCAACTTCACCACCGCCGAGGCCCAGGACCTGGCCATTGTGCTGCGCGCCGGTTCCCTGCCCGCGCCGGTCTCCGTGCTGGAAGAACGCAGTGTGGGCCCCTCCCTGGGGCAGGAATCCATCGACAGCGGCGTGCGCGCGGCCCTGGTGGGCGCGGCCGCCGTAGTGCTGTTCATGGCTGTCTATTACGGCCTCAGCGGGCTCATTGCCGACGGCATGCTCTGTTTCACCATGCTGATGGTCATGGCGGGCATGGCCGCCTTCGGGGCCACTCTGACCCTGCCGGGCATCGCGGGCATTGTGCTGACCATCGGCATGGCCGTGGACGCCAACGTGCTGATTTACGAACGAATACGCGAGGAGCTGCGCCTGGGGCTGTCGCCGCTGGCGGCGGTCAAGGCCGGTTTTGACCGCGCCGCCATTTCCATCACGGACTCCAACCTGACCACCATCATCGCCACGGTGATTCTGTATCAGTTCGGCACCGGCCCCATCCGGGGTTTCGCGGTGACGCTTTCCCTGGGCATCATCGCCTCCATGTTCACGGCCATCTTTGTGTCGCGGGCCATTTTCGAGGAATGGGCGCGTCACTGCGGGCCCAAGGGCATCAGCATCTAGAGCGGATTACCTTTGAAACTCTGCACGTTTCAAAGGGGCATTCCGGCAAAAACGCGGTTTTTACTGTCGCCTGAAGCGGCACGAGCGTTGGAGAGACCATCATGGGCTTTGCATTCATCAAGCATGACACACAGATAGATTTCATCGGCTGGCGGCATTGGGCCTACGGCATCTCCATCGTGCTGCTGCTGGCCGGTCTGGCTTCGGCGCTTTGGGGCAACGGGCTCAAGATGGGCATCGACTTCGCGGGCGGCGTCATCGTCCAGGTGCAGTTTGACAAGCCCGTCAACGACGAGGCCCTCAAAAAGAGCCTGGACATTCCCGCTCTGCCGGGCATCACCACCCAGCGCTTCGGCGAGGGCGGGCGGGACTATCTGCTGCGCTTTTCCAGCGCGGAAAACGCCGACGCCTCGGCTTTGCGCACCAATGTGGTCAATGCTCTGGCTTCGGCCTTTCCGGACAACGCGGCCCAGATCCTGCGCCTGGAAGTGGTGGGCCCCAAGGTGGGCGACGACCTGACCAACAAGGCCCTGAGCGCCCTGTACTACGCCGTGCTGCTCATCGCCGTGTATATCTCGGGCCGTTTCGAGCAGCGCTGGATGGCCGGCGCCATCATGGCCGCGGCTCTCTGGGGCGGCATGTACGTGCTGAGTTTCACCGGCCTGGGCATGGGCTGGCTGGTGCTGTTCGCCCTGGCCATCACCATGGTGGTTTGCTTCTTCCTCAAGCTCAACTTCGCCCTGGGCGCGGTGGTGGGCCTGCTGCACGACGTCTTTATCACGGCGGGCCTGCTCTCCATTATGGACGTGGAGATCGACCTCAACGTCATGGCGGCCCTGCTGACCCTGGTGGGCTACTCGCTCAACGACACCATCATCGTCTACGACCGTCTGCGTGAAAATCTGCGCGCCGCGCCCAAGGTGGATCTGGCCTCGCTGATTAACAGGAGCATCAACCAGACTCTTTCGCGCACCATTCTGACCAGCGGCACCACCTTTGTGGCGACCTTGTCCCTCTTCCTGCTGGGCGGCGGCGTGATCCACGACTTCGCGCTGACCATGCTGATCGGCGTGTTTATCGGCACGGCCTCGTCCATTTATGTGTCCTCGGCCATTCTGCTGGGTCTGGGCGATACGGATTTTTACGTCCGGGCCCAGGAAAAGGAAAAGTACGAGCGGCCCGGGGAGCACGGCGTGGTGTAGCCACAGCCTCCAAGCCCTGTTATGTCTTGTCGGCAGCCCGCCGCGCCCGGAGTCAGGTCCGGACGCGGCGGGCTGCCCCGGTTTCAGAGCAAAGTTGGCGCTGCCTAGAGGGTGTCGTCATGAGATGGATTTTCGTGTTATATCAAGGAGAACGAGCCTTTTATGCAGGGAGTGTACTCTTATGGTACTCGACCGAAATAAAAGGCGATGTTCGACGCGGAGATAACCGAAAAGACACTCATGACGACACCCTCTAGGATCCGGACGTTTTCTTGGACTGAGAGCATTGACGACGGCGCAGGCGGTCTTATGTCTTTCTATTGGAGTGGGACGCGCGGGAGCGCGCAACGTCCCGCCGGTGCGGCACAGTCGTCGCCGGCACGGCTCCAGAGCCAGACCCGTACGGGGGAGAGCAAAATATGGCAGTATCCTATAAAGATTATTATAAACTTCTGGGTGTGGAACGCGAGGCCAAGGCCGAGGAAATTTCCAAGGCCTACAAAAAGCTGGCCCGCAAATACCATCCGGATCTCAATCCGGGCGATAAACAGGCTGAGGAAAAGTTCAAGGAAATCAACGAAGCCTATGAAGTCCTCAAGGATCCGGAAAAGCGCAAACTATATGACCAGCTCGGGCCCAACTGGCAGCACGGCCAGCAGTTCCAGGGCGAACCGGGCTATGAAAACGTGCATTTCACGTTCAACGGCAAGAGTTTTGACGGTTCCGGATTTTCGGACTTTTTTGAAACCCTGTTCGGCGGCGCGGCCGCGGGCGGCGGGCGCGGGGCGAATTTCGGCCCCGATCCCTTCGGCGGTTTTTCTTCCCGGCCCCGGCGCGGCCGCGACGTGGAGGCCGAACTGCCCCTGAGCCTGGAAGAAGCCTCGAGCGGCGGCCGCCGCACCGTGACCCTGCAAATGCCGCAGGGGCCCAAGACCTTGGAGGTCAACGTGCCCGCCGGCATCCGTGAAGGGGCCAAGCTGCGTTTGGCCGGCCAGGGCGACCCCGCGCCGGGCGGCACGCCGGGCGACTTGTTCCTGCGGGTGCGCTATCTGCCGCATCCCCAGTTCAAGGTGGAAGGCGAAAATCTGCATTGCGACGTGGCCCTGGCCCCGTGGGAAGCCGTACTGGGCGCCAAGGTGGCTGTGCCCACCCTGGAAGGCCAGGTGGAGCTGAACATCCCGGCCGGTTCCAGTTCGGGCCGCAAGTTTCGTTTGCGCGGCAAAGGCCTGGGCAGCGGCGTCAATCGCGGCGATCTGCTGGCCCGCGTGATGATCAAGGTGCCCGCCCAATTGAGCGCGGAAGAGCGCGAACTCTGGCAGAAGCTGGCGGACGTGTCGTCTTTCAAGGCCCGCGCCTGATCCGGTGGAGGTGAATTATGAGTATGACCAAAAAATCGCCCTCCCTGCCCGCGCCGTCCACGGTCATGGCCTGGGAGGAATTTGTGGAAATCACCGGCGTCGCGCCGGATCGTCTTCAGGAGCTGCTTGCGCTGGGCTGGATCGAAACCCGGACCAGCGCGACCCGGATCCGGATGTTCCGGGATGCCGACATTTATCGGGTCCGCAAGCTGGAGCGCATCTGCTGCGATTTTGAGCTGCCCGTGGTGGGCGGCACCATTATCGTGGACCTGCTGGAGCGCATCGACGTCCTGGAACGGACGGTGCGCGGTTTGCGAGGTTTTGAAGATTAACGCCTTTGTATTTTTGTTGCGACGGCGGGCTGCGGCCGCGTCGCGCAATATCTATTGAGATTTGTCCGGCCGAGGGTCGGCTATGCAACCGGCCCGGCCGGATGGAAATATACGCCGAGGGCGCGACAGCCCCGGCACTGTGTGGAGGAATTATGGATATTAACAAGTTTACGGAAAAAGCCCGGGAGGCCATCGGCGAGGCACAGACCATCGCGGCGGGCATGGGCCATCAGGAGACGGACGCCGAACATCTGGCGCTGGCCCTGGTGCAGCAGGAAAAGGGCATTGTCCCCCGTATTCTGGAACATATGGGCATCCAGCCCAAGGCTCTGGCCGTGGCCCTGGAAACCTCGCTGCGCAAGCGGCCCTCGGTTTCCGGCGGCGGCATGGACCCCACCAAGATCATGATCACCCCGCGTCTGGCCAAGATTCTGGGCGAAGCCCAGAACGAGGCCCGGCGGATGAAGGACGAATACGTCAGCGTGGACCATCTTTTTGCCGCGCTGACCGAAGTGGAACCTTCCTCGCCCCTGGGCCAGGTGTTCAAGGAATACAACATCACCCGCGCGGGCTTCGTCAAGGCCATGGAAGAGCTGCGCGGCGGCGCGCGCGTGACCAGCGCCAACCCTGAGGACACCTTCGAGGCCCTGAGCAAATATGCGCGCGACCTGGTGGACGCGGCGCGCCAGGGCAAGATGGACCCGGTCATCGGCCGCGACGCGGAAATCCGCCGGGTGATCCGCATTCTTTCACGGCGCACCAAGAACAATCCTGTGCTCATCGGCGAAGCGGGCGTGGGCAAAACAGCCATCGTGGAGGGCCTGGCCTTCCGCATCGTCAAGGGCGACGTGCCCGAGGGCCTCAAGGGCCGCAAGCTCTTCGCCCTGGACATGGGCGCGCTTATCGCCGGGGCCAAATACCGGGGCGAGTTCGAGGAACGGCTCAAGGCCGTGCTCAATGAAGTGGAGAAAAGCGAAGGCCGGATCATCCTCTTCATCGATGAACTGCACACCATTGTGGGCGCGGGCAAGACCGAGGGCTCCATGGACGCGGGCAACCTGCTCAAGCCCATGCTGGCTCGCGGCGAACTGCACTGCATCGGCGCCACCACGGTGGACGAGTACCGCAAGTATATTGAGAAGGACCCCGCCCTGGAGCGGCGCTTCCAGCCCGTGCTGGTGGAAGAACCCACGGTGGAGGACGCCATCTCCATTCTGCGCGGCCTGAAGGAACGCTTTGAGGTGCATCACGGCGTGCGCATCAGCGACTCGGCCATTGTGGAGGCGGTGGTGCTGTCGCACCGCTACATCACGGACCGCCAGCTGCCGGACAAGGCCATTGATCTCATCGACGAGGCGGCGGCCATGATCCGCACGGAAATCGACTCCCTACCCGCCGACCTGGACGAGGTCAACCGCAAGGTCATGCAGTTGGAAATCGAGCGCGAAGCCCTGCGCCGCGAGACGGACGAGGCCTCGCGCGAACGCCTGGAGCGCCTGGAAAACGAATTGTCCGAGCTGCGCAACCAGCAGGCCGCCATGCGCAAACAGTGGGAGAGCGAGAAGGGCTCCATCGACAACGTGCGCGAGATCAAGGAGCAGATCGAACAGACCAAGCTGGCTATTGAACAGGCCGAGCGGGCCTATGATCTGAACCGGGCCGCGGAACTCAAGTATTCCAAGCTGCTGGAGCTGGAGAAAAAATTGGCCGACGCTTCGGGCGACACTCAGGAAGGCGACGTCCCGCGCCTGCTGCGCGAAGAAGTGCGCCCCGACGACGTGGCCGAAATCGTGGCCAAGTGGACCGGCATTCCGGTAACCCGGCTGCTGGAATCCGAACGCGAAAAGCTGCTGCGCCTGTCCGAGCAACTGCACGAGCGGGTTGTGGGGCAGGATGAGGCGGTCAACGCCGTGTCCGACGCCGTGCTGCGCGCCCGCGCCGGTCTGTCCGACCCCTCGCGTCCCACGGGTTCCTTCATCTTCCTGGGCCCCACGGGCGTGGGCAAGACCGAGCTTTCCAAGGCCCTGGCCGAAGCGCTCTTTGACACGGAAGACAACATGGTCCGCCTGGACATGAGCGAGTACATGGAAAAGCATTCGGTGTCGCGGCTCATCGGCGCGCCTCCGGGATACGTGGGCTATGACGAGGGCGGCCAGCTTACCGAGGCCGTGCGCCGCAAGCCCTATTCCGTGATTCTTTTCGACGAGATCGAAAAAGCCCACCCGGACGTCTTCAACACCCTGCTGCAACTGCTGGACGACGGGCGGCTCACGGACAGCCAGGGCCGCACCGTGGACTTCCGCAACTGCATCGTGATCATGACCTCCAACATCGGCTCCATGCATCTGCTGGACGGCATCGCGCCGGACGGCACCCTCAAGGAAGGAGCGCGGGAGCAGGTCATGGAGGAATTGCGCGGCCACTTCCGGCCGGAATTCCTCAACCGCGTGGACGAAACCGTGGTCTTCCTGCCGCTCAGGCGGGATCAGATCGGCCGCATTGTGGAACTCCAGCTCAAGCGCCTGCGCGAGCGGCTTGAGGAACGCAAGATCAAGCTGAGCATGAGTGAAGAAGCCCGCGACTTTGTGGCCGAAGCGGCCTACGATCCGGTCTACGGCGCGCGTCCGCTCAAGCGCTATCTGCAGCAGGCCGTGGAAACGCCGTTGGCTCGCGAACTGGTCAGCGGCAAGATCCGCGACGGCCAGCATGTGCATGTGGAAGTGAAAGACGGCAAGCTGGCCTTCAAAACGGAATAGAGCAGTTCACGCACGAAATGCGAGTGGGTCTGCTTTCCCCATGAGCACCGCATGATAAAAAGCGGCTTTTCCCCGGAGATCTATCCGGGGAAAAGCCGCTTTTGCGTGCGGGGCGCGCCGGGTTCAGGCCTCGAAGTCCTTTTCTTCCAGATTTTGTTTGATTTCCGCGCGGGCGCGCTGCAGCAGCCCCCGCAGTTTTTCCAGGCTTTGTCCGTCCGCCGTGTTGGCGGCATACGATTGTTCAAGCGCAGCGGCGTGCGCCGAGAGGGCGTCCATGCCCAGTGTGGCCGCGACGCCATTCAGGCTGTGGGCCGCCAGGGCGGCTTCCGGCCATTGCCCGGCGGCGCTCAAATCCGCCAGAGTTTGCGGCAGGTGGGCATACTGCCGGGCAAAGTGTTTCAGCTGTTTCACCAGCAGTTGTTCGTTGCCGCCCACATAAAAGAGTCCTTTCTCCCAGTCAAAAATCCTCCCGGCATCGGCATTCGCCGGGGCCGAACAGGCCGGGGCGTGGTCCGCCGCGTGCGCCGCCTGCTCATACGGTTTTACCCATTTGATCAGGATCCGGGCCAGCATATCGGGATCTATGGGCTTGGTGATATGATCGTCCATGCCCGCGTTCCGGCTTTTTTCCCTGTCTTCTCGCATGGCATGGGCCGTCATGGCGATGATCGGCGTTGGTTCCGCGCCGTCGTCGGCTTCCTGCGCGCGCAGACGGCGCGCCGCCTCAAGGCCGTCCATGACCGGCATCTGGATGTCCATGAAAATGATGTCGAATGTTTTCGCCTTGCAGGCATTGACGGCATTGAGCCCGTTCTCGGCCAGGGTCACGCTCATGCCCATGCGTTCCATCAGGCTGCTTGCCACTTCCTGGTTGATTTCATTGTCCTCCACCAGGAGAACACGGGTGCCGCGCCGCTGGGAGAGTGCGCCGTCCTCGGTCCCGTCCATATCCGCAAGGCGCGGCGAGGCGGGATTTTTCCCCAGAGCTTTCAGGATGGTGTTCCAGAGCGTCACGGGATTCACGGGCTTGACCAGAAAGCCCGCGAAATGCAGATTTTCGCCCTTTTCCCGGTAAGCCTCCAGTCCGTGCGCGGAAATCATCAGCAGCTGCGGGATGCTCTCCAGCGGCAGTTTATGGATATTGTCGGCGACTTCCATGCCGTTCATGCCCGGCATCTTCCAATCCAGCAAAACCAGGGAATACGGCGTATCTGTTCGGGCCGCCCGCACAAGGCGATCCAGGGCCTCCTGCCCGGAGGCGACCGCATCCACACGGAATCCGAAGTGGATCAGGACCTCCTGAAGGATGGTCCGCGCCGCCTCGCAGTCATCCACCACCAGCAGGCGTTCCGCGCCCGCCGGATCCGGCGGATCCGGATTGTCCCATGCGTGCCGGACCGGCCGATAAGGAAGCGTCAGACTGAAAGAAAACGCGCTGCCTTTGCCGGGTTCACTGCGCACTTCAAGCTCGCCGCCCATCATCCGCACAAAGCGCTGGCAGATGACCAGGCCGAGCCCTGTTCCCCCGTATCTACGGGTGATGGAGCCGTCGGCCTGTTCAAAGGGCTTGAACAGGCGCGCCAGCTCTTCCTCCGTCAGGCCGATGCCCGTATCGCTCACGGATATGCCCAGGGTGATCGTGTCCGCGCCCCGGCCCAGTTCTTCGATGCGCAGCACCACCCGCCCTTTTTCCGTGAACTTGACGGCATTGCCCAGAAGGTTGGTGAGCACCTGCGTCAGCCGCAAAAGGTCGCCTTCCACAGTGACAAAGACATTGGGGTCCACGTGAAAAAGCACTTCGATATTTTTGCCGCCCACCAGGGCTCCGCACAGATCACTGAGATTTTCCACCAATTCCTGTAAGGCGAAGGCTTCGTTTTGGAGCGTCATTTTCCCGGCTTCGATCTTGGAGACATCCAGGATGTCGTTGATGATGCCTAGAAGCCCGCGCCCGGCTGAAAGGATTTTGCGCAGATAATACAGCTGCTTGTTTTCGTGCGTGGTTTGCAGACAGAGATAGGTTATGCCCAGAATGGCGTTCATGGGCGTGCGGATTTCATGACTCATGCGCGCCAGAAAGTCGCTCTTGGCTCTGGAGGCTTCCTCGGCCTGTTCTTTGGCCGCCAGGGCGTTTTTTTCCGCCTCGCGCAGGTCCGAGGTGCGTTGTTCGACCTTGCTCTCCAAGGTGGCGGCAAAAGCGCGGAGTTCCTTTTCGGCGCTGTCGCGCCGGGCGATATTTTGGAGAAGCGCATGGCCCCCCCAGAGAAAAAGCAACAGCACGACCACGCCCGCCGTGGAAAAACCCGCCAACAGCGTTCGTTTGACGGCCGCGTCGCCGGTTGCCATACGGCTGGTGGCCACTTCCGAGCTGATGCCCCCGATGATGTCGCCCACTTTGTAGCCCTGCGTCGTGTGGCAGGCCAGGCAGCTTTGCTCCACCCTGAGCGCGGCCATATAGCGCAGCACCTGGCCTTTTTGGGGATCTCCGCTCAGGATAAAGTATTCCTTGCCGCCGCGCCGTTCAATGTCCTCAAGCGCGGCGGCCTCCCAGGGAATGGCCTGGTTGGCCGGGTTGACGGGCTTGGCGCTGACAAGCCTGCTGGGAATGTCGCTGTGTTCGCGCCAGAGTTCATGTACCAGGCGCGTCACATAGGCCGGATTCATCCTGGTGACCCGCATGCCGCCGGGCAGGGTGAAATCGCGCCTTGCTTCGGGCAGCCAGGGATTGGGCGGCGTTGCCGGGGTCACCGGCGCGTAGATGCCGCCCAGACCGGCGACCCATTTGCGCATGATGATGTCCTTGTCCGAAGCGGTCTGTGCCAGCAGATAGCTGCGCTGCTCGGCCTGCTCGCGCAGGATGTCGGATATTTCCAGGTAGACGAGACTGATGCCGATCAGGATGCCCAGGCCCAGCAGGCCGAAAGTCAGAAAGAAATTGCGCTGGTCCCGGGAAAGGCGCTTCAGCGTGTCGATGGAAATTGCCATGCGCTCTGCTCCTGGCACTGCCTGCGGAATGTGAGGCCGCTTTCGTGTCTCATTTCCAAGCGTTTTCATCTGAAATTATCAAAAAGGCAAGTGCCGCAGCGCATAATTTCCGTTGGGACCGGGTGCCCGGCTTGTGTGCGGCTCCGTCGGGCTCATCGTCTGGCGGCCTTTTGCCGTCGGAACGGAAGCCGTGCTCCATGAGCGCGCGGCTCAAGACCAAGCGTATGGCTTCCTCCTTGCGCGTGGTAAAAAAACGGGAAGCGGCCGGATACATTGAGCAACGCGGACGGGCAAAGAACTGTCCGTCCGCTAGGTGCCTGTTGACACTATGCTTTTTTGCCCGCTCGCTACGTGCGGCAGCCGTTGTCCGAAGGACTTACGGATGGCGAAAGTAATTGCATGGAACAGTCTGTGCCGTTACGCATGCTGTCTTCATCCGTAGCTAGCGTTGCTGTTTTTATCCGTACGGCTCACAAGTTCGCCTACGGCTAAGGCTCCTGCGTCGCAACGGCTGAAGCCAGATTTCACCTGCTTTTTCGGTCGAGTACCAAAAGAGTACACTCCCTCAAAGCAGGCTTATCTTCCTTGCGAGCGAACAAAAATTCTATAGTGCCAACAGGCCCTAAAGGGAGGACACGATTGCTTTCCCCCGGCGGGGCGGGTAAAGTCGGTATATTGCAGTCCGAACCTTTAACCGCCCGTGAGACGACATTAACTTTTATAATAGCCATAGTCAATATAAAAATATCTATTCGGCTTTAATAAAGTTGGCATAGCCCATGATCCGTGCGCTGGACTGGGCCCTGCTTCGGTTCGCGGACGAAACTGCTGGAAGCCTATGACCATTGGTGAAAGGCTGAAGCTCGTCCGAGGTTCTGTTTCCCAGGACGAATTCAGCAAACGGCTCGGTGTGAGCAAAGCAGCGGTGGGCGCGTATGAGCGCAACGCTCAGATGCCGGGCTCGACTTTTATTATAGCCGTATGCGATCGTTATAATATTGAACCCCGCTGGCTGCTGACAGGCGTGGGACCCATGCGCTCAGGCGCGGAGGCTGCCCCTGGCGTTTCGGGCGCGTTGCCGTCTTCGGCAGCTCTTTCCGGAGCGGTGGAGGCAGGTTGCGCGCGCTGTCTGAAGTTGGAGGAAAAGCTGAACCGGACGGAACACCAGCGAGACGACGCGGTGGAACAGCTCCGCCGGACTTGGGATGAAAACCGCCAGCTCTGGCGGCAGAACGCGGACCTGCGTGAACGACTGGCCCGCCTGGAAGAGCGTTTTATCGGTAAAGGGCCTGTGGAACTTTCTGAACGAGCCGGTTGAAGCAGTCAGCCGGAAGGATCTGCTCTGCAGATCCTTGCCATGAAATACGGGTAGGCGGCTTTTGCTCGCCGTAAACGAGTATTTCAAGGTTACATGGTGTAAGGTTCGTCCGGATCAGGGATGGCGTTTCCCGGCTGTGCTTGCTGCGGCTTGCCGTTTAGCGCCGAAGACGCTATTGCTCTGCCTGCGCGATTCCGTTTCGCCGCTCGCGCGGCGGCGCAAGGAGATTTCTGTATGCCGAAAAACGCGGCTCTCATTCTGGCGGCGGGCAAGGGCACCCGCATGCACTCGGACCGGCCCAAGGTTTTGCAGACGATTCTGGGCGAGCCCATGCTGGCCTATGTGCGCGCGGCCCTGCGGCCGGTTTTTGCTGAAGATGTCTGGATGGTGGTGGGACACCGGGCCCAGATGGTGGAGGCGGCCTTTCCGGACGCCCGCCTGGTTTTCCAGACCGAACAGCTTGGCACGGGCCACGCTCTGATGCAGGCTCTGCCCGGGCTGACCGAAGCGGGCTGCACCCATCTGCTGGTGGTCAACGGCGACGCGCCGCTGCTCTCCGAAGCTCTGGTGCGCGATTTCCTGGCCGAGGCCGGGGGCGCGGACCTGGCCTTTGCCACCATCCTGCCGGATAATCCCGGCGCGTACGGCCGGGTGGTGCGCAAGCAGGGCCGGGTGCTCGGCATCGTGGAGGCCAAGGATTACGATCCGGCCCGCCACGGCCCGGAAAGCGGCGAAGTCAACGCGGGCATGTACTGGCTCAGCCTGGCCGCCGTGGAGACGCTGCTGCCGCGCCTGAACAACGACAATAAGAGCGGCGAATATTACATCACGGACATCATTGGTCTGGCCGTGGCGGAAAATTACACGGTGCGCGGCGTGGAATGCGGCCGGGACGACAGCCTGCTGGGCGTCAACTCCCCGCTGGAGCTTTCCCGCATGGAAGAAATGCTGCGTGCACGCACGGCGGAACAGCTGCTGGCCTCGGGCGTGATTCTGCACGCGCCGGACCTGGTCCGAGTGAGTCCCCTGGCCCGGGTGGAGCCAGGCGCGGAACTGAGCGGCCCCTGTGAAATCTGCGGCAGGACCGAGATCCGGCGCGGCGCGTCCGTGGCCTCGCACTGCGTTGTGCGCGACTCTCTGATCCGCGAGGGCGCGGAAATCCGCGCTTTTTCGCACCTGGAGGATGCCCGTGTGGGCGAGGGCGCGCTGGTGGGGCCTTTCGCGCGGCTGCGCCCCGGCGCGGAACTGGAAGCCGACTCCCACGTGGGCAACTTCGTGGAGCTGAAAAAGACCCGCCTGGGCAAGGGGGCCAAGGCCAACCACCTCAGCTATCTGGGCGACGCCCGGATCGGCGCGGGCGCGAATATCGGCGCGGGCACCATCACCTGCAATTACGACGGCAAGCACAAGTACCAAACCAACATCGGGGAAAAAGCCTTTATCGGCAGCAATACCGCCCTGGTGGCCCCGGTCAGCGTGGGCGACAACGCCTTGGTGGGCGCGGGTTCGGTCATCACCAAGGATGTGCCCAACGGCGAAATGGGCATAGCCCGTGGGCGGCAGAAGAATTTACCGCGCAGGGGATAGCGGGATGGCGCGGTGCTGTGGCGCAAGGGGCTGGCTGTCGCCATCCGTAACGCCCCTTGGGCGTAACGGCTGCCGCAGCCCGTGGGCGGCAGAAGAATTTACCGCGCAGGGGATAGAGCAAAGTAACTTTGAAAAGTTGATCTGCTCTATGAGGTGAGGACGCCATATCCCATATCGCCGCGTGACGCCATTCCGCAACCTTTCCCGCACATATCGCCGCTGCCCGCGAAGCCACGGGCGGCGGCTTTTTTTATCCGCCCGGGCCATCCTTTCTTGCCAAGGTCGGGGGGCGGTGCTATCTAAAAGTCATGGAACTTCTGGAGCAGCTTGAAGCGCAGGTTGCGGAGCTTTTGGCCCGCTTGGACCGCCTCAGGGCGGAGAATACGCGTCTTCATGCCGAAGCCTCCGCCATTGTGGCGGAAAAGGCCGTTCTGGAAGAGGAAAACCGCAAGCTGCATGACTCTCTGGCGCAGGAAGAAAATCTGCGCGTCGAAGCGCTCAAGCGCATTGACGCCCTGTTGCACAGGATTCAAGAGCATGACAGCGTTGAGTAGGTTTTTGTGAGTCAGGAAAACATCAACCTTACTGTTCTCGGGCTTGATATCGCATTCAAGCCGGGTGCCGACATGGAGCGGGTGCAACGTGCCGTGCGGTTGGTGGAAGAACGGTTTGCAGACCAGAAACTGAGGTCCCACGGAGGGCAAAGCAAGGATATTTTGCTGACCTTCCTGGCCCTTGGCCTGGCGGATGATCTGTTGCAGTCGAAGAAAAGGCTGGGTGATGTGCAGAATCGCATCAATTCCCTGCTTTCCAAAATAGAGGAGTCCGTGTAGACTCTTTTGACGATTTCCCTGGGGTGTGCGTGATTTATGCCTCGGTGCTAACCTGACAAGCATAAAAATGGGTGCCGTCTCTGCTTTTTGTGTGCATGCCCGCGTTACGCGGGAAGCCTGAGAAAAGCATACGGGTGCCCGACCTGGGAAACCAGGTTCTGCACCGCAGACATGACACGGCGCTCTGGGGATTACGCCAGTCTTTTCTACGGATTGTTCATAACGGGCGGATTTATTTCGGGCCGCTCTCTTCGCGCAACGCATCCTTCGTGCCGGTATTCTCCGGTAGCCAGCCACAGGGTCCAAGCTCTCCGGGCAATCCGCTGCGGCGGTCGCGGTTTTTCGCGGCTGCCGGTGTCTGCCGGGCGCCATGCCCGTATTCATAAAGAGAGGCTGGTTTCATGGATCTTTTGTTCATTTTCGCGCTTGCGGCGGCCGTCCTGGTGGGGGTGTCGGCCGGCGCGCTGGTTCACCGCCGGGTGACCACCAAGCGCATCGGCGACGCCGATGAGTTGGCCAAGCGCATTGTGGAAGAGGCCCGTAAGGAGGCCCAGGCCCAGAAAAAGGAGATTTTGCTCCAGGGCCAGGATGACTTGTTCAATCAGAAACGCGAGCTGGAAAACGAATTCAAGGAGCGGGAACGCGACGTCAAAATCCGGGAGCGCAAGCTGGACGAGCTGGGCGGCCGCCTTGAGGAAAAATTGGAAAAGGCCACCGAGAAGGAGCATGAGCTCCTGGGCACGGAAAAGGATCTGGCCCGCAAGGAACGCCAGTTGGCCGAATCCGAGGAATTTTTGCAGGCCCGCATTGAGGAGCAGGAGCAGAGGCTGGCCCAGATCGCGGGCTTCACCGCCGAGGAGGCCAAGACGCGCCTTTTCTCGGAAATTGAGGCGAAAACCCGCCACGAATCGGCACGGATGATCCGCCAGATCGAAATGGAAGCCCGCGAAACCGCCGACCGCAAGGCCAAGGAAATCCTCTGCAACGTCATCCAGCGGTATGCCGGCGACTATGTGAACGAGCAGACGGTCACCGCCGTGCCCCTGCCCAGCGAGGACATGAAGGGCCGGATCATCGGCCGCGAGGGCCGCAATATCCGTGCTCTGGAGGCCGCCACCGGCGTGGACCTGATCATTGACGACACGCCGGAGACCGTCATCCTTTCCGCCTATAGTCCCCTGCGCCGCCAGGTCGCCAAGATGGCTCTGGAGCGCCTGATCCAGGACGGCCGCATTCACCCGGCCCGCATTGAGGATATCGTCCAGAAGTGCGAGCAGGAGCTGGACACCCAAGTGCGCGAAGTGGGCGAGCAGGCCACTTTCGACGCCGGAGTGCACGGCATTCATCCTGAAATCGTGCGCCTGCTCGGGCAATTGCGTTACCGCACTTCCTTTACCCAGAACGTGCTCCAGCACTCGCTGGAAGTCTCCGCGCTCTGCGGCATGATGGCCGCAGAGCTGGGCATGGACGTCAAAAAAGCCAAGCGCGCCGGCCTGTTGCATGACATCGGCAAGGCCGTGGACCACGAGGTGGAGGGGCCGCACGCCCTGATCGGCGCGGATCTGGCCAAAAAGTATAACGAGAGCCAGGAAATCATCCACGCCATCGCCGCCCACCACGAGGATCAGCGACCCTCCACGGCCCTGGCCGTGCTGGTGCAGGCCGCGGACTCCATTTCCGGGGCGCGGCCCGGCGCACGCAAGGAATTGCTGGAGAATTACGTCA
>NZ_ADDR02000001.1:1795000-2716392 GCF_000145315.2 Desulfovibrio sp. 3_1_syn3
TTATGCTGACATGAGTAACGATAAAACGGGTGAAAAACCCGTTCGCCGTAAACCCAAGGTTTCCTGGGTAAAGGTAATCTTCCCAGGGTTAGTCGGCCCCTAAGGCAAGGCTGAAAGGCGTAGCTGATGGGAAACGTGTTAATATTCACGTACTTGTGTGTTCGCGCGAAGGAGGGACGCAGGAAGATAGGCGATCCGGGTGTTGGATTACCCGGTGCAAGCGAGTAGGCATGGGAAGCAGGCAAATCCGTTTCCCTTTATGCTGAGACGCGAGTCCGTGGGCGTAAGCCCTGAAGTCGCTGAGTCTATGCTGCCAAGAAAAGCTTCTAAGTTTAGAACACGCAAACCGTACCGGAAACCAACTCAGGTGGGTGGGATGAATAATCCAAGGCGCTCGAGAGAACTCTGGCCAAGGAACTCGGCAAAATAACCCCGTACCTTCGGAAGAAGGGGTGCTCCTTTAGGTGAAGCGATTCACTTGTTGAGCCTGAGGGAGCCGCAGAGAAATGGTGGTGGCGACTGTTTACTAAAAACATAGGTCTGTGCGAAGTCGTAAAGACGACGTATACGGACTGACGCCTGCCCGGTGCCGGAAGGTTAAAAGGAGGGGTCAGCGCAAGCGAAGCTCCGAATTGAAGCCCCGGTAAACGGCGGCCGTAACTATAACGGTCCTAAGGTAGCGAAATTCCTTGTCGGGTAAGTTCCGACCTGCACGAATGGCGTAACGATCTCCACACTGTCTCGGCCAGAGACTCGGTGAAATTGAAGTCGCGGTGAAAATGCCGTGTACCCGCAGAAAGACGGAAAGACCCTGTGCACCTTTACTATAGCTTGACATTGGGATTTGAACCTGCATGTGTAGGATAGGTGGGAGGCTGTGAACTCTGTACGCTAGTATGGAGGGAGCCATTGTTGAAATACCACCCTTGTTTTTTCAGGTCCCTAACCCTCAGCCGTAAGCCGGCGAGGGAACAGTGTCTGGTGGGTAGTTTGACTGGGGCGGTCGCCTCCTAAAATGTAACGGAGGCATGCAAAGGTTCCCTCAGGCTGATTGGAAACCAGCCGTCGAGTGCAAACGCATAAGGGAGCTTGACTGCGAGAGAGACATCTCGAGCAGGTACGAAAGTAGGTGTTAGTGATCCGGTGGTCCCGAATGGAAGGGCCATCGCTCATTGGATAAAAGGTACGCCGGGGATAACAGGCTGATCGCATCCAAGAGTTCACATCGACGATGCGGTTTGGCACCTCGATGTCGGCTCATCACATCCTGGGGCTGAAGCAGGTCCCAAGGGTACGGCTGTTCGCCGTTTAAAGTGGTACGCGAGCTGGGTTTAAAACGTCGTGAGACAGTTTGGTCCCTATCTTCTGTGGGCGTTGGAGAATTGAAAGGGCCTGTCCCTAGTACGAGAGGACCGGGATGGACGCACCCCTGGTGGACCTGTTGTCGTGCCAACGGCATAGCAGGGTAGCTATGTGCGGAAGGGATAACCGCTGAAAGCATCTAAGCGGGAAGCCTGCCTTAAGATAAGTTCTCCCTGACGCAAGTCCTGAAGGGCCGAGGTAGACTACCTCGTTGATAGGCTGGGGGTGGAAGCGCCGCGAGGCGTGGAGCTGACCAGTACTAATAGCCCGTGAGGCTTGTTCTCTTGAAAAACTCCTTCCTTCCCTGTCAATTATATTTTGACAAATTTTTTGGCAGCCATAGAGAAGAGGGTACACCCGATCCCATTCCGAACTCGGTAGTTAAGCTCTTCCTCGCCGATGATACTGCATAACGTCATGTGGGAAAGTAGGCCGCTGCCAAAAATTATTCGGAAGCCCCCCTCGCCGCTCTCAGCGCGTGGGGGGCTTCTCTTGTCCCCCTATGCTGCCGCGCCTGCGCCCCCCCAACTCCGCGAATTCCCGAACCATCCCACCGCTTCCTTCATCCATCCCTCCCTTCATCACATCACCTTGAACCGGCCAGGCTGGAAAACCCTCGGAGCCGCTTCTAAAACTGCCCAGGGAGCTTTTTTGCCGCTGGGGGATATCCTCTCGGGCTTCTTCGCGCCTGCACGCCGCTTCCTTGACGGTATCTCCGGCGTATCCTGCCCTCCACCCTATGTGTGGTGGACAACCACATGATGATCAGATATTGCGCTCAGATGGCCATTGCCGAAGAGCCGGAAATCTGGCGTGCCGTTCCGGGCAGTATTTGTGGAGAATTCAGGCCGATGCGCGCCTTGCTCTTCGCCTGTGCCCTTTTCTGCCTTTTGACAGTTATCGGCGTGCCCGCTGCCGCTTTTCAGCGTTTGCGCATTTTGCCGTCAGGCGAAGACGATTGCCTGACCGGCACTCTTGTCATTGCGTTTGACAAGGAATTTAATGTCGATTTGCCGAGCAAGGAAGAAATTCTAGAGGCTGAGAATCTGGTACGCGCGGAATTGGAGCGCGAGGGAATAGGAGATTTCAATTACTGCATGAAAGTGAGCAGGGCCACTGCGGGAAAAATGATAATTATGCATGTGCGGCCGTTTTCGAAACCCACGCCGGGGGAGAGCCCTCCGAAGCGGTCTAGTCATATTTTTTACATTCAGAACGGCACATTGCGGGGGATTGAAAAAAATCCGTAGCAGTCTTTTTGATGCTGCCCGCAGCGGCTTGTATGCGAAGCCATGCGGCCTCCTTTTATCTCCTGGAAATGCGGAAATCCCGACAGCGTTGGGCGGCGGGATTTCTGTCCCGTATCACAATGGGTCTCAAGCGAGGCGGGCCGCGTCTTCCGCCTCGTTGACTTTCCCCTGTTTTCCGGGCAAGTCCGAACTACAGAAACAATCTGGTGTCGCGTCGAGATCGACACATGTCGCAAACCCGTAAGGGGTTGCGCACCGTCGCATGTGGCGAGAGCACAGCAAAAAAACACGTTTTTTGCTGTGCGATCTTCACGCCGAAGCGACCGAAGGCGGTGCGAAGTGCCGTGCCCGTTTGAGCGAAGCGAATTACGGACATCGACGGCAAAGATAACCACGCTTTCCGGCGCAGTGGTCTTAACACGTAAAACGAAGTTTTAAGTGTTGCATGGCACTCGCCGCGAGGAGGTTGTATGGCGCGTCTTGTGCTCATTTTGTTGGTCCCGCTCGTGTGCCTGGCTGGCATTATTTATAAGCTGGCCAAGGCTCGGCGCGTTGTGTCGGCGGATGGTATGCTGATTTCCGCCTATGCGCCTTCGCTTGCCGTGCGTTGCCGTGAGGACTTCGACCTGCTTGACGCCCGCCGGACCAGGATTTTTCCCAGGCTGAGCGCCAGGATCATGAGAACCTACCCCGCAAATGTCTGGTATGGCCTGTATGCCAACGGCGCCGGGGATGAGGCGTGTCCGCCCGCCCGGATGATCGTTATTCTGGCTTTTACTTCGGGAACGCTCTCTTGGGCTTCGGATGCGGTCACCGGCGTGGTAGGTCTGCATCATGTCAACCTACGGTATGACGAACTTGAGGGCACGGGCACCACAGTGCTGCCCACGGCGGAGAACGACCCCTGGTTCAATGCGCATGAATCCGGCCCCTGGAACCGTGGCAGCCTTGCCTACCGGATGATGTTTCTGACCAAGAAAAACAAGCTTAAAATTATTGTGGATTACCGTGAGCCGGATATGCGCGCCCGGCCCGGCGTGCCTCTCGCCGAGGATGACAGCGTGCCCCAGGACTTTGTGGAACGCGCCCAGGCCTCGTTCCGGCTTATCAGGGGCAGCGGGGAAGCTCCTTTGCCCGGCGGTTCAGGTGCGCTGCCTTTCTCGCCTCCGGAAGTGGATGCCAAGCTGCTTGCGGATATGACCGGCATGCTGTTGCGCAAACAGAGCTTTTTTGAATACCTTTCGCTGTTTGCGGATGATGTTCGTGAAATCATTTCCTATTTCCGGCGCTGAAGTGCGATTTTTCTCTAGGGGCTGTTTCTGACTCAGTCCTGTTGCTTTCCGGATTCGTCAACCTATGCTTTTTACTCCAGAATTTAGAAACAGCCCCTGATGGCTGATTGCAAAAATTTCGAACATGCTTTTTAGTTTTAGCAGGATCGTCAGCCAAAGCGCGGCATGCTGTATGTTGTAAAAAAGTGTTTTTAACCAGCCAGGGTTAGTGGCCGATTTGTAGATTCGTATTCTTCTTTCACGCAAGAAGCGTGAAGCCCGGCTGTTTCGGCAATCGGGCTTTCTTTTTTCGCTGTTCCCTGTCGGGCCGTTTTACCGCGAAAACGGCGGCTGCCGCTGTGGACAGCTACCCTATGATCAGATAAATGATTATTATGTCTTGAAAAGAGTATTGCAGTCCGGGACAGGCGGAGCCCCTGGACGGAGGAGACCCTATGTTGCGCAGTATGCGCCGTTTCAGTTTGCTTCTGGCGGCGTTTATTATTTTTTTCAGCCAGACCTCCGGCGCGGAGGTGCGTCTTTCCGGTGCGGGCAAACAACTCAGCGGGCATACCTTTGTGGGCGTCCGCCTCTGCGACCTGCGCCTGGCGGATACGGTCATCCGGGACATGGTGTTTGAAGACGTGGTCGCGGGCGGAGCGCATTTCCGCAACATTATTTTTGAAAACTGCCGCTTTTCGCGGGTGGATCTGAGCCATTCCACATTTGAAAATGTGGTGTTCAGGAATTGCGCTCTGGAGTCGGGAAAAAATGCCGACGGCACGCTTGTGCTGACCACGTTCGAGGGCTCGTCCATGAAGGACGTGCTTTTTGAACAAAGCCGTCTGTACAGAGTCCGCCTGGCCGAACTTCAGGGAGCGGGCGGCAAGGTGTCGTTCAAGAAAATGACCGATATCGTGCCCGAAGAAAACTACGGGCTGTTGCTGTCCGGCCAGGAGCTCCGGATTTGTGTGGAAGATTCGCAGATCAGCGGCGGCAAGATCAAAATCCACATGGCTGAAAAAAATAAAAGCTTCCTGATTGCGCGCAACAGCATTTTCAGCCGCTTTTCAGTCTATTGCGACGCCATTTTCATGCAGAACTGCACCATCGCCGATTCCCGTCTGGGAGCCGCCGAGTTGATTGTGCGCGACTCCAGCCTGTCCGGTGCGGAGGTGCTCAGCACGGTCAAGGGCTATCTGGTCTATAATCTGTATTCCTCCGGCAAGGGCGGGGCGGGCAACAGCGCGCATGCTTTGGGCAAGGGCAAAATATACGTCCTGCACCGTGACCCGGCTCCGGCGCATTTGTCATTGGGCGGCGGCAACCTGGAAGCGCGGGACATTGTCCTGGCGTCGCCGATACTGGGCAGCAAGGCCGGGGAAGTCACCCGGCGCCTGGATTTGCGCAATGTGCAGATCAAAGGCGGCAGCTGGCGCTATTTGCGTCTGTTGAGCGGCCAATGGGAAAATGTGGTCATTGAGCCGCCTGTCATTGTGGACAAAAGCCGTCTGGAAAATGTAGCGGCCTATAATCTGCAATTTCCCCAAGGGGAGCCCTGGAGTGAGGTTGAAGAGTCCGAAGGGCCTCTGTATTTTGGCGTGACGCGGCGGCCCACGCCCTTTGCCTGGGAAGAGGTGCATGTGCCCGAGCCCGAGGATTGGGGCATTGCTTGGCGTGTGATCGGCGGGCGGTGAGCCGTCCCGGAAAATGTCACGAAAATGTCACCTTTTGCTTCTTGTCTGCCGTCCCGTGTGCTGTATGCTGAACAAGCGGATCATAACGGGCGGGGCCGTGCCTGGATCGTGCCTGTTCAACGCTCACTGAGGAGATCGTATGCCCAAGGATGCCGTTGCAACCGGGTCCGTCGAGGTTGATGAAGGCCAAGCGGGGTGCTGCGCCGCGGCGATTGAAGATCTGAGCTGCCCGGATCTGTATCTGAACCGCGAGTTGAGCTGGCTGAAATTCAACGCCAGGGTGCTTGACCAGGCGCTGGATCCGCGTTTTCCGCTGCTGGAGCAGTTGAAATTTCTGGCTATTTTTCACAATAACCTGGATGAATTCTTCATGGTCCGGGTGGCGGGCATCGTGCAGCAGCACAAGAACGGTCTGCCCTGCGGCACGCCGGACAAGCTGCGCCCGGCCCGCCAGCTGGCGGAAATCCGCAAGCGGGTTCTGGCCCTGCAGGAAACAGCCTATAAGCACTGGAAAGAACTTTCACGCCAGTTGGCTAAAAAAGGCGTGCGCTTCCGGCGCTACAGCCAGCTCACGGAAAAACAGCGTAAATTTCTGGATGATTTTTTCCATACCGAAGTCTATCCGGTGCTGACGCCCCAGGCCATTGATCCGGCCCATCCCTTTCCCACCATTTCCAATCTGAGTATCAACTTTATCGTCCAGCTCCAGTGCCCGGACAATACCATCCGTTTTGCCCGGCTGCGCTGCCCCAGCAATGTTTCGCGTTTCGTTTTCGTGCCGCGCACCAAGGCGGCCAAGGATTACGTCTGCCTCGGCCTGTCCAGCAATCTGCGCGACACAGACGTGATTCTGCTGGAGGATCTGATCCGCCAGTATCTGGAAACCCTGTTTTACGGCAATAAAATTCTGGCCTGCGGCCTGTTCCGGATCACTCGCAATACGGACCTGGAGCTTGCCGAGGAAGAAGCCGACGACCTACTGGAAGCCATCAGGGACCTGGTGGACCAGCGCCGCTTCGGCGATGTGGTGCGCCTGGAGTTCGCCAGCGGGGTGAATCGCATGCTGGTTGATTTTCTGGCGCGGCATCTGGAGGTGAGGCCGTTTCAAATCTACAAGATCCGGGGGCCCCTGGCTTTTTCCCAGATGTTGCCGTTTTACGGCGTGGACAGGCCCGGCCTCAAGCTGCCGCCGCAGCACCCCCGTCAGCCCGACATCTGCGGCATGGAAAGCATGTTTCCGGCCATCCGCGCCAAGGACAGGCTGCTCTACCACCCGTACGACAGTTTTTGTGCCGTGCTGGAATTTATCCGACAGGCCAGCGAGGACCCGGACGTGATGGCCATCAAGCAGACCCTTTACCGGGTAGGCGCCAATTCGCCCATCGTGGGGGCGCTCATGGAGGCCCGGAGGCGCGGCAAGCAGGTCACGGCCGTGGTGGAGCTGAAGGCCCGCTTCGACGAGGAACGCAACATCACCTGGGCCGAGGAACTGGAGGATGCGGGCGTCAACGTGGTCTACGGCCTCAAGGGCATGAAGATCCATGCCAAACTCTGCCTTGTGGTCCGCAGGGAGGGGCGCGGCCTGACCTGCTACGCGCACATCGGCACAGGCAACTACAATCCTTCCACCGCCCGGATTTATACGGATATGGGCTTGCTCACGGCCGATCCGCAGATCTGCGCGGATATAACGGATCTTTTCAACTACATGACCGGCTACGCCGTGCACGAACGCTATCAGCGCCTTCTGGTTTCACCGGTCAATATGCGCCGGGGCCTGCTCTCGCGCATTGAGCGCGAAATCGAGCATCAGCGGGAGCGCGGCAACGGTCAGATCATCATCAAATGCAATCACCTGGTGGACGAAGGGCTGATCCGCGCGCTGTACCGCGCCTCACAGGCCGGGGTGCGCATTGACCTGCAGGTGCGCGGCATCTGCTGCCTCAGACCGGGCCTGCCGGGGGTGAGCGAAAATATCGACGTCACCTCCGTGGTGGGGCGTTTTCTCGAACATCCGCGCATCTACTGGTTCTGCAATAACGGCGCTGACGAGCTGTACATGGGCAGTGCCGACATGATGCCGCGCAATCTCAACCGCCGCGTGGAAGTTCTGACGCCCGTGCTGGACAAGGAACTGCGCGACTATCTTCGCAATACTGTTCTGAAACTGCATTTGAAAGACACTGTACAGTGCTACAGAATGCTTGCCGACGGTGAATATCTTCGCATCAAGCCCGGAAAAAAGGACAAGCTTGTCAATTCTCAGGAGAGCCTGATAGAATTGTACAGTGCCTCTCAGAAGTAATGCCAACCCTAACGCCGACCAAACTATGAAAAAAGACAACGACGAAAACAAAACACTGGCTCCAACGGCCACAACGGCCAAACCCGCTCCCCCGGCCAGGAAGCGGCCTTCCCGCGCCAAAAGCGGCGGTACGGCCAAGGCCGCATCGGCGCCCGCCGCTGAAAGCGCGCCGAAAGCCGCTGCAAAGGCCCCCGCGGCCAAGACGCCGAAGCCCGTGGACGGCGCTGCCGCGCACTGCACGGTCGCGCCGGTGGACGTGGCCTACGAACCCAGCCTGCCCGATGACCCGGTCTACACCGGGGCTCTGGTTCACGGCCGACAGGTGGAGCACCTTGCCGCCGCGCTTTTCCGCGAATTTGCGCCGCTGCACAAGCTGGGTGCCCCTTGGGAAGAGCGCCTGCGCGCCGCCGCCCGCCTGCACGATATCGGTTGGGTGGAGGGCCGGAAAAAGCACCATAAAACCAGCATGCGGCTTATTGAAACGGATCCGGCCCTGGTGCCGGATGAGACGGAACGTTCCCTGGTGGCTCTGCTGGCACGCTATCACCGGCGGGCTTGGCCTTCGCCCCGGCATCGGCGTTTCGCAGCGTTGGGCAAGGATGATCGGAAATGCGTGCGGCGTCTGGCCGCGCTGTTGCGCTTGGCCGACGCCTTGGATTACAGCCGTCAGGGCCTGGTGGAGGACATCAGCGCCCGGATCGGCAAAAAGCGCGTGGAATTGTGCCTGCAGGCCAAGGCCCCCTGCCCGGAGGAAATGCGCCGGGCCAAGGTCAAGGGAGACCTTTTTGAAGCCGAGTTCGGCAGGGAGCTGCGCTGTTCATGCCTGCCGCAATGAAGTCCCCGGCCCATGCCGCCGTTCCCGCTGGGTCAGTGGGAACGGGCGAGGCCCCCGGAACCGCCGTTCAGCCCGGCAAGGTGCTGGGCATTTTCGACCTGGGCAGCAACTCCGTGCGCCTGATGCTGGTGCGGGTGGGGCCGGTCAATGCCTCCTGCACGGTGCTCAATCAGGTTAAGCATATGGTCCGTCTGGGCGAGGGCGTGTTTCTGCACGGCCGCCTGCACGAGGAGGCCATGCAGCGCACTGTCCATGTGCTCCAGGGCATGGCCGGGATGTGTTCGGCTTACGGCGTTACGGATATTGTGGCCTGCGCCACGGCAGCCGTGCGCGACGCGGATAACGCCCCGGTTTTTCTCAAGCGGGTCCGGGAGCATACGGGCCTGACCTTCACCGTCATTTCCGGACGGGAGGAGGCGCGCCTGATCTATCTGGGCGTGGCCAGCGGCCTGGAATACAGCGAGGAAAACCGGCTGTTCATCGACATCGGCGGCGGCAGCACGGAGCTGATTGTGGGCAATTCCCACAATTTCTCCAATTTGGATTCCGTGAAAGTGGGCTGTGTGCGCCTGAGCAACCAGTTTTTCGGCGCGGACGACGGCCCGGCATCCGCGGCGCGTTACCGCCAGGTGCAGGACGCCATCCGCAATCAACTGCTGCACGCGGTCAAGCGCATTGAAGGTTACGATCTGGCCGAGGCCGTGGGCAGTTCCGGCACCATCCAGAACCTGGCAGCCATGGCCGCTGCCGCCGACCAGACGGGACTGGGCAAAAAAGCGCCGGAAGCGCGCTTTCTGACCTATGACAAATTGTTGCCCCTGGCGGACAGAATCCGAAATTGCACTCTGGAGGAGCGCCGGGCTCTGCCGGGCATCAATCCCAAACGGGCCGACGTCATCGTGGCCGGAGCGGCCATTGTCCAGACCCTGATGGAAGAGCTGGGCGTGGAGAGCATCAGCGTCAGCAACCGCAGCCTGCAAAACGGCATTTTGCTGGACTATCTGATGCGGACCCGGCCCGATGTCTTCCCCGAGGGCATTCCCACGCGGGAGCAGAGCGTACTGCAACTGGGCCGTCTCTGCCGCTTTGAGGAGCGCCACTCCCGCCACGTGGGCGATCTGGCCCTGATGCTTTTCGACAGCGCCGCCAGCCTGGGGCTGCACAAAGGCGGCAAGGGCCGTCGCGAACTTCTGCGTTACGCGGGCCTGCTGCATGACGTGGGCATTTTCATTTCCTTTGAGAACCACCATGCCCACAGCCACTATCTGATCCGGAACAAGGAACTGCTGGGCTTCACGGATGAGGAAATCGATGTGCTGGCTGCCACGGTCTATTTTCACCGCAAGCGGGCTTCGCCCAAATACGAAATTTTCGCGCAACTCGCTCCGGCCCGGCAGGAGGCCGTGCGGATTCTTTCCCTTTTTCTGACCCTGGCCGAGCGCCTGGACAAAACCCATTGCCAGTTGGTGCGCGCGGCGGAATTTCAACGCCGGGGCAAAAAACTGGAGCTCCACATCAAAACCGTGGCCGCCTGCCCCATGGAATTGCGCGAAATGGAGCGCAGCCGCAAACTGCTGCACAAGGTGCTGGGGGAGAAGGTGGGCGTTCGTCTGGTACCGTGTGACGTTTAAACGTCACACGGTACCAGACGCCGGGCGCGAGTCCGGCTACCGGCGGCCCGCTCAGCGGCCGGACCAGACCACGCGGTGGATTTCGGCCGGGCCGTGTTCCGCGGTGCGCATATAGTACACCGCCGGAGAGCCGAAAAGCATGGCGTAGCCCAGTTCATGCGTCTCCGGAATGCCCAGCCGGGGCAGCAGTTCCGGCAGCACCAGCCGCAGACACCAGTAGAGCAGGCCGCACCAGACCGTGCCCAGACCGGCGCTCTGGGCCATGAGTTCAAAGTACGAAAGATAGATCAGCGAGTCCTGCTCCCGGCAGGGCGCGTCCACGGCATTGGAAACCAGAATGCAGTGGGGCGCCTGCCGGAAAATGGGGTCCTGGCCGTTGCGCCAGAGCTCCGGCGCGGTGGTGAAAAAACGGCGGCGCGGGTTTTCCGGCATACGGTTTTCCCGCACCAGATTCTCCAGGCGCTGGTAGACTTCGCGCCGGAAGTCATCCATGACCTCAAGATCGTCAATGACCGTCACCCAGAGCTTACGCGCGTTGACCCCCGTGGGCGCTTGCGCCGCCACGTCCAGCACTTGGCGAAGCAGCGCGGGGTCCACGTCTTTCCGGATGTAGCGGCGTACGGAACGGCGGCCCTTCATCAGGGTCGCCACCTGCTCCGGCGCGGGCAGGTTCCCTTTGAGAGCTTTGCTTTCCGCAGGACTGTGCCCCAGAATGGAAATGGCCCCCACGGGACAGACCGCCAGACAGTGCAGGCAGCGCATACAGATGTCCTCATTGGGGATAACCGGATACTGATCCCGCATCTGAATGGCCTGGGGCAGGCAGTCCTCGGCGCAGGCGCCGCAGGAAACGCATCTATCTTTATCAACAGTAAATTGCAGCATTATAAACTCCTTTGCGGGCGCAGACGCCCGATGGAGCCATGATAGGCGCGGGGCCCCGGCCTGACAAGAGCGGCGGCATGGGGCCCCGCATCTCGTGGAGCAACCTGTACCCTGACCCTGGTACGCCGGGGCGTGGTCTGCCTGCGGCGGGGCCGGACGGAATGCGTTTACCCGCGCGGCAGCGTGTATGCCGTGGCGCGGCATGAGCCGCACAGTCCGGCCTACAGCGACGATTTTGATTGTGTTTCCCTCTGCATTGACCTGCAACGTTGCGCGGCCCTGCGCCGCGAGGCGCTCAAACGCGTCTGCGCGGAGTATTGCGGCCTGCTGCGGGAAAAGGGCCTGCTACGCCCGGAGGACGCGGGCGCGCTGCTGACCGGCCTGAATACCCTGCTTCCGGAGACGGGAATGCCGGCCAGGGACGGGCGGCCGCCGCTGCATCCCGCTGTCAGCGCATCGCTGCGGCGTTTTGAGCTCCCGGAGGAGGAAGGCGCGGACACGGCCCCCGCTGCGGATGCGCTCAGTCCCTTTCATTTTATCCGCCGCTTCAGGCGGGAACTGGGGCTCACGCCGCACAAGTATCTTGTGCAAAGCCGGGTCCGCGCGGCTCGCCACCTGCTCGCGCACGCGCCGTCCATTGCCGACCTGGCCGCTCGGCTCGGCTTTTGCGATCAGAGTCATCTGGACCGCTGTTTCAAGCGGGCGCTGGGCGTCAGCCCCAGGGCTTACCGCGAGGCCTGCATTTTCTGGGAGAATTGGGGCTGACCGGCGGTCAACTCCGGCCACGTTGAAACAATGCCAGCCCGGCCAGAATTAGGGCCCCGCCCGCGAAGGTCCCCGGTCCGGGCATCTCAGCCAGAACGGCATAGCCCAGCAAAAAGGAAAAGAGCGGGGTCAGAAACATATAGGCGGCTACAGTGCCGGTGCTTTTCGCTAGGGCCAGCGCTTTGGCCCAAAGCAGATAGGCCAGGGCGCTGGGGAAAAGCCCCAGAAAGACGACCGCGCAACAGTGCGTCCAGGGCGCGAGGCAGAATCGGCGCACGGCTTCGGGCGCGAAAGGGCTGAGCGTCAGCGCGGCGCAGACGAAGCTCCAGGCGGTCAGCGTCAGCGTGCCGCAGCGCCCGGCATAGCGCCGTTGCAGCAGATTGTAGCCGCTGATGCAGACGGCTGCTCCCAGAGTCCAGAAAATCCCGTCATTGAGGGAAAGCCTTCCGTCCCAAAGCGTAAGGATCAGGGCTCCGGCAAAGGCCAGAGCCAGAGCGAGCCAGCCCGAGGGACGCAGCCTTTCCCGCAGCAGCCCGGCCGCCATGACCGCCGTGATCAGGGGCGCGGTGGAGATCAGAGCGCAGCTCGTGGCGGCGGTCAGGCCGGCCTGTCCCGTGTTGAACAGCCAGAGATACAGGGAAAAGCCAAGAATGCCGGAAAGCAGGAATACGGGCCAGTCCCTCGCGGCAGGCTTTGCGTGCCGCGCGGCCAGGCAGAGCAGGGCAAGGGCGGCCACGGCGCACCGCAGAAAGCCGAGAGTCGCGGGCGTGAACGAAGCCAGCGCCACCTTGGTGAAGACATACGCCGAGGACCAGAGCACGGCGGCGCAGAGCGCGTAACAATGGCTGCAATAACAGGCGGACATGGCATCTCCTTTTGAAGGATATGCTATGCGCCGCCCCGGCGGCCCGCTTGGATAAAATTGCGCTCCGGCTGCGGTGGGAAGCGGATATTCGTTTTTCTGCCGGGCGGTGAGGAAAAGCGGGTTTTTCCACCGGGGAGCAGCCGCTGCTCTAAAGTTTACGGCCGGAAGAGCGATATATGAAATAGGGGAATTGGAATATTCTGCGTGCCGCCCGTTGCGGCGTGGGAGAGGCGGAGTAGAGGAGGTCTGTATGGGCGTGGACGGCATCAATGTCATGGCCGGGAATTTCGTTTCCACCGACAGCCAGGAGTCCAAATACAGCAAAGCCCGGCAGATCGCCGCCGAGGCGCGCGGTCAGATGGCCAACCGCCAGGACAGCGTGCTTCTCGCGGGCATGGCGGCCTGTATGGCTGCTGACCCCAATGGCGCGAGTATGAGCCGCAGGGTTCTTGAGGGACAGAAAGCCGCCCGCCGGATGCAGTTGGACATGCGGCAGAACGTGGCTGAAAAGTCTCAGGATAATCTGGATGAGATCAAAAAACGCCTGGAAGAAAAGACCGAGGAAATCCTGAACGGTTCGGACGAGCGGAAGGCTGCTTCGGAATCTTCCGTGGATGAACAGGGCGCGTCTGCCTCCGTAACGGCTGATGCGACTGCCAAGCCCGCGCAAGGGCGTACTGACGGCGGGGCGCGGCTGATTGCAACCACGGCATTCGATACCGGCGGCGCGGAGAGTACTGCCGCCGTTGCCGCGGCAGCCTCGGTGGCAGCGCCGGTCGAGGCTGCCGGAACCTCCGCGACTCAAGCCGGTGCGCTGCCCGGAGCTCTTGACCTGACGGTGTAAGTTTTTTTCTTTTATAACTGCAACGGCGCGCGCTCTTCACCGGAAGAGCGCGCGCCGTTTTGTTCGTCAAATGGAAGATTATTGCAGGAACGGCAGGCCGAGCACCGCGCCGGTGGACACAGCCACCTGCATGAGCACCTGGGAAATGTCCTTGACGGCCTGCATATTCTTGGATTCCACCTTGGGAAGCACCAGGATCTGGTCGCCGGAGCGGATGGCGTCGCCGTTCTGGGAAACCGAGCCGTTCTGGTGCATGACCAGCACATGATCCCGATCGGCCCGGTTGCTGTAGCCGCCCGCGCCCTTGATGTAATCCCGGAGATCCTTGTCCTCGTTCCAGAGCATGGCCTGGGGCACCATGACCTCGCCGCTGACCAGCACCACGTCGCTCTTGCCGGGGATCACGATGACGTCGCCATCCTCCAGCACCAGCTTGCCGCTGTCCGCGCCGTTGTCCAGCACCACCACGCCCTCGGGCTCCACGCTCTTGGCCCGTTCCACGAATTTGGCGATCATCTCCGCTTCCTTGGCCCGGATCTGTGATTCCTCGGAGCTGGAGGACGAGGCCGTGAGCGCGGTTTCCTCCAGGCGGCGCAGGGAGTCGGCAATGGCTTTCTTCTGCCGGGCGGCCACGCTTTTGCGCTTGATGTACATGGCCTTGATATTGGCCCGCCCCGGCTCCACGGCGATGAAGTTCTGCACGTCCTTGAGGCGCGCGCCCCGGCGCACCGGAAAACGCGACGTGCCGCGCACCGCGCCCTGAACTTCGATCATCATGGTGTTGCCCGTGGCGTCGGCCATGAACTCTACGCGGTCGCCGTCCTCCAGGTTGAGATGGCGCAATTCCTTGAGCGGCAGATAGGTGCTGTAGGGCGCGCCGTTGCGCGTGCCGTTGAGGGCGACGTGCGAGGCCCGGCGTTCAGGTTCGGCCAGTTCCATGAGCGCCGCGCCCGTGGCCCGGCCCTTGAGAAACTCAAAACGCGCGGCGTTGCGCACCGCGCCTGTGGCCGTGACCGTCGGGCCCTTGTCGCCCACCACCAGGGTGTCGCCTTCCTGCAGGCGCACGGAGGGCAGCTCGCCCCGGCGCGCAAAGGGATAGAGGTCCAGGCTGTTGATGGTCTTGCCGTCGCGGATCAGGTTCACGGCCCGGTAACTGCCGCGCACCGGGTCGATGCCTCCGGCCTTGTCCAGAAAGCTGAGCACCGGATCATTGGGCGAGCCCGCGTAACGGCCGGGCTTGGCCACGCCGCCGGTCACGAAAATGGAAACGGGCCGGGCGTCCAGCGGAGCCGCATAAACCTGTGTGTCGGCATGGCCGGTGGCCGCCAGCTTGCTGCGCAGGTCGTCCACCAGCTTGTCGTGGGCCAGCCCCGCCACGGGCAGGGGGCCCACTTCCGGCAGGTCGATGCGGCCCAGCGCGTCCACAGTGAAGGTGCCGTCCACATTCAGGCCGCCGCCCCAGAGGCGCAGCACCACGCGGTCGCCGGGAGCCACCGCGCCGTTTTCCTGGCTTTTGGCGAAATTACCCTGAAAAAGATTGGCCCCGTAGGGCAGCACGCTGTCGGCGGCCCGGGCGGACGGGCCCGTCCCGCAGACAAGGCCGACACAAAGGAGAGCGAGAACAAAGCGGAATGATTTGAGCATGGTTGTGATCACGCCTTGTGTTGATCCGGGCCGTGCGGCGTGAACGCGGCGCAGAGCTGTATTGCGCGACAGCCTGAAAGGACGATTTTTGTTTTTCGGCAAGGAAGAAGGCGATTGCGGCTCAGGAATAGTACTCTTTGGTACAGGCCCGGGCCGCAATCGCCTTCTGACGCAGTCCAGAAGGCAAAAGGCGTCCTTTCAGTCAGGGAGTGTCGATACCCTGTCCCCAAACCCTCGGCGCCATCCGCCACTGCCCTTCGCCGTCCCGGCAGATGACCACCACCTCGGCCTCTTTCTGCCCGGCCAGCACGGTGGCACGTTTGCATTCCTCGCCCTTGGCCGAGGTAAAACCGTCGTCCAGGGTGACGCGGACGCTCTTGCCGAAGGCCGGGTCGTCCAGCGTGGTGGATTCCCCGGCGGAGGCGGAAATCAGATAGGCTTCCACCGGGCCGGGCTGATATGCCGGGGGCGGGGGCGGATCGGAGAAAAGGCCGCAACCGGCCAGGAGAAAACCCGCGGGCAGGGCCAGAGCCAGAATCCGGGCGGAAACCGACATGGAAGGCCGCCGAGGCCGGGACGGACGACAAAAGAATCTGTTCATGGCAAGTTCTCCGGCTTGCGGCAAGACGCCGTGCCGTGCGCTGTGCCGCCAAGGAGCGGCAGCGTGTTTTTCTGCTTCCTCTTGCAGGAAAAAGGGCTCCTGTCAATTCCCGCCCTCATCCGTTGTCCTGCGCGGGAAAAAAGTGATCCCCCGCGCTCCCGTCTTTCGCCAATAGTCACGTTTTCAGTGAAAAGAGAGAAAATAGATAGAAAAAAGTATTATAAGACAGCCTGTTAAAATGTCCACGATTTGTAAATGCCTATTTTTTATTTTGCATATTATGGCGGGATTGGTAATATGTTGATAAAAGCATAGTTCAGAAATATGCACAACTTCAATGAGATTGCTTTCGCAACACCCCGGCGACGCGGGAAATATTTGTAAAAAACCATTGGGACGACAACTATCTCATATCTAAGGCTTTGGAGACGCCATGTCGAAACCGGCGGCCATGAAAACCATTGATGTGCGCGATGCCGTGGGCAGCGTGCTTTGTCACGACATCACCCGCATCGTGCCGGGGCAGAGCAAGGGGCCGGTCTTCCGCAAAGGCCATGTGGTGCGGGAAGAAGACATTCCCGTACTGCTGGAAGTGGGCAAGGAGCACCTCTTCGTGTTCGAGCCCCTGCCGGGCATGGTGCATGAAAACGAGGCGGCGGCCCGCATTGCCGCGGTCACGGCCGGGGCCAACATCCTGCTCAGCGAGCCCAAGGAAGGGCGGATCAATTTTTCCGCCGCCTGTGACGGCCTGCTGCGGGTGGACGTGGCCGCGCTCAGCCGCATCAACAGCCTGGGCGAAATCACCCTGGCAACGCTGCACAGCTTGCAAAAAGTGGACAAGGGCCGGGACGTGGCGGGTACCCGCGTGGTGCCGCTGCTCATTGGCGACGAAAAGCTGCGCGCCCTTGAGGGCATGGTCGGTTCTCCGGTGGTGGAGGTGCTGCCCCTGCGCCGTTTCCAGGTGGGCATGGTCACCACGGGCAGCGAAGTGTTTTACGGGCGTATTCAGGACGGCTTCGGCCCGGTGCTGCGCAAAAAATTCGCGGGCCTGGGCAGCAGCGTCATGGGCCAGACCCTGACCAGCGACGACGTGGAGATGACCGCGTCGGCCATTGCCGCCTTTCTGCAACAGGGCGCGGACATGGTGGTGGTCACCGGCGGCATGTCGGTGGACCCTGACGACCGCACCCCGGCGGCCATCCGCGCGGCGGGCGCGGAGGTGGTCAGCTACGGCGCGCCGGTTTATCCCGGGGCCATGTTCCTGCTGGCCTACGCCCGCACGCCCAAGGGCCGCGTGCCGGTGCTGGGCCTGCCGGGCTGCGTCATGTACCACAAGGCGAGCATCTTCGATCTGCTGGTGCCGCGCCTGCTGGCCGGACTTGACGTGACGGCGGAAGACGTGGCCGTGCTGGGGCACGGCGGTTTCTGTTCCGCCTGTCCGGAGTGCCGTTATCCCGTCTGTCCTTTCGGCAAATGAAGTCCGGGGCGGATTGGCCGCTTCGGCACGGATATCCATACATTACCAAGGAGTCGCACATGGAAACAAAAACGCTTGTGGTTAATGGCATTCCCAGACGATTGCTGGTCAACCCCGACGACACCCTGGTTGACGTGCTGCGCGGGCAGTTGCAGTTGACCAGCGTCAAGGTGGGCTGCGGCAAGGGCCAGTGCGGCGCCTGTACCGTGATTCTGGACGGCAAGGTGGTGCGTTCCTGCATCACCAAAATGCGCCGTGTGCCGGAAAACGCCGCCGTCACCACTCTGGAGGGCATCGGTACGCCCACCTGCCTGCATCCGTTGCAGCATTCTTGGATTTTCCACGGCGCGGCCCAGTGCGGTTTCTGCACGCCGGGCTTTATCGTGTCGGCCAAGGGGCTGCTGGATGAAAATCCCAATCCCAGCCGTGAGGACGTGCGCGACTGGTTTCAGAAACACCACAATATCTGCCGCTGCACCGGCTACAAACCGCTGGTGGACGCGGTCATGGACGCGGCGGCCGTGATGCGCGGCGAAAAAACGCTGGAGGACATCCAGTTCAAGATGCCCGCCGACGGCCGCATCTGGGGTTCGCGCCTGCCCCGGCCCAGCGCCGTGGCCAAGGTCACGGGCGTGGCGGAATTCGGCGCCGACGCCGCCTACCGCATGCCGCCCGACACCCTGCATCTGGCCTTGGCCCAGGCCAAGGTTTCCCATGCCATCATCAAGGGCATCGACACCTCGGAAGCCGAAAAGATGCCCGGCGTGTATCGCGTGCTGACCCATAAGGACGTCAAGGGCAAAAACCGCATCACCGGCCTGATCACCTTCCCCACCAACAAGGGCGACGGCTGGGAACGGCCTATTCTTAATGATACCAAGGTGTTCCAGTATGGCGACGCCCTGGCCATCGTCTGCGCCGACAGCGAGGCCAATGCCCGCGCTGCGGCGGAGAAGGTTAAATTCGACCTGGAGCTGTTGCCCGAATACATGAGCGCGCCCGAAGCCATGGCCCCGGACGCCATTGAAATCCATCCCGGCACGCCCAACGTTTACTACGACCAGAACGAAGCCAAGGGGGCGGAAACCCAGCCCTTCTTCGACGACCCCGACAATGTGGTGGCGGAAGGCAGCTTCTATACCCAGCGCCAGCCCCATCTGCCCATTGAACCGGACGTGGGCTACGCGTATATCAATGAGCAGGGCCAGGTTGTCATCCACTCCAAATCCGTGGGCATCCATCTGCACGCCCTGATGATCGCGCCCGGCCTGGGCCTGGAATTCCCCAAGGATCTGGTCATGGTGCAGAACACCACGGGCGGCACCTTCGGCTACAAGTTCAGCCCCACCATGGAAGCCCTGCTGGGCGTGGCCGTCATGGCCACGGGCCGCCCCTGCCATTTGCGCTACAACTATGAACAACAGCAGCAGTACACCGGCAAGCGCTCGCCTTTCTGGACCACTATGCGCTACGCCGCCAACAAGCAGGGCAAAATCCTGGCCATGGAAACGGACTGGTCCGTGGACCACGGCCCGTATTCGGAATTCGGCGACCTGCTGACCCTGCGCGGCGCGCAGTACATCGGCGCGGGCTACGGCATCCCCAACATCCGGGGCAAAGGCCGCACGGTCTGCACCAATCACTGCTGGGGCGCGGCCTTCCGCGGCTACGGCGCGCCGGAAAGCGAATTCCCCTCCGAAGTGCTTATGGACATGCTGGCCGAGAAGCTGGGCATGGACCCCTTTGAGCTGCGCGCTCTCAACTGCTACAAGGAAGGCGACACCACGCCCACGGGCCAGACCCCCGAAGTCATGAGCCTACCGGAGATGTTCGACATCATGCGGCCCAAGTATGAAGCCGCCAAGAAACGCGCCAAGGAACTCTCCACCCCCGAAGTCAAACGCGGCGTGGGCGTGGCTCTGGGCGTGTACGGCGCGGGCCTGGACGGCCCGGACACCTCCGAGGCCTGGGTGGAACTCAATGAGGACGGCGGCGTGACCGTGGGCTCCTCCTGGGAGGATCACGGCCAGGGCGCGGATTCCGGCGCGCTGGGCACGGCGCATGAAGCCTTGCGTCCGATGGGCATCCCGGCGGAGAAAATCCGCCTGGTCATGAACGACACCAGCAAAACTCCCAACTCCGGCCCGGCCGGTGGTTCGCGCTCGCAGGTGGTCACGGGCAACGCCATTCGCGTGGCCTGCGAAATGCTCATGGAGGGCATGCGCAAACCCGCCGGCGGCTTCCTGGACTACGCGGGCATGAAGGCCGAAGGCCGTCCGCTGCGCTATGACGGCAAGTGGTCCGCCCCGGCCAAGGACTGCGACGCCAACGGCCAGGGCAGCCCCTTTGCCTGCTATATGTACGGCCTGTTCATGGCCGAAGTGGCCGTGGAAAAGGCTACCGGCAAAACTCAGGTGGAAAAGCTCACCTGCGTGGCCGACATCGGCGAACTCTGCAACCAGTTGATCGTGGACGGCCAGATCTACGGCGGCCTGGCCCAAGGCGTGGGCTTGGCCCTGTCCGAGGATTATGAGGACATCAAGAAGCAGAGCACCATGGTCGGCGCGGGCATTCCTTCCATCCAGATGATTCCCGACGAAATGGAAATCGTCTATGTGAAGACTCCGCGCAAGGACGGCCCGCACGGCGCGTCGGGCGTGGGCGAAATGCCCCTCACCGCGCCGCACCCGGCCATCATCAACGCCATCTACAATGCCTGCGGCGCGCGCATCACGCACCTGCCCGCCTATCCGGAAAAGGTGCTGGAGGCCATGCCCAAGTAAGACAATCTGCAAACAGGGGGAGGGCAACCTCCCCCAGAGCGTTGGCAAAGTCAACGCGACCAAAAATCAGAGGTAGATCACGGCTTTGCCGTGCCGTTAGCTGCCCCAAGGGTGCCCGGCAGCGTCGGGCATTTCCTTTAGCCGCAACGCGGTTTAGGGAAACAGACAGCAGCGTAGCGACTGATTTTTGTGCCTTTCCGCCCGGCGAGTTTTCCTGAAAACGAGCCGATGGCGGCGCAAACACCGCGTAAGCGGGGTTTGTCGTCAGTCTGGGGGAGGGCAACCTCCCCCTTGTTCGTTTATTCGTTGTGGACCGCGCGGCGGGGATTTGCGTGTAAATCCCCGCCGTGCCATACTTGCGAACAGGTTCCGCCCCGCGCCGGGAGTCTCCCGCGCGTGAAATTTCCAATGTCCACATACTGAGGCCGGGAAAATGGATCAGACCCGTCTGCGTGAAATCGAGGCCCGCTGTACCCAGGAGAGCCCGCCGCATTGTCAGGCGGCCTGCCCCTTCAATCTGGATGTGCGGGCCTTCATGGCCCGGATGGCCGAAGGCCGCCCGGCGGAAGCCCGGAAAATTTTGGAGCGCCATCTGCCTTTGCCGGGTATTCTGGCCCGGATTTGCGATCATCCTTGTGAAAACGTCTGCCTGCGGCTGGACCTGGGCGGCAGCCTGGCCATCCACGCCTTGGAGCATGCCTGCGTGTATGCCGTGGGCACGCAGAGCCGTCCCCTGCCCATGCCGCGCAAAAAATTCAGCTTGGCCGTGCTGGGCGCGGGCCTGGCGGGTCTGGCGGCAGCCTGGGATCTTTCGCGCAAGGGCTACCCGGTGACGGTTTTTTATCAGGGCGACGCGCAAAGCGTTCTGCTGGGACAGTACCCGGCCTTGCGCCCGGGCCGTGAGGATGATCCCCTGGCCGGCGACTGGGAACTGCTGGGCCGCCAGAAGGTGACGTTCAGCCCCGCCGCGCTGGACGGAGATTGTCTGGCTCGGGTGGCGGCGGAGTTCGACGGCGTGCTCATAGACGCGGGCGCGGCCCCGGGTCTGGCTCCAAATTTTGCCCCGGCGGAGAATGCGCCCGGCGGCATGGACGCCGTGGATGGCGTGAACGTCGTGGACGCGTGGACCCTGTACTGGCGCGACAATATCTGTTGCGCCGGTTGGCTCAGCCGGACGCCCACGGGACACGTCTATGCCTCGGCTTCGGCGCAGGCCGGGCAGGGGCGCCGCGCTGCCCAGACCCTGGAACGGCTGGTGGGCAAGGTGTCGCTGACGGCGGCGCGTGAAAAGGTGCAGGGCCCATTGCACACGCCTCTGGACGGCATCGCCCCCCTGGCGCGGGTGGAACCCTCCGGCCCGGTCTATACCACGGAAGAAGCGGCCCTGGAGGCCGGGCGCTGCCTGCAGTGCCAGTGCCTGATCTGCGTGCGGGAATGCGTCTATCTGCAGAAATACAAAGGCTACCCGCGCGTCTACGCCCGTCAGATCCACAATAACGCCTCCATCGTCAAGGGCCTGCACACGGCCAATGCTCTGGTCAACGGCTGCGCGCTCTGCGGGCAGTGCGAGGAATTGTGCCCGGAAAATTTCTCCATGGCCGAGCTCTGCCTGGCGGCGCGCGAGGATATGGTACAGCGCGATTTCATGCCGCCCTCGGCCCACGAATTCGCCTTGGAGGACATGGAAAATGCCTCCGGTCCGGAATGCGCCCTGACCTTGCCGGATGTGGCGCTGCCCGAGGGCGCATGCGCGTCCTGGCTGTTCTTTCCCGGCTGTCAGCTGGCCGCCTCGCGCGGAGAGCAGACTGCGGCGCTGTATGCTTTTTTGCGCGCGGTCCTGCCTTACCGGGACGGGGAGGGCGGCGTGTCCCTGCTGCTTTCCTGTTGCGGCATCCCGGCGCGCTGGGCCGGTCGCGAGGCGTTGTTCAAGGAGCGCACTGCGGAAATCCGGAAAGAGTGGGACGTTCTGGGGCGGCCCCGGATCATGGCGGCCTGCTCTTCCTGTGTGAGCGCCCTGCGTCTGGCTTTGCCCGAGGCGCGGCCCGTATCCGTCTGGGAAGTGCTGAACGGCCTGCCTCTGCCGCCGGAACACGTGGACGGACAGGCAAAGGACCGGGCCGAAGCCGGATTGCCCAAGGTCTTTTCCATTCATGATCCCTGCACGGCCCGTTGGGATGGGGCCTGGCTGGAAGCCGTGCGCGGTTTGGCCCGGAAATGCGGCGCGCGCCTTGAGGAACCGCGCCTGACCGGCGCGACCACGGCCTGCTGCGGTTACGGCGGCCTGGTCTGGTGCGCGCAGCCCGAGCTGGCCCAAGCCATGAGCGAACACCGCGCCGCCGAGCTGCCGTATCCGGCCTTGGCCTCCTGCATCATGTGCCGGGACCGGTTGGTGGCGGACGGCAAAGAATGCTGGCATTTGCTGGACCTGCTTTTCCCGGCCTCTGATGCGGGAGAAGGCACTGGGAGAGGCACCCGCAGAGGGCCCGGCCTGTCGGCGCGCCGGGCTAACCGGGCGGCCCTGCGCCGCCGTCTGCTGCGCGACTATCTGGGCGAAAACCTTCCGGAACCGGCCCCCGGCACGCTGCATGTGCCGCCGGACTTGCTGGCCCGCCTGGAAGAGAAGCACATTCTGCTCTCGGACGTGGAAGAGGCCGTGGCCGGGGTGGAGGCCAGCGGACAATACTTTGAAAATCAGGAAAACGGGCACCGGTTGGGCTCCTGGCGGCCCCGTCAGGTGACCTTTTGGGTGGAATACGGCCGGGAGAACGGCGAGCTTGTCCTGTACGACGCCTGGTGCCACCGCATGCGCGTGCCTGGTTCCGGTGGGCCCGGTGGTCCCGGCGGCTCCGACGCGGGGGACGGCCGGGATTGCTGTGAGCAGGGAGGTGCAAGCGCATGACCATGGGACCCAGTTATCCGCCGGACGGCGGCCAATGGCGGTGCGGCTGTTGCGGCTGCCCGCTGGAGCAGGGCAAAGTGCAGGTCTTTTATCTGAACAGCGCTTTTGACGTCTTTCTGCCGCGTTGCCCGCAGTGCGGGCTGACCATGGTGCCCAAATCCCTGGCCGAGGGTAAAATGCTGGAAGTGGAAGCTCTGCTGGAAGACAAGTGAAGCCTCTCTGGGAACAGGAAGATTTTCAGCGCGTGGCGGGCGAGATCTGGCGGCCGGGCGGTCCGGAGCTGACCCGGCGCGCTCTGGAACTGGCCGCGCGCCGATGCGGCCTTGCGCCGGGCGCGCGTCTGCTGGACCTGGGCTGTGGTCCGGGCGCAAGCCTGGAACTGCTGGCCGGGCTGGGCTACCGCCCTCTGGGGCTGGACAGGCGCACGCATGCGGCCTGGGAGAAGCGGGCAGCCGGAGCGGAGCGCAGCCCAGCCGTGATTTTTCTGCAAGGGGATGCCGCTTGCCCGCCCCTCGCCGACAACAGCGTGGACGGCGTGCTCAGCGAATGCGTACTCTCCCTCCTGCCTGATCCTTTGGACGCGTTGCGCGGCTGCCGTCGGGCCTTGCGACCCGGCGGCGCGTTGCTGATGAGCGATCTTTTCCGACATGGGGACATGCCGAAGGAGGGAGACGCGAGCCTGGCTCCCCCGGAATCCGGCTGCCTGGCCGGGGCGCGTTCGCGTGCCGTCTGGGAGGGCCTGCTTGTCCGGGCCGGTTTTGTACCGCGTTGTTTTGAGGACCACAGCCGGGCGCTGGTCGAAATGGCGGCACGGTTGCTCTGGTACGGAGCCGAGGCCGCGCCCGAATGGCTGCGCGGCGGCTGCGGCTGCGCCTGCGGCGGTAGGCGCGGGGCTGTCGGCTACGGCCTGTGGATAGCGCAAAAGGAGGGCTCATGAATCCTCTCATGCTGGAATTGTTGCCCATGGTCCGCCAGGGCTATTGTTGCAGCCAGTTGCTGATCTTGCTCATGTTGCAGGCGCGTGACCAGCAGAATCCTGATCTGGTGCGCGCCATGCAAGGGCTCTGCCACGGCATCGGCCAGTCGGACGGCCCCTGCGGCCTGCTGACGGGCGGGGCCTGCGCCCTGGCTCTGGCCGCGGGCAAAGGTACGGACGACGAGACGGCCCATCCCATGCTCACGCCTCTGCTCAATGAGTACGCCACCTGGTTTTACGAGCGCGTGAATCCTTACGGCGGCATCAGTTGCGGCTGTATCGCCACGGGCCTGGGAGCCGCTTCCGGCGGGGCAGTAACAGACGCGACGCCCGATCCCGTGGCCTGCGGCGATCTGCTGGCCGAATGCTGGGAAAAAATTCTGGAACTGGCCGAGAATTATGAGCTGGATCTGACTGCCGTCCAGACGGGGCCGATGCCGTGATTCTGCGCCGCACGCAAAGCCTGTGCCCCATCTGTCTGCGCCGTATTGAGGCCGTGTACGAGCGCCCGGAAACGGCGGGGGCGGAGAAGGGCGTCTTTTTGCGCAAAACCTGCCCGGAACATGGCGTGTTCAGCGTGCCGGCCTGGGTTGCGCTTGAGCCTGTTGATGCACAGGGCGCCGTACCCGGCATTGTGAATGCGCCGCCTTTCGAGTCCTGGTCGCGGCCCAAAAGTCCCTCCTACCCGGAGGAGCCCCGTACCGCTGTGGCGCGGGGCTGCCCCTTTGACTGCGGGCTCTGCCCCCTGCACGCCCAGCACACTTGCACCGGCTTGGTGGAAGTGACCATGCGTTGCGATCTGGCCTGTCCGGTTTGCTATGCCGGAGCGGGCAAAACGGAGGGGACCCTGCCGCCCGATCCTCCCTTAGCCGCGCTGGCCGCGCAACTGGACAGTCTGAAAGCGGCGTCAGGGGCCTGCAATGTGCAGATTTCCGGCGGGGAGCCCACCATTCGCGAGGATTTGCCCGCCATAGTGACGCTGGCGCGGGAGCGCGGCTTCGGCTTGGTGCAGCTCAATACCAACGGCCTGCGTCTGGGGCGTGACGCGGGCTACGCCGCCCGGCTGCGGGCCGCGGGTCTGGATTCCGTGTACCTGCAATGGGACGGCGTGCGCGAAGCCGTGTTCGAGACCTTGCGCGGCAGAGCCTGCCTGAACCTGAAGCGCCGGGCCGTGGAGGCCTGCGCCGCCGCCGGCCTGGGCGTGGTGCTGGTGGCCACCTTGGCCCGCCACGTCAACGACGGTGAAGTGGGGGACTTGCTCCGCCTGGCTCTGGCATTGGGGCCTGCGGTGCGCGGCGTGCATTTTCAGCCCGTGTCCTCGTTCGGCCGTTATCCCTGGGCCTTGAGCGACGCGCCCCGGCTGACCCTGCCCGAAGTTATGGCCGCGCTGGTGCGGCAGGCGCCGGAGCTGGTCCGGATGGAGCATTTCCACCCGCCGGGCTGCGAGCATGCGCTCTGTTCCTTCAGCGCGGCCTACCGCCGCACAGGCGCTGATGGCGCCGCACTGGAATGGCTGCCTCAGGCCGGGCAGTCCTGTTGCTCTTCCGTGCCGCCCTTGGCGGCGGAAGGCGCGCGCAAGGCCAGGCAGTTTGTGGCTCTGCATTGGAAGGGAGCCGAACGGATACCGGAGGCGGACGCGCCAGGCGGCGCGGCGCGTCCGGAACGTGCCGATGATTTCAGCCGCTTTCTGAACCGGGCCGGAGCGGAGCGGCGTTTCACCGTTTCGGCCATGGCCTTTCAGGACGCCTACAGTCTGGATCTGGAGCGGGTGCGCGGCTGCTGCATCCATGTGGTCCAGGCGGATGGGCGGCTGGTGCCTTTCTGCCTGCACAATCTCACGGCCCGCGACGGCGCTCGTCTTTATAGCGGGGCCTGGGCGTGAGCCGAGAGCGTTGTTTCGGCCCTTGCCCTCATCCCATGGACCGCTGGCTGGCCCAGGCCTGCGGCGCGGAAAGCGTGGCGGCGCTTCCGATACGGCTGCGCGCGGCGCAGACCGAAGCCCTGAACCATATCCTGCGCCATGCCGCGCGGCACAGCGCCTTTTATGCCCGGCATCTGGCCGGTTGTGATCTGGAGATGCACGGGCCCGAGGATCTGGCTCGCCTGCCCTTGACCACGGCCACCCATCTGCGTGACTGGCGGGATTTTTGCTGCGTGTCGCAGGGCGACGTGCAGCGCATGGTCAGCCTGCAAACTTCGGGCACCACGGGCGCGCCCAAGCGCCTGGCCTTTACGGAGCACGATCTGGCCCGCACGCGCGACTTTTTTCAGGTGGGCATGGGGCAACTTGTGCGGGCGGGCCAAGTCCTGGCCGTATTCCTGCCGGGGGCGGAGCGCCCCGACGGCGTGGCGGATCTATTGCGGAGAACCTTGGGCCCCTTGGGCGTCATGGTGGAGGGGCTGCCCTCTGCTATAGCCGTTGACATGACCCCCGCCGGAGCTGCCGCGCGTGCGCACTGGCTGACGGAGCACCGGCCCCAGGCTCTGGTGGCCTCGCCCGCGCAGTTGGAAGGTCTGTTGCGCAGCTTTCCGAGGGCCGCGCCGCCGGACCTGCGCGGAGTGCTTTCCAGCACGGACCGGCTTGACCCGGACCTGAGGCAACGGCTGCGCGCGGCCTGGAACCGTGAACTACTGGATCACTACGGCCTGACGGAGAGCGGCTTCGGCTGCGCCGTGGAATGCCCGGCCCACGACGGCTATCATTTGCGGGCCCTGGACGCCCTGCTGGAAGTGGTGGACCCGCGCGACGGGCGACCGCTGCCCTGGGGAGAAACGGGCGAGGTGGTGCTGACCACGCTCAGCCGCGAGGCCATGCCGCTGATCCGGTACCGTACCGGCGACATTGCGAGTTTGCTGCCGGGACCCTGTCGTTGCGGCAGCCCCTTGCCGCGTCTGGGGCCGTTGCTGGGGCGGCTGGATACGGACGCGGGGCAGGGCGTGCGTGTGGTCCACCCGGCCAAGGGCAGCGGCGCGTCACGGGCGAAACATCTGGATGCGGCGCGTTTTCCTGAAGGAGTGGGATTGTGAAGGCATGTGCCATTCTGCTGGCGGCGGGCCGGGCCTCCCGCATGGGAGCGGTGAAGGCCCTGTTGTCTTTGCCTCTTTTGTCCGGCGGCGAGCCGTGTTCCGCCTTGGAGGGACTGGTCCGCTGTTATCGCGGGGTGGGTGTGGAAGACATTCTGCTGGTCAGCGGTTTCCATGCGGCGGAGGTGGAGGCGGCGGCGCGCGGGCTGGGGCTGACCGTCGTCCGCAATCCCCGGCCGGAAGAGGGCATGTTCTCCTCTGCCTGCGCCGGGCTGCGCGCCGTGCCTGACGGCTGCGCCGCCTGTTTCGTGCATCCGGTGGACGTGCCTCTGGTCCGCTCTCTGACCTTGGGGGCGCTGCTGGACGCGGCGGCAAGTGAATCTCAGCACGGATCATCTTCCGTACTGATTCCCACCTATGAGAGCAAGGAAGGTCATCCGCCGCTGCTGCCCGCCGCGTACCGGGAGCACATCCTGGCCCATGCGCGGCAAGGGGGCGAGGGCGGCCTGCGGTCCGCACTGGCCGGACTTCCCCGACGGTATGTGCCGGTGGCGGATTCCTTTATTCTGGAAGATATGGACCGCCCTGAGGATTACGCCCGTCTGAGGACGCTGGCCGCGTTGCGGGAGGCGCTGTGGCCCGCCGAGGCCTGGAATCTGCTGCGCCTGTGCCGCGTCCTTGAGCGCGGCTTGCGCCATGCTTGCGCCGTGGGCGCCGTGGCGGCTGCCTTGGCTCAGGTCCTGCGTGAGAGCAGGGCGGAGCGGGGATGGGCCGGGACCGGGCCGGATCCTGAGCTGGCGCGCGCCGGAGGGCTGTTGCACGATATCTGTAAGGGCCTGCCGGAGCATGAAAAGGCCGGGGGCCGCTTCCTGGCGGAGCTGGGCCTGCCCGTGGCCGCAGCTTTGGTGGCGGATCATCGTGATCTGAGCGTACCCGACGCCGCGCCGCTGACTGAGCGCGAACTGGTCTATCTGGCGGACAAGTATTGTCACGGCCGGGAGTTTGTGCCGCTGGAACTGCGTTTCGGCCAGAAGCTGGATCTGTATGCCGCCGATCCCGCCGCCTGTGCGGCCATTCGGGGCCGTCTGGGGCGTGCCCGGGCCCTGGAGGCGCGTCTGGCCCGTGAAATGGGGCGGCCCCCGGCGGATATTGCACGGCAGGCCCTTGAGGCCCTGCCCGAGGCCAAAGACGGGGAGCCGGAAGCCGAACCGAACAGTAGCAGAGGCGATACGTGACGGCGGAGCGGGGCCTCTGGCTCGTGCGTCACGGCGCATTGCCGCCTAACCCGGAACGGCGTTTCGTGGGTGCGCGTGATTTGCCGCTGAGCAAAGCCGGGCGCGCCCAGATTCGGGCCCTGGCTGTGGACCTTGCGCCGGTGCTGGCCGACCCGCGCCTTGTTGCTCTGTTGAGTTCGGATTTGTCCCGTTGCCGGGAAACGGCGGCCATCCTTGCCGCCGCTGCCGGGCGGCCCCTGCTTGTGCATGCGGACGCGGATCTGCGCGAAATCAGTCTGGGAGACTGGGAAGGGCTGACGCCCGCGGAGGTGGAGCGGGCCTTTCCCGGTCAGTACGCCTCGCGCGGTCGGGATTTCGCTCATTTCAGCCCGCCCGGCGGCGAAAGTTTCGTCCGGGTGCAGCAACGGTCCCTGGCGGCTCTGGAACGCTGGCGGGCGCGCTATCCCGAGGGGCTTCTGCTCCTGGCCGGGCATGCCGGGCTGAACAGATGCCTTCTGGCCCGCTATCTGGCCTTGCCCTTGGCCGATCTTTTGCGCATTCCGCAGGGCTATGCCAGCCGGACATTCCTGCCCGGCTGGTAAGCCTGCCCCGCATTCAATTCAGGCGCAGTTCCACGCCGTTTTCGTCAAAAAGCGTGATGTTCAGCGAGATATAGTGGTCCGCCAGAGTCCGGAGCGGAAGCTCCAGGGAGATGTGGCGCAGATCCGCCAGGTTGAAGCCGCTCAGCCAGCGGGCGGCCTCCAGGCCCAGGTCGGCCAGACGGTCCAGCGGCGTGAAGATCACGGCCGGGCAGGTCTTATAGAGATAGAGGCTGCCGTTGGCCGGCACCAGCGGGAACAGCCCACAGGCCACGGGCCGCTGTGCGCGCATGAGGCGGCAGCCGTGGTCCGTGTCGGACTTGCAGCCCCTGGCGTCCAGATAGGCCGTATCCGCGTTGAGCAGATAGAAATCATCGCTGAGGTTGGGGCGGAGCTGCCCCGGCAGCAGGGCCATGGGGAAGGGGACGTTTGAGTCCTGCGGGCCACAGCAGTAGCGGCAGTCGCGGCAATAGCCGTTTTGCAGCCAGTCGCCGCGCCAGCGCAACGGACGGCGGCGAGGAAAGAGCGCCCGCCAGAGCTCAAGATAGTGCCAGAAACCTTTTTGCAGTTTTTGCATAGGATGTCCTTTAGAGCATTTTGCGCTTGAAATTATCGCTTAACGGCGAAGTAAATTCGCCTTGCGATAATTTCGCGGTGCGGCTTTCCACGGAAAACCCGCACAGAGTGTTGAGATATTTTTAATATCAAAACGCTCTAGAAAATAAAAATGAGCGCTATCCGCGCGAAGATGCACGGTTTGTATCTATCTTCCCCTATCCCCAAGATGCGAACTCTGTCAAACGCGACAGAGATTGCCGTTTGCAGTGGAGTGCCGTTCGCTTTCATGCACGCCGCCGAATTTCTTTCGTGCTCTGCAATTTGGCGGCCCGTAAGGATTTTCGGCAGTTATGGAAATTTTTTTGCCTGATTTGAAAAAAATACTTGCCAGCCGGTGTCGCTTAGGCTAAATACATCTTCGCGCCGAAGTGGTGGAATTGGTAGACACGCTAGGTTCAGGGTCTAGTTCTCGCAAGGGAGTGGGAGTTCGAGTCTCCCCTTCGGCACCATCAAATAGTCCAAAAGAGTCCTGAAAAGGCCGGAATCACTAAGAAAAATGTGATTCCGGCCTTTCTCGTTTGTCCCCATAAATCCAAGTACCAACGTGGACACCTTTCCAAAGTCTTGGTATTTCTGCTGGTACCAATACCACGGCAACATTTCGGCGCGGCTTAGTACCAACACTGAAAAAATATTAAATATATTTCAGTGGTTATATGTATATTTTGTTGGTCATCGCCGTGTCATTCTGGACATTTTTGGAGGATACCAACATGAAACTCACCGACACCGCCCTTCGTGCCCTTAAGCCCACAGACAAGGTGCAGAAGCTGTCTGACGGCGGCGGGCTGTACCTGCACGTGACGCCCACGGGCAGCAGGCTCTGGCGCATGGCCTACCGTTTTGAGGGCAAACAGAAGCTGCTCAGTTTTGGCGCGTATCCGGCACTATCTTTGCGCGATGCCCGTAAACTCCGTGAAGAAGCTAAGGAGCAGCTTGCCAAGGGTATCGACCCCGGTGCGGAAAAGCGCGAGGCCAAGGCCGCTATCATCGCCAAGGAACGCGAAGAACGCGATACCTTTGAATCGGTGGCGCGGGAATGGTTCGCAAAATATGGCCCTACACTTTCCTCCAAGCACGAACAGAAGCTACGGCGCTATCTGGAAAATACCCTGTTTCCCGTAGTCGGGGGTAAACTTGTGTCGCAAATGGAACCGGCGGATTTTCTGGCGGTGGTGCAACCGGCAGAGCGCATGGGCCATCATGAAACCGCGCATAAACTTATGCGTCTGTGCGGGCAGGTGACGCGCTATGCCCGTATCACCGGGCGCGTGAAGTATGATGTGGCCGCCGGACTCACCGAGGCCCTGCGGCCTGTGCAGAACATCCACTTTGCGGCGGTCACAGAGCCGGAAGCCATAGGGCGGCTTTTGCGTGACATCGACGACTACGCCGGGCATACCTCAGTGCTCTTTTGCCTGAAAATTCTTCCTTATGTGTTCACTCGCCCGTCAGAATTACGCCTTGCCCACTGGAGTGAATTTGATCTGGAGGGTGCTGTGTGGCACATCCCGGCCAAACGCATGAAGATGCGGCGTGAACATGTGGTACCCCTGGCGCGGCAGGTGGTTGTCATGCTGCACGACCTCCAGCGTTACACCGGCAACGGCGACTTTTTGTTTCCCAGTATCCGGGCGGCCAGCACGCCCATCAGCGACATGGCTCCGCTGGCCGCCTTGCGCCGCATGGGTTACGGCAAGAATGTCATGACCCTGCACGGTTTTCGCGCCATGGCCAGTACCCGGCTCAACGAGCTGGGCTTCCGGGCCGATGTCATTGAAGCCCAACTTGCCCATAAGGAACCGGACGCCGTGCGGCTGGCCTACAATCGGGCGGAGTATATGGACGAAAGGTGTAACCTCATGCAATCCTGGGCCGATTATCTGGACGGATTGCGCTCGGCAACCATATAAGAGAGGCACATATGTCAAAATAATTCCAACTCTCTTCCAGTACATTTCCAACGAGCCTCTTTTATAGCCTCCTGAAATCCAACACGATTCAGGAGGTTTTTTATGTATCAGAATCAACCCACAATCCCCGCTTTCGGTTTTCTTCGTCTTCCCCAGGTTCTTGCCATCTTCCCCATCAGCAAAAGCGCATGGTGGGAAGGATGCCGCACCGGGCGTTATCCCAAGCCGGTGAAGCTTGGCCCCCGCACAACCGTATGGAGAGCCGAGGATATCAAGGCGTTCATTGAAAGCGTGAACGGCCAGCAGCAGAACGAGGGCGGCAATGAGTAACACTCTGCAAACCTTCCAGAACATTCTGAACGACACAGGGCTGATGCCGTCTGAAATCATAGCGGATGGAGAATTGCGCCGTTGCCCCACCCAAACCAAACCGCACAAGCAGAATGGCGCGTATATCGCCCACCTTGATACCCCGGCTACACTTTGGTGGTGCAACTGGGAAAGCGGTGAACAAGGCACGTTTTCCGAAGCAGAAGAAAGAACACTCTCCCCAGTGGAAAAAGAGGCATTACAGCAGCGCCAAGCGGCCATGAAACTACGCCGGGAAGCTGAATTTGCCCGGCGACAAGCAAAGGCAGCGCAAAAGGCGCAGAGCGACTTAAATGCTTCCATGCCTTGTTCCCAGGAACATCCCTATTTGCGGCGTAAAGGCGTTCCCGCACTTGCGGAGATACGGCAAGACCAGCATGGAGCGCTGCTTGTTCCGGTCAGAGATGATTCAGGCAATTTACAAAGTATGCAACGTATAACCCCAGAGGGCGAGAAGCGCTTTCTCATGGGTGGAAAAGTCCACGGCGGATATTTCGTTATTCAGGGCAAACCAGAAAAACCTATAGCCATTTGTGAAGGGTACGCCACTGGAGCCAGTATTCATCTCGCGTATGAAGGTACGGTGTATGTGGCTTTTTCGGCTAACAACCTTCCCATAGTGGCGGGCGCTCTGCGGAATAAGCTTCCCGGTAAAACCATACTCATTTGCGGCGACGATGATGAAGCGGGCCGTAGCAAAGGGGAGGAAGCCGCGCAAAAGGCGCAAGCGCGGCTTGTCCTTCCGTTTTTTACTACAGTAGCAGGCACGGATTTTAACGACCTCCACCAAAGCGAAGGGTTACAGGAGGTTCGCCGCCAGTTGGAAGCGTCTGAACATCTTTCAGCCCCTGGCGGCAACGTCCCTTCGCTGGTGTCCTTGGACATGGGAGAATTTCTTTCCATGGCCATCCCCGAACGGGGGTATCTTCTTTCGCCGATTCTCCCGGTTCAAGGCATAGGCATCATGTACGCCCCACGCGGTATCGGCAAGACCTTTGCGGCCTTGAGCGTTGCCGTTGCGGTGGCGTCCGGCGGTGCCGTTTTCAACTGGCGGGCGCCAATGCCCAAAAAGACGTTGTATGTGGACGGAGAAATGCCCGCCACATCGATGCAAAGCCGTCTTACGTCCCTTGTCAGCGGCATGTCCGTTCCTCCACACGCCTTGAAAAATCTGTCCCTCATCACGCCGGATTTGCAACCTTGCCCCATGCCGGATTTGTCCACCGTGAGTGGGCAGACGCTGCTGGAACCGTTTCTGAAAGGCGTGGATATGGTTGTGCTGGATAATATTGCGACCTTGTGCCGTACCGGGAAAGAAAACGAATCCCAATCCTGGCAACCTATGCAGGCATGGCTTCTAGAACTGCGCCGCAGGGGAATAACCGTCCTGCTGATTCACCATGCCGGAAAGTCCGGTGACCAGCGCGGAACCAGTGCCAGGGAGGACATCATGGATACGGTCATCAGTTTACGCAGACCCAGGGAATACAGCATGGCCGAGGGTGCACGTTTTGAAGTTCATCTGACAAAAGCGCGGGGCATATTGGGCGATGACGCCAAGCCTTTTGAAGCCAATCTGGTGACAGAGGGCAATGTGCTGCAATGGCACACCAAAGAGTTGGAAGACGTGGAATTGGAGGAACTGAAACGCCTCTTGGGCGAAGGCTACAGCATACGCGACTGTGCCGAGGAAATGGGCAAATCTAAGGGAGCAATCCAGCGGCTGAAAAAGAAGCTGGAAGAGGAGCAATGAGTAGCCGTTTCAGGTGTACCGCTGTACCGCCCTCTAAGGGGCGGTACAGCGGTACAGTAGCTGCCAGTAGTGCAAGGAAGTACGATTATGTCCTACATCGTCTTACACATGGATAAATTCAAAAAAGAGGCCGTCAGGGGTATTCAGAGCCACAATAGGCGTGAGCGCGAAAGTCATTCCAACCCCGATATTGATTACGAGCGGAGCGGACACAACTACGATTTGCACGAACCCATCGCCGGAAACTACGTCGAGGTCATCCAGAACCGCATTGATGACCTCTTGCTGGTCAAGGCCGTGCGGAAGGATGCTGTGCATATGTGCGGCCTCATTATCTCGTCGGACAGCGCCTTTTTTGAAAAGCTCCCTCCGGAGGAAACCAAGCGTTTTTTCGAGGAAAGCAAAGCGTTTCTGGCGGATTTCGTAGGCTCGGAAAACGTCATTTCCGCAACGGTTCATATGGACGAGAAAACGCCGCACATGCACTTCCTGCATGTGCCGGTAACGTCTGATGGGCGACTTAACGCTAACAAAATCTACACGCGGGAAAGCCTGAAAAAGTTGCAAACAGAGTTGCCCGCGTATCTGCAAAGCCGAGGCTTCAATGTGCAGCGTGGCGTTGAGCAAATGCCGGGAGCGACGAAAAAGCATCTGGATACCCGTGAGTTCAAACAGCAACAAGAAGCGTTGAACAGTCTGCAACGGGAAGCTCAGGCCGTGAATGCCGAGTTGGAACAGCGCCAGCAAGAAGAATTCGCCATGCAAGAGCGTTTACAGTCCTATGAGCAGCAAGCTCAGGAGGCGGAAAAAGCACTCTCCGAGCAGACCGAAATTCCCAAGGCGTCAATGCTCAACTACAAGGTTGCGCTGGAAGCCGATCAAGCCATTATCGAACGCCAGAAAAAGGTGATTGCGGCAAAAGGCATTGTCACCGCGAAAAGTGAAAAACAGGAGGCCGAGATTCAGGGCTTGAGTAACGCTGTGTTCACTTTGAAGGAACAGGTTGCGCGGCTGGAAAGAGAAAAAAACGAACAGCAGCAAAGAAGCGACAAAACACTGATGAGATGGATGAAAGACCATAGCAATTTATCCGCTCGGTTGGAAGAAATCGAAAAGTTTTTCCGCTGGAATCCGGAGGCCAACAAAATGCACCTTGATTACTTACAAGAGCAACGGCAGGAAGCACAACGGAAAGCAACGGAGCAAAATCGGCTGGCCCAAGAACGAGAACAGCAGGAGCGTCGAGAAGCTGAATTGACGAAAGAAAAAGAGGCGCAGCAGTTGGAGCGCGAACGGGAAAGAGTGCAGTGCATGGAGCAGAGGCCGCGCGGTATGGGAATGGGCCGTTGAGTCCGCGTCGAGTCTTTGCGAAAGGCAAAAGCATAGCCCACTATGCTTTACTTCGTAAAACGTGGGCGACCGTGCCGCTCGACCGCCAAAGGCAGAAAGACAAATCCGGGGCATGACCCCGCTACAAATATAGAAGGCAAATAACATGGACATCAACGCTACCCAAGTTAAGGAAATCAGAACGGAGTTCGCCAAGCTCAAGCCCGTAAAAGTCACTCTCGACGGAAATCGTAACCTCACCGTGAAGGAGGCGATTTTCGCCTTGGCCTCGACGCTGGAACGGATGAAAAAGCGCGGCTTCGATATCCAGGAGATTGCCGAAAAACTCCATGAGAAGGGCATTGAAATAAAGCCGCCCACACTGGCTAAGTACCTGAACGAATCCAGACGCGAGAAGGGAGGAAAGAAAGACACACCCCCGCCGCCTGTGAGCACTGAAAACGCGACGCAAGAGGATACGTCGGGTATGACAAAAAGGACAACTTTCTTCTCCGCACAAGGCACGGAAGATTTGTAGCTTGGACAAAAAGGCCCCCGGTCAAAAACCGGAGGCCTTTCAGGTTTCTATCCTTGTACCGGTACTACCCTTTCATAAATGTGACGCATCCGGAGCACAAGCGCGGCTGCGTGGTCAAGCTGTGCTCCCAGACTTGAAATGACATACCCTCTCACGCGCACATCCTTGTGGACGCTCTGCATGAGTTTGACCAAGCCGACCAGTAACGTATATACTTCTTCCAATAACCCTTGAAAATCTGTCGCCCGATACTTGCGCAGAAGTTCCCTTTCCATGTGAATGGCGGATTGGGGAAAATAGAAGGAACGGGTTTCCCCATCTTCCCGGCTTGCTGACGGCATGGCTGTGGAGTTTGTCGGCCCCTGTGGCGCACAGACAAGCAGAGATTGTGCGATCTCTTGGAGTGACGTAGCCAGAGCGGCAAAATCGAGAAGAGTAGGAGGCGTGGGAGAAGATTGAGAATAATGCGGAGTTGATTCAACACTGGACATAAGACACCTCGCTGGGTTTTCTTATTGGAGCCTTTCAAAATGAAAGACTCCGGGTGCTAAGAACCGCCAGCGAGACGGCGGGCTATTTCCCGGCAAGCCGGTGTTGTATTTCACCCACACCCGGAGACATAATGCAGGAATCACGCCCCAAAAAAGGGCGCAAGAAAACCCACAAACTAACAGGGTGGGAGCCGTCGCTGGAAAGGTGTTCTTAGGCACCTGGAGAACTAAAAGCACACCACGCCGCAATAGTCAAGGCATGAAGTTTGGAAGCGTTGAAAGGCAGCGCTATGTTTTTTTAGAATTTGCCTTGACGTGCGGTTAATTATGATTATGTCCCTTTTGTATCTTGGCACTGGCCCGGATAGTCAGCCTGATAGCTGGCCTGAAGGAGTGGAGGTGCAACGTCGCTCGTAGTGGCAACGTTTCAGATGGCCCGTACGGGAAGCTGACGAGATGCAACGTCCGCCCAACCATACTTAGTGTGACCGTAACCATTACCCTGCGCGGGCCTTGTCAGGCGGTCAGCAGCATTATTTGTGCGGCGGAGGATGGCCCCGGACGCATACAGTTGACAGCCAAGGTGAAAAAGCTACCCTAACTCAAAGGAGACACCATGACTAAAGCTGCATGCAAAAACGTGCCAAAGCGATTTTCCAGGTGAGGCTTCGTCTCTCGCTTTGGCCCATCTTGGCACTGGCCCGGATAGTCAGCCTGATAGCTGGCCTGATGGAGTGGAGGTGCAACGTCGCTCGTAGTGGCAACGTTTCAGATGGCCCGTACGGGAAGCTGACGAGATGCAACAATGCTGTATGGTTGGGCATGGTTAACTGACAAGCCCGCCCCAGAAAAGACATCGTATGCCGAGACGTAAGACCCTTTTCAAGTGCGCTATATCAAAGCAAAGCCTGTTTGAGGCATGGAAAACCGTGCATGCCTCTGGTAGCCAGTCTCTTAATTTGGAAATAAGGTCAGACGTAGAAAACTATTCTGGTGAACTCTTTAAAAATCTTGAACAGCTACAACGACGATTAAGTCGGGGTAGCTTTTCTTTTTCTCCTGTAAAGGGAGTTCTCTTACAGAAGGGAAAAGGGAAATACCGCCCCATTGGCATCGCACGTATTGATGATCGTATAATACAACGTTCTATTTTAAATACTCTTCTTGAAGTAAACTCAATAAAAAATGCTGTAAATAATAAAAATAGTTTTGGAGGTAATAAAGAGGGTGGAGTTAGAAAAGCAATTGGTGTTCTGAATGAGAAAACTAGGAATGGAGCTAGATTTTTTATAAAAACAGACATAAAGAATTTTTTTGGCTCAATACCGCATAGTAATGCACTCGGCTCGATTTTTAAGCTTCTCCCTGATGACAGTATGAATGAATTGCTTCAAAATGCTATACATTGTGAATTAGAAAATGCTACAGCAAGCAATATAGAAACATATATTGATTTATTTCCTAAGGATCAAATTGGAATTATCCAAGGATGTTGCCTTTCTCCTCTATTGGGCAATATGTTGCTCTATGAATTTGATAAGCAACAGCATTCAAGGCATACAGAATGTATCAGATATATTGACGACTTTATTATTATAGGTGGAGAACGGCAGGTATTTGAGTCGTTTGATATTGCAATAAAGATGTTGTCAGAACTCAAGTTAAACGTATATACGCTCGATGAGCCTGATACTAAAGCAGAAAGAGGATTGTTACAACAAGGTGTGAATTTTCTTGGGTGTTTTATCCAGCCAGGAGCGATAAGACCGTCAAACAAGTCAAGAAATAACTTACTTGGCGGCTTGAGTGAAAAATTTAGTAAAAGTATCGCAAAGATGCATGAAGATAAAGATTTTGATGTAAAGAAGCATTCATACTCAGCAGTACTCAATTATACTAGACTTAAAGTAAAAGGATGGGCAGACGCTTATAGATTCTGTACAGACAAAGCGTATCTTACTCAAATTGACCGAGATATTGCCAAGCTTGTCGAAGAATATATGATCGCTACACACAAAATTATACAAGCGCAACGTACGGATCGCGAGAAATATTTACTCCTTGGTTTTCAATCTGTACTTTCAAAATTCTAATGACTCTTTTTGACGTCAAAAACTCTAACTCAATTCTAGCTTGTGGATTGAACCGATCAAAAACTGTGTGTCTATCAATGAGTTAACTCATGGTACCTTCTTTGTATTTTAAAGACCAGCGGGAAGAGGCTGAATTAAGTATTACAGTAGATTGTCTTTCTTGATAGATGGCCCCACCATACTCGAACTCCCAACATCGGCGAGTACTGTTGGTACAGGCGCTGGTATTCAAAAAAATAAATATTTTTTACTCAAATAAATCAGTGTAATAATGATACAATCGAGTCTCCCCTTCACCACAAATTTAAAAAGGCCGGAATTTCTGAAAAATCAGAATTCCGGTCTTTTTGTTTGTTTTTTCCGAGAATTGCCTCGATTTGAAAATTTACCAACAGGTTTCGGCAGGATTCGTTAGATAACGGCGGCAACTTCTATGCACTTGGTGCAGAAAAATTTGTCCAGACTCAGACGTGATCACCTACTCAATCTCAGCGTCCATGAGCTTGAGATCATTTCACTCCATCACGTTTGATTTTTACCTTTTCTATTTCTCCCTCCCGTTTGTAGCCAATCGTAGAAGATGTATAGCATACTTATCCGGAATTGAATTTTTAACCGCGTCCCTCTTTAGCTGTTCAGGATTATTTTCATGGTACTCAAAACCATCAACTTCTATAATAAGAGTACATTTTTTGTCTTGCTTATTATATATAACAAAATCAATAGAAGCTCCGTTGTTGACAAAGTCGGCCTCACGAGTATCAAGTCTGCTTGTTTCCCTGATTATATTGCGCAACATGACTTGCTCAGCTATATCGTAGTGAGAATAATTTGGCTCTTGAAGAATCTCTTTCAGAGCCGTAAAGATGATATTTTCTGACATAAATCTAGATCTATACAGTAGTTTTGACTTCAACGTATCAAGTTTATTCGAGTAATTTTTATACAGCAAGTCAAAAACGGAAACAATTTGGCTATTGATTATGTGTTCATCTAACGTATTATATTGAATATACCTCAACAGCTCATGTACATGATGTCCATTTTTCTGGAATAATTCATTGTCCGTTACCAATACGAATTGCTTCCGTGCTCGTGAAACACCCACATTGACCAGGCACGCTTCATCTACAAAGCCGCCCCCTTTTTCCGCGCTCCACGAACTATCCAAAACAGTACTCATGATTATTACATCATGCTCACGCCCTTGAAATTTATGAGCGGTTGCTGACCCAAAAATATATTTCAACCAGCACTTCTCCCTGATCGAGGGCAGTCTGGCCTTGCGGACACCGTGTCGCGCCGTGCGCGGAGGGCAGTAGTCCTGGCCCTCGCTTTCCCGCAGTTTTAGGTCCGCAGCGTTTCGGGCATTTTTCTCGCCGCCTCCTTTCTCTCCTCTTTGTTTCCGCATTTCGTGTTGAGTTGCCGCTGTCTTTCTCGCCCATTCTTGACAGTGGGGGCATATCGGGTATGTTTGTAACCATTATCCTTGGGCGGGTATCGTAATCCGCCGTAAAAGTGCAACTAACCCGAAATCACAGTGGTTTTCATATGCAGCGAAGAAAATTTTTACAGCTTGCCGGGCTGGCCGGTATGGCCGGTCTGGGGCTTGCCGCGCCGGTCCAAGGCGGCGTACCTGCCTCGGAGCAGGGGCGCGGCCCCCGTTACGGCATGCTTATTGACCTGAAAAAATGTGTGGGCTGCCAGGCCTGCACCGTATCCTGTTGCATGGAGAATGCCGTGCCGCCGGGTGCGTTCCGGACCAGCGTGGGAGAGTACGCGCTCAGGCCGCAAGGGGAAGAGCGCATGTATATCGCGCCGTTGCCGCGCCTGTGCAATCACTGCAAAGAACCGGCCTGTCTGCCGGTGTGTCCGGTCAAAGCCACGTACCAACACGACAACGGCATTGTGGTCATTGACGCTTCCGCCTGTATCGGCTGCGGTTTCTGCGTGCAGGCTTGCCCCTATGACGCGCGCTTTCTGAACCGCCAGACCCGCACGGCTGACAAATGCACGTTCTGCGCCCATCGCCTGGAAGCCGGGCTGCTGCCTGTCTGTGTGGAAAGCTGCGTGGGCGGCGCGCGCCTGTTCGGCGATCTCAACGCGCCCGACAGTCTGATCCGGCGCACGCTGGACGCCCATAAGGATGCGCTGAAGGTGCTCTATCCGGAAAAGGGCACGGAGCCCTTTGTGTTTTATCTGCATCTTGACGACGTTTTTGTTGCCGCGGACAACGTGGCGACCCCCATGTCGCCGCGCTTGCCGCAGCAGGAGGAAAGCCATGCCTAGTTTCATGGAGCTTTCCAATATCGCGCCGCCGGAAGTCTGGGGCGTCTGGGAGCCGCTGGCGTTTTTCTTTCTGACTGTCGGGGCGGCGGCTGCCATCCTGGCCTGCGCGGCCCTCTGGCGGCGCGCGTCCGCCGGAGCGGGGCGCTTGTTCGGCGTGGTTGCGCTGGCCTCGGGCCTTGCCGGCCAAGCCTGCCTGCTGATGGGCCTGGAACAACCCTTGCGCGCCTATGAGCTGTATCTCCGTCCGCATTTCATTTCCTGGACGGCCTGGGGCGGCTTTCTGATTCCGCTGTGCCTGCTGTGCACCGCGCCCCTGGTCTGGCCGCGCCGGAAAGGACGCGTGCATCCTCTCTGGTTTCTGCCCGCCATCGGGGCGGCCTGCGCCGTTTTCATCTATGCGGACAGCGAGATCATGGATTGCGTGGGCCGTGTGCTCTGGGCGCGGCCTCTGCTGCCCATGGGTTTCATTCTCGCGGGCTTGAGCGCGGCCTTTGGTTTCGCCTGTCTTATGGCGCCGCGCACGGATGGCGCCTTTTCCCTGCTGCCCTGGGCCAGCGCGGCAGCCGCCTTTGTCTGCGCGCTGGCGGCTCTAGCCTTTCGCGCGCCCGAGGGTTTTGCCCAATTCGCCACATACTGGTGGCACGCGCCTGAAACCATCTGCCTGATCGCCGCCGTCATCGCCGCAATCCGCCCCCGCCGCTGGTTCCGCCTGACCGGAGCCATGACCTGTGTGAGCGCCTTCATGGTCTTCTGGAAAATCATCCATATGGGACAAGCCTTCGGCAGAAATGCGTCCACGTTTTCCGATGGGGCGGCTTTTCTGGATATTGTTTCTCCCGGTTCCCTGCTGATTCTGGCAGGCGGCGCCGGTCTCTGGCTGGCGCTGGCCTTGCTGCTTTCCATGCTTTTTCCCTGGAATGCGGCGAAAGAACCCGCCTGAGCCGACTTGGGCTTTTTAACTTTGAAAGGCTCTAACGCCGTACATGGTGCGGCGCGCCGCAACGCGGCGAGGATTCAGCCGAAAAACATTGTTTTCGGCGGGATGAAACTTTGAAACTGCGCAGCCTTTCAAATGTAGCGATATATTAAAAAGAAGTTAATGATTAAAGAGTGTTACGCCTATCTGGTGTGACACTCTTTTTTTATTATCAAAACATTGCTAGCCAAATGCGACTCATTGAAATGATTAACTTTTTTGCAAATTGCAGGAGCATTTTCAGATGGAAGCCTTTTCTGAAGCCTATGCCCGGATACTGAGAGCCACGGGCTGTACCGAACAAACGGAGCTGATCCAAGAACTTGGAATTTTCAATATCAGTCCGGACATCCTGCTGGCGCTGTTAGAGCGGTTCGGTCTGAACCCACATTGGGTCCGTACAGGAGAAGGAGAACAGTATCTAGTTCCTTCACAGACCAGCGCTAAAGTTGTGCGCAAGCTGGCGTGTATTGAGCTGCTTTGCAAAAGATTCGATTGCGGACGGGGAATTTGGAAGCAAATTGATGAAAACCGGCAACTCCTTCAATTTTTGCAAGAAGAACTTCCAGACTTTTTGGAAAAAGCCGTGTGGGTAGAGAGCTGGATTCGGGATACTGATGTGTTCCTTAACTGCCTTCTTACTCTCCTTGATGCAAAGCAGCCCCGGCCTTCTCCCTTCTTTCCTCGTCCGTGGACAGGTCGGCCCAATGCCCCATCCGGGGAGGACCCTGCAATTATTGCGCGAAGTCTTGCCGAACATATAAAACGCGAGGTGGACATTAAAAGTTCTCAATCCCAGCTATCGCTAGAAGATCATTAACATATTTATTGGGGCACATGATCGGAAAGGCTTCTGCCTTATTCAAAAGGAGATACAATATTCTTGTAATTCCATCAGTCAAATGAAGTTCCGAATTTGAAAATATGTCAACTATAGAAGCTGGAACAGGATTATTTATTCCATAAGAAAATACAACGTCCATATTTCCAGAAAGGATTTTTCTATCAAGAGGCCACAATGCTTCTGTTTCGGTATAAAGCATTCCCCTGAAGAATGGAGGAGAGTCTACTTGAACTCGATCTTTCCATATTTCACGGAACTTTTCTGAAGCAATAAAAACACAAGAATATGAGCTATCAACATTTTGATTTGGCTTCATATAGACAAAGTCAGTGCACTTTTTGATTGGAACTTTGTAGATAGTTAAAATTTGAGGAACATAACAAGGGGGAAAAACGTGCTTGGAAAAAGGATGCTCTGACATGCTACCTCACTATGGCGAAACGCTGGCGCATTTGCGGCCAGCGTCGTCGTGGGATCGGAGCCCACGGCCTGACGAGCCAGCCGCCCGGATTCACTCAAGCGCAGGAGCGTATTTGAGAAAAGCATAGGCCCAGAAAAGGCAAAAGCCTACGTGCGGCAAACACGTAGGCTCATCTGCGGGAGTGAGCTACCGCAAATTTTGTAGCTCAACTCTAGTCGAAAGGCTTAGCGGCGTCAAGCTCCGCAGCTCTGTTTTACGCTCTTTTTCGTGGCCTGGAGTGAGCAGACATGGAAACTTTCACCCCCAAGGGTCAGATCACCGGCCCTATTCTACCGGCATTTGTGCTGCGGGAAAACATTTCTCCCGGTGCAAAGATGCTTTACGCGCTTCTTTGCAATCACGCTTCCGATAAAGACCATTGTTGGCCATCTCATAGGTTCCTGGCCCAGGAGTTGGGCTACTGCGTTTCAAGCATCAAAAACTGGCTGGGCGAGCTGGTGCGCGCCCGGCTGTTGACCATCCGCCGCGCGGCCTGCCGGTCCTCCACCTATGTGCTGCTGCGGCCCCGTACCGGGGCGGCGTCCACTGCCTCCGCCGCTCCGGTCAGGAGGGGGTCAAACTTTGACCACCCCCAGGCAAACTTTGGCTACATAAATAATTCTAGGAAAAATCTAGAAAAATTTCCCCCCTACCCCCCAACGTCAAAACAACATGAAACGTCACGCAGCGGAATAGTGGAGCGAAAAGGCCGTGGGGGTGGGGGGGATTTCCTTCTGAGTAATTCAGCTTTTGAACGGCTCTGCGCGACCTACCCGCGCAATGAAGCCAAAGAACAGGCCCGCGCCATATGGCATCAGCTCTGGCGGCGTGGCGAACTTCCGGCCCTGGACTCCTTGCTGGCGGCCCTGGATCGCTTCCGGTCCTCGACGAGCTGGAACCGAGAACATGGCCGCTTTGTGCCGTACCTCGTCAACTGGCTCCGTGGTCGGCGCTGGCTGGATGAAGCGCCCGAGGCCTCGGCGTCGGCAGTGGATAAGCAGACCGTGACGCCGGAGCAAGCCCAACAGGTCCGGCGCTGCATGAAGCGCCTGGAGGATCAGCACCGGACTGATCCGGCTCTGGAGGCTGCACGGCCAGCCTTTGAGGCTTTTTTGTCACGCTTTGCCGATGGCCAGCGAAAGCGCGGCCCGGCCTGGGGCCTGTGGTCCCTGCTCCACCGTCAGGGAAAAGCGCCAAGAGCCCATGAGGCTGATACGGCTATGGGCATCCTAGACTTCCTCAAGGATTGGTCTTTCAGGCCCATGAAAGAAGCTGCGGCTTAGAAAAGCGGCATTGAGACATGATTATGCAATACGGCATGGGATATGTGGAATTTCTATCCTTGAAAAAGGAGATAGAGGCAATGTTATCCGCCGGGTACAGGTTTGCGGCAATATACAGGAAACTTGTCTCCGGGAAAAAGATAACCATGAGCTACACAACTTTCTCGCGCTATGTATCCGGTCGCTATCTCAAAAAAGAGGACGAAAAGGACAAAGATGCGTTGGTGGAGCATGAGCACAGACAACACGCTGAAAAAACGCCGTCTGATCCTGAAAAATCGGCAACTGCGGCCCTTCCAGCGGTTCCAGGGCAAGCGAGCCCCCCGGCCACGGCAGAGCAAGAAAGCGCCCCGGCCAGGAGCGGCCCCAGAAAAGCGGGGGTGGAAAAAAAAGCCCCCTTTGGTCAGGTGAAAGTCGATCCTGATGAAATTTTTTGAACACAAGGAGTACGCGGTGGCGACAGTCCACTTCATTTTGCAGGGCAAAGGCGGCGTGGGAAAATCCATGGTCGCGTCCTTTCTGTACCAGTCGTTGCGGCATTTCGGCAAAGACGTGATCGCCTACGACACGGACCCGGTCAATGCCACGCTGGCGGCTTTCAAGGAGTTCAATGTCACCACGCTCGCCATCATGAGGGACGGGAACATTGACGCCCGCAAGTTCGATGTCCTGCTTGAGGCGCTTGTAACCGCGCCGGAAGGTTCGCACGTCATCGTTGACAACGGCGCTTCCTCCTTCATCGCCCTGGGCGCGTATCTGCAAGAAAATGATGTGCTGTCGCTCCTGGCCGATGCCGGGCACACGGTCTTTTTCCATTCCATCATCACCGGCGGCCAGGCCCTGGGCGATACGATTCAGGGACTTGTCCAGCTGGTACGGGGCTTCCCCGATTCACCGCTGGTGATCTGGCTCAATTCCTTCTTTGGGGAGATTTCCATGGACGGCATGAGCTTCGAGGACTTCAAAATCTACAAGGATCACTCGCACCAGTTCCATGCCCTGATCCGGCTGCCGGAAGGCAACAGGGCGCTGATCGGCAAAGACCTGGAAGACCTTCTGGCCAAGCGGCAAAGTTTCGAGGCGGGGATCAACGGCAGTTCCACTTCCATCGCGGTGAAGGCCCGGCTGAAAAGGTACTGGAACCAGCTTCTTTCCTGCGTTGAGCAGGCGGATATTCTGTAGGCGGCGGCCTGGACCGTTGGCAACTCCAGGGAGAAAAGCCATGAGAATTTCTTTGTCGATGATTTATCTTCTGACTCTTTCCGCTCCTCTGAACGCCTATGCCGGAACGGTATACTGCACCAATTGCAGCACGAGAGTGACGCAGGCCATTGAGAAGGCCACCAGTCTTGAACAGCTCAAAACACTGCTCAAGGAATACGACGAGGCTATTGAACAGACTGCCGCCCAACTTCAGATGGTGCAACAGAACATCGAGCAGTACACCAATATGGTGCAGAATACCGTCATGCTGCCCGCGAATATTATTCGGAAGATTTCTTCCGAACTCTCCAAGGTCGGCCAGATCACGGGCGCGCTGAACACCCTGCGCAACGATGTCGCCGGGCTGGGAAACGTCTATGACGCCCTTTATCAGACCCAGGACGAGTTCAAGCAACTGGCCGGTCTGCCCAAGAACATGCTTTCCCAGGGCGGCGCTACCTACCGGACCAATTGGGACAGTTGGAGCCGCCGGGTGGACGAGTCCACCAGGGCCACTTTCCAGCTCTCAGGAAGCCAACTCAAAGACCTGGAAGAATCCGGCGAACTGGAAGCCTACATGAACGAGCTGCTTTCCTCGCCTGACGGCCAGCAAAAGGCCCTTATGGCCGGGAATCAGCTTGCGGCGCTCCAGATACAAGAAGCCCGCCAACTCCGCGAACTCATAGCGACTAAGGTTCAATCGGACTTGGCGGGCCAAGTGAAGGCGGAAAAGCAATCACAGTTTTCTGAAGAAGTGGCGCGTGAGCTTACAGATTTCAAAAGGCTCAATCTTAAGCCCATAGACGATCCAGAATTTTAAATATGTGTCTATTTCAAATACTGTCGAGCTTCTTCTTCATTAATACGAGTATAACTTCGTTGTGAACGTCCACCAACTGCACTAGGAAAATCGAGAAATAATTTTTTATCTTTTATAGTTACAATATATTTTAACTTAACTCCAAAAGGACCAGTAAAATCTATAATTATATCGCCATCATCTTTGTGAAATTCGCATTCTATCGGAGGCTGTTTTCCTTCTTGAAAAGAATCTTGATTAATAATTAGAACTTCTTTCTTTCCCGTGCTTGGAAGTGCTATTTCACTGATCCAAAATCCAAACATATCACTCATTGATGATGCAAAAACAATACTAGGCATAAAAATGAAAATAAGCACAGCAATAAAAATACTTCTCATTGTTGTTTCCTCTCTTTTTATTCTAGAGTTTTCAAACAGTGTTGCATTTGCTAGCAATGCCGATTCTGACATTGTTGCAAAAATTGTCAATAGCTTTGCAAGTAAAACCGACAAGTGGACAAGCGTAGCTCAAAAATATGCAAAAATAGTTTTCTATTGGTGCGCGGTCTTAGAAGTTGCATGGCTTGGCGTAAAAATGTCTCTTGGCACTTCTGACATGCGTGAAACGATCAAAAATTTTTGTTTTGTATTGCTTGCGGCCGGATTCTTTCTAGCTGTCATCAATAACTATCAAGAATGGTCACACCAAGTAATCAATGGAATGCTTTCAATAGCTGGTGAAATGGGTGACATTCAGCATTCGTCAGACAATGTATTTAAGATGGGGCTGGATTTGTGCGGTCAAGTTTGGGAGGTCATAGGCACTATAAGCCCTACAAAAATAGGGACTATTTTTGGCATGGTAATCGCCTTATTCATAGTTATTGTATGCTTTTGTCTTATAACAGCTCAGGTAATATTTATAAAGTGTGAAGCATACATTGCCATGCTTGCCGCTTGTATCTTAGTTGGATTTGGTGCAACAACTTTTCTTCGAGATTATGCAGTAAATGTATTAAAATATATTTTAGCCGTAGCATTCAAGCTCTTTGTCATGCAGCTTGTTATAGGTATTGGGTATTCGTTTATGAAAGATGCCATCACTCCAAAAGCGGACTTACCTACTATCTGCATAATCATCGGCGTCGCCATCGTTCTCTATGCTCTGGTCAAGTCTCTCCCCGACACAGTGGCCGGAATCATCCAGGGTTCGCACGTCAGCTCCGGCCAAGCTCTGACCTCCACGGTCATGGCTATGGGGGCCGGGCTTGCTGGCGCGGGTATGGCCGCTGGCTCCGGCATCGCCAATATAGGCCGGGCCGCCCAGGCTGCCAAGGCCCAGGGGGCGGAGGGAGTAGGCGGCATGGTCAGGGGCACGGCCAGCAATCTCTGGAACGCCAGCCGAGAAGCCAATCACGAGAAGGGCCTGCGCCAGGGCAGTGTCGCTTCGTCGCTACGGGATCAGATTGAAAGGGCGCGCGTGGAAAGTGCAGCCAAAAGTCAGAGCAAGAAGGACTAAGCCCATGAGTAAGAAAAGTTCCTGGTTAATCTGGTTCGGCTCCTCGACTTGCCGGACCCACAAATAACAACTGAGCTCTGCGGGGCTCCGGGTAGGAGGTAAGTCGTGGAAAACTTCGATGCGTCGTCGGAAGAAATAGAGCTTAATGCCATCATAGGGGAAATAGAGGATTACCTAGATGAACAGGAGGAGATTGGTAATAAATTTATTGAAGATGCCGAGCGTAATTTAAGAAGAGGAATATGCATACTCAATATTTCTTCCTGCTTACGAAAAGCCGTGGTGATAGTTGGCATCAAGGTGAAATGTGAAGACGATAAAAAAAGTTATATTAAATTTCTGAAAAACTACATTACAAATATCAAGAAAAACAAAGGAGAGAATGCCCATGTCTCAGATTAACCACCAGAAGATCAATGAAGAGCTTCTTGATCAGGTTGGGCGACTCGGCAATGTAAACCTGAACGGCGAAGCCATGAAGGCGGAGCTGGCCCGCTCCAAAAAGCTCAGCCTCAAGGCAGAGCTCGCGCAGTTGATCCCGCAAAACATGATGCTGCTCCAGCAGATCAGGAACGAGGCCCCCATGCTCCTGATCCGCCACCCTGACGTTGAGAAATGCTTTCAGGCTCAATGCGAATGCCTGGAAAGCCTGGTGCATTCCCTGGAACAATCCGACACGCTTCCCACCGCCTAATCGCAAGGAGAAAAACCTCATGGCCAAGAACAAGATCATTAACCTGAATGATCATCTCTTTGCCGAGCTAGAGCGCCTTGGAGACGAAAATCTGAAGGGCGAGGCTCTCAAAGAAGAGATCAAGCGCTCGCTGGCGGTGGGGCATATAGCCGACCGCATTATCAATAGCGGTGACTTGATGCTGCGGGCAAGGATCGCCGCGGACAACACCGTCCGGGGAGATAATATATTGCCCTCGATCCTCGGCGCGGACTACGGGCCGGACGCGGACACACGGCAATAAGGGGTGTTGCCTGACCAAGGCAGACGCCGGAATCCGTCTGATCCCGGCGTCTGCCTTGCCCTCATCCTCTTCATATGGAGTATTCAGAATGCCCAACAGAATGCACGGAATGCAGAAGGCTATCCACAATCAGGGCAAGGCCAGAAAAGCGATTCGGAAGCAGTTGGATCATCTGTCAGAGCTGCCCATAGATGACGAAGAAGAGACCCAGGAGAATATTCAGAATGAAGCTGGCCGTACCAGGGCCATCAGCAGAATTGCAGGCCGGATCATAGCGGCCAACACCCTTGTAATCCGGTCCAGAGTAGCGGCTAATAATCTGCTGATCGGAAACAAGATACTGCCTGAAATTCTTGAGGAGTAGACTGTATGTTCAGATATTCAGGCGAAATGATCAGCTTTCTTCGTGAGCATAAAGAGAAAATGAAATATATTGAGCTCACAAAAGAATTTAACAAAAGATTTGGACAAAACAAATCTATTCGGGCTATTAAGAGAGTTTGCTTTGATAATGAACTATGTAAAAAAGTTAGATATGACAACGAGATTAAAGAATTTATAAAAGATATCATATCAGGATTAAGCTACAGTAAAATAACAAAAATAGTTAATGAAAAATTTAAAACTAATAAATCAGTTCGACAAATAAAATCTTTTTGTATTTACCATAAGATATATAACGGGAAAGGTAAAAAAAATTCTGAACACTTTGTATTTACGGATGAAATGATTAAGTTCATCAAAAAAAATATACAAAATATAAATTATAATGAATTAACAGTTCAATTCAATAAATATTTTTCTGTTAACATCTCAAAAAGCATTCTGAAAAATAAATGCTACAGCCTTGGATTTTTTAATGGAGTCACTTTTGATCAACCGTTATTCACAGAACACCTTGGTAAGGATGGATACCTTATAAAAACCAAAAAAGGGTGGATTCCAAAGCAAAGATTTTTATGGGAGCAAAAGAACGGGCCAGTACCAGACGGATATTGTATCATATTTGCTGATGGAGACAAAACAAATTTTAACGAAAACAATCTTATCAAGGTAAATAGAAAAGAACACTTCCACTTGAACAAACGCAAATTAAGATTTTCCGATCCTGAATACACAAAAGCAGGATTAAACATTGTCAAACTATTTCTCAAAGCAGAAGAACGCCAAAAGGAGATCGACGATGAAGAACCAGAGAAAGAGAATCAGCCGGAAGAAGCCTGAATTGTTTCTGGACGATATTTACGATTCTGACGACCCGGAAGTGGACCGCTATCTGAATACGGCTCTTAAAGAAGAAAGTGAGAAAGTGGATTTCTCGCTGACTGAGGCGCAAATACGTAGAGAATTGGACAACGCCCAGGAGCGCGCACTGACCCGCCTCGCCTGGAAGTTCAAACACCTCCTTTCGCCCCGAATGCAGAAAATCCTTGAGGCCCAGCACCCAAGGCCGGACAACATATAACAATTTTTATGCAAATATTTTTTACAATAAAAAATTATTTGCATTGAAAAATAATTAAGGAGACTCCATGAAAAAACGCATTCTTTCCCTTTTCTGCGCGGCATTCCTGCTGCTGCCTCTGCTGGTCAGCGTGCCGATGTCCGCGCATGCGGCTGTCTCCAAGGTTTTTTCCAGTCCGCCGGAGGGTTCTGATTTCGGTGATTGGATGGTGGTCACAGGGCCGGGCTTTGACGGGGCTTGTCTCAGTTACATGCTCGAAAACATTCCCATCAAGGCCGAAAGGCTTCAGATCGCGTTCCCGTCCTCCCCGGAGATGATTGAATTCCACCAGGGAAAGATCATCCGCTATACGGGAATGATTTATGGCCCGTCTTCCGTGAATCTGAAAAACATCCGCAAGGTGACGTTCACGCCGGAAAGGCCGCCGAAAGCCATGGGGGGCGACCAGGACAAGGCGATTGCCGTTTATTCGCTCAACGCGGATATGGGCGACATGGCTCTGGACATTGAGGCGCTTACTCTCTGGCTCAATGGTAAGCAATGCAAACTGGACTACTCAGCGCAGAAAAAAGAATACACCCTGCGCTGCAAGTAACCGATTTGGACAATCAGGAGCCCCCACATGAAAAAACGCATTTTAAGCCTTTTTGCAGCGCTGTTTTTCCTCCTGCCCCTTCTGGCGTCCTCTCCGATCCACGGCGCTGACGCCACCAGCTTTGACCCCACGAGGGTGGAAGTTAAGGCCAAAGGCTCCGGCGGCGTCCCGGTCGGAATGATCCTCGCGTGGCCAGTTGGCCAGAATCCGGAAGATATGGATAACTGGCTGGAATGTAACGGACAAAGCATATCACCGTCAGTTTACCCGGAACTGTCGGCGCTTCTCGGCGGCCAGGTGCCCGATCTGAGGGGGTTATTTCTCAGGGGGCATGGCTCACAGGACCACATCCAGAACAACGGCACGACCGTGGGCATTACGTCCACCACGCACAGTTCTGGAGCCCTGGGGCAAGTACAGGGCGACGGTACGAGAAATGTTACCGGAACAATTGGTCCGTCTATTGATGCCGGTTCATCAGGGATTGTATACCGGAATGGGCAATCAGGTTATATGCTTCCATCCGCAGCCCATTATGCAACTGCTTTTCATCACATAGACATCTCACGCGTTGTGCCCACAGCAGCGGAGAATCGCCCCGTGAACACCGCTGTTCGTTACCTGATCCGCGCCCGGCCATAGGCCGTTTTCTGGCCAGTGCGGCGCATACCCGGAACTGTTCGCGGTTCTCGGCGGCCAGGTGCCCGATCTGCGTGGGCTTTTTCTCCGTGGATACGGAGGCAAGAGCGCCGCTCTGGGGACCACACAGGACCAGGCAACCGCCAGCAGCGGCATACAAATAGCCACGGCCTTTATCGACCTGGGCGGCGGAGGATGGGACGGCTGGGCCTATGCTCCATATCCCCAGGCAGGAGGATCATGGACAACCTTGCCCGGCACCGGCGATGAAACTCGCCCTGTCAATCAGGCGGTTCGGTACCTTGTCCGTGCCCGGCCATAGGAAAATGGGATTTTGTAATTTCGTGCTACTGGCCTAAAAAGCCGCTCTGTAGAAATTCAACAGGTTACGTTATTGGCCAGCCTGGTTCCGGATCAGCGACCGCAAGATCATTCGTGTTACTCCTGCGAGTCACCCGGACTCTGACCAAAAATCCGGGTGGCACGCGGAGAGCATAATTCACGGGCGGGCGCGGACTAAAAATCGTACCGCCTGGTTATCAGGCCGAACCTCATTGGCCACAGGTACACCACCGGCAGAAAGATCAAGTCCATAAGCAGTGCTCCCCCAATTGCCGTCCCACGAGCCCCTAATGACAACCACGCCATGACTACCAACAGGCTTAAAAATCCCATTTCCTGTCAGATACCCTCCGAACCCTACGCTGATGCTGCCCGCTGAAGATATGTCGCGCATGGCATGCCCCTGAGGTGAGCCTAATTCAGCGCTGTTCCCCCCGTGCCCCCTCAAAAACAGCCCCCGCAGATCAGGCACCTGGCCGCCGAGAAGCGCGGACAGTTCCGGGTATGCGCCGCACTGGCCAGAAAACGGCCTATGGCCGGGCGCGGATCAGGTAACGAACAGCGGTGTTCACGGGGCGATTCTCCGCTGCTGTGGGCACAACGCGTGAGATGTCTATGTGATGAAAAGCAGTTGCATAATGGGCTGCGGATGGAAGCATATAACCTGATTGCCCATTCCGGTATACAATACCTGATGAACCGGCATCAATAGACGGACCAATTGTTCCGGTAACATTTCTCGTACCGTCGCCCTGTACTTGCCCCAGGGCTCCAGAACTGTGCGTGGTGGACGTAATGCCCACGGTCGTGCCGTTGTTCTGGATGTGGTCCTGTGAGCCATGCCCCCTGAGAAATAACCCCCTCAGATCGGGCACCTGGCCGCCGAGAAGCGCCGACAGTTCCGGGTACGCGCCCTGGGCCGTTATAAAGGGCTACGGGAGCGCGCGGATCAGGTAACGCACGGCCTGATTCACGGGGCGATTTTCGGAGGCGGTGGGCACGCATCGCGACAAGTCAAAGCTAACGTCGTAAGGATAGCCGTATCCGTCTACGGCGACCTTCTGCCCTCCGCCGCCTCCGACTCTGAACGGTCCTGTTCCCTCTCGCCACATTCCCGCTACTCTTGCATCGAAAGTACCTGTTACGTTTCGTATCGCATCGCCCTGCTGGACGCCCAGCTCCGCCGATTTTCCTCCGTGCCCCCTGAGAAATAACCCCCTGAAATCCGGCACCTGGCTGCCGAGAAGCGCGGACAGTTCCGGGTACGCGAACGTGGCCCCCAGAAAGCGGATTTATATACTTGACTACATAAACAAAATCAGGAGGTTCTAAACGCCTGTTTTTATCAACCTGTAAAAAAATTTCCTCCTCCAGCCCGCATAACTCCAGCAATGAGAAGGGCTTTCCTCTTCTCCATTTTAAACAGGACGTTCTCTACCATCTGCTCCTTCGTATATGATCGTATGAAAAAGACAGGAGGCAGAGGATGAGACTAATATTCACAGATGAAAGGATCGCCCAGGCTGCTCGCGAACTTTACGCCAACGGAGAAGTGCCGACCGTCAGGAACGTCCGCGCACTCATGGGCGGAGGAACACAGGATCGGATTTCCCGGATCATCAAGGCACTGAACCTTCCCACGCCCGTGAGGGTAAAGAACCAACTCCCGGACTACCTCATAAAGGCGCTTGAGCGTTTTATGGGCGAAAACAAGGCGATGGGACGGCTTGAGCCTAACGAGGAGCTTCAGAGACTCGCCAGGGAGAACGAAGAGTTAAAGGCCAAAGTGGACGTACTGACCAACGTCCTCACGGGCAAGGCTGCTGTGACCCGGATCACCGACAGCAGCATCCTGAAAGCAGCCATGAAGAGCGAGTCCGCCAAGGCCCGCTTGATGGTGGATGGAGCCTCCTTTGCCGAGATCCGCAGGATGAGGCCTGGGCGGAGGACGCCAGCCCAGCAGGATCTGTACCGTAAATACAGGGATGAACTGAACGAGATCAAGCAACAGAGAAGGCGAGCGAAGACATCCCCGCCAAAGCGGGTGGAGAGCCGGGGAGTGATGATAGACGGATTGAAAGGATACGAAATAGCCGAGAGACGGAACGAAGAGCTGACGCCCGCTCAAAGGGAATGGCGATACCAGTATCTTCAGGTGAAGAAGCGGAAGCAGAACGAGAAGAAAAAGGCCAAGGCCGCCGCCAATCAACATTCAGAGTCTATGCAATGATGGCAGCGTAGGTCGTCCTTCCAAGGAACATCTTTTCCAGGGCGGAATTCACACGGTCATACGTGTGGTGATAGACCGAGCCTGCATCCATCCTGAAGGAAAATTCATTGACGTAACGTTGTGTGTGCTTTTTTGTGAACCAGTGGAACACGCCGTAAAAACCGCGCTTCAGGACAGCCCAGAAGGATTCGATCCCGTTGGTGTGCGCCATGCCGTCAACATATCCCTTAGCGGAGTGGTTCACACTCTTGTGGATGAAGCTCTCGTTGAGGCCGACATAGCCCATGCTGTCGTCCGTACAGACGATGCTGTCCGCAACCACGTTTTCATAGACAAGTCCTTGCAGCGTGGGCTTCGTGGTGTTTCCCACCACAAAGCCCCGAGTGCGTCCCGTATGGCGTTCCCTCAAGCCCACGATAACGGCCTTGCTGAGATTAGACTTTCCGTCGTGGCGGTTTTCAGCCTTGCCCCCGAGGTAGGCTTCGTCCACTTCCACCACGTCCTTCAGGAAGCCACCCCCGGAACCGCTGGGATCGTTCTTGCCCAGCGCTTCACGTATACGCTGGAGCATGTACCATGCCGACTTCTGCGTAATCCCAAGCTCCTGCGCCAACTGGACGCTGGAAACGCCCTTGCGTTCCGTCATCACAAGGTAGATGGCGAGCAGCCACTTGTGCAGCGGGATGTGGGAGCGATGAAAGATAGTCCCCACGCGCACGGTGAAGTCCTGACGGCACTTGCGGCAACGGTAGTAACCGGGGGCGGTATCGCCACGGTTGTACGCCTTCTCGGTGCCGCAGAAGGGACAGATGGGATTGCCATGCCAGCGGATTTCCTCAATGTGTTTTCTGGCCAATTCCTCATTGGGGAAACGGGACATGAACTCAGGCACAGAGACCGTGGTACGGGGAAGATACTTTCGGCTCATTTTTCACTCCGTTACGACTTTTCTTCCTACTGAAGAAAAGTATAACCTTTCTTTCTATGGTAGTAAAGTATATAAAATGTTTTGAAAAACAGCTCCGCTATTTTGTAAGGAAGCCATCGAAGTACCAATCAAGGAGTGGGAGTTAAACATATAAATCCCCCCAGAAAGTGACTTTGACCGGTCGGGGTACATAGCAGCTTCACCATCCCAATGGCGTTCCTGCATGTCTTTCTGCTGCATCTCTAGGTATCACTTCCTCATTATTTACAAAAGCATGGTAAAATTAGCGTAAACAGCATTGACTCTGGGCGATTAGTTACTATGTTAACAAAAAATTAGGAGGAGTGCTAAAAATGAACGGACTTTATAAAGCTATTTATAGTGTGCCGGGGGATAGGAACGAAGGTATTGTATTCATAGATAATGGAAAAATTTATGGTAGTGACAGAACACATGCCTTTTATGGAACTTACACCATTTCCGGTGAAGCTCTTTCTGCCAATTTAACCCGTATCCAGCACGCCCACGGTGGGTATAATATGGGGGGAGGGGGCAATGAATTAACCATTACCGGGACTCTGGAAGGTGATAAAATCCGTGGAAAGGGAACAATCCCCGGCGTTCCGGTGAAGATGGATATTTTACTCCAGCAGATTAAGGCTATTTAGAAGATGAAAGGTAGCTGGACATTCACCCGCTGCTGCCTTATCTAAAAAGGGAACCCCGGCATCTGTGGGGACAGATACCGGGGCTGGCACGGCGCGGTTAGCGCCCCATGCACGGCTACCAATACGGGTTTACTTTTTTCGACCCGGCCCACCGCAGATGGGCCGGGTCAACTCTTATCTGACGTCAGACGTCAGTAAGAGGACCAGGGCCACAGCGACAAGTAGAGCGAAAACAAGTTTCCGCATGGCTGTGCCCTCCTTTTTCCGTTTGCGCCGTGCCGACGCTTTCAGGCCAGAGGGTAGCCGTGCCGGGTCAGCCTAGCAGGCAAGCCCACCCCCGGCAATGCTGAAAAGATACTTCAGAAGAGAAAAAGCCCTGTAAGAGGCTTGGTCCAGATGGCCAGCCAAACAAACGTGGCCCGCAGATCAATGATGCCCATGCCGATGAGGGCGTGCAACAAGGTCACAGTGACGACACCAAGGGCAATCGCCCATTTTCGCTTTTCCCACCACGCGGCCGGGTCGGCTAAGAACCTGGATACCCACATGATGATTTTCTTCCTGCTGTCCATCTGAACCTGGCTTTTTTGAAATTCGTGTTACCTGGGAAAATTTTCATGCGCGCCGTCTGGGAAACGCTATATTTTGAAAATCAAAATATCATAGTAAGTTATTATCATGAAGGCCTCGACCGTGCCGGTCGGATCAGTTGCGCCGGCGCTTGTTGGCCAGGCTTTCCCGTGTTTGCAATTCGTGTTACCGCTCCATACCCTGGTTCCTGGGCCGCTCCCGCTCCAACTGGCGTTGCCGGTGGACAACGGCGGGCCGTTCAAAGACGTTCTGGCCCTTCCGCTCATATATCTTCTGGCCACTGGCCAGCGTGTACACGATATCTCCCGTGTCCCTGTCCAGGGAGCCCCGCTTGCGCTGTACGCCCCACTTGGCAGTCATATAATCCAGGGCCGTTTCCCTGGCCTCAGCGCTGAAGCTGATGCTGCGCCCGGTGTCGCAAATTTTTTCGCCATCGGGCAGGGTGAAAATAATACTGCCGAGTTTGCTGATCCTGGCCGTGGTTCCACTGGTCAGGCTTTCCATCAGCGCGACGCTGATGAGGCGGTTTTTTGTTTTGGTGGAAAGCTCGGCATTCTCCAGGATTGCGGTCTTGCCGGCCAAGTAGGCCGCGCGGGCCTGCATGCGGCTCTGCCTTATCTCCGGCGTGACTTCTTCTTCTCTGGACCGGAGGACGGCCAGGGCGGTTTCGTCGCCTTGGGCGGCTTTCTGCCGCAAAAAGTCAAGCCAGTTGCCCGCGCCCTGGTTCACGCGCGCGGCGTGGATTTCTTCCGCTTCATACTGGCGGACCATTTTCATAAGATTAGCCCTGGTCCTGCGCGCTATGGGCCTGCGCTGCAAGTCCATGCGCTGTTGCCCCCACTTCCGGCGGATATCTTCCAGGCCTATTTTTTGGTCCTGACGCTGTTCTTGGAACTCCTGCCAAAGCTGGTTCCGGTTCGGTGCCTTCTGAAGCGGATCCGCGCCATAGCGCCGCTCGCTTTCCGGCATTATTCCCCTGGATGACTGGAAGGCTCCGAACCGGGCTTCCAGCTTCTTCAAAGATAAATCCCGATGCACGGCGCTGGCCTTGGCCATGTGCCGCCCATGTCGGTCCTTGACCACAAGTCCGGCCCCGCGCGGCTTCAGCTCCAGGCCATGCCGGGCAAAGGCGCAATGCACGTCCTCCCAGGAACGCGCATTTTCCAATATGGCCAGAATGCTTTCGCCCTGGTCGCGCGCGTAGCCCTCAAAAGACTGTCGGCCGGTGTGCGCCTCCACGGCTGCGGCCCTTTCACCAAGGCCCTGTTCCTGGGCCTTATCCCGGCCGTTGTCGATGACAAGGCCGTATTCCTTCTCCAGCTCCCGACAGAGCTTGTCGCGTTTGATATAGTCCCGCCAGGGCTCCACGCGCGTCAGCTTTTCCGGGTGGATCAGATTATAAGCGACGTGCATGTGCATGTTTTCCGTGTTGACGTGGACGCCGCAATGCCGCTGATGTTCCGATAGTCCCAAAGCCTGGGCAAAGCGTTCCTCAATGGCCTTGAATGCTTCCGGCGTCAGCCTGGTTTCATCTTCCGGCCGGAAACTCACAATCAGATGATAGGTTTTCTCCTGGGTGGTGCGCGTATTAAGCGCCTGGGTATCGGCCACTTCCTGGATGGCCAGCTCATAATCGTCCCCGGCCCAGCACCCGGCGCACCAGCTTATGAGACATTTTTCAGGCTTTACATCTTCGGAAAGATCAGCGTGCCGTCGCATGCCGCCATCGGCGCGTCGATCAAGGCATGCATCAGCAGGCAGAAAATCCGCAGCTCCTCTTTCCTGTCCTTGCGAGTAAGATGCCAGACGGCATTCGGACAGCCGACGCATGCGGTTTCCGGCAATGCCTTGACCTGTTTCAAAGTGGCGCTGCGGATCATAGTGCCGTTGTCCATCGCTAAACTCCTGCTGCATGTCATGTTCACGCCCGGCGGCAATGTAATTTGCCAGCCGGGCGTAGTTATCATTTTTAGGGGCACACGGAATCCGCTTGCTGATCATAGCGCCCTGATCCTGGCCTTCAGACTTGCCTGAAGCTGATCAATCTTATGGAGCAGTCCGTAAATCTGTTCCTTATGGCCGGTGGCCAGGGCCTGCTTGAGCAGGCCCCCCAGCCGCCCCAGATCGGCGTTGACCTTCAGCAGTTCCCGTCGGGCCTGCTGGTCCTCCCGGCTCTCCACCCGGAAGCCCAGGCACACACGCCGGGCGAACTCCGACATGCTCAGCCCGGCCCGGTCGCTGGACTCCATGATAAGAGTGAACTCATCCGGCGTCACATAGGCTTGTAGCCGTTCCGTGCGTTTGGGCTTCTTTTCTTCCGGCATGCTACCAGACCCGCGCTTCCAAGGTATGATTGGCAATCCCTCCCCAAAGAACGAAAAGGGCCTTGAGGGTGTCCCGTTCGCTCACAATGTCGTCCAGGCTATCCACACCACAACGGTTAAGAATATAGTTGCGAATATCTGTCTCCGAGAAGTCGGTCACCTGACGCCAGAAAGTCAGCATCCCCTGAAAAGCATCCCTCAACTCCACTGAAGCCGGATTGCTCTCTTGACGCTCCCAGGTGTGCACGAAAAAAAGCTTTTTAAAAGTATTGGTAATGGCCTCCATGAAATCGGATTGGGGCAAATCCTCAATCCTTTCAATATGCATTTTCTCGCAAAACCGCGCCACAGCTTCATCCCAGGTCATTTCCTGAACAAATGACTCCATATGGAGCAAACCATGCACGGCTTTAGCGTCGCTCTTGGATATTTTCCGCCGGGGCCTGAAGAAACGACTACGCTCCTTGGGGGAGATGGCTTTCTCCTCTTCTTCCGGAATGGGCCTCGGTTCTTCCGGCTGTCTGGCCAGCAGCGCCGCTTCCATCGCGTTAAACGCCTCCAGGAACTTTTCCTTCCAGAGTGCGGCCTTCTTGCCCGTGAAACCCATGGCCAGGAAGGCGAAGCCGTCGCGGGTGATCTGATAAAAGGGATATTTTCGCCCATCTGGTGCTAACTCACTGGAATAATTACAGAGCTGAAAATTCAGCTCTAGAAACTCCTTCGAGCACTCCAAATTCTCAATCGCCTGAAGCACGTTTTTGTGCTCCTTCTCGAAGGCATTGGCGACGGTCAGCGACGTGGTGAACATCTTGCCGTCGTCAATCTGCACAATGTTTTCAATGGGTTGCATGGCTGTTTCCTGTTCGTTGGTCTGGCTGTCTTCCATGATTTTCTCCCTGTTTTTAGCGTTGAGCCGAAGGCGAATAAGCAAGCCACCCCCGGCGTTGAGGGGGCAGGACGTAAAGTCGTCACTTGAAAAGTGACGTTACTTTACCTGTCCTGTCTTCTTTTGATTTTGACCACTGTAGCACAGTATTATCGAGATTGGTATGCTTTAAAAACATTTTCAAAGTGGTTCAATCTCGCTCAATGTTGTTCAAAGATTTCAAGAGTTGCTAAAAGCTGCCCAAAGCTGACAAGAGTTGCTAAATGTCTATGGGCGCGCGGGCACAAAAAACGTAGAGGTAATTTTAGATATTTGATGTATTTTGATATCGTTATATATTTTTTGTTGTTTATAGATATTTTTTGCTCAAAAAAAGAATAAAAAAAAAATCCCAGCGAACTGGGATTCATTGAATTTCTCATCGTGTGAGAGCTACGGGACTATAGATCGTCAACCGATGCGGGCCGAGTATATATCCTACATGGACCCTACTGCCGTTCTAAAGTCTTTGATGATATCCTTCAAGCTGGTCGAGCTGACTTTTGGGCTTGCTAGCCAAACCATACAGATTAGAGCATCAAACCCTTCTATTAAAATTTTATTTTGAAATTCAAGCAAGTTGTTTTGCTTCTCAAGCAACTCTTTAATTTCTTCCATGTCATAATACCTCCGGGTTGATGATTGCTATTTTTACTGTGAATTTTTATATTTTTTTGTCATTCTTTTCTTTCGGGCGAATCTTATTTGTCTCAATTTTGGCTATATAAAATTCTATAACCTTATTCTCGTTCTCACCTTCATCATGCCTCTACCGCTCATGCTTCCTCAGACGGGAAGGCGATCCAGCGCATCCCGCTGCGCCGCCGGGGAAAGCTTTGCGTACCGCTCGGTCATGCTGATCGTCTTGTGCCCGGCCAGTCTGGCGATCGTAAACAACGGCACGCCCTCGATGGCCAGCCAGGAACAAAATGTGTGTCTGAACGTATGGAAGACTATTTTGTGTTCACTATCAACGGTCGATCCATTAAGGCCGGTGTCTTCCATGAATCTTGCGAAAGCATTGGATGTGACATTACTGGACAATCTTTGCCCTTTACTGCCTGTAAACAGGAATGCGGAATTGTCGGCCGGGATAAGGTTCTTGAGTTCTTTCTCAAAATTTTTCGGAATATATGCGGTTCGCTCGCCTGCCTTGCCATCTCTGACACGCATAATTCCCTGAGAAATATTGATATCATTCCCGCGTAAATTTAGGATTTCATTTAACCTGAGTCCAGTGTATAGAGCAATCTTTGCTATGTGGTAAAGTTTACATGACACAAGACTCAGCCCATCAAGAATCTGGCCTGCTTCCTTATGGGTCAGATATCGTTCCCTTTTTACAAAGGCATTTTTTACCGTAACCCCGGCAAGCGGATTTCTCCCCTCAACAAGGTTCCATTTGAACGCCCTGCTGACGATCCTTTTGAAATCGGAAAGAATTTTGGCCACGGTCGCGGCTTTCAGAGCTGTGCCCTGCTTGCCGCCTCTGGTCAATAGCTCTTGTTTGAAATTCTCGATATCCAGCTCAGAGAGGGCAAGAATGTACTGATGCCCAAAACGGGGCCGGATATGATGCTCATACGTCTTTTCTACCACATACTGATCTTTCAGATTCGGCAACCAGTTTCTTTTGAATACCGCCCAGGCTTCATCAACCGTTATGCCGGAGGGGAGAGGAGGAGGTGGTGCTTCCCCAAACAGTTCAGGGTGGCGGATTTTGCGCACACGCTCCCCCCTCAAGTCCAGGGCGTCCTGAACCGTGTAGCCTTCGGAGCGCCAGCCGACTTTCTCGAAGATGAACTTTCCGTGAGCGTCCTTGTAGGTGATATCGTAACACTTGTCCGGCTTGCCGTCTGGGCACATGCGGTTCTTCCCGTACCGGAAATAGACGCCGACATACTGCGTCTTGATACGCTTTCCGGTCGGCTGGGAAATCTCGGACATGAGGGCCTCCCATTTCCGCTTGCTAGCTTTTGGAGATTGTGGTAGCCCTTAAATTAAGCTGATTTCTGGATGCGAAACAAGAGAAAATTTAGAAAGAATTTCGACTAAAAATTAAATAGCGCTATTTCAATGGGTTAACACTCACTTCTTTTGATGTGTTTACATTTCAAAGGTAATCTGTTCTGAGGGCTGAATCGCCAACGCGCCGGACGCATCTTCGGCGCAACAAGGTTGTAGAAATATGGATGACAAGAAACGGAATTTTTTGAAAAAAGGCGCGCTTGCCGCCGTGGGGCTGGGAGTTTTCGCCGCCGCCTCGCTGGATACGGCGCGGCGCATGGTGCGGGGCCTGCGCGAGGGCACAGCAGGCGTGCCTGTTGCCGACGCGGAAAACAAGAATTCCCTGGTTCCCGAATACCGGATGAATCCGGAAGGCCATGCCGTGCCGGTCAAGGGGCAGCGCGTGGCTTTCAACCAGTGCTGGGGCTGCACCACCTTCTGCGGCGTGCGCCTGCATATCGACGAGGCCACGGACCGTGTGGTGCGGGCTGCGGGCAATCCTTACAATCCCTTGTCCACCAGTCATCAGCTGCCTATGAGCACGCCCGTGAGCGAGGCTCTGGCCGCGCTCTCCGCGCGCGGCGACAGCGGCTACGCGCAGCGGGCCACGGTCTGCGGGCGCGGGGCGGCCATGCTGGAGGCCAACAGCAACCCTTTCCGGATCACCCGCTGCCTGAAGCGCGCGGGCAAGCGCGGCGAGGGCAAGTGGAAGAGCCTTTCCTTTGAGCAGCTGGTGGCGGAAGTGGTGGACGGCGGCGACCTTTTCGACGAAGGGCATGTGGACGGCCTGCGGGCCATCCGCGAAGCCAAGGGACCGGCCAATCCGAAAATGCCCGAATTCGGCCCGCAGTCCAACCGCCTTTTGCTGACCTACACCACGGAGGACGGCCGGGAGCAGATTTTTCTGCGCCGCTTCGGCCAGGCCTCCTACGGCACCAAGAATTTCGGAAAGCACGGCGCGTATTGCGGCCTTTCCTTCCGGCTGGGCGCGGGACTTTTTCTGAATGACCTTCAGGCCATGCCCCACACCAAACCCGATTTCGAGCACTGTGAATTCGTGCTGTTCTGGGGCACGGCACCTTCCCAGGCGGGCAATCCTTTCAACCGCTCGGCGCGGATGCTGGCGGACGCACGCTCCGGGGGAAAAATGCGCTATGCGGTCATTGATCCCGTCCTGCGCCTGCCCGTGACCAGCGCCGCGCGGGACCGGGCGCAATGGGTTCCGATTCGGCCGGGCATGGATTCAGCCCTGGCCTTGGGCATGATCCGTTATATCCTCGACAACAACCGCCATGACGCGGCCTTTTTGTGCCATCCCACACTGGCGGCCGCGCGCAAAGCCGGAGAGGCCGGATTTTCCAATGCCACGCATCTGGTGCGGCTTTCCGGCAAGCAGGCCGGGGCGCTGCTGCGGGTGGCCGATCTGGGCGCGGCGGGAGTCTTTGCCGGGGCCGACAAGAACGACGCCGTGGTCATGAGCCCGGACGGCCGCATGCTGCCCGCCGGGGCCTGTGAGCAGGCGGCCTTGTTTTACCGGGGTTCGTTGCCTCTGGACGGTGAACAGGTGGAAGTGGCCAGCGCATTGCAACTGCTCAAGGAAGAAGCGGACAGCAGCAGCCTGGAAGAATATTCCCGCCTGTGCGGCGTGCCGGTGCGGACCATCACCGATCTGGCGACACGGCTGACAGCTCACGGCAAACGCGCGGCCGTGGATGTGCACGGCGGCATGATGAGCACTTCCGGCGTCAACGCCGCCTTTGCCGTGCTGACGCTGAATACCCTGATCGGCAATATCAACGTCAAAGGCGGCCTTTCCGTGGGCGGCGGGGGCTACCACAAGGCAGCCCTCAAGGGGCCGCGCTATGATTTGCTGGCCTTCGAAGGGCAGAGTGCTCCCAAGGGCTTTCCGGCCATCCGTTGCCGGGCACCGTATCAGAAGTCCACGGAGTTCAAAAAGAAGGTCGCGGCCGGTGAAAATCCGTATCCTTCGGAATATCCCTGGTTCCCCCTCACGCCGCCCAACATGCCCGCCGAACATCTGCTGGCGCATGCCAACGGCAATCCCTTCAAATACAAATGCTGGATCAACTGGAAGGGCAATGCGCTCTACGGCCACGGCGGGCTCAAACAGGCGGTGGGCAAATGTCTGGAAGACTCCCGCGATCTGCCGCTGATTATCGGCATCGATACCTTTCATAATGAAACCAACGCCTATGCGGATTATCTGGTGCCCGATCCCTGCATGTATGAGCTCTGGGGCGGTTTTTCCGGAGCCTGGGCCGGTACGCTGACCCCGGTCTCCACGGCCCGCTGGCCCGCCGTGACGCCGCGCCAGGCCCGGAGCGCCTCCGGCGAGCCGGTCTGTATGGAGCTGTTCATCATTGAGGCGGCCAAGCGCATGGGCCTGCCCGGTTTTGGGGACAAGGCCATCCGGGGCGCGGACGGCACGCTGCATCCGTTGCACACCCCGCAGGATTTTTATCTGCGGCATGCGGCGAATATCGCCTGGTTCAAAAACGACGTGCTGCCGTCCCCTGGGGCGGAGGATATCGCGCTTTCCGGGGTGCGGCCCATCCTGGGGGATATTCAGCGCATTCTGCCGCCCGAAGAGCAGGGGCCCGTCACCTTTCTCTACACCCGCGGCGGCAGGTTCGCGCCCTATGACGCGGCCTATCGAGGCGAGGAACTGGGCGTCAAATGGGAAAAGGCCCTGGCCGTCTACAACGAGGACGCGGGCACGGCCGTCAATTCCCGGACAGGCAAGCCGTATCGGGGCACGCCCTGCTGCCTGCCGCCCCTGCTGTATGACGGCCGGAAGCTGCGCGAGGTCTGGACCTCTGCGGAATATCCCCTGGAGCTGATTTCCTTCAAATCCAGTCTGATCAATTCCTACGGCGTTGTGTCGCCCCGGCTTCTGAGCATCAAGGGCGTCAACCTGGTGGTTTTGCATCCTGCCGATGCGCAAAAGGCGGGCGTCCGGCACGGCGACAGGGTGCGCCTGGTCACGCCGGGCGGCAGCGCGGCGGCCTATGCCAGTGTGGGGGAAATGGTCATGCCCGGCGTGGTGGCGGTGGAGCACGGTTTCGGGCATACGGGCCTGGGCGCCTCTGATGTGGAGATCGACGGCGTGCGCACCCCGGCCCGGAAAAGCGTGGCGGCGGGCATCAACCTCAATGACCTGGTGCCCCCCGATCCCACCCGCAAGGGCCTGTCCGCTCTGGCGGAACATATGGGCGGCCCGGCGGCCCGGCAGGGCATACCGGTGCGTATCGAGAAGGTTTGAGGGGGGGGCTGATCAGCTTCAGCGGCTTGCCCGGCGTGGGTAAAAGCAGCGTGGCGCGACTTCTTGCCCAGCGGATCAAAGCCGTCTGGCTGCGCATTGATTCACTGGAGCAGGCTTTGGTCCGCTCCGGCGTTGTTGACCGGGATGGCCTGGGGCCAGCGGGCTATTACGTGGGCTATGCCCTGGCGTTGGATAATCTGCGGCTGGGCCTTACCGTACTGGCGGATTGCGTCAACCCGCTTGCCCTGACTCGCAATGCCTGGCGGGACGTAGCGTTTGAAGCGGGCGCGGAGCTGCTGGAAGTGGAATTTGTCTGCTCTGATGCACGGGCGCATCGGGCACGGGTGGAAGCGCGGTTGTGCGAAGTTCCCGGTCTGCTTCTCCCCGACTGGCGGGCGGTACGGGAACGGGAATATGAGGTCTGGGAGCGCGCGCCTCTGGTGCTGGATACCGCCGTACTGTCGCCGTGCGGGCTGTAGCGGCGTCTTCGCGGGCGCGTTGAGACGGAGACGCGCGCCCCTCCCGAAGTTCTTTCAGGCTTTGTTTTCTTCCAGCGGCATGGCTTCCCAGGCTTCGAAGTCATAGAGGCTTGTGCCGGGATTTTTGGCGCAGGCCGAAGTGTGATCGTAGGTTTCCACCACCGGCCATTGGGTAACCCGGCCCAAGGCTTCCTGAAAGGAAGCGGCCTCAATGATCTGATGGCGGCTGATCGTAAGGTTTTCGTTGGGCCCCGCGATATAATGCACACGGTACTGCGGCATGACTGTTTCCTTTACGGCGGCGGGACGTGCCCGGACGCCGGGTGGTTGAACGAGCATTTCAAGTGTTACATGCTCTGGTTGCGCCGGGCGGCAAGCCGCATCGGCCTTTGAGAGAGAAGGTGAAGAGCGGGAGCGCGTTGTGGGCGCGCTCCCGCTCTTTCGTCAGTTCTGATGCAAGGCCTGGTCTAGCTGTGAGCGCTCGGGAAGAGATAGCTCACGAACCAGAGCACCACGAGCAGGGTGACGCCCAGCCCCCAGCTCCAGTGGATGAGCTTCAGTTCCGTCTCATCCAGGGGTTCATATTCCATTTTCTGGACTTCTTCGTGGAACTTCACGTCCTTCTTGTCTTCAGACATATCCGACTCCTTGTGAGGATGAAACCTCTTGGGTGAAACGCGTTAACCGGCCATCACAGGCGGCGTCATGCCGTGGAAGAACGCCCACGAGATGAACAGACCGATCCAGATAATAAAGCCGAACAGGCAGATGATGTACACGACGGCCAGTTTGCCGATGCCTTCCTCCATCAGCTTGCGGAAGTTGGAAACCATGCCGATGGTGAAGAAGGTCAGGGTGAAGAAGATGGTGCGCAGAGGTCCGAGCGTGCTGATGACGCTCTTGCCCATGGCGGCCAGTTCCTTGGACTGCAGGCAGATCAGCAGCATAATCACGAAGGTGCCCACATAGCCCAGCACGAAGCGCGGGAAACGGGCCCACACGTCGCCGAAGGTCATGGTGCGTTCGCCTCTGGTCTTGTCGAACTTGGCTGCCCAGACCCAGGCCAGCACAAAGGCCCACACGCCGATGAAGATGTCGATGAAGATTTTAACCGTGGTCGTGACCATGGTGATCCAGCCGGATTCCCAGATGATGCCGGCTTCCATGGCCTTGGCGCGGATCAGGGCGTCGGTGATGGCACCGCTGGCGATGGCGCCGCCGTCGGACTTGACCGCCAGGCCCATCCAGCCGCCGGCCACCATGGGCTCGTTGTGCAGGAAGAAGGCGGCCACGAAGGGCAGCACCAGCATTTCAATGCAGGTGAAGACCACGATCAGCGAGGAAACCATGATCGGCACTACGGGCCGGGCGCGGATGGCGCTGCCCGTGGCGATGGCGGCGGACACGCCGCAGATGGAGATGCCGGAAGCCATGGGCACGGCCCATTCACGGCTGAATTTGAAGTATTTGCGGGCGATGTAGTACACTGTGGCCCAGTAGATCAGATAGGCTTCCACAATGGCGCAGAGACCGCGGAAGATGATGTGGCCGGCATAACCGGAAGCGCCGGCGGCCTTCACGCCCAGTTCCGCGCCGAGCACCACGATGGCGATTTTGACGAACAGTTCGGGACGGCAGGCGTCACGCAGCATATCGGCCAGGGCGGGGGCGACGTTGCTGATCAGGATGCCCGCGATCAGGGCAACGATGAAGCCCGCTTCCGTGGTCAGGCCGATGGACCAGGAAATGCCGAATTTGGCCTGCTGGTTGGGCGTGGCCGCGATGTGGGCGTTGGCGCCCAGCATGAAGAAGAATTCAGCGATAAAAAAGACGATGGTGAAGGCCACCACAAAGCGGCCCACATTGCCGCCCAGGCATTTGATGCCCACGGCGAGCACCGCGGTCATTGCCGCCCAGGTCAGCAACAACGAGCCGATGCCGGAGATGTCGGCATAGCCTTTGTTGGTCACCGAGAAGGCATCGCTCATGTTCGTCCACATGTTGGTCTTGAGCACCCAGCCCAACACGTCGACGCCCCACAGGTTCAGAGCGGCCAGGATGAAGACGAAGCAGCCGATAAAGAGGGCTACGCTGTCTTCGGTTAATTTGTTGTTGTTTGCCATAAACCATCCCTCCTAGAAGTGCAGATACGGGATTCTCCTCCACCATAGGTGGAAGTCCCTTATGCTGATGTCCGGCGGGACGTCGACAACTCGGCGCGCGTCGGGCAGAAAAGCCGTTATTTGGCTGTGCCCCCATATGCGGTCTGAGGCAGTGGATTTTCCGTTGCCGCAGGCAGGCGCCTGCGGGCGACACGGACAGTGCGTGCCTACCAGAGCCCTCATCCGCTGTCAACACTATAGCTGTAAATTCAAGCTGGCAAAAGCGGTATTTCGCTATCCGTGGACTTTTTTATCCGTCAGTACTGTGAAGCCCGCATGTTTTCTCTGTAATTTTTTTCGAAAGAGCGTTTGTGCATATTTTCTCAAATATATTGCAGGCCGTATATTCTTATTCCGTGGTTGGTTGAGTGCATTATGCAGGGCCGTCCGCTTTTTTTGAGTGATTCAGCTTGCGGAATATGACGGCTTTGCCGCTCTGTCCCCCGGCGGCGTGAATTCAGGTATTTTGTCGTAAAAACCGGGAGTTTTTTCATGCCGCGCGCGAATGGGCGGATATCCCGGTCCGGATGTCGCGGGGAAACGGTTCAGAGCTCGGCCAGGACCGGGGCCGAAAGATGGCGGGGCTCCGGGCGGCGGACGGCTTCAATGCCCCAGTGGCGAAGCAGTCCCAGGGCCTGGTTCACAGCCTCGGGCAGGATGCGCTCCACTTCCGGCGAGCAGTGCGCGCCCAGGGTCATGGCCGCCGGCTGCACGCCCAGCAGGGCACAGCGTCGCGGCTGGGTGCCGCGCAGGGCCGCCAGACCCAGCACTTCGGAAAAGCTGTTCTGATGCGGGCCGACTTTCTGCGCTGTGACATAGGCGGGTACTTCCTCCCGCAGGGTCAGCTCGCCCGGTTCAAGGCCGAAATCCACGGCATCCAGCACCAACAGGCTGTCCGCCTCCTCCACGAAGGTGAGCAGGGTCTGGCCCTGCGTGCCGCCGTCCACCACGCTGACGCCCGGCGGGAAATCCCAATGGGCGTACAGATGCTGCGCCAGGCGCACGCCGAAGCCCTCGTCGCCGTAGAGAAGGTTGCCCAGTCCCAGGATAATTGTTTTTTCCATATCCTTTCTCGCAATTCCGGCCGGTTCCGGCGCGGGGATGCGCGGGAACCGGCCGGGCGTTTGAACGCTGTGAGGTTATGCGGATCAGCTCCGGCGGCGCTCACGGAAGCCACTGATCATAGTGGAAACCAAGGTGGTCTTGCCCATGATTTCCTCACGAATCACCATATAGATGTGCACGGTGACGAAGGTCACCAGCAGCAACATGCCCAGCCGGTGCAGGCTGCGCAGCTCCTGATCATTGCCGCCCACCCAGTACATCAGGTCCAGCATGAAGAGGAAGGGCCTGAAGATGGGTGACTGGGGGGCGCTCTGGGCATACAGGCCCAGACCGCTGAGCATGATGATCAGCATGAAGACCATGCCCACGGCCATGCCCGCCTGGGCCAAGGGATTGTGTCCCACATAGACCCGGGGCTCCTTGTCCAGGAAGAGATACCAGCGGATGTCGCTCCACAGGCCGCCCCACCAGGATTTACGCCAGAACGGCAGGATGACCAGTTCCCGCGAGTACCTGTTGCCGATCAGAGCGTAGAGGTAGCGCAGCACCGTACTGATTATCAGGATGAAGCCGGCGATGAAGTGGGCCATGCGGGTATAGCCCATGTAAAAGGTATCGTAAGGCTGCCCGGTGACGGAAAGCCAGGGTTTGCCGATAATGTAGCCCGTGACGATCAGCACGCTGACGCACGCGACCATGGTCCAGTGCCAGATCCTGATGGGCAACTGGTAGACATAGGCTGACTTGCCCACAGGCTCCAGCACGTTATCACTGTTGTTCATGACATTTCTCCACAAGGCGGGGGTTCCGTATGCCGGATTCACCCCGCGCCCGTACGTTGTTGCCGCGCCAGCGCGGCAACAACGGTTCAGAAGCTCCGGTCCACGCGCACGGTCAGCAGGTCCTTGCCGTCGGGCCCGATGATATGGGTGGCGCAGGCCAGACAGGGGTCGAAGCTGTGCAGGGTGCGCAGAATTTCCAGCGGCTGATCGGGAATATCCATGTGGGTTCCCATCAGCGCGGCCTCGTATGCGCCCAGCTGGCCCTTGGGACCGCGCGGGGCGGCGTTCCAGGTCGTGGGCACAATGCACTGGTAGCGTTCGATCTTCCTGTTCTTGATCACGATCCAGTGGCCCAGAGCGCCGCGTGGGGCTTCGGTAAAGCCCACGCCGCGCACCTCGCCTTCCGGCCAGGTGTCGGGGCTCCAGTTTTTAGTATTGGCCGTGGAGGTGTTGCCGTTTTTCAGGTTGGTCACCAGCCGGTCATAGAAGTAGCGCAGTTTTTCGGCGGACCAAGCCAGCTCCAGGGAGCGGGCGGCGATGCGGCCCAGCGTGGACTGGAGCACCGAGACCGGCGCGCCCAGACGGCCGCAGAAGTCGTCCACCATGCCCTTGATGGCGTCGTCCTTTTTTGCGTAGCCCACCAGGGTGCGGGCCAGGGGCCCCACTTCCATCTGGTTGCCGCGCCAGAGCGGGGTTTTCAGCCAGGAATAGCGGGCCTGTTCGTCCACCTGCTTGAGGTCCGTGGGCGTGCCCTTGATGTTCGGGCCGGGCTGATAGTTGGGGTCGGTGACGCCGTCAAAGGGATGCAGGCCCACCTTGCCCAGGGGATAGTCGTACCAGGAGTGATTGACGCTCTCCTGAATTTCATCAAGGTCCGTGAGGTTGACGGGCAGGACTTCCTCAAAGTTGCCGTTGATGATCGCGCCGCGCGGCATCAGCAGGCTCTTGTCCGAGAAATCGTTGGCGATGTCCGGAATGCCGCCGTAGGCCAGCACCGAAAGTTTGGACAGGCCGCTGCCGATGCCGAGCCAGTCCTTGTAGAAAGTGGCCAGGGCCAGGGTATCGGGGATCACCACCTGCTGGGCGAAGACCCGGCATCGCTCGATGACCTGAAGAATGTATTCCAGGCGCTCCTGGTTGATGACGTCGGCCGCGCCGTAGGCGTTGATGTTGAGGGAACAGGGCACGCCACCCACCAGCCAGTTGGGGTGGGGATTTTTGCCGCCGAAAATGGTGTGGATGTGAATGACGTCTTTCTGGAAGTCCAGGGCTTCCAGATAGTGAGCCACCACCATCAGATTGGCTTCGGGCGACAGCTTGTAGGCCGGATGACCCCAGTAGCCGTTGGTGAAGATGCCGAGATTGCCGGATTCGATGACTTTGAGCAGCCGGTCCTTGACCGATTTGAAATAGCCCGGCGAGGAATTGGGCCAGGGCGAGAGCTTCTGGGCCAGGGCCGAGGTCTCGTATGGGTCGCCCTTGGAGGCCGAGACCACATCCACCCAGTCCAGGCCCGCCAGATGGTACATGTGCACCAGATGGTCATGGTACATCAGGCAGAGCTGCATCATATTGCGGATGATATTGGCGTTGTCCGGGACGTCGATGCCCAGGGCGTTTTCCACGGCATGCACCGAGGCCAGGGCGTGGGTGCCGGTGCAGACGCCGCAGATGCGCTCCACAAAAGCCCAGGCGTCGCGGGGGTCTCGGCCCTTGAGGATGATCTCGATGCCGCGGAAGATGGTGCCGCAGGACACGGCGTTGGTGATGACGTTCTGTTCGTCCAGATTCACCTCGCAGCGCAGATGGCCCTCAATGCGGGTGACCGGGTCCACCACGACGCGGCGGCCCGCGTCAATGACTGTGTATCCTTGCGTGGTATATTCGTAGGCCATGGATATCGTTCCTTAGCTGTTGGAGTCGTTGGTATTGGTGGTTGAAGCGCTGGTGTCGGCCTTTTTTTCGGGGCAGCGGGCATGCCGGATCATGCTGGCAACGCCGTGCACGGCCACACCGGCGGCCACACCGGCCACGGCGGCCACACCCACAGTCTCGGCCGTGGCGTTGGTGCCGAAGTGCGGGATGGTGGTGATGCGGTCGTAGAAGGAGCCCTGATCCCAGAAGTTCTGTTCCGAGCAGCCGATGCAGCCGTGCCCGGACTGGATGGGGAAGGACACGCCGTTGTTCCAGCGTGTGGCCGGGCAGGCGTTGTAGGTGGTGGGGCCTTTGCAGCCCATCTTGTACAGGCAGAGGCCCGAACGCGCGCCTTCGTCATCCCAGGATTCCACATATTCACCGGCGTCGAAGTGGGCCCGGCGGTAGCACTGGTCGTGCACGCGTTTGCCGTAGAACATTTCCGGGCGCCCCTGGGAATCCAGCGCGGGCAGACGGTCATAGGTGATGATATAGGCCAGAATGGCGCTCATGACTTCCGGAATGGCCGGACAGCCCGGCACCTTGAGCTGGGGCTTGTTGGGAAAGAGCTTGTGCAGCGGCGTGGCCGCAGTGGGGTTGGGGCTGGCAGCCTGGACGCAGCCCCAGGAAGCGCAGGTGCCCCAGGCAACCACGGCCTTGGCGTGTTCCACGCCGCGCGCGAGTTTGTCCATAAAGGGCTTGCCGCCGTCGATGCAGTACATGCCCTGGCCGTTCAGGGGCGTATTGCCTTCCACGGCCAGAATGTACTGCCCCTTGTATTTGCTGATGGCCTCGTCATAGGCCGCCGTGGCCTGTTCGCCGGCGGCGGCCATGATGGTGTCCTGATAGTCCAGGGCGATCATGGCCAGAATGATGTCCGTGGCCAGGGGGTGGGCCGTGCGCAAAAAGGATTCCGTGCAGCAGGAGCAGGAAAGCCCGTTGATCCAGAGCACGGGAAGACGCGGCTTGGTGGACAGCGCCTCGGCCATGACCAAATCCGAGCCGGGGCCGAGCCCCAGCGCCACGCTGGTGATTGCGCAGAATTTCAGGAAATCCCGGCGGCTGACGCCGCGGTTGCGCAGCATTTCAGCGGTTGTCTCAAGATGTGCCATATAACGTTACCTCAAATGTAAATTATAGCTTCAATGGTTCGCACAGGGCGGCCTGCAATGCCGCCCGGCCCCGGCCGACGGTGCGCAGGGAGAACAGCGGCGCGGGCCGCCATTCGCCGGACGCAAACACTGAAGACCACTGCGCCTCACGGCGCAATGCCCCCCATACGTAAGCCCTGCCCCGACAGCAGCCCCCTGCCGCCGGAACATCCTCTCTCTCGTTAGATGTTGTGATCGCCCCGGTCGTTGAGCCAGGTTCTGAAGGCGTGCATCTCCGCGGCCTGGGCTTCGATGATTTCCTGGCCCAGCTTGAGCAGATCCGCTTTCTGCGAATGCACAAGCACGGGCACGGTCATCGTCACCGCCATGCCGTGGTGGGGCAGCATCTGCTGCACAAACTGCACATTGGGATTTTGGGAAGTATACATATGCATCATATTCTGCATATCATGGCGCATGGCATCATACGCCTGCTGATCCAGCCCGCCCGCATCCTTGAGCCAGGCTTTCATCTGCTCGATTTCCTCTTTCTGGGCCTTGATGATCTGCTTGGCCCAGGCGGCCACCTGCGGGTCCTGCTGTTTCTTGGGCGCGGCCAGCAGCACTTCGGACATCTGCACGGCCCCTTCATGATGGGCGATCATGCCGGAAAGGTAGACCCTGTCGGAATACGCGTTCTGGTCGTGGGCCATGTCGTGGCCGCCCATGTTTTGTTCCATCGCCTGTGCGGGCATGGCTGCCAGAAGAAGGAAAAGAAGGCTCAAATATATTTTACGCATGTTTTGCTCCAGAATTGCATCGGCCATCCGTGCGGCCCGGTTCCAGCCGTAAGCCCGCCTTGTTTCGCGCCCGCTTCCGATAAGGGAAGCGCGCATGCGGTACAAAAGCGGTCCGGTGTGACCGGAGTGGTGTGTGCCGTGTCCCTGCGGACCCGGCTGCCTTTCGCGTACGGGAGCTATGCTGACCACGCGGAAGGCCGATTAAATATGTTACGGCATCCCTGCCGGGTACAACGCCCGCCGCCCGTCGAGCGGCTCGTCGGCTGAAAACCGGCTATATAGGATACCTGATATCTTGCCTTGTCACAATGCCTTGATGCTTGGCAGGCCATATAAAAGCATATGGGAAATACCCTGCTTACGCGTAAAAAATACTATAGCCATTACGAAAGAAAGGCAAGCAAAGTGGTTCGGCATTAGGCAGATCACAGCGTTCCGCAGATATTTTATGTGGAAATTGAAAGTGGTGCCTGGGGCGGCATGCGCCGCCCGCGGAAGGGGAGGGGGGAGGGCATTTCAACTTTGAAACGTCGGAATGCAGGTCGATTCGCATTGCGTTCCGCCTTTTCAAAGGCAATTCTGTGAGAGATCAATCTTGGGCCGGTCCTGGGCCGGGCGGTGGAAAAAGGGCGCAAAAAAGGGGGGCTCTCGCCCCCCTGTGTATCGGCTTTCATAGTGCGCCGGGGATGTTATTCCTCGTCGCCTTCCCACTTGATGAAGCCGGGATTGACGTTGGTCATGGCGTTGACGATCAGTTCCACCAGGCCGCCGTAAGCGAAGCTGTTCTTGGAATACAGGTCGTTGTGTTCCAGCAGTTCGCGGATCTGGCCCTTGCAGTTGGAGCAGGGCGCGCAGATGTACTTCTTGGTCTCGGGGCCGAGGCATTCCTTGAAGGCTTCGCCGATCTGCCACATCTTTTTGCGTCCGGAGATGTTGCCGCGCCATTCGTCGATATTGTTGCGGGTCATGATGGCAAAGCCGGACCCGCCGCCGCAGCAGTAGTTGTCCACGCCGTGGCAGGGCATTTCGCGGAACTTGGGCGCGATCTTGTGCAGAATCTCGCGCTGCGGCTGCACGATGCCCATCAGGCGCACCGCGTTGCACGGGTCATGCAGGGTCACCGGGAAGTCGTTGCGCGAAGGATCGAGCTTGAGACGGCCGGACATGACGATGTCGCGCAGGGTCACGTAGCAGGATTCGCGCGGCACCTGGTACTCAAAGGGGATCACGCGGTCCGCGATGACGGTGATGGCCTTGTGGGCGTGGCCGCATTCGCCGATCACGATTTTTTTGACGCCCAGTTCCTTGGCCGCCATCATGTGCTGCAGGGCGATGCGCGCGGTCTGGGCGTCGTCGTAGAACACGCCGTAGTTCACGCCGTCATAGGCCACGGCCTTGCTGGACAGGGTCCAGGACAGGCCGGCCTCCTGGAAAATCAGGGAGAAGGCCGCGATGTTTTCCGGCCAGGCCATGATTTCACCGGCATTGTGCAACAGCATGATGTCCGCGCCCTGCACGTCAAAGGGGGTGTGGATGCCCACGCCGGTGATTTCCGAGTAGTCCTCGTCGATGAACTCCACGTTCTCCTTGACCACTTCGGGCGTCATGCCGGTGGAGGAGCCCACCTTCATCTGGTTCATGGTGCCCTTTTCGTGCAGTTCGCGGGGGTAGATGCCCAGCTCCTGGCTGAACAGCTTGCGGATTTCACGGGCGATCAGGCCGTTGTCCACGCCGATGGGGCAGGTCTGGGCGCAACGCCGGCAGAGGTTGCAGCGATAGGCCAGCTCGCCCAGGCGGGCCACGGTCTTCCAGTTCAAATTGATGTCGCCGTAACGCCATTTGGCGAAGGGCTCTTTTTTCACATACTGCTTGTAGATGCGGCGGAAAATTTCCGAACGGAAATTGGGCCGGTACATCTCGTTCTCGCCGGACATCTCAAAAAGATGGCAGGCGGCGGAGCAGGAGTTGCACTGCACGCAGTTGTCCATGCTGGTTTCCAGCATGGGCAGGAAGGTCCAGTTGTTTTCCTTGGAAAAGAGCTTGCGCATGCCGTCGAGGAACTTGTTGACAAGCTCTTCCTCTTCCTGCGGGGTTTTGGGCTTGGGAATATTCAGCACGCACACGTCGTCCAGAATACAGGCCGTGTTTTCTTTCTGCTCGTCGGTGAAGGGCTTCCAGGGCATGGGCTTCACGTCAAGCGTGAGCTCGGGAAGGGTATTCGGATCAATGCTGACCATCTGCCCTTCGGCAGTGGAAACATCGCTCAAACGCAGATTGTCTTTCATGTCGGAACTCCCTAGTCTTCTTTCTTGGGGGCTGCGGGATTGGTGGTAGCCACATCCACCCAGGTCTTGGGGCTGCCGTCGCCGGCAATGTGGTCGGCAGACCAGGTCACATCGTACTTGAGCATCTCGGAGATCTTCTGCTTGTTTTTCTCGCTGTAGGTGGTGGGTTCATCGCCCCAGCGGATGTCGTGGTACATGAAGTACTTCATGATCAGATGGCCCATGTTGGTCACGGGAATCCAGATCAGCAGGAAAAAGCCCACCAGCAGATTCAGGGTGAAGAAGACGCTGGGCAGGGGTTGGAAGTTGAAGGTGAACAGGTTGTAGATGAAGGTGCGTGACAGCTCGAAATACGAGGGATTGAAGGTCCAGGCCGCCAGCGACAGCAGGCCGAAGAGCACGAAGGCCCCAAGATTGAGGTAGTGCTCGGGCGTGGTGTACTTTTTCAGGCCTTCGTCCTCACGACGACGCTGGATCAGGGCGATGCCGCCGCCGACGATACAGAACGAACCCAGCAGCACCACGGCGCTGATCACGTTGCCCACAAAGGCCATGACGCCGCCCTGCGGGTCCAGGCCGCACAGCTGGGCAATGACCGAGAGCACCACGATGATGGTGCCGCCCATGAGCATATACATGCCCACATGGAAGGGATAGGTGCGGAACCAGAGCTTCTGGTTGTGTTCCAGGGTGGCGTGCAGGAAAAGCACTTCCACCAGGATGCCCTTGATGTCGCCCCAGTGCGAAATGTGGCGGGGCTTGGTCCACCATTCCTTTTCCTCCATGAAGCTGCCGCCGTACGTGGCCTTGGGGCCTTCATGCGGCACGGGATAGAGTTCCCAGCGCACGTGCAGAGGGCTGGCCGCCATGTAGGCCTTGATTTTCAAGTAGGCCAGGCAAATGAAGCCGACTACCGCCAGGTAGCCCAGAATGTAGAACAGAGTGGTCATGCGTTTTCTCCCGTAAGTCAAGATGCCGCTGCATCATGGGTTTGCCGGGACATCGGCCCCGGGCCGATGTCGCCGCAACAAGCCCGGCATACGCCTGCTTGCCTTTCAACCTCATCCCAAATTACGCACGCGCCCAGCCCGTTGTAACTTCATCCTTATCAGGAATTGGTTACAAAAGCGGGAAAGTCAAGGTGCGTGGCAAGTCACTTCTGATAACGGAATTTCACAAAAATGCAAAGATCCCGGCCTGATTCGGAGGAATCATAGTAATCTTGAGTGAAATAATTTTATTTAAATAAATCAGCTATATTATGTGAAAGAGAGCGCCGCAAAAAAATTTTTCGCTGCGCTTGGAAAAATATTTTTTCATCAGAGGCGGAAGAAGAGGAAACAGGACAAGAGGGCAGAGAAACCCCATCGTCCAGAAGGCAACATGCCGTGCGGACCGCTCACGAAAGGCAGGCTGAAGAGCGGGCGGCGGCGGGATTTACAGGGCGGAAAAGAGTTCCTTGTCGCGCAACAGATCTTCCATGGTGATGGATTCCAGCGCGCCGTCGAGCGTGCCCTGGAGGCTCTCCCAGGCCTTGCGTACCGCGCAGTCGCCGAAGCGGGAACAGTTTCCCGGATTTTCCAGGCACCCGGCCAGTTCAATGCCGCCTTCCATCAGCTTGACGATGCAGCCGAAGGTCAGCTCTTCCGGTTTGCGCAGCAGAATATGCCCGCCTTTGGCGCCGCGGACGCTGCCGGTAATACCGGCAAGCCTGAGCTGGCGCAGGATCTGTTCGATGAACTGCGAGCTTATGCCGGTTTTCGCGGCAAGCAGATTGGAGGAAATGGGCTCGTTCATAACGTGCTTTGCCATGTAAAAGAGAATTCGTGCCGCGTAGCGTGTTTTTGCCGAAAGTTTCATAGCCTCTGTCCCCCGAAAAACTGGACTGAGATCCAAAACCTAAACGCCGGAACAGCGGCGTAAAGATTTTGCACCTTTTCAGCCTAATCCTAACATTTTTATACGGACTTTGTACCACATTTCCTTTAAAAAACTTTTGCGAAACTCTTCACACGGGCGGCCCGTGCGGGGCAATGCGTCTTGTTTTTCCCTGTGGTGCCGGACGGCTTGACGGATGCCGGCGGATACGTTAGGGAAAAACATGAGTAAAACAGTCTAAATTAGATATATCAACTTTTGCTGTTATTATTGCATCCTCTTGAGAAGGGATAAAAATGCGAATTTCCACAATGAGCTGCCATGCGCTGCACCTCTTATTGTGCCTTTCCGAACAAGCGGAGGATATGCCCGCATCCGCTTCAGAACTGGCTGTCTGTACGGGCATCTCGGAAAAATTCGTCCAGAAGATCATGCGACTGCTGCAAAGCGGCGGCATTGTCAAAAGCATCCGGGGCATAGCCGGGGGGCATGTACTGGCCCGCAACCCCGACGACGTCAGCCTGGCGGACATCATTGCCGCCGTGGAAGGAGGCATAACCCTTCCCGGCGTCAACAGCGCCGCGCCCTGTGGCCGGGTCGCGCTGGATGCCTGGGCCGACGCCGCCCGCAGTCTGCAAAATTCTCTGGGCTCGGTGACGCTCGGCTCCGTCCGGCAGAGCTGCGGAGCTTCGTTGCGCGCCGTACTCAGTCAGTCGGCGGAATACTCAACCCGGCCTATGCCGGACGCCCAAGCGGGAGGACCTCATGCAAAAGCATATTCTCTTGGTCGACAGCGATGCCGAAAGCCTCGACAGGCTGTCACGGACGCTTCGTCTGCATGACTATCGGGTGAGCGAGGCCCGCGACGGCGCTGAAGGCCTGGCTCTGGTGGACAGCCTGCGGCCGGACTGCATCATTTTTGATGTGGATCTGCCGCGCGTCTCGGGCTCCATCATGTACAGCAGGCTGCGTCGCAGTGAAAAAAACAGGCAGCTGCCGGCCATTGTCTGCAGCGACGCGGGGCCGCGTCCGGTGGATTTCGGCACCGGCATTCCCGTGCTGCCCAAGAGTTGCGCCCCGGAAGCGCTGCTTGAGGCTGTGCGGGCGGCGACAGCCTGACGCCTTTTGCCAGGAGGGACGGGCGCGCCGCCGTCCGCGTGTAAGCCTCTCCGGAGCAGGCGTGGTTATTCCCTCAGGGCGGGCATGCGATCTGCAAAAGGACATGGAGGAATCGCATGCCCGCCGGTTTCATCGCCGTTAGGGGCGTTGCGGCGATGCTAAGGAGCTTCGTGGCGGATATGGGGCGGAACCACCATCATATCCACCAGAAGCGGTTTGAGGAATGACCATTTGATGTTGTGTTCCTCGTAGACTTCCATCATATCCCTGATGGCGTCCCAGCAGTTGTGACAGGGAGTCACGACCAGCTGTGCGCCGGTGGCCTTGATCTGATCCAGCTTGTTTTTGAGGCCGATATTGCGTTCTTTGCGATAGAGGCCGATGCCGTTGAGGCCGCCTCCGCCGCCGCAGCAAAAATTGTGGTCGGCATTGGGCGTCATCTCGCGGAAGTCCTCCGCGATATAGCTCATGATTTCCCGCGTATATCTGCCCAGTCCGTCGTTACGCACATAGTTGCAGGCATCCTGAAGTGTACAGGGTATTTTGATCTTCTTGGCCGGATCGATTTTCAGCTTGCCGGTGCGCAAACAGTGGGCCACCCATTCCACGTAATGGATGAAGGGCACCGGCGGGTCGCCGCTGGCGCGTCCGCCCCAGTAGGGGCCTTCCACCACGGTGCCGCGATGGGCATGACCGCACTCGGTTCCCACCACCATTTTAGGTTTCAGGCGCTCCACCGCGGCGTAAATGCGCCTGATGTTCTGGGCGCAACCCTCCCAGTCGCCCGCGAACATGGTCAGCGACGTATTTTCCCAGCCTTCGCGCGGCACAGTCCAACTGGTGCCCGTGACGTGAAACAGAATGGCGGCCTGCGCAATGTCCTCGGGATAATGCTTTACCTCGCGGGCGTTGAGAATGTACATGACATCCGCGCCCTCTTTTTCAACAGGGATTTCCAGATCCGGCCATTCGTCCTGGTTCTCCTCCACCATCCATTCGCAGGTTTCCAGCCAGTCTTCTTCCGTAACATCCATCTGCGCGCCGTAGACGCGGTGCATGCCCGAGCCGATCTTCATTTCCCAGGGCACGAAGCCGTGCATGAACAGAATGCCGCGCAAATAGCTGAACATGACGCCCGTATCAATGCCGTGCGGGCAGTAAAGTCCGCAACGGTTGCAGCAGGTGCACTTGCCCCAGGCTACATCCATGGCGTGAATCATGAACTCGGTGTCCACCCGGCCCTTGCGCCGGAGCATCTCGCCCAGGGTGGATTGGATCTTGTACGAAGGGATCTGCGTGGGGTCATTGTTACTGGTTTTGTAGAAAAAACAGCTTTCCGCGCACATCCCGCAATGCGCGCAGATGGCCAGCCAGGTCCGGGTGCGTGATTTGCAGGTCTGTTTGAGGTCGCGGGCCAGAGTCGCCTGATTCACGGGCATTTCCCGCATCTGCCGGTAATAGGTCGCGCCGCCCTTGTCCTGAAGCAAGGCGTGAATGCTTTCCTTGCTGATGGCGGGCGTGGGACTGCACAATAACTGGGACATGTCGCGCTCCTTGCGGGAGAAAAAAATGGAATTGATCCCGATGCCGCTGTTTACCAGGGAAATGCCCCGCCGCGCGTGCCGCCGCCACGCTTGATGGCGAAATCCATGCCGAGCTGCGCACGGGACATGAAGTAGAGAACGATATGTGAAAGTTTGGTGAACGGGGCGAGAATCAGGAACAGTTCGCCGCTCAGTACATGCAGTACAATCCAGGTCTGGTAGGCGGAGGTGTCCAGCCGGGCCATCAGGCCGGTGCAGAAGGGCAGAAGGGTCAGCAGCAGCACGAGCCAGTCCCCGCCGGAGTTCAGTTGCCGGAGCGCGGGCGAAGCCAGTCGGCGCGCGATCAGCAAGAGAATGCCGGCGACGCTCATTATGCTCAGGATATCGGCCAGAGCGTTGGGCAACGAGGGCAGGGAGATGCCCGTGAAGTTTTCAAGCAAGACCGTGTGCCCCAGCAAAAAAAGCGGCACCAGCACCGCTCCCAGATGCAGCAGAAAGAATGACGCCATGGCCGCGGGTTGCGAGCGCCAGCCGCTGGTGCCGCCCGGTATGAGCCATTTGACGATGGAAATCAGCGCGCCGGGGATGGAGCGTTCCGGATGGTAGCTGTAGGCCACGCGCTCCAGACGCCAGTCCAGACCGCGCACGTAAAGGACGGCGCGCGCGAGAAGCCCGACCACAAAGACCAGCAAAGAGAAAACAAAAAGGGGACCGGTAATGAAGTTCAGCATCAACTCTGTCTCCTGAATGACGTGCGGCGATAAAGGGGCTCCTGGGGCGGGCAAGATACTCCGCTTCCGAGCGGGGGCAACACTCCGTCATCCGCTGACGGCGCCGACGCTCCCACACCTGAAAACTCTGCGGACAAGGCGTGTTCCCGGTGCGCAAGGGCCCGACCTCTCTTATTTGCCTTTATTGCTTTTCCCGCTCTGCGCGGCCACGGCCTTGCTGTGGCAGACCCTGCAATCCACGAGGCGCGGTCCCGCGTCGGCCTTGCGGTGACAGGCCGTACAGGTGGCGTGGAGGTAGGGAATTTGCCTGTGCTCGGGCTGAGCTTTGACGTCCAGAAAGGTTTCGGACATGCCTTCATCTGTTTCCCGGTGGCAGAGCGTGCATTCCGCATTGCTGCGTTCCATGTGCTCCACATGCCTGTCGTGCGTGAAAAAGACCGGGGGCATGGTATGCGTCGTCAGCGGGGGAAAGGTGATGGGGATGCGTTCCTCGCCTCTGGCCGTGTCGGAGAAAAGAGCAATGCCCAAGGCGAAAAGCAGAAAGCAGAGTAGAGGCGTCCCGAATCCGAATGCTGTGTTACGCATGTCACGTCCTTGATTCCTGGTGAAATTCCGGCATGCCGCAACGCGGCAACCCTGCCGTCCGGAAGATGACGGGGAATCCCGGGCTGAGACGGGATTCCCCGGGCCGTCATACGGAGGGCCGCCCGGCTGTCAGCGATTCCGCTACGCTGCGCACGAACACGGCGCACTTGTACGGATCGCGCTTCATACAGCGCAGGGAATAGGCCACCGCCGCACAGAGGAAGAGGCGGGACTCATAATCCAGATGATTGGTCAGCAACCAATGGTCCTGGGGGCCTTCCTCTTCCGCGAGCTCGCGGGCGCGGCGCAGGTCCTCGGAATAGTCTCCGCCGGTGAGCCGGGTGTACAGATCACAGATTTCCTCGGCCAAGTACTCGCGTTCGGGTAGGGCTGACATGATGTTCTCCTCGCGCTACGGGCGGTTAGGTTCCCGGGCGGAGCCGGGATCCATGTTCATGATTAATTAACTGGTTATATTTATATAGTCTTTAATTAATACAAATTAATTCTCATATTAAGTATATAATGTCAAGTATGTTTTTGGGGTTGGCTGCCTCGACCGCTCCGGAGGGGCCGGAGCGGTTGAGTCTGTTGTACATCTGTGTTAGGCCGGTATTTGGAGGAGAGGGTATGGACTTGGGATTGTTGCAGGAATTTGAGTTTCTGGGGCGCCTTTTCCTGGCCGGGCTCTGCGGAGCCTTTATCGGCTATGAACGGGCCAACCGCCGCAAAGAGGCGGGCATACGTACCCATCTGGTGGTTTCCATGGGTTCGGCACTGTTCATGATCGTCTCCAAGTACGGCTTCGCGGACATGATCCCCCTGCACGGCGTGGCCCTGGACCCTTCGCGCGTCGCGGCTCAGATCGTGACCGGGGTGGGCTTTCTGGGCGCGGGCATGATCTTTGTGCGCGGGCAGAACATCAGCGGCCTGACCACAGCGGCGGGCATCTGGGCCACGGCGGGCATCGGCATGGCCGTGGGCTCGGGCCTGTATCTGCTCGGCGTGTTGGGCACGGCGCTGATTTTTTTGATCCAGATTTTTCTGCACCGGCACTTTACCTGGCTGCGCGCGCCCAGCATGGAGCATCTCTGCCTGCATATCCGCGACGGATGCACGGGTCTGGATGTGGTGCGCGCGGCCCTGCGCGAGCGCAAGCTCTTTATCTCGAGCTTTAAGGCCGTTCCGGACAAGGAGGGTCAGATCATTATGGTGGACGCGCACATCAAGGTGCCCTACGGCTACGATCTGGCCGACCTGCTGGATCTGCTGAAGAAGGACGGCCATGTGCTACGGGTGGAAATCAAGAGCTGAGCCCCGCCTCCGGAGCGGATTAACTTTGAAATTTTACAAATTTCAAAGTCGGCATTCCGGCGAAAAACGTTGTTATCGTTGCTGTCGCTCCCCGTATGGCTCCGTTGTCGCCAACGGGGACAAGCCCTTCGGGCTGCCTTCGGCCGCTTCGCCGGAATCCACGCCGCGTTCCTCTCGATGCCTGTACGCCCTTTGGGCTACAGGCACGGCCCTACGGGCCGCCCGTCGGGCCGGTCGCCGCGGCGGGCGATAGAGCCATTCAAAAGTGAAATCGCGCTATCACGTCAGCACGAAAAAGCCCCGGAAGGCATGCCTTCCGGGGCTTTCTGTTATCTCTATGAGTACGGCCGTTACTGATTCAGATCCACCAGCACGGGGTTTTCTTCCAGTTCTTCCAGGAACTTGTCGGGGCGTTCCTTCTGGTCCGGTACCTCGATGTCGCCGTTCACGTATTCGCGGTAGCCCGTACCCGCCGGGATCAGGCGGCCCACGATGACGTTTTCCTTGAGGCCGCGCAGATAGTCCATCTTGCCCTTGAGCGAGGCTTCGGTGAGCACCTTGGTGGTTTCCTGGAAGGAAGCCGCCGAGATGAAGGATGAGGTAGTCAGCGAGGCCTGGGTGATGCCCAGCACCAGCGGTTCCGCCGTGGCCGGAACGCGGCCCTCGGCTATGGTCCTCTGGTTTTCGGCCTTGAACTCGCTCTTGTCCACCTGCTCGCCCACCAGGAAGCTGGTGCCGCCGGAGTCGAGTATGGTCACCTTCTTGAGCATCTGGCGCACAATCACTTCGATGTGCTTGTCGTCGATGCCCACGCCCTGGAAACGGTAGACTTCCTGGATTTCGTCCACCAGATAGCGGGCCAGGTATTTCTCGCCTCGGGTGCGCAGGATATCGTGCAGTTCCGGATAGCCTTCGGTGAGGGGATCGCCCGCTTCCACGAAGTCGCCGTCCGCAGCCGTGATGTGCTTGCCCTTGGGCACAAGGTATTCCTTGGCCTCGCCGATTTCCGGCGTGACCACCAGCTTGCGCTTGCCCTTGGACTCGCCCGCGTAGGTGACGGTGCCCGCGATTTCGGAAACCACGGCCATGTCCTTGGGCTTGCGCACTTCAAAGAGCTCGGCCACGCGCGGGAGGCCGCCCACGATATCCTTGGTCTTGGAGGTTTCGCGGGGCTTGCGGGCGATGATGTCGCCAGCCTGGATGTTCTCGCCGTCCTTGACCATGATGATGGAACCCACGGGCAGGCTGTAGATGGCCGCAGCCGCGCCGTGCACGCGCTTCTTCACATTGCCGTTGTCGTCGCAGATGGAAATGGAGGGCCGGAAGTTGGTGGTGCGGTACTCCATGATGGTCAGTGAGGCCTGACGGGTGACGTCGTCCACCTTTTCCTGCACGGTCTTGCCGTCGATGATGTCCGTGAAGCGGATCACGCCGTCTTCTTCGGACACAAAGGGTTCGTTGAAGGGGTCCCATTCGGCCAGCACAACGCCCTTGGTCACTTCCTGGCCGTCATGGACCATCAGACGCGCGCCGTTGGGAAGAATGTATTTCTCCCGTTCGCGGCCCTGCGGATCAACGATGGTCAGCTGGCCACTCTTGCCCAGCACCAGTTGCGCGCCGTCGCGGTTGGTCACGGCCCGTACGCGGTTCAGGATCACCCGGCCCGCGTTCTGGGCTTCGAACTTGTTCTTTTCAATGGTGCTCGAAGCCGTGCCGCCGATGTGGAAGGTGCGCATGGTCAACTGGGTGCCCGGCTCGCCGATGGACTGGGCAGCGATGATGCCCACGGTTTCGCCGGTATTGACCAGATGGCCGCGGGCCAGGTCGCGCCCGTAGCACAGGGCGCAGATGCCGCGTTCCGACTGGCAGGTCAGGGGCGAGCGCACCATGACCGAGGAGATGCCCTTGTCGTTGATCAGCTTGGCTTCACTTTCCGTGATCAGGGTGTTTTCGGGCAGCAGGATTTTTTCCGGCTCGTCCGGGTCATGCACGGGGTAGAGCAGCACACGGCCTATGATGCGTTCGGCCAGCGGGGTCTTGATGTCGCCGCCTTCCTTGATGTGGGTCAGCTCAATGCCGTCCACCGTGCCGCAGTCGTGCTCGGAAACGATCACGTCCTGGACCACGTCCACCAGGCGGCGGGTCAGGTAACCGGAGTTGGCCGTCTTCAGGGCCGTGTCCGCCAGGCCCTTGCGCGCGCCGTGGGTGGAGGTGAAGTACTGCAACACCGAGAGCCCTTCGCGGAAGGACGAGGTGATGGGCGTTTCGATGATTTCGCCCGACGGTTTGGCCATCAGGCCGCGCATGCCCGCGAGCTGGCGCATCTGGTCCTGGTTGCCGCGCGCGCCGGAGTTGGACATCATGAAGATGGGGTTGAAGCTCTGGTTTTTCTCCTGCTTGCCCGTCTTCTCGTCCGTGAGCACGTCGTAGGAGATCTCCTTGATCATTTCCGTGGAAACGTCCTGCGTGGCCTTGGTCCAGACGTCCACCACCTTGTTGTACTTTTCCGTACGGGTGATGATGCCGTCGCGGTACTGGCGTTCGATATCGTCCACCTCGGCCTGGGATTTGGCCAGGATGTTCTTCTTGCTTTCGGGAATGGTCAGGTCCTTCACGCCGATGGTCACACCGGCGCGGGTGGCGAACTCATACCCCATGTCCTTGAGCTTGTCGCAGAGGATGACCGTGGACTTGATGCCGCAGGTGCGGTAGGCCGCGCCCACCAGCTTGGCGATGGCCTTCTTGGTCAGCACCGTGTTGACGTGCTCGAAGGAGAGCTCCGGCGGCAGAATGTCGCTGACCAGCACGCGGCCCGGCGTGGTCTGCACAAGATCCTCGCCTTCCTTCATGCGCACCTTGACCCGGGCGTGCAGGGAGACCTGGCCCGCGTCGTAGGCGGCTTCCACTTCCCAGGGCGCGCAAAAGGTCATGCCCTCGCCCTTTTCAAAGCTGCGTTCCACGGTCATGTAGTAGAGACCCAGCACGATGTCCTGCGAGGGCACAATGACCGGGCCGCCGTTGGCCGGGGAAAGAATGTTGTTGGTGCTCATCATCAGCACGCGGCATTCGATCTGGGCCTCCACGGACAGCGGAATATGCACGGCCATCTGGTCGCCGTCGAAGTCCGCGTTGTAGGCGGAGCAGACCAGGGGGTGCAGGCGGATGGCCTTGCCTTCCACCAGCAGGGGCTCAAATGCCTGGATGCCCAGGCGGTGCAGGGTCGGGGCGCGGTTGAGCAGAATGGGGTACTCGCGCACCACTTCCGAAAGGATGTCCCAGACCACCAGTTCCTCGCGCTCCACCATCTTTTTGGCGCTCTTGATGGTGGAGGCATGGCCGCGTTTTTCCAGTTCCGAATAAATGAAAGGCTTGAACAGCTCCAGGGCCATCTTCTTGGGCAGACCGCACTGGTGCAGCTTGAGGTAGGGGCCCACGGTGATGACCGAACGGCCCGAGTAGTCCACGCGCTTGCCCAGGAGATTCTGGCGGAAGCGGCCCTGCTTGCCCTTGATCATGTCCGACAGAGACTTGAGCGGGCGGCCGTTGGTGCCGGCGATGGCCCGGCCCCGGCGGCCGTTGTCGAAGAGCGCGTCCACGGCTTCCTGGAGCATACGCTTTTCGTTGCGGATGATGATTTCCGGCGCGCCCAGCTCCATGAGCCGTTTGAGGCGGTTGTTGCGGTTGATGACCCGGCGGTAGAGATCGTTGAGGTCCGAGGTGGCGAAACGGCCGCCGTCCAGGGGCACCAGGGGGCGCAGTTCCGGCGGAATAACCGGAATGACCTCCATGATCATCCATTCGGGCTTGTTCTGGGATTCCAGAAAAGCCTCCACGATCTTCAGACGCTTGGTCAGCTTTTTCTTCTTGGTCTGGCTCTTGGTGGCCTCGCTTTCCTCGCGCAGCTCAACACGCAGCTTTTCCAGGTCCAGCTCTTCCAGCAGACTGCGCACGGCTTCCGCGCCCATGCCCACGGTGAGCACCTCGTCGCTGCCGTAGTGGTCCAGAATCTGAAGGTACTGGTCCTCGGAAATGACCTGACGCTTCTGCAGATTGGTCTGGCCGGGATCCAGCACAATATAGGAGTCGAAGTAGAGCACCTTTTCCAGATCGGCCATGGTCATGTCCAGCAGGGTGCCGATCTTGGAGGGCAGGGTCTTCAGGAACCAGATGTGGGCCACGGGCGCGGCCAGCTCAATGTGGCCCATGCGCTCGCGCCGCACCTTGGAGGCGATGACTTCAACCCCGCATTTTTCGCAGACGATGCCGCGGTGCTTCATGCGCTTGTATTTGCCGCAGTTGCACTCGTAGTCCTTCACCGGGCCGAAGATTTTGGCGCAGAACAGACCGTCCCGCTCCGGCTTGAAGGTGCGGTAGTTGATGGTTTCCGGTTTTTTCACTTCGCCGTAGGACCATTCGCGGATGGATTCGGGCGAAGCGATGGAAATCTGGATGGCTTTCAGATTGCGGATGTTGGTCACATTGGCCGACGTGCCGCGAGCAGTGAAAAGATCGTCCAGGCTCATATATACATACCTTGCTTTGTAAAAAGCTCGTTGGAATCGTTACTGTAATCCGTACGGAGGCCGCAACAGGCGTTTAAAGCAATTTAACACTTGAAATGCTCGTTTACGGCGAGCAAAGCCCGCCTACCCGCATCCCGCGGCAAGGATTTGCACCAAATCCTTGCAGAGCAGTTCACTCATTTCAAACGCAAATTGCTCTATTCCGCCTCTTCGTCGCGGTCGCGCATGTAGCCCACGCGCTTGGGCTTTTTTTTGCCTTCCTCCTGGTGCAGGGTCACGTTGAGCCCGAGGCTCATGAGTTCCTTGACCAGAACATTGAAGGATTCGGGCAGACCGGCTTCCAGGAAGTTGTCGCCCTTGACGATTTTCTCGTACATCTTGACGCGCCCGGTCACGTCGTCGGACTTGACCGTGAGGAATTCCTGGAGGAGGTAGGCCGCGCCGTAGGCCTCCAGAGCCCAGACTTCCATTTCGCCCAGACGCTGACCGCCGAACTGGGCCTTGCCGCCCAGAGGCTGCTGGGTGACCAGGGAGTAGGGGCCCGTGGAACGGGCGTGGATTTTTTCGTCCACCAGGTGGTGCAGTTTGAGGATGTACATGACGCCCGTGGTGACCCGGTTTCTGAAAGGCACGCCGGTGCGTCCGTCATACAGGGTGGTTTTGCCGTCGTTTTCCAGACCGGCCTTGTCCATCCAGCCCCAGATGTCCTCTTCAGTGGCGCTGTCGAAAACCGGCGTCTTGGTCACGATGCCGTTGCGTAGCTTCTTGACCGAGGCGACAAATTCCTCGTCGTCCATGCCGTCCACCAGCGCGCGGACCTCTTCGGAGCCGAAGACGTCCTTGACTTCCTTACGCAAGACCTGCATGGCCGCGCCGGAATCCACCAGTTCGGCCAACTGACGGCCCAGTTCCTTGGCGCCCCAGCCGAGGTGGGTTTCCATGATCTGGCCGATATTCATACGCGAAGGCACGCCCAGGGGGTTGAGCACAATGTCCACGGGCCTTCCGTCGGCGAAGAAGGGCATGTCCTCTTCCGGCAGGATGCAGGAAACCACGCCCTTGTTGCCGTGGCGGCCGGCCATTTTGTCGCCCACCGAGAGCTTGCGCTTGATGGCGATATGCACCTTGACCATCTTGATCACGCCGGGGGGCAGATCGTCGCCTTCGGTGACCTTCTCGCGCTTGGCGTCGTAAATGGCCTTGAGATAATCCACCTCGTGGTCATAGGCCCGGAGCAGTTCGGCCACCTCGTCGTTGACTTCCTTGCTCTTGAACAGACCGGCCAGTTTCTTGACAGGCAGCTGGGCCAGCTGTTCCTCGGTGAGGGCCGCGCCGGCTTCGGCCAGCACTTCGCCCTTTTTCTTGCCGGGCAGGGAGGCCGCGATCTGCTTGCCCAGCACATGCGGTGCAAGCAGATCCCGCGTGCGCTCGGTAAGGGCGCGCATATGGTCGGCTTCCTTCTGGTCCAGCACCGAAGTGTCGTGGGCCTCGATAGCCAGGGTGCGCTCGTCCTTCTCGCCCGAACGGCGGTTGAAGACCTTTACGTCGATAATGGTGCCTTCCACTCCCGGCGGGACCTTCAGGGAGGTGTTTTTCACATCCCTGGCCTTTTCGCCGAAAATGGCCCGCAGGAGCTTTTCTTCCGGGGTGAGCTGGGTTTCGCCCTTGGGGGTGATCTTGCCCACCAGAATGTCGTCAGGCTTGACGGCCGCGCCGATGCGGATAATGCCGCTTTCGTCCAGGTTGCGCAGCATGTCTTCGCTGACGTTGGGGATATCGCGGGTGATTTCCTCGGGTCCCAGCTTGGTGTCGCGGGCCACCACTTCGAATTCTTCGATGTGGATGGAGGTGAAGACGTCCTCCTTGACCGTGCGTTCGGAAATCAGGATGGAGTCTTCGTAGTTGTAGCCGCACCAGGGCATGAAGGCCACTACCAGGTTCTTGCCCAAGGCCAGCTGGCCTTCGTCGATGCCGGGACCGTCGGCCAGGATCTGGCCTTTCTTGACGATCTGGCCGGGATAGCAGGTCGGCTTTTGCCCGAAGCAGGAGTTCTGATTCGACTTGTGGAACTTGAGCAGGTCGTAGGCCCGCACGCCGCCCTGATCCTTGTAGATGTCGCCTTCATAGGCCACCACGATGCGGTCGGCGTCCGCGTACTGCACCTTGCCGTCGGCCGGGGCCACAATGCAGGCGCCGGAGTCGCGGGCCACGTCCACTTCCATGCCCGTGCCCACCAGGGGCTTTTCCGAGCGCAGCAGAGGCACGGCCTGACGCTGCATGTTGGAACCCATCAGGGCGCGGTTGGCGTCGTCGTGTTCCAGGAAGGGAATCAGCGCCGCGGAAATGGAAACCATCTGGCTGGGCGAAATGTCCATCAGGGTCACTTCGTCGCGGTGGCGCATTTCCACTTCGCCCTTGACGCGCACAGTGACGAATTCTTCCAGCAGATGCCCTTCGCCGTCCAGGCGGGCGTCGGCCTGGGCCACCACCTGATCGCCTTCACGCGAGGCGTCCAGATGCACCACCTCGTCGGTCACCCGGCCTTCACGCACCACCCGGTAGGGGGTTTCGATGAAGCCGTAGTCATTGACCTTGGCGAAGGTGGTCAGGGAGACGATCAGGCCGATGTTCGGGCCTTCCGGAGTTTCAATGGGGCAGATGCGGCCGTAGTGCGAGGTGTGTACGTCGCGGACCTCAAAGCCGGCGCGTTCGCGGGTCAGGCCGCCGGGGCCCAGGGCCGAGAGACGGCGCTTGTGGGTGACCTCGGAGAGCGAGTTGGTCTGGTCCATGAACTGCGAGAGCTGGGACGTGCCGAAGAATTCCTTGAGCACCGCGGCCACGGGCTTGGGATTGATCAGATCGTGGGGCATGAGGGTGGAGATTTCCTGCAGGCTCATGCGTTCCTTGATGGCGCGCTCCATGCGCACCAGGCCGATGCGGTACTGGTTTTCCACCAGCTCGCCCACCAGGCGCACACGGCGGTTGCCCAGGTGGTCGATATCGTCGGCCGGGCCGTGGCTGTCCTTGAGCTGGACCAGCACCTTGATGGCCGTAAGAATGTCCTCGTCGTTCAGGGTGCGCAGATCGGCGGGCGCGTCGATGCCCAGACGCTGGTTGAGCTTGTAGCGGCCCACGGGCGAAAGGTCATAATAATCCGGATTGCGGAACAGGTTGTCGAAGAAGCTGGCCGCGATCTCGGCGGTGGGCGGCGAGGACGGGCGCAGGCGGCGGTAGATCTCTTCCTGGGCCTTCTGCTGGTCCGGGATGCGGTCCAGCACCAGGGTGTCGCGGATGGAGGAAGAGGTGTCCGTGCCCTTGGTGTGCAGCACGGAGAGACGCTTGATGCCCGCTTCGCGCATACGTTCCAACAGGCCGGGCGTGATTTCGTCGGCCGCTTCGGCCAGCACTTCGCCGCTCTGGGGGGCCACGGCGTCCTCGGCCAGGAACATGCCGTCCAGCAGGTCGGGGCGCACTTCAATGGCCGGAATGCCGGCCTCGCAGATCAGCCGCCAGCTCCGCTTGGTGATGGGCTTGCCCGCCTTGACGAGCACGTTGCCGTCAGGCGCGGTGATGTCCGCGTAGGCGTTGTCCTTGCGGTAGAGATCCTTGCGCACTTCCCAGAACAGCCTGCCGCCGTCTTCCAGCAGATACTGTTCCCGGCTGTAGAAGTAGTCGAGAATCTGCTCCTTGCTCATGCCCATGGCCTTGAACAGGATGGTGGCGGGCATCTTGCGGCGGCGGTCGATGCGCACGTAGAGAATGTCTTTGTGGTCGAAATCAAAGTCCAGCCAGGAGCCGCGCATGGGGATCACCCGGCAGGAATAGAGCACCTTGCGGCTGGTGTGGGTCTTGCCGCCGTCGTGCTCGAAGATGATGCCGGGCGAGCGCTGCAGCTGGTTGACGATGACGCGCTCGGTGCCGTTGATGATGAAGGTGCCTTTTTCGGTCATCAGGGGCAGGGTGCCGAAGTAGATATCCTGCTCCTTGATGTCGCGGATGGTCCGGTTGCCCGAAGCCTCGTCGGCATCATAGACGACCAGGCGCACTTTGATGCGCATGGGCGCTTCATAGGTCAGGCCCTTGGAAATGCATTCGGCCTGGTCGTACTTGGGTTCCTGAACCTCGTAACTGACGAACTCCAGGCTGGCGGTCTTGTTGAAATCCTCAATGGGAAATACCGTATGGAAGACGCCTTCCAGACCTTCGTCCGGCCTGCGGTCGGCCTCGGGCACGCCTTCCTGGAGGAATTTCTGATATGAATCGATCTGCAGATTCAGCAGATGGGGGATGGGGAGGGAGATCTTGATCTTGCCGAACTGTTTGGTGAGCTGGCCCATGGGTACCTCAAGATAGGTAGCGGTTGCGCCCCGGCTGCGGACAGAAGCGTCTGCCGGCGGGCAAAAAACTTGCTGTCACTGCACCCTGAAAGCGTATGAAACGGCCGCGGGGAGTCGCGGGGGAGCTTACTGTGCACGGCAAAGACGACAAAAACCCATCCCTGTCTGGGTAAACAGGGCTTGGGCTGTTGCGCCTATTTTAAAAAAGTGTGCATATACAGTGAGTTATCAAAAACAGAAAGTAGGCCTCCCGTGCCGTTCATTGAACAAAGATAGATAATCAGAAATTATTTTTTTGGCAAGACTTTTTCTTGAAGAAATATAGGGGGATTTTGTATCCGCCGCAATGCCGTTACGGATGATGCCAGCAACGACAGGCTGGGGGCAACGTCGACTTTGCCGCTCTGCACGAGGTTTCGGAGCGGAAAAGCAAAAAAGTCCCGCCGACGAAAAAAACATGGCGGGGTCAATGACCCCGCCATGCGGAAAGCGGCTTCGCTGAAGCGAAGTGGGCAGTGGAAAATACTTACTTGATTTCCACGGTGGCGCCAGCTTCGGTGAGCTGCTTCTTGGCTTCCTCGGCTTCTTCCTTGGAAACGGCTTCCTTCAGGGTGGAGGGAGCGCCGTCCACCTTTTCCTTGGCTTCCTTGAGTCCAAGGTTGGTCAGGGCGCGCACGACCTTGATGACGCCGATCTTGTTGGCGCCGGTTTCCTTGAGGATGACGTCGAATTCGGTCTTTTCCTCAACGGCGGCGCCGTCGCCACCGGCGGCCGGAGCGGCCATCACCATGGCGGCGGCAGGCGCGGCGGCGGAAACACCGAATTTCTCTTCCAGTTCCTTGATGAATTCGGAAAGTTCCAGAACGGTCATGCTGGAGATGAATTCAACAACTTCTTCTTTGGTCACGGCCATGATATTTCTCCTGATCTTTGGCTTAACGTTTGTGCTGTCCACATCCGCTTACGCGGCGGCCTTGCCTTTCTGTTCTTCAATACCCTTGAGGGCATAGAGCAGACCGCGCAGCATATTGGCAAACAGCGACACAAAATTGGTGGGCACGGCGTTCATAGTGCCAAGCAACTGGCCGAGCAACTGCTCCCTACCGGGCAGTTTGGCCAGAGCATCCACCTGGGCGGCGGTCATTTCCTTGCCGTCCAGGCTGGCGCAACGCAGCTCAAAGAGCTTGCTCTGCTTGGCGAAATCACTGAGCGCCTTGGCCACCGCCACCGGGTCGTCGAACCCAAGGGCCACGCCGCAGTTCTCATGGAACTTGTCCTTGATGGCGTCGTGCGTGCCGCCGGTCAGAGCGATACGAGCCAGGGTGTTTTTGACGACATGATATTCGCCGCCCGCATTGCGCAGGCTCACCCGGAGGTTCGTCAGCTCTTCCACCGTCATGCCCTTGAAGTCCGTCAGCACCGCAAAGGAAGCCTGGTCGGCCTTGGCCTTGATGGCTTCAATAATTGCGGCTTTTTCAGACCTGTTCACGTGATACCTCTCACGTTCGGGGTTGCCAGGTGGAATGCCGAGCCAAAGATGAAGCGTCTGGGCAGGATATTAAGGACTTGCGTCCTCCTGCCGTCTTCGACTCGAATTCCTTAGCCTTTGCCGAGGTTGTTTTCACAACCGCTTGAAGATTCGGCCGGATCAGGCCGCGAGACGCAAAGCGCTCCACAGCCTGAAGGCACTAACCTTCAAGAAATTTTTTGACCTGGGGCATATCGACCTTGAAACCGGGCCCCATGGTGGTGGAAACCGCCATGGACAACATGTAAGAACCCTTGGCGGCCGAGGGTTTCAGGCGATTGACGGTGTCCAGTAAGGCTTTGAGATTGCCCAGGATCTTTTCAGAACCGAAAGAAACCTTGCCCAAGGGGGCGTGCAGCACACCGGCCTTGTCGACCTTGAATTCCACGCGGCCGGCCTTGAGTTCAGTCACGGCCTTGGTCACGTCAAAGGTGACGGAACCGGTTTTGGCGTTGGGCATCAGGCCGCGGGGTCCGAGCAGGCGGCCGATCTGGCCCACCAGAGCCATGACGTCGGGCGTGGCCACGGCGGCGTCGAATTCCAGCCAGCCTTCCTTGACCTTGGCCACCAGTTCTTCGGCGCCCACAGCGTCGGCACCGGCTTCCTTGGCTTCGGCCTGCTTCTCGCCCTTACAGAACACGGCCACGCGCACGGTCTTGCCCAGCCCGTTGGGCAGGGTAACGGCGCCGCGCACCATCTGGTCGGAATACTTGGGGTCAACGCCCAAGCGGATGGCCACATCCACGGTTTCGTCGAACTTGGCGAAGGAGGCGCTCAAGGATTTGCTCACAGCTTCTTCAATGCTGAAGCGCTCCTGCGGATTGTAAGCCTCAAGGGCTTTACGAAAATTTTTGCCATGTCTGGGCATGAGATATTCCTTGTCGTTTGGCATCTCCTGCCGTTTCCAAATCTGCGCGGAAAACGGCAGTACAATTGATTTCAACGAGTATGGGCGGAAAAAAGCGGAGATTCTGCCATCTCCGCCGAACGGCTTTCCGCCGCCGCAAGAGCGAATCCGCCGGAAAACCGGCGCGGACTGGCTTTACTTAACGTCAATGCCCATGCTGCGGGCGGTACCGGCAATGGACTTCACCGCGGATTCCAAGGTGGCGGCATTGAGGTCCGGCAGCTTGACCTTGGCGATCTCTTCCACCTGCGCCATGCTGAGGCTGCCCACTTTATTGCGGTTGGGTTCGCCGGAACCCTTTTCGAGTTTGGCCGCCTTCATAATCAGCACCGCGGCCGGAGGCGTCTTGGTGATGAAGGTGAAGGAGCGGTCGGCGTAAACCGTGATGACCACGGGGATGATCATCCCTTTCTGGTCCTGGGTGCGGGCATTGAACTCCTTGCAGAAGCCCATGATGTTCAGGCCGTGCTGGCCCAGAGCCGGGCCCACCGGCGGCGAGGGGTTGGCCGCGCCGGCGGGAATCTGCAATTTGATCTTGGCAACTTCTTTTTTGGCCATGTTCGTTATCCTTCATCGCTGCTCGCGCTGTCCGCAGCCGTCAGGCCGCCGCGCGGGGGCAAGTCTTAAGAACCTGTTGCGCCTGCGATGCCTGACGCATGTCGGGCAAAGCCCGCCCGCAGGCACCGCGCGGCAAGGATTTGCGAAAAAACCCTGCCGAGCATTTCAACCGTGAAATGTCTACCCTTTGGAAACCTGCACGAAATCCAGCTCCACCGGCGTCTGACGGCCGAAGATGGAAACGGAGACGCGCAGTTTTCCTTTGTCGTAGTTGACATCTTCCACCACGCCGTTAAAGCCGCCGAAAGGCCCGTCAATGACGCGCACCTCGTCGCCCCTGTCGAAGTTGAACTTGGGCCGGGGAGTTTCCTGGCGTGTTTCCATGAGTGCCAAAATGCGTTCGGCCTCGCTGTCGCGCATGGGCGTGGGGCGATTTTTGCCGCCCACAAAACCGGTTACCTTGGGGATGGATTGCACCAGATGCCAAGACAAGTCGGTCATGATCATGCGCACCATCACGTAGCCGGGATAGAACTTGCGCGTCGTGGTGCGTTTTTCGCCGCCCTTGGCAAGTTCAATGACCTTTTCCGTGGGCACCACCACTTCCTGAATAAGGCCCTGATCCTGACCGGTGCGACTCATCTCGTTGATAGTTTTCTGCACGCGCTGCTCGAAACCCGAGTAGGTGTGTACAATATACCAGCGAGGCCGTTTGCTCAGCTCGGAGGCTTCATCGATGACGGGATCTTTCATAACAGCCTTCAGGACAGTATGGACTTGATCAGAGCCGACAGACCAAGGTCCACCAGCCCCAGGATAACGGCCATCACAGCCACGAAGCCCAAAACCGCCAGTGTGGCCTTGCGCGTTTCTTTCAGCGTGGGCCAGGTGACTTTGCGCAACTCGGCCTTGGAATCCTCCACGTAGCGCGAGAAGCGCACAAAAGGATTGGGGGCCTTGTCCGACTTGACGTCTGCGGTTTGCGCTTGTTTTTTTGCCATGGTGTGCTACCCGAGAGATAAAAAATGGCAGGGCAGGAGGGATTCGAACCCCCAACTTGCGGTTTTGGAGACCGCCGCTCTAGCCGTTAGAGCTACTGCCCTGCGTACCGTCCGGGGGGCTTGCGCCCCCCGCCGGAAAGTTTGTTACCTGGTTTCGCGATGCACGGTGTGCTTCTTGTCCCAGGGACAATATTTTTTCATTTCCAGCCGCCCGGTGGTGTTCTTCTTGTTCTTCCGAGTGCTGTAGTTACGCCGCTTGCATTCGGTGCAAGCCAGAATGATGTTGACTCTCATGGCTTACTCGATGATTTCGGTAACCACGCCGGAACCCACGGTGCGGCCGCCTTCACGGATGGCGAAACGCAGACCGGCTTCCATGGCGATGGGGGCGATCAGCTCCACAATGAACTGCGAGTTGTCGCCGGGCATGACCATTTCCACGCCTTCGGGCAGGGCGATGACGCCGGTGATGTCCGTGGTGCGGAAGTAGAACTGCGGACGATAGCCGGTGAAGAAGGGCGTATGACGGCCGCCTTCTTCCTTGGAGAGCACGTACACCTCAGCCTTGAACTTCTTGTGCGGCGTGATGGATTTGGGAGCCGCGAGCACCTGACCGCGTTCCACGTCGTCACGCTTGGTGCCGCGCAGCAGGGCGCCGATATTGTCGCCGGCTTCGCCCTGATCCAGCAGCTTGCGGAACATTTCCACGCCCGTGCAGGTGGTCTTCTGGGTGGGCTTGATGCCCACGATTTCCACTTCGTCACCCACTTTGATGATGCCGCGTTCCACACGACCGGTCACCACGGTGCCGCGGCCGGAGATGGAAAACACGTCTTCGATGGGCATCAGGAAGGGCTTGTCGATATCGCGCACGGGATCGGGGATAAAGCTGTCGCAAGCAGCCAGCAGCTCGCCGATGCACTTGGCTTCAGGTGCATTGGGGTCGTCGCATTCCAGAGCCTTCAGGGCGGAACCGCGGATCACGGGCACGTCGTCGCCGGGGAAGTCATAGGAAGAGAGCAGCTCGCGCACTTCCAGTTCCACCAGTTCCAGCAGTTCCTCGTCGTCCACCAGGTCGCACTTGTTCAGGAAGACCACCAGCTGGGGCACGCCCACCTGGCGGGCGAGCAGGATGTGCTCACGGGTCTGGGGCATGGGGCCGTCGGTGGCGGCCACCACCAGGATACCGCCGTCCATCTGGGCGGCGCCGGTGATCATGTTCTTGATGTAGTCGGCGTGGCCGGGGCAGTCCACATGCGCGTAGTGGCGCTTGTCGGTTTCGTATTCCACGTGAGCGGTGGCAATGGTGATGCCGCGCTCTTTTTCTTCGGGGGCTTTGTCGATTTCGTCATAGGAAATGAAGCTGCCCTCGCCCTTCAGGCCGGCGATCTTGGTGATGGCGGCGGTCAGGGTGGTCTTGCCGTGGTCGATGTGGCCGATGGTGCCGATGTTTACATGGGGCTTCTTGCGTTCATATTTAGCTTTGCCCATTGTACGTCTCCCTGGAAAAAAATTGTTTGCGGTTGTACGTGCGCTACATTCCCGGAGCTCTGCCATTTCTGGTAGCGCCTGTTCCTCGCGTAACGGCAGGCTGGGGAAGCCGCTGAACGGCCTGAACCGATGCCCGCATTCAGTCCCTGGTCGCCAGGGAACGTGCATTGGCAGGAGGCAGACTGGGGGATTTTGATTTTGCAGGAAATGGAGCGGGAAACGGGATTCGAACCCGCAACCCTCAGCTTGGAAGGCTGATGCTCTAGCCGTTGAGCTATTCCCGCACGCCGGCGATGCTGTTGCTGTCCGTCAATCAAGTTGACGGCTACCGCACCGTAGTTCCCCGACAGTCACTCTGTCTCCTACAGCCAAGGCAGTTTGTAAAAACCAGCCACCGACCGCCTGAAAAAGTATGAGGCGGAAGGGGTGGTGGAGGGGGGTGGATTTGAACCACCGAAGTCTTACGACGACAGATTTACAGTCTGTTCCCTTTGGCCACTCGGGAACCCCTCCACACGTGCCGCAAAGGTCCGGCCCGTAAGCAGGCCTTTGTTCAGCTTTTTGTGGAGCTGGCGATGGGACTCGAACCCGCAACCTGCTGATTACAAATCAGCTGCTCTGCCAGTTGAGCTACGCCAGCGGCAAGATGGTGTCTTAAACGCTTCCGACGCTCTTGGCAAGTAAAAAATGCCTTTTCCACGATTTTTTTATAAAAAAGGCCGTAATTGCGCTTTGTCCGGAAGCAATGCACCTCATATTACACTTTCCTGGCCAAAGCGCAACGCTCCAGTCCGGCCAGATCGCGGCGCGTGGCGATGCCGACAAAAGCATCGCCCGCGGACAGCAGGTCCCGCACGGCCTTCCCTTGGTCCGCGCCGTGTTCCAGTAAAAGCAGGCCGCCGGGCCGGAGCAGGCGGGCGGCCTGGGCAATGACGGCGCGCAGATGGGCCAGACCGGCTTCCGGTGAAAAAAGCGCGGAATGCGGCTCAAAGCGCAGTACTTCGTCCATGACCTGGCCGCGCTCGGCATCCGCGATGTAGGGCGGATTGCTGACCAGAAGATCGCAGGAGCCCCCAGCCAGGGGGATGGCGCGCAGATCCGCCCGCAGTGCGTCCAGGCGCGTGGCGGCTCCCAGTCGGGCGGCGTTGGCGCGGGCCACTTCCAGGGCCGGAGCGCTGAGTTCCAGCAACAGGCCGCACCAGCGCGGGCGTTCCAGACAGAGGGTCACGCCGATGCAGCCCGAGCCGGCGCCCAGGTCCGCAAAGCGCAGCGGTTGTCCGGCGGGCAGCAGCTCCAGGGCCGTCTCCACCAGCAGTTCCGTTTCCGGACGGGGGATCAGGGTGTCCGGGGTGACCAGAAAGGTACGACCGAAAAATTCCCTGCCGCCGAGAATCTGGGCCAGGGGTTCGCCCGTGGCCCGCCGGGCCGTGAGGGCTTCCAGGGTCCCGGCTTGGTCGGGCGTCAGCTCGCGTTCCGCCGCCAGGACGCAGTGCAGGCGGTCCAGACCCAGCACATGCCCGGCCAGCAGTTGCGCGCAAAGGCGGGGGCTGTCCACCCCCGCCTTTGTCAATCGCCGTGCGGCGTTCTGTTCATACTCCCGCAGGCGCACGCTTACGCCTCGGCGGGCCGTTCCGCGCGTCCGCGCCGTTCCGTGGCCGCGACGGCCGGGCGGGTCGGACTTTTTTTGCGCGGCGCGGGCGACGTTTTTTCGGTCAGGCCATGCTTTTCACCGCCGCCGCGCTTGCCCTGAGTCTCAAAGACCAGGGGCGGGAGTTCGTCATAGTGGTGCACGGGGTGCACCGTGATGCGCTTGAGCAGCTCCCTGGGCACGTCTTCCAGATCTTTCATGTTCTGCTGCGGGATGATCACATGCTTCAGGCCACGGGCCACACCGGCCAGGATTTTTTCCTTGATGCCGCCCACGGGCAGCACCCGGCCCTGCAGGGTGATCTCGCCGGTCATGCAGAGGTCGGCCCGCACCCTGCGATTGCTGAGAGCCGAAATCAGGGCCGTGGTCAGGGTTACGCCCGCCGAAGGGCCGTCCTTGGGCGTGGCGCCCGCGGGCACATGCACATGGATGTCGTACTTGCTCACAAAGGAGGGGTCCACGCCCAGCTCTTCCGCGCGGCTGCGGATGTAGCTCAGGGCCGCCTGGGCGCTTTCTTTCATCACGTCGCCCAACTGGCCAGTGAGAGTCAGGCCGCCCTTGCCCTTCATGACGCTGGCCTCCACGGTCAGCACTTCGCCGCCGGCAGGGGTCCAGGCCAGGCCCAGGGCCATGCCGGGCATGAGTTCCTTTTCCTTCTCGTCTTCCACAAAGCGGGGAGCGCCGAGAAGTTTTTCCACGTCCTTGGGCTCCACCTTGAAGGGGCCTTTTTTGCCTTCGGCCTTGCGCCGGGCCAGCTTGCGACAGATGGACGCCAGTTCGCGCTCCAGGTTGCGGAGGCCCGCCTCGCGCGTGTATTCCTTGATCACCTTTTCCAGAGCCCCGTCGCTGAGCGCGATATCGCCTTCGGCCAAGCCGTTTTCAGTGATTTTCTTGGGCAGCAGATGCTTGCGGGCGATCTCCACCTTTTCCTGCAGCGTGTAACCGGGCAGGGAGATAACTTCCATGCGGTCGCGCAGGGCCGCGGGAATGGTTTCCAGGTGGTTGGCCGTGCACAGGAACATGACCTTGGACAAGTCAAAGGGCACGTTCAGGTAGTGGTCGCTGAAGGTGTGGTTCTGTTCCGGGTCCAGCACTTCCAGGAGAGCCGAGGAAGGGTCGCCCCGGAAATCCGTGCCCAGCTTGTCCACTTCGTCCAGCACAATGACCGGATTGCGGGTACCGGCCTGCTTGATGGCCTGGATGATCCGCCCGGGCATGGCCCCGATGTAAGTGCGCCGGTGGCCGCGGATTTCGGCCTCGTCGTGCATGCCGCCCAGAGACAGCCGCTGGAACTTACGGCCTAGCGCCCGCGCGATGGAGCGGCCCAGCGAGGTTTTGCCCACGCCGGGAGGGCCGGCAAAGCAGAGGATCGGGCCTTTGGACTGTGGATTGAGCTTGCGCACGCTGAGGAATTCCAGAATGCGGTCCTTGATCTTGTCCAGACCGCAATGGTCCTCGTCCAGGATTTCCTTGGCGTGGGCGATGTCCAGACGGTCACGCGAGAGCTTTTTCCAGGGCAGATCCACCAGCCAGTCCAGATAGGTGCGCACCACGTTGGCTTCCGAGGAGTCGGCGTGCATGCCGGACAGGCGACGCAACTGCTTGTCCGCCTCCTGGCGCACGTCCTTGGGCAGGCCGGCCTTGTCCAGGGCCTTTTTCAGGCTTTCCAGGTCGTCCTCGCCCTCGGACTCGTTTTCGCCCAGCTCTTGGCGGATGGCCTTGAGCTGCTCGCGCAGGAAATAATCCTTCTGGGCCTTGTCCATGCCTTCGCGGGCCGAACTCTGGATGCGGGCCTGCACCGTGGCGACTTCCACTTCGCGCTGAAGTTGGGTGTTGACCAAAGTGAGGCGTTCCAGCGGATTTTCCGCTTCCAGGATGCGCTGGGCGTCCGCGATCTTCATGCGCATATTGGCGGCGATGAGATCCGCCAGGCGGCCCGGATCCTCCACGCCCTGCAACACGGCCAGCACGTCCGGCGAGGACAGGCCGCGCAGGGTGAGCACCTTTTCGCTCTGCTCGCGCGCGGAGCGCAAGAGCGCTTCCACCGTGGCGTCGATCTGGGGAGCGACTTCGGGCAGAGTTTCAATGCGCGCTTCCAGATAGGGGTCCACCTGGCTGTAGCCGGTGACCCGCGCGCGGCTTACGCCTTGCACCAGAATTTTCACCCGCGAGTCCGGCATCTTGAGCATGCGCATGACCTGGACCACGGTGCCCACGTTATAAAGGTCCGCGGGCGCGGGATCGTCGGTGCTTTCCTCGCGCTGGGCGCAGACCAGCAGATGCCGTCCGTTTTTCAGGGCGGATTCCACGGCCTGCACGGATTTTTCGCGGCCGATAAACAGCGGCAGGATCATATAATTGAATATGACCACGTCGCGCACCGGCAGCACGGGCAACACGTCTGGAATGCCCTGGGCAGCGGCGTTGAGATTGTTTTCGTTCAGCAGATCCTGCACGGGCGCTTCTTCCTGTTTCGCATGAACGTCGTTGTCGACGGCGGGCTCGGCGGCGCCAAGCCCTTGTTCCCCATGAAGCGGATGATCTTTTTCTTTGTAGTCAGCCATATATATTCTCCCTGACTGCCTTGGAGCAGTAAAATTCGTAGTCTTTGCTCGGCTGCGCCGGGAACGCGGTTCGTCTGTGTTCTTTTACAGCGGTGAACACGTAAGGCTCTAAAGGGGCTTGTTTTGCGTTATGCTGTAGCAGATTCCCTCGGTGACGATGACATGGTCCAGAAAGCGCAGGCCCATGCGCGGGGCCAGCCGTTGCAGTTCTTCGGTCAGCATGAGGTCCGGCTTGGAAGGGCCCGGACTGCCGCCGGGGTGGTTGTGGGCCAGAATAATGCCGCTGGCCTTGTGCGTGAGTGCCGTCTCCAGCACATCTCTGGGCTGCACGGGCACTGCGTTGATGCCTCCGCGCCGTAGGCGTTCCCAGGCGATCAGTCCGTTTTGCGCGTCCACCAGGGCCAACCAGCATTCCTCATGCGGACACCCGGCCAGGCGGCTTTGAGCCATGCGGGCCACTGCATCCGGCGTAGCCATGATTTCGCGTTTACGCACCGCCGAGGTTGCGTGACGGGCCAGTACTTCACGCAGAACCCGCCAGAGGGCCATGAGCCCCGGCCCGAAGCCGGGCACCTGCAATAATTCATCCGGTCTGGCGTCCAGCGCGCCCCGAATGCTGCCGAAACGCCGCAGCAATTCCTTAGCCAGCGGTTTGGTGTCTTTGCGCGTGAGCCCGTAACCAAGCAAAAGCTCCAGCACCTCATAATCCGCCACGGCCAGAGGCTCGCGCTCAAGACGTTCACGCAGGCGGGCTCGGTGCCCACTGTGCGGCGAGGTGGTGGAGACAGTCTTTGCTGACATAAAGTAAGCAGTCTCAGCTGAGATGCAAGGGGGCGAATTTTCAGGGAACTCTATTCCTAACGGATTTTTGCGAAAAAGTAAAAGAAAAGTAGCGGGATACCGGCTGTAAAAATGAGACCGCGCGTGGTTTTGCCGGTGCCGGGGCGGTGGGAACGGCTCCCCTGTGGGACTGGAGCCGTCTCCGGCAGGATTTTACCCGGCTCCGGCTGAACAGCGAAGTACGCTGACGGCGCCGTCTTTCCCGATTGTAAACGTATTGGAACGCGGTCTCCGAGGAAGAACTACATTATTCCCACTGTGAAAAGATCGCTTTCAGCAGAACTTCAAAGCCTGAATGCGTTTTATCTCGCGGCCGACGGCTCTTGCCTGAAAGCCGGGATTTCTCAATCTGGACATTTCCACATTATCAATGTGTAATTGTTCAGCGGCGTGGGCCGAGCCCTTGCTCTTATTCCGCTACGGAATGAGAATTGCGTGAGGTTAGGCTCAGCCCTCATTAAAGCGTCTGCCGCAAAGCCGCCTTTTTCCGTGCAGCGGCGTTGCAAAGAAAAAATTGACCTCGCGGTATGCTCAATGCGGTAGCCGTTGCCGCAAAGCGGCTTGCGCCAGTCGTCGGCGAGGCACCGAGGTCATTATAAAAATACAAACAGATACCTGGAGAAATATATGAAAGAAGCTGATATTCCGTACTCCCTGACATTGGTGGCGGAAATATATATTGCAATGTGTTTGTTGTGCTTTCTGTACATTCTCATTGAGCAGCGGCGTGAACCCGCTCCCATGATGCGGGTCATGCTCTGGGTCTGGCCCATCACCATGTTATGGGCCGGTCCGCTTGGCATATGGGCATACCGCATTAATCAGAAGCGGACCATGATGCGCATGACGCACCATCATCCCGCCGATCAGCCAGCCATGCGCATGTCTGGAAACGGCATGTCCGGTATGACCGCGCTGCCTTCCCGCCGTCTCCCTTGGCAAAGCGTCATGGTTGGAACGCTGCACTGTGGAGCGGGCTGTACTCTGGCGGACCTCGCCGGGCCGTGGCTGTTCCGGCTGGCGCCCTTTGCCCTGTTCGGCAGCGTGGTCTACGGCGAGTGGACTCTGGAATACCTGCTGGCTCTGATTGCAGGCATCGCATTTCAGTATGCGGGGCTGGCGTCGGGATTTCCGGAGCGCGGCCTGCCCCTGCTGTGGCGGGCCTTCAAGGTGGATGTGCTTTCCCTGACCGCCTGGCAGATAGGCATGTACGGATGGATGGCTGTATCGATGTTTGTTCTGCTGGGAATGGTTTCCCCCGCTCAGCCCGTGTTCTGGCTGATGATGCAGATCGGCATGCTGGCCGGCTTTATGACGGCTTTCCCCATGAACTGGCTGCTGATGCGTCTCGGCATCAAGGAAGGCATGTAGCCGCGTTGGGCACAGGGGGCCGTATTGGCTCTCTCCTCATTTGCAGTGCGCCGCATCTCTGCCGTTGATGCCCGTGGGTTTTACCAATTGCCCGCGGGCATCAACCAATTAGAGCATTTCGCCAGTACCCGCCAGCCAGGATCCTGTGTTCTGCCCCCAAGTTTCACGCCTCCGTCGGAGCTTAACGCCGCAAGTGAATTGCGGCTACTCCGGCTTCGCGGCGGAGTCGAGAAGCCAGGTGACGGGCAATCTGAAACGGCTGAAAAGAGGGGGCGGCCCAAGGGGCATACGTTTGGAGGACTCCGACCGTAGCGCCGCCGATCAGCGCGGCTCGGCCGAGCCGAACAGGCCGGTGAGCCGGGCGGCCAGAAACTCCAGGGTCTGTTCCGGCGTGCGGCGGCCGCTTTTGACCTGCCACTCGGCGTCCGCCACGGCCGCCATGCCCTCAGCCAGGCCCCGTGGCCCGAGACGCAGGGCCAGTTGTTTCTTGAAGCCCGCCTCCGAGGGATGCAGGCGTACCTTTTCCCCGGCCTGGGTCTGCCAGAGCAGGCGCAGCTCACGGGCCAGCAGGGCCAGCAGGGAAAAAAGCAGGCTGTCGCTGTCCCGGCTGCGGGACAGTTCCTTCCAGACGGCGGCCAGATTACCGGCCTCCATATGCCGGATGCAGGCAAAGACGTTGCATTCCGGGCTCCAGGCGGCGGTTGCGGTCATGGCGGCGGTGATGGCCCCTCCGCCTGCGTCACCGGTCCCGCCGCGCAGAAGCGAGAGTTTTTGCAGTTCGTTTTCGATGGCCTGGGCGTCCGGCGGCACGGAGGCGCAGAACTGTTCCAGCGCATCGGCCTCAAAGGTCAGACCCAGATCGCGGGCGCGCTGCTGCACATGGCGCTTGACGCCGCGTTCGGTCAGGCCCTCATGCCGCCAGATCCAGCCCTGCCGGTCGGCAAAGGCCAGACAGCGCAGCTTGGCGATATGCGCCGGAATTTTGGGCTGTCCCTTTTCCCAGTTCACTTCCAGGCAGAAGAAAGGCCAGCACTGGGCCGAGGGCCTGGCCAGGGCCTGGGAAATCTTTTTCCAGACGGCCGCCGGCCAGAGCTGGGCCTGACGGACCAGCAGGACACGCGAAGCGCCGAACAGGCCTTGCAGGCTGAGCTGCTCCCAGAAGCGCGGGGGCGGGTCCTCGTCGCCCCAATAGACGTGACGTTCCCACGGGCCGCCCGCAGGTGGAAAGACAGCCAGTTGCTCCGCGAGATGCGCGCGGAGCAACCGGCTGTCCGGGCAGACCAGAAAGCTGAAACCGGGCCTGCCCTGTCTGTCGGTTCCGTTCTGCGGGCTCATGCCGGTGGCGGCCTAATTGGCCACGATGTTGACCAGTTTGCCGGGCACCACCACCACTTTGCGCACGGTCAGATCGGCCGTGTGGCGCTGTACGGCGGGATCGGCCAGGGCTGCCTGTTCCAGGGCGGCCTTGTCCGCTCCGGCGGGCACTTCCAACGTGCCGCGCAGCTTGCCGTTGACCTGCAGGGCCACGGTGAGCATGTCCTGGGCCGTGGCCGCTTCATCCCATTGGGGCCAGGGCTCGGCGGCAAGTTGCGCCGTGTGGCCCAGACGCTCCCAGAGTTCTTCGCAGAGATGCGGGGTGATGGGCGAGAGCAGGGTCAGCACCGTGGCCATGGCCGAGGAGAAGACGCGGCGCTCTGCCTCGCTCTGTCCCAGTTTTTCGCGCGAAAGGTACATGGCGTTGACCAGCTCCATGACGGCGGCGATGGCCGTATTGAACTGGAAGCGGCCGCCCATGTCCTCTCCGGCCTTTTTTACCGTGAGGTGTTCCCTGCGGCGCAGATCGCGGCTTTCCCCGCTGTCTGCGTCTTCGGCGGAGGAGCCGCAGGCCTTGAGCGGCAGCAGCCGGGCCTCTTCTTCGGTAAACAGCCGCCAGACACGGGAGAGGAAGCGCGACGCGCCTTCAATGCCCGAGTCGGACCAGTCGAAATCCCGCTCCGGCGGGGCCGCGAACAGACAGAACAGGCGCACGGTGTCCGCGCCGTATTTTTTGATCATCTCCGTGGGATCGACCACATTGCCCTTGGACTTGGACATCTTGCCGCCGTCCTTGAGCACCATACCCTGGGTCAGCAGGTTGGTGAAGGGCTCGGCCAGATCCTTGGGGAAGAAGCCCAGATCGCGCAGCACCTTGGTGAAGAAGCGGGAATAAAGCAGATGCAGAATGGCGTGCTCCACGCCGCCGATGTACTGGTCCACGGGCAGCCAGTATTGCAGGGCTTCGGGCTTGAAGGGGGCTTTGTCGTCGCGGGCGTCGGTATAGCGGGCAAAGTACCAGGAGGACTCCACAAAGGTGTCCATGGTGTCGGTTTCGCGCCGGGCCGGGCCGCCGCAGCAGGGGCAGGCACAGTTCGCGAAGGAGGGCGTTTCCGGCAGGGGAGAGCGGCCGTCGTCGCGCACTTTTACGTCCAGGGGCAGGAGCACCGGAAGGTTTTCTTCCTTTTCCGGCACCACGCCGCACTTTTCGCAGTAAATCACCGGAATGGGCGCGCCCCAGAAGCGCTGGCGCGAGATGTTCCAGTCGCGCAGGCGGAACTGGGTGGTGGCTTTGCCCTTGCCGTCCTTTTCCAGGGCTTCGGCCACGGCCTTTTTGCCGTCCTCGTTGGGCATGCCGTCAAAGGAACCGGAATTGACCATGATGCCGGGTTCGGTCCAGGCTTCGGTCATATTTTGAGGATCGAGCTGACGCCCCTCGGGACTGATGACCACCCGTACAGGCAGACTGTACTTGCGGGCGAAGTCGAAGTCGCGCTGGTCGTGCGCGGGCACGCCCATGACCGCGCCGGTGCCGTAGTCGGCCAGGACGAAATTGCCCAGCCAGAGCGGCACGCGTTGGCCGGTGAAGGGGTGCAGGACGTATGCGCCGGTGAAGATGCCTTCTTTTTCCAGGGTGTCGGACTGGCGGTCCAGGCGGTCCATGTTCCGGATGCGTTCCACAAAGGCGCGCACGTCCCCGGCTTTTTCGTAGCCCTCAATGAGCTTTTCCACCAGGGGATGTTCCGGGGCAAGGGTCATGAAGGTCACGCCGAACACAGTGTCCGGCCGGGTGGTGAACACCTCGATGCCCCGCACGCCGCCAATGTTTTTTTCCAGGCCGAAGCTGATGGCCGCGCCCGTGGATTTGCCGATCCAGTTGCGCTGCATGGCCAGCACGCGGTCCGGCCAGCCGCCTTCCAGGCGGGAGAGGTCGGCCAGCAGTTCGTCCCCGTAGGCCGTGATCTTCAGGAACCACTGGGTCAGATCCTTCTGTTCCACCCTGCTGTCGCAGCGCCAGCAGAGGCCGTCGATGACCTGCTCGTTGGCAAGCACAGTATGACAGGAGGGGCACCAGTTCTGCGGGGCCTTTTTACGGTAGACCAGGCCTTTTTCCAGCAGGCGCAGGAAGAACATCTGTTCCCAGCGGTAGTATTCCGGGCGGCAGGTGGCGATTTCGCGCGACCAGTCATATGAATAGCCCAGGCGCTGCAACTGGGCGCGCATATTGTCGATATTGGCGTAGGTCCACTGGGCCGGGTGCACGTGGTGCTTGATGGCCGCGTTTTCGGCGGGCAGGCCGAAGGCATCCCAGCCCATGGGGTGCAGCACGTTGAAGCCCTGCATGCGTTTGCAGCGCGCCACCACGTCGCCGATGGAATAGTTGCGCACATGGCCCATGTGGATGTTGCCCGAGGGATAGGGGAACATCTCCAGCACGTAATATTTGGGCTTGTCGCTCTCATGGGTGCTGGAGAAGGCGTTTTCCTTCCGCCAGCGGGCCTGCCATTTTTCTTCGATAGCCTGCGGATTGTAGCGTTCTTGCGTCATGTGCGGATACCGTGCGGCGGGTTAGGAATTGGCGGGGGCCTGACCCGCGGACGGCACCAGTTCGCCGCTTTCCAGGGCCTTGGCCGCCGCGTCCAGAATGCCGTTGACGAAGTTTTTGGCGTTGTCTTCGCCGAACTGGCCGCTCAGCTCCAGCGCCTCGTTGATGGCCACCTTGGGCGGCACGTCCTGGCGGTAGAGCATTTCAAACACGGCCAGGCGCAGCAGGGTCAGTTCGATGCGGCCCATACGGTCCACCCGCCAGTTGTGGGAAAAACGGCTGATGGCCGTGTCCAGTGCGGCGCTGTTGCCCCAGACGCCTTCCACCAGTTCCCAGGCGAAGCCCGTGGGCTCGCTGCCGAGATCCTGCTCGTCCATGGCCGTATTGTGGGGGGAGAGCACAAAGGCCCGGCGCAGGTCCGCGCGGCTTTCCGCCGGAGTGAAGGAAAGCCCGTAGAGCACCTGAAAGGCCAGTTCGCGCGCGCCCCGGCGGGTGGTGTTCTTAGCCTTGCTCATGGATTACAACTGCTCCAGCACGCGGATGGTTTCCAGCATGGCTGCGGCGGCTTCCACGCCTTTGTTGCCGCCCTTGGACCCGGCGCGTTCAATGGCCTGCTCGATGCTGTCGCAGGTCAGCAGGCCGAAGCCGATGGGCGTGCCGGACCCCAGCATGGCCTGGGCAATCCCTTTGCTGGCCTCGGCGCAGACATAGTCGAAGTGCGGGGTGCCCCCCCGAATCACCGCGCCCAGTGCCAGAATGCCGTCGTATTTGCGCGCATCGGCCAGCTTCTGGCAGACCAGGGGCAGCTCGAACGCGCCGGGAATGCGCACCAGGGTGATGTCCGCCGGGTCCAGGCCGTGGCGTTCCAGATAGTCCAGAGCGCCGCCCACCAGGCGGTCCACGATGAAGTCGTTGAAGCGGGTTGCCACGATGGCGACCTTCAGGCCTTTGGCGTCGAGCCGGCCCGCGATGGTTTTGACTTGGTTCATGTAAACTCCTGTGCTGTGCAAGACGATGGCAAAAATACGTTTGCTTACTACTATAGAGGAGTAACGCTTTTTTTATATGAATCCGTTGCGCAGCAGCAGCTCCCGGCTGAGGCCCGCGCCCGTTCGCGTTGCCGCGTCGTTTCCGGCATCCTTGCCGGACAACCCTGACCAGGGGCCCAGCAGGCTGCGCACATATTTGCCGATGAGGTCCGTTTCCATATTGACGCGCGTGCCGGGCCGCCACAGGCGCATGGTGGTGCGCTTCTGCGTGTCGGGAATGATATTGACCTCCAGAAAATCCGGGCCGCAATCATTGACCGTCAGACTGATTCCGTCAAGGGCCACCGAACCTTTGGCAATGACTTCGGGGCCTAAAGATGCCGGAAATTCCAGGCGGCAGCACACGGATTGCCCGGAGGGGCGCACTTCGCGCACCGTGGCCAGGCAGTCCACATGGCCGCTGACCAGATGGCCGCCCAGGCGGTCGCCCAGAGCCAGAGCCCGTTCCAGGTTGACCAGATCCCCGTTGAGCAGAGTGCCCAAAGTGGTGCGCGCCAGGGTTTCCGCTGAGGCGTATGCCGTGAAGCCCTCGCGGCTGTGGCTTTCCACCGAAAGGCAGGCGCCGTTGACCGCGATGGATTCGCCGTCGATGACGTCCGTCAGGGTGAACAGGGGGCGGATGGCCAGGCGGCATTCCGTGCCGTTTTTGCGCAGGGAGGTTATTTCGCCCTGTCCCTGGATGATGCCTGTGAACATGCGGCTCAGGCCCCCTGGCCAGCGTCAGGCGGGACCGCCGGACGCAGCAGAATATGGACATCGTTGCCGCAGAGGCCGGTACGGCTGACCCGCAGGCGCAGGGCCTCGTCCAGGCTCAGGGGCGCACGCCCGGCGAACAACGGACGGGCATCGCTGTCGCCCAGGATCATGGGCGCGAGATGCAGATGGAATTCATCCACAAAGCCCGCTTCCAGCAGGGCCAGGGCCAGACGTCCGCCGCCTTCGCAGAGCACATAGGGGCAGCCCAGTTCCCGGCGCAGGGCCCGGAACAGTTCGGGAAAATCCGGGCCGCCTTGCGGGCCGGGTCCCAGGGCCAGCACGCGTACGCCCATTTGGCGCAGGGCCTGGGCCGTGGTAGAGGCCGCCGCGGCCGGGGAGGCCAGAAAAATCGTCTGGCCGGGGCGTTCCTTGAGCAGATGGAAGTCAGCGTCAGGTTTGGGCAGGCGCGAAGTCAGCAGGCAGGCCAGGGGCTGCGGGCCGTCGTAGCCGTCCTCGCGCGCGGTCAGCCGGGGATTGTCCGCCCGGAAGGTGCCCCCGCCCACCAGCACGGCCCCGCCGCTCAGTCCCAGACCCGCGCGCAGTTCCTGCACTTCATGGCGGGATGTCTCGCAGCTGATCCACTGGGACTGGCCGTTGCGTGTGGCGATCCGTCCGTCCAGGGTGGCGGCCATCTTCAAAATGACATAGGGCCTGTCCGTGCTTTGCCAGACCAGAAAATCTGCCACCAGATCGCGGCATTCCGCTTCGCAGACCGGGCCGAGCACTTCCATTCCGGTATCGCGCAGGCGGGCCGCGCCGCCCGCGGCCTGGGGATTGGGGTCCGCCAGGCCCATGACCACCCGGCTGATGCCCGCGTCCAGGATGGCTTGGGTGCAGGGCGGCGTCTTGCCCTGGTGGTTGCAGGGTTCCAGCGTGACCACCAGGGTGCAGCCTTTGGGGTCCACGCCCCGCGTCGCCGCGTCTTTCAGGCAATCCACCTCGGCGTGGTCCTGTCCCGCCTCATGGTGCCAGCCGCGCGCCACAACCCGGCCGTCGCGCAACAGCACCGCCCCCACCGTGGGGTTGGGGCAGGCCTTCCAGCGGCCCTGTTCGGCCAAGGCTATGGCCTCGCGCATGAACGGAGCGAAATCCTGTTCAGTCATGGCGTTTTTCTCCGCTCATGCCCCCGGGCATACCGCTGATGCGGGGCGGGGTGAAGGGGAATTGTTCCACCGTGACGCCGGCCTCCCGCAGCATGGCCGTGGCCAAGTCGTCGGGATAGTCCTCGGCGTAATAAATACGGCGGATGCCGCAATTGATCAGCATTTTGCTGCACAGCACACAGGGGTGGGTAGTGCAGTAGAGTTCGGCGCCCTGAATGTTGATGCCGTGCACCGCGGCCTGGATGATGACGTTCTGCTCGGCGTGCAGGCCGCGGCAGATCTCATGGCGCTGGCCCGAAGGAATGCCGAGCTGCTCGCGCAGGCAGCCCACCTCCAGGCAGTGGGGCACGCCTGCGGGCGCGCCGTTGTAGCCTGTGGCCAGAATTCGTTTGTCTTTGACGGCCACGGCACCCACCCGGCGGCGGGTACAAGTGGAACGCTCGCTCACCAGGTAGGTGATATTCATGAAATAATCAGGCCAGGGCAGTCGTTGCATAGGACGCTCACAAAAAGATTTCCAGCAGTTTACACAGAGGCGGCCCAAAAGCCAAGCCGCGCGGAAGTGCGGCACGGAAAACGAAACAGGCCGCGCAAACGGCCTGTTTGAGAGCGGTTCACGCTTTTTAATCGTGCATTGCTCCACCCTGATGAATCATAAAAATTGGGGGAGGGAGCCCCTCCCCCAAAAAACGAAAGGACGCGGGCTACCAGGTGAACAGCGGGAACTGGCGGGCGAAGTCCTCCACATTCTTGCGAATGCGGGTCAGCTCCTGGGCATCCTGGCGTTTTTCCAAAGCCTCCACGATGAAACCGCCCACCGTGCGCATATCTTCCTGTTGCAGGCCGCGCGTAGTCAGGGCCGCCGTGCCCAGGCGGATGCCCGAGGTCACAAAGGGCGAGCGGGTTTCAAAGGGCACGGTGTTCTTGTTCACCGTGATTCCGGCTTGGTCCAGGGCCTGTTCGGCGTCCTTGCCGGTGATATCCTTGTTGGTCAGGTTCACCAGCATGAGGTGGTTGTCCGTGCCGCCGGAGACGAGTTCGAAACCGGCGTCCATCATGGATTGGGCCAGAGCGGCGGTATTGTCGAGCACCCGCTGCTGATAGGCCGCGAAGGCCGGGCGCAGGGCTTCGCCGAAGGCCACGGCCTTGGCCGCGATGACGTGCATCAGCGGGCCGCCCTGGATGCCGGGGAAAATCTGGCTGTTCAGGGTCTTGGCGTTGTCCTCGCTGGAGAGGATCATGCCGCCGCGCGGGCCGCGCAGGGTTTTGTGCGTGGTGGTGGTGGTGATATGGGCGTGGGGAATGGGGCTCTCGTGCAGACCCACGGCCACCAGGCCCGCGATATGGGCCATGTCCACCATCAGTTTGGCCCCCACCTCGTCGGCGATGGCCCGGAAGCGGGCAAAGTCGATGCGGCGCGGATAGGCGCTGGCCCCGGCCATGATTACGGCGGGCTTGTGCTCGCGGGCCAGAGCGGCCACTTCGTCATAATCGATGCGGCCTGTTTCCTTGCGCACGCCGTAGGAAACGACCTTAAACAGGCGACCCGAGAAGTTCACCGGGCTGCCGTGGGTCAGATGCCCGCCGTGGGAGAGATTCATGCCCAGGATCACGTCGCCGGGCTTGAGGCAGGCGAAATAGGCGGCCATATTGGCCTGGGAACCGGAATGGGGCTGCACGTTGACGTAGCCGCAACCGAAGAGCTGCTTGGCCCGGTCCTGGGCCAGGGTTTCGGCGATGTCCACGTATTCGCAGCCGCCGTAATAGCGCTTGCCGGGATAGCCTTCGGCATATTTGTGGGTCAGCACGCTGCCCTGGGCTTCGCGCACGGCGGGCGAAACAAAGTTCTCAGAGGCGATCAGTTCCAGTTTGCTCACCTGCCGGTCGGATTCCAGAATGATGGCCCGGGCCAGCTCCGGATCTTGAAGCAGAATTTCGTCCATGAACGCTTGTCCTTTGCTTACGGATTTCCGCGGAAATCAGTAAACACCGGTCGTGAGACCGATGCGCCGCCGCGGGCGGCGGAGGCAAGGCGCAACCGCGTTTGCGCCGCCGATCTCGCGGTAAACTGAAAATTTTACCGCGCATATCTGTAAGAATGCTGCCCGCCACGGCGGCGGGCAGTGTTGTTCGCAACATATTTTGCAGGATCGTCAGCGAAAAAATTTGTCTTTTCGCTAAAACCCTAGGCTGGTGAAGCGCGGCGTTTAGTAGCGCTTACTCGGTCCACTTTTTCAGAATCAGGCTCGCATTGGTGCCGCCGAAGCCGAAGGAATTGCACATTGCGTATTCACAGGCAACGTGCCGCGAGCCGTCCGCCAGATAATCCAGATCGCACTCAGGGTCGGGATTTTCCAGGTTGATGGTGCCGGGCAGCATTTCTTCTCGCAGGGCCAAGGCCGTGAAGACCGTCTCAATGCCGCCCGCCGCGCCCAGCAGGTGTCCGGTCATGGACTTGGTGGCGGAGATTTTGATCTTCCCGGCGTGCTCGCCGAAGACCAGCTTGATGGCCTTGGTTTCCGTGCTGTCGTTGAGTTGGGTGGAGGTGGCATGGGCGTTGATGTGACCCACGGCCTCGGGCGCGATGCCCGCCTCGCGCAGGGCGTTCTGCATGGCGCGGGCCATGCCCTCGCCGGTGTCGCAGGGGGCCGTCATGTGATAGGCGTCGCCGGAAGCGCCGTAACCGGCCACTTCCGCGTAAATCTTCGCGCCGCGCGCCCGGGCGGATTCAAGACTTTCCAGCAGCAGGAGGCCCGCGCCCTCGCCGATCACAAAACCGTCGCGCTTGCCGTCAAAGGGGCGGGAAGCGTGCGCGGGGTCGTCGTTGTAATGGGTGGACAGGGCCTTGAGGGCCGTAAAACCGGCCACGCCCAGAGGCGTCACCGTGGCTTCCACGCCGCCGGAAATGGCGGTGGTGGCCCGTCCCAGCAGAATTTCGCTGTAGGCCGTGCCCACAGCGTGGATGGCCGAGGCGCAGGCTGTGGTGGTGACGATGTTGGGGCCTTTGGCCCCGGTGAAAATGGAGATCTGCCCCGGTCCCATATTGGAAATCAGCATGGGAATCATAAAGGGCGAAATTTTGTTGGGCCCGGCTTCCAGCAGCTTGGTGTGGTACGTCTCCAAGGTGTGCAGGCCACCAAGGCCGACGCCGAGGATCACGGCCACATCGTAGGCATTGGCCTCGGTGACTTCAAAGTCGGCGTCCTGCAACAGCATCTTGGCCGAGGCCACGGCAAACTGGGTGAAGCGGTCCATGCGCCGCACCTGTTTGGGAGGCATATAGTTCTCGGGCACGAAGTTTTTCACTTCGCCGGCGATGCGTGAATCGTAGGCCGAAGCGTCAAACAGCGTGATGGGCGCGATGCCCGACTCGCCGGCAAGCAGGCGTTTCCAGGTGGTTTCAATGTCGTTGGCGAGAGGCGTAACGCCGGCTACGCCGGTGATCACTACGCGGGGACGGGTCATGCGGACTCCTTTTGGGCGGGGGGCCGATTCCCCCCGCTCTGCGGATGACTACCGGCCAAGGCATGTGCCGTTGCGCAACGGCGCGAAACCGCGTCCGCGCCTGTCGCGCATCCGCCGGAAACGCTAGGCCGCCGGATGCGGAACGGACATGCCCCGTTCCGGCTGCGGCCCTTTATGACAAAGGAACCGCCGCCGGGCCGTACTATTTTTTGTTTTCAATATAAGAAATGGCGTCCTGGACCTTGAGAATTTTCTGGGCGTCGTCATCGGCGATTTCGATGTCGAACTCTTCTTCCATGGCCATGATCAGTTCGGTCAGGTCCAGGGAATCAGCGCCGAGGTCTTCCACGAAGGAGGCTTCAGGCTTCACTTCATCGGCGCTCACGCCCAGTTGGTCCACAATGATTTTTGTTACTTTTTCCGCGACATCAGACATGGTATCCTCCAGGTAATATTGACTCTTATCATATGCCCCGGTGGCGCGCAGGCGCTCCGGGCGCGTTGCCGCAGGGTTGGGCGCGCCGTCTCAGCAGTACATGCCGCCGTTGACGGCCAGCACCTGTCCGGTGATGTACCCGGCTTTGTCCGAAGCCAGAAAAGCCGCGGCCTCGGCCACATCCTGGGCCACGCCCATGCGCTTCAGAGGAATGGATTCCACATAGCTCGCGCGCACGTCGTCGTTCAGGGCCGCCGTCATATCGGTTTCAATGAAGCCCGGAGCCACGGCATTGACCGTGATCTGGCGGGAGGCCAGCTCCTTGGCGCAGGATTTGGTGAGGCCCAGCAGACCGGCCTTGGCCGAGGCATAATTGATCTGTCCGGCATTGCCCATCTGGCCCACCACCGAAGAAATATTGATGATCCGCCCTTTGCGTCTTTTGCTCATGATCTTTGCGGCTTCACGAGTGCAGACAAAGGCTCCGCGCAGGTTGACGGCCAGGACCTTGTCGAAATCCTCGTCCTTCATGCGCACCAGAAAGCCGTCCTTGGTGATGCCTGCATTGTTGACCAGCACGGCCAAGTCCACCTTGTCCTTGATTTCTGCGGCGAAAAAATCCGCCACGGCCGCGCTGTCGCCCACATTGAGGGCGAAGGCACGGGCCCGGCCTCCGGCCGCCGTGATTTCGGCCACGGCCTGTTCCGCCTCTTCGGGGCGGCTCACATAGGTGAGAAAAACCTGAAAGCCGTCGCGGGCAAGGGTCTTGGCGATGGCCCGACCGATGCCGCGCGAACCGCCGGTCACCAGGGCCGTGGGGAGCGTCTCTGCGGCGGAAGGCGTGGACTGCGCTGTGCTCATGCTGGTTCTGCCTTTGCTGTGGGAACGTGGAATGCTGTTTATAGCTCAGACACGGGGGAATTTCAATGCGCGCGTACGTCGGTCAGTGGCGTGGCCCGGCACGGGATGCGGTGATTATAAGAATTTTTGTCCTTTGCCGGGAAGGCGAACGCCGGGCGGTATGAATTTCGCACGGAGCGAGCCTGACGCAGGCAATGGGCAGAAAGACCATCAACCGACGCTTCCTTAAAAGCGCAACAGGGCCGCCCCCCAAGTGAGTCCGGCGCCGAAAGCCGTCATCAGCACGCGGCTGCCCGGCGCTATGCGCCCGGCGGCACGAGCTTCAGCCAGCGCCAGCGGAATGGAGGCCGACGAGGTATTGCCGTACCTCTCCACATTGGTGAACACGCGGTCCTCGGCAATGTTCAGGCGGCTGCCCACAGCTTCAATGATCCGCATATTGGCCTGATGCGGCACAAAAAGGTCCACATCCTCAATGGAAAGACCGTTGCGGGCGAGAATCTGCTCGCAGATGCGCACCATCTGGCGCACGGCGTGCTTGTAGGTCTCACGGCCCTGCATGGTGATGAAAAAGTTTTCGTCGGTGGGCTGGCCCAGGCCGTAGCGGCAGGCCGTGCCGCCGCCCACGGTGATCAGGTCTCGCTGGTTGCCGTCGCTCTGGCAGATGACGTCTTCCAATCCGGCTAGGGCTTTGTCCGCCGAGGCCGTGAGCACGCAGGCCGTGGCCGCGTCGCCGAACAGCACGCAGGTGGAGCGGTCGCTCCAGTTGACGCGGCGGGTCAGGGCTTCGGTGCAGACGAAAAGGATGCGCGCCTCCGGGGCCTGGCAGAGCATGGCCCGGCAGATGGAAAGACCGTACAGAAAGCCCGAGCAGGCGGCGCTGAAATCAAAGGCCATGACCGGGCCCGCTCCCAGCTTTCCGGCCAGAATGCAGGCCACGGAAGGGGAAAGCAGGTCCGGCGTGCAGGTGGCCGCGACGATGTGGGTCAGGTCGCCCGCGTTGATGCCCGCATTTTCCAGGGCGCGGCGGGCGGCGACCAGGCCGAGATCCGAGGCGTTGTCCGTATCCGCCAGCTTGCGGCGCTGTTTGATGCCGGTGCGCGCCACGATCCACTCGTCGTTGGTGTCCACCAGTTTTGCCAGATCGTCATTGGTCAGCACCGTGTCCGGCGCGTAGGCGCTCAGCGCGTGCAGATGGCAGGTTGCAGTCATGGCGTGTCCGTCAGTTAGATGGCGCGGGAGAAACGGGTCAGCTCTTCGTTGGCCAGGATGGTTTCGGCAAGGCGGTCATTGGTGCCCTTGCGCACGAACGTGCCGCTCATCTTGATGGCGTTGCTCATGGCACGGGCGCTGGAACGGCCATGGCAGACAATGGCCAGACCATGCAGGCCGAGCAGCGGCGCGCCGCCGTATTCGGCATAGTCGATGGTGCGGGCGAAGCGCTTGAACGCGCCCTTGGCCAGCATGCCGCCCAGAGCGGGCAGAAGGCCCGAGGTAAAGACGCGTTTGAGCATGCGGATCAGGGAGGCGGCCAGGCCTTCGCTCATCTTGACCACCACATTGCCCACAAAGCCGTCGCAGATGACCACATCAATATCACCGGTGAAAATATCGCGGCCCTCGGCATTGCCGATGAAGTTGATGTTCTGGGCCATCTTCAGCAGCTCATAGGCTTCCTTGACCTGGCAGTTGCCCTTGCCTTCCTCCTCGCCGATGCTCAGCAGGCTCACGCGCGGCGCGGCATAGCTGAGCAGGTCGCGGGCAAAGGCGTCGCCCATGAGCCCGAACTGGAAGAGGTGGTACGGGCGGCAGTCCACATTGGCTCCGGCGTCCAGCACCACCACGGGATTTTTTTCCGTGGGCAGCAAGGCGGCCAGGGCCGGACGCTCCACGCCGGGCAGACGTCCCATGATGAACATGCCGCAGGCCACCGTGGCCCCGGAGTGCCCGGCGCTGACCACGCCGTCGGCCGCGCCTTCCTTGACCAGGCGGCAGGCCACCTGGATGGAGGCGTTTTTCTTGCGGCGCAGGATGTCCGAGGGCTTTTCGTTCATATGCACCACATCATCGGCCTGGACAATATCGAAATGCACGTTGGCGAGGTCGATCTTTGCCAGCTCGGCCTCCAGCTTGGGGGTGTCGCCCACAAGCAGCACGTGCAGATCGTGGAGACGGGCGGCCTCAATGGCGCCCGGCACCACCACAGAGGGGCCGAAGTCCCCACCCATGGCGTCCACGGCGATGATGGGGCGCTCGTTCATTATTCGGTTTCGGTTTTGGCGATCACCTGGCGGCCCTTGTACGCGCCGCAATTGGGGCAGACGCTGTGGGGCACGGTGGGTTCGCCGCAGGAGCAGTAGATGACGGCGGGAGTGGCCACGCGGTCATGGGAACGGCGCATGCCCTTGCGGGAACGGGATTTCTTATTCTGCTGAACAGCCATGGTATTCTCCTTTTCCGGCAGGCCGGAATGCTTGAACGAAATAACGCGGTTTAAGGATAATACCCAACCGCAAGACAAAACGACATAGCCGAATTTTTTGCAAATGTCTAGGTTTTATGCAGGGTGAGACCGCGCAAAACCGCCAGCCGGGGATCGCCTTCATCCGGGATGCAGCCGCAGGTTCCGTTGTTCAGGTTGGTCCCGCACTGGGGGCAGAGCCCCTTGCAATCCGTCTTGCAGAGCGGATTGACCGGCAGAGCCAGTACGAACTCCTCCCAGCAGACAGCGGCCAGATCCAGCATGGGTATGGTGCGCTCATAGACGATGCGGCTTTCCGTTGTCTCGGCGTCAGCCGCTCCGTTGCCGCCGCTCGCGTTCAGGACGGCATCAACATCGTCCTCGCCCGGCAGTTCTTCGAAGTCTTCAAAGTCGGTCCGGATGTCGACCACGGTATCTTCAGCGCAACGGTTGCAGGGCAGCACGACCTGACCGCACAGTTCGCCGCGCACCAGGCAGCCGCCCTCGGTGGGCAGCACGCTGATATGCGCGTTGAGGGGCTCGCTTATCCGGCAGTCCATGCCGAATTCCCGCATAGGCGTCTGCCAGATGGCCGGGTCGTCCAGGTCGAATTCCTTGCCGTCCGGCGGCAGGTCATTGATGGATATACGATATTTCTGCATGATAACCTCGAAAGGGGGTGTTCATACCCGCCGCGTCCGGCCCTGTCAAGGGCGGGCGGATCGGGCGTTCAGGGCCCGGTGAAGAGGAGGACCACGGCGAGCCCGGCGAAAACCAGTCCGGCGGCCCTGTGGACCAGAATCTGGCCGCGCTGGGAGCGGTTGAACCAGAGGGCCAGGCGGCCGCCCAATACGGCCACGGAGAAAAAGACCAGAACGGTAGCCAGCATGAACAATGTGCCCAGCATCAGCACCTGCACGACCACCCCGCCCAGTGCCGGATTGCAGAACTGGGGCAGAAAAGCCAGGAAAAAGAGGGTGACCTTGGGATTGGTCACATTCATCACGATGCCGCGCCGATACAGGGCGACATAACCGGGAAAGGCGGCCCCTCCGCCCGGGGTATGGGCCAGCAAGGCCCCTGCCCGGAAGGACATCCAGGCCAGATACAGCAGATAGGCCGCGCCCGCGCATTTCAGAATGGTGAAGGCCAGGGGCGAGGTCTGAAAGATGGCCGCCACGCCCAGGGCCACCGCCGTGGTATGCACGCACAGGCCGGTCACCAGGCCCAGAGTGGTCACCAGACCCGCGCGCACGCCGTAAACGGCGGACTGGGTGAGCACGAAAATATTGTCCGGGCCGGGCGCAATGCCCAGCAGCAGGGAGGCTGCGAAAAAGGTCAGCAAAACCTCGGGGCTCAACACGGCGCAACGACTCCCTGTTGCAGAAAAAGGATTTTTTCAGCGCGGGGCCGGGCCTTGACCGCGCATTCCAATCGCAAGGCCGCGCTCTTGTGGGCACAGACGCGGCTCGCCAGCAGGCGCACGGGCCGTCGTCCGCTGGTGTAGCGTGCCCCGCCGGGCGCAAGCCCGTTGTGCTGGGCCAGCCGCCGCGCGAGATCCGTGGTGACGCCGCAGTACAGGGTGCCGTCGGCGCATTCCAGCAGATAGACGTGCCAGTGGGTCGCGGCCCCGCCGGTGCGGGCGGGACGCGCCGAAACGCGTATGTCTTGTGTCATGCGGATCCGGACATAGGCCGGGAAAACCGGCGCGCTTGTTTATGCCAGAGTATTTCAACATTCAAATACGCTGGGGACTGTTTCCATTAGGATTTTCGTTCTCTGCCGGGGAAGGCGAGTCCCGAGCGGCGGGAGTATATGCAAACCCGACCTTCGCACGGGGCGATCCTGACGCAGGCAGGGGGCGAAAGGAGAATTTAGAAACAGGCCCTAGTCAAAGCCTCCGGCAAGCCAGGCGGTCAGCAGAAAACAGACCAGCCAGTTGCCGATGCGCCAGGGCCAGGGGTTGGGTTCGCGGCCCTGCATCAGCAGGCGCATGTCGCGCATGCTGCCCGCCACGCTGCCCACAATGTGAAAAAACACAAAGCCGATGCCCGCCAGCAGGCCGAACTGGGCCAGACAGACCAGAAAAAGGGCAAACGTGATGCAGGGCGCGAGGCAGGCGTTCTGCTCCATGCGTCCGCTGGTCCAGATATGGCCGAAGCGCAGGCCGCCGGTGCCGAAGCCGCGCCGGAATTCCGCGCCGCCGAAACCGCGCCCGCTGTGTCGGTCCTGATCGTCGAATGCGCCGGCATGGCCGTTGCGGCGGTCATGTTCCTGTCCCGGCTCCAGTACTTCGGCGTCCAGCACCCGGCGCTGCTCACTGCTTCCGGAAGTCCCGGACGCGCCGGAAATTCGCTCCGGCAGATTGGCGCCGTTGTGCTGTTCATGCGGATTGCTGGGGGAAGGGGTCATGCCTCTCCTCCTGGGTGGTACGGGCGGCAGGGCGCCTGGCCACTGAAAAATGAAAAAACGTCGTTCATGTTCCGGTTGTGCCTTGTGCTGGGGCCAGCGTCAAGTGCGGCTTGCCTTTGGCCGGGCTCGGCTGTATCGTCATTCCCCATAAAAACCGGCCCGCCGGGGCTGGAAGCGTGAAGGAGAAAATCATGAAAAAATATTGCCTGGCGGCCCTGCTGGCCGCTGTATTGAGTTTCGCCTGCGGCGCGACGAGCATGGTCCAGGCCGCGCCCGTCGCCACTTCAGCGGCAACGGACAAAATTCTGCAGGAGGCTTGGACGGCCTACAATATCGGTGAGTACAAAAAGACCCTGCGTCTGATTCAGCCCCTGGCCGGGGACGGCAATCCCCGTGCCCAGGTGATGCTGGGCCGCTGCTACGAAAACGGCCTGGGCGTGCCGCAGGACTTGGCCGTGGCCGCCCAATGGTACCAGCTGGCCGCCGAGCAGAACTACAGCGAAGCCCAGGTGCTGCTGGCCTATTGTTATGAAGTGGGCGCCGGGGTGCCCAAGGATCCCAGGGCCGTGGTGACCCTGATGACCCGCGCGGCCAATTCTGGCAATGCCGAGGCCCAGTTCAATCTGGCCCTCTATTACAGCCAGGGCATGTATCAGACCGCCAAGGACCAGAAGGAAAGTTTCCGCTGGGCCAAGCTGGCCGCCGACCAGGGGTATGCCCAGGCCGAGCGTTTCGTGGGCGCCTGCTATGAATACGGCATCGGCGTGCCCGCCAACCCGGCGGAAGCCGCGCTCTGGTACAACAAAGCCGCCGCGCAGGGCCTTGCCAAGGAAGGCAATGTGTTCAACCGGGTACGTGAATACCCTATGCCGTAACGTCATGTGCTCGTATCGGTCGCTTTCACGGCCGGTACGAGCAGAGTGGGAGCTATGGGCAAGAGGGAATTGCGGGACACTCTCATCAAGGTGGCCATGAGCAACCTTCCTACAGGCGCGTTCATTTGCGACAGGGAAGGCGTGGTACAGTTCATCAACGCCGCGTATGCCAAATATCTGGGTTTGCGCCCGGAAGAGGCCATCGGCCGCCATATTACCGAACTTATCCCCACTTCGGGCATCCCGGCGGTGCTGCGTTCACGCAAGGCCGAGCTGCGCCAGATACGGCGTTTCCCCAACGGCGGCGCGACGCTGATCGTCAATCGCGTGCCGCTCTTTGATGATGACGGCGAGCTGATCGGGGCCTTGAGCATGACCCTGTTCGATACGGCGGACCAGGTCAGGGACCTTCTGGAGCACGTGCAGTGCCTGGACAAAAAGGTCAGTTCCTGCCAGCGGCGGATCAAAAGCGCCCTGTCTTCGCCCTACACGGTTGAATCCATTATCGGCAAAAGTGAAAGCATCGCCGCCTTCAAATCCCTTTTGCTGCGCTATGCCCGTACGGGTGCGGCGGTGCTCATTCTCGGCGCCACGGGAAGCGGCAAGGAGCTGGCCGCGGGCGCCATCCATGCCGCCAGTTCCCGCGCCGAAGGCCCGTTCGTAAGTATCAACTGCGCGGCGATCCCCAAGGAACTTTTTGAGTCCGAGGTCTTCGGCTACGCGCCGGGCGCGTTCTCGGGCGCGCGCAAGGAAGGGAGCGTCGGCAAGATTGAAGTGGCCCATCAGGGCACGCTTTTTCTCGACGAGGTGGGCGACCTGCCCTTGCAGGCGCAGGCCAAGCTGCTACGCGTTCTTGAGGAAAAGCGTCTGTTCCGCCTGGGGTCCTCCCAGCCACGGGATGTGGATTTCCGCCTGGTGGCGGCCACCAACCGGGATCTCGAAGCCATGATCACGGCCGGGACATTCCGCGAGGATCTTTACTACCGTATCAATTCCATGAAATTGCGCCTGCCCTCTTTGCGCGAACGCCGCGAGGACATCCCCCTGTTGGTGCGTTTTTTTCTCGACCACATGGGCGCGGGCGAAACCGTCTGTACGGAAGAAGCCATGCATGCTTTGATGGCCTATTCCTGGCCCGGCAATATCCGCGAGCTGCGCAATGCTGTGGGCCATGCCTTGAGTCTGTGCCGCGAGGGCCGGGTTTCTCCGGCGGACCTCCCTCCCGAATTGCGCCGCCACACGCTTTGTCTTGACGAAAATGCCGATGCCAAGGGCAGATTGCGCGCCATTGCGCGGAGCAGCGAGGCCCAGACCCTTTTGCTGACCCTGCGCGAACAGGGCTGGAATGTGGCCAAAACCGCCCGCTTCTTGGGCCTGTCGCGCGCGGGGATTTACGTCAAGATGCGCCGTTTCGGCATTCGGCGCGGCCAGAGCGGCATGTAATACGTTTTTTTCATGTCAGCGCAGCCCTGCGCCCTGCCTCGGTTTTTCCCGGCGGCAGGGCTTTTTATTGCCCCACAGCCTTCCGGCCATAGCCCGCGCTCTTTCCTTCAAAGCGGTGCAGCACGCCTCGGATTGACTCTGTTCCCTGACACTCCATGCCATCCTGTCTTCAGGTTTTGTGATTTTATGATCTATTCGTCTATTATTTTAGACATATTTTATACAAATGCCTAAAATAATAGACATATATGTATTTAAAAATATAGAAATGTATTCTTGGATAATAGTACAATACACTAATTTTTAACTATAATTCAGCATAAAGTCATACATCTCTGTTCTGGTATGGAGCTTGCTATAAAAGTCACAATTAGGCGGCGCGGAGAACAAGCCGTATTGCAATGCCCAAACTCAGAGAGGTGATGTATGGCAGGGTCAAGTGGCGCATTGGGCGACAATAGAAGGAATGTTCTGATCTTCTTTCTGGCTTTGGCAGTCATGGCAATAATTATCGTCCTGCCGACACCGGAACCGTTTTACAAGGGCACGGAGGCCATTCCTCTCACGGCGCAGGGCAAGATTGTCATGGCCGCGCTCTGTTTCGCGGTAATTTTGTGGATGACGGAGGCCATTCCCTTTCCGGCCACCGCGCTCTGTCTCATTGTTTTTCTGCATATTCTGGGAGTGGAGAGTTTCAAGAACCTGGTCAGGCTCGGTTTCGGCAACAATGTGTTGCTCTTTCTGATGGGAGCCATGGGTTTGTCCGCGGCCATGACCTCTTCGGGACTGGCGCGCCGCTTCATGCTCTGGATGTTGACCAAAGTGGGTCGACGTACGGACCATATCGTTCTGGCCTTTATTGCCATAGGCGCTCTGCTTTCCATGTGGGTGACGGATATGGCTGTGGCGGCCATGCTGCTGCCCTTGGGGGTAAGTATTCTGAAGAGCAGCGGCTGCAAGCCGCTGGAAAGCAATTTCGGACGCGCGCTGATGATCGGCGTTGTTTACGGCGCGCTGATCGGCGGTACGGCCACGCCCGCCGGATGCGGTCCCAATGTGATCGCCATGCAGTATGTGCGTGACATCGCCCACCTGGATGTGACCTTTGCCCAGTGGATGATCGTGGGCGTGCCCGGCGCCATGCTCATGGTGCCTCTCGGCTGGTTCTGCCTCATGAAATTCTTTCCGCCCGAATTCCGTGAAATTCCCACTAGTCTCGACAGCATACGCACTGAACTTCAGGAGCTCGGCGGCCTGAGCGGCAAGGAAATCCGCACGCTGCTCGTCTTTTGCATCATGGTCGTGCTGTGGCTTTTCGGCGCATACCTGACGCCTCTGCTCGGCTTCAAGCTGCCGGAAGCTTTTGTGGCCCTGCTGGGTTTTGTGCTGCTGTTCCTGCCCGGCCTCAGAGTGTTCGACAATTGGAAAGAGGCTTCCAATTCCATTGACTGGGGCGGTTTGGTGCTCATCGCCGGCGGTATTTCGGCGGGCATGCTGCTGGCCAGCACGGGCGCGGCCCGCTGGGTGGCCTGGGGGCTGCTTTCCGATGTGGGCGGGTTTCATCCCGTTCTGCGGGTGATCGCCGTCATCAGCCTGGTGGAAGGACTCAAGATTTTTTTTTCCAGCAACAGCGTCACCGGCGCGGTGGTCATGCCGTTGATCATTTCTCTGGCCATGGATATCGGCATGAATCCGTGGATTCTGGCCGGTCCTGCCGGTATCGCCCAGAGCATGGCCTTTATCATGGTCACCTCTTCCCCGACCAATGTGATTCCCTATTCCTCCGGCTACTTCCGGATCGCGGATTACGCCAAATGCGGCGTCGCCATGACCGTCATCGCCATCCTTTCCGTGACCTTCTCGGTTGCCGTATTCGGACGCTTTGCCGGCATGAACATCTGGTAGGCCCGGCATCCCCGTGCATCGCGGCCGCAACAAACTTTTTACCAGGGAGATTCTTATGAAAACAGTCGCTGAGCAGATGGAACTGGCCCGCAGGGCTCAGGAGGCCGTGGCCGAATATACGCAGAAGCAGATCGACGAGGTCTGCCTGGCCGTCGGCTGGGAAGTGTACCGCGACGACAATATCGCAAAACTGGCCCGCATGGCGGTGGAGGAAACCGGCTACGGCAATGTGGAAAGCAAGATTCTCAAACACAAGCGCAAGGTCGGCGGCGTCATGCACGACGTGAAAGGCGCGGTCAGCGTGGGGCTTATGGAGCGGGACGAAGCCAGCGGCATCTCGAAATACGCCAAGCCCGTGGGCGTGGTCTGCGCTATTCTGCCGGCCACCAACCCCACGGCCACCTGCGGCGGCAAGGCCGTGGGCATTCTCAAGGGGCGCAACGCGGTCATCTTCAAGGCCAGTTCCCGCGCGCTCCACTGCACCGCGGAAACCGTCAGGATGATGCGCGAAGGGCTCAAAAAGGTGGGCGCTCCCGAGGATCTGATCCAGATTCTGGAGGATTCCGGCCGCGACGGCATCGCGGAACTGATGAAAGCCTCGGATCTGGTGGTGGCCACGGGCAGCGGGGCCGTGGTGCGGGCGGCCTATTCCAGCGGCACCCCGGCTTACGGCGTGGGCCAGGGCAACGCGGTGGCCATTGTGGCCGAGGACGCGGACCTTGTGGAAGCCGCCGAAATGATCTGCGCCAGCAAACTCTTTGACTACGCCACGTCCTGTTCCTCCGAGAACGCGGTCATTGCCGTGGCGGACGTCTACGAGCGGTTCATGGAGGAAATGCTGGCCCACGGCTGCCATCTGGTGAGCGGCGCGAACCGGGAAACACTCCGGAACCATATGTGGAAGGTCAATGCCAAGGGCAAGCTTGCCCTCAACCCGGGCGTTATTGCCAAGTCCGCCCAAGTTATCGCCGACGGCGCGGGCATCAGTATCCCCGACGGCACGGACATTCTGCTGGTGGAAGGCCGGGAGCCCATTGCCCAGGACAAGTTCCACGACGAGAAAATTTCGCCGGTGCTCACCATCTACAAGGCCGCTGACTTCCAGGACGCCTACCGTATTCTCACGGAACTGACCAGCAGGGTGGGGCGGGGCCATTCCTGCGGCATCCATACCTGGAGGCGGGATTACATCGACTATCTCGGCACGCACATGAAAACCTCGCGTGTGACCGTGCGCCAGCCCATGAGCGCGGGCAACGGCGGGCATCCCTTCAACCGCATGCCGTCCACGGCCACTCTGGGCTGCGGCACTTGGGGCGGTAACATCACCACGGAAAACGTCCACTGGAAACAGTTTATCAATGTGACCTGGGTCAATGAGCCGGTATCTCCCTGGGGTTTCACGGACGAGGAAATGTGGGGCGAATTCTGGAAGAAGCACGGCAAATAAGCCCTCGCATGCCGGATTGGATTTTCTGAAAAAGGAGCGGTTATGAATCTTTTTGAATACCAGGCCAAGGAAGCCTTCCGGGAATGCGGCATAACCACGCCTAGGGGAGTGCTTGTACGGTCCGTGGAAGAACTGGACGCGGCTTTTGCTGAAACGGGTTTTCCCTGCGTGCTCAAATCCCAGGTGTTACGGGGCGGGCGCGGCAAGGCCGGGCTGATCAGGATGGTCGGTGATGCGGAAACAGGCAAAAGGGAAGCCGGGGAACTGTTCGCTTCCGCGCACAACGTGCGCATGCTTCTGGTGGAGCAGGCCGTGGATATCGCCCGTGAAATATATTTGTCCATTACCGTGGACCCGGTTACGGGCACGGCGCTGCTCATGGGCTGCGCCGAGGGGGGCGTGGATATTGAAAGCCTGGCCGCCACGCAGCCGGAAAAGATCGTTCGCGTGCACGTGGACATGGCCGAGGGGCTCGGCGGCTATCATGTGAACAATCTGATCTACGGCATGGGGCTTTCAGGCGAGGAAGCCAAACAGGTCGGCGCGGCGGCGCGCGGACTGTACAAGGTTTTCCGCGCCTGTGACGCCCAACTGGCCGAAATCAATCCGCTCTTCATCACCAGAGACGGGCAGGCCGTGGCCGGGGACGGCAAATTGATCATCGACGATAATTCCCTGCCCAGGCAGCCGCGCTATCCTCTGAGCCGCGATTATTTCGATTCGGACGTGGAGTTCGAGGCGGCCCGGGAAGGCATCCCCTATCTGCGCTTCGACGGCGACATTGCGCTGATGTGCGCTGGCTCCGGCCTGACCACCACGGTTTTCGACCTCATTCACGACGAGGGCGGCAGCGTGGCCACCTACGTGGACTTCGGCGGGGCCAACTACACGCGGGCCGTGCGGGCCATGGAGCTCTGCCTTGAAACGCCCAGCAAGGTGATTCTGGTGGTCACCTTCGGCACCATCGCGCGGGCCGACGTCATGGCCGAGGGCGTGGTGGAGGCCATCAAAAAGCTGCATCCCAAGGTGCCCGTGGTGCTGCGCATTCGCGGCACCAATGAGGCGGAGGCGTTTGAAACCCTGAAACAGGCCGGTCTCGCCAATCTGTACGATACTGAGGAAGCCGTGTGCAAAGCCGTGGATCTGGCGGCGGGGAGGGCATAATGAGCATTTTCGTCAATAAGGACAGCCGGGTGGCGGTCCAGGGCGTTACGGGCAAGGAAGGTTCGTTCTGGACCAGGCACATGAAGGAAATGGGCACCCAGGTGGTCTTCGGGGTCACGCCGGGCAAGGAAGGGCAGGATGTGGCCGGAGTGCCGGTATACCACAGCGTGCGTCGGGGCATGCGGGAGCATCCCGCCGACGTGGCCATGCTCTTCGTGCCGCCGCGTTTCACCAAGGACGCCATTTTCGAGGCCCTGGACGCGGGCATCCGCAAAATCTGCGCCACGGCCGACGGCATTCCCCTGCACGAAAGCGTGCAGATCCGCAAAGCGGCCCTTTCCTGCGGGGCCATGGTGGTGGGGGGCAATACCACGGGCATCATTTCCGTGGGCGAGGCCCTGCTGGGGATCATCCCCTACTGGATCGACAGCGTGTATAAAAAAGGCCATGTGGGGGTCATGACCCGCAGCGGTTCCCTGACCAATGAAGTGACCGCCGAGATCATCAAGGGCGGCTTCGGGGTCACCACCCTGGTGGGCGTGGGCGGCGACCCGGTGCCCGGCACCCGCTTCGCCGAGCTGTTGCCCATGTACCAGGAAGATCCGGACACGCATGCCCTGGTGGTCATCGGCGAGCTGGGCGGCAGCATGGAAGAGGAGGTGGCCGAGGCCGTGGAAGCCGGGGTGTTCAGCAAACCCCTGGTCGTCTTCATGGGCGGGCGCACCGCGCCCGAGGGCAAGCGTATGGGGCATGCCGGGGCCATTGCCAGCCACGGGCACGGCACAGTGAAGGGCAAAACGGCCGCTCTGCTCAGGGCCGGGGCCGGGGTGGCCGCAAAGCCCGGCGAAGTGGGGCCGTTGCTGCGGGAAATGCTGGGCAGCGCAACGTAAGCAGAACGGGGCGTCGCGTTATTCCGTATTGAATGTTTTGCCGAAGGCTGCGCGGCCTTTCCAACAGCACGAGACGTGATCACCGGCGGTAAAACCGCCGGTGATCACGTTGACGGCCCCTGCGGGCCGGGGCGTCCGTGCCCTGATACGCAAGGGAATAAAATTTTATCCTGTTGCGGAAGGTGCGTAAGATAGACTGAAATTCATGGTCGGCTCTATGGCATAGTATTCCGTTTCGTTATAAAAATGAGAAAAAAGTGAAAGGAGCCGGGGTATGGAAAAAGTGCTGATACTTGTCATTGACGGTTGCGCTCCAGAATATTTTACGGAAAAAACAGCGCCTCATATCTTCCGGCTGGCAAAGAAGACTGGTTTTGCGAAGCGCATTCTATGCGCCGTGCCGTCCGTGACCAATGTCAATCATGCCTGCATTTTGTCGGGAAAATGGCCGGAAGAAACCGGCGTGGTGGGCAATTATTTCTACAATCCTGAAACAGGGCGGGAAGGATTTATAGAAGAACGGGGCTATATGAAAGCGCCCACGATCTTGCAGCGTTGTAAGGAAGCGGGCGGCAAAACCGCCCTTTTGACGGTAAAGGGCAAAATTCTCGGAGTCTATGGCGACGGCGCGGACATCGGCATCAGCGCCCAGACACCGGATCGCGGGCAGCTTGAGCAGTACGGCCTGGACATGCCGCCCGCCATACAGAGCGGTGAAAGCACGCAATGGATCATAAAGGCGGCGTATCAGTGTATAAAAATCGCTGATCCCGACATGGTGTATTGCACGACAAATGACTACATCTTTCACCATTATGCGCCGGGGCACAAAGAGGCGGTCGCGCAAATTGCCGCGATTGACGAATATGTGGAAAAAATCTGTACCCTTGATCCCGGCAGGCAGATTTATATCACGGCCGATCACGGCATGAATCAGAAGTCAACTATCGTCAATTTTCAGAGCATAGCGGAGCGGGCTGGATTTGCTGTGTATTGTCTGCCGCCGTTAAAGGATCGCTATGTTGAAAATCATATCTACCAGGAAGGCGGGATGCTGTATGTGTTTTTAAAAGATAAAAGTCAGGCCGCCGCATTTTTTGATTTTGCGAAAAATCACCACCATGTCGAACAGGTCTTACCTAAAGAGGAAGCGGCAGAAATTTATCATCTCCCTGCGGGACGAATTGGAGATTATGTGCTTTTTTCGGGAAAAGACAGCGCATTTGGAGAAGTGGAGGGTGAATGCATCACGACCGATGCTTCACGGACGCACGGATCTTTACATGAAAGAGATATCCCGCTTGTTGCCCTGAATCCTGCCGCGTCTGAAGAGAAGTATTTATATAACAAGGATATTGTTGCGCGGCTGTCGCTATGATTCAGCGCCGGGCTTTGCCCGTGTTCAGCTTTCAGTGAGTCATTCCGCCGCCGTGTTACACGGGCTGCCAGTCCTTGACGCCCAGATCCACGGAGACGATGCCGTTATAGGTATCCAGGCGGGGCGTGTAGGCCAGGCGGATGGTCTGACCCACCAGGGAAGGCGGCAGAGCCTCGGCCATACGCCAGGCTTTGGCCGACAGGGTGACGCCGCTTTTCTGGTCCTGAACGCGCAGCAGCACATGCTCGCGGCTGTGTCCCAGAAAGGAGCGCTCCTTGACCAGCAGGGGCGGCGAGGCGAATACCGGTTCGGCATTGCCCGGTCCGAAGGGTTGCAGAAGCTCCAGCTCTTTTAAAAAGCACTGTTCACCGGCACGGGCGAAATCCAGCTCGCATTCCAGAGTCAGGGTGGGGCGGAGCGGCTCCGGCCCCAGCGCTTCGGCGGCCACGGCGTCGAAGCGCTCGCGGAATTCTTCCAGGCGTTGCGGCTCCAGGCGCACTCCGGCGGCCAAGCGGTGCCCGCCGAAGCCCAGCAGGCAGGGGGCCGTGGCCGCGAGGCCCGAATGCAGGTCGAATTCGCGCACCGAGCGGCCCGAGCCCTTGAGGTTGCCCTGATCCTCACAGAGAATGATGGTGGGGCGGTAAAATTCATCCACAATGCGTGAAGCCACAATGCCCACAATGCCGGGGTGCCAGTCCTGGCCGTAGAGCACAAGGCTTGCGCGCGGTCCGCGCGAAAGCTGCTTCTCGGCCTGGACGCGGGCCGCGGCGTGGATACGCTCCTCCTCGGCCCGGCGTTCGGTGTTCAGGGCGTCCAGTTGCGCGGCCAGGCGCGCGGCGGCCGCGTAATCCTTTTCGCGCAGCAGCTGCAGGGCCAGCTCCGCCTGTCCCATGCGCCCGGCGGCGTTGATGCGCGGGGCCAGACGAAAAACGACCTGCCCGCTGCTCAGGGAGGCGGCCGCGTCAAAACCGCTGACCACCTTGAGGGCCGCCATGCCGGGGCGTGCGGCTTTGGCCAGTTTGCCCAGGCCGCCGCGTACCAGAATGCGGTTCTCGCCGGTCAGGCGCATGACGTCGGCCAGGGTGCCCAGAGCCACCAGATCCAGGGCCTCGTCCATTTTGTAGCGCTTGTCCGTATGCGGGGCCAGAGCCGCGTTGACGGCGGCCATGAGATAAAAAGCCACGCCCACCCCGGCCAGATGCGGGCAGGGCGAAGCCTCGGCCTCGTCCAGGCGGGGGTTGCAGATGGCCTGGGCCGGGGGCAGTTCCGCCGGGGGCAGATGGTGGTCGGAAATGACCACGGTCATGCCCAGCTCCCGCGCGCGGCGCACGGCTTCCAGGTCCGAAATGCCGCAGTCCACGGTCAGCAGAATGCCGTAGCCTTGCGCGGCCAGGAGTTCGATCTGGGGGATGTTCAGGCCGTAACCCTCGCTGCGGCGGTCGGGCAGATGGTGCCCGGCCATGATGCCGTGGGCTTCCAGGACATCCAGGGTCAGGGTGGAGGCCGTGATGCCGTCCACGTCGTAGTCGCCCCAGACAGCCAGCTTTTTGCCGGACAACAGTTCCTGGGCCAGCAGTTCGGCGGCCTGCGGAATCTGGGGCCAGCAGGAGGGCGGCGTGAGCGCGTTCAGACGCGCCGACAGAAAATCCTCCATGGCCTCGGCCTCTGTCAGGCCTCGCTTCCAGAGGATTTCCAGCAGGAGCGGCGAAATGGAAAGCTGCTCGGCCCAGCCGGAGGGCGGCGTGCCGGGCGGCCCTTCGCGGAACTGCCAGTTTTTCACGAAGCCTGGTCCTGCGCCGGAGCGGCCTGGGCCGCCTGGGCCACGGCGCGCAAAGCCTTACGCACGGCTTCCTGACGCTCTTCCGGCACCAGATTTTTTTGAATCATCCAGGCCAGGAATTTCAGCGAAGGCTCATGCTTGGGAGCGATTTCCAGGGCTTTGAGCAGATTGTCGATGCAGCCGTTGATGTCCTTGGTTTCCAGGAGCGCGCGGGCCATGTTCATGTACAGGTTTTCATCGCTCTGCGAGAGTTGCAGGGCGCGCTCATAATACTCCACGGACTGTTGCAGCATCTTGTTCTTGCGCAGATTAATGCCGAATTCATTGAAAAGATGCTTGTGCTCGGGCTCGAACGCGCCGTCCAACTTGACCAGGCGCTCGAAAATATCCTGGGCCTTTTCCGCGTCGCCGCGTTCCATATAGGTCAGGCCGATGCCGAAGTTGGCCCGCACGTTTTCCTCGTCCACCTTGAGCGCGCGGGAATATTCGTATTCGGCGGCGAAATTTTCGCCTTTTTCGCGGTGGTTGTCCCCGTTGTCCACGGAACGTTGCAATTCCTGCATCTTGGGATAGACGGAATTGAGGTAGAACTCCGGTTCCGGCGCGAATTTGCTGATCAGCTCGTCCATGGTGATCTTGCGCTTGGGGCCGCTGGGCACGTAATTGGGATTGAGCGGCTGGCACTCGATGACGTCGCCGTGCTGCTCAATGAACCAGAAGGTTTTCTGCACGGTTTTGCGGGTGGTGGTGCCTGTGCCCACCCGGCGGATTTCCTGGGTGGAAAACACCCCGCGCACCTCGGCCTTGTTGGTTTCGGCAACGGCAGCTCTGGAGGCGGCGGGCCGGGGGGCGCTGAGCGCCGGGTTTTGAGGGGCGGAGGCTTGTTCTTCGGGCATAATGTTTCCTTACGGATCTACGCGGTAAATTTTTACATTTTACCGCAAAATCACCTGTGGCGGTGCATCGGCCGCAAGGCCGATGGTGACTGATTTCCATAGAAATCAGTAAATTACCCGGCGGCGTCCATTTCCGCCAGGATGCGCCGCGCGGCCTTGGCCGGGGACGGCGCTTCAAGAATGGGCCTGCCGACCACCAGAAAGTCCGCTCCGGCGGCAACGGCCCTGGCCGGGGTCATGACCCGGCGCTGATCGCCGGCGGCGGCCCCGGCCGGGCGGATGCCGGGACAGAGGCAAAGCAGGCCGGGCGAGGCCGTTTTGATCCGCGCGGCTTCCAGGCCGGAACAGACCACGCCGTCCAGGCCCCAGGCGGCGGCCCCGGCCGCCAGGCTCAAGGCGAAATCCGCCGGGGCGGCGGCAATGCCGGGCATTTCGCCCTCCGCGAAGCTGGTCAGCACCGTGACGCCGAAAAGCAGGGGGCGCGCGGGGCTGTCCGCCGCCAGGCCGTCCACGGCCGCGCGGGCCTCGCGGCACATGCGCTCGCCGCCCTGGCAGTGCAGGGTCAGCAGATCCACGCCCACCGCGGCGGCGGCCTTGACGGCCTGGCCCACGGTATGCGGGATGTCGTAAAACTTCAGATCAAGAAAAACCCGGAAGCCCAGGCTCTTGAGTGATTCCAGCAGGGAAGGCCCGGCCAGGGTGAACAACTCCATGCCCACCTTGCACCAGGGCGCCAGGCCTTGCAGATCACGGGCCAGGGAGAGGGCCGCATCCTTGCGGGGCAGATCCAGAGCGACGATAAGCTGGGCCATTGTCTTCCTTGTTGTGACGGGGCGTTTGCGGGATTCAGCGCGCGAGCAGTTCTTCCACCAGCCGGGGATTGCGGGCCGGAGCCATGGCGGCGGCCAGATAGACAGCCCGCAGGGCGTCATAGGCCGCGTCCAGGTCGTCGTTGACCACCAGGGCGTCGTACCAGCGGGCCTCGAGAATCTCCCGGCGGGCGTTGTTCAGGCGGCGTTCAATAGTGGCCTCGTCGTCCAGGCCGCGCCCGCGCAGGCGGCGTTCCAGTTCCGCCATGCTCGGCGGCAGGATGAAGACAAAGACGGCCTCGTCGAGCGTCAGCTTGAGCTGGGCCGCGCCCTGCACGTCAATGTCGAAAAGTACGTCCTGGCCCTGGCGCAACATGTCCTTCACCGGCTCCAGGGGCGTACCGTAGAAATTGCCGTGCACCTCGGCCCACTCCGCGAAATAGTTCCGCGCCCGGCGGCTTTCAAAATCCTCCCGGCTCAGAAAAAGATAATCCTTGCCGTGCACTTCCCCCTGGCGCGGCTGACGTGTGGTGCAGGATACCGAGTAGCCGAAATGAGAAAATTCCGCCAGAAGCCGCTTGATCAAGGTGGTCTTGCCCGCTCCGGACGGAGCGCTCAGAACCAGGGCAATGCCTTCACGCCGCATCAGGCCCCTTCCTCCTGCGTAAAACGCTGGCTGATGGTTTCGGGCTGGATGGAGGAGAGGATCACATGGTTGGAATCCGTCACCAGAATGGAGCGCGTCTTGCGCCCTTGGGTGGCGTCAATGAGCCGCCCCTCGGCCCGCGCGTCCTCGCGCAGGCGCTTCATGGGCGACGAGGACGGGCTGACAATGCCCACCACCCGTCCGGCCAGCACGTAATTGCCGAAACCTATGTTAATGAGTCTGTCGCCGGGCATGGGATCATTCCAGGTTCTGGACCTGCTCGCGGCATTTTTCCAGTTCGTTTTTGAAATCCACCACCAGGCGGGAAAGTTGCACGTCCGGCAGCTTGTTGCCGCAGGTGTTGATCTCGCGGAAGCATTCCTGCAGGGTGAAATCCAACCTCCGCCCGGCGTCGCCGCCGCTTTGCAGCAGATTGCCCAGGCGTTCCAGATGGGTGTTCAGGCGGGTCAGCTCCTCGCTGACGTCCAGGCGGTCGGCCAGAATGACCACTTCCTGAAGCAGGCGGGTTTCCTCCAGCTCCTGTCCGCTCTGGGCCAGAACCTCGCCCAGGCGCTCACGCAGCGTATTGGCCCGCTCCTCCTTGATGACCGGGGCCCGTTCGGCGATAAGGCCGGTCCATTCCTGCATGCGCAGAATGCGGGAGTGCATGTCCGTGGCCAGGGCCCGGCCTTCGGTGGCGCGGGCTTCATTCCAATCTTCCAGAGCCAGGGCCAGACCTTCCTCCAGCAGGGCGACGACGTTTTCATCCAGCTCTTCGCCGGTGTCGCCCCACAGAGAGGATATCTGCAGCAGGGCGTTGTAGTCGGGCGCGAAGTCCTCGCCGCGCGAGGCGGCCAGGGCGTGCAGGCTCTCCAGCATGGCTGCGGCCTGCAGGCTGTCGAAACGTGGGCTGGGCGCGGAACCGGCCGCGTATTGCAGGATCAGGCTGATGTCCACCCGGCCGCGCGAGGCGAAGCGCCGGACCACTTTTTCCAGGCGCGGCTCCAGGCTGCGCACGGCCACGGGCAAGCGCCACTTGAGGTCCAGGTGGCGGCCATTGACGCTTTTAACCTCCCATTGCTGGGTGAGGTTGGCGTTTTCCACCAGACAGCGTCCGAATCCGGTCATACTGCGGAGCATAGTTTCTCCTGCTGCAAAAGATATTCGGGAAGTGTAGAGCAAGGGCCGGGGGAATGCAAGAAAGGCCCCGCGTGCGTGGGGTGCTTTCGGAGCGTTGACTTTGTCAACGCGGCCAAAAATCAGGAGCAGGTCACGGCTTTGCCGTGCCGTGAGCGACTGATTTTTGTGCCTTTCCGCCCGGCAAGTTTTCCTGAAAACGAGAGCCGATGGCGGTGCAAACACCGCGCAAGCGGGGTTTGTTATCAGCTTGAAAGGCCCCCGCGTGTGCGAGGGCCTTTGTGCGAAGCAATCTCACGGATTGCGGTCAACTGCCTCAGGAAAAACCGCCGCTGCCGCCGCAGCCGCCCGTTCCGGCGGATGCGCCGCAGGAGGGCATACCCCCGCCCATGGGGCGCACCGGGCCGGGCTTGAAGGGAAAAGCCCCGGTTTTCAGGGGGCTCGGAACGCTCATCTGGCGCTCGGTGGCATTGGAGCCGCACTTGGGGCAGGCAGGCGACGCGCCGTCTCCGGCGACCAGTTCCTCGAATTTTTCTCCGCAGGCAGTGCAGAGAAAGTCGTACATGGGCATGAGAATCCTCCAGCAGCAGGAATTTCCGCCCGTGTAACCCCGCAGTGGGGGCTTGCCGACGGGCTTTGCCTGCATATATAAGAATGCGTATCGGCAAGGCAAGGGCGGCATATCCCCCTCTGTTGCCGCGAACCCGTCAACCGGGCCCCGCCGGGGCCATGTGGGGCGGCCCCTGTCGGGGCATGCCCAAGGAGTAAAGACAATGAAAAAGATTCTGTTGCTGGCCGGAGATTTTGTGGAAGATTACGAAGTGATGGTGCCCTTTCAGATGCTCCAGATGGTGGGCTATGAAGTGCACGCCGTCTGCCCCGGCAAAAAGCCCGGCGACACGGTGAAGACCGCCATCCATGACTTTGAGGGCGACCAGACCTACACTGAAAAGCGCGGCCACAATTTCGTCATCAACTACGACTTCGACAAGGTCAACACCGCCGACTACGCGGGCCTGGTGGTGCCCGGCGGCCGCGCGCCGGAATACCTGCGCCTGAACCCCAGGCTGCTGGAAATCGTGCGCGAATTCAACGCGGCTGAAAAACCCATCGCGGCGGTCTGCCACGGCCCGCAGATCCTGGTTTCCGCCGGAATTCTGAAAAACTGCACCTGCACTGCGTACCCGGCGGTCAAGCCGGATGTGGTGGACGCCGGAGCCACCTGGGCCGACACCAACGAAACCTTCACCAACGCGGTGGTGGACGGCAATTTGGTCACGGCTCCGGCCTGGCCCGCGCATCCGGCCTGGATCGCGGCCTTCATCAAGTTGCTGGGCGGCAAGATCAGCGTGTAAGCACGCAACGCGTATTGTCATGAAAAAGGGGACCACACGGTCCCCTTTTTCATGACTGTTCTGCTTCTAGTGTCTGATTATAAAAATTTCGAATTAGGTATGCTCTCAAATTTCTCTGACTTATGGCGGCTATGCCGCCCCTAATGTGAAAAATCAGACATCAGTTCCACCAGCAGGCCTTTTTCCGTGGCCCGCACGGGCCGCGCGGCCAGCAGGCCGGAGAGGACCTCGGGACTGACCGTTCCGTTTGCCGGAGCCCGGAAAAAGCAGGGGGCGTAAAACTCGTTGACGCCCTTGCACAGGCCGCTGGGGCCGCCGGTTTCCGGCATTCCGGCATCCGCTCCCGCCGGGGCGTGTTTCAGAATGTCGGCGGCCACCAACATGCGCGGCAGGGCGAGCTGGTCGCGCAGAAAGTCCTGGTGGCGACGCGCCACGGCCGCGCGCACCTCGGCCGCGCGTCGGAGTTTGAGGGCCTGGGGCAAATGCCCGGCAAAGGCCTCCGCCGCCGTGCCAGGCCTCCGTGAGTAGGGGAAGACGTGAGCGTAGCTCAGGGGCAGGCGCTGGACCAGCTCCAGCAACAGTCTCAAATCCTCGTCTGTTTCGCCGGGAAAGCCCACCAGAATGTCCGCGCCCAGACCCATGCGCGGCCAGTGGGCCGCCAGGGCGGCCACGCCTTCTTCCAGCATGCCCGCTGTGTAGTGGCCGCGCCCCATGCGCTTGAGCACCGCCGGACTGGCGTGCTGGAGCGAGATGTGCAGATGCGGGCAGAGCATGCGGCAGGCCGTCAGGGTTTCCAGGCCGCGCCGGTCCAACTGCGAAGGTTCCAGGGAGCTGATCCGCAAGCGGGCCCGGCCCGCGAATTCCGGGGCCAGATGTCCGTCCAGAAAGCGCAGCAGATCCCAGAAACCCCCGTAATCCGGCACGTCGCGGCCGTACTGGCGCAGATTGACGCCGGAAAGCATGAGTTCGGCGTGCCCGGCGCGCAGCAGGCGGCGGGCTTCATCCAGAACCTCTTGCGGGGCGCGGCTGCGCGGCCTGCCGCGTGTGAGCGGCACGATGCAGTAGGTGCAGCGGTGCGCGCAACCGTCCTGCACTTTGAGGACGGGCCGGGCGCGCCGGAAACTGCTGATCCGGAAGGGAGGGAAATTTGCCGGCGCTTCAGCCCGGATGCTCTCCGCCGCCGGAAGGCCGGGCGCGTTCCCCTCCGGCCAGGGGCCGCGCAGCAGGCGGCTCTTGTCCTCTTGCGGCACCAGCAGGTCCGGTTCGGCCCAGGCCGCGCCGGGCCGGGGGCGGAACTTCGTGAACAGGCGGGCCGCGCAGCCGGTAAGGATCAGGCGGGCCGCCGGGGCTTCGCGCCGCAGGCGGAAGACCGCATTGCGCGCGTCGCGTTCGCCTTTGGCGGTGATGGCGCAACTGTTGACGCAGAGCACATCGGCCTCGCCCGGCACGTCGCACTCCTCGCCGCCCAGCTTTTGCCAGGCTTCGCGCAGGGATTGGCTTTCGTACTGATTGACCTTGCAGCCGAAGGTCGCAATGAAAAATTTCCAGGCATGCATGGCCGCTGATGTACGCAAAAGCGCCCGCCTTGACAAGCGCGGGCGGGCCGGGTCAGGCTGGCGCATGCGCTGTTTCTTCCTTTTTTGTTGCTGTCTGTTCTGCTGCGCGCCGCGCGCCGCCTGGGGCGGGCCGCCGGTTCAGGAGGCATCCGCCGAGGATGCGGTCAATCTCTATTGTCTGCGCCTGGCCTACCCGGTTGTGCGCGCCCTGGAGCCTGACGGCGACGGCGGGCAATGGCTGGTGCTGGCCGACGGCCGCCGCGTGCTGTACAGCCGGGCGCGGGGTGAGGGCGAGGGCCGGGAATTTCCGGCGGACCCATGGGATGTGGACGTGCGCGCCAGCATGGCCGATCTCTACCCGCTGGAACCGGAACGCCCGGCCACGCCGGAAGGCGTGGCGCCGGGACGGCGGCGCTCCTATGCTCTGCTGGCGGCTTTATATGGCTCAGACGCCCGACAGGTGGGCAAGGGGCTGCGCACGGCGCATGTGCTGGGGCAGCCTGTCCGTCTGGCGGCAACCGCGGCGCGAGCCCTGCAAAAGGTGGAGCCGCGTCTGGCCGAGTCCGTGCGCGAACAACCGGAACTGCGTGCCCTGCTCAAGACGGACGGCGGCTTTCTGTGGCGGCGCGTGGCCGGGGAACAGCGTCTGAGCCCGCATGCCTACGGGGTGGCTCTGGATCTGAGCGCCCGGCGCGCGCCTTACTGGCGCTGGAGCCGCCTGCGGCCGCATCCCATGCAGCAGAGCTACCCTTCGGCCATTGTGGCCGCTTTTGAAGCGGAGGGTTTCATCTGGGGCGGCAAATGGCACGAGTATGACCTCATGCATTTTGAATACCGCCCGGAACTGATCTGCAAGGCGCGCATTCTGCGGGGCCTTGAGAAAATGAACGCCGCCGATGCAACAACCGGCGGCGCAATGATGAAAGAGGGAATACGCCCCTGAGGGGCAGCGTCCAGAACCGTTCCCGCATGAAATGCGTCAACTGCCCTATTTGCCGGTGGCCGCAGCTTCGTCCACCACCCAGATCAGATCGCCGATGCCGGGCCGCACCATCTGGGCGGGCAGGGTGGGTTCGGCCAGCAGGTTGAGGGCGCGGGAGAGCACGTCGTGCTTTTCCGCGCCGGTAACCAGAAACATGCAGCAACGGGCATTGTTGATGACCGGCAGGGTCAGGGTCAGGCGGTCGGCCTTGCGCTCGGGCACGTACTGATCGATGACCAGGCGCTTCTTTTCAGCCAGGGCCGGAGAATTGGGGAAGATGGAGCCGGTGTGCCCGTCCTCGCCCATGCCCAGAAGCATGAAGTCAAAACGCGGCAGTTCCTGCGGACCGAGATTGAAGTCATGGCGGATCTGCTGTTCATACTTGACGGCGGCCTCCACCGGGTCCGCTTCGCCGCGCATGCGGAAAAAGTGCGTGGCCGGCACCTGGCCGAGCAGTTCGCGCCGGGCCAGACCGTAATTACTTTCGGGATGTTCCGGGCCCACGCAACGCTCGTCCACCCAGAAAAAGGTCATTTTGTCCCAAGGCAGGCGGTCGGCCCAGTCGCTGGCGACCAGCAGGCGGAAGAGAGGGATGGGGGTCTGGCCGCCGGAAAGGGCGATCTTGAACACGCCGCGCTCGGCCACGGCCTCTTCGCAGGCCGCCGCCAGAATGTGGGCGGCTCGCTCGGCCATGGCGGCGGGGTCTTTGTGAATATGCACGGAAAGATGGATGGAACGGCTGCGGCCCTGCATGTGCGGCTCCTTGCGTAAATGAGGCCGGTCTTGCGCCGGCGAATACTTTTAGGCTCTGATCCGGTGAACTATGGCACAGATGCCCTGGAGAGAAAAGTCATATTTTTTCACTTTGCCGGGTAAGCTGCTGAAATATTCCCCTATTCCACTTCCAGGCAAGCGTTTTGAACTTTTTTATCCGGAAGTGGAAAGCGCGACCGGATGGCGACAGCGGAGACAGGCGTCAGCGCAATTTATTTGCGCTGTTGCATGCCGATGCGGGCGTCTCCAACACGTTGAGATTGTACAATCTCAACGTTAATCCACTCTGGTTGGATGGAATCAGTTCTGAAAGATGGGAGAAAGACAGAAGCCCAGGAAGTGATGGTGCCCCGGCTTGTTGCAGGCCTTCAGGATGTCGGGCACATCGACGATATGCAGCACTTCGGCATTGCTCAGCCCCAGTGTGCGCCAGGACGCCGTGCAGGTCAACGGCCCGGCGGCCAGCAGACTCCGGCCCTGCGGACTCTGTCCGTCCAGCTCAATGCTCCAGCGTTGGTCGAAATCCTCGCCCGGCGCGACGGGCCGGGCCGCGTTGAGAAAGCGGCGCAACAGCTTCGTGCCGTCCGGGCCGCTGAAGGTGGCGTCCAGATCCAGATTGTTCACTGAAACGTCGCCCGTATTGCGGGCCAGCACATGCGCCACCAGGACCAGGGTTTTGCCGTCTGAAAGCAGGCCCGCGCTGGCCGTGCAGGATTGCAGGGGCAGGATGCCGTCCATGCGTTTGTTGGTGGCGGCATTTTTACGGATCAGCACATCGTGGCGGGCGGTCAGGCGCGCCTGCAGCGCGTCGCGGAACTGCCTGGTCAACTCGTCGGCGTTGACCAGATCGCGGACGATCCAGCCGTCCGGGCCTTTTTCCATGCTCAAGACCAGGGGAAAGGTCTGGTTCAGCAGGGGATGGCGGATGCTGGAAGAAAGCAGAACCGTGCCGTTTTCAGCAGGGCGCATGCCGAGATTGGCGATGAACTGGGTCAGAAAATCGGGCGGCAGCAAGGTCAACGGCTGTTGGAGCAGCTTTTCGGGGTTTTCCTCTTTCTCCACGTGGCCCTTGGCTGGTTCCTCCTTGCTCAGAAATTTTTTGAGCAGGCCGGTCTGGATAATGTCTTTCAGGCTGCGGATCTGGTCCGGCCCCTGTTTGAAAAAGGCAAAGTTCCGCGCCACGGCTGTGGCCAAATGTCCGGAGAGGGTGTTGAAGTCCACGCGCAGAGCCAGTTCTTCCGGCTTGGGCGGCGAGAGGGCCCCTTGCAGACGGACAAAGGCGTACTCGCTGCTCTGGCGATACTGGTAATAGCGCCAGCCGTAAAAGCCGCCCGCCGCCAGGGCCGCTACCAGCAGGGCCACGGTCAGGGCCAGGACGTGTTCGCGCGCCAGCGCGGCCAGGGTCGAGAGCAGGGGCAGTTTCATGCGCTTTTCCCGCGTTTTTTGAGGGGAGAGATCAGTGTCGCGTCAGCGACACATGCCGCAAACCCGCAAGGGATTGCGCGCCGCCGCAGGCGGCGTAAGCACAGCAAAAAACATAGTTTTTGCTGTGCGATCTTCACGCCGAACCGAGAGGTGAGGCGTGACATCTCACTAAATTTTTCTGACCGCATTCCAGTACCGGCTCGGGGCGGCGCAGACGTCCTCGCCCCAGACGCAGGGGCAGCGGCGTCACCGGTTTGAGCGGCACCAGATCCAGACGGATGGCGCCCCAGGCGCCCACGGGCAGGCCGCGCAGCCAGGCATTGCAGGGCGCGGCGGCGCATTGTCTGTTCCAGGTGCGGATCGGACCGGCCAGAGTGCTCAGGCCGGTCAGGCGACCGGCCTTGAACGCCTTGAGCAGCCGCCAGATTCGCCACCAGCAGTAGGCCGGTTCGGGCCAGACTGTTTTGTGGCCGCTCAGGCGTCGGCAGAGCCAGGGCAGGGACGCGGCATTCCAGAAGGTGACGGTAAGGCCCCGCGCCGCCACCCGCAAGGCCTCGCGCGCGCTGGCCGCGAGGCCGTCGCCGTCGGCGGCCGTCACATGCAGAACGACCCAGTCAAAGGCATTGTCCTCAAAGGGAAGATGGTCATCCGCAGCCGCTTCCACTTCGGTTCCGGCGGGGGCGGTGGCCGCGGCCCGCGCCCGCAGGGCGGGCGTCGGCTCCGTGCCGGTCACGTCAAATCCGCATTCCCAGAGCAGGGACAGGAACAGGCCTTCGCCGCAGTTGACTTCCAAAAGGCTTTTGCCCCGCCTCGGCCACGCCGCCAGGCATTGTTGCAGCAGGCGCATTTGCAGGCTCAGGGCAAAACGCCCCGCCCGGCTTTCAGACCATTCTTTTTCCATCTGCGTGACCTTTTCCCGTTTTCAGCCGGAAGCGAACATAACTCACTATTTTGCAAAGACCGGAAAATGGCAAGGGGGATGTACGCCGGTTCCCGTATGCTTTCAGGGAGATTATCCGTTTTTCCCGCTGCGCAGCGTGATTTCCGTGATTTCCGAGGGCACGAACAGGCGCAGGGGAAAGCCCGTCCACAGGCCGCTGCCGGGGCTCACATACAGCAAAGTGCGTCCCGCATGATAGGTTCCCGCGAGAAAGCCGTCGTTGAACCAGCCGACAATTTGGTTGACCCCGAATAACTGCCCGCCGTGGGTATGGCCGGAAAGCTGAAGATCCACGTTTTCCTGAGCGCTCTGCTCCACCAGGCGGGGCCGGTGGGCCAGCATGATGCGCGCGGCGTTTCGGGGCGCGCCTTCCAGGGCCCGCCGCATGTCCGGGCCGGGGAGGCCGAAGGCCGGGGCGGCCTGGTCGGTGACGCCCGCCAGCACCAGCTTTTGGCCCCGAGTTTCCAGAACCACATGGGCATTCTCCAGAGGCCTGATGCCCTGCTCGCGGCTTTTCGCCATCCAGCCTTGGTAGCCCCAGTAATATTCATGATTACCCGTGCAGGAAAACACGCCCAGCGGCGCGCGCAAGTCCGCCAGCGGCGCGAGATCACCGCTTCGCCAGGCGGGCGGGCCGTCGGCCAGATCGCCGGTGATCACGATCAGATCCGGCTTGAGCGCGTTGGTTTTGTCCACCACGGCTTGGACCCAGTCCCGTGGAAATCCGGAACTGATGTGCGGATCCGAAAGCTGGACGATACGCAGGCCGTTCAGGGCTTGCGGCAGCCGGGGCAGGGTCAGGCTGAGCTTGCGCACGTCCGGCACGCGCAATGCCTGCCAGACGGCCACGGCGCTCAGAAGCAGGGAAAGCGCCAGCAGACCCGAGGCCCACTCACCGTTGGAAAACGGCAGCGTCGGCACATGCGGCAGAGCTTTGCGCGCCAGCCACAGGGCCAGCAGCAGGGCGTCGCGCAATGCGCAGAGGATGATCAGCAGGATCAGCGAGCCGTGCAGCACGCCCGTGGCGGCCGTCAGCCAGCGCGGCAGCTCCGGCATCATGGTGCCGAAGGCCATGCGGAAAAAGTAGAGCTTCAGCGCGACAAGCACCACCAGCAGGCTGAGAACGAGCTTGAGCCAGAGCGGCAGGCGCAGCGGCAGAATCAGGCGGACAATGACGTAAAGCGAGAGGCTGGTGGCGAGGATATGCAGCATGGGAAAGAAGCGGGCATGAGGGAAGAGGTGAGGGCCGCGTCGGCGTAAATGTATCCGATTTCAACGCGAAGCCGCGCTGGCACGAAGCGGGCGGAAAAGCGCAACGGCTCTTCCGCCCGCTGGAAAACCGGGTTTGAGGTCAGTCGGCTGGGCGGAATTTACGCCACGGCGATGGCTTCAATTTCCACCTGCACGCCCAGAGGCAGGGCGCTGACTTCCACGCAGGAACGGGCCGGGCAGGGAGCCTTGAAGTGTTGCTTGTAGACTTCGTTGACCAGCGGGAATTTGCTGATGTCGGTGAGGAAGACCGTGGTTTTGACCACATTGTCCAGGCTGAGGCCCTGGGATTCCAGGACGGCGGCCAGATTTTTGCAGGCCCGCGCGGCCTGTTCCTCAATGCCGCCTTCCGCCAGCTTGCCCGTGGCCGGATCAAGAGGCACCTGGCCGGAAAGGAAAAGCATGTCCCCCGCGCGAATGGCCTGGCTGTAAGGGCCAACGGCGGCGGGCGCTTTATCGGTGCTGACGACTTCCTTTTTCATGACCTTCTCCTTTACTGATACATGGGTAAGAGTTTGAAGACAAAAAGCGTATGACAGACGGCCACAAGAATGCCGTACAACAACAGCAGAGGCACAAGCAGCGCGCCGCCCGGCGCGGCATAGCCGTGCGCGGCGAACCGTCGTCTCCCGGCCCTCAGGAGCAGGGCGGGCACGATAACGGACCAGATGGAGGCCGCCAGCCCGGCCCAGCCGATGGCCGGCAAAAAGCCGTCCGGCCAGATCAGGCCGCAGAGCATGGGCGGCGCAAAGGTGATCAACAGGGTTTTGGTGCGTCCCAGGCGGCTGTCGTCAAAATTGCACAGATCCGCCATGTAGTCAAAAAGGCCCAGGCCCGCGCCCAGGAAGGACGTGGCCACGGCCAACAGGGAAAAGGCTTCCAGCAGGCGCAGGACGACGCTGTTCAGATTGTTCCCGGCGGCGGCCACCAGATCGCCCACATTGCCCCCGGCGGCGATGACGGCCTTGAAGTGCTCGCGGGGGATGTTGCCGTCCGCCGCCACGATCCAGGAAAGATAGCAGACCAGGGCGATGAGCGTGCCGTAACGCAGGCAGGCGTTGATGGTGCGGGGTTCCTTGCCCAGGTATTTGACCAGGCTCGGCACAGAGGCGTGGAAACAGAACGAGGTCAGATAGGTGGACACAGCTCCCCAGATGAAGATGGCCCGGCCGCCGCCGCCCTTGGCGTCCAGCAGGGTGTCCAGGCGGATATGGCCGATCATGCCGCTGATGGAGAGCAGAAAGGACAGGGCCATGCCGCCCATGAGCAGCACGGAAAGGCGGTCCACCATCTTGGAACTCCACCAGACGCAGACTGTGAGCAACAGGGCGAAGAGCAGGCTGGAGAGCAGGCGGGGCGGCGTGCTGCCCAGTATGGGCGCGAGGCTCTGCTGGACCACGGAACCGCCGCCGCTGACGTAGGCGTATACCAGGGTGTAGAGCACAAAAGCCACGGCCAGGCCGTTGAGCGTGCTCCAGAACGGGCCCAGCAGCTCACGCACCAGGGTGTGGAAGCTGTCTCCGGGTTCAAAATGCAGATTGACTTCCAGAATGGCCTGGCTGGAGCGGAACATGCAGAACCAGGAGACCAGCAGCAGGCCCACGGACCAGTAAAACCACATGCCCGCCGAAATCATGGGCAGGGCCAGCATGCCCGCGCCGATGGCCGTACCGGCCACAATCATGGTGCCGCCCAGAATGGGGAGGAAGCGGCTGTTCATGCCTGCTCCTTTGTTGTTGCCGCGCCGAGCGGGCGGGTGTGAAAATAGTTGGAAAGCAGCGCCCCGGAAATGTTCTGCCAGACGCTGAACAGGGCTCCGGCAATGGCCGAGGCCGGTGAAAAATGCGTCAGGGCCAGCGCCGTGGCCAGACCTGAATTCTGCGTGCCCACTTCCAGGCAGAGGGCCCGGCCGCGGCTTTCGCCCAGGTTCCAGGCGCGGGCCAGGATGTAGCCCAGGGCCAGGCCCAGCAGATTATGAACAATAACCACCAGAAACACGGAGGCTTCGGCGTGCAGGATGCGCTCCGCGTTGACGGCGATGATCCCGGCCACCACCAGGGTGATGACCAGGGACGAGAGCAGGGGCAGGAAGGGCAGAGCCTTTTGCGTCAGGGGGCGGCAAAAACGGTGGGCGGTCAGGCCCAGCAGCACCGGCAGCAAAACGATATTGACGATGGAAAGAAACAGCCCCCACACGTCCACCGGCACCCAGACGCCGCCCAGCAGCCAGGTCAGCAGCGGCATGAGGCCCAGAGACAGGAAGGTGGCCACGGCGGTGAGCGCCACGGAATAGGGCACGTCGCCGCGGGCGATGAAGGTCAGCACATTGGAGGCCGTGCCGCCCGGCGCGGTGCCCACCAGAATGACGCCCATGGCCAGATCCGGCGGCAAGCGGAAGAGGCGGCAGAGCAGAAAGGCCAGCAGAGGCATGCAGCCGAACTGGGCCGCGAGACCCAGAACAATGTCGCGCGGCCGTAGAAAAACATGGCTGAAATCTTCCCAGCGCAAGGTCATGCCCATGCCGAACATGATCACCCCCAGCAGCGGGGCCACATGTGGGGCCACCCAGGCGAACAGTCCGGGCCTCCAGAGGGCCAGGGCCGAGCAGGCGATGATGATGGCGCCCATGAAACGGGTGACAAGGGCGCTGAACCTGTGTGCGAGGCGCGGCAAAAGAGCCCTCCGGCTGCTGGGGAAAGGGGGGACGCGCAAAAAAACGTGTTCCGCATACTGGCAGAGAGCGCGAATGATGGCAAGCGCGGGCGTGGCGTGGAGAATATCCCTGAGCTGTGGAAAGATACGCGGAGCAGTCGGAGCCGGCCTTATGCCCTCGCGTCACATGGAAGAACGGATCGGCCTTGATTGCGCGGTTGACATGATTGTCATTAATGGATATTCAACAAACACGAGTCGTAATAGATAGAGGGCTCGTAGAGTTCCTTCCAGATATGGGGACTTGCGCGGCAGATAGATTTTGCGAAAGCAAAATGTGCGCAACCTACTGATTTTGGAGGGTTTTTTTTATGCCTTCTCTCTCTCTCTCTCTCTCTCTCTCTCTCTCTCTCTCTCTCTCTTAGTGATAGCGCCGCCCGGCGCCCGACCATCGGCCGAAGACACAATGGCCCCGCCTGACCTCACGTCGGGACGGGGTTTTTTGGTGTTCCGTCAATTTTGATGGGCAAGTCTTTGAATTTTAAGTTCTTTATTTCAGGAGCTTATCATGGCCGATATCCTTCTCAGCAAGCCCGCAGCCAATGCCGCGCGGGTCGTTCCCAGCGCGCCCGATACCCGCTTTGTATTCGACTTCCCCGCCAATGCCGCCACATTGAGCCGCGCCGGCGACAATTTGCTGCTTACCTTTGATGACGGCTCAAGTATTGAGCTGACCAATTTCTACACCCAGTATTCCCAGGAAGCCATGCCGGAATTCGTGATTGACGGCACCCTGGTGGCCGGGGCGGACTTTTTCAACGCCTTCGGCCCGGACCTGATGCCGGCCGCCGGTCCGGCGGCCGGAGCGGCCACGCGCGCCGCCCGTTACAATGAATTCGGCGACAGCAGCCTGATGGACGGCATCAACCATCTGGACGGCCTGGATACCGGCTTTGACGGCGCGGCCGTGACGACCCTTGACGAATCGGCCGTGCCTGTGCCCGACGCCCTCAGCGGCGACGGCGCAGCCGGCGATGTCGTGGATCACGGCGTGACGATACGGCCCGTTGATTCCGACGTCGTTGCCGGGAGTGATATCCTCCGCGTTCAGGAAGGCGCGCTGCTGGAAAAAGCGGACACGCCAGCCATCGCTGAGAACACGACAGCCATCGCTAATGGAGCGATGATCATTGACGCGCCTGACGGCGTGGCCGGCATCATTATCGGCGGAGTAGCCGTGTTTCAAAACGGCGTTCTGACCGGAGCGCCGGTCCCTACCGATGAGGGCCGTCTTGACGTCACCGGCTTTGACCCCGCCAGCGGACGGCTTGAATACGCCTATACCTTGGAGCGGAGCACCCAGGAGCATACGGAACCCGGCGCTGACGACATCTCTCACGATCTTTCCGTCGTTGTGACTGATACTGACGGCGATGTGGGCTCCGCCACCATTACGGTGGTGATTACCGATGATGTGCCGACGATCAGTGCGACTGTGGCGGATTTGGGTGCAGTCGCTTCCGGTGGCATCGTTTACGGTAAGTTCGACGTGGACTTTGGAGCCGACGACATGGCCCAGCCCGGAGCTGACGGCACCTTCAACCACATTACGATCAATGGCGTAAAACCTGTTTGGAGCGAAAAGGCGGGTGCGCTCGCCTTCGAGTTGCCCCAGGGTACCTTGTACGTGACGGCGCTTGGTGACTACTCCTTCGAGGCCAAACCCAATCAGGACATTACGGACTTCCAGCTGAACGTGGTGATTACGGATGCGGACGGCGACACGGCAGGAACCACGGTGACGGTGGACATCACCAAGCCCGATGCGCCCGAGTTCACGGGCGAGGTGACGGTCGACGAAAAGGGCCTCGGGGACACGGCGGACACCTCGGAGACGGTGACTTGGACGGCCCCGGACGGCTACACCGTGGTGGGTATCGAGAGCAATGGCAAGCTGGGCACGACCGAAATCGTGAACGGCGAAGTCCAGTACACGCTCACCAGCGCCATCACGCACGAAACTGTGCAGGGTGCGAACACGGCCGATAACGCCGACAGCTTCACGGTGACCATCAAGGACGCGCAGGGCAACACCTACCCCGTGAAAGTCAACGTGGATGTCGTGGACGATGTGCCGACGATCAGCGCGGACAAGGCGGATTTGGGCGAGGTCAAATCCGGCAATATCATTAGCGGCAAGTTCGACGTGGACTTTGGAGCCGACAGCGCGAACTACCAACCCGATGGCAACGGGAACTTCGACCACATTACGGTCAACGGCGTGAAACCTGTCTTAGGCCAGGGCGAAAGCGTGGAAGTTGGTACGCTCGTCTTTACTCTGGAGCAAGGCACCCTGTATTTAGCGCCCAACGGTAGTTACAGCTTCGAGGCCAAGCCCGATCAGAACATCACGGACTTCAAGCTGAACGTGTTGATAACGGACGCGGACGGCGACACGGCAGGAACCACGGTGACGGTGGATATCACCAAGCCCGATGCGCCCGAGTTCACGGGCGAGGTGACGGTCGACGAAAAGGGCCTCGGGGACACGGCGGACACCTCGGAGACGGTGACCTGGAAGGCCCCGGACGGCTACACCGTGGTGGGTATCGAGAGCAATGGCAAGCTGGGCACGACCGAAATCGTGAACGGCGAAGTCCAGTACACGCTCACCAGCGCCATCACGCACGAAACTGTGCAGGGTGCGAACACGGCCGATAACGCCGACAGCTTCACGGTGACCATCAAGGACGCGCAGGGCAACACCTACGACGTGACCGTCAATGTGGACGTGGTGGATGACGTGCCGACGATCTCCGCCGACGCCGGATCAAAGGATGTGGCCTCCGGCTTTGAAGTGACGGGCAGGGTGGAGATCGACTACGGCGCGGACGATGGCGCGGGCAAGTCGCTGACCGTGAATGGGAAGGACGGCCAGACCAGTGATGACGGCAAGCTGAGCTTCAGCCTGGAGAATGGGACGCTGGTATTCGATCCGTCCACGGGGGACTACACATTCAGGGCCGAGGCCAACGTGGACGGTTCTCAGGACCTGAAGTTCACGGTGACGGATGCGGACGGCGACACGGCGGCAACCACGGTGAGGGTGGACATCACCAAGCCCGATGCGCCCGAGTTCACGGGCGAGGTGACGGTCGACGAAAAGGGCCTCGGGGACACGGCGGACACCTCGGAGACGGTGACTTGGACGGCCCCGGACGGCTATACCGTGGTGGGCATCAAGGCCGCTGGCAATCTGGGCGCGACCGAAGTCAAGAACGGCGAAGTCCAGTACACGCTCACCAGCGCCATCACGCACGAGGCTGGGCAGGGTGCGAACACGGCCGATAACGCCGACAGCTTCACGGTGACCATCAAGGACGCGCAGGGCAACACCTACGACGTGACCGTCAATGTGGACGTGGTGGATGACGTGCCGACGATCTCCGCCGCCGACGTCTCCACCTCGCTCACTCCCGGTGATTCCGGCAAAAATCTCCAAGATGTCGACCAGAACATCTCATTTACGGAAGGTGATCCTTCCCAGCCCGTACAGACAAGTTGGTGGGACGGTCAGGTGAATATCAGCGCCGCCAAGGTAAGCTACGAAACCGACGCTCAGGGCAAAGTGATTTACGATCCTGACGGCAAGCCGACAATTAACGATATTGACGGTAATAGCAATTATACTTTGGGGTATAGCTCCTACAAGGGCAATGGCCAGGAAAACGACTATGGCCTTACCGTCAAGGGGGACTACCATGAATGGGAAATAGGTGTTTCCTCTGATGGCACTCCCAGCGAAGGGGTTGTCATTGATTTGGGCGGCAAGCTGGCCTATGGCATGACCATCAACTTCGGCGCGTTTTATAGCGGGGAACCGGGGGCTCAGGGGCAGACGCAGTGGGATCATGTATCCGAAAAGGCTCTGGTCAACTTCTATCGTGGTGGGGAGCTCGTAGCGAGCGTGCTGGTGGAGGGAAACAGTGCAACGGGTGAATTCACGCTGGAGACCTCGGATGTGGTAGCCCAAGGTTTCGACAAGGTAGTGATTTCCTCCGTAGACAACAAAACCTCCAACTTTCCTAATGAAGACAGTGATTTCGTCATTCAGGGCATTGACTTCATCACCAAGCCGGACAACCCGCTCATTGTGACCACGGGCACGGTGAGGGGCGAAAGCGGGGCGGACGGGTTCGCCGACGGTTACGAAAACGCCGTTTTCGACCATGCGACCAACGAAAGCTACACGGTCGTCATCGACGGCAAGGAATACACGGCCACGCTTGATGTGACGACAGGCTCCACGGGCGATTCCATCCTCACGGCCACGCTGGACGGCGACAAGGAGGGCGATGTCCTCTTCTCCGCCACGCTGGACAAGGACGGCAACTGGACCATGGAGCAGTACGAGCAGTTCCAGGTGAAAACGGATGGTGCCGACACGTCCAACATATTCGAACTGAAGTTCGAAACCCGGGACAGCGACGGCGACATTGCCAGTACTTCCGCTAAGGTTCCGCTGGAAGTGGTGGAACAGACGACGACAGAGGGTGGCGACTCCATAAGCAACAGCGATGATGTTATCAACATCGCGGGTGGCGACGGCGTGGCCGGAACCCTCGTTGCCGGGGATACGGGCGGTGTGACCGAAGGACAACAGGTTGGATCCAACTATAACGTCTGCTTTGTGCTGGATACGTCCGGTAGTATGGATGGGGCTGTTTCCGGACATGAAACACGGCTGGGTGTGGCGACGCAAAGCATTGAGAACTTCATCAAGAACAGTATCCATGAGGGCGACTTTGTCGGGACCGTAAATTTGGCGGTAGTGCCGTTCGCGAGCGAGGCCGGTTCAGTCATCAAGGTGTCCATCACCAAGACTGCGCAGGGTGAACGTTATACATTCGGAGAAGAAGTATACGACAACTATGCTGACTTCTCGAAAGCCTTCGAGACTAGCCTGGGCAATCTCAATGCAAATGGCGGCACCAACTACGAGGCCGGGTTCTCCAATGCCGCCGATTGGTTCAACGGTTTGGAGGGCACTTCCAATGCCACGGGGAATATCACCTATTTCCTGTCTGACGGCGTGCCGACATACCACGGCACCAGTTCTTATGGTGGCGGCAATTACGCCACGCTGGACGATGTGAAGGGGGCCTGGGACGGCTATCAGGAGCTTCTTGGTTCCGCCGCCAACATGCAGGTCAACGCCATCGGCTTTGGCAAGGATCTTGATGACAAGGCCATGAAGACGCTGGCCATGCTGGATAATACCAGTACCGAGGTGGATGGTGTGCACGGCAATCAGGCCGCTGACGGCTCTCTCTATTACAGCGAGAGGCAGTGGGGGAGGCTGACGTCCAAAGAGTGGCAGCCTACCCCTGCTGTACCCGGCGGCAACGCCACGCAGGTGACGGACGCCAACGGCTTGGAAGCCGCCTTTGAAAGCGGCTTCACGCCTCCGGCGCTGTCCGACGCGGGTTCCGATACCATTACGGCGGAACGTTCCGCCTCCTCCGGCATCATCTACGGCGACGTGATGAATACCGACGAGCTGCTGCGTGGGTTGCATACCACTCTTGGAGAGTCTGATCTTGCGAGCACCCTGCCCGCTTACGGTTCCGGTTCCGCAGTGTTTGACTGGCTGGAAAAGAATGCTGAGGCTGATGCACTCGCGAACACCGCCTATGAGGACTGGTCGCAGGACAAGACCAAGGAATATATTCTCCAGCACCATACGGAGCTGGGGTATGAAACCAGAGTGGGTGCCGACGGCAACTTCTACCTGGTGGACCTGGACGGCAATGTCTGGAACCTGGATGGGACGGAGGCAAGTGTCAGGCTGGATGATCTGACGGGCCGCGCAGGCGGTGACGACGCCATCACCGGCAGCGCGCACAACGACGTCATCTTCGGTCAGGAAGGCAATGATGTCATTCATGGCGGCGCGGGCCACGACATCCTCCACGGCGGTACGGGCGACGATTTGCTCTTCGGCGACGGGGACACTCTTAACAATGCGAACCTGCTCGACGACCTGGCTACCTATCTGGAAATGTCTTCTGACGACCCGGCGGGCATCATGAGTAAAATCCGTGGGTTGGACGCCCCCTCTCTCGAGGGGCTTGCCAAGAAGGTGGAAGAGTTTGAATCGCCTGCCGACGGCAATGATCAGTTGTACGGCGGGGAGGGCGACGACATCCTCTTCGGCATGGGCGGCAACGACCAGTTGTTCGGTGGTTCCGGCGACGACTACCTTTTCGGGGGCGGCGGCGATGACTACCTGGACGGCGGGTCCGGAGAGGACAAGCTCTACGGCGGTTCCGGCAGCGACATCCTGGTGTACGACTCCAATGACTACCTCGTGGACGGCGGCGAGGGCATCGACTTCCTGGTGGGGAATGGGGCCACGGCGCCATTACTCGGCAGTGAGCGTGGTAATGTGCCGCGTGTGGAGAACATCGAGGTCATCATTGATACAGAGATGGATCTGCAAAGCATGCGGGATCTGGGCGACAAGCTCGGCATTGCCGTCGAGGATGGAAAGGTCACGGGCCTGGATGCTGACAGTGGCTGGAACCGCTCTGCTACTGTTACCGCTCCCGACGGCTATGCGGCCTATGAGCATTCCGGCAGCGGCGGCAGTGTCGATGCGACCATTCTGGTCGCCACGAAGGTCATGGAGAGCGACAACGGCTGATTGCCGGGAAAGGGTCGGGGCGGCCGTTGTCGGCCGCCCCGGCGGATCATCTGATTTTTGGGGACACTATGCGCATCCTCTTTCTCAATGATACCTTTCCGGGCAGGTACGGGACGCTTGCCGCCTGTTTTGCCGCGAACCCTGAAAACGAGGTTCTGTTTGCCTCCAGTTACTGCCGCCAGGGTTTTTCCCTGCCGGGGGTGCGCCGGGTATTGCTGAAAAATACCCGCGAACGCGGACAGGACAATGGCAGTGATGCGTTCGAGCAGGGGTGGGGCCGGGCTCTGAAGGTGGGAAAACTGACATTTTCATCTCTTCGGAAACTGCGGGAGACGGACTTCACGCCGGATATGGTCCTGTCTTCATCCGCCAAGGGACATGCGCTTTTTTTCAGACGGGTCTTTCCGGAAGCGTTTCTTGTCACCTACCTGGACGACTCTTTTTCCTCCAGCAGCGCGGTGGACCGCTATTCGGACAAAATGCTGCTGCACCATTTCATGCAAAGCGCCAGTCTGACGCAAAGCCAGGCTTTTTTTGTCTTCTGCGAAGGTCAGAAAAAGTATTTTCCAAGTTTTATGCGGAATGCCATTGAAGTCGTTCCCGTTTCTGTGGATACGGATTTTTTTTCCGCAACGCGCGCCGGACCGTTTTATCACGAAGGCGTGAATCTTTCCGCCATGCCGGAGCTGGTGTCTTTCAGTGTGACAAGCAGGAAATCCGCGCAAGATACGGCGCTGTGGTCCCTGGTTATGGCGCTGCTGGTCCACCGCCCGCAATGTCATGTCGTTCTGAGCTGTTGCGGCGCGGAGACCCGTGCGCAGCTTGAGACCGTGGCGTCGCGTCTGTGCGGAAAAGAGGCATCCCGTCTGCATGTCATGGGCTTCCTGCCCCTGCGGGAGTATCGGGATCTGTTGTGCGCGTCCACTGTTCATGTTCGTCTTGAGACGGCGGACGTTCGTGAGGGTGAACTGCTTGAAATCATGAGTTGCGAAACGTTGCTGCTGACTCCTCACCAGGACGGAACCGCCGGACTTCTGAGGCACGGCGAAAATATGTTTATCTGCCCGCCAAGCGACCCGGAAGAGCGATATCGCTGCATTTCCGATCTGCTGGAAAGGCCCGAGATCCTCGCTGTCCTGCGGGCCAACGCCCGCAAGACAGCGCTGGCTTTTCGTCGGCAGGATATTCTGCCGCGCCATGTCACGCGCCTGATAACAGCATATCGGCAGTGGAAAAATAAAAATTTATGCAGCGCCTTCTGAGGCGTCTCCAACTGCTTCACCATACATCGGGGCCTTTCTTACAGGCCGGCCCGGCGGTTGATCAGTGAATTGGCCTGCACTTGTTATGGGAACGGAAGCTGATCTTTTGAGAGAACGGCATCAGTTATTGTAATTTTTCAGCAAAGCGCCTTACTGAAATGTTGATGAACGGCATGCCGTTGCGACGCGGAACTGACGGACCCCGTCTGTTCCGGCGGCAATGTGGGCCATGGGGGTCGGCATGCCATCAGCGGGAAAGCCACCAAACGGTTTTTCCATATAGGAGCGAATCGTGAAGCGACTCTTCCTTTTTCTTTCCGTTCTGATTTTGCTGTTCCCCATTGCGGTCCCGGCGGCGGAAGCCGCCTACCCGCCGCCGCCTCCGCCCGGCCAGCCCATAACCGTTGAGGACACGGTGTACGGCGTTCTGCGCACGCACCGCAGTTTGCGCGGCATGCTGGAAAATCGCCAGGTGCTGGAGCATGAGGTGGACCGGGCCAAAGCCGGTTTCGGTCCGCGCGTGGACGTCACCGGCCGGGCCGGCGGCAGTATTTTGAGCGATTCCACCACCAGAGGCCAGAATCTGGACGAGCAGATGTGGGGCCTGGCCGGTGTCAGCGCCAAGCTGGTACAGCCCATCTGGGACGGCTTCGCCACCCGTTCGCGCGTGCGCAGCGCGCAATCCACTCTCGATTCGGTCAAGTCGCGGGTGTTCGACACCGCCACCTCTCTTTCCCTGGACGGCATCATTGCCCATATTGACCTGCTGCGCCGCCGCACCATCTACGAGTTGTCCGAGAAAAACGTGGCCCAGCACAAGGCCATTCTGGGGCAGGCCCAGGACCGCGCCAATATGGGCGCGGATACGGCGGCCGATGTGAGTCAGGCGCAGTCGCGCCTTCAACGCGCCCTGTCGAGCCTTTCCGAAGCCAGGGCTTCCCTGTTGGTGGCCGAGGAGACCTACACCCGGCTGACCGGCATGCCGGCCATCGGCAAACTGACCCCAGTGACCATGCCGCCTGAAATCTTCAAGGGCCCTGAACCGGTTTTTGAGCTGGCCGAGAAGAACAATCCCAAGCTGGCGGCCTACATGCAGGACATCCGGGCCGCCAGGGCCGAGCGGGAACTGGCGGATTCCGCCTTTTACCCCACCTTCAACCTGGAGGCCGGGCCGGACTATACAGACCGGGGCGGCAGCAGCGACCGCTGGATCTACAGCTTCGACGTGCTGGGCACCGTGCGCTGGAACATCTTTAACAGCGGGGCCGACCTGGCCGAACGGAAGGCCGCTTCGGCGCGCATCCGCCAGTCGCGTCAGGTAATGTACAACTACGCCGATGATCTCAAGCTGGATATCGAGAGCACCTGGACCAACTATCAGGCCGCCCAGGAGCAGTACAAGCATTACTCCAAGGCCATCGAATACAATAAATACACCCGCACCGCCTATCTGGAGCAGTTCCAGATAGGCAGGCGCAGCCTGCTGGACGTGCTGGACACGGAAAACGAGCTGTACAACTCATCCACTCAGGCGGAAACCGCGCGCGGCAATATCCTGGTGGGCGCATACAGACTATGTGCGCTCACCGGCAATCTGCTGCCGCAGATGTCCGTAAACACCGGGCCGCTGGGGCAAAAGCCTCCGGAGGACCGCGAGGATCCGCGCGAGGTGTTCGCGCCCGGTTGGTTCAAGTAAGAGGGATTCAGCCCGGCGGTGCACATCGCCGGGCTGAATCCGGATGTTGCGGGAACGGCCGCGCGCAGCCGATGAATCCGAGGCGTGCGGGCTGGGGTATTGCGCGCCCGCTCAAAGGCGGGCCACGCTGTATTACGTGGTATCGTCTTTCTCCCGAAAGGCGCGGGTTTTCGGCGGGGAGATTGATGGCGTGCGACGGGCATGAAGCGTCGGGAGCGCTTTCGCAAACCAGGCTGCCCAAAATGAAGCAGGCAATCATGACGTATGAAGAGTATTCAGCCCTGGTGATGGATGTCAGCGACTGCATCTGCTATATTGCGGATCCTGTCACCTACGACCTTCTCTATGTCAACCGGAAAGGGCAGAGGCTTCTCGGCCTGCCTGATGGGTTCCCTCAGGACAAATGCTACAGAATCCTTCAAGGCAAGGATTCCGTTTGCGAATTCTGTACCAATGCGCTGCTGTCGCCGGGGCGTTTTCATACATGGGAATTCTACAATCCGAAACTTGCCCGCCATTTTTTTATCCGCGACACCTTGATCGAACATAAAGACAAAAAATTGCGATTGGAGTTCTGCTTCGACATAACCGACCGCAAGCGCGAGGAGATGAAGCTCAAGTCACGCCTGTCTCTGGAAAAAACCTTGGTGCATTGCATTTACACCTTGGCTGGAGAAAAAAATATCCGGCATGCCATGGACAGCCTGTTCTCCATCGTGGGGACATATTATAATGCTCAGCGAGTCTATCTTTTTGAATTCAATGAATCCAAGCAGACCATGGACAATACCTACGAGTGGTGTAGAGCGGGCGCGCCCGGCGAAATCGACAAACTGCAAAGCGTTCCACTGCATTACGCGACCCCTTGGATCAAGCGCCTTGAGACGGACGGGATCATTGTCATCAATCCGCTCAAGGGTGGACACGAATGGAATTTTATGGAGTGCCATGACGTGGAGCAGCAGGGCGTCCACAGCTTGATGGCTGTTCCTCTGCGCGCGGAGAAAAAGATCATCGGCTTTCTGGGGGTGGATAATCCTGCTGCCAATCTGGAGGACACCCGCCTGCTGCTCTCTCTTCCTTTCTTTGTGCAGGACCATCTGGAAAAACGTCGGCTGCTGAGCAGCCTGGAGGACATGAGCTATATCGACAAGCTGACCGGCCTCCATAATCGCAATAAGTATATGGCCGTCCTGGAGGCATTGAAAAACGAGCCTTCTTCCGTGGGGATCATCTTTGCGGACATCAACGGGCTGAAGGCAGTTAACGATACTTACAGCCATGAATTCGGCGACAGGCTCATCAAAAGGGCCGCCGAGATATTGCAAGGATTGTTCTCTTCCGACGTCTTCCGCATAGGCGGCGATGAGTTTGTGGTCCTGTGCCGTGGGATGGCGCGTCAGGTCTTTGAAGAAAAAATTAGGGAGCTATGCAGACAGAGAGAAGAGGAGCAAGGGGCCAGCCTGGCTGTCGGCAGCGCGTGGAGCGGGGATGGCCGGGATATTGCCAGGCAGCTCGCGGAGGCCGAGGAGCTGATGTATCAGGACAAGGAGCGTTATCGTCTGTACCGGCAGGGCAATGGGCAAAGATATAGCGCGGACAAGGCGCTGTCGCTGCAAAAGGATATCAGATCCGGCTGCTTTGTCGTGCACCTGCAACCACAGATTTCGCTGCTGGACGGGAAACTGATAGGAGCGGAAGCTCTTGTGCGGCGCAAAGACGCCGCCGGGAATTTTATTTTCCCCTCGCGGCTCATTCGTTTCTACGAAAAGCACGGCATAGTCAGGCATCTGGACTTGTTTGTGTTGGAAACGGCCTGCGCCTATCTGGCCAAATTTAAACGAAAAAACTGTTTTCTTCCGATTTCGGTGAATCTTTCTCATATGACGCTGGGCGAAGAAAATTTTGTGGAAAACATCAAAACGCTGTGCATAACATATGACACAGCGCCTTCGCTACTGTGTTTAGAAGTGACGGAACATATTAGAAAAATAGGAGAAAAACAACTCGAAGAGCTTATTTTACGTTTGCGCGGGGAAGGTTTTTCCATTTCTCTGAGCAACTTCGGTTCCGAATATTCCTCGTTGTCCCTTGCGGCAGGCATAGATTTCAGCGAGATAAAGCTCGACAAAACTCTGCTCAGGCAGATAACAAAATTTTCCAACCACAGAGCCATGGAACGCTTGCTCAATATATGTCGCCTTATGGATCAGGCAAAAATCCTGGCGGAGGGAATAGAGTCCGAGGAACAAAAAAATCTTCTGATTGAACATCAGTGTTTGTATGGTCAGGGCTATCTGTTCTCAAGGGCTATTCCAATTGATGACTTTTTGAAAATGTATGATGAACGAAATAAATCTGAACGGATCATTGCTGATTCTCAGAACGATTAAAGCAAATTTTTTATTTTTGGTATTGAAAGGCCCGTGGTCTGACCAGGGGCATTTTTTTTATGGAAGAGGCAGGCTCGAACCCGCACAACTCCGATACGGAGGCATGAAATACTCGAAAAGAGTCACGGCTGCCTTGAAAGTAGAATCATAGAGACGGCAAGTGTGCTTCCGGGTATCCTGCCTGACCCGGGATCAGGCAGATATTTCGCATCCGGCGCATAGAGGCGGGAAAAGATGAGCGTGGGGAACAATGCTGCGGCATAACCAGCCAGTCCTCCCGCGAGATTGCCCACGCCCGGCTGTTGTCTCCTGTCCGGGAACATTGGGAACTAACCGTCTTCATTACATCCGGGACACAGCGTTCAGCGCGATACCGGGGGTAAGCGCAGGGTCTGGCGGCGGTCCGCAATGCGACGATAGCGCTATTGCGCGGCCAGGGCGCGGAGAATATCGCCGAAGCTGTGGAGATTGCGCGGGGCAGCCGGAGCGGGCATTACGCCCCGTGGCATACAGGAGAACGGATTGATCCTGGGACACGAGCGACTGCCTTGAAAATCGTTCTGGTCCCGGCTATCATGATTCTTTACATCCGGGCCAGACGGACGCGCCGTAAGCTATTCCCGCCCGCGCGCCGTGGTCCCAGACTCTGAGGAGCCTATGAGCAACGAACCGGACAAGATTATTTATTCCATGATCCGCGTGTCCAAGCGCCACGGCCAGAAGGAAGTGCTGAAAGACATTTCGCTTTCCTATTTTTACGGGGCCAAGATCGGCGTGCTGGGCCTCAACGGCGCGGGCAAGTCCAGCCTGTTGAAAATTCTGGCCGGTGTGGACCAGGCCTTTGACGGCAAAACCGTGCTGGCCCCCGGCTATACCATCGGTTATCTGGAGCAGGAGCCCCTGGCCGGTGAAACGCGCACTGTGCGCGAAGTGGTGGAGGAGGGCGTCAGCGACCTTGCGGCCATCGCCAGGGAGTTTGAGGAAATCAACGCCAAATTCGCCGAGCCCATGGAGCCGGAGGAGATGGACGCCCTCATCGCCAGGCAGGCCGAAGTGCAGGAGCAGATGGACGCCAAGGGCGTCTGGGATCTGGAATCCCGCCTGGAAATGGCCATGGACGCCCTGCGCTGCCCGCCGGGCGACATGCCGGTGGAGCAGATTTCCGGCGGCGAACGCCGCCGCGTGGCCCTTTGCCGCCTGCTGCTCCAGAATCCCGACATTCTGCTCCTGGACGAACCCACCAACCACCTGGACGCCGAGTCCGTGGCCTGGCTGGAGCGCTATTTGTCCACCTTCCCGGGCACGGTCATCGCCGTGACCCACGACCGCTATTTTCTGGACAACGTGGCGGGCTGGATTCTGGAACTGGACCGGGGCCGGGGCATCCCCTGGAAGGGCAATTATTCCTCCTGGCTGGAGCAGAAGCAGAAACGTCTGGCCGGTGAGGAAAAGGCCGAGGCCGAGCGCCAGAAAACCCTGTCCCGCGAGTTGGAGTGGATCCGCATGTCGCCCAAGGGCCGTCACGCCAAGGGCAAGGCCAGAATCAACGCCTACGAGGCCATGCTTTCGCATGAGAGCGAAAAGCGCGCCCCTGATCTGGAAATCTACATTCCGCCGGGACCGCGCCTGGGCAAGAGCGTCATTGAGCTCAAGGACGTGAGCAAGAGCATGGGCGACCGGCTGCTCATGGACAAAGCCGAGGCCCTGATTCCGGCGGGCGCCATTGTGGGCATCATCGGCCCCAACGGCGCGGGCAAGACCACCTTGTTCAAGATGCTGGTGGGCCAGGAAAAGCCGGATTCCGGCAGCCTGAGCGTGGGCGAAACCGTGGAGTTCGCCTATGTGGACCAGGGGCGTGAATCGCTCACGCCCGGCAAGACCGTCTATGAGCTGATCAGCGACGGGCAGGAAACCATCCGGCTCGGCGGGCGCGAAATCAACGCGCGGGCCTATTGCACACGCTTCAATTTTCACGGCGCTGATCAACAGAAAAAGGTGGACATGCTCTCCGGCGGCGAACGCAACCGCCTGCATCTGGCCCGCATGCTCAAGTCCGGGGCCAATGTGCTGCTTCTGGACGAACCCACCAACGATATCGACGTGAACACCATGCGCGCCCTGGAAGACGCCCTGGACAACTTCGCGGGCTGCGTGCTGGTTATCAGCCATGACCGCTGGTTTCTGGACCGTGTGGCGACCCACATCATGGCCTTTGAAGGCGATTCCAGCGTGGCTTTTTTTGAAGGCAATTTCACGGAGTATGAGGAAGACCGCAAAAAGCGCCTGGGCAAGGATGCCGAGACGCCGCATCGACTCAAATTCCGCAAACTGACACGATGACGGCCCGTCCGGCGTCTGACTGTAAAAGGCCGGGCGCGACGGCGGAAGCCGTGGAGGATCAATGTATACGACTATGACAATGGTATGGCGGCGGCCCGGCGTTTTGTCCCGGGGCCTGCTGTCAGGCCTTCTTTTGGGCCAGCTGTTTTGCCTGTTCCTTGCCGGGCAGGCCGCGGCCGCCGAAAACGCCCCGGAGGTTCAAAACGCCCCGGCCACGTTGGCCAATCCGGTTTCAGCCCTGCTGTCGCCCGGCGGCGGGCTGCTTGACGTGGAGGAAAACGCGCCGGTCACGACCAAAGACGGCGTGAGCGTGCTGCAGTTTGTGATTCCCGGCGACGCGGAGAACCTGCAACTGGCCGTGCCCGGCCAGAGCGTGGCCCGCTGGAGCGCCGCGCCGCAGCCCCTGGAACAGGACGGCGGCCTGGCCCGGCTGCGCGAGGATCTGTTGGCCAAACGCGCCCGCCTGGCCGGGCAGCTGACCGCCGTGAGCGCGCGACTGGCGCTCTGGCAGGCCAAGCCGGAAACCATCACCCTGCAGGAGCTGGAACAGCGCGAAAGAAAAATGCAGGATGTGATTCCCGCCCTGGGCCGGGAACAGGCGGATCTGGAACGCCGCCTGAAGCTCCTGCAGCAGGAAGTGGAACGTCTACCCGCCAGCCCGGAGCTGGGGCAGCGGATCAGCGTCACCCTGCAAAAGGCCGTGTCCGGCGTGGAGAAACTGCCCGTCCGCTACAGCTATACCTTGAGCAATTGCGGCTGGCAGCCGATCTATAATTTCAATGCCCAGCCGGAAAAGGGCGACGGCGATATCATCGACGTGCGGCTCATGGCCGAGGTCTGGCAGTTCACGGGCATGGACTGGCACAATACCAAGCTGACCCTGGCGACGCGCGGCAACGGCCCGCGCGAGCCCGCCCCCCTGCCGCGCTGGGTGGTGGATTCCTCCCCCAAGCCGGAGCCCAAGCCCGTGCCCATGGTTATGATGGCCCCGCGCAAAGCCGCTACCATGGATCTGGCCGCTGAAGACGGTCCCGCGCAGGCCAACGCGCCGGTGGACCTGGACGCCAGCGGCGTGTATGCCACCTGGACCTTGGCCGCGCGTGGCCTGCCCGAAGGCCGTTCGCGCCTGTTGATCACCGCCGACGCCTGGAAGGCCCCCCTGCAATGGCTGGCCCGGCCCAGCGTGGGCGACAGCCGCGTCTGGCTGATGGCTAAATATGTTCTGCCGCCGCAGCAGGCCTGGCCGGAAGGTCAGGCGGAATACAGCGTGGACGGCCAGAGCGTGGGCCAGGGCCTGTTCCGCCCGCGCGGCGGCGAGGCCACCCTTTTCTTCGGCGCGGACCCGCGCGTCAGCGTAACCACCACGGCGGACAGCAGAAAGCGCGGCGAAAGCGGCTTTATCGACAAAAGCAAGAACTGGACCTGGGCCTGGACCTACACTCTGACCAACAGCCACTCCAAGGCCCTGACCGTGCGTCTGGAGCGCCCGGCTCCCATGATCGTGGACCAGAGCGTCAGTGTGAGCTATGACGATACCCCGCCCTCCCAGAAGGACGAGAAGAAGCATATGCTCTTCTGGGAAGTGAAGGTGCCCGCCGACGGCAAGGCCAGCGTGCATCACAGCGTGACCATTTCGTCGCCGACCAAGCTGCCGTTGTTGCCTGACGCCCCTTAGGGGCTGTGCCTGAATGCGGCAGCGTTTCAAAGGCAATCTGCATTTAGAGCATTTCAACGTTGAAATGCTCCAACGCCGAACACGGCGTGGATTCCGGAAAAAACCGCGTTTTTTGCCGGAATGATTCCTTTGAAACGTGTAGCGTTTCAAAGGCAATCTGCTTAGACCGATCAGCTTTCTCATTCTGTTTCCCGACGCGCGTCGTCCCTTGTGGGCGACGCGCGTTTTGCGTTTTCAATAGTGCCGGATCTTTTCCTTCGTCTTCCCCGTGACGCTCCCCACCGCCTTACATTTTGTAATCCGGACTTCATCGGAGGTTACAAAATGTAAGATTTTTCCACACCGGGGAAATTATATCTATTTGAAATACAACATAAATTATGTTTGGTACAAGCCTTGCTCAGAGTGGAGACGCGCCGGGCCGACGCCGGGCGCGATCACTGACGTAAGGAGGAATCATGTTTGTCATCTGTTTAGTGCTGGGGCTGACCGTCTTCGCCGGTATGGCCCTGCTGACCCTGGCCTGTGCCAAATTGTAAGAAGAAAATGGAGAGCACCATGTTGTATGTTTCGGGGCTGGCATTGCTGTTCTGCATTGCCTATCTCGTCTGGGTCATTCTGAATACGGAAAAACTGTAGGAGAAGGCGGCCATGCTGTATGTGTTTCTGCTGGTGGCGCTCTGCGTCGTCCTGTCCTGGCCCATCGGCAAGATGGCGACCTGGGCCATGAGCGATCCGGTTTCGGATCGCGGCTTCCGGCGTGCCGTCGAAAACCTGTTTGTGAAGTGCGGCGGCAATGTTGTCAGAGGGCAACAGAATTGGAAGCAGTATGCTTTGTCGATGTTGCTGTTCAACGCCTTGATTTTTACGTTCATTTACCTGGTGTTGGGCACGCAGCAGTGGTTGCCGCTCAATCCCGACGGCAAGGGCGCTCTGGAGGGCAGCCTGATCTTCAACACCACGGCTTCCTTCACCTCCAACACCAATTTGCAGCACTATTCCGGCGAACAGGCGCTCAGTTATATCGGACAGTTCGCCCTGATGTTTCTGCAATACCTGACTCCGGCCACGGGTTTGGCCTGCTTGGCGGCCCTGGCGCGCGGCCTGTCCGGCAAGGTGCTGATGGGCAATTTTTACGCCGACGTGATGCGGGCCACCTTTCTGGTGCTGCTGCCCCTCTGCCTGGTCACGGCCGGCATGCTGGTGCTGGGCGGCGTGATCATGACGTTTGACGGCTCCGTGGTCGCCCAGACCCTGGAGGGGGCCAAGCAGATTATTGCCCGTGGCCCGGTAGCGGCTTTTGTGACGATTAAGCAACTGGGCACCAACGGCGGCGGCTTTTTCGGGCCAAACTCCACGCATCCTTTTGAAAACGCGAGCTTTTTCACAAACTTCATCGAGACCATGTCCATCATCGTCATCCCCATGGCCTGTGTCTGGATGTTCGGGCGGCTTACGGGCCGCATGAAGCATGCGGCCGTGATTTTCGCGGTGATGCTGAGCCTGCTCTGCGTCAAGCTGGGTTGCGCCGTATATTTTGAAAGTGCGCCGTCCGCTGCCTTCCATGGCCTGGATATTGAGAACAGCTCCAATCTGGAAGGCAAGGAACTGCGTTACGGCACCAGCGGGGGACCGGCCTGGAGCATCATCACCACGGCCACCAGCAACGGTTCGGTCAACGCCATGCACGACAGCCTGAACCCGCTGGCCGGGCTCATGCCCATGATCGGCATGTGGCTCAACGTGGTCTTCGGCGGCGTGGGCGTGGGCTTCATCAATATGTTCCTTTACATCATCGTGAGCGTGTTCATCAGCGGCATGATGGTGGGGCGCACGCCGGAATACTTGGGCCGCAAAGTGGAAACACGCGAGATGAAGCTGGCTCTGCTGGCTATTCTGGCCCATCCCTTCTTCATCCTGGGCGGCACAGCCCTGTTCGCGGCCACGTCCTGGGGCGCGGATACCGTGGCCAACGCGGGCTTCCACGGTTTTTCCGAAATTCTGTACGAATTCACCTCCTCGGCAGCCAATAACGGCTCCGGCTTCGAGGGCCTGGGCGACAACACCGTGCCCTGGAATATCGCCACCGGCCTGGTCATGCTGCTGGCCCGCTATATTCCGATCATTCTGCCCCTGGCCATGGTCGGTTCCCTGGCAGCCAAGACGCCCGCGCCCGAAACCGCGGGCACGCTGCGCACCGACACGCTGCTCTTCGGCGGCGTGCTGCTGGGATGCGTGCTCATCGTGGGCGCGCTGCTCTTCATGCCCGTGGCCGTGCTGGGGCCCATCGCCGATCATTTGTCCGTCATGCGTTAGGCGCTGAGAATAGCTACTGTGGAGAAAGACATAATGGATACCGCAATGAATTATCAGACAGCGCAGGCCAAACTGTCCCGCCGCGCCGGACGCAAGGCCTCTCTTTTTGAGGCCGGTCTGGTGCGCACGGCGCTCGGACGGGCCTTTGCAATGCTCAATCCCGCGGCCATGATCCGAAATCCGGTGATGTTCGTCACGGAAATCGGAGCGGCCCTGACCACCCTGACCCTGATTCTGGACGTAACCGGGCAGGGGCCGGCCTTGCTGCCGGTGCCCTATACCCTGGCCGTGACCTTCGTTCTGTGGCTCACCGTGCTTTTCGCCAATTTCGCCGAAGCCCTGGCCGAGGCCAGAGGCCGGGCCCAGGCCGACAGCCTCAAACTCACCCGCGCCCGTACCCTGGCCCGGAAACTGGAAGGCGAAAAGCTGGTGGAAGTCTATTCCGACCAGTTGCGTCAGGGCGACCTGGTCAAAGTGGAAGCCGGGGAAGTCATTCCCGTGGACGGCGAAGTGGTGGAAGGCGCGGCCAGCGTGGACGAGTCGGCCATAACCGGCGAATCCGCGCCTGTGGTACGCGAGGCGGGCGGCGACCGTTCCGGCGTCACCGGCGGTACGCGGGTGCTTTCGGACGGCATCCTGATCCGGGTCACGGCCCTGCCCGGCCAGTCCTTCCTGGACAGGATGATCGCCCTGGTGGAAGGCGCGGCGCGTCAGAAGACGCCCAATGAGCTGGCGCTCACCGTGGTGCTGGCCGGTCTGAGCCTGGCATTCGTACTGGTGACCGGCGCGCTCTGGCCCATGGCCCGCTATTTCGATGTCGAGCTGCCCATTCCGTGGCTGATCTCGCTACTGGTCTGCCTGATCCCCACCACCATCGGCGCGCTGCTGGCGGCCATCGGTTTGGCGGGCATGGACCGGGCCCTGGCGGCCAATGTGCTGGCCAAGAGCGGCAAGGCCGTGGAGCTGGCCGGGGACATCGACACCCTGCTGCTGGACAAGACCGGCACCATCACCATGGGCGATCGCCAGGCGTCGGAATTCTTTCCCCTGCCGGGCGTAAAACCCCTGGAACTGGCCCGTGCGGCCATGTACGCCTCTTTCGGCGACCAGACCCCGGAGGGGAAGTCCATTGTTGAACTGGGCGGAAAGATGCTGGCCGACGAGGCTCCGCAGGAAGCGGATGCGACGGCGGGGGCCAGGGTCATTCCCTTTACGGCCCAGACCCGCCTGAGCGGCCTGGAACTGCCCGACGGCAACCTGTACCGCAAGGGCGCGCCCGATGCCATCGAACGCCTGTTGACCAAGGAAGGCAAGGCTCTGCCGGATGGTCTCTCCAGTCTGGTGGCGACCGTGGCCCGCAGCGGCGCGACGCCGCTGGTGGTGCTGCACAACAACAAACTGCTGGGCGTGGTCGCGCTGGCAGACGTGCTCAAACCGGGCATATACGGTCGTTTCGCCCGGTTGCGGGCCATGGGCATCCGCGTCGTCATGGTCACGGGCGACAATCCGCTCACGGCTGAGGCCATTGCCAGGGAAGCCGGCGTGGACGACTTCATCGCTGAAGCCAAGCCCGAGGACAAGCTTAACTACATCAGGAGGGAACAGGCCCAAGGTCGGCTTATCGCCATGATGGGCGACGGCACCAATGATGCCCCGGCCCTGGCCCAGGCGGATATCGGCGTGGCCATGAATTCCGGCACCCAGGCCGCCAGGGAAGCCGGCAACATGGTGGATCTGGACAGCGACCCCACAAAGCTTATTGAAATCATTGAAATCGGCAAACAGCTGATCATGACCCGAGGCGCGCTGACCACCTTCTCCATCGCCAACGACGTAGCCAAGTATTTCGCCATCATTCCGGCCATGTTCATGCTGGCCATTCCGCAGCTTTCGGCTCTGAACATCATGGGGCTGGCCTCGCCGCAAAGCGCGGTGCTTTCGGCCCTGATCTTCAACGCCATCATTATTCCGCTGCTCATTCCCATCGCCATCAAGGGCGTGAAGTACCGCCCCAAGAGCGCGGAGAGCCTGCTGCGGCACAACCTGCTGGTCTACGGGCTGGGCGGCATTTTGGTGCCTTTCGCGGGTATCAAGCTTATTGACATGCTGCTGGCTGGTCTGGGCCTGGCCTGATGTCCGACAATGATTGAGGAGAATGTCATGACGACTGAACTTACGGGAAATTGGGGCGCGCAGTTCGCGGCCTGCCTGCGCCTGATGCTGGTATCCGCTGTGATCCTCTGCGTGCTGTATCCTCTGGCCATCCTGGCCGTGGGGCGGACGTTCACGCCCTGGACCGCCGCAGGTTCCCTGCTGCTCAATGAGCGGGGTCAGGTGGTGGGCAGCGCGCAGATCGCCCAGGCTTTCACCAGGCCGGAATATTTCTGGCCGCGCCCCTCGGCCGTGGACTATGCCGCCAATGCCACGGGCGGCAGCAATCTCTCTCCGGCGGGCGACGCCCTGCGGGAACGCGCGTTGGAAAGCCTGAAAAGCCTGGAGGCCACGCCGCAGCGCAAGGTTCCGGCGGACCTGGTTACGGCCTCGGGCAGCGGCATGGATCCGCACATTACCCTGAAAGCCGCGCACTGGCAGGCGGAGCGCGTGGCCCGCGCGCGCGGCCTGAAACCTTCGGACGTGGTGGAATTGGCGGACAGCCTGGCCGAAACGCCCGGCGGCGTGCTGAACAGCGCGCCCCTGGTCAATGTGCTCAAGCTGAATATGGCTCTGGACCATCTAAGCGGCACGATTGACGCCGGGAGCATGTCCGCTCCGCTGGAGCAGGGACGGTAAGCAGCCTTGTCCGGGGTCGGGAGGTCGGATAGACTGAAATCCGGCCCGGAAGGTTTCCTTTCCGACCCGGCTGTTGATGCGGCATCTCAACGCTGATCTGCTCTGGACATGAAGACCGGAGGGACGGGCCGGCACCCGTCCCTCCGCAATAGTGAAACTCGGAATATCCGGGGGCGCTATGCGGGAATTTTCGGACGTGCTGGCGCGCAAGCGCGAAGGTTCGCTCAAAATATATCTGGGCTATGCGGCGGGCGTGGGCAAGACCTGCGCCATGCTTCAGGAGGCCCACAATCTGTTGCGGCAGGGCTTTGACGTGGTGGCCGCCTATGTTGAGCCGCACGAGCGGCCCGACACCCTGGCCCTTCTGGAAGGCATCGAAACCCTGCCGCCCCTGCGCGTCCGTCAGGGCGGAGCGGCTTTTCCCGAAATGGATGTGGAAGCCCTGATCCGTCGCGCTCCCCAGATCGCCCTGGTGGACGAACTGGCGCACACCAACGCGCCCGGCTCTCAAAGGGAAAAACGCTACCAGGACGTTCTGGAAATCCTCTCCCACGGCATCAACGTCATCGGCACCCTCAACGTGCAGCATTTGGAATCCGTGGCCGAAAGGGTGCAGGAAGCCACAGGCGTGGCCGTGCGCGAGCGCCTGCCCGACGCTTTTCTGGCCCGCGCGGACCAAGTGGTTACGGTGGACGTTTCCAAGGAGGATTTGCGCGAGCGCCTGCGCCAGGGCAAGATATACAAGCCGGAACAGGCCGAACGGGCTTTGCGGAATTTTTTCAGTTACGAAAACCTTTCCTTTTTGCGCGAACTCTGCCTGCGCGAAGCCTCGGGCGACCAGATGCGCAAAATCGAGGCCCAGGCCCTGCTTTCGCCGGAGGCAGAAGGCCATGCCGCCGAGGCTGTGATGGTAGCCATCAGCTCCAACCCCACGGACGCGGAAACCCTGATCCGCAAGGCCATGCGCCTGGCGAGCCAGATGGGGTCGCGCTGCTATGTTGTCTATGTGCAGCGGCAGCGGGAGAGCCCAGAGCGGATCAACGCCGCCGTGCAGCGGGGCCTGCAGAACAACCTGCAACTGGCCGTGCGTCTGGGGGCCGAGGTGGTGGAGCTGGAGGGCGAGGACGTGGCCGAAACTCTGGTCAATTTTGCCAGCGCCCGCAATGTGCGGCATGCCTTTTTCGGCAAGTCCCGCCTGACGCCGTTGCGCGAACGCCTGCGCGGATCCTTTATCCTCAATTTTTTGTATGACGCGGTGGGAGTGGACGTGCATATCGTCAATCTGACTCCCAGAGAGGTTTGATGCGGAAAAGTCGGATCTTCCCGTGTGAATTATGTCCCCAGGCGGAAATGTAAAGCGTAAAAAGCATCTAACCAGTTAACGGCAATGGATATAACAGTTCTACCCACTCTGCACCGCCGCATCAGCCAGGCCACCCTCAAACTGGTACTGGCTTTTGGTCTGGTGGGCGTGCTGCTTTGCACGGGTTTTTTCTTTGCCGGGCGCGCGCCCGACTCGCTGGTGAGCCGGAATTACGATTCCGTGGCCCTGGCCAGGCAGATGTCCACGGCTCTGGCCGGTTGGCGTTTTCCGGAACTCTATGTCGGGAAGGACCGCGCTGCCTGGCAGGCCGAGTTTGAACTGGCTCTGGCCGGAGCGCGGGCCAATGTGACCGAAACGGGTGAACAGGCGGCGGTGGACGCCGTGGCCCGGAGCTGGAGCGAACTGTTGCTTGCCGGGCCGGAAGACGCGGATATGGGCTACAATCACGTGCGCATGCAGCTCAACGCTCTGGTGCTTCTCAACGAAGAGGGTATCCGGCAAAGGATCGCCGAGGGGCGCTGGTGGCGCGACATCGTGTTCACGGTGGGCGTTGCCCTGTTTCTGGCGTGCACGCTCTGGGCCTTTTTTCAGACCGACGCCATTGCCGCGCGCATTGCCCATCCACTGCGCCGCGCGGCCGAAGTGCTTCAGGCCCGTCCTCCCCTACGCAAACCCCTGCGCCTGCCCGCGCCGCAGACCTTGGAAGTGCGTATTCTGTTCGAGGAATTCACACGGCTCTGGGCGCGGCTCAGCCAGCTTGACGCCGTGAATCTGAGCCGCCTGATTGCGGAAAAAAACAAGTTGGCCGTGCTGCTGGACGCCGCTGAAGACGCTGTGCTGATGCTTGGCCCCGGCGGCGCGGTGGAGCATGCCAGCAGCCGCATGCTGGCGCTGCTCGGGCTCACGTCCAGGGATGTGCTGGGTAAAGTCTGGGCGGATCTTTCAAGCACGGCTCCCAACTATCTGGCCCTGCGCGCCGTTCTGCACAGTGGTCTGACCGGCAGCCGGGACATTGCCCTCGCCGATCCGGAGCAGCCGGGCGACGTGCGCGGCACGGGGAGCGAGCGCTGGTTCTCGGCCCGGAGGCGGGTGGTGGAGGAGCCGGGCCGGGGTGCGCGTGCCGTGGCCGGGCCGAAGCAGACCCTGGGACAGGTGTTTTTGCTCACTGAAATCACGGAAAAGAAGCGGCGCGACGCCCTGCGCGCGGAAATGATGGATTGGATTTCCCACGAATTGAAAACGCCGGTGCAATCTCTGGGACTGGCCGCTGATTTGCTGGCCCGACGGCCTGAAAGCGCGGTGGATCCTGATCTGTCCGCCCTGGTGGCGACCGTGCGGGAGGATGCCGCGCGTCTGCGCACTGTGGCGGCCCAGTTTCTGGATATCGCCCGCATGAGCCCGCACGCTCTGGAGCTGCGGCCCGCGCCGCTGGATCTGCGGGACTGCCTGCCGCGCTGGCTGCAACCCTTTGAACCGGCGGCCCGCGAGGCGGGCGTGACCTTGCACTGCGACGTTGCGCCGGGTCTTCCGCCTGTGTTCCTGGATCAGGAGCGTTTTGCCTGGGTGCTTTCCAACCTTGTGTCCAATGCCTTGCGCGCCGTGCCTGAGGGCGGCGCGGTCATGGTGGGCGCGGAGCTGGAAGGGGAGGGCCTCCTGGCCTTGCGGGTGGCGGACAACGGGCCGGGCATCGACGCGGAGCTGGCCGGACGCCTTTTCGAGCCCTTCTCGCATCGGCGCGCTGCCGGGCGGCGATTGAGCATCGCCGGTCTCGGTCTGGCCATCAGCCGGGCCATTGTGGAAGGGCACGGCGGCACACTGCACTACACGCCCGCTCCGGAAGGCGGTTCCATTTTTACGGTGTGCCTGCCTCTGCCGGAGCGGGAGGCCGAAACCGACGGAGGACGGGCATGACCGGAGATGACTCGGAACTGAGCGTCCTGGTGGTGGACGACGATGCGGCCATCCTGCGCACTCTGCTGCTGACCCTGAAAAGCCTGGGTTGTCGGGCCGTGGGCGAAAGCGGAGGCGAAGCGGCGCTGGCCGCTGTGGAGAAGCAGGCGCCCGACCTGCTGCTGACCGATATGCGCATGGAAGGCATGAGCGGGGTGGAGCTGACCGCCGCCGCGCTGGAGCGTCGCCCGGATTTGATCTGCGTGCTGATGACGGCCTTCGCCTCCTATGAAAATGCGGTGGAAGCCATCAAGGCCGGGGCATATGACTATCTGCCCAAACCCTTTTCCGCCGGAGAGCTGGAGCATCTGCTGCGTCGGGTTGGGGATCTGGTGCGCCTGCGGCGGGAAAACACCCGCCTGAGGCAGGCGCGGCACGGCTGGTTTGAGGGATTGACCTCTCCCGCCGCGCTGGACTTGCAGCGTTTGATGGACAAGCTGGCGCAAAGTGACGTTTCCGTGCTTTTTCAGGGCGAAACGGGCACCGGCAAAACTTCGCTGGCCCGCGAGCTGCACCGCTGTTCAGCCAGAAGCGACAAGCCCTTTGTGGAAGTGGTCTGTTCGGCTATCGCCGAACCCCTGTTCGAGTCCGAGGTCTTCGGGCATGTACGCGGGGCCTTTACCGGCGCGGTGCGCGACCGGGCGGGCAAATTCGAGGCCGCCGAGGACGGCACGCTCTTTCTGGACGAGGTGGGCGAGCTCTCGCCTTCCAGCCAGGCCAAGCTGCTGCGTTTTCTGGAAGACCGGGTCATTGAGCGGGTGGGGGACAACAAGCCCCTGCGCCTGGACGTGCGGGTGCTGGCGGCCACCAACCGGGACTTGCGAAGTCTGGTGGCTGAAGGGCGCTTCCGTGAGGATCTCTATTACCGCCTGAACATTTTTGAATGCCGCCTGCCGCCTCTGCGGGAACGCCGGGAGGACATTCTGCCTCTGGCGCAACGTTTTTTGCGGCAGGCCGCCGGAGAAAAGGCGGTTCCCGTGCTTTCCGGCGAAGCGCGCGACGCCCTGCTGGTTCATGCTTGGCCCGGCAATGCCCGCGAACTGCGCAATGTCATGGAGCGCGCCCTGCTGCTGGCCGAAGGTTCTGCGGTGCGGCGTGACGACCTGCCCCCGGCCCTGCAGGGCGTAGGCGGCGCGGCGAGCGGGGGCGCAACGGCGGATGAGACACGCATCCTGACGCTGGCCGAGGTGGAGGAGGCCCAGATCCGCAAGGTGCTGGGCCTGGGCGTGAGCATGGACAAGGCCGCGGCCCTGCTCGGCATCACCACGGTCACGCTCTGGCGCAAACGCAAGGAGTTGGGCCTGGATTGAGCCGGCCTGAACGGAGCGGGGCGGAAGCACGTTTCTCACGCGCTTCCGCCCCGCTTCAAAACCTTGTGGGGAGATACGGTTAAGCCTGTTTGGCGGCGGCCAGCTCGGCTTTAAGCTCCCTGGTCCGCAGGGCCACCTGCTTTTTCAGCTCATTCTGCCAGAGCCAGTTCAGGGCCAGGCAGAGCAGAATGGATTCCACCACAAAGAAGAATATCCACTGAAGATGGCGTTCCTGTCCGGCGGGCCGCTCCTGCTGGAGCCACTTCTGGGCCAGCATCTTCTGCTCGTCGGGCGTGATCTGGGCCAGGGCCGTGGAAATCACGCTGAACAGTTCCGGCCAGTCCTTGCGCACGGCAATGGCGTGGCCATAGGAGGAATCCACCTTGCCGGCGGGCTGAATCTGCATGATGCCGCCAGTCTGGATTTTTTCCAGCAGGTTGAATTCATAGTCGATGACGGCATCGGCTTCGCCGCTGGCGACCCGTTGCAGGGCCTCCAGGGTGTTGGTTACCGGCACGGCGATGATTTCAGGATGGAATTCCTTCAGGAAGTCATGCCAGGAATAGTTGTTGACCACCGCCACTTTTTTGCCCTTGAGATCCTCAAGGCCGATCTTGTCCAGGCCGCTGCCGCGACGGGTCATGATGATGCCCGGCATGTTGATGTAAGGCGTGGTGAACAGCATGTATTCGCTGCGGCGTCCCGTTTTGGCCGCGGCCATGAAGACGTCGATGAGCTTCTGGCGGGCCTGCTCTTCCGTGCTGGCCCAGTCCGTCAGCCTGCGCACCCGGAAGTCAAGGCCGGTCAGCTTGCTCAGCAGACGCAGGTAATCCCCGCCAAGGCCGGTGTAGCGGCCCCGCTCGTCGAACATTTCCAGCGGGTAGAAGTTGGGGTCCACACCCACGACAATGGCGGGATGTTCGGTGACCCAAGCCAGCTCCACCGGGGGAATCTGGTCCAGTATGGATTTTTTCTGCTCCATCAAGGCGTCCACCACGTCGGTCTTGTCGGCATAGGCGTCGGGAAAGAAAGCCTTTACCCCCAGAACGACCTGAATGGCGATGATGCACAGACCCAGGCAAAGTGTGAGCAGCAGACGCATATGGCTCTCCGCTTTTCTTTAGAGCATTTAACACTCTAGAACATTTCAACTTTGAAATGCTCTAACGCCGAACACGGTGAGGCGCGCCGCGAAGCGGCGTAGATTCGGGCAAAGCGACCGAAGGCAGCCCGAAGGGCTGTCCCCGTTGGCGACAACGGAAGCATACGGGGATCGACAGCAGCGATAACCGCGTTTTTTGCCGGAATGACCCCTTTGAAACGTGTGGCGTTTCAAAGGTAATCTGTTCTTGTTCGGGCGCGCGCCCCCGGCAGGGACAACCCCGCCGGAGTACGTTTCGCGCAAAAACACGGTTACGCCCTGAGGCGTTTGGCTACTGCTTGGTCACGGCTTGCGGCGTGACCATGTCTATATACTTGGACGTCACATAGGAACTGCCCTGAATTTCTTTGAGATTCTTCTCCGTGATCAGGCCCACGGAAGCGAAGAATTCGGCCAGTTCGCTCTGCCACTGCTGCACCTGGCTGGGGCCGGCCGACGTGCTGAACAGCTTTTTCTGGGCTTCAAGGTTGAAGAATTCATAGGTGTCGAAGTTGAGGTTGATCAGGTCCGCGCTGTAATCCTGACCGGCCCAGTCCAGATAGAATTTCTGGAACTGCTTGACGACCTCCTCGCGCGGGGCGGTCTGCAACCATTTGACGCCGCGCAGATAAAGGGCAAGGAAGTTCGTGGTCACGTCGGGATACTGCGTGGCGTAGGCGGTATTCGCCACCAGCACGATGGGCAGATGCTTGCCCAGGTCCTTGGGAGTGCCCACGGTTTTCCAGCCGCGCTTGTCGCCCACGAAGGTGAAGGGCGCCCAGAGCACCACGGCGTCGCCGATGTTGTAGTCAAAGGCGGTCATGGCCGGAGCCTGTTCCAGATTCTTGAGGACGATGTCCGATTCCTTGAGGCCCAGAGCGTTCAGCCAGAGGTGCAGGGCATAGTCGGCGGACGTCACGCGGGTGCAGAGGATGGTCTTGCCGCGCACGCTTTCAGGGCTGCCGTAGATATTGGGATATTCCTTATTGTAGCCTTTGGTTTTCAAGATGGGGCTGTCCGCGCGCACCATGACCGCATTGGCCATGGCTTCGTCGTTGCCCAGGCCGATGACGCTCATATTGTAGCGCAACGCGCCCAGCATGGCGGGCACGGCCCCGAGGCCGCCGAAAATCCAGCTTTTGGCCGGAAAGGCGCGCAGAGCATCGGCGCCGGAATCAAAAGCGTAGATCTGCAGGTCAATGCCTGCGGCCTTGTCCCAGCCCTGCTGCTTGGCGTACCAGATGGGGAAGGCTTCCTGACCGGGCAACCAGGCCGTGGGAACCTTGACCAGGTCGGCGGCTGCGGCGGGCAGGGCCGCGCCCAGACAGAAGAGGGACATCAGGACCAAGCTGAGACATTTTTTCAACCGCATAGACGTCTCCGTGTGGTAAAATGTTTTGCGGAAGTCGGTTATTGAACGGAGGCGGAAGGTTCCGACTCTTCTTCGTCAGCTTCCTTGAACAGCACCGGATAATCGCTTTTGCCGAACAGCAGGTAGCGCAGCCGGGAATGGGGAATATGCAGTAACTCCTCACGTCTGTTCAGATAGAACAGGCCGCCCAGACCCACCCAGATAAAGAGCATGATCCACGACGGCACGCTGATGGCCGCCGGAGAACTGGGGAAGACCAACAGAATAAAGCAGATGATGGAAGTGGCCGCGCCGATCAGGCAGACGGGCTTGCCCCAGCGGGCTTCGGGGATGTCGGGATTCTGGGCCAGATATTTGAAGGCGGTCAGGCTGGTGAACAAGTAGGCCAGGGCCGTGCCGATGGCGGACATGTCCACGATCCAGATCAGGGCGGCGCGGCCGAACCACGGCACGATGAGGCAGAGCGCCAGGGTGAAGATCACGCTCTTCCAGGGCGTATTGTAGCGGGGATGCACAGCGGCAAAGAAGTTGGGCAGGAATTTGCTGCGTCCCATGCTGAACAGTAGACGGGTGGTGGCCATGAAAAAGCCGTTCATGCCCGTCAGAATGCCCGCCAGCACCGGCACAGTCAAGGCCACGCCGCCCCAGCGCCCGAAGACCTGATCCGCTACCCAGCCGGTGGCCCAGGCGTGATTCTGGGCCAAAAGCTCCTTGTAAGGGATGAGCCCGGCCACGCACAAGGTTACAAGGGCGTAGATAATGGCGCCGCAAATGATCGAAAGCAGCATCAGATCCCGTGCCTTGTGCGGGGAAAAGGTGAATTCCTCGGCGGTCTGGGGGATGGTATCGAAGCCCACGTACAGCCAGGGGGTCAGGGCCAGCACCATCAGCACACAGGCCAAGGGAGAGCGGTCTTCGGCGAAGAATGGCTCAAGGTTGCTCCAGATGGAGGTCTCGGCCTGGATGGTGCCGAAGGTCAACACCAGCACACCAATGGTCAGGGCAAAGGCCAGAAAGACCTGGATGGCGCTGGCCGCGCTCATACCCCTGAAATTCATCCAGCCGAACAGCACCAGCACCGCGGAAACAAAGGCCAGCTCTCCCGCGTTGATGTCCCAGCCCGCGATAGTATAGAGGTAACCCACGTCGAAAACGCCGGGCAGGAGATAGCGTGTCAGGAGGATCATGGCCATGGCGTTGGCCGCGATGACGCAGATATAGCTGAGCACCAGGGCCCAGCCGCAGATGAAGGCGCCCTTGGTGCCGAAGCCCGCGTAGGCGTACGCGAACGCGCCGCCGGCCACGGGGTAGGGTTTGATCAGAAAACTGTAGCTCAGAGCCACAATGCACTGGAACAACGCGCCAACAAAGAAAGCGATGATTGTTCCGATGGGACCGGCATCGGGCAGAAAGCGTATCCCCGGCAACACAAAACAGCCCCAGCCCACAATGGCACCCAAAGCCAGGGCCAGCACTTCGACGGGGCGAAGCGTTTTTTCAAGTTCTTCACGCCGCTCGCCCGCATGACAGTGCTTTTCTGAATCACCCATGCGCTTCCTCCTGCTCATTGTCTGGTTTTTAGGGCCAGTGTTTTTTCCGGCGCGGACGGGGCCGTAAAGCCCGGCCAAGCTCCGGCCGGATACGCTGCGGACGCCGCGACACGCTTTCAGCGTGGGCGTCGGCAACGCCGTTTTGCCATCTGGAACTACGCTCCATCCTGTAGGTTTATAACTATCTATTCTTCTATCTGGACGATCCGCCTTTGAAAACGGCAAATCGCTCTGCGCGGACTTTCGAAAACAGCGCTGTAACTTGTCCCCAGACGAATCCGCTTCGGTCGTTGCGATGAAGCAAAGGCAGCCGCAGGGCTTGCAAGCCATATGGGCAAAGACGGCATGGCTTCACGGCGGCTGAAGGCCGCACGACCGCGTCGCCGTTGAACAGTGATTTTCAGCGCGGCATACTTTCAAGTGCTGCGACGCCGTATTCTCTTTGAAGGCAGCGCCGGGATTCTGGGGAAAACGGATACGTGCCAAGCGCGGCCACTGATAATCTATATAAGCAATCCTTGTGCCAAATTGGACATGGCCCGGATGCCGTGCAATGGCGGCGGGTTATTCCGCCGGGCCTGTGCGGCGGGCGGATTTCCCGCGGCAAGAGTTGAGTTGATTCTGACTTATTTCCTTTCAAAGCCGTATTTTGCTGCGAGTCTATATTGACTTGTGATGCATAATTGACTTGTCCGTGCGGGCTGTTGTTGGGCGGATGCCCGCAAACGCGCCCAGCAAGCTGCCACGGATACTTTTTTTCTTTCTATGTACCCTCATAGCTGCTTTCCGGGCAAACAGCAATGCCGACGCCGATTCGTCCTGGACATGCCCGTATGCATGTATGTCCCGACAGGGAAGATTGCCTTCCGGCCATTTCTTGGGGGGATGATCGTCGCCCGGCTTGCGCCACAAGGCACTCGCCTTTTTGCAGGAACAGCATCAATGGAAATGTTCAGAACCGGCTGTGGCCATATGGCGCCGGTCGGAACAGCTCTGCGGGGATGAGGGACGCGGCCGTGCAAGAGCAGCCCAAGTGTTAAATGCTCTCATCGGATGCAGCGCGAATGAAAAAAAGAACATACTGGGCCGGAATTCCGACAGCCGCGCTACGGACTTTTTGCGGCAGGCATGCAAGTCGCGCGGGGAGGCGTTCCCCAAGAATACGGGCCGCGCATGCCGGTGAGCCGTCCACGGGGCGCGGCTCAACCCATGCGCAGAATCATGGCCCCGCCCATGACCAGCAGGATGGCCAGCACGCGGACGGCGGAAAGCTTTTCGCCCAGAAACAGCACAGCCATGATCATGCCGAAAATGACCGACGTTTCGCGCAGGGCGGCCACCAGGGCGATGGGGGCCACGGTCATGGCCCAGATGGCGATACCGTAGGAGCCCAGACCGGCCAGGCCGCCGCTGATGCCCACCACGGCCCGCTTGCGCAGGTAGCGCAGGTATTCCGTGCCATAGCGGGACAGCACGTAGAGGTGCAGGGGAAAGATGTTCAGGAAGAATATCCAGCAGGTGTAGCTCACGCCGTTGCCGCTGGCGCGCGCGCCGTAGCCGTCGGCAAGGGTGTAGCCCATGATGACGAAAGACGTGCGCAGGGAGTAAAGAATGCCTTTGAGGCTGGCTTTATGGCTGAATTTCTGTTCCAGGGCCAACGCCAGAATGCCCGAGCAGAGCAGCAACACGCCGCCCCAGCCGGTGAGGCTCAGCGGAACCCCCATAAAGCAGAGCACCAGGGCCGTGAGCATGGGCGCGCTGCCGCGCATGATGGTGTAGCCCAGGGAAAGGTCCGTCACCTTGTAGGCTTCGGCAATACAGATGTAATACGTCAGGTGGCAGCAGCAGGAAAGCGCCAGGAGGCCCCAGGCGCTTTTGTCCGGCACGGGCAGGAAAGGCAGAATGCAGAGCGCGCCCAGACCGCCGCCCAAGGCATTCATGGCGGACTCAAAAAGCTTGTTGTCCCCGCCTTTGACGATGATGTTCCAGGATGCGTGCAGCAGGGCCGCGCCGAGCACAAGAAGGATGATCTGGCCGGACATGGGAGGCGCTCCAGTAGGGGGATGGAACAAAAAAACAGCGGCGGGCCGGACAAGACCCGCCGCCGGCAGCGTGTTGCCGTCTAGTACCATGTACCACTTAAAACTTCGTTTTAGGTGGTAAGATCGCTTCGCTGAAAACGCGGTTTTCAGCTCGCTCACGGCGGCTTCGCCGCCGCGCCAGGCTTGCGCCCGGCGGTTAGTACCGTGCAACTTTAAGCGTTACACGGGACTAGATTTTTTCCAGCTTGTATTTGCGGCTGCCCATGCCGAGTTCCTCGCCGTAACTCAGCTGGACGTCGCCACGGGTGTTGGGCCAGCGCGCCGTGAACTTGTCGGGCGCGTCGCCGTCCAGTTTCGGGTCCAGGCTGGGGGCCTTGTTCACGAGGTCGAAACAGGCCTGATCCAGCGCCACGGGGTCAGTGGAGGCCAGAATGCCCAGATCCGGCACCAGGGGGGCGTCGCTCCAGGCCACGCAGTCGCAGTCCGGGGTGACGTTGAGCACGAAGTTGATGTAGCAGATCCGCTTCTGACGGCCTTTGACCACGCCGTAAGCGTATTCGGTCAGGCGTTCCATGAACGGGGTCATTTCCGTGGCCCAGTCAAGGCTGATGGCCTTGACCGGGCAAACCGTGATGCACTCGAAACAGCCGATGCAGCGGTTCACGTCCACCTGGCTTTTTTTCTTGCGCAGGCTCAGGGCCTTTTGCGGACAGGCTTTGACGCACTTGCCGCAGCCAACACAGGTTTTTTCGTCCACCTGCACGTGGGTGGCGTGCTGGTCCTTTTTGCCGGGTACCGAAGCGCCGCCCATAGCCAGATTTTTGATGGCGCCGCCGAAACCGGCCATCTCATGGCCCTTGAAGTGCGAAAGCACCACCATAGAGGGCGCGCGACGGATTTCAGTGGCGATATGAACGTCCTTGAAATGCTTGGCCTTGATACGCACGGGCACGTCGTTCTCGCCGTACAGGCCGTCGGCTATGATGACCGGGGCGCGCACCACCGAAGGGGCGAAACCGTGCAGATAGGCGGTCTGAAGATGATCCACGGCATTGTGGCGGCTGCCGGAATACAGGGTGGTGGTGTCCGTCAGAAAGGGCTTGCCCCCGGCGTCCATGACCTTGTCCACCACCTGGCGCACCAGGGAGGGATTGAGATGGGTGTCGTTGCCGTATTCGCCGAAATGGAGTTTGATGGCCGTGAGGTCATTTTTTTTGATGACTTTTTTCAGGCCCACGGCGTCGCAGAGGCGGGCCACCTTGGCGATTTTGCTGTCCTCAAGTGAACGGCTGTGCATATCCGCATAATAGACGGTGGCTGGCATACTATCCTCCCTCCATTGTTATGTTTGTTATTCTGGCATGATCGCCTGTTCCAGGCAAGCGAAGCGGAGAGGCGCGACGTGCCCCGGCGCGGGATCACCAGCCCCGGCAGCGGGGCCAGACAGCCGTGATTTCCCGCCCCCGGCAAACGTGGTAGGCGTCAAAAGCGGCGGCCGTGGCGCAGGCGTGCACGGGCAGAATACGCAGCAGGGTGCCCACAGGCAGAGGCGGGCACTGCCCCGCGCACGCGGCGATGATGCCGTGTTCCTGATTGGTTTCCTCCACGCGCAGTCCGGGCAGCGGCTTGCCGTCGGCATCGCAGACCAGGCCATACCCCTCCCGGGCGAAGCGCCCCGGCAGGCCCGTATCGCGCGACAGAGCCATCCAGCCCGCGTCCACCACCAGATTGCCGCTATCTTTCCGGCGGCCGATGACCGTGCAGAGCACGGACAGGGCGATGTCTTCCGGGCGGCAGACACCCAGACCGGCCATGACCAGATCCTGAAACATGTAGACTCCGGCCCGCACTTCGCTGACGCCCGTGAAATCCTCGCCGTAAAAAGCCGTGGGCGTGGAGCCCACGCTGACCACCGGGCAGGCATGCCCGGCCTCGCGCAGGCGTTGCGCCGCGCGCACGGCCGCGTCGCGCTCCTGCTCGGCCAGGGCCGCGAAAACCTCAGGGCCGGGATTGGGCAGATCGTAGGCTGAACCGGCGTGTGTCAGCACGCCCAGCAGGTTCTGCCCGGCCCCGGCCAGCAGGGCCGCAGTCTCCGTCAGCTCCGGGTCGTCCGGGCGCAGGCCGGAACGGTGGCCGTCGCAGTCGATTTCCAGCAGCAGATCAAAAATGTGTTTGCGCTCCCGGGCAAAGGCGGCCAGTTGGCGGGCGCTCTCCGCACTGTCCAGCAGCAGGGAGAGGCGTACCCCCCGCTGACGCAGAGCCAGAGCGCGCGCCAGCTTGCCCGGCGTGACGCCCACGGCGTAGCAGATGTCCGTGACGCCGTGTTCCGCGAAATATTCGGCCTCCGCCAGGGTGGAGACGGTGATGGGTCCCTGCGGGGAGACCATGCAGAGCCGCGCCACGTCCATGCTTTTGCAGGTTTTGCAGTGCGGGCGCAACGCCACGCCCAGAGCGCGCAGACGCTCGTCCAGGCGGGCGATGTTGCGGCGCAGGCGGGCTTCATCCAGGAGCAGGGAAGGGGTGGGCAGATGATGTAGTTGCACAGGCGCTCCTTCGGGGAAATCCGTTTTGAGAGACCGTGGGTACTCTGAGTGCGCTTTGCTCGTCAGGCGTCGGGCAGCGTGAATGATCGGGTTTTTACCTGGCGGGAGTTTTGAAACAGCCCCGGCGTAAACGGCTATCGCAAAAGTCCGCGCCTGTAAACCGGGACGGGGAACCGTAGAAAAGAAGGGAAGTTCCGCGTCGTGCGGGCTTGACACGCTTTCACTGACGGCATAGGCTTAACAAGTTAAGAATTATAGTAAAAACAATCCATTATCATCACTTCAACCTCTTGACAGGAGATCTGCATGGCCGTCTACGTGGTTGATCATCCTCTCGTGCGCCATAAGCTGGGCATCCTGCGCATGGAGTCCACCTCCACCCGCGAATTCCGCACCGTAGCCAACGAAGTGGCCCGCCTGCTGATCTATGAAGCCACCAAAAATTTCCGTACGGAAAAGCACGTGGTGCAGGGCTGGGCCGGGCCGGTGGAAGTGGAGGCCATTTCGGGCAAAAAAGTGACCGTGGTGCCTATCCTCCGGGCGGGGCTCGGGCTTATGGACGGCGTGCTGGACATGATCCCCGGCGCGAAGATCAGCGTGGTGGGCCTGTACCGCAATGAAAGCACGCTGGAGCCGGTGGAATACTACGTCAAGCTGGCCAAGGATCTGGAACAGCGCCTGGCCATCATCCTGGACCCCATGCTGGCGACAGGCGGCTCGCTGATCGCCACCATCGACCTGTTGAAAAAGCACGGCTGCCGCCGGATATGCAGTCTCAATCTGGTCTGCGCGCCCGAGGGCATTGCCAGGGTCGAGGCCGCGCACCCGGATGTGGATATCTACACCGCCGCCATCGATGACCACCTCAATGAAAACGGTTACATTATTCCGGGCCTGGGCGACGCCGGAGACCGCATTTTCGGCACCAAGTAGAGCGGACCGGCTTTCTCAGGCCGGGCCGTTGTGACGGACCATAACCGGGAGCGGGCGCATGCATGCGGACAGCGGGCAACATGGCGACATGGACACGAACTATAATCTGCGTCTGCGGGATTGCCTGCTGGGCGCGCAAATGCTTTTTGTGGCCTTCGGCTCTCTGGTGCTGGTGCCGCTGCTCACCGGCCTGAACAGTAACGTGGCCCTGTTCACCGCCGGTGTGGGCACCCTGATCTTTCAGATCTGCACGCGCGGCAAGGTACCCATTTTTCTGGCCTCGTCCTTTGCCTTCATCGCGCCCATCATTTACGGCGCGCAGACCTGGGGCATGGCCCTGACGCTGGGCGGGCTGTTCTGCTCCGGTCTGGTCTACGTCCTTCTGAGCCTGCTGATCCGCTGGCGGGGCATGGGCATCATTCTGCGCCTGCTGCCGCCCATCGTCACCGGCCCGGTGATTGTGGTCATTGGCCTTGTGCTCGCGCCCGTGGCCGTGAACATGGCCCTGGGCAAGAGCGGAGACGGCGCGCAGCAGCTCGTGCCGGAGAATACGGCCATGATCATCTCCATGGCCTCCCTGGCGGCCACGGTGCTGGTTTCCCTGCTGGGCCGGGGCTTTTTGCGCCTGGTGCCCATTCTCTGCGGCATTACCGTGGGGTTCAGCACGGCCCTCTGGCTGGGCGTGGGCGGCTGGGACAAAGTACTGGCCGCGCCCTGGCTGGCCCTGCCCGCCTTCACCTTTCCGGAATTTTCCCTGGAGCCCATTCTTTTCATTATTCCCATCACCCTGGCCCCGGCCATTGAGCATTTCGGCGACATCATCGCCATCAGCTCAGTCACGGGCCGGGATTATCTCAAGGATCCGGGCATCAAAAACACCATGCTCGGCGACGGCCTGGCGACCATGGCCGCCTGCGCCGTGGGCGGCCCGCCCAATACCACCTATTCCGAAGTCACCGGCGCGGTGACCCTGACCCGCGCCTTCAATCCCGCCGTGATGACCTGGGCCGCGCTCTGCGCCATTCTGCTCTCCTGCGTTTCCAAGCTGGGGGCCTTTTTGGCCTCCATTCCCACGCCGGTCATGGGCGGTATCATGATTCTGCTTTTCGGCGCCATCATGGTGGTGGGCCTGAACACTCTGGTGCGGGCCCGCGAGGATCTGATGGAAGCGCGCAATATGGTCATTGTGGCACTGATCATCATTTTCGGCGTGGGCGGCATGCAGTTCAGCATCGGCAGCTTCAAGCTGGGCGGCATCGGCCTGGCCGCCGTGACCGGGGTGCTGCTCAACCTGTTTCTTCCCCAGCGCCGGGAATAACGAGCGGCAGGCGGCGAAGGGCTGAAATCAGGGCTATGTCTTTTCCGTTAAGCGTGCTACACTTCTTTCAACGCTGATTCAGCAGCGTACATATATACGGAGGTACGCACCATGACGGAAAAAAGAGATGATGGATACACCACCTGCCCGGTTTGCCACGGCAGCGGTAAGAATAACGACGGTTCCGCCTGCTATGAATGCAGCGGCACCGGCCAGCGGCAGAATGCCTGCCAGGTTCCCGAAGGGCCGGAGCACACCGGCGTGTGCGATTAGCACGTTTTCATGCTAGAGCATTTCAACATTGAAATGCTCTAACGCCGAACACGGTGAGGCGCGCCGCGAAGACCGACCCGGCGGGCGTACAGGCATCGAGAGCAACGCGGCGTGGATTCCGGCAAAGCGACCGAAGGCAGCCCGAAGGGCTGTCCCCGTTGGCGACAACGGAGCCATACGGGGATCGACAGTAGCGATAACCGAGCTTTTTGCCGGAATGACCCCTTTGAAACATGTAGCGCTTCAAAGGTAATCTGCTCTAAGTTGACGGAATACGTATGCCAGAAAAAAGCGGCGGGGAAACCCGCCGCTTTTTGTGTCGCGGGCTTCCCCCGCATCAGCGGGGGAAGCCCGCTTGTTCCGGCCGACTCTTCGTCAGCGCAGCAGATCGGGCAGGAAGGTGATGATGGACGGGAAGTAGGTCAGCAGCACCAGGTCCACCAGCAGCATGATCAGATAGGGCATGACCTTGGCCGTGACCTTGTCGATGGACAGGCCGGTGATGGAGGCCACCACAAAGAGGTCCAGGCCCACGGGCGGGGTGATGCAGCCGATGGCCAGGTTCACCACCATGAGCACCCCGAAGAACATGGGGTCGATGCCCATGCCCGTGGCCACGGGCAGCAGAATGGGCGTGAGAATGACCACCGCGGCCGAGGCGTTGATCAGGGTGCCGATGAAGAGCAGCAGCACGTTGACCAGCATGAGGAAAACAATGGGGCTGTCGGTGAGGGTGGCGAAGCTCTGGGCCAGCATGTGCGGCACCTGGGCGTTGGTCAGAATCCAGCCGAACAGATTGGCCGCGCCCACCACGAACATGATCATCGTAGTGTTGTAGGCCGCGCTGAGCAGGGTTTTGGGCAGATGGGCCAGGGTCAGCTCCCTGTAGATGAAAAAGCCCACCAGGGCCCCGTACACGGCGGCCACGGCGGCGGCCTCCGTGGGCGTGAAAATGCCCGTGTAAATGCCGCCGAGAATGATCACCGGCATCATCAGCGCCCAGAAGCATTCCCTGAAGGAACGCAGAATGCGCATGACCGAGAAATGCCCCTCGCCCTGATAGCCGTTTCTTTTGGAAATGACCCAGCTCACCACGCACATGCTCACGCCCATGAGAATGCCGGGCGCGAAACCCGCGATGAACAGGTCGGCAATGGAGGTGTTGGCAATGGAACCATACACCACCATGGTGATGGACGGCGGAATGACGATGCCCACCGTGCCGCCGCTGGCCACCACGGCCGCCGCGAAGGAGCGGGGATAACCGCGCCGCTCCATCTCGTCGATCATGGACGCGCCGATGGCCGCTGTGGTGGCGGCCGAGGAGCCCGAGAGAGCCGCGAAGAACATGCCCGCCACGGCCACCACCAGGGCGAGGCCGCCGGCCAGCGCGCCCACCAGGGCCATGGAAAAGTCGACGATGCGGCGGGTCACGCCCCCGTCGGACATGAAGGCCCCGGCCAGCATAAAGAAGGGCACGGCCATGAAGGAAAAGGAATCCACCGAGGTGAACATGCGCTGCACCACCACGATGAGCGGCATATCCAGCACGGCGTAGAGCACAATGGCCGAAGAAAGGCCCAAAGCCACGCCGATGGAGGCTCCGGTGGCCAAAATCAGCACAAAGGACGTCAGGATAACCCACAATGTCATGGCGGCCTCCTACTTAAGTTCCGCGGCGGGCGTTTTGAGGACGCGCATGAGGTTGCCGAGAACATACAACAGCATGACGCCGCAGCCGAACGGAATGACCACATACACCCAGGACATGGGGATCATCATGGCCGGCGAGGTCTGAAAATCGGCCAGCATGACCATGCGAACGCCGTTCCAGACCATGATGGACAAAAAGGCGATGGAGAAAATGTCGGCAAGGATATTCAGCGTCTTCAGCGTGACGCCTTTGACGCGGCTGGTCAGGGTTTCGATGCACATATGCCCGCCGTAACGGGCCACCAGCGGCAGCGAAAGAAAAACCACCCAGACGAAGAGATAACGCGCCAGCTCTTCCCCGAAATGCGGGGTCCAGCCGAACACATAACGCGTGATGACCTGCCCGAACACCAGCAGCAACATGGCCGCATTGGCGACGATCACCAGGGCCTTGAGCATCTTTTCTAAAAATCTGGACAATGCGATCATAGGAACCCTCCGGCTGTCGCCGCGCCGCGTCCTTTCCCCGTCCGGCGACAGCCTCCCCCGGAGCAAAGTAACTTTTCAAAGTTACTTTGCTCCGGGGGAGGCCGCCGTAAAAACGAGAAATGTCCGCTTACTTCACGGCCAGAACGGCCTTGATGTTGTCGTCGCCGAAGCGCTTGGTATAGATGTCCCACACGCTGCGCGTGGCCCTGGCAAAGGCTTCCTTGTCCACACCCTCGTTGACCTGGCATTTGCCGCTGTCCTGGATGGTCTTCAGGAATTTTCCTTCCAGGTCGCGGCAGAGCTGGCGCTGCCAGTCGCGGGTGTCCTCGGCGGCCTTGCGCACGATCCGCTGCTGTTCGGGGCTGAGCTTTTTCCAGGCGATGGTGCTGATCAGCACGGGCTCGGAGGCATAGGTATGCCCGGTGAGGGAGAGGTATTTCTGCACCTCATAGAAGTGCTTGGTGGCGATGTGGGCCAGGGGATTTTCCTGCCCGTCGATGACGCCCTTCTGCAAGGCGGTGTACAGCTCGCTCATGGCCATGGGGGTGGGGCTCGCGCCCAGGGCCTTCATCATTTCAATGTACACGGGCTGTTCCATAACGCGGAATTTGAGGCCCTTCATGTCTTCGGGGGTCTTAATGGGGCGGACGTTGTTGGTCATGTGGCGCACGCCGTTTTCCCAGATCGCCAGGGTGATCATGCCCCGGGCCTCGCCCTTTTTGCACAGTTCCATGCCCACGGTGTCCAGGGCCTTGTAGGCGTGCTGCACGTCGCGGAAAATGAAGGGCAGGTCAAAGACCGCCACTTCGGGCACGAAATTGCCCAGCACGGCGGTGCCGGTGAGGGTCATGTCCACCGTGCCGAAGGTCAGGCCTTCAACAAGGTCGCGCTGATTGCCCAGCTGGCTGGAGGGGTAGACCTTGATTTCCACTTCGCCGTTGGTGCGCTCTTTGACCAGTTTGGCGAAATGGTCGGCGCCCTGGCCGTAGGGATTTTCAGGCTCGGCAATATGCCCCAGTTTCAGGGTGACGGGCGCGGCCAGAGCCAGGGATGCGCCGAACAGCAGAATGGCGGCGGCGGACATGATGGTGCGGAACATACACAACTCCCTTGTAAGAATGCGGATTATGACTCCGGAACCGGGCTTGCGCAGGCGTTTCGAGAGTCACCGCAGCCCCCGCAACGGTTCCTCCGCGTGTGAAGAAAGCCACGCTCCACCCAATTTATATGCTTACCTATGTAGCCTTGCTCCGGATATCTGGCAAGAAAATTTCCTGTATGTTGTTTGCATGCTCAATGAATATCTCCGCGACGTGCTGATAGATTTCTTTTACTGTGTGGAATAATAGTCTTTTTGCCCGCCACGGCGTTAGAGCAATTTCACTTTGAAATTGCTCTGCTGACGCGAAGGCGGCAGCCGCCACGAAGTGGCGTGGATTCTGGCGAAAACCACGTTTTTCGCCAGAATGCCAACTTTGAAATTTGTAAAATTTCAAAGTTAATCTGTTCTAGGGCCTGTTCGCGCCGCTTCCGACGGCCGGTGAGAGAGAAAGACAGCCTCTGTCGGGACAAAAGAAAATTGTGTAGGCTGGCGCTGACGCCATGGGGACCGTTGCCCCACATATCCCGTGTCGCCGGAGGTGGCTGCGCTTATGACTGTGTATGCGGAACAATGGCAAAAACTGCTCGCCCCGCACCGGGTAACCAGTACGGGAACCTGCTGTTATGAGCTGTCGGACGACAGGAATCCCTTTCTTCAGGATTACGACAGAATCGTATTTTCCAGTTCGTTCCGCAGGCTTGCGAAAAAGACGCAGGTGCATCCCCTGAGCCGGAACGATCACATCCACAACCGGTTGACCCATTCCCTGGAAGTAAGCTGCGTGGGGCGCTCGCTGGGCATTCTGGCGGGGCAGGCGATAGCCGGGCGGGGAGACATGCCCCAAGGTTTCACGCCGGTGCATTTCGGACAGATCGTGCAGGCGGCCTGCCTGGCCCATGATATCGGCAACCCGCCGTTCGGGCATGCCGGGGAATCCGCCATCCAGGACTGGTTCAAGGACGAGCAGAACGGCGGCAACTATCTGAAGGAACTCAGGGAATACGAAAAAACCGACTTTAAGACCTTTGACGGCAACGCCCAGGGCTTCCGGCTGATCAACCGGATTGAAAATAACAAGGATCGCGGCGGGTTCCGCCTGACCTTTCCGGTCATTGCCGCTCTGGTCAAATATCCGAACTCTTCCTATGAAGCTGTGGGGAGCGATTCAAAAAAATTCAACTATTATGCGGCTGAAAAAAGCATCTTCTGTCAGGTGTTTGAAACGCTGGGCCTCAGTTGCGGCGGGTTCCGCCGCCATCCGCTTTCTTATCTGCTGGAGGCCGCCGACGATGTCTGCTACCGCATCATTGACATGGAAGACGCGCGGGAGCTGCGGATCATCTCGTATGAGGACATTCTCGACGTGCTGGAGCCGTTGAAGGCGTCCCTGAACATTGACGAGGAAAAGCAGAAGACCATGGATTCCGACAGGCGACGGGCGGGCTTTCTCCGCGCGCAACTGATTTCGCATATCGTGCGCTCGCTGGGACGGACCTTTGAGGACAAGTACGCTGAGATCATGGAGGGCGGCCTGAAGGGGAGCCTGCTCAAGCACGCGGAAGGCGACGTCGCCGCCTATCTGGAGCGGGCGAAAAGGATTTTTACTGAAAAGATCCTGAACAATAACCAGAAGATTTCCCTGGAGGTGGGCGCGTACAATCTGTACCGGCGGCTTCTGGACGTCTTTATTCCGTCCTGCTTCAAGGTCAAAATGAACCGCAGTCTCACCTATCAGGAGGAACGGGCGCTGCATCTCATGGGCGTGAACGCTCCGACGCACGACGACGATCTCTATCAATCATATCTGCGCGTCCTTGATTTCATTTCCGGCATGACAGACGATTATGCCACGTTCATTTCCAGGCAGTTTTCCGGCACGGCCAGTTGACGCACAAGCGCGGCGGGAAAGTGGGCGGGTCTTTTCCCGTTCCGAGCGGACTTGACCTTTGATTCTTAGTGTGCTTCTTTCCCAAAAGGTGCTCAAAACACCTTTTCCGTCAGCGGTTTCCCACCCCGAAAGTTTGTGGGTTTTCTTGTGCCCTTTTGGGGCCTGCTTCCTGCATTGATGTTCCGGGTGTGGGCGAAATACAATACCGGCTTGCCGGGAAATAGCCCGCTGTCTGACGGCAGTTTTGAGCACCCGGAGCTTTTCATTTTGGGAGCTCTCATCAAAAAAACCGTCAGGAGCGCCTTATGTCCCAATCTCTCTCGACTCCCGTTCCTTCCCCACGCCCAAGTCTTCCGGATTTCAGCGCGCTGGCCGCAAAGCTGCAAGAAACCGCCCAGGCCCTGCTGGCCTTTTGCCCGGCAGGCCGGGACGGCGGCAATGCGGCGGACACGTCTTCCCCCACGCCGGGAGGGGCGCCCGGCGTGATCCGTACCTACCTTCTTCCGGACTTCGCCGTGAAAGAGGAAAAGTGCCTGTTGGAGGAGTGCGGCGCCGGAGACTGGCAGAAAGCCCTGCATATGGTGCGCGGCAAACTTGAAATTCTTTCCTGCCTCATGCGCCACTTTGATGAGGAAGAAGAGGTGGACGGCTTTTTTCTCAACCAGATTGTTGAAAACCTGATGGCCCAACCATTGGATATGTTGAACAGGCTTTGTTCGCTGGTGGCGGATTTCCAGGAGCCGGAACCGGAAGACAACTAGAATAATTCACTCTTGAAATGAGTGGATTGCTCTGATGTCCGCTCACGGACGACGTAGGGTTTGAAATGTGCAACATTTCAAACGCAAAATGCTGTAAAAAGATGAAGAGCGCCGGGATTCAAAACATTCCGGCGCTTTCCGCATGAAAAGGCCCGGCGGAGAGCTTACCACCGGGCCTTTTCGGTCTGTTACGAACAGCGCCGCATGCGCTTAACTGTCCGACCTGTTCGTATCGCTTTTTTTGCGGCTGATATCTATTTCATCGGGTTCGTTGACGGCCTGTTTGAAGTTTTTGATGGCCTTGCCGAGCCCGGCACTGATTTCAGGCAGCTTTTTCGTGCCGAACAGCAGCATCACAACCAGCAGAACCATGAGCAGATGCGGTATACTGAATAAATCCAACATGGCGGGACTTCCTTTTTGGGGTACAAGCGACGCGGGGCCGGAATCGGCCCGGCTTTTTACCTATTCTGCCTTACCATACCCGCCTTCATTGTAAAAGCAAGCTGTCTGGAAGAAGGCTTTCACGGCCTGGAAGGGCGGCGTAGCGCCCTTATTCGCGGGATTTGTGCGGGAAAGGTTGGGGAGACACGGCCGGAAAATTTTCTGAGGCAACGCGGGCCGTGTTGTGCCCGAAGCTGAGAAAAGCCGTTCCATGAAAAATGGCCGCGCGCTGTTGCCGGCGATCACGGCCATGGTCAGTTCTGAAATTGCTGCCGGAAAATGAATGCAGCGTGTCGTGGAATCAAAGGCCGCCCTCCTTCGGGGAGAGCGGCCTTTGACGGGAACGTTTTACTTGTTTTCCTGGGCCGGTTCGGCATCTTGCTGGGCTGTGCGGGCGCTGTCCAAAACGGCCTGCAATTTGGCCTGGTCTTCATGCGAAAGCGAAGATTGCAGGATGGTGCCGCCGGTGCCGCGCAGTTCGTCGAGCACCTTGTCCGTCAGGGTGGAATCGACCAGCACAAACAGGGCGGACGTGCCGGGGGTCAGTTTTTCCGCAAGCTGTTTCATGAAGTTGTCGTTGATGCCTACGTCGCTCAAGGCCCCGGCAACCGCACCGGCTCCGGCGCCGACCACAAGGCCGAGCAGCGGATTCATAAAGATCAGGCCGATGAGCGTTCCCCAGAAGCCGCCGCCGACCGCGCCGCTCGCCGTCAAATTGTACATCTGGTGCAATTTGATTTTGCCGTTCGGCTTCTTTTCAGCAATGACGGCATCCTCAAGCGAAACGAGGTAGGACTTCTGCATTTTAATGAAGTCGAGACGGACTTCCTCAGCCTTGAATTCCGTGTCGTATACCACGACTATTAGATTACGCATGTTAATCTCCTATATGATATCGGGCTATATATTCGGGTGTAACGTCAATCGGGTCCGAATCTACGCATTGATGCACGGTTTGCGCTCTTCCGGGCAAACATTTCGCCCGTGGGCGGGCGCGGGATCACCCGTGCTGATTTCTTATAAACGGATTCGTCTCTCCCGGCAATGTCTGAGGGGGCAGCACCGTACCCGGCCGGAACTTGAGTAGCCACCTGTCTTCAACTGTTGTCTGAATTGACAGCATTTATTAAAAAAATTATAAAATTATTTTATAATCATTCTTATAATTCTACATATCTCGGTCAAGCTAAGTTTATTGTTATTTTATTATGCAACTAAATTTAGTCTATGTAAAAATGTTAACATATTATATGCAGTAATAAAAATAATATCTTATATTTATGTACAGTAAATATCAGAATATTCACTGAAATAACTATGTACATTTTATTTAAAAATATGTGGCACAATATTTGCTATTCTGCCGGGTTACATGAAGACTGAATGTTCTGGCAGTTGATAGTATTTCTTATATAAAATTTTATATTTCATTGTCAGCTATTATTTTTGAATATCTCAAGCAGTATGTTATGCAATATATAACTTGTGGAGGTGTATTTTTATGGATACAGGGCTTAACTCACTAAATAAAATAGCAAATATGCTATTAGAAGATTTCAAACTATCCTCTTTTTTTAAGAAAAGTTCTGAAATTGTATTAAAAACAATAGATGGTAGATGTTGCTGCTTATTGAATATCATATATTCTGAAGAAAATTTTACGTGTGTTTCCATATGTCATTCTATTCCTGAACAAGATGAAACTTTTACTACGGAACTTGAAAAGAGGGTGTTTAACGAAATTAAGCTGCATGAAATAAAATCAGAAAAATATTTTCTCATAACAAGTGCCGATTTTTCAGAAATTTATTTTCCGATACATACACAAGATATCCTCTCATACGTATTATATATTAAAGCTGACTGCCTGTCTGAGAATATAATTAATTTTCTGTTGTGTTATGTCACAATAATTGAATTATGTATATTGTATAAAAATATTATAAAGCAACGTAATGAAATTTTTAATTTTGTCAAAGATCCATTTTATATTTCAGATAAAAACGGAAAAATAGTTTTTTGGAATGACGCTGTTGAAAAATTGTTATCTGATAAGCAAGACATATATAATCACCAAGTTAACAGAAAATTTAATAGTTTTGATATTGGATTTGTTAATGTCTGTTCAAAGCAAATAGATAATGAAGAAGATCTAAGATTTCAGGAAATGATTGCAAAGCGTGCAAAAACGCATAAAAATGATTATAAAAATCTGTATAATTTAAATGGAATATCGTATGCAAAGATATATTCACTATATGATATTTTACAGATACGTCAAACGGAAGCTGAATTGCACAAACTTCGTTTCATAGGACGGATGATCAATGACTTCAATGAAACAGGAATATTGGCCATCAATAATGATGGAATTACATATTACAATACAAAGCTTCTAGAGCTTCTTGGCCTGCCTCGAAATCATAAACCGGCTTTGAAAGATCTGCTCGGTCTTGTAGGAAAATCATCGGATGACGAGGCGAAAAAGCTTCTTTCCTTTGTCAAACCATTGATTCATGCCATGTTGCCCGATCCTCCCTCTGTGGAATTTTTACTCATAGATGGAAGTGAACCACGCAATCTCCGCTGCAGTGCCCAAAGAGACTCGGGCGATGCTCAATCTATTCTGGTTATTTTCACTGATATTACCCGAGAATGTCGTCTCATCGCCCAGGCCAAAGAAAATGAAATGAAAGTGCTGCGCGCGGACCGGCTTTCCGCGCTGGGCGTTCTTGCGGCGGGATTGGCGCATGAAATCGCCCAACCCTTGGGCACTATTAAGGTTGTGGCTGATACTTGTCTGTATGGGCAATCCAAAGGCTGGGCCCGACGCGATGAGGATCACTCAGAGCAGTTTCGAATTATTTCCGAACAGGCCGGCAGAATGGCCAAGGTCATAGAAGGGGTCCGTATTTTTTCAAGGGACGAGCGTGAGCAGGACAGCGCTATATGTGATCTGAATGAGGCCATAACCAACGTTATGACCTTGTTGGAACAGCAATTCAGCGCGCATGGCATCCATGTCGGTGTGAACTGCCATGAAGGGCTTCTGATGGTCGGTTGTGGCCTGGGCCGCCTGGAGCAGGTACTGATCAATCTTTTGGTAAATTCAAGGCAGGCTCTGGACGCCAGCGAATACGGCTATAAGGAGATCATCGTCACAGCCAGGCGCCGGGATGACAGCGCCTGGCTGACGGTGGAAGACAACGGCCCTGGCATTGATAAAAACGCTTTTCCACACATTTTTGATCCTTTTTATACAACAAAAGAAATCGGCCAGGGGACAGGGTTAGGACTTTCCATATGTAAAGCCATCGTCAATGGCGCCGGCGGCGACATTGAAGTATCTAACAAATATGCCGGAGGCTGTGTATTTCAAGTCACCATACCCTTAGTGGAGCCTCGGAATGAAAATATTACTGATTGATGATGAAAAAGATTTTGTCAGTAGCCTTGAAAAATTTATTATTCAGCTTGGTTATGAAACATCCGTCTGCTATAGCGGACAGGAGGCTTTAGATGTCTTTTATCGTGAAGCCCCGGATATTATCATCACTGATATTCAAATGCCCCGTATGGACGGCATTGAATTCATCCGGCGCGTGAAGCAAGTCATCGGACATCATATTGATATTATTGTAGTGACAGGGTTCAGCAATACGGAAAATACCATAAAAGCACTGAAATACGGGGTCCGTGATTTTTTTACCAAACCTTTGGATATCAGTGAATTGGCAGCTCTGTTGCGACGCTGTGAAGAAGAGATTCTGAGCAGAAACAAAGAAAACCGCACTGAAAAGTCCGCCCCCAAGGCCTCCATGCCTGCGGTCAACAGCTGTCAGGTAAGCGGGGAACCACTGCAGCTGTATGTATTTTCCGACATCATGCGCGCTACGCTTGAAAAGGCTTCGCTCTACGCCCAGGATCGCTCATTGCCCATTTTGATCTGTGGAGAAACCGGCACCGGCAAGGAGATGCTCGCCCGTCACATCGCCAGGCACCACGGCATGGGCAAGCCTTTTATCGCGATCAATTGCTCGGCGCTCCCGGAACAGCTTATTGAAGCCGAGCTTTTCGGCTACGAAAAAGGCGCGTTCACTGGAGCCTCCCCATCAGGGAGAAGCGGCATTTTTGAACTGGCGCAGGATGGGACCGTATTTCTGGATGAGATCGGGACCATGGACCTGCATCTGCAAAGCAAACTCCTGCGTGTTCTTGAAGAAAAGGTATTTACCAGAATCGGAGGGCATACACTTTTTCCGGTGCGCTCCCGCATTCTTACCGCCACCAACAGCGATCTTGAGTTGGAAGTCGCCAAAGGGCGCTTCCGCCGGGATCTGCTTTACCGCATCAACGCCGGTGTCATCACCATACCTCCTTTGCGTGAGCGCAAAGACGATATCATTCCCCTGGTTTATGCGTTCGGGCGTCACTTTGCGCAGGAAAGCAATACCTGCTTTCCCGGCGTCAGCAAGGAGGGTGAAGACCTGTTGCGCCAGTTTTCCTGGCCGGGCAACGTCCGCCAGCTCAGAAATACCGTCCGGTTGCTCTGCCTTGTAGCCCGGGGCAGACAGGCCACCCTGGCCGATGTTGAATCCCTGTCTCCCGCTTTTTCCAAGCTTGAAAGCATCCCGATACATGAACAAGAATCGCTGGATGGGGTGGGAACAGAATCCCTCCCGGAACGGGGCTTTAATCTTGAACAATTTACCATGCGCATTATAAAATCGGCCCTTCAGCTCAACGGAAACAACATCAGTAAGACCGCCCGCTACTTGGGGCTGACTCGACGCCAAATGCAGCACAGGTTGAAACGAATTTTCCCGAACGGCGTCGTGGGCACCCAGACGGAACACAGCAATCAGAAATAGAACGCCGCATTCCGGGCGAGTGCACAATTTGGTGCATCTTTTCTGTGCACTGCACCTTGATGTGCACTTAAAAATGCAATCCGTCTCCTCCCAGAGCGCGTTTTTTCTCCTCCCGTCCGCAAGGTTCTCTGTATCCCGTCGTGATCTGTGCCCGGAATGGGCTTTGCCGTTGTGTTTAGCAGTCAGCATTCTTTTCGTATTTGTAAATCGGGATGCCGTATGCCTTTTCTTTACTTTTGCATGCTCTTTGCTACCGGACTTCCAAACTGAGGGAATCTGTGGGGGGGAGGTGTATGAAAAAGGAAAGTGGAGCGTTTCATAATTGAGAGATTTTTTACAGCAAAGGCATTGCAATTTTTTACGCTTAAACGTTCTGATGGATGATGCGGAGTTCATTTTATTGTGACCTCATGAAATATTCTGAAACGTATAACGGCTTATGAAAAATGCACTTGTCTGATTCAACCGAGGAGTGTGTATGTCTCAAGACAGAATTGGGGCAGCTATTGTCGGCCCGGGAAACATAGGTATCGACCTGATTTATAAGATGGCCACGCGTGCCAAAAATCTTGAATTAAAACTTGTCTGTGGCAATCACGACAGTTCCAAAGGTTTGGACTTCGCCCGGAAACTGGGCTTTGAAGCTTCAGCCAATTCCATTGCCGATATTCTTTTGCGCGATGACATCAAGATTGTTTTTGACGCCACCACCGCTGCCGCGCACACGGCCCATGCCCCCCTACTGGAAAAAGCGGGAAAGTTCGCTGTGGATCTTACGCCCGCCGCCATCGGCCCCTATTGTTGTCCGGCCATAGCTCTGGATGACGAACATCTTGCGGCGCGCAATGTCAATCTGATTACCTGCGGCGGGCAGGCTACCATTCCGATGGTCAAGGCCATTTCCAGGGTAACGCCGGTTCGCTATGGCGAAATCGTGGCTGTCATTGCCAGCAAAAGCGCGGGTCCCGGGACGAGGCAGAGCATTGACGAGTTCACTCGTACCACGGCCAAGGGCATTGTGGAGGTGGGAGGCGCCATCACCGGCAAGGCCATTATTCTGCTCAATCCCGCCGAGCCGCCTATGAATATGAGCAATACCATTTATCTCATGATTGAAGATTTCCGCGAAAAGGAACTTCAGGAATCTGTGGAGGAAATGGTGCACGCGGTGCAGCAGTATGTGCCGGGCTACAGGCTGAAGATCCCGCCCAACTATGATGGAGAGAGACTGATGATCATGGTTGAAGTAGAGGGCAGCGGCGACTATCTGCCGACCTATGCGGGCAACCTGGATATTGAAACCTGCGCCGCGCTCGCCGTTGGCGAAAAGGTAGCCGGTCTTATGCTGTCCGGGCATAAGTTCTGATCCGTATTCGCCGAAAAGCCCGGCGGCAAGCCGAATATCTTTGCAATACCTGGAGTAAAGAAATGAAGAAAAAAATAAAAATACTTGAGCTTTGTCTGCGCGACGGCATGCACGCTCTGCGCCATAAGCTCGATGCTTCGGAAATGTCGGCCATCGCCGAGAAGCTGGACACGGTGGGGGTGGACTCCATCGAGTTCGGACATGGCAACGGTCTGGCCGGAAGCTCTTTCCAGTATGGTTTTTCCGCCTCCAGTGATCTGGAGTATATTCAGGCCGTAAGCAAGGTCGTGCGCAATACGCCGTTGAGCGTCATCATCATTCCCGGTATCGGCACCAGAGAAGAGCTTAGGGCGGCCAGGGATCACGGAGTCAGCATCGCCAGATTCTGCACCGAAATGACGGAGAACGACATTGCGGAACAGCATATCGGCATGGCTGCGGAAATGGGTTTTGAAACGCGGGCGACCTTGCCCCGGCCGGCGGCCATGTCCGTTGAAGATACCGTTTTTTATGCCAAGCGCTCGGAAAGCTATGGGGCCAAAGTCGTCTATATCATGGACGGCGGGGGATCTATGCTGCCGGATATGGTCTATGACCGGACTAAGGCCATGCGTGAAGCCCTGAAGCCTGAAACAGAAATCGGCTTCCACGGGCATAACAATCTCCAGCTGGCGGTGGCTAATTCCATAGCTGCGGTTCAGGGCGGGGCCACCCATGTGGACTGCACCATGAAGGGCATGGGAGCCGGCGCGGGAAATTGCCCCACGGAAATATTCGCTGCGGTTCTGGATCGCATGGGCTGCCAGACGGGCATAGACCTCTATAAGGCCATGGATGTGGCGGATGATGTGGTCAAGCCGCTTTTCACCCGCATGATTTCCCCCATGGCCTTTGACAAGGATAGCCTGATGCTGGGCTATGCCGGCACGTATTCCAGCTTTTTGTTGTTCGCCAAGCGCGCCGCCGCCCGTTACGGCGTGGACGCCAGAGACGTGATCAGGGTCATGGGTGAGCGCGGCTGCACGGAAGGGCAGGAGAATCTCTGCATTGAGTGCGCCTATGAGCTGGCCAGGGCAAAGGGGTTGAAAGTGCCCAGCACCTTTGCGGCCGATAATTTTTGAGTCTGACAGGACGAGATCTGAAAGCCCCGTCTGATCAGGCGGGGTTTTCAGATCTCTTTGGACCGCTGGGAGATCTTTCTAACTTATGTTCAGGTCAGCCAAAATCAGGCCGGCTTTTCCTGACGATTCGCCTGGGAAAGCCGGCCTCTTGCTTCCTGTGAAAGAAGCAATCTCTGTCCGCTTGCCGGAGCGGACCGTTGGGGAGGCTACCCGGCACCGGTTTGGGGTGGTGCCGATGTGAGCGTGTAAGCGCCCCGCACGGAACTCAAAGCACTCTGGCCCGTGTGCGCGTGGCAAGATATTTTTTGACCTGACGCAGAGTCTTCTTTTCCGGCGGCACAATGTCGTTCAGCGTATAGGTCATGCCGAGCTCGCCGTATTTGCCTTTCCCGTACTGGTGATAGGGAAGGACTTCCATTGCATTGATATGCAGTTCGTTGACCGTGGCGCAAACGCCGTCGAAGTGTTCCTCATCCATATTGATGCCCGGGATCAAGGGAAGCCGAAGCAGAATATCGGCATTGCGTTCGTGCAGGAGCCGCAGGGATACCTTGATTGCGCTGTTGCCGACGCCCGTGCACAGCTCATGCTTTTTACTGTCGTGCAGTTTGTAGTCGAACAAAAATTGATCCACCAGCGGGACGGATCTGGCCAGCAGATCAGGCGGCACCAAACCGCTGGTTTCAACTACTGTCCCGAGTCCCAGGCATTTCAGCCCTTCAAGGACGTCCAGCAGGCGTTCCCCCTGGGCAAAGGGCTCGCCGCCGGAAAGCGTGACCCCACCCGACGACATCTGGTAATAAGACGTGTCTTTTTTTAGTTCCCTGAACAGTTCTTCCAAAGACATCGTTTTGCCGCTGAGGCGCAGGGCTGTGGAGGGACAGGCTGCGGCACAGAGACCGCAGGCATCGCATTGATCGCGTTCAATGGCCAGACTCCCGTCCCGCATTGCGATCAAGCCCTTGGGACAGGCGGAAGCACAGCTGCCGCAGCCTACACAGATTCTTGAAGAATACATCAAAACAGGTTTTGCCTGCTGGGATTCCGGATTGCTGCACCAGGCGCAACGCAAGGGGCAGCCTTTGAAAAAGACGATGGTTCTGATGCCGGGCCCGTCGTGCAGACTGAAGCGCTGGATATTGAAAATGCCGACTTCCATGGAAGCTCCTTGATCTTTTGGCGGGATGGCGGTTGCCCTCGAGCCGCTCTGTTTTCAGCAGGATTGGATCAGCCGAAATGCTCCGTGCGGGCGATAATTTCCTCTTGGGTGCGCGGATCGATAGTGGTGAAGAACACGCTGAAACCGGCCACGCGCACAGTCAGGAAGGCATGTTTTTCCGGGTGTTTTTGGGCGTCGCGCAAGGTTGCGGCATCCACGACGTTCAACTGGATGTGCTGGCCCTTGTTGAGGAAGAAGGTTTTGAACAGGGCACTGACTTTGGCGATATTTCTGTCGTCCTCGAACACGCTGGGATGGAGTTTGAGGTTCAGCAGGGTGCTGCCCGTGGCTTTGTAGGGGTCCAGTTTTGCCACAGAGTTCAGCAGGGCGGTGGGCCCTTCCTTATCCACGCCGTGAGAGCAGGAGACGCCCCCGTCGGCGAGGCTTTCGCCCATTTTACGTCCGTCCGGAGTGGCACCGGTGCGGTCAGCGACCATGACATTGGTGGATATACTATACAGGGCCAGGAGATAGGGGCCGTTGCGGGGATTTTTGTACAGCGAAATGATGGCGTAAAGTTCATTGACGATGTCATTGCCGATGGCATCCACAGCCTCGGTGTCCGTGCCATACTTGGGCACTCTGTTCTTCATGTAGGCGCGGATTTTTTCATGCCCGACGTAGTTGGCCCGCAGGGCGTCCTTCAACGCGGCCCAGGTGAAGATCTTGTCCTCATAGACGGCCTGCCGAATGCACGCCAAAGAATCCGCCACATTGGCGATGCCCACGGCATTGATGGTCGTGGAATTGAACAGCGCGCCGCCCTGCATGGAGCTCTTGCCGCTCTCCTTGCAGCCCTGCATGACGATGCCCTCAAAGACTGTGGGCATGAGCCTGGCGTGGGCGATGTCCAGAATGTTGTCGCAGGCGATGTGCAGGCGTACGTAGTAGCCAAGCTGTTTCTTGTACGCCGCCACAAAGTCTTCAAAGCTGCCGAAATCTTCCACCGCTCCGGTGCGGAACTGTTGTTGTTCGCCGGTTGTGATGTCCATGCCGTCGAAAATCGTGTATTCGATCATTTTCGCCAAATTGAAGAAACCGCCGGTCAACCAGGGTTCCGCAACTCCGGGCACTGTTTCCTCGGTGCAGCCGACGACCGCGTATCCTCTGGCCTGTTCCAGATTGTAGCCCAACTGCAACATATTGGGGATCAAGACCTCGTCATTGAAGAAAGCCGGCATGCCGGTGCCAAAGGAGGCGATTCTGACGGCAAAATTCAGGAACTCGTCCGGCATACCGTAAAACCAGCGTATGGACGTGGACGGTTGAAAAAGCCCGACCCTGGCCGTAGCGTCAAGGCACATGTAAGAAAGTTCGTTGACCGCGCACTTGCCGTCCTTGTCCTGGCCGCCCAAAGTAATGTGCTGGAACATAGGATAGCCGCCAAAGGCGATGGAGTTGAGCTTGTCACGGACTTTGTTGATTTCGCTCAATTTGATCCAGAGGCAGTGGATCAGTTCCTCCGCCATTTCTCCGGCGTTGGGGGCCGCTTCCAGATCGGCCTTGAAAAAGGGATACATATACTGGTCAAAACGGCCGGGAGAGACGCTGTGGCCGTTGGCCTCCAACTGGAGAATCAGATGGAGGAAAAGGAAGGATTGGCAGGCCTGCCGGAATGTTTCGGGTTTGTGCGCGGCAAGATGCTCACAGGTCTGGGCAATGAGCTCCAGTTCCCGGCGGCGTTCGTCGCCCGCGCACGTCTCCGCCTGGCTGTGCGCCAGTGCCGCATAGCGCAGGACAAAGCGCCGCGCAGCCGCCATCATGAGCAGGGCGGATTTATAGAATTCAAGACGTTCACAGGCTTCCGGGTCCATTCTGTCCACGCTGTCGCGCAGGCCTTCCAGATCCGCTATGATGCCGGGAATGCCCTTTTGCAGCCAGTATTCATAATCCACGATCATGTGGCCCACGCCCGAGCGTGTGGCGGTGAGCAGATAACAGAAATTCCCGGCCGCCTTGCGTCCTTCTTCGCTGAACAGGGGGAAGGCGTAATCATTGAGGCAGGCGCCTTCCCAGCGAGGCAGCAGCCTTCGTAGCTCTTCTTTTGTTTCAGGCGGCAGCACAAAGCGGTCCGCCACGCGCGTTTCGAATTCGTCCAGTTCCCTCATGATGAAGTCAACGGCATACTCCGGGAAAAGCGGTACGCCGCGCGGCATCTCCGCCATGCCGCCCACAAGCAGCTCGTCATCGGCAATATAGATGTCCATTTCTTCAAGGATTCTGGACAGCACGACGCCCCTGCGCAGAACTGCCGGCATATTCATGGTATCTTCATAAGCGGCAGTGACGATTCGCGCGCGTTGAGCCGAAATTTCGGGTACCGTGGCTATGAAGCGTTCACGCAGACGTCTGATTCTTTCCGAAACCATATCCATCATTTGATAGCGAGGGGCTTTGGCAGCCATAACCGCACTCCTTGTATGTCATGAAAGGTTGAGTGTGTCAGGCGGATAGAGCTTCTTCGGCGTTGGCCTGGCGGTTTTCATTCTTCTGGGCGGCTCTGGCGCGATTGACCATAAGCTTCACCAGCACCGCCAGGAACAGGCCGAGCACGGCAAAGGCGCACGCCACCATGAAGGCCAGCCTGAAGCCGCCGGTGGCGGCTTCGGAGTATGCGATGACCTGAGGACCGATGATAGCTGAGAAAGCGAATACCTGGAAAACGACATTGTAATTCTGTGCGAAGTGCCGCGTACCGAAGCATTCCACGGCGACCGGGGAGATGGTGCAGGCATATGCTCCATAGCAGAATGGAATCAGCAGGATTGCTGAAACGAACAATACCTCCGTGGTGAACATGGAGAGTACCGACATGCTGATCAGAGTGATCAGGCAGAGGCAGATGAGCACATTGGGGCGGCCGATTTTGTCCGACATGCCACCCCAGAACAAGCGGCCGGTGGCACTGGCAATGGCGAAAAAGCCCACAACAATGGCTGCGGCCTCGGGAGAATAATGCAGGGTTGACTGCAAAATGGGCGAGCCTAGGGACAGAGCCATGGCACCGCAGGACATGCCGAACGTATATAACAGCATGATGACATAGAAGAGTGGGGTACTCAGCAGCTGCCTGGGCGATTTTTCATACAATGAAGGGGCCTGGGGCGTGGTGTTCCCGCTATGGGCGGACATGGCTTCCGTAAATCCCATGGGGATTTCCCTCAGAAATCTGGTAACCAGGATAAGGCCGACAATGAAAAAGACACCTATGTACTTAAAGGCGTTTTCAATGCCGAAGGTGCTGATGAGATAGGAAGCAAGGGGTGCCCAGAAAAAGGGCGCGCAGCCGTAGCACGCGGTATACAGACCGGCGGCGAGACCCTTGCGGTCAGGAAACATCTGAACGACATATGTGGCCAAGCTGGTGTAGACAATGCCGATGCCTGCTCCTGTAATGACGCCGAAATAAAGGTAAAATTCATATACCGAACCCCGTATAAAACCACAGAGCAATATGCCCACGGCATAAATGACGCTTCCGATAAAGGTATAGCGGCTGATGGGCATGCGGGCTCGGTATTTGCCCACAAGAAGAGGAACTATAGCGGTTATGACGATATTTAACGTATAGGCCAAGGATACAGCGCCCTTGCTCCAGCCGTAGCGCTCGACCAGAGGGTTTACATAGACGCTGAAAGAGTAAATCACTCCCACAAGAAGTGCGGAAAGCATTGCTGCGCCAAGAGAAAGCCATCTTTTTCTCGCAAAATCCATCACAACCTCCCTCTGTTGACATGGAAAAGACTTTTTTGTTTTTCCAGCGAATTGTTAAAGGACAGGTTGCAAATTATGTGCTGGGGAAAGAGAGGGTTCTTTTATAAAAATTTTTATAAGTTATTTATTTAGATGTGTTACAAGTTAAAATAAAATACTAAATTGATCTTTCTGTTGTTATTAACTAGATAATATAGTTATAAAAATCATCGAAATAGAGGGGGGAATTGTGAGGAAATTGGGGGGCATCATAATATATAATAATATATATTGACTGGTTATTGACATCTTCTTTCTGAGATGCACAAAAATGTTAATCTGCACAAAAAAGTGCACACATTTCTGTGCGCAACAACGAAACAGATTCGGTCCGGGACTGACGCCATAGGCCGAAATGTTTTCAGAGACAGATGGTAATCTTGGGCGGTTGAGCAAGCGGATGCTATGATACGCCCTCATTAGAGGGGCGAAATAAGAAAGCCCTTCCAGGTCAACAGATTGAAAACCCGACAGGGGCGAAGTGTCACGGCCTGACCGCCGGGTACGGCTTCATGAAACGCGCACCCGGCGGTCAGCCTGTTGTTTTGCTTACGGTTGCGTCTCCATCAGCTTATCCACGTTACTGTTTCCGAAAACGCGCGGATCCGGGAAAAGGGACTTGTCCCCACGAACTTTGCGCACGTCTTCAGCGCTTACAGCGGGAGCATGATTCCCCCAACTGCCGCGGATAAATGTCACCACATCGGCAAGCTGTTGGTCATCAAGCCGCCAGCCGAAAGGCGGCATGGTTATGGAGGAAGGGGCGGCCTTGAAACCGGGCAGCGTTTGCCCCTGAAGAACAATGTGAATGAGAGAGACGGGATCCCCGCTCAGCAGAACCGGGTTGCCGCGCAGTTCCGGGAAGAAACGGGCATAGCCGCTTCCATCGGTTCTATGGCAGCTTGCGCAGCTGTCCACATAGGTGGCTGCCCCTGGCTTGCTGTCATCGCCTTTCCACAATTGCCGGGCGACCGTCTTGTCTTCCCTGAAAGGCGCTTGGGACGGATCCTTGGCGGGAAGGGATTTCAGAAAACGCGCCATGGCAACGGCATCGTCGCGGGTCAGATAGCGCGTGCTGGTTTCAACCACCTCGATCATCTTGCCGAAGGCGGCTGTAGGATCATTGCGCCCGGTCAGGAAGAACTCCGTCAGGTCCTCCACGCTGCGTCCGGCCAGCCCGTCCTGATTGTCTCCCCGCAGATTGATGGCTATCCAACCGGCATAATTGCCGCCGCCGGACAAAAAGTCCTTGCCCTGGCTCGCCCATTGGGCCTTTTCGACCCCCTGCGCATTTCTGGGCGTATGGCAGAAGCCGCAGTGGCCCAATCCTTCCACCAGGTAGCGGCCACGCGCCACCACCGGGTTTTCTCCGGGGGCGGGGGCAAAGGGCCTGACCTCTCGTGGAGACGCTTCGCTCACCGGCTTGTCGGGCTGACTGACCTTATTGTCGATGGGCTGAACACCGTGCATGAAGAAGTTATACAGGTCATGCACGTCTTCATCGGTCATGATCGCATACGAGGGAGGCATCATGACCGACATGGGGCCTCTTGGCGAGATGCCCTGCCGCACCGCCTTGTCAAAGGCGGCGAAGTCGAATCTGCCGATGCCTGTTTCCTTGTCCGGGGTAATATTGGGGCTGTTGACGATGCCGAAAGGAACGCCTCCGGCATAGGGGCCCTTGTGATAGGTGTGACAGGCAATGCAGTTTGACGCGCGGGCGACATATTCGCCGCGCCTGACGCTCTGCTCAAGATCGCTTGTGGCTGCCCGCGCCGTTGCGGCCACGGCAAAAACACCCAACGTCAGAACGATAAGTAGTTTTTTCATGGTTGCTCCTTACGCCAACGGTCCGGGCTTTTTGAGATAATTTTCGCGAATGGCTTTGGCGGACCAGTAGGTCAGGGCCGCCACCAGCCCGGTGGGATTATAGCCCAGGCCCTGCGGAAAAGCGGATGCGCCGGGAACGAAAACATTGTGCACATCCCAGTTCTGCAGAAAGCGGTTGACGGCGCTGGTATTCGGATCAGTGCCCATGACGGCTCCGCCGTTCAAATGCGTCGTCTGGTATGTGCCGAGATTGAAATGTTCTCCGGGATGTTTGGGGCTGCCGGTAATGAATTTGGGATGCAGCGCCCTGGCAATGATTTCCAGCTTCTTGAACATGAACTGGTTCATTTTGATGTCGTTGTCCTGCCAGTCAAAGGTCATGCGCAGGAGAGGCTGGCCATGGACCGATTTGTACGTCGGGTCCAGATCCAGATAGTTGACCCTGTAGGACTGATGCGCGCCGTGCACGTCCATGGAAAGATGGTGGGTATAGTTTTCCGCCACGTCGGCTTTCCATTCGCTGCCCCAGTTGGGAGTGCCCGGCGCTGTGGGCAGGCCGGAGATCGGCTTTGTTCCGGCCTGGTTTACCCAGAACGGCGCGCCGCCCACAAAGCCGTACGGGGCGTGGTCGAAGTTGTCGGCGTTGAAGTCGTCTATGGCGACACCCGCGCCGCCCGCGCCGATAAAGGGATTGGTATGAACATTCTTGTCAAAGAAGGCTTTTATGGTAGTCATGTTCTGATACGAAAAGTTCCGGCCCACGACGCCCGTATTGGTGGCGGGATCATACGGCTTGCCGATGCCGGACAACAGCATCAGGTGCACGTTATGGAACTGGAAAGCCGAAATGACGACGATATCCGCGGGCTGTTCGACCTCGTTGCCCTGTGAGTCCACATAGGTGACGCCCGTGGCCGTTTTTTTGTCTTTGCTGAGGTTGACCTTGAGAACCCAGGAGTCGTTGCGCAGCTCGAACCCCGGTTCCCGGCGCAACGCGGGCAGGATGTTCACATTGGGAGACGCCTTGGAGTACATGTAACAGGCGTACCCGCTGCAAAAGCCGCAGAAATTGCACGGCCCCATCTGGGCGCCGTAGGTATTGGTATAGGTTTGCGAGGTGTTGGCCGAAGGCAGGTCATAGGGATGAAAGCCGGCGGATTCAGCCGCCTTGTAATAGAGCCGGGCCGAATAGGTGCGCTTTTGCGCCGGGAGCGGAAAGGGATTTGAGCGATCCGGAGCGAAGAAGTTGCCGCCCTTGCCCTTGCCGACGATTTTACCGTTGACGCTCCAGGCTGTGCCGGATGTTCCGAAGACCTTTTCCGCCTTGTCGAAAAAAGGCTCCAGCTCGTCGTAGGTGACGCCGAAATCCTGAATGGTCATTCCTTCAGGGATGAAGTCTTTGCCGTAGCGTTCCTCATAATGGCTGCGCATGCGCAATTCCATGGGAGCGACGCGAAAATGGACGCCCGACCAGTGCAGCCCCGCGCCGCCGGTGCCTGTCCCGGGCAAAAATGCCGCGAGTTTGCGGTACGGCACGGCTGTCTGATCCTTGGCATGCCTGAATGTTACTGTACTCTTGGAAAGGTTCTGAAATATTTTATGACGAGTGTTATAGGTCAGCTCGTCAATGCTCTGGGGATAGGAACCCAGGGGATAGGTATCATGGGCCGGTCCCCGCTCAAGGGCGACCACGCTCAGTCCGGCTTCGATCAGCTCTTTGGACATAATGGCTCCGGTCCAGCCAAAGCCGATCACAACAGCATCCACTTTTTTCATTACTTTTGCCATAACCTACCCCCTTTCTCCGCTGATGGACACCGGCGGGAAAGGATATTTCTCGTTTCTTTCCACCCAATCCATAAAGTCGGCCCTTGCCCCGGGAAAACCGATGAGCTTCCAGCCGGTCAACCGCTGATTGCCCCCATGGACGGGATCACTGAAGAAACCTTCGCGGGTGTTCTGGAGCAGGGCGGCAAAAAAGACGTTGGAAGGCAGTTTTTCAAACTCCGCCTTTCCTGATTCCATCTGCTCAAGCAGGGCATCCTGCTGTGCGGCTGACAGCTTGCTGAAGGGGGCATTGTGTCTTTTGCGGGCGAAATTGTTCGCTTCCGCAATACCGAGGCGGTAAATCTCCTGTGGCGTGAGCGGCAGCTGGTAGCCGAGATCCGGGGATGCATCCGGCTGGAAGGGGCCCTGCATATACATTTTGGCGCCGACGCCATACGGCGTCTGCATCTGGCGGTCAATAAATTCCGGAACACCGGCTTCCAGCGCGCCGGGGCCCAGCGTGTCCTCGGGTATAAGCCGAGCGACAGCCGCCTTGATGAATTCAAATTCCTCTTGGTTAAAGAACGTCGGCTGATAGCCGCCCGCGCTCTCAGCCACGTCCTGCGATGAGGACGCGGCCCTGGCGTCAAGCGCAATGCCGCCAAGCGCCAGAACGGGAGCAACGGCTATGCTCTTTATCAGAAAATCTCTGCGCGATCTTTCAAGCGTATCTTTCGACATACATGACTCCATATATTGGGGTTAACGTCACCCCTCGAAAAACAAACCACCTTGCAACAACTCGGAACTACGCAATAGAGTTGCGGCGACAGCGCCGCAACCGCGAAGGGCCGGACGCGCATTCTCCTGTCTCTTGCTGATTTTTGGTAGGGAAGGCGTTGAACTTTAGGCTTGGGGAAATCCGAACAGAGGCTTTTGGAAGGCGTGCCGAGGGATTTTTGAAGTGTGAAGTCCAGACGCTGTAACTACCATATTACAGCAGCAACGTATATCGGCTTATGCCTATTCTCTTCATGGTGTCAATCTGGAAACTGATTTTTTTACTAAGATTAAATCCTGCCCGACGGCGGTAGATATCTTCAAAAAGCTGCGCAAAAGGGAAAGAACTTTTTGCCGTTCCCGTCAGGGATGCTTGCGTATCGGTCCCATAGAGTATAGAATTTCCTAATGGGGTAGAGGGCAGGGTGTTTCTATTGAGCGCGCATGAGCCAGACGACAAGTCTCTTGGCTGGGGCTGATCAGGACATCCTGCCAGGAACTATTCCTGAAAGCGCGGACCATGTTCCGCCGTTCGCCCGTTCTTTGGGCACATTGCTGCGCCTTTTGGGCCGTCCCGTCTCCATGCCCCTGCTGTTGAGCGGCATTCTGGGCGGTCCCAGCGTCAACTCGCCGGAAGCCTGCCTGCGCGCGGCCCGGCGCTGGGGACTGGACGGCCGCATTGTTCACCGCAAATCCCTGAATGATATTTCCTCTCTGGTGCTGCCCTGCATTCTGCTGCTGGCCGGCGGCCGCAGTTGCGTGCTTCTGAGCCGCGACGCGGAGACGGCGGAAGTGGTGCTGCCCGAAGAGGGCGAACATGCCAAGCGTGTGCCCCTGGCCGACCTTGAGGCGGAATATACGGGCTACACGGCCTTCGGCAGTCTCGCCGGGCGGCTGGACGCCCGCGCCAATCTGCGCCTGCCCGTGACCAGGCGCTGGTTCTGGGACGTCATCGCCCACTACCTGCCCCTGTATAAGCACGTCATCATCGCCACCGTGATCATCAACCTGCTGGGCGTGGCCAGCTCCCTGTTCGCCATGAACGTCTATGACCGGGTGGTGCCCAACCAGGCAGTGGAAACGCTCTGGGTTCTGGCCACGGGCGTGCTTTTCGCCTACCTGGTGGACTTCATCCTGCGCAATGTGCGCGGCTATTTCGTGGATATGGCGGGACGCAACACGGACGTGGTGCTTTCCAGCAAGCTGATGAGCAAGGTGCTCAGCCTGCGCATGGAGGCCAAACCCGATTCCACGGGCGGGCTCGTCAACAATCTGAGCGGGTTCGAGGCCCTGCGTGAGTTTTTCAGCTCCGGCAGCCTGGTGGCCCTCGCGGACATGCCGTTTCTGGTCATTTTTCTCTGGCTTATCGCCTTTATCGGAGGGCCGCTTGTCATCGTGCCTCTGGCGGCCGTGCCCCTGATGATCGGCCTCGGGCTGCTGCTGCAACTGGCGGCCCGGCGTTCGGCGGCTCAGAATTACCTTTTGAATATGCAGAAGCACGCGCTTCTGGTGGAGGTCGTCCACGGCCTGGAAACCGTCAAGATCACCGGTGCGGAAAGCCGCCTGCTGTATCTCTGGGAACAGCTTTCGGACATGTCAGCCGAAACCACGCGCCAGTCCCGCCGCTATGCCACGCTGACGCTGAGCGTGTCCGGCGGCATCAGCCAGCTGGTTTCCGTGGGGGTCATCGTCTGGGGCGTGTATCTGATCATGGCCGGTTCCCTGACCATGGGCGGGCTCATTGCCTGTAATATCCTCGCGGGCAGGGCCATGGCTCCGCTCATGCAGCTGGCGGGCATGATCTCGCGCCTGCAGCAGTCGCGCCTGTCCCTGAGCGCCTTGAATACCATCATGGAACTGCCCACTGAGGACGACGGGAACGAGGAGCATGTGGACTTCGGCCTGTTGCAGCCGGCCTTTTCCTTTGAAAACGCGGAATTCAGCTATCCCAACGCCAAGAAAAAGGCGCTTGAGGATATTTCCTTCAGCATCCGGCCCCATGAGAAGGTGGGCATTGTCGGCAGAATGGGGTCGGGCAAGTCCACCCTGGGTCGCCTCATGGTCGGGCTCTATGCGCTCCAGGCCGGGACGGTGCGTTACGGCGGCGTGGACATCCGCCAGATGGACCCGGCCAACCTGCGGGGGCGCATCGGTTTTCTCCCCCAGGATGTGACGCTCTTTTACGGCAATATCCGCGACAATATCGCCCTCGACGATCCCGGCATTGAGGATCAGATGGTGCTGCGGGCCGCGTATCTGGCCGGAGCTTCGGATTTCATCCGCGCTCTGCCCGGCGGCCTGGGCGCCCAGGTCGGGGAGCGGGGCATGTCTCTTTCCGGCGGGCAGCGCCAGTCCGTGGCCCTGGCCAGGGCCCTGCTGCATGATCCGGAAGTGCTGATCCTCGACGAGCCCACCAGCAATATGGACAAGGGCACGGAACGGCTGATCCGGGACCGCCTGGCGAAAATCACAGCCAACAAGACCCTGGTGCTCATCACCCACCGGCCCGGCCTGTTGGACCTGGTGGACAGGCTGATCGTCGTTGAAGACGGAAAAATTATTGCCGACGGGCCCCGCGAGGCTGTTTTGCGGGCCCTGAACGGGCCGCCGCCCGTCCCGAAGCCGGAAAGCGGGCAGCCGCTTTCCCCGGCCGCCGGAGGCCAGGCATGAAAAAGCTCCTGCACTCTTTCCGAAGCCGAGCGGGCCTGGGCGGCAAACAGGAAGACCTGCCCTATATGAACCGGGTGGACGCGGCCCTGCAGCGCCGGGGCGGGATCGGAGCGGTTTTTCTTTCACTGGGCACGGTTGGCTTGGTTGCCCTTCTGGTTGCCTGGGCGGCCTGGGCGGAACTGGACGAGGTGACGCACGGCCAGGGGCAGGTGGTGGCCGCGCAGCGCACCCAGGTCATCCAGAACCTGGAAGGCGGCATCCTGCGCGAGATCCTGGTCAGGGAAGGCGATGTGGTGGAGAAAAACCAGCTCCTGGCCCGTCTGGACAATCTGGGCGCGGCCAGCCAGTACCGCGAAGCCATGAACAAGGCCCTTGAAAATCAGGTGGCCCTGGTCCGCCTGGAAGCTGAAAAAAACGGAACAGAACCCGTGTTCAGCGCGGAACTGAGGGAGAAAGCGCCGCAGATCGTGAGCGACCAGGAAGAAATGTTCCAGACCCGCCGCGACAAGTTCATTTCGGAAGCGCAATTGCTGGAGTCACAGTACAAGCAACGCCTGGAAGACGTGGATGAGCAGCAGGGCCGTAAGGTGCAATTGGAGAAAACCCTGGCTCTGGCCGAAGAACGCCGCGACATCGCCAAGCCTCTGGTGGACCGTAAGCTCTTTTCCAAGGTGGATTATCTGGATCTGGAGCAGAGGGTGGTGACCTTGGGCGGGGATATCGAAGCTCTTTCCTCCACCATGTCCAAAGCGAAAGAAGCGGCCGAGGAGGCCCGGCGCAAGCTCGCCCTGCGCAAGGCCGAGATGGAGGCGCAGATTTCCGAGGAAATCAACAAACGCCGCACGGAGCTGACCTCCCTGCAGGAAGTGCTTTCCGCCGGAGGCGACCGGGTAACGCGCACGGAGCTGCGCTCGCCGGTACGCGGCACGGTCAAGCGGGTGGTCGTCAATACTCTGGGCGGCGTGGTGCGCCCCGGCGACCCGGTTATGGAAGTGGTGCCTCTGGACGACACGTTGTTGGTGGAGGCGCGTATCCGCCCGGCGGATATTGCCTTTATCCATGCCGATCAGAAAGCCATGGTCAAAATTTCGGCCTATGATTTTTCCATTTACGGCGGCCTTGAAGCGCGTGTGGAGCAGATCAGCGCCGACACCATCGAAGACAGGAAAGGCGAGTACTACTATCTCGTCAAATTGCGCACGCAAAAGAACGCCATCAACTACCGCAACGAGCAGTTGCCGATTATTCCCGGCATGGTGGCGAGCGTGGATATTATCTCGGGCAAGAAATCCATTCTTGATTATTTGCTGAAACCTATTCTCAAGGCACGTCAGAATGCCCTGAGAGAACGTTAATAATTTTACCATAAGGCGCTGTCATGCCTACAACACATATATTGCATCTGCCGGCGGCAGGACAAGAAACGGTTCTCGCAGGGTTTTCACCACAATCGCGGATGGTGCTGGATTTTCCAGCGCGCGGGGTTTTTGTGGGAAGGGAAAACAATGACATGGTTTTCTCGCGTATTGATGGAACCCGGCTCGTGCTCAAGGACTATCATGCGCCTCAGAACGTGCCCGAGGATGTGCCGCAAAATGCTCCGGCAGACGGCGCGCCGCGGGACGAGGGTCCGCCCGCCATTGTGGTGGACGGCCGGGAAATGACCCATCAGGCCTTTTTCGACGCGCTGGGCGAGGACGACATGCCGCAGGCAGGCGTGGTCCAGGCCAGAAACAGCGCGTATCACGAATATTCCGAGAGCGAGCTGAGCAAGGGAATTTCCGAGCTCAGCGCTCTTGACGATCATGAGACTGAATCCGATACGAATAAGCCCTTAGGCAGCAGAGAGGGCAGGCAGGACGATTTTGCGGCGGAGCGGGGCGGAGTGCTTGGCGGTACGGATACCGCAGGCAGCGGTTCAAACAGGAGCGGCAGCGGCAGCCCCGGCGGAAGCCAAGGCGGCAATGGAGGAAGCGGCGGCTCAGGCCACGGCGGCTCGGGCGGGAACGGCTCAGGCGGCACCGGCGGAACCGGCGGGAACGGATCGGGAGGAACCGGCGGAACCGGCAACAGCAATCCCAGTGTGGCTTCAGCTACGGTAACTATTGCCGAAGATACGATCAGCGTCAGCGGCGCATTGCCCTCGCCCACGGATCCGAATGCCGGAGATATTTTATCGTTCATCGCCAAGGCCAATGCGGCGGGCCTGTATGGCACGCTCAGCGTGGACGCCAACGGCAACTATACCTATATTTTGAATAATGCCTTGTCTGCGGTGCAGGGTCTGGGCGTGGGCGAGAGTCTGACCGACACCTTCACCTTTACGGTGACCGACAATCACGGCGGCACGGCCAACAATACTTTGACCGTGACCATCACCGGCACCAACGATGCGCCGGTGCTTGCAGCCACCACCGTGAACGTCTCCGAAGACAGCAGCATTACCAGCGGCATCTTGCCCACTCCCACAGACGTTGATGTGCATGATGTGGTGAGTTTCGTGCCGCAGACAAATACAGCGGGCCTGTACGGCACGCTCAGCGTGGACGCCAACGGCAACTATACTTATGTTCTGAACAATACGCTGCCCGCTGTGCAGGGCTTAGGCGCGGGCGAAAACCTGACAGACACCTTTACGGTAACGGTGACTGATAACCACGGCGGCACGTCTTCCGCGGTTGTGACCGTGAACATTAACGGCAGCAATGACGCGCCCATCGTGTCTGCGGTCGCGACTTCCATTTTTGAAGATACGGCCAGCGTCAGCGGTACGCTGCCCGCGCCGGTTGACCCGGATCTGCACGATGTCGCGAGTTACCTTCCGCAGACAAACACGGTCGGGCTCTATGGCACGCTCACCCTGGACGCCTCGGGCAACTATACTTATACCCTGAACAACAGCCTGTCCACTGTGCAGGGCCTGGGCGTGGGCGAGAGTCTGACTGACACGTTCACATTCACAGCCTCCGACGGGCACGGCGGCACATCCTCAAGCACCCTGACCGTGACCATCAACGGCAGTAACGACGCGCCTGTGCTGGCCGCCACAGTCGTGGGCGTTGGCAAAGACGATGTCATCACCAACGGCACATTGCCCACGCCCACGGACGTGGATGTGCATGATACGGTCAGCTTCACGCCCTTGACCAATGCGCCGGGCAGTTACGGCACGTTCAGTGTGGACGCCAACGGCAACTATACCTATGTCCTGAATACCTCGCTGCCCGCAGTGCAGGGCTTAGGACCCGCGGACAGCCTGACCGACACATTCACAGTCACGGTGACCGACAATCACGGCGCCTCATCTTCCACGGTAATCACCGTGAGCGTCAACGGCGGCGGCAATGATGCGCCCACCGTGGCCGCCGCTCTGGCTTCCATTGGCGAGGATACGCCCAGCGTCACAGGGGTGCTGCCCACGCCTGGGGACCCGGACCCGCATGACGTTGTGACGTTCGTTCCGCAAGCGGGCACCGCCGGGCTCTACGGCACATTCAGCGTGGATGCCTCGGGCAACTATACCTATACCTTGAATAACAGCCTGCCCGCGGTGCAGGGCCTGGGCGCGGGCGAAAGCCTGACCGAGACCTTCACCTTCACGGTATCCGACGGGCGCGGCGGCACGGCCTCCAACACCCTGACCGTGACTATCGACGGCAGTAACGACGCGCCTGTGGTCACCGCAGCCACGGCTTCTATTGTTGAGGATACGGCCGGCATCAGCGGCACGTTGCCCCCGGCGGTTGATCCGGATCTGCATGATGTTGCGACGTTCATTCCCCAGACAAACACGGCGGGCCTGTACGGCACGCTCACACTGGATGCTTCGGGCAACTATACCTATACCCTGAACAACAGCCTGCCCGCAGTACAGGGCTTGGGCGTGGGCGAAAGCCTGACCGAGACCTTCACCTTCACAGCCACCGACGGGCATGGCGGCACGTCCTCCAATACCCTGACCGTGACCATCAACGGCAGCAATGACGCGCCGGTGCTGGCCGCCACTACCGTGAACGTCGCCGAAGACAGCGCCGTCACCACCGGCACGTTGCCCATGCCCACGGATGTGGATGTGCATGATACGGTCAGTTTCGCGCCGTTGACCAATGCCCCGGGCAATTACGGCACCTTCAGCGTGGACGCCAACGGCAATTATACATATGTGCTGAATACTTCTCTGCCCACAGTACAGGGCCTGGGCGCGGGCGAAAGCCTGACTGACAGTTTTACTGTTACGGTCTCGGACAATCACGGTGGTTCGTCTTCCACGGTGATCACCGTGAGCATCAACGGCAGTAACGACGCGCCCACTGTTTCTGCGGCCGCGACTGCCATTGACGAGGATACGGCCAGCGTCAGCGGTACGTTGCCTGTCCCGGTCGATCCGGATCTGCACGATGTGGTCAGTTTCGTTCCACAGACCAATGCGCCGGGCAATTACGGCACGCTCAGCGTGGATGCTTCGGGCAACTATACCTATACCTTGAACAACAGCCTGCCCGCAGTGCAGGCCTTGGGCGTGGGCGAGAGCCTGACCGACACCTTCACCTTTACAGTGACGGACAATCACGGCGCAACAGCCACCAATACCCTGACCGTGACCATCAACGGCAGCAATGACGCGCCGGTGCTGGCCGCCACAACTGTGAACGTCGCCGAAGGCAGCGCCATAACCACCGGCACATTACCGATGCCCACGGATGTGGACGTGCACGATGTGGTCAGCTTCACCCCTTTGACCAATGCCCCGGGCAATTACGGCACCTTCAGCGTGGATGCCAACGGCAACTACAGCTATGTGCTGAATACCTCACTGCCTGCGGTGCAGGGCCTGGGCGTGGGCGAAAGCCTCACCGACACCTTCACTGTGACGGTCTCGGACAATCATGGAGGCTCGTCTTCCACGGTGATTACCGTGAGCGTCAACGGCAGCAACGACGTGCCCACTGTGTCGGCAGCCACAACGGCCATTGCCGAGGATACGGCCAGTATCAGCGGCACACTGCCCACGCCCGTGGATGCGGATATTCATGATACTGTGACCTTCACGCCCCAGACCAATGCGCCGGGCAGCTACGGCACGCTCAGCGTGGACGCCGACGGCAACTATACCTATACCCTGAACAACAGCCTGCCTGCGGTGCAGGCCTTGGGCGTGGGCGAGAGTCTGACTGAGACTTTCACCTTTTCGGTGACCGACAATCACGGCGCCACAGCCTCCAATACCCTGACCGTGACCATCAACGGCACCAACGATGCGCCCACAGTGTCAGCAGCCGCGACCGTCATTGCCGAGGATACGGCCAGCGTCAGCGGCACGCTGCCCACACCCACGGACGTGGACGTGCACGATGTGGTCAGTTTCGTTCCGCAGACCAATGCGCCGGGCAGTTACGGCACGCTCAGCGTGGATGCGAACGGCAACTATACCTATACCTTGAACAACAGCCTGCCCGCGGTGCAGGGTCTGGGCGTGGGCGAGAGCCTGACCGACACCTTCACTTTCACGGTGACCGACAATCACGGGGGCACGGGCAGCAATACCCTGACCGTGACTATCAACGGCACCAATGATCTGCCGGTGCTGGCCGCCACAACCGTGAACGTCGCCGAAGGCAACACCATTACCAACGGCACGTTGCCCATGCCCACGGATGCGGATGTGCATGATGTGGTCAGTTTCACGCCCTTGAGCAATGCGCCGGGCAGCTACGGCACGTTCAGCGTGGACGCCGACGGCAACTACAGCTATGTGCTGAATACCTCCTTGCCCGCGGTGCAGGGCCTGGGCGCGGGCGAAAGCCTGACCGACACGTTCACGGTGACGGTCTCGGACAATCACGGCGGCTCATCTTCCACGGTGATCACCGTGAGCGTCAACGGGAGCAATGACGCGCCCACGGTGGCAGCTGCCACGGCTTCCATCGCAGAAGACACGCCTATGGTCAGCGGCACGCTGCCCACGCCCGTGGATGCTGATATCCATGATGTTGTGACCTTCAGCCCACAGACTAATACCGCCGGTCTCTACGGCACGCTCAGCGTGGACGCCAACGGCAACTATATCTATGTCCTGAATAATACGCTGCCCGTGGTGCAGGGCCTGGGCGTGGGTGAGAGCCTGACAGAGACCTTCACCTTTTCGGTGACCGACAATCACGGGGCCACAGCCTCCAATACCCTGACAGTGACCGTCAACGGCACCAACGATCTGCCGGTACTGACCGCCACAACCGTAAATATTGCCGAAGGAACGGCTATTACCAGCGGCACGCTGCCCCAACCCACGGATGTGGATGTGCATGATGTGGTCAGCTTCACGCCCCAGACCAATGCAGCCGGCGCCTACGGCACGTTCAGCGTGGACGCCGACGGCAACTACAGTTATGTGCTGAATACCTCCTTGCCCGCGGTGCAGGGCCTGGGCGCGGGCGAAAGCCTGACCGACACGTTCACGGTGACGGTCTCGGACAATCACGGCGGCACGGCCTCCGCTTCCGTGACCATGCATATCAACGGCAGCAACGACGTGCCCACCGTGGCTGCGGCCACAGCGGCCATTGCCGAGGATACGGCCAGCGTCAGCGGCACCCTGCCTGCCCCGGTTGACCCGGATCTGCATGATGTGGTCAGTTTCGTGCCCCAGGCCGGCGCAGTGGGCCAGTATGGTACGCTTGTGCTGGATGCTTCGGGCAACTATATCTATACCCTGAACAACAGCCTGCCCTCAGTGCAGGGCCTGGGCGTGGGCGAGAGCCTGACCGACACCTTCACTTTCACGGTGACCGACAATCACGGGGGCACGGGCAGCAATACCCTGACCGTGACTATCAACGGCACCAACGACGCGCCGGTGTTGGCCGCCACAACCGTGAACGTCGCTGAAGACAGCACCATCTCCAGTGGTTCGTTGCCTCAGCCCACGGATGTGGATGTGCATGATGTGGTCAGTTTTACGCCCTTGAGCAATGCGCCGGGCAGCTACGGCACATTCAGCGTGGATGCTGACGGTAAGTATACCTATGTCCTGAACAATACACTGCCCGCGGTACAGGGGTTGGGCGCGGGCGAAAGCCTGACCGACACGTTCACAGTGACGGTCTCGGATAACCACGGCGGCTCATCCTCCACGGTAATCACCGTGAGCATCAACGGCAGCAACGACGCGCCCACGGTGGCCGCTGCCACAGCGGCCATTGCCGAGGACACGCCTACGGTCAGCGGCACGCTGCCCGCCCCGGTTGATCCGGATCTGCATGATGTGGTGAGTTTTGTTCCGCAGACAAATACGGCGGGCCTCTACGGCACGCTCAGCGTGGACGCCGCCGGCAACTACACCTACACGCTGAATAATGCGCTTCCCGCGGTACAGGGCCTGGGCGTGGGCGAAAGCCTGACAGAGACCTTCACCATCATGGTGACTGACAATCACGGCGCTACGGCCACCAATACTCTGACTGTGACCGTCAACGGCACGAATGACGCACCCACGGTAGCTGCGGCTACGGCTGCCATTGCCGAGGATACGGCCAGCGTCAGCGGCACGCTGCCCGCGCCGGTGGATGCGGATATTCATGATATTGCGACCTTCACCCCGCAGACCAACGCGCCGGGCAGCTACGGCACACTCACGCTGGACGCGAACGGCAACTATACCTATACCCTGAACAACAGCCTGCCCGCGGTGCAGGGCCTGGGCGTAGGGGAGAGCCTGACCGACACCTTTACAGTCACAGCGTCCGACGGGCATGGCGGCACTGCCTCCAACACACTGACCGTGACCATCAACGGTACCAATGATCTGCCGGTGCTGGCCGCCACAACCGTGAATATCGCCGAAGTCACCGCCGTTACCAACGGCACACTGCCAATGCCCACGGATGCGGATATTCATGATACTGTGACCTTCACGCCCCAGACCAATGCGCCGGGCAGCTACGGTACGTTCAGCGTGGACGCCGACGGCAATTACAGCTATGCGCTGAATACCTCATTGCCCGCGGTACAGGGGTTGGGCGCGGGCGAAAGCCTGACCGACACATTCGTTGTCACAGTCTCGGACAACCACGGCGGCACGTCTTCCGCTGTTGTGACCATGAGCATCAACGGCAGTAACGACGCGCCCACCGTGGCCGCTGCCACGGCCGCCATTGCCGAGGATACGGCCAGCGTCAGCGGCACGCTGCCCGCGCCGGTGGATGCGGATATTCATGATACTGTGACCTTCACCCCGCAGACCAATGCCGCCGGTCTCTACGGCACACTCACACTGGATGCCTCGGGCAATTATGTCTATACCCTGAACAACAGCCTGCCCGCAGTGCAGGGCCTGGGCGTAGGGGAGAGTCTGACCGAGACCTTCACCTTCACGGTGACCGACAATCACGGCGGCACGGGCAGCAATACTCTGACTGTAACCATCAACGGCACCAACGATGCGCCCACCGTGGCGGCCGCCACAGCGGCCATTGCCGAGGATACGGCCGCCATCAGCGGCACGCTGCCCGCGCCCGTGGACCCGGATCTGCACGATGTGGTGAGCTTTGCTCCGCAAGCGAACACGGCCGGGCTCTACGGTACATTCAGCGTGAATGCCGACGGCAACTATACTTATACGCTGAATAATGCGCTGCCCGCGGTACAGGGTCTTGGGGTGGGAGAAAAGCTCACCGATACGTTCACCTACACAGTTTCAGACGGGCACGGCGGCACGGCCTCCAATACCCTGACTGTGACCGTTAACGGCACCAACGACGCGCCTACCGTGTCGGCAGCCACAGCGACCATTGCCGAGGATACGGCAAGCGTCAGCGGCACGCTGCCCACGCCCGTGGATGCGGATATTCATGATACAGTGACCTTCAGCCCACAGACCAACACTCCCGGTCTCTACGGTACGCTCAGCGTGGATGCGAGCGGCAATTATACCTACACCCTGAACAATGGCTTGCCTGCGGTGCAAGGTCTGGGAGTGGGCGAAAGCCTGACCGAAACCTTCACCTATGCGATAAGCGACGGGCGCGGCGGCACAGGCAGCAATACTCTGACCGTGACCATCAACGGCACCAACGACATACCCGTGCTGGCCGCCACAACCGTGAACATCGCCGAAGGCACCGCCGTTACCAACGGCACGCTGCCAATGCCCACGGATGCGGATGTGCATGATGTGGTCAGCTTCACGCCCCTGAGCAATGCGGCGGGCACCTATGGCACGTTCAGCGTGGATGCCGACGGCAACTACACCTATACGCTGAATACCTCTCTGCCCGCAGTACAGGGCCTGGGGGTAGGCGAAAGCCTGACCGACACGTTCACGGTGACGGTCTCGGACAACCACGGCGGCTCATCTTCCACGGTTATCACCATGAGCATCAACGGCAGCAACGATGCGCCCACCGTGGCCGCGGCAACGGCTTCCATCGCCGAAGACACGCCTGTGGTCAGCGGCTCGCTGCCCACACCCGCGGATCCGGATCTGCACGATGTGGTGAGTTTCGTTCCGCAGACAAACGTGGCCGGACGCTACGGCACATTTACAGTGGATGCTTCCGGCAACTATACCTACACCCTGAACAACAACCTGCCCGCAGTGCAGGGGCTGGGCGTGGGTGAAAGCCTGACCGACCCCCTGACCTTCACGGTGACTGATAATCACGGCGCTACAGCTTCAAATACCCTGACCGTGACCATTAACGGCACCAATGACGCGCCTACGGTGTCCGCTGCCGTCAATTCCATCTTCGAGGATACGGCCACCGTCAGCGGCACTCTGCCTGCTCCGGCGGACCCGGATCTGCATGATGTGGTGAGCTTCGTGCCGCAAACCAATACAGCGGGCCTTTACGGCACGCTCAGCGTGAATGCCTCGGGCAATTATACCTATACCCTGAACAATGCACTGCCTGCGGTACAAGGCTTGGGCGTGGGCGACAAGCTCACCGATACCTTCACCTTTACTGTCTCGGACGGTCACGGCGGCACGGCCTCCAATATCCTGACCCTGACCATCAACGGCACCAATGACGCGCCTTCAGTGGGGGCCTCCACAGCCTCGATTGCCAAGACGGATGTTCCCTACTCGGGTCATCTCGTCACGCCCACTGACCCGGATCTCAGCGACATTGTGACCTTTATTCCCAAAACCAATGAGCTCGGCAGTTACGGCAGGTTGACCCTCAATGCCGACGGTTCCTACGTCTATACCCTGAACACCGGCCTGCTTGCCGTGATCAATCTGCTGCTCAACCAGCATCTTACCGAAAAATTCACCTATACCGTGACGGACGGACATGGGGGCACGGCCTCCAATACCCTGACCATCACGATCTCCGGGGGCGGCGGCAGCCTCAGCGTGGAAGCGGCCGTGAATGTGATCGCCGAGGACAGCATCAATGTTTCCGGCCTGTTGCCCTCGCCGACAAACACCGGCCTGCTCGATGTCATAAGCTATTTGCCCCAGACGGCCACAGTGGGGCTCTACGGCACGCTCACGGTGAATGCCTCGGGCGGCTATGTCTATACCCTGAACAACGCCCTGCCCGTGGTGCAGGGCCTGGGCGTCGGGGAACATCTCACCGACACCTTCACCTTTACGGTTTCCAACGGGCTTGGCGGCACGGTCTCCAATACCCTGACCCTGACGATCAACGGCACCAACGACATACCCACGGTCGGCGCGGCCACTGCCGTGATCGCCGAGGATGCCGTCTCTGTCAGCGGCGCGCTGCCCGTGCCCACGGATGTGGACCTGCACGATGTGCTGACTTTTCTCCCGCAGACGGGCACAGTGGGCCTCTACGGCAAGCTCACAGTGGACGCCAACGGCAACTATACCTATATCCTGAACAATGCTCTGCCCGCTGTGCAAGCTTTGGGCGTCGGGGAACATCTCACCGATACCTTCACCTTCACGGTTTCGGACGGGCACGGGGGCACGGTTTCCAATACCCTGACTCTGACCATTGACGGTACTAACGACATTCCCACAGTCGGCGCGGCCGCAGCCGTGATCGCCGAGGATGCGGTCTCTGTCAGCGGCACATTGCCCACACCGGTGGACGTGGATGTGCACGATGTGCTGACCTTCCTCCCGCTGACAAACAAGGCGGGCTTGTACGGCACACTCACTCTGGACGCCAACGGCAATTACACCTACGTTCTGAACAATGCTCTGCCCGCGGTGCAGGGGTTGGGCGTGGGTGAAAAACTCACCGATACCTTTACCTTCACGGTTTCGGACGGGCACGGGGGCACGGTTTCCAATACCCTGACCCTGACCATCAACGGCACCAACGACATTCCCACGGTCGGCGCTGCCACGGCCGTGATCGCCGAGGATGCGGTCAGTGTCAGCGGTACGCTGCCCGTGCCTGTGGATGCAGACGTGCACGACGTACTGACCTTCCTGCCGCAGACAGGCACAACAGGTTTGTACGGCACGCTTATGGTGGATGCCTCGGGCAATTACACCTATGTTCTGAACAATGCGCTGCCCGCGGTGCAGGGCCTGGGCGTGGGTGAAAAGCTCACCGACACGTTCAGCTTCACGGTTTCCGACGGCCACGGGGGTACGGCTACCAATACGCTGACCCTGACCATCAACGGCACCAACGATCTGCCCAGCGTGGGCGCGGCCGCAACCGTAATCGCCGAAGGCACGGCCAGTGTCAGCGGCACGTTGCCCACGCCCGTGGATGTGGACGTGCACGACGTGCTGACTTTTCTCCCGCAGACGGACAAGGCAGGCTTGTACGGCACACTCACTCTGGACGCCAACGGCAACTACACCTACGTTCTGAACAATACTCTGCCCGCAGTGCAGGGCCTGGGCGTGGGTGAAAAGCTCACCGACACGTTCAGCTTCACGGTTTCCGACGGCCACGGGGGTACGGCTACCAATACGCTGACCCTGACCATCAACGGCACCAACAACATTCCCACGGTCGGCGCGGCCACGGCCGTGATCGCCGAGGATACGGCCAGCGTCAGCGGCACGCTGCCCGTACCCACGGATGTGGACGTGCACGATGTTCTGGCCTTCCTGCCGCAGACGGCCACAGCGGGCTTGTACGGCACGCTTACGGTGGACGCCTCGGGCAACTATACCTACATCCTGAATAACGCTCTGCCCGCGGTGCAGGGCCTGGGCGTGGGTGAAAAGCTCGCCGACACGTTCAGCTTCACGGTCTCGGACGGACACGGGGGCACGGCCACCAACAGTCTGACCCTGACCATCAACGGCACCAATGACGCACCCGTGCTGGTCCTGACAATCTTGGGCATTGCCAAAGACATCGCCGTTACCAGCGGCACGCTGCCTCTGCCCACGGATGTGGATGTGCACGACGTGGTCAGTTTCACGCCGCAGACCAATGCGCCGGGCAGTTACGGCACGTTTACTCTGAGTGCCGACGGCCACTATACCTATACCTTGAACACCTCTCTGCCCGCAGTGCTGGGCCTGGGATCAGGTGAAAGCCTGACCGACGCCTTTACGGTCACCGTGTCCGACGGGCACGGCGGCACGGCTTCCGCTGTTGTGACCATGAGCATCAACGGCAGCAACCAGGCGCCGACGGTGGCCGCTGCCACGGCCGTGATTCTTGAGGATGCGGTCAGCGTCAGCGGCGATTTGCCTGCGCCTACGGACCCGAATATCCATGATGTTCTGACGTTCATTGCCCAGAACAATGTGCTGGGCAGCTACGGCACGCTCACTCTGGACGCTGCCGGGCATTACACCTACACCCTGAATAACGCCTTGCCCGTGGTACAGGGCCTGGGCGTGGGCGAAAAGCTCACCGATACCTTCACGTTCAAGGTCTCGGACGGGCACGGGGGCACGGCCACCAACACCCTGACCCTGACCATCAACGGCACCAACGATCTGCCCAGTGTGGGCGCGGCCACGGCTTCCATTGTCGAGGATGCGGCTGGCGTCAGCGGCGTGTTGCCCGTGCCGGGGGACCCGGACCTGCATGATGTGGTGAGTTTCATTCCGCAAACTGCCGCGTTGGGGCTCTACGGCACGCTGAGCATAGACGCCGGCGGTAATTACACCTATACCCTGAACAACGCGCTGCCTGTGGTACAGGGCCTGGGCGTGGGCGAGAAACTCACCGATACCTTCACCTTCACGGTGTCCGACAATCACGGAGGCACAGCCTCCAATACTCTGACCGTGACCATCAACGGCAGCAATGACGTACCCACGGTGGGCGCGGCCGCGGCCTCCATTATCGAGGATGCGGCCAGCGTCAGCGGCGTGTTGCCCGTGCCGGTGGACCCGGACCTGCATGATGTGGTGAGTTTCATTCCGCAGACCGCCGCGTTGGGGCTCTACGGTACGCTTACCTTGGATGCCTCGGGTAATTACACCTACGCCCTGAACAACGCGCTGCCCGCAGTGCAGGGCCTGGGCGTGGGCGAAAAGCTTACCGATACCTTCACGTTCAAAGTCTCGGACGGGCACGGCGGCACGGCCTCCAACACCCTGACCGTGACCATCAACGGCGCTAACGACGCGCCCGTGCTGACCGCAGCCGCAGCCTCCATCTTTGAGGATACGGCCAGTGTCAGCGGCAAACTGCCCGCGCCGGTGGATCCGGACCTGCATGATGTGGTGAGTTTCGTGCCGCAAACCGCCGCAGTAGGGCTTTACGGCACGCTGAACATAGATGCCGGCGGCAATTATACCTACACCCTGAACAATGCCCTGCCCGTGGTGCAGGGTCTGGGTGTGGGCGAAAAGTTCACCGATACCTTCACCTTCACGGCGTCGGACAATCACGGGGGCACGGCTTCCAGCACTCTGACCCTGACCATCAACGGCACCAACGACATCCCCACGGTGGGCGCTGCCACGACAGCCATCTTTGAGGATACGGCCGGCGTCAGCGGCAAGCTGCCCACTCCGGTGGACGCGGATATCCATGATACCCTGGCGTTCATTGCCCAGACTAACGCGGCGGGCCTGTACGGCACGCTTACTTTGGACGCCTCGGGCAATTACACCTACAATCTGAACAACGCCTTGCCAGCGGTGCAAGGTCTGGGCGTCGGCGAAAAGCTCACTGACACCTTCACCTTCAGGGTGTCCGACGGGCATGGCGGCATGGCCTCCAACACCCTGACCGTGACCATCAACGGCACCAACGATATACCCACCGTGGCCGCGGCCACGGCATCCATCTTTGAGGATACGGCCACTGTCACCGGCAAGCTGCCCACGCCGGTGGACGCGGATATCCATGACACCCTGACATTCACCACGCAGACCAATACGGCGGGCCTGTACGGTACGCTTACCCTAAGCGCCGCAGGCAACTACACATACAAACTGAATAACGGGCTGCCCGCGGTGCAGGGCCTGGGCGTGGGCGAAAAGCTTACGGATTCCTTTACCTTTGTGGTTTCCGACGGCCACGGGGGCACCACAGCCAACATCCTGACCCTGACCATCAACGGCACCAACGACGCGCCTTCAGTGGGCGCTTCCACGGGCATCATGGTCAAGACCGACGCCACCCTCAGCGGGCGGCTCGTCACGCCCACGGACCCTGACAACGACCTGGATCATATCGTCAGCGACACCCTGACGTTCACTCCCAAAGGCAATGAGCTCGGCAGCTACGGCAGATTGACCCTCAACGCCGACGGCACGTATGTGTACACTCTGAACACCGGCCTGCTGGCCGTGGTCGGCCTGCTTCTCAACCAGAAGCTGACCGACACCTTCACCTATACAGTGACGGACGGGCACGGGGGCACGGCGTCCAATACCCTGACCATAACCATCAAGGGCGGCCTCGGCAGCCTGCTTTCCCTGAATGCCGTTACCGACGGGCTGGTGGATACGGTGTCCAATGTGGTCGGGGCGGTGACGGCTCCCCTCAATGCCGTGGGCAACGTGGTCTACTCCCTGGTGGACAACGCGGGCCTGGGCCTGGGTGTGGGGCTGTACGGCAGCCTGACGCTTCAGGCCAACGGCACGTATAACTATCAGTTGAATACCGGCCTGTCCGCGGTCGTGGCACTGGGCGTGGGTGAGAAGCTCACGGAATCCTTCACCTTTACGGCAACGGATTCCCTGGGCAAGACCGCCACAAGCACCATCTCCATTGCCATCAACGGAACCAACGACGCGCCGCAGGTGCTGCCGGTGGTGCTTTCCATTGCGGAGCACGGCAGCAGCATCGTCTCGGGTCTGTTGAACATCACGGACCCCGACAGCCACGATACGCCGCACTGCGAGCCCGGCAGCACAACCGGCAGCTACGGCGCCCTGATCGTCAACGCCAACGGTTCCTATTCCTATGTGCTTGACCAGCATTCCTCGGCCGTGCTGGGGCTCGGCGTGGGCGAAACCCTCACCGAGTCCTTCCCGGTCACTGTCGTGGACGGGCACGGCGGCTCGGCAAGCACGGTGATCAAGATCACCATCAACGGGCAGAACGACACGCCCACGGTTGCCGCGGCAAACGCCGACCTTTCGGTGACGGCGGTTCTGAGCGGCTCCTCGGGCCACGGGCTTGAGGGGATATTGCCCACCCCGCATGACCCGGACATCCATGATCTGCCGACCTATGTGCCCCAGCACGAAACCCACGGCCTGTACGGCGACCTCACGCTCCAGGCTGACGGCTCCTATGTTTACACCCTGCACGACAATCAGACCGAGGTGAAGAATCTTGGTCTGGGCCTCTCGCTTCAAGATGTCTTTACCTACACTGTGGACGACGGGCACGGCGGCACGGCCACCAACACCCTGACGCTCACGATCCACGGCTCGGATGCCGCTCCGGCGGTCATGGCCCTGGCTTCCCTGGGCGTGGACAGCGCGCACGGGGACAGCGCCCCGGCAACCGCGCTTTCCGCCACTGTCGCGCTGGATACGGAAGTGCTGGACCATGATGTGGCGGATAACCTGCTGGACGGCGGAAGCACGCATAACTCCCTTTCCGGCACGGACATGGCGGCTGTCGCGGGAGATAGCGCGGCAACAAGCTCAGGCACGCAGGAAGGGAGCAGCGCGCCGGCTCATGAAGCCGCAGCGTCCCCTGCGGCACAGCCCGCCGCCGCGCAGGACGGCGACGAGGCGGAGGGCTTCTTCCATGATCAATCCTCCGCGTACAGAGAGCCCATCCTCAGCGAGGATGCCGAAGACAGCCTGTTCTCGTCCGGCGCGTCGACGACGTCTCAATCACTGAACGCCAACAGCTCCGCCGTGCATGAAAGCGGGCAGACCGGAACGGAGACGCCCGCAGCCGCCGTGGCCCACGAGAGCGCCGCGGCACATACCGCAACTGCGGCAGCCGCTCCGGATACGCACAGCCAGACGCAGCAGGAAAGTCCCGGCACAGCGCAGTCGGCACCTGCCGCGCCTGCCGAGACAGCGGTTGCCGATGCCTCGGCCAGCGCCTCTCATGCCGATCAGCTTGCCGCTTTGCAGCATCTGGTCCAGAACGGCCAGTAAAGGCGGAAAAGCCGGGCGGCTCCGGTTGAAATCAGATGCTGATATCCTTGGCGGATACAGCCGGAGCCGCCTGACTTATACGCATGTGAACTTGAAAGCGCTTGCCGCCGATTGAATGCCGGGCAGGACATGCCGGGAACGGCAACGCCGCAGGCGGCGGGGATTGAACGGATGACAAAAGCCCCTGGCAATTGTGATTGCCAGGGGCTTGTCTCTATCTTTGGCTGACGCTTATGCCGGTACGCTTGTTTTCTGTACCAGGTTAAAATCCGCCAGTTGGGAGCAGACCGTATCGAGCAGGTCCAGCGGGCGGGCGAGGTTTTCGCCTATCAGACGCAGCTCAAAGCCGGATATCTCCACGCTTTCGTCAATATGGCGCATGAGCATGACCGTCGCGGACAGGTCGTCATGAATCCGGTCCACCAGATGCGAAAATCTGCCCTGCTCGTGCTGTTGGAGCAATTCATACTCCTGGCGCACAGTGAACGACGGCAGGCGGAAGCAGCGGATTTCCTCATGGAACTCGCCGCGCTTGTAGCCGTCCTCAATGGGGCCGGACGGCACTTGATCCTCGTCGTACGCTTCCACTGTGCCCGTTTCCGGCGCTTTGCCGATATTGAGCAGGGCTTGCGCCGCTTCGCTGAGCATGGCGGCTATGACGCTGAGGTCTGGTGATTGGGGGCTTGGGGCAGATGGATGGGCGAGAGGCTTGGGCATGGGAACTCCTATGGATTCAGTATAGGCATTTGGTATGAGAAATGCCGGGACTCAACTACGTCCATAGGAACGCTGCTCGTATTCCCCTACGAGGGGTATTTTATTCGGAGCTATCATCCCGGCAAATTGTAAGGCAAGAGAGTGGGTAAGGAATACCCCACAAAAAAACCCGACAATAAGGCCGGGCGTAGCCGTCAAAATACGGGCTCGCCTATGGATTTAGTAGAGTTAGTATCCCAAACTTCATTAGAAAGGTCAAGAAGAAGAGTCTAAAGGCAAGATTCAATCTCATTTTTTTTAGAAATGTTGAGTGAAACCGGACCTTGGGGATATTTTATTATATATCCTTTTTCTATTAAGGACTGCAATGAGTATTCAAATGTCAACACATTCCTACAATAATGGTTTTTTAAAGTGTCAACGGATATCTTCTTAGACCAATATTTTTTCCCAACCATACAAAGCAAAATGTGACGTGCGCCAGTGTCTAAATCCATTCTTTTAGATAAGCTAACGATTGAATCATCCAGGCTTTCCAAAACATCTTCATAGCTATCAATCCCAAAATAATGTCTATGAGTTTCACGCACTGTTGAAATATCTGATGATCCAATCATAACAACTTCAAATCCTAAATGATTTGGATAAAAATTTTCCGTTTCAACGTACGATTTAATAGCTTCATCGGGGTTTCTGCTTATTACTTTCCAATCGACAAAACAACCCGTATTCCAATCTAATATAAGTATCCAATTATTAAATTTGTCTTGATTTCTATGTTTATTTTCTTTTTCTACAAGTGTTTTAATTACCCCCTCATCAACGTGCGCGTTAAGGATATTTTTTTTATCTGATGATTCAATTATTCGCCTAGCTGTATCTCTTGCTCTGTCCAAAGCAATTTTTTGTGATGAAGAAGGTTCTCTTCCTGCTTCAATTTCATTAAATATTTTGGCCAAGTTTTTAAAATAATCTAAGACAATATTACTACCTTCAGATTCTTTGAGGTAATAACCATAAATTATTGATGTTCTTTCAATGCCTTCCGCCCAATAATGCTGAATTTTACTTCTTATTTGAAGCTCAAGTTTGTATCCACTAATGGATAAAATGACGTGAAGCGCTCTATATCCTGTATCGTCTCGTCCATGATCTCTATAATCTGTTATTCTATGAATATGTATATGCTCATTTTGTTCAATTTTTCTTTTTAGGAAAGAAAATAGATCGTTAACATCTTTATTTGTGTCAACAATTATTCGCAATCCACCAATATCTTGAAGTTGTGTTAACCTTACACTTAGCCTTTTCAATTTCCGTATTATTTGTGGCTTTCTTTTTAATCTTTGGGCTATGTAGTATACCTTGCTAAAACTTGTAAGCCAATCTTGAATCTCAAGTGTGGTATAAGTTAAAACTGGGAGATGCTCTTTTCTGTATTCGTCAAAATATTCTTCAAATTCAAGATAAATATATTCATCAACTTCAATTGATTTTGATAGGATATATCCAGATTTATCAACCTTACTTTTTGAAACAGACATAACAGAGTCTCCAGGGTAACGTGTCAACAACTTTAATATACTTTTCTGATTTTTTACAAACCGGTGGGGGAAATTTACCGCACAACGAAAAAAGCTCTTACGATTTCTCGTAGGAGCTTGATTCCATTTGGCGTCCCCAAGGGGATTTCCGGTACTTTGTAAGTATCTGGAAAAGAATATTATCAGAAGTTTTGTCGTAGTCAATACCCGGATAAATACCGTAAATATAGTTGGTTACGGTAAAACTATTGGACGACATTGGTCTTGCTAGGCTGGTCAGCTTCGTAATTGGATGAAAATGGATGTTTTTATAGCTTGACAAATTGGATGTTTGTGGATGTATAAATGAGTATGCTCAACACAAACACATTGAACATCACCCCTGAATTTCTCGGACTGATTGCGGAAATTGACGAGTTCAAAGGCGCATGGAAAGCCTTGGGAACTCTCGCGCCTGAACGCCTTTCCGCTCTGCGCCGGGTCGCTACCATCGAAAGCATCGGCTCATCCACCCGCATTGAGGGGAGTAGGCTTTCCGACAGTGACGTGGAAAAGCTTTTATCGAATCTCGCCATCCATTCTTTCTCATCACGCGACGAGCAAGAGGTTGCCGGGTACGCGGAGGTCATGGAGCAGATCTTTCAGTCCTGGGAGTACATTCCTCTGACAGAAAACCACGTCCGCCAGCTTCACCGGGATTTATTGCAGCACAGCGATAAAGACGAACGCCACCGCGGAAACTACAAAACTTCGCCAAACAACGTAGCGGCCTTTGACGACCAGGGGAAACAGATCGGCATCGTCTTTGAAACCGCCACGCCTTTTGATACTCCCCGGCTCATGGGCGAGTTAATTGAATGGACAAATGCCCAACTCGAAACCAAAAGGCTGCACCCTTTACTGGTCATCGGCATATTTACCGTAACCTTTCTTGCCATCCACCCCTTTCAGGACGGCAACGGGCGGCTTTCTCGCGTTCTGACCACTCTTTTGCTGCTCCATTCTGGTTATGCCTACACGCCCTATAGCTCGCTGGAAAGCGTCATTGAGAACAGCAAAGAGGGCTATTATCTGGCCTTGCGCCAGACGCAAACGACCATTCGTTCAGATGCTCCCAACTGGCAGCCTTGGCTGCTTTTCTTCCTCCGCGCCCTGCATCAGCAAATGAAGCGGCTGGAAAAGAAAGTTGAGCGGGAACATATCGTGCTGGCAGCTCTGCCGGAACTTTCCCTGCAAATTCTGGAATACGCGCGCGAACACGGACGGGTGACACTGAAAGATATGGTCATACTGACCGGAGCCAACCGCAATACCTTGAAAGAGCATTTTCGCAAGTTGGTGGAGGACAGGCAGTTGACTATGGAAGGTAAAGGGCGAGGGGCGTGGTATCGAATTGGGCCTAAATTTTAAGGCGCTGTCCCAGCGTTTGAAAAAATCATCAGTGAGTGATAAGCGTTCTATCACTTAAATAATAAGAATCGCTTTCGTGAGGAACATATGACTAAATTGTCTACTAATGAAAGAGAATGGTATTATGCTGCGATTGATAAGTTTGGTGGCGCTGCGGTCGCCATTAATCGAAGCAATGATACCGTTACATACAACCAAAGAATCAAATCTGACGAAAGCCATACCAAGCAAGCAGACCCAGAAGAGTTAGCGCATGCATTGATGGTCTGTATGCTTAACAGCGATAAGTATAAGTATAAACTTGAAAATATTGAACATGAAATACATTTTGCTCATGGAAGCAAAGGAAGTATGTCGGACGAAGTAGATATAATAATAAATGATGACGATGGATTACCCTATGCTATAGTAGAACTAAAATCTGCAAGTGAATATTTATCCTCAAAAACTGATGCAATAAAAAACCAGCTGTTTGGAACAGCTCCCTTAGTTGGTTCCCCAAAACTTCTCGTATACGCAACGATTGAACCAAAAAATATTCCAAAAATAACATCTATATGTATAGATTACACACGTTATAAAAGTTATGATGGATGGATTTCTGAAGGGGAACCGCATTCTGACCAGTTTCCTGTAGATTACCAGGATATTGATTATACTCCCTACACTAACCAAGGTGCGAAAGACTTGGAAATGGATAGTAATCTTTCCGACTTTCGAGCAATTGCTTTGTCTTTTCATAATGAATTTTTCGGGGAGCACCCAGACAATATCCTTTTTATGAATTTGGTGAAATGTTTATTGGCCAAAATCCACGATGAGAGAACATGCAAAAAAGATAAGCCATATGCCTTTCAGATATTTCACAAAAATGGAAGACCAGAAAACTCAATAGAAGTTTTTGAGCGAATCAACAAGCTGTATACACAATCATACCAGAGATATATCGACTCTAGCGAAGGGGATGAAATTAACTCGAAAGAATTCCCTGAAGAACGAGTGAAGTCTGTTGTCCAAGCCCTTCAAGGTATTTCTATAACTAAAGGCGCTGCAAGACATGGAGACATTATAGGGGCTTTCTTTGAGGAGATTTTGCGCTCCGGCTTTAAGCAAGATCGAGGCATGTATTTTACTCACGATAATTTGGTGAGATTCATGGTAGAAGCTGTCGGCCTATCTACTCTAACCGAAGTGGTATGGAAAAAATCGAATCACCCTGACAATAGAATTCCATATATAATAGACCCTGCATGTGGCTCTGGAACATTTTTATTGCATGCAATGAACACAATAACCAATACAATAAAAAAATCTGAAGAAAAGCTTGTTATAGATCATGACTCAGAGCAATTTTATAGGGCAAGGTTATCAAATGAACAGCCAAATTACTGGGCAGAAAATTTTATATATGGCTTTGACCCAAAGTTCATTATGGCAATAACTGCAAAGGTAAACATGGTTCTTCATGGTGACGGATCAGCTCATATATATAAAGAAGACGCCTTTAAATCTTTTTCACTTTATAACGACGTAAGGCTGAGGCCATGCAGCGATTCTCAAAGAAGTGTACCACGAGCCAATTATAGCCAAGATGTATGTGAAACATTTGATGTTGTAATCTCAAATCCCCCTTTTGGTATTACTTTACCGATTGAATCACAAAGAACTTTAGCTAAAACATTTTTGCTTTCAAACTCCACTCCAAGTGAAGGATTGTTTATAGAAAGATGCTTTCAGTTACTGAAACAAAAGGGAAGGTTAGCATTAGTTCTTCCAGAGTCACTTCTCAACGCAAAAGAGATGGTAGATGTGCGAAGATTTATCTTCAGATTTTTCAATATTAAATCTATTGTCTCACTACCGAGAAATATATTTATTGATACACCAACCCTTACAAGCTTACTTTTTGCTCAAAAAAAGACAGCGGAAGAGATCTCATTATGGGATAAAGAGTGGGATAAATATAACGCAATTGTAGAGCAAAAAGTCAAGCAAGCTTCTCAAATGCTTAACAAGAAAATTTCCTCTAAGTATTCAGGTGAAAAACTCTCGGAAATGTTTTTAAAAGAATTATATCCTATTATAAAAGATGATGATTGGATTATTAAAGGTGGGAAAAATCCAGCTATAATCAAAATTGGAAAAGAAAACTTAGGTGGCATGAACGGACAAGAAGTAGCCTCGTATTACAAAGATGTATTAAAGACTGCCGGATTCAAGTCTTCAACGATGTCTTATATTTTCGAAAAAGTTTCTGAATCTTTTGATTATAAATATCCTGTATTTATGGTCGATGAGGTTGGCTATAAATTAAGTAAACGTAAAGAAAAAAGCCGTCCTAATCAGCTTTGTTTATTTAAAGGAGTAAATTCAAACAGCGTTATTACTAACCTCCATCTCGCACAAGAATGTGAAATATTGATTAATTCCGAGTCTCCAAAGACAGTTTTGGATATGCTATCAACAAACATCGTATGGGATTAAGCACTATGTCCGATGAAATAAAAAATATACCACCAAAACTTTTTTGGAGTTCACTCAGCCTTTCAGCCTCAAGCTATTCTTTGCGGTGTGATGCTAAGTTTGCAAATGATAGCGTTCAGACCATCTTAAAAAAAATACGAAGCTCTGGTTGCTTTGAAATTGGTGATTTTTTACCTAATACCTTTGTTAAAGGGATTCAGCATGAGTATTTGGATGTAATTACCGACGATTCTGTCCCTGTAGTAAATACTCTATCAATTCAAAACATGAAGATTAACATGGAAGACTGTCGATATATACAGTCAGATGATTTTGAGAATCTTTCTGACGAGAGAAAGATAAAAATCAATGATGTATTACTAACAGTCGATGGTGGCACAAGTATTGGAAAAGCAGTTCTTTTTGAGGAAACTATTTCGTCAACAGTTGACAGCCATGTTTGCATACTGCGTCCCCAAGGAATAAAGCCTCTAACATTAGTTTACTTACTAACTTCGAAAGTCGGACAGATGCAGTTTAAAATCTATGAATCAGGCGCGAGTGGACAAACTACAGTTACAGAAGAAGATATTAGAAGATTCATTTTTCCTTCGGCAGCTCTCGAAAGCATTGATGAAGTTGTTAGAGATATAGAGGCAAAGAGAGCTGGAATTTCAAAAGAAATCGAGCAATTGAAGAGAAAAGAAAATTCTTTATGGATAAGTCTTGATAATCTCCTCAGTGCTTCATGATTACTCCCTACTCACTAGCTGGTTGAGTTCTCAGCCAACCGTCATTGACATATTTCACTTGTCATGTTTTTTATAAAAAAGGTGCTCAAAACACCTTGACCAGCGACGGCTCCCACCCTGTAAGTTTGTGGGTTTTCTTGTGCCCTTTTTTGGGGCGCTGGCTTCCTGCATTGTACCTCCGGGTGTGGGCGAAATAAAACACCGGCTTGCCGGGAAATAGCCCGCCGTCTCGCTGGCGGTTTTGAGCGCCCGGAGTTTCCATTTTGGAGACTCCAATCAAAAACTCCAGCGAGGTTTTTATGTCCCATCCCATGTGCGCGGCTCCACAGCCCCAATCTTCTTTGCCCACCTCTCAAGCCTATCCAGAACTGGCAGAGCGAATCGAAAGATTCCAGAAAGCCGCCCAGGATTTGCTCGCCATTTATGAACCAGCAGAGCATAACCCGGACAATGTCCCTAAGCCTGTCCAAACGACAAGTGGCGAAACCCGCTGCTACTATCTTTCACAAGGAACGGTTCAGCATGAAAAAGAGCTTTTGAAAAGATATCATGTAGAAGATTTTCGCGGACTTCTTGTCGAAACACACATGCTACTCGTTGGTTTGGTCAAGGTTATGAAGAGCACACCCCACAACATACGGGTAAAAGGCTATGTCATCGCCAGTCTTGGATGCCTTCTTGAGCAAGCTTCCGCTTTAGTATTGAGGATGCGGAACGTATACGACAAGGTAGAAAAGGTCAGTCCTTAAATTCCGAACAGCCCCTGGTCAGAAAATGACCAGGGGCGTTTTCTATTCCACACTGTTTACGGCCTCCTGCACCTCTTTCTGCCGCTTATCCAGTTCATGCAGCAACTTATGAACGGTGTGTCTGTCTGCTCCTTCCGAAAGGGCCAGTTTGACCAGCCCGCCTAATTTCCCCAGGTCTCCGCGCAACCGGCGCAGTTCCAGCCGCAACTTTACATGCTCCAACCCTGGCACATTGTAGCCCATGCTCACCAGCTTGCAGAAGTTGGACAAGGATCGGTTCGTCCGGTCGGCGCTGGCCGAGATATGCGCGTGTTCTTTCGGCGTAACGTACATTGTGATTCTCAATTTCTTTGACGGCATTTTTTCCTGCCTTTGGCGTTGAGCTTCCGAAGGAAGCGAATAAGCAGCCCATAGGGCCGAGCGGGAAGTACATGTACTTCCCATGTCCGGCCCCTCTCTTTTGATTGTTCAATTCACCACCAATGACACTAGGGAACGTCGACTCTCCATTATGGTTGTTTTTCGCCGGTTCGCGCAGCTTGTGGGCATGATGGCAATAACTTGCAACAGCGGCGTTGTTTTGAGGCAGTTTTCGTGATTCCGGCAACATGCACATGGCCCGCCTAAATCAAGGTGGATATGTCGATGGCACTCATGTCGAACGCTTTGCGGTGGTCTACGCTGCCGGGTACCATGATTGGCCCTTTCCTCGGTTCGGTTCGCAATACGGGCGGTTTTCCATTATTTGAATGCTTCCGTTTGCCACCGCCCCTCACATAGTCGCAAAAGGCGGAATAGCTGCACGTCACCCGGCCCTGGCCTTTCAGATGCTCATATATGGAGCGGACGGTATAGCCTTGGGTCTGCATGGATTCCACTTCCTCACGGCAAGCAAAATATTCCACGCGGGCCGCACCGGGCATTCCCGGCTTGATTCTTGGTTTTTCTTTCATGGGTTATGCCTCTCTGCTTTGATTCGTGTACCCCATGCGCCGAAGAATATCCCCGGCGTTGTGGATATCCTGTTGGCTATCTTCCGGCTCGTCAGGGTCAAAATACGGCTTCTTTTGCAGGATGCTTTCAAGGTAGCCGCCTGGGTTATTGGGATTTTTGGTTTCTATGTGCCGTATGATTCTCCTCGCCCGTTCGCTTCCCGGTTCGATTCCATGGCGGGAAAGAACGGGATAGAGGCTGATGCGGAGCGGTGGCGGTGAAGCCTGTCTGTCTTTGTTCTTTTCTTCTTCTGGTTTGATCTGTTGTATACCGGAGTGAGTACCGAGCGGCTCGTGAGCCGCTCCCGAGTTCTTACGCGTTCTGCTCGTCCATTCATCCTGCAATTCCAGCAAAATAGACGCGGATAGTCGCAGCTTGGAATTCTCACCCTCTGAAAAGATGATTCCGTGACTTTCCAGTATATGGAGTAACTCATGCAGTTTTTTGCTGGAAATGCCGCATGTCTTCGTCCATTCTCGCATGGAAACTCGCAGATCCGGCTCGTTTTGCCCGTTCCACGCTTCGGCTATCCGCTCAAGCAACAGCCATGTTGCGCCGTACCCGGCAGGGCCGAGAGCTTCACGCACATCGGTCATGGCTGCGGAACGGCAAAACGAACTGGGATGTTTTATCCAGCGCACGTCCTAACTATCCTTGTCAGTTTGTGGTATGGCGCCGAGGGTCTGGACAAATTCGGTAATATCTTCAGCACGCCAGACGGTGGTGCGGGGGCCGAGCTTCACCGGCTTTGGAAATCGTCCGGTACGGCATCCTTCCCACCAGCTGCTTTTACTGATGGGGATGATGGCAAGGATTTGCGGCAAGCGGAGAAAGCCGGTTTCGGGGATTCTGATGGACATAAACAAACCTCCTGACTGTTCGTTGGATATATGAACTTTGTTAGCACGGGTTTTTCAGAAGGCCGAAAAAAAGTCCCTCAAGAGGGGCTTTTGCAACGTCCAGGGACGCCGAGGTATACTTAAATTTCTTCAAAAAAACACTTGACGGGTTTTGGATAAAATCTCCAGGTATGTCACGGTATACTTTCTTTCTTGGCTTTTTTGCGGCCTTGAGGCGGCGGCGCGTTCCTTGTGAGTGACACCCTGAAAAGTGTCGCGCTGCAAGGAACGTGACGCCGCCGGTTAGCCAGCAAGCCCTAGCTTGCTTTGAGTTTGTCGAGGTAGTCGGCCCATTCCTGCATCATACGGCGGCGTTCCGGCAGATATTCAGCGTAGTTGTAAGCGGCCCGTACATCGTTGCGCTCTCCGTGGGCAAGCTGGCGCTCTATCCAATCCCGGTTGTAACCAAGCTCGTTGAGCAAGGTGGAAGCAACGGAACGGAAGCCGTGGGTGCACATTTCATGCTTGGCATAGCCCATGCGCCGTAGAGCGTTGAGCATGGTGGCGTCAGCTATGGGTCGGGTTTCCGTCCTTATGGATGGGAACAGGTATTTACCGCTGCCGGAAAAGGGTTGTAGCTCCTTGAGGATTTTGACCGCCTGTTTGGACAATGGAACAATATGCATCTGCTTCATTTTCATGCGCTCGGCAGGGATGCGCCATTCTTGGGCCTCAAGGTCGAATTCACTCCACTCGGCGGCGCGTAGCTCGGTAGGACGGGTGAACACGAGCGGGGCCAGACGCAAAGCGCAAGTAATGGAAAAATAGCCGTCATAGACGTCAATGTCGCGCAATAGTTGGGCTACTTTTTTCGACTCCGTTACGGCTGCCCGGTGCGTTACCTTGCGGGGTCGCAAAGCGCCGTGCAGATCAGTTGCCGGGTTGCGCTTGGCGCGGCCTGTAATGACGGCGTAGCGATAAACCTGACTGATAATTTGCAGCAAGCGGCGGGCGGTTTCGTTCTGCCCCTTTAGTTCGATGGGTTTGACCACGGCGAGAATATCCGGTGCTTCCATTCTGGCGATATGCTCTTTGCCGATGACCGGGAAGATATACTTTTCCATCCGGTACAAGACTGTTCCTCGGTGCTTTTCAGTGAAGTCGGCGGTGCGGGTATCGTGCCATTCAAGCGCGATATTTTGAAAGGTGTCTTTGGCCTCGGAAAGCTGTTCTTCCTTGGCGGCTTTCTTCTGCGCTCCGGGGTCAATGCCATCGGCAAGCAGCCGTTTGGCCTCTAGCCGCAGTTCACGGGCCTTTTCCAGGGTAATAACCGGGTATTCCCCGAAGCTGAGCACTTTTTCCTTGCGCTCAAAATAGTAAGCCATACGCCAGAATTTTTTGCCGGAAGATGACAGGTATAGGTACAATCCATTGCCATCAGCGAACTTTGCGGGCCTGCCAGGGTATTTGAGGTTTCTAATCCGGGTATCGGTGAGCGACATGATGAGTTCTCCTTGGTCAAACGTGGATGACGGGATACCCGAATGGACGATAATACTTATAAAATTTAGTATATTACGTCAAAAACCGGGTATCAGGGCTGCATAACACAGTTCGATACCCACAAAAATACCCGGAAAGTTTTTGGATGACCTTGGATTTGGCTGGACGTGGGGATTACAACTAAGCTCGGAAAAGCAAGAGCGGCAAGGTCTTTTAGTACCTTGCCGCTCTTTGTAATACCCAAATTTGGCGTCCCCAAGGGGATTTGAACCCCTGTCGACGGCGTTGTGATCATTGGGCTGAATTTATTGGCTAAATATTTTTCCCTAATCTTTTCCCGACTGAAAAATCAACGCTTGGCGTCCACCGGGGGATTTGAACTGCTCCCCGTTTGAGCGCCGCTTTTGTTTCCCTGCGTGTCGCGCACCACCAAGGGCGTCCCTGTGCGCTCGGCAAGCTCGCGGGCATCTTCGGCGGCTAGGGTCAGCGCCGTTTCCACTTGAGCTATAATTGCCTGAAATTCAGGGCTATGGGCGTTTATTTGTGCGGACATGGTTTTCTCCTGTAGCAACTTGGACTGTGCGGTAATCTCAGCCTGTTAAGTACACTTAGCCTTATTCCGTCTAGGAAATAATAAATACATTTATAATTTTGCCGTCTCTAATGTAAAATTGCCAAGTTTGGAATCCTGTATATGTACCAAAACTATTTTTAGCATTAACATTAACGCTCACTATCCAGCAGAATACTGTTTCACCTGTAGATAGCTTTCCGTTATGCTTATCTTCAAAATATGTTTTCCGTGGGTTGTCTATAAATCTTAACTGGGCTGAGCGAGCATCTTTTAAGCTGTCAAGAATATACTGCTGTATAATCAATTTGTAATTTTGTGGGTACACACCACAATCTGCCGTATTGATTTGCTCCTGCAATATTTTTTTGCGCTCGACTTCGGCTAATACCCTTTCTTCGCGCATTTGTTCTTCTTGCCTTTGTTGTTCAGCTAGCCGAACTTGTATTTGCTCTCGAGTTTCCCTAGCTGCACATCCGGCTAGGATGCTAAACAATATCGCACAGAAAAAACACCGTTTTAGTCCTCGCATACTTCCTCCCAAGGTTTATGGCGGCAATCAAATGGTATATTTGTACCATTTTAAAAGCAAGTCCTGCGGTACTTTGCTAGCATGGAAAAAGTAGCAGGGCTAAACTGGGCAATCGCCAAAACTATTAAGGATATACGCGAATCTAAGGGGTGGACGCAGGCTCAGCTTGCGGGCTTTGCCGGGCTTTCAGATGTATATATTGCCAAGTTGGAACAAGGCGTTCGTGGCGATTCAATAAATGCGCTGGTGCAAATTGCCGCCGCCACAGGGATAACATTCGCCGACCTTGCACGCGCTATAGAAGCTGAACTGGCTGCTGGCCCGCAAAAGCCTCAAAACAGCAAAGGGCGACCACGCCAACAAACGTAAGCAGGAAAAACGTATGCTGCCAGATATATCAAAATTCCTTCCTGGTGAAAAAATATATGAGGACCTACTACAACCATCAGCGCAACAGTTGGGTGATGCCTTTAAAAATGTAGTAAAAACAGCAAGGTTTTTACTTGCCCCTGTAGATTACTTAGCAACCCAACAGGATCGATTTCAAAATTACCTCAAGCGCATAGCAGACAAGGTGCCGCAAGAGAATTTAGTAGTGGCATCTCCTCAAGTTGTAGGAAAATCCTTTGAGTCTTTACGTTATTTGGAAGATGACAGCATCCTTGCAGAAATGTTTGTCAATCTTTTAGCTTCGTCTGTAGATAAAACTAAACATAAAAATTCCCACCCCGCATTCCCTAATATTATCGATAACATATCGCGTGATGAAGCAATAATCTTGTATTTTCTAAACCAGCAGAACTTCAAAATAAAACAATATGCCGTATATAATAGGGCAGACAACACTTTTGCGGCTCCGCAAAATTTAAATAATTCTTTTCCTGTCAGTAAATTGGATTTTCCTGATAACTTTTTTGTTTATATGAATCATTTGAACAGTCTAAACTTAGCGGGCGTTTGGCAAGAAGGCAATCAAATACCAGATATAAAAAATGGAATTCAAGTTGGGGTCACTATTAACAATACTATCATGCTCCAAGATTTTGGTAAGATGTTTGCAGCGGCAAGCATGGTTGATGACATAAGCCGTTTTGGCGTTGAAGTATAAACTTAGGATAAAGTGGTATTGACCACGTTGGATAAGCACACCTTTATCTGCGCTGTCTTAGCAATCTCCAGCGAGAAAACGATAAATGTAGCCGCTTAATGGCGAAATCTCGAAAATTGTTTCTCCTGCCAAATCTCGCTGAAGTCGAGGGGTGGGGTTGATTATTTTGGCATCCCCTGTTTTTCAGTAGTTTATGCGCGTGCATGACTCGAACATTGGTCGGGGTGCTGTGTATTATTCTAGAATTAACTTTATTTGCGATGCGAGCCTTACCTTGGGTCGTTTTACCAACAATATGAAATAACCCAAACAAGGCGGGCGAACAGACCGCCAATAGTTATTATATTGTTCTTTTGTATAGTTAGTAATTTATAGTTATAGTACTCTCTTTGCCGTTTGGTGGTGTTGGTTTTGCCGTTTAGCAACATAGTGGTTGCCGCTCGGCTATGCCGCATTGCCACTAACAGGGAGGCTGTTTTTTTACTCCCCCCCACCGTCTGACTGTAACCGTTTTGCTAATGGAACTTTTTTAGGTACGGGGTTCAAGCGACGCAAAGCTGCCCCCATGCTACGCCTTGCCCCTCCTGTACTGCCCATGTTGCGGCGGCGTGCTGATTCTTCTTTTGCTTTTTTTATGGCTGCTACTACGTCACGAAAATACGCCTTCGGCCAAAAGGGAATAACGAACCCATCTATCTTGCCTTCGCTATGAGGTATTATTAAACTATTATCGATAAGCCACGCCTTTGCATCACGGTATGTACGATCTGCTACGCCAGCCAATCTCGCAAATTCTGCTGCACTATGAGCACTTCCAGACAAAAATTGGATGTTAGATAGTGGTAATGTTCGCCATTTTTTTCTCTCATACACTTCGACAAACTCTGCTCCGTTGTAGCCAAATTCGGTTGAGCTAAGGCCAGACCAAGCAAAGGCCTTTAAAATCAGATAGACCCGGCGTTTTTTGGGAGGCATTTCACCCCATATGCCATACTCAAAAAGTTCACGATGCAAAGCAATCCATTGTCTAGTATAGCTTTTGTCGTCATTATTTTTGTCATAACTAAAAAGAAGACGATATTCATTGTAGCTTTGTGCCCCTGTTAGGCTGGTAGTTTTGGCAATCAACCCTTTATCTGCTAATCCGTCAATGCCTTTAGCTACTGTTGCTTTGCTAACTTTAGCCAAAGCGCATATGCGTTCATATCCAGGATATGCCTTTTGCTTATTGTCCGCGTGGATTGCAATAACAGGGAGCACAGCTATCTCTGCGTCAGAAAACTCAAGCATACCGCCTTCACGAAAAGACTTTCCCCAAGGTAATAAGCAAAAACTACTATTTTTTCCTTTAGCAACCACTTTCGCCTCTTTATGTATTTAGTCCTTGTTGCATAGAAAATTAGCCCACCAAACCATCATCTCACAACGGCCTTCCAAAAATTCGGTATGCAAGTATGCAGCCCGTACTTTGTCCAGTGGCGCGTGGGCAAGCTGGCGCTCAATCCAATCGCGGTTAAAACCCTTCTCGTTCAGTATGCTTGAGGCCATGCCTCTAAAACCGTGGGCACACATCTGATGCTTTTCATATCCCATGCGGCGTATGGCACCGTTAACAGTGGCCTCGGACATCGGGCGTTCGGTGCTGCGTACGCTTGGGAATAAATAGCGGGTATGTCCGCTTATTGTCTGCAATTCTCGTAACACGTCCAATGCCTGTTTTGCCAGTGGCACCAAGTGCGGCTGCCGCATTTTCATCTTTTCGGCAGGAATGCGCCACAGCTTGTTTTCCCAATCAATTTCGTCCCACTCGGCGCGGCGAATCTCACCAGGACGGCAAAAGGTTAAGGCCGAAAATTTCAAGGCCAAGTGGGTAAGCTGGCTGCTGTCGCGGTAAGCGCCAATAGCCAGCATCAGGCCAGCGATTTCTTTCGGCGTGGTGATTGCTGCCCGGTGCTTTTCCCGCAAGGCAAGGTTCGCATACTGACGGTGGACAAGTTTCGTCCAGTCCACTTCAACACCTGGTATTTCCTGGTCAATGGCATAGCGCAGGATTTGGGAAATGTTATTACGAACCTTTTTCAAGGTCTGATACTTGTTTTCTGCCTGTAAGGTATCCAAAACGGCCTTTACGTCAGCCTTGGCAACTTCCGCAATAGGCTTGTCGCCGAAACGGGGCAACACATGCCGTTCCAAGCGTTTTACCGTATCATCAACCGTAACGGCACCCAAGGCCGACTGCCGCCATGCCAGCCATTGCGCCGTTACTATACGGAAGGTAGTAGCATTGGCTCGGACTTTGGCTTTCTCGGCTTTTGTGGCAGCGGCGGGGTCAACGCCTTGGGCAAGCTGTTTTTTGGCATCTCGTGCCAAATCTCGCGCTTCCTCCAAACTAAACAAGGGGTATGCGCCAAGGCGAAGCAGCCGCCACTTGCCGTCAAAGCGGTAGGCAAAGTAAAAGACCTTGCCGCCCGCAACAGACACGGCAATATGCAGCCCGCCGATGGTGCCGTCACTAACTTTGTAAGGCTTGGTTTTGGGCTTAAGCGATTTAATCTTTGTTTCAGTAAGGGTGTCGCGTGTCATAGGGATAACTCCTTCTAGTGGACGTTTTCCCCACATTTAACGCGATCAAATATTCAATCCGAGTCCGGCGTGTAATCTTTTCTGAGTAAACAAAAAGATTATCTCAATTCGCGCCATCCAATAGTTGTTCCGCGATTTTCATCGTTTGCAATTGAATAAAAGTCAATCAGTTGACTATCTATATTTATCTCTGTGCCATCAGGGTTGACAAATTTACCATTGTTAAAATTCTCTCCATGAGTGGGATAAAATCCATAAGAGTAATAAAGATAATTTCCAGGATTACCAAGGTAGCATTCGCTGATAAACACTATTTCTTTGCTGCTAGTAAAAATTTTCGCTTTTTCAAAATCACACATTTCTTTCATATCGCCAATAGTTGTTACTCCAAGAGCCATCCCTTCAAATGGTGGTAGATTAATGGGGTGTTCTTTGCTACCACGTTCTACGGTAATCACATTGACACTTTCGCCATCTGATGTTTCTATTTTAATATCAACATTTTTAAAAGAATATAAATACACTTTATCTTTTACTGCTTCATCTGCAAAGTATCCTCCAGATCCGCGATATGTTTTAAATGGTGAACCTAAGATGTCTTTAACAGAGTCAAGAGCACTGCCAATTTTTATAAAATCTAATGTCGACTTTGGAACTATTTTATTTGATGATTTAGGTAGAATAAGTTCAGTTTGTGCAAGTTTGTCCTCATGTGACTTATACATAAATGTTTGATAGCTAACAAAAAGGGCAACAAAAGAAATTAACAAAGATATTAATGCCACTATCAGTTCAAATTTTGGCATCTTCACAACCACCCTGCTTTTATCATGTTAATAGTTCAAGTCTTGATGCTTCCTGACATTTCCTATTTTCTTAACTTACAACCTCGCTTCGGTAAAGCTATCGCAACTGGCTTTTGTTTTAGACTTAATCAATAACATCATGTTTCAATTAGGATATTTCCGGGCATAGGGATAAATCCCCCTCAACAGACAGTTTTCCCTGCTTTTATCCCGACTAAGTACTCATTCCAAGCGAGTAACTTCGCACCGGCCAAGCGTCCCCATCGTCCAGCCGGGCTTGGACTTCGGCCTTTCATCTCAACAAAATGTACACAAAGCCATGTACACAAAACAAGAAAAGGCACTTACATTTCTGTAAGTGCCTGAATTTACTTGGCGTCCCCAAGGGGATTTGAACCCCTGTCGACGGCGTGAAAGGCCGTTGTCCTGGGCCGGCTAGACGATGGGGACGGGTGAGAGGCCCTTATAAAGGAAAGCCGGTACCGTGTCAAGCGTGCGTCGCAGCGCGACCGGCCGTGCGGAAGCCGTATCCGGCGGCGGGTGGAGCGGCCGCAGGGCGGCCCGCAACGGCGGCATTGCAAGGCCGTGCGGCCTGGGGTATTTTTCCGCCATGCCCAGCGCCGAATCTTCCTCTTTGCCGTCCGCCGCAACGCCGTCATTGACGCCGGATTCCGTTGCCGCGCACTGTGAAAGCCAGCTCCGCCTGCTGCTGGAGCTGGCCCGGGTCATGAATGACGCCAGCGACGTGGCCCAGGCCCTGGACAAGGCCCTGGCTCTGATGGCCGGGCATCTGCACATGATGCGCGGGGCCATCACCCTGGTGTCGCCGCAGACCGGCGAAATCCGCACGGAAGCCGCCTACGGGCTCAAGCCCGCCGAGTGTCGGCGCGGGCGCTACGTGCGCGGCGAGGGCATCACCGGCCGGGTCATTGAAAGCGGCCGCCCCATGTATATCTCCAATGTCTCCCAAGAGCCGCTTTTTCTGAACAAAACCCGTTCGCGCGATCTGAAAAAGGAGGGCATCTCCTTCATCTGCGTGCCTATCCGACTCAATGATCAGGTGGTGGGCGCGCTTTCCGTGGATCATCTCCTGGCCGACGCGGCCACCTTGGAAGACGAGGTGCGTCTGCTGTTGATCATAGCGACCCTCTTGGGGCACGCGGCCCTGGAAACCCAGGGCCGCATGGATGAGGAAAGCCGCCCCTCCCTGCGGCCCAGGGGCTTTGTGGGCAATTCGGAAAGCATGCAGAAGGTCTACGCCCAGATCGCTCAGGTGGCCCCGTCCGCGACCACGGTTTTTTTGCAGGGCGAATCCGGCACAGGCAAGGAACTGGCGGCCAGGGCCATTCACGCGGGCAGCGCCCGCGCTCCCCGGTCCTTTATTTCGCTCAACTGCGCGGCCCTGCCGGAAAATCTTATTGAAAGCGAGCTGTTCGGGCACGAGCGCGGGGCCTTCACCGGAGCCAGCGCCACCCGCAAGGGCCGCTTTGAACTGGCGGACGGCGGCACGCTGTTTCTGGACGAAGTGGGCGAGCTTTCCCTCATGACCCAGGCCAAATTGCTGCGCGTTCTGCAGGAGCGCACCTTTGAGCGCCTGGGCGGCATGGAAACCAGACATGTGGACGTGCGCTTCATCACCGCCACCAACCGCGACCTGGAGCGGATGGTGGAGGAGGGGAGCTTCCGCCGCGATCTGTTCTACCGTCTGAATGTCTTTCCCATTTCTTTGCCGCCTCTGCGCCTGCGCCCCGAGGATATCCTGCCCCTGGCCGGTCATTTTATTGCAAAATTCGCCGCGGCCAACGGGCGGAAGAACGTGCGCCTTTCCCTGGCCGTGATGGATATGCTCCAGCGTTACGCCTGGCCCGGCAATATCCGCGAGCTGGAAAACGTCATGGAGCGCGCCGTGCTGCTTCTGGGCCGCGAGAGCCTGGTGCTGCCCCAGCACCTGCCGCCTTCCCTACACAGCATCCGCGAAGGCCGGGACGGCGCGGATTGCTGCGTCATCCGGCCCGGTTTCGCGGGCAGTCTGCGGGAGCGTCTGGACGAACTGGAACGGGCCTGCATTGTGGAGGCCCTGGAATCCAGCCAAGGGCAGATCGGCAGGGCGGCGGCAAGCCTGGGCCTGACCGAGCGGATCATGGCCCTGCGCCTGAAAAAATACGGCATCAGTTACAAAGCCTTCCGTCCGGTTCGGAAGGGCGCGCCGCCCGCCGCAGACAGTATGATTTCATAAAATCGACAAAAATGTTATTTTTTGAAACGGACCGCCGGTGCGCCGGCACAGTCGGGAGATTCGCCGTTTCTCATTGGAAACAGGGCAGGGATTGATTGTCCAAACAATCTTGATGTGAAAAACGACAAAAATGTCTATTTTGAAACCATAGATATAATATACTGATTTTACATGATTTTTCATGAATCGGCTCTTCCTTCGGTTTACCCGGTGGAAGAGCCGATTCTTTTTTTTCGACAATTTTGTAGAAAAGTAGGCCTGTTTGCCGGTGAAGCTCGCAACCGTCTCTTTCGAGGAACTAAAAATAATCTGCAAAATTAGGATAGTATATGTCTGATCCCTCTGCTTTGCGGCTCTGGCATGGATTGTGCCTTGGAGCACAACAGGAGGCGCGGCATGTGCCGCGTTGGGGGTGGACCACGGCGCCGGTTCCATCCCCGGAGTTTTTGTCCGGCCGGATAGGCCGCCGCGCATTCCGGACGCTTGCCGTCCCCGGGAAGGCGAAGCGACGGAAAGCGCGTGTGGCAGCGGCCACAAGGGAGTTTGTGATGAACGCTTCGGATACGGCTTTTGTGATCATCTGCGCCACAATGGTCATGCTGATGACCCCGGCGCTGGCCCTGTTTTACGGCGGCCTGGTTCGGGCGCGCAATGTGCTTTCCACCCACATGCACAGTTACGCCAGCCTGGGGCTGATCACCGTGCTTTGGGCCCTGGTGGGCTACACCCTGGCCTTCGGCGATGACCTCGGCGGCGTGATCGGTAACTTTTCCTACCTTTTTCTGAACGGGGTTGAGGGCACGGCCGCTCCGGCCGCATCCAATCTGCCGCATACCGTTTTTGTGGCCTTCCAGTGCATGTTCGCGGTTCTGACCGTGGCCCTGATTTCCGGCGCGTACGCCGAACGCATCCGCTTTTCGGCCATGCTGCTATTTTCGGGTCTCTGGCTGATCTTCGCCTATGCGCCCATGGCCCATTGGGTCTGGGGCGGCGGCTGGATGGCAAAAATGGGCGCCGTGGACTTCGCGGGCGGCGCGGTGGTGCACATGGCCTCCGGCGCTGGCGCGCTGGCTTGCGCCCAGGCTCTGGGGCCCCGCCTGTCCACCGGCCCGCAGAGCTTCACACCCAATAATCTGCCTTTCACCCTGCTGGGCGGCGGCCTGCTCTGGTTCGGCTGGTTCGGTTTCAACGCGGGCAGCGCCCTGTCCGCCGGTCCGCTGGCCGGTCAGGCTTTGCTGACCACGCATCTGGCCTCGGCCTGCGGCATCCTCGGCTGGATGCTGGTGGAGTGGAAGCGCACGGGCAAGCCAACCAGCCTGGGCGCTGTTTCCGGGGCTCTGGCCGGTCTGGTGGCCATCACCCCCGGCGCGGGCTTCGTGGGCTTGCTGCCCGCCATGCTGATCGGCTTCATCGGCGGCATGGTCTGCTACGGCGGCGTGCTGCTCAAGAACAGGTTCGGCTATGACGACGCCCTGGACGTGGTGGGCATCCACGGCCTGGGCGGCACCTGGGGCGCGCTGGCTACCGGCCTTTTCGCCAGCGCGGCCATCAATAATGTGGACGGCCTGTTCTACGGCAATCCGCATCAGCTCTGGGTGCAGTTCGTCTCCGTGCTGGGCACCTGGGCCTTCGTCTATGTGGTCAGCCGCATCCTGCTCGGCATCGTGGATTCCACCGTGGGCCTGCGGGTCGCTCCCGAAGCGGAGTATACCGGCCTGGATCTGAGCGAACACAATGAACGCGGCTACTCGCTGTAAGCCGTAAGCGGCAAAGGGAGTCTGTCATGAAGAAACTGGAAATCATCATCCGGCCCGGCATGTTCGACAAGGTCAAGGACGAGCTTTCAAAGCTGGGCATTCACGGCATGAACTATTCGGAAATCAGGGGCTTTGGCCGCCAGCACGGGCATACCGAAGTCTACCGGGGCACCACCATGCAGGTGGACTGCCTGCCCAAGATCAAGATTGAATTGGTGCTGCACGACGAGGCTCTGGAACGGGTGCTCGGCGCGGTGGTGGCCACGGCCCGCACGGGTCAGGTGGGCGACGGCAAGATTTTCATCAGCGACGTGCTGGACGCGGTGCGCATCCGCACGGGCGAGCGCGGCAACGACGCGCTCTAGACGCGGCCGGCAAACCGGAAAGGAGACAATACGATGAGTTCCCCCCGTAAAAAGGCGGTGTTCAAGGCTGTTGAGGCAAAGCCGGTGGTTCCTTCCTGCCGGGAGGAGCGGGCGCACGAGGCGGGCGAGATTTTCGGACGCAACGTGTTCGGCTTGGCCGTGATGCGCAAGCGCCTGCCCAAGGACGTTTACCGCAAGCTGGTCAAGACCATTCGCGACGGCGAGCGCCTGAATCCGGAAATCGCCGATGTGGTGGCCAACGCCATGAAGGACTGGGCCATTGAGCGCGGCGCGACCCACTATACCCACTGGTTCCACCCCATGACCGGCCTGACCGCCGAGAAGCACGACGCTTTTCTCTCACCCACGGCCGAAGGGCAGGTCATCAGCGAATTTTCCGGAAGAATGCTGATCAGCGGCGAGCCGGACGCCTCGTCCTTTCCGTCGGGCGGCATCCGCTCCACTTTTGAGGCGCGCGGCTACACCGCCTGGGACCCCTCGGCGCCGGTCTTCATCATTCCCGGCCCCTACGGCGCGACCCTGCACATTCCGACCTACTTTTATTCCTATTCCGGCGAGGCCCTGGACCGCAAAATTCCGCTGCTGCGCTCCATTTCCGCCCTGTCCCGGCAGGCCCTGCGCATCCTGAAGCTCTTCGGCAACACGTCCGCCGGTTATGTGCGGGCCATGGTCGGGCCGGAGCAGGAATACTTTCTGGTGGACAAAAACCTGGCCGCCCTGCGTCCGGACATCATGCTGGCGGGCCGCACCCTGCTGGGCGCGCCCTCGCCCAAGGGCCAGGAAATGGAGGACCATTACTTCGGGGCCATCCCCGGACGGGTCATGAGTTTCATGCAGGACGTGGAAAACGAACTGCTGGCCCTGGGCATTCCGGCCAAGACCCGCCACAACGAAGTGGCCCCCGGCCAGTTTGAAATCGCGCCAGTCTATGAGGAAGCCAACATCGCCTGCGACCACAATATGCTGATCATGAACATGATGCGGCATATGGCGGGCAGGCACGGTTTCGTCTGCCTGCTGCACGAAAAGCCCTTTGCCGGTGTCAACGGCAGCGGCAAGCACAACAACTGGTCCATGTGCGATTCCGACGGCCAGAATCTGCTCAACCCCGGCACCACGCCGCAGGACAACGCGCAGTTCCTGGTCTTTCTGGCCGCGGTGCTGCGCGCCGTGCACAAACACGGAACGGCCCTGCGCCTGGGCACCGTGGGCGCGGGCAACGATCACCGCCTGGGGGCCAATGAAGCGCCTCCGGCCATCCTTTCGGTCTATCTGGGCGAGCAGCTCACCGAGGTGCTGGACAGCATAATCCACGGCAGCCACACCGGAAGCAAAAAGAATCCGGTCATGGAGGTGGGCGTTTCCACACTGCCGCCCCTGCCCGTGGACCTTTCCGACCGCAACCGCACCAGCCCCTTCGCCTTTACCGGCAACAAGTTCGAGTTCCGGGCCGTGGGCTCCTCGCAGTCCGTGGCTCCGGTGAACATCGCGCTCAACGCCGCTGTGGCCTGCGCCCTGGACGACATCGCCACCGAACTGGAAGCCGCGCTTTCCGCGGGCACGGAGCTGAACGCGGCCCTGCGGGAGCTGCTGCCCCGGCTGTTCAGGGAGCATATGCCCGTGGTCTTCAACGGCAACGGCTATTCCGAGGCCTGGCCCGTGGAAGCGGCCGAACGCAAGCTGCCCAACCACAACAATACCGTGACCGCGCTGGAACATTACAGCGATCCGGAGGTGATGAACGTCTTTTTGCGGCACGGCATCCTGAGCGAGCGCGAAATTCTGGCCCGCCAGGAAATACTGCTGGAAAATTACGGCAAGACTCTCCTTATTGAAGGCCATTTGATGGCCGACATGCTGCGCTCCATGGTGCTGCCGCAGTGCCTGGAAGCCCAGGCCAGGGCCGCCGACGTGGTGATCAAGACCCGCGCCGTGCTGGGCGACACGTCAGCCAGGAGCGAGGAGGAATATTTCAATCTTCTGCGTACCCATATCACGGCCCTGCGGATCGGCGTGGACAAGCTGGAAAAGGCCGTGGAAAAAACCCGGAGCGTCGAAGGCGCTCTGGAACAGGCCAGGGAAGCGCGCGACGGCATTCTGACCGCCATGAACGAATGCCGCGCGCATGCCGACACGTTGGAAAGGCTGGTGGAGGACAGCCTGTGGGTGCTGCCCAAGTATTCTGAGCTGCTCTGGGCGCACTAGGTGGAATTCCGGATTGAGTGTTGGGGAGGGGGGTCTCATCCCGGGGGGGAAGATGAATCGCCCTGTTCCCGACCCCCGTGGCCGTAAGGTGACGGGACGCGTCGCCCCGGGCCTGTCCGCCGCAACGGACGGCAGCGGCGTGGCGCGGAGAGGCGGGAAGTCTGGCGGCTTCCCGCCTCTGGCGTCCTCGTGCAAGCCGGACCCGCCGGACCGCGCTTCCCGCGCGCGGCGGCGGAACAAACGTGCCTGTCTTTACTTTCAGTATTTTTCAATCTATAAAAAACAGCTATCCTTACTGAATGAACCTCTCGGCGGAACCGGCGTAAGGCGCGCCGCCGGAAGGGAAGGAGTCACTATATGGTCGCGGGATTGCGTTTCACCAAGATGCAGGGCATCGGCAATGACTACGTCTACGTGAACGGTTTTGAGGAACGGGTGGACAACCCCGGCGAACTGGCCAAACGGATCAGCGACCGCCATTTCGGCGTGGGCTCAGACGGCCTGGTGCTGATTTTGCCCTCGGGCGTGGCCGATCTGCGCATGCGCATGTTCAACGCCGACGGTTCGGAAGCCGAAATGTGCGGCAACGCCACCCGTTGCGTGGGCAAGTACGCGCACGATCACGGCATAGTCAACAAAGACGTCATCCGCCTGGAAACAGCGGCGGGCATCAAGATTATCCGCCTGCTCTTCGAGGCCGGGGAGGTCCGCGGGGCCACCGTGGATATGGGCGAGCCCGTGCTTGCCCCGGATCTCATTCCTGTGGTGCTCGCCCCGGCGCTCACCGAGGGCGAAGATCCGCAGCGCTTTATCGCCCGGCCCGTGGAGGTGGGAGGACGCACGTATGCGGTAACCGCCGTATCCATGGGCAATCCGCACGCCGTGGTTTTCATGCAGGGCATCGACGATCTGGATCTGCCCAAGCTGGGTCCGCTGTTCGAGCACCATCCCATTTTCCCCAAACGCACCAATACGGAATTTGTGGAGGTGATTTCCTCCACGAAAATCAAAATGCGCGTCTGGGAGCGCGGCGCCGGGGAAACCCTGGCCTGCGGCACCGGCGCGTGCGCCGCGGCGGTCGCCAGCGTGCTCAACGGCCATACGGGCCGTTCGCTGGACGTGGAACTCAGGGGCGGCGTGCTGCATATCGACTGGGACAAGAGCGACGACCACGTCTATATGACGGGCGGCGCTGTGGCCGTTTTTGACGGCGTCTATTTCATCTGACAATATCGAGGACGGCATGATTACGATCAATACGAATTTTCTCAAGCTCCAGAGCAATTATCTTTTTGCCGACATTGCGCGCAAGGTCGCGGATTTTAAGGATTCCAATCCCGACAGCCGGGTCATCAGCCTGGGCATCGGCGATGTGACGCGGCCCCTGGTTCCGGCTGTCATCGAAGCCCTGCACAAGGCCGTGGACGAAATGGGCGACGCCGCGCATTTTCACGGCTACGGCCCGGAACAGGGCTATGACTTCCTGCGCGATCTGATCATGGAGTATGATTACAAGGCGCGCGGCGTGAACCTGAGCCCGGACGAAATCTTCGTCAGCGACGGGGCCAAGTCCGACGTGGGCAATTTTCAGGAGCTCTTCGCCCAGGACAGCATTGTGGCCGTCACGGACCCGGTCTATCCGGTCTATGTGGATTCCAACGTCATGGCCGGGCGCGCCGGGGAACTGGTCAACAAGCAGTGGAGCAGGCTTGTCTATCTGCCCTGCGTCAAGGCCAACAACTTCGTGCCGGACTTTCCCAAGACCCGGCCGGATATGATCTACCTCTGCTATCCCAACAACCCCACGGGCACCGTGCTCAATCGCGCGGCCTTGCAGGGCTGGGTGGATTATGCCCGGCGCGAGGGCTGCGTGATCCTCTTTGATTCGGCCTATGAGGCCTTTATCCGCGATCCGGACGTGCCGCACAGCATCTACGAGCTGGAGGGCGCGCAGGAAGTGGCTGTGGAGTTCCGCAGCTTTTCCAAAACCGCCGGTTTCACGGGCCTGCGCTGCGCCTACACCGTGGTGCCCAAGGCTCTGCAGGTCAGCGACGGCAAGGGCGGCAAGGTGGGGCTCAACGGCCTCTGGAACCGCCGCCAGTGCACCAAGTACAACGGCTGCCCCTACATTGTGCAGCGCGCCGCCGCCGCTGTGTACGGCGAGGAAGGCCGCCGTCAGATCGAGGGCGTGATCAAGGGCTATCAGAGCAACGCCGCTCTGCTCAGCGCGGCCATGAAGGAAATGGGCCTGGAAGTCTTCGGCGGGGTCAACGCCCCCTATATCTGGGTGAGCGTGCCCAAGGGCATGGATTCCTGGGGCTTCTTTGACCATCTGCTGCACTCGGCGGCCTTGGTCTGCACGCCGGGCGCGGGCTTCGGCGCCAGCGGGGAAGGCTATGTGCGCCTGACGGCCTTCGGGTCGCTTGAGGATACGGAAGAAGCCATCCGCCGTATGCGCGAACTGCGTTAAAAACCGCTTCTGACGGCGACAACGGACAAGATGCAAAAAAAGGGGAGGGCGGCCTCCCCTTTTTCGTGTCGTGTTTCAGGGGCGCCGGCGGAGTCCGCACTCTTGCCCGGCTCGCCACGGCAGGGCAGAGTGCTTATAGTATATTGAATGAAGCTAACATCTGAACCGCAACGCACTGAGGCAGATATGACCACGAGCACACAACAACTGGACGCCATGATTGAGCGCGTCCGCGCCGCGCAGGCCGTTTTCGCCCGCTACGACCAGGGACAGGTGGACGCCATTTTCCACCACGCGGCGGCCGCCGCCACTTCCAAGCGTATCGCCCTGGCCAAAATGGCTGTGGAGGAAACCGGCATGGGCATTCTGGAGGACAAGGTGATCAAGAATCACTTTGCCTCGGAATACGTCTACAATAAGTATAAGGACAGCAAGACCTGCGGGATCATTGAGGACGACCCGGTTTCCGGCTATCGCGAAATAGCCGCGCCCCTGGGGCTGGTGGCGGGCATCGTGCCCACCACCAATCCCACGTCCACGGCCATTTTCAAGGCCTTGCTCTGTCTCAAGACCCGCAACGGAATCATCTTTTCGCCGCATCCGCGCGCCAAACGCAGCACCAGGGCGGCGGCCATGATCATTCTGAAGGCAGCCGTGGAAGCCGGGGCCCCGGAAAACATCATCGACTGCCTGGAGGAACCCTCGCCGGAACTGACCCAGCACCTCATGAGCCACCGAAGCGTCAACCTGATTCTGGCCACCGGCGGGCCGGGCATGGTGCGCGCGGCCTACAGCTCCGGCACTCCGGCCATCGGCGTGGGCGCGGGCAACACGCCGGTGATCATCGACGCCACGGCTGACGTCAAGATGGCGGTCAATTCCATCCTGCTCAGCAAGACGTTTGACAACGGCATGATCTGCGCCTCGGAACAGACCGTGGTGGTCGAAGCCGCCATTGCCGACGCCGTGCGCGAGGAATTCATCCGGCGCGGGGCCTGGTTCGCCGACGAGGGGCAAAGCGAGGCCCTGGCCAAAACCCTCTTTCTGGACGGCGCGCTGAACAGCGCCATTGTGGGGCAGTCCGCCGCGCGCATCGCGGCCATGGCCGGGATCTCCCTGCCGGAAAGCACCAAGGTGCTCATTGCCGAGCGCCCGGCGGTCAGGCCCGACGATCCCTTTGCCCACGAAAAACTTTCGCCGGTGCTGGGCTTTTACCGCGTGCCGGATTTTCCGGCCGCCGTGGACACGGCCCAGAGCCTGGTGCTGCTGGGCGGGGCCGGGCACACCTCGGTGCTCTATACCCGCGAAAGCAACGCGGAGCATATCCAGGCCTTTGAGGACGCCATGACCACCGGGCGGGTGCTGGTCAACATGCCCGCCTCGCAGGGAGCCATCGGCGACGTGTACAACTTCCGCGTCGCGCCGTCCCTGACGCTGGGCTGCGGCAGTTGGGGCGGCAATTCCGTCAGCGAAAACATCGGGGTGAAACATCTCATGAACGTCAAGACCGTGGCCTGCCGCCGTGAGAACATGCTCTGGTTCCGCGTGCCGCCCAAGATTTACTTCAAGCTCGGGGCGCTGCGTCCGGCATTGGAGGAATACAAGGACCGCCGCCGGGCCTGCATCATCACGGACACGACCATGGAACAACTGGGGCACGTGCGCAAGGTGAGCGAAGTGCTGGAAAACATGGGCATGGAGGTACGCGTCTTTTCCGGCGTGCAGCCCGATCCGGACATCGCCACGGCCCAGAAAGCCCTGGATATGGTCAACGCCTTTCAGCCGGACATGTTCATTGCTTTGGGCGGCGGCTCGCCCATGGACGCGGCCAAGATCATCTGGCTGCTCTACGAGGTGCCGGACATCAGGTTCGACGACATTGCCCTGCGCTTCATGGACATCCGCAAGCGGGTGGTCTCCTTCCCGGATCTGGGCAAAAAGGCTGTGATGGTGGCCATTCCCACCACGTCCGGCACCGGCTCGGAAGTGACGCCCTTTGCGGTGATCACCGACAACCGCACCGGCGTCAAATATCCGCTTGCCGACTACGCCCTGACCCCGGACATGGCCATTGTGGACCCGGAATTCGTCATGGACCTGCCGCCCTCGCTGATCGCCAATGCGGGCCTGGACGTGCTGACCCATGCCGTTGAGGCCTACACCTCCACCCTTGCCACCAATTTCGCGGACGGCCAGGCCATGGAGGCCGTGCGCCTGGTCTTCAAGTATCTGCGCCGCTCCTATGCGGGCGGCGAGGAACGGCTGATCCCGCGCGAAAAAATGCACTACGCGGCCACCATGGCGGGCATGGCCTTTGCCAACGCCTTCCTGGGCGTCTGCCACTCCCTGGCGCATACCCTGGGTTCCTATTTCCATCTGCCGCACGGTCTGGCTAACGCCATCCTGCTGTCCTACGTCATCGAGTACAACGCCACGGACACGCCCACCAAGCAGGGCATGCTGCCCCAGTACAAATACCCTTGGGTCAAGGGCCGCTATGCCCGCATCGCGGACATGCTGCATCTGGCCGACGACGTGGAGGGGGACGGGCCCGATGCGCGCGCGGAAAAGACAGCCCGCCTGGTGCGGGCCATCGAGGCTCTCAAGTGCGACCTGGGCATTCCCGCGTCCCTGCGCGAAGCGGGCATTGCGGAAGCCGATTTCCTGCAAAAGCTGGACGAGATGGCCGAACAGGCCTTTGACGACCAGTGCACGGCTTCCAATCCGCGTTATCCGCTCATCGCGGAACTCAAGGAGCTATACCGCAAGGCCTATTACGGCGAGCCGCTGGCTTCGTCGGCATAAAAGCATTGCGTCCGGACTGAAGCGCGCCCCGATGCGGCAAACATCGGGGCGCGCCGTTAAGGGCGCGGGTTGTCCAGACCGCGCCCGCTTGCGGCCGAGGGAGGAGATGAAGAGCCTCCCGGCCGCAAATTTTTTTGTTACGCCGCTTTCAGCTCCCGGATCAGGTCCGTGAGGCCCTGGGCCTGGGCGGCTAGGTCGGACACGGCTTTGGCCGCCTCGGCCATGGCCGAGGCGGTCTGCCTGGACATGTCGTTGACCTGAACGATGGACTGGTTGATCTCCTCGCTGGCGGCGGACTGCTCCTCGCTGGCCGTGGCAATGGCGTTGACCTGATCCGCCGTGACCTCCACGGTGGCCACGATTTCTTCCAGAGCCGCGCCGGATTGCCCGGCGAGCTCCGTGGCCTCGCCGATGCGTTCCACGGCGTTGTCCACGCCGGTCATGCTTTTGGCCGTGCTTTCCTGGATGGCCTTGATGGCGTTGCCCACGTCATTGGTGGAGGCCATGGTCTTTTCGGCCAGCTTGCGCACCTCGTCGGCCACCACGGCAAAGCCGCGTCCGGCCTCGCCCGCGCGGGCCGCTTCGATGGCCGCGTTCAGCGCGAGAAGGTTGGTCTGGTCCGCTATATCCGAGATCACGCCCATGATCCGGGTAATGTCCTGGGCGTGCTCGTTGAGCTGGGTCATGTCATTCTTGAGGGCCAAGGACATCCGGTGCACATCCTTAATGCTGCGCACGGCTTTTTCCACCACCTGGGCCCCGGCCTCGGCCTTCTGTTTGGTTTCAGCGGAAGCGCTGGAAGCGGAACCGGCATTTTTGGCCACTTCCTGGACAGTGGCGTTCATTTCGTTCATGGCCGTGGCCGCTTCGGACAGACGCTGGGCGGATTCGGCCGCGCCCCGGTCGGACTGTTCGATCTGGGCCGAAAGCTCGGTAGAGGCCGAGGAAACCACGCCGCCCACCTGTTCCAGCTTGTCGGCGGCCACCAGCATGGCTTCGGTCTTGGTCCGGGCTTCCTGGCTCGCGGCCTCGGCCTGGGCCATGGCCTCTTGGGCTTTGCGGGACTGCTCTTTGGCGTTTTCCGACTCGCGCTGGGCGCTCTCGATATGTGTCTTCAGGGCGTTGACCATTTCCACAATGGAACCGTACACGCCCAGTTTTGCGCCCCCGTCGTCCACATCGTAGTCGCCGTCCACCACGCGCCGGGCGATATTGTTCAGCTCGCCGGGGTCCTTGCCCAACTGGCGCAAGGTATTGCGCACCAACAGCAAGGTCAGGATAACGGCTATCAGCACGGCGGCCACCACCAGACAGATGCCCAGCAGCCGCGAATCGTCATATGCGGCGTCGCCATCGGCATTGCTCTTTGTGATGGTGCCGTTGACCGCCGCCACCAGATTACTGAGGCCTTCGCTCATCTTGTCATATTCCACACGCGATTCGCCGGACATCATGGCCAGGGCTTCTTCAGTGTGATTTTCACGGGAAAGGGAGAGCACTTTCCGGCTTACGGCGCGATACGCTTCACGGGTGGCCAGATATTCCTGAAAGGCCTGCTTGGCCTGAGGACTGACAAGCAGCCCGTCAAGTTTTTTGATACTCTCGGCGATAATGTCCGACCACTTCCCCTGTCTGGCTTCGTATTCCCGCATTTGGGCCGCATCGGTGCTGTAGATGTGCAGGATTTCGGCCATGCGGTATTCCGAAGCCGCGTTGTTCATTGCATCCGCGTTCGCCAGACTCGGAATCAGCCGGTCGGCCATCAGGGTGGACACGTCATTGATTTTGGCCATCTGCACGATCAGATACACGCCCAGAACACCCATGAGCACGGCCAGAAATCCCATGCTCATCGCAATTTTCGTCGAGAGCTTCATAATCCACGTACCTCCAGATAACAGGTGACAGATTGGGCCGCCAGCACGTTTCGGGCGGGAAAAAGCACGCCAACAAAAAAGCAACCGTCGCCCATGGACAAAATATCCAGGGCGACGGTTGCTCCCGACGAGGAAAATGTTGCTGACTTCAGATAATGAAAAAGCCTACACAGTCTCTCTCTCTCTCTCTCTCTCTCTCTCTCTCTCTCTCTACGCCGCAAACGCGCGGCTCTGAAAGAATCGAGATATCGGAATTGCGGGCAAGAAACATGGCAGTCATCCGGGTAAAGAGCGGTGAGAACCTGAGGTTTTGCGCCGAGCCCCACGACCCGGCTTCCATTGGCGTTGCCGATAGCCTATATTGCTTATCGGTAGGCCCTTTTACTTCTTAAGTCCATGCGGGATTTTTTGAGGCCCGGAAGTCCATTTTGGGCTTGCCCATCAATCCGCTTTGTTGCAGAATTATTTCCCCCCCCTTATAGGCCGGAAACTGTCGCCAGAACGGTTTCCACGGTCTTTCAGACCGTGTTCGGCCGGCCGGAGCTCCGGCGACAGGCATTCGCGTCTCCTTTGCGGAGCGGCCGCGAAGCCGTGTGAATCCACGCCCCCCTTACCCGGGAGCTTATGCCAGCGTTACGGCGGGCCGCGTATTGCGGACCGGCCTGCGGCTGTGGCGCTTTTTCGAGGTAGGAAAACTATGTGTAGAATCGGTTCCGTCAAAAGCAGGACGCCGGTGCATCCTTCCGTGGCGCTCAATCTGATGCTGCCCCAGCAGGAAGGGCACGACAATTCGGGTTTTGCCATGGTCATGCAGGATCTGGACGGCGTTTTCAGCCATTATAAGGACAAGCCTCTGCTGTCTCTGGCCTGTACCCCGCAGGGCGTGCAGCTGGTCAACGATTATATGGAGGAAAAGGGGTTCGTGCAGGTGGCCCAGTGGGTGCCCGAAGTGGACAGACAGCCGGGCCTGAAAATCGAGGCCATGCCGCGCTATGTCTTCCGCAATTATGATTATCCCGAAATCTACCGCTACCGCAGCCGGGAAGAGCGCGAAGACCTGCTGCTGGACACCCGTCTGGCCCTGCGCCGTCTGCTGGACGAGGGCAACAACGGTTTCGTCTATTCTTTTTGGCCCGACGTGCTGACCCTCAAGGAAATCGGCGACCCGGCGGACATTGCCGCCTATTTCCGACTCTGGAACGACGACGGCCGCCTCACGGCCCGCAACATCGTGACCCAGTGCCGCCAGAACACCAATTACGACATTGTGCGTTACGCGGCCCATCCTTTCTTTTTGCAGGGCTACACCCTCTGCGCCAACGGCGAAAATACCTTTTTCACCAAGAATACGGAGTTTCAGAAGTCTCTGCACCGGGGCTACATCGGTTTTGAGTCCGACTCGCAGAACTTCCTTTACACCCTGCATTACGTGCTGCATGAGCTGCACTGGCCCATCACCTACTACAAGCACGTCATTACGCCCCTGCCCTTTGTGGAGGCGGAAAAGCGCGCGGACCGCGAGGTGCTCGGCCTGATCCGTGAATCCCTGGCCCATCTGGAGATCAACGGCCCCAACGCCGTTATCGGCCTGCTGCCCGACGGACGGATGCTCGCCTGCTGCGATTCCAAGAAGCTGCGGCCCGTGGTGGTGGGCGGCGACGACAACATGGTGGCCGTGGCCTCGGAAGTCTGCGGGCTGAACGCCGTTCTGCCCGACCGCGATCCGGCTCTGGACATTTACCCCCATGAACGGGAAATGGTGGTCATCGACAACGATCTGGCGGTGCGGCGATGGAATCAGTAAAAACCCAGGACGTCAGCGTCAACGATCTGCGCTGGACCATCGAATATCACGCGGAACGCTGCACCATGTGCGGCTCCTGCGTGGCGGCGTGCACCTTCAATGCCATTGAGGCCGGGGTTTCGCACCGCAGCGTGACGGTTTCGCGCAAAGCCTTTCCCGAGCCTGCAGCCGAGCATTTCGCCCTGCCCGTGATCAGGCAGAAGACCCGCATCGAACAGGCCTGCGTGGGCTGCGGCATGTGCGAAAAAGTCTGTCCCAACAGGGCCATCCGGCCGGTGCGCAATCCGGATAACCGCTTTCCCGTGCTGGCGCGCGCCCACGGCCCGGTCAAGCGCGGCGGGCGCAGCAATCTCGCCACGCCGCGCACCCTAGACGCCGTCGTGGTGGGACGCATCAGCCAGATGACCGACCCGGCCCTGGACTCGGAGCGGCACACCTTTGACATCCGCTCGCCCCTGGGCCGCGTCATGCTGGCCAGGGAACTGCCCCTGCGCGTGGACGGCGAAAGCCTGGTGCTCGAAGGGCGCACTCCGCCGGTGCGCTGGATCTATCCGGCCATTTTCAGCGACATGAGCATCGGCGCGCTGTCCACCAGGGCCTGGGAGGCTCTGGCCCTGGCTGCGGCCTATCTCAACGAGAAGTGCGGCATGCCCGTGCGCATGAGCTCGGGCGAGGGCGGCATGCCCATCAAGCTGCTGGAGTCAGAACGGCTCAAGTACATGATTTTGCAGATCGCCTCCGGCCATTTCGGCTGGAACCGCATCATCAAGGCCATGCCCCGGATGAAGACCGACCCGGCGGGCGTGCTGATCAAGATCGGCCAGGGAGCCAAGCCCGGCGACGGCGGGCTTCTGCCCGCCGCCAAGGTGGCCCCGCACATCCAGGCCATCCGGGGCGTGCCCAAGGCCACCCTGCATTCCCCGCCCAACCATCAGGGCCTGTATTCCATTGAGGAATCGGTGCAGAAAATGCACCTTTCGCTCAACGCGGCCTTCGGCTTCCGCGTGCCCGTGGCCATCAAGTGCGCGGCCTCGGCCACTTCGGTATCCGTCTACAACAATCTGCTGCGCGATCCCTACAAGATCTGCGGCGGCTTCTTCCTTGACGGCATCCAGGGCGGCACCGGCGCGGCCAATGAGGTCTCCCTGGAGCATACGGGACATCCCGTCGTCTCCAAGCTGCGCGACTGCTATCAGGCCGCCGTGGCCCAGGGGCTCCAAGGACAGATTCCCCTCTGGGCCGGAGGCGGCATCGGCATGACCGGCAATGCGGCGGCCGACGCCTTCAAAATGATCTGCCTGGGGGCCAACGGCGTGATTCTGGGCAAGATCCTGATCCAGCTGCTGGGCTGTGTGGGCAACGAGCACGGGCGCTGCAACGCCTGTAACACGGGCAAGTGTCCCACAGGCATCTGCACCCAGGACCCGCGTCTGGTCAAACGCCTGGACGTGGACCGGGGGGCCCAGAACATCGTGGACTATATGCTGGCTTTTGACGCGGAACTGCGCAAGCTGCTGGCCCCGGTGGGCAACAGCTCCCTGCCGGTGGGGCGTTCCGACGCCCTGGTGTCCATGGATCGGGCGGTGGCCGACAAGCTGGGCATTCAGTATGCCTGCTAACCATACGATGAGGAATGGAATATGCTGCGCGTAAGCACGGTGCACGATCACGAACGCATGTCCACCCAGGATCTGCTGCTGTCCCTTGAGGCGGCGGTGGAGCGGGGCGAGACTGATTTTTATATTCAGGCGTCGGGCCAGCACGACATCGGCGGCCCGCTCTGGAACCGGGAGGGCAAAAAGCTGCGCTTCACGGTCAGCAATCCCGGCCAGCGGGTGGGCTCCATGTGCCTGCCCGACACGGAAATACTGGTGGAAGGACCGGCCCCGGCCGACGTGGGCTGGCTCAACGCCGGAGGGCGCATTGTGGTGCGCGGCGACGCCGGAGACACGGCCGGGCACTGCGCCGCGGCCGGGCGTATTTATATCGGGGGCCGGGCGGGCGCGCGCTCCGGCTCGCTCATGAAGCACGATCCGCTCTACGAGCCGCCGGAACTCTGGGTGCTCAAGAGCGTGGGCAGCTTTTCCTTTGAGTTCATGGGCGGCGGCAGGGCTGTGGTCTGCGGCTGCGAAAGCCGGACCCTGCCCTCGGTGCTGGGCGAGCGGCCCTGCGTGGGCATGGTGGGCGGTGTGGTCTATTTTCGCGGGCCGCTGGGCTCTCTGCCGCCGGACGTGCGGGTGCGCCCTCTGGATGAGGGCGACGTGGTCTGGCTTGATGCCGGGCTGGATGATTTTCTTGCGGCCATTGACAGGCCAGGACTGCGCGAGGAGCTTTCGGTCTGGAAACACTGGAAAAAAATCGAGCCGTTGCCGTTTGAGGAGCGGGAACACGAGGAAATCCCCAGCCTTGCTCAGTTCCGGGCCACGGAATGGGTCAAGGACGGTATTTTCAGTGACGTCTGCCCCGACGACTTCGCGGTCAACGGCCTGGTGGCGCGCGGGGATTGCCGCCTGCGTGTGCCTGTGTGGGAAAATGCCCGTTTTGCCGCGCCCTGCGAATTTCATTGTCCGGCCTCCATCCCCAGCCAGCGCCGCTTCAATCTGCTGCGAGAAGGCAAGGTGGAGGAGGCCTGCCGTCTGGTGCTGGACTATACGCCGTTTCCGGGCTCGGTCTGCGGCGGCGTCTGCCCCAATCCCTGCATGGAGGGCTGCACGCGCAACGAACTGGACAGTCCGGTGCAGATCGGCAAGCTGGGCTCCTGTTCGGCGGACATCAGGCTGGAGAGCCCCGTAAAGCGCAGCGGCAAACATCCGGGCGTCATCGGCGGGGGCGTAGGGGGCCTCACGGCGGCCTGGCAGCTGGCCCGTATGGGTCATGAGGTTACGGTCTATGAGGCTGATGCCCATATGGGCGGCAAGCTGGAACAGGTCATCCCGCGCGAGCGCCTGAATCATGATCTGCTGCTCAAGGAACTCAAGCGCATTGAGGAGATGGGCGTGCATTTTGTCACCAATTGCCCGGTGGATGCCAAACGCTTCGCGGAACTGCGTAAAAAGCACGATGCCCTGATTGTGGCCACCGGCGGCCATGTGCCGCGCATTTTCCCCTGGCCTGGGCATGAAAAGGCCGTGGGCGGCGTCGACTTCCTCAAGGCCGTGAACCGGGGTGAAAAGCCAAGAGTACCGGAAAGCGTGGTGGTCATCGGCTGCGGCAACGCGGGCATGGACGCGGCCGCCGGGGCCTTTGCCATGGGCGCGCGTCAGGTGACCTGCATTGACGTGCAGCGGCCAGCGGCTTTCGCTCATGAGATCGCCCATATTGAAAGCCTTGGCGGCAGGCTGGTCTGGCCGGTGCAGACCAGGGAGATCACGGACAAAGGCCTGATCGCCCAGGACGGCACGCTGATTCCCGGCGAGATGGTCATCATCGCCATCGGCGAATCGCCGGACCTCTCCTTTCTGCCCGAAGGGCTGAAGAAGTTCCGCGACCGGCTGGCGCCCGGGGCCGATCTGAGCGTGATGGACGGCGTTTTCGCCGTGGGCGACGTGATCAGCCCCGGACTGCTGGTCCACGCCATCGGCACGGGCCGCCAAGCCGCCCTGGCCGCCGACGCCTGGCTGCGCGGCGAGAGGTACGCGGCCGAGCTCAGGGAGCAAGTGCCCGCGCTGCGGCTGCATACGGCCTATTTTGCCAAATATCACAGCCGGGAACTGCCCCGGCCCCTAGAGGATCACGCGCGTTGCGTCAGTTGCGGCACCTGCCGGGACTGCGAGATGTGCCTCAAGTCCTGCCCGGAAAAGGCCATTGACCGCAATGAGCTGAGCGGCGGCTTTGAGTATGTCTCTGATCCGGCGCGCTGCATCGGCTGCGGGATCTGCGCGGGCGTCTGCCCCTGCGGCGTCTGGGCCATGCGGGACAATCGGGCCGTGGCCTGACCGGCGGAAAAAGCCTCTTTTCGGCGCAAGCCCGGAACTTCGGTTCCGGGCTTTTTTCATGCGCCGCGCCGGTCGCTTTCCCGTCTTGACGGGTTCCGGCGCGGGCCGTACATTCCGGCTAGTTCATATTTCAAGGAGATCCCATGACGCTTGATCCCACCAAAAATCCTGACTGGAAAATCGCGCAGGATGCCGAATCACGCATGAAAACCGTGGAAACCCTGGCCGCTGAAATGGGCCTGGAATCCTCGGAGTTGCTGCCCTATGGGCACTATATGGGTAAAATCGAGCAGCAGGCCGTGCTGGAACGCTTGTCCGGGCGGCCCGACGGCAAATACGTGGACGTCACGGCCATCACGCCCACGCCGCTGGGCGAGGGCAAATCCACCACCACCATCGGCCTGGTCCAGGGGCTGGCCCGGCGCGGACTGCGCTCCTCGGCGGCCATCCGCCAGCCCTCGGGCGGCCCCACTATGGGCATGAAGGGCTCGGCCGCAGGCGGCGGCCTGTCCCAGTGCATCCCGCTGACGCCGTATTCGCTCAATTTCACCGGCGACATCCATGCCGTGGGCGCGGCCCACAATCTGGCCATGACCGCCCTGACCGCGCGCATGCAGCACGAGCGCAATTACGACGACGCCACCCTGGCGCGTCTTTCGGGCATGCGCCGCCTGAACGTGGACCCCACGCGGGTGGGCACGGGCTGGGTTATGGATTTCTGTGCCCAGGCCCTGCGCAACGTGATCATCGGCATTGAGGGCGACGGCCGTCGCAACGACGGTTTCATGATGCGTTCGCATTTTGACATTACCGTGGCCTCGGAGGTTATGTCCATTCTCTCCGTGGCCCGTGATCTGCGCGATCTGCGCGAACGTATGGGGCGGATGGTGCTGGCCCTGGACCGCGACGGCAATCCCGTGACCACGGCGGACCTGGAAGTGGCCGGGGCCATGACCGCCTGGCTGGTGGAAGCGGTCAAACCCAATCTGATTCAGACCATTGAAGGCCAGCCCGTACTGGTGCATACCGGGCCTTTCGGCAATATCGCCCTGGGCCAGAGTTCGGTCATCGCGGACCGGGTGGGCCTCAAACTCAGCGACGTGCATGTGACGGAATCCGGCTTTGCCGCGGAAATGGGCTACGAGAAATTCTGGAACCTGAAATGTCGCTACAGCGGCCTGACGCCCGACGCGGCGGTTATTGTAGCCACGGTGCGGGCGCTCAAGAGCCACGGCGGCGCGCCCCAGCCCCGGCCCGGCCGTCCCCTGCCCGAAGCCTACACCCGCGAGGACGTGGGCTTGGTGGAAGCGGGCTGCGTCAACCTGCTGCACCATATCGGCATTGTACGCCGCTCCGGCGTGCCCTCCGTGGTCTGCATCAACAAATTCCATACCGACAGCCCGGCGGAAATCGCCGCCATACGCCGCATCTGCGAAGCGGCGGGAGCCCGCGTGGCCGTGTCCGAACACTGGGAAAAGGGCGGCGAGGGCGCGCTGGAACTGGCCGACGCGGTCATGGACGCCTGCAATTCCGGCAAGCGGCATTTCATGCCGCTCTATGACTGGAATTTGCCCCTCACCGAGCGGATCACCTGCATTGCCCGCGAAATTTACGGAGCCGACGGCGTGGATTTTGAGCCTCTGGCGGCTCAGCGCCTGAAAGCCTTGCAGGAACGGCCCGACGTGAACGAACTGGGCGTGTGCATGGTCAAAACCCAGTATTCCCTGTCCGATGATGCGTCCCGCAAGGGCGTGCCCGCCTCCTGGCGGCTGCATGTGCGCGACGTGCTGCTGTTCGGCGGCGCGGGTCTGGTCTGCCCGGTCTCCGGCGACATCAGCCTGATGCCCGGCACGGGGTCGCATCCCTCGTTCCGCAACATTGATGTGGATGTGAACACGGGCAAGGTGACCGGCCTTTTTTAAGGCTTATAGTATTTGGAGCATTTCAACTTTGAAATGCTCCAACGAGGCTGCGAGGGCAGCCTCGCGCCACGAAGCCGTAAGCGCAATTTATTTGCGCTGTTGCCTCTCCCCGTTAGCAAGCCTTCGAGCTTTACAGACGAGGACAGCAGAGCTAAGCGGCGGAGTAAGCGTGTCTTTAGCTTTGGAATGCCCAGCATTTCAAAGTTAATCTGCTCCAGCTGTTATGCGGCGCATGTTCCGGCGCGCTGTCCGTCACAAAACACCCCGGCAAAGCTGACGCTCTGCCGGGGTGTTGCTGTTTATAGCGCTCGCGTGCTCAGCCGCGCTTCATGTCCTGAATCAGATCGGTGAGCTTCTGGGCCTGGACGGCCAGATCCGTGACAGCCTTGGAGGCTCCGCCCATGGCTTCGGCGATCTGCCGCCCCATGTCGTTGACCCGGAGGATGGACTGGTTGATCTCTTCGCTGGCGGCGGACTGTTCCTCGCTGGCCGTGGCAATGGCATTGACCTGGTCGGCCGTGACATCCACAGTGGCGACGATTTCCTCCAGGGCCGAACCGGACTGGCTGGCGTAGTCCGTGGCCTCTTCAATCTGGCGCACGGCGTTGTCCACGGAGGCCATGCTCTTGGACGTGCTTTCCTGAATGGCCCGGATGGCGTTACTCACGTCGTTCGTGGAGGCCATGGTTTTTTCAGCCAGTTTGCGTACTTCATCGGCCACCACGGCGAAGCCGCGCCCGGCGTCTCCGGCTCTGGCCGCTTCAATGGCCGCGTTCAGAGCCAGCAGATTGGTCTGATCGGCAATATCCGAAATGACGTTCATGATCTGGGTGATGGCCTGGGCGTGCTCGTTGAGCTGGCCCATGTCGTCCCTGAGCTCCAGAGAGAGCTGACGTACCTGCTCAATGCCGTGCACGGCCTTTTCCACAATGGCGGAACCGGTCTGGGCCTTTTCCTTGGTGTCGGCGGAAGCGGACGAGGCGGATGTGGCGTTTCGGGCCACTTCCTGCACGGTGGCGTTCATTTCGTTCATGGCGGTGGCCGCTTCGGAAACGCGCTCCGCGGCTTCATGCGCGCCCCGGTCGGACTGTTCAATCTGGGCCGAAAGCTCCGTGGAAGCAGAGGAAAGAATTTCCACAATGCCTTCAAGTTGGCCGGCGGCGGCCAGCATGCCGTCCCTTTTGGCGCTTTCGGCCTGCTGCCGGGCTTCCTCGGCCTCGCGCTGGGCCACAGTGGCTTCTTCCACGGCCGCAGTGGCTTCTTCGCTTTTCCGTGCTGCCTCGTCAATGCGTTCGCGCAGATTGCCGATCATCTGGCCCAGAGAGGCGTCCAGAGCGCGGATTTCGCGCGGGCAACGCGGATGCAGCTTGATTTTCGCGTCAAGCCGCCCCTTGGCCACTTCATCCGCCGCGCCGGTCAGTTGGCGCAGGGGCGAGCAGATCACCCGCGTCACGTACCAGGCCACAAGGATCATCAGGGCTACGATACCCAGGCAGATCCAGGCCTGATACATGGCATAGCGATCATTGCTTTCGGTCACCAGGGCGGCGATACGCTGCTGCTCGGCCTGCACGCTGTCAATGTACACGCCGGTGCCGATCAGGGCGTCGGTGCCGGGGATCAGGCAGACATAGCTCAGTTTGGGCTGGATGCCCGCGCCGGGTTTTTCAAAGCTGTATTCCACAAAGCCGCCGCCGGCTTTGGCGACTTCCATGAATTTCCGGACAAAGGGCACGCCGTTGGCGTCCTTGAGGTTGCTGCAATCCTTGCCGTTCAACGATTTGTTGATGGGCACGTTGATGCGCATGCCGTCGGTGGTGTAGGTGAAGTAGTAGCCTTCGTTATTGGGGAAAAAGCGCTGATAGTCGGTGAGTTGTTCGATGATGGCGTATTGTTCTTTCTTGTCCGAGACGTTTTTGAGTCGATTGGCCAGATTCTGCGCTTCCACTTCCACCGCGCTCTTCACGCCGTATTCATATTTCTGGCGCAGGGCGTCGGTGATCTGCGGCATGGTGACATCATTGAATACCCGCTGCGATATTAGAAAATTGGCGGTGAACAATGTCCCTATGCCGAGCAAAAAGATGCCGCACAGTACGATGATCCACATTCTGACATTCATGGATGTTCTCCTCTCTAGCATCCGTATCGCGCATCTGTTGATGCCAACCGGCGGCAACCAACCATGGAACGCTGGACAGGCGTTCCGTCCTAAGAGCAGGTTAACTTTGAAAATTGATAACAGGCGCCTTGGCCTCCGGCGCGGGCGTCCACTCTCGTGACCGCCGGGGCCGTTCAATTTTTAACGTTAAACTGCTCTAATATGCCCCGGTACGCACGGGAACCTCTACCTCCTGGGGATCGCCGCAGTACCGAAAGAGGCCGCAGGCCATGCAAAGAGCGACCTGCGGCGGATATGCAAATGCCCGTATGCGGGCGGACATATGTATTTGTCGGTATAATTAAAATTATCTTAATCCCTTCGGGAAAATTTTTCCAGTGCCGCAGGAATTGTTCTATGAACTTGTCATATGGATGAGGTATTCCGGGCCCTGCGGGCGCAGTGCCTTTTATGCCTCCCCGCCTTTGGGCCGCTTTACGGATGAAAACAGCAACAAGATAGGCGGCCCAAACGGCAACGAAGCGAAAACCAGAATGCCCGGAAGGCAGAATAAAACAACGGACGGAGAACAGAATGACCCTGTTACGGGGAGGGCGCGGACCATAAAAAAACAGCTCCCGCCGTGAGGCGGGAGCTGTTGTCTCAAAGCAATGCGGGCAAAGCCCGTAGCGGGGAACGGCTTAGTACATGCCGTCCATGCCGCCCATGCCGCCCATGCCGCCGGGCATGGCCGGGGCGTCCTTCTTGGGCTCGGGCTTTTCAGCGATGGCGCATTCGGTGGTCAGCAGCAGGGAAGCCACGGAAGCGGCGTTCTGCAGGGCTGTGCGGGTCACCTTCTTCGGGTCGATGACGCCAGCCTTGATCAGGTCTTCGTATTCGCCGGTGGCCGCGTTGAAGCCGAAGCCGTCTTTGCCGGCGCGGACCTTTTCCACCACGATGGAACCTTCGAAGCCCGCGTTGTGGGCGATCTGGCGCAGGGGTTCCTCAATGGCGCGGCGGATGATGTTCACACCGGCCAGTTCGTCGTCGTCAGCGGGTTTGATGTCGTTGAGGACCTTGGACACGCGGATCAGCGCGGTGCCGCCGCCAGGCACGATGCCTTCTTCCACGGCGGCGCGGGTGGCGTTGAGGGCGTCTTCCACGCGGTCTTTCTTTTCTTTCATTTCCACTTCAGTGGCGGCGCCCACATGCACCACGGCCACGCCGCCCACCAGCTTGGCCAGGCGTTCCTGCAGCTTTTCGCGGTCGTAGTCGGAGGTGCTGTCTTCGATCTGGGCGCGAATCTGCTTCACGCGGGCCTTGATGTCCTCGCTCTTGCCGGCGCCGTCCACGATGGTGGTGTTGTCTTTGTCAACAACCACGCGCTTGGCGGTGCCCAGGTCGGCCAGGGTCATGTTTTCCAGCTTGGTGCCGGTGTCGTCGGAAGCCACCTGGCCGCCGGTGAGGACGGCGATGTCCTGAAGCATGGCCTTGCGGCGGTCGCCGAAGCCGGGAGCTTTCACGGCCACAACCTGAAGGGCGCCGCGCAACTTGTTGACCACCAGGGTGGCCAGGGCTTCGCCTTCCACGTCTTCGGCGATGAGCATCAGCGGACGGTTGACTTTCGCCACCTGCTCAAGCACGGGCAGCATGTCTTTCATGCTGGAGATCTTCTTTTCCGTGCAGAGGATGTAGGGATTGTCCATCTCGCAGATCATCTTTTCGGCGTTGGTCACGAAATAGGGGGAGAGGTAGCCGCGGTCGAAACGCATGCCTTCCACCACATCCATGGTGGTTTCCAGGCCCTTGGCTTCCTCAACGGTGATGACGCCTTCCTTGCCCACCTTGGACATGGCTTCGGCAATGATGTTGCCGATGGTGGCGTCGGAGTTGGCGGAAATGGTGCCGATCTGGGCAATTTCCTTCTGGTCGCGGGTGGGCTTGGCCAGATTGGCGAGCTCGGTGATCAGGGCTTCCACGCCCTTGTCGATGCCGCGCTTGATAGCCATGGGATTACGACCGGCGGCCACCAGCTTGATGCCTTCATGGTATACGGACTGGGCCAGAATGGTGGCGGTGGTGGTGCCGTCGCCGGCGGCGTCGGAAGTCTTGGAGGCCACTTCCTTCACGAGCTGGGCGCCCATGTTTTCAAACTTGTCGTCCAGTTCGATTTCTTTAGCCACGGTCACGCCGTCTTTGGTGATGACGGGCGCGCCGAAGGACTTTTCAAGAGCGACATTGCGGCCTTTGGGGCCGAGAGTGACTTTAACGGCATTGGCAAGCTTGTCCACGCCGCGGGCGAGTTTTTCACGAGCTTTAACGTCAAAAAAGATTTCTTTAGCGCACATTTTCAGAGTTCCTCCTGGATGGTGATTCGGCAGAGATCGGGATTAGTCGATGATGGCGAGAATGTCTTCTTCGCGCATCACAAGGTGGTCGACGCCGTCCAGCTTGATTTCCGTACCGGCATACTTGTTGAAGAGCACTTCATCGCCCTTCTTCACAGCCATGGCGACGCGGGAACCGTTTTCCGCGATCTTGCCGGGGCCCACGGCCACAACCTGGCCCTTGGAGGGCTTTTCCTTGGCCGTGTCGGGGATGTACAGACCGCCGGCGGTCTTTTCTTCAGATTCAAGGCGCTTGACCAGCACACGGTCGTTGAGGGGTTTCAGCTTCATGACGTCAAATCCTCCCGGAAAAGTTTTTTATTGCCCTTACGGGCACGGGCGGCGGCCGAACCAGCGGACGCGCCGGAAATATTGCGCGTAATGGGCCGCAACGGGCGTTGTGCCGTTGCACCGCCCCGCACGGGCATACAGATAAGACAGTCTGGCGGCTTGAAAAGGGGCTGGAGCGATTTTTTTTTAATTTTTTTCCTGTAAAATTTAAAAATTATTTTATTTTAACAGGTTAACGCCTGTCCCCGTTTTCGCTTCAGCGAGCCTCAATGGACGCTCCGTAACGGTCGGCGTATTGCGCTCCCGGCGCGCCGGTCAAAAAATCCGCTGTGTTCTTCCCGTCCTTTGTCGATGAGGGAAATTGCATCCGTTCCGTTCCTGGGATACCATCCGCAGTTCAGGTACGTTGCCTATGAAAAAAGCCGCCCTGTTCCGTGCGAATTTTCCCGCACATTCTCTCCGGCGCAAAACGCATCAGGAGACAGAAAAATGCAAGTAAGGCGTCTTCTTGAAATTATACTTCTGCTGCTGCATGGCAGATGCGGCACGCTCAGAGAACTTTCAGAACACTGTTCCGTTTCCGTTGATGCCATCAAAAATGACATAGGCATACTGAAAAATTCCGGTATCCCCATACGCTGCTGTTCCGCAAGCGGCACCGTAAGCCTGCCTGAGGGTTTTACCCTCGAGACGATGTTCAAGCCCCGGCGGGAGCGGAGCGCCGAAATGTCGTATGCTCCACCTCTGCCTGATGGCGAGGGGTATCCCGGTTTTACGTATCCTCCGCAACACCGTCACATGGCGCCGGAGCGCATGCGCAACGAACTGGCCCCCGGCGTATACGCCTTTGTGGGCTACAGTTCCTCCAATTTCGGCGTCATCGCCTCTGAGCACGGCTATATTCTCATTGACGCCGGTGACGATTTGAACGGCGCGGCCGAGGCGTTGCGGGAAATCAAAAATCTGATTCCCGGCGGGGTTCAGGCCGTCATTCTTACACACAGCCATCCGGATCATCGGGGCGGAGCCGAGATTTTCCTTGAAGGGCGGCGGGATGTCCCCGTTTGGGGCCACGCGGACTTCGGGGCCGAGCAAAGAGCGGGCAGGGGGCTTGAGCGGGTCAGCGCCGAACGCGCGGCCAGGCAGTTCGGCGCGGGCATCCCTGACGCCGACTATCCGGTCAACTTTATGCTCCCGAGGTTTGCCGGAGGAAAGTCCGGGCCGCTGTTGTCGCCCAATATTTTTGTGACGGAAGACCGCATGCCCGTGCGCATTGACGGGGTCAACCTCGAACTCCACAGGATTCCCGGCGAAAGCACGGACCATCTCGTTGTCTGGCTGCCTGAACGGCAGGTGCTTTTTTCCGGCGATCACGTCTACCGCAGCTTCCCCAATATCTATCCGGTACGCGGCGGCGTTTACCGGGATGTGGAGCAGTGGGCCAAAGCTGTGCGCCGCCTAATGGACTTCAGGCCCAAGGCAATGATGTTCGGCCACAATGCCGTCCCGGCCCCGGATGAAATCCTTCCCATGCTGTCCGGATATGCGGAGGCCATTGAATATGTGTACGCCGAGACCCTTAAGGGCATGAATCAGGGCAAGACTCCCGACGAACTGGCCGCAAGCCTGCGCCTGCCCGGACATTTGCGGGATCAGGCGTATCTGGGGGAGTTTTACGGCGCTGTTCCCTGGGCTGTCCGTTCCATTTACGCCCACAAACTGGGCTGGTTTGACGGCAATCCCACTACGTTGGTTCCGTTGACGCCGTTGGAAGAAGCTGAGCGCATGGCGGCTCTGGCCGGTGGGAGTGGGCAGCTTCTCCGGGCCGCGCAAAATGCCCTGGCGGGCCGGGATTACCGCTGGGCGGCCAAGCTCGCTGATTACCTGTTGCAACTTGGTGAAACTGAAAACGGAAAAGCCGTCAAAGCCGCGGCACTGGAAGGATTGAGCCGCGACATCCTGCCGGTGGCGGGCAAGAATTACCTTTTGCGCTCAGTCCTGGACCTACGCAAGTAACTCCGGTTTCTCCATAATGAAAAATGCCTCCTGTTCAGGAGGCATTTTCGGGAATTCCTGAAACGGCGGTTGCTAATACTCGCAGAGCTGGTCCGCCGGAATGATGGTAAAGCCGTTGTCCCTGAGCACGTCCACAGCGTGATCCACCTTGTCGAAGCGGAAGATCATCACCGCGCTTTCCTGGTCACGCTGCACAAAGGCGTACATGTACTCCACATTGATGCCGTTACGCGAAACAAGCTGCAATACGGCGTCAAGGCCGCCCGGCGTATCGGCCACCTCCACGGCCACCACGCTGGTGCGGCCCAGAGTAAAGCCTTTTTCCTTGAGCACGGTTTTGGCCTTTTCATGATCGCAGACGATCATGCGCAAAATGCCGAAGTCAGAGGTGTCCGCCAAGGAAAGGGCGCGGATGTTGATGCCCGCCTCGGCCAGAGTGTGGGTGACTTCAGCCAGACGACCGGCCCGATTTTCCAGAAAAACGGATAATTGTTCAGCTTTCATGGCGGAATCCTTTATCAGTCGTAAGGGGCTCAGGCTTTGTGGGAGTCATCACCGGAAGAGGACTGGTCTTTTTTGTCCTTGGGGGTGATGTCGATTTCATCGGGTTCAGACGATGCGCGGCGGAAGTTGCGGATGGCCCGGCCAAGCCCGCCACCTATTTCCGGCAGTTTGTTGGCTCCGAAAATGAGCAGCACAACTACCAGAATAAGTAATAATTCCTGCATGCCAATGCCGAACATGCGGCAAGCCTCCGTTGGATGTTGGGCTGTAAAGCCAGTCTACTGTTATAGCATAAGCCGCCGCAGGCATGAGGTCAAGGCGGGCTCGCGGCGGGGCTTGTCTCTCGCCCCCCCTCCCGGAGGTTCAGCGCCGCCGTCCTAGGGCGCGCTGCACCTGTTTGGGAGAGGAGGGATGTCGGAAACCGGCTTCAATCAAACGCCGGGCCGAGATGTCGCGCCTGTCCTTGCTGTTGCCGCCCAGCACCACGGCCAGCAGGCGGGTCTTGCCGCGCTGGGCCGTGATCACGATGTTGTAGCCCGAGGCCACGGTCCAGCCGGTTTTCAGGCCGTTGACACCGGCCACGCTGCCCAGCAGGGCGTTGGTATTGCGCATGGTGCGGCCCCTGTGCAGGAAGAAACGTGTGCCGTGAAAACGCATGGCGTCGGGGTGCGCCTTGAGGTAGGCGCGGCTCAGCGTCATCATGTCGCGGGCCGTGGTTTTCTGCCCTGCGGCGGGCAGGCCGGTGGGATTCTTGAACAACGTGCGGCGCATGCCCAGGGCGCGGGCCTTGCGGTTCATCTGGCGCACGAAAGTCCGGCTGTTGCCGTGGACGTGCTGGGCCACGGTCATGGCCGCGTCATTGCCCGAGGCCACGGCCATGCCGGTAAGCAGGCGCACCAAGGGCACGCGTTCACCGGCGCGCAGATGCATGGACGAGCCGCCCGTGGCGGCGGCCTGGCGGCTGACCTTCACCTTCCGGTTGAGGGAAATACGGCCTGCCTTGACCGCGTCCAGGGTCAGAAACATGCTCATGAGCTTGGTCAGCGAGGCGGGCGGAATGGCCGTGTCAGCGCTTTGCTCATACAGCACGCGGCCCGTGTTCAGATTGACCAGAATGGCCGAGCGCACGGGCAGCGCGGCCCGTGCCGGGATGCAAAGGGACAGGGAGAGGCCCAGACAGAGCAGCAGGCAAAACAGCGCCCTGCGCGGGCGGCCGGAAAGGGCGTCGCACGGCCCTCGCTGGAGCCGCTTCGTTTGCTGCTGAAGCGCTGTGCTGCGGGAATTACTCATGGGTCCTGTAAAAATAGTTGGCTTCTTCCACCGCCTGCATGGCAAAAGCCAGCAGGACGGGCCCGGCAATGAGTCCCACCGGCCCGAAACTTGCCAGGCCGCAGAGGATGGCGAGGATCAGGACAAAGAAAGGGGCCTTGATGCCCTGGCGCAGAAACAGGGGCCGCAGCACGTTGTCCACGCCCGCCACGGCCAACATGCCCCAGAGAGCCAGGCCCACGGCGGCCATGGTTTTGCCGGTGAACCAGAGGGAAAGGCAGAGCGGCAGCCAGACCAGAGCCGTGCCCACCACGGGGATGGGGGCCACCAGGGTAGCCAGCATGCCCCAGAAAGCGGGCTGGTTGAAACCGGCCACGGCAAAGCCGATGCCGCAGAGAAAGCCCTGGGCCAGGGCTACCAGCACGATGCCCAGCATAATGCCCCGCAGGGCGCGGTGAATGGCGCTGATGAAGCGCCGCAGCAGAGCCTGCGGCAGATGGAATATCCGGCAGGTGACTTTGCGGATGCGCCGGGAATAGACCGTGAACAGCACCGTGAGCGTCAGAAAGAGAAAGGTGGTCCAGAACGCGGTCATGGTGCCGCCCAGAAAGCCGAAGCTCCGGCTGACCAGCATGGTCACGGCGTCGCCGAAAAGCGTGTCCAGATTGTGCAGGAAGTCGTTGACCGCCTTTTCGATGCTTGGATATTCGGTCAGGCTCAGCCGCCAGTGCTGGATATGCTCCACCCACTGGGGCGGCAGCTGAAAATTGTTGGCCTGGAGTTCGCGCAGCCGCGCCAGCCCGGCGACGGCCTGCGGCGACACCAGCAGGGCCAGGATGGCGATGGGCACGAACAGGCCGGAGAAAATGGCCGCGATATAGCTGCAGAGCGGCATGTGGTGCGAAAACCTGATAAGAAAACGCCGTCCGCGCGAGTCAGGCTCGCGGCGCTCCAGGCGGACGCGCCAAGCACTGGCCCTCTGCCGGAGGCGCCGGTAAAAGGGCAGGGTCAGGCAGGAAAAACAGGCGGCCATGAAGATGGTGATGGGGTTGGGCCAGAGCAGCAGATACCAAGCCAGCGCAGCCAGAAGGTAAAGCAGGCGCGGCAAAAATACGGTCATATATCAAGCCTTTGTGGGGCCCGAGCACCTTTCGCGGCACCGGGCGGTCTTGTGCGACGTTAGAGCATTTTCACAATGAAATTACTCTGTACTGTTAGAATGCTCAGCCTTGTGAAACAAGGCCCGCGAGATTTCCACAGGCGGGCTTTGCCCGTCGTTAAGCGGAAATCTCAAGCGTAATCTGCTTTAGAGAACGTGCAAACCTAGCAGACCTTGCCGGGCTCTGCCAAGCCCCAAGAGCGAGGGGGCGCGGCGCCCTCCTTGCCGGGCCGCGCGTTGCATTGCGTCCGCCCCTGCCGTACCATGCCCGCATGAGCGCCGTTTTGCCCACACAGCCGTCCGGTTCGGCCACCCTGACGGTAATCCTGATCTGCCGGGGAGAGGAGCCGCCCGTTGCCTGTCTGGAGGGTCTGGTTCAGGCCGGGGCCGGAGAAACGGCGGTGTTCTGCTGTTGCCCGGCGGGCTTGGAAAGTCCGGTGCGGGCCATGGGAAAAAGCTTGTTGCGCCGGGGAGCCCTGACCGGCTTTGATTGCCTGTCGCCGACGCCGGGAGAAGACTGGCGCATGGCCGTCAACGCGGCTGCGGGCGCGGCAGGCAGTCCTTTTTTGTTTTTTCTTTCCTCGGATGTGCTCCTGGAACCCGGCTCTCTGGCTCCCCTGCTGGAGAGGCTGGCGGCGGATTCCGGCCTGGCCGGGCTCAATCCCCTGCTGCTTGCGCCGGAGGGCGGCCCGGAGAATAACGGCCCGCGCCGGGTTCGCCATCTGGGCAGCGTGGCCGACAGCCAGGGGCGGTTGCACTATTTATATGAAGGCCTGCCGGCCGCCCATCCTCTGGCCGCGCGGCGGCGCGTTTTTCAACTGGCCCATGACGCTGCTCTGCTTGTGCGGCGAGAGGATTTTCTGGCTGTGGGCGGGTTCAGGCCGGCCTTGGAAGGTCTGGCCGGTCCGGATCTCTGCCTGCGCCTGCGGGACGCGCGCGGCGGCTTTTCCACGGAACCCGCGTCCAGGGCCGTACTGCGCGACGCTTTCGACTCCTGGAAAACCTGTGGTTTGTGGAACAGCCTGCTGCAACGCGGTCGCCTGGAGCCGGGCCTGCTGCAACCGGACTACCATTGCCAGGTTCAGGCTGACGGCCTGGAATACGGCCTTACGCCCTGGCTGGCGGAAGGTCCTCGCGGTCTGCCCCTGGAAGCGGCGGAAGGTTCCTCTGACGCGGCCTGGCTGCGTTGGCGGCATGCGCCGGAACCCGCCGCGCTCCTGCATCTGCTGCGCCTTCTGCCGCCGGAGAAACGCGCCCCGGCTGTGTGCCTCTGCCGTGAACTGCCGTCCAGCCTGCCGCGCGTTTTTGCCTGGTATACAGCCCTGGCGGCCCGGCTGGAGGCCTTCGGCGAGCGTGAAAATCTGTCACGGTTCAGGGATGAGGCCCGCGCCTGGCGGACCCGGGCCCGGCGTTTTCATCACGGCCTGCTCAGACCGGGCCTGCGGGCCCTGGCCGGGGCGGGGCTTTACGCCTGTTCTCTGGATAACGCGCCTTCCGTGTATGACGCCTGGCTGGAACTGCGCGAGAATGCGTCCCCGGCTGAAGGCCCAGGCGTACAAGATTTGCGCGTGGAACGCGCCTGGCCGGAAATCGCCGTGCTCATGCCGGTCTGGAATCCCGAACCCGCGTTTCTGCGCGCGGCCCTGGATTCCGTACTGGCCCAGAGCTACGGTCACTGGCAGCTCTGCCTGGCCGACGACGCCTCCACCAGACCGGAAGTGCCGGAACTGCTGCGTTCCTATGCCGCGCGGGACAAACGCATCAGGCTGGTCCTCCGGGAACGGAACGGGCATATCTCGCGGGCGAGCAACAGCGCCCTGGCTTTGGCGGGCACGCCGTGGGCGGCCTTTCTGGACCACGACGATCTGCTGGCACCGGACGCCCTGCTGGAAGTGGCCCGCCACACGGCGGAACGTCCCGGCCTGCGCTTTCTGTACAGCGATGAGGACAAGATCGACGTCCACGGCGTGCGGCGCACGCCGGTGTTCAAGGCGGCATTTGACTTTGACCTGCATCGCACCGGCCATCTCTCGACCTATGCCGTCGAGACACTGCGCGAGGTCGGCGGCCTGCGCCCCGGCTTTGAAGGCTCGCAGGATTTTGATCTGAGCCTGCGCGTGACCGAAAGACTCAGGCCGGAGGAAATCGCCCACATCCCGCGCATTCTTTACCACTGGCGGATTCATGCGGGCAGCACCACTGCCGGAGTGGGTGCCAAGCCCTACGTGCTGGAAGCCACACGCCGGGCTCTGGCCGAAAGCGCGCAACGACGGGGCCTTGCCGCCACTGTTATGCCCGCGGGCAAAAACAATTTTTTCAAGCTGGCCTTGGCCGTGCCGCCGGAACTGCATTGCAGCGTGATTCTGCTGGCCGACGCGCCGGGGCCTCTGACGCCGGGCCTGGCGAAATCCCTGCACGGGCTGGCCCGGCAGTTGCGCCTGGAAACGCTCTGGCAGCCGCTGCATCCGTCGGCGCAGCCCGCGAAACAAACCGGTGTCGGGCTGCGTCAGGACATGCGCGTCCTGCCGTTCGCCGGGCCGCACTGGGCCATAGCCTGCCGGGCGGCCGCCCAGGCCGCCACGGGAGAGGTATTGCTTTTTCTGCACGCCGGTCTGACGCCGGTGGGGGATTGCCGCCCCGAACAGCTGGCGGCACTGGCGCTGCGGCCCGATCTGGCCCTGGTGGGCGGCTGTGTCTGGAAAGGCGGGCGGCTTCGGCACGCGGGGCTCTATCCCGATGTGACGGGCCTGCCGTTTCCCTTGCAACGTGGAGCCGCGCCCGAGCTGCTGCCCTCGCTCTGCTGGGGACAGTTGCTGTTGACGCGGCGGGCATTGGCGTCTTCCTGGTGCTGCATGGCCGTCCGGCGAAAGGATTTTCTGGAGAGCGGCGGCTTTGACCCCGCGTCAGGAGCGCTGGCCGGGGCGGACTACGGCCTGCGCCGGGAAGGGCAGGGCCTGTTTACCCTGATCTCGCCCTGGGGCCAGTGGGTGTTGGAGAATGGGGCAGGGGGAGTCGGAGAGGAAACACTGACGCCTCAGGCACAAGAATGCTTTCTCCGCCGCTGGGGCGACATTGTGCGCGGCCACGGGCTGAGGAATCCGCAGTTGCGCGCCGCGCCCGACTACGGCTGGACCTTGGAAAGTTGACGCTGCCCTCACTCTGCGGCGGGAACGCGGTCCATCCTTGCTCTCTTTATCCGTAGCACTGCTGTCCTTATCTGTACGGCTCCTGCGTCGCCTACAGCTAAAGCAACGCTCGCCTTGCTCGCGAACGGCTAAAGGCTCCTTGCTTTCGGGCGCGGGCGTCTGCTTACGCAGCCGCCAGGGCAATTTCAAAGTGAAATTGTCCTGGATATGGACGGGGCATAAGTCCCGGCGGGCTTTCAGAGCGTTTTGCGCCTGAAATTATCGCTTAACGGCGAAGTAAATTAGCCTTGCGATAATTTCGCGGTGCGGATTTTCATGGAAAATCCGCACAGAGCGTTGAGATATTTTCAATATCAAAACGCTCTAAAAAGCGCTCATGGACCAAGGCTGCGGCATATGGCATGCCGGTCCTGGTCCATGAGCGCTTTTTGTTTGTGGAACGGATCCGTTCTTCGAGAGCCGTCAGCTGTTCAGCCCAGCACCTTGCTGCCGTTAAAGGCGATGCTCACCACTTCATAGGTGACGCGGCCGCGCGGGATTTCCACCGTAACCTCGTCGCCTTCTTCCTTGCCCAGCAAAGCCTGGCCCACAGGCGAGAGAAAAGAGATGGACCCCTTGCTTGGATCGGCCTCGTCCGGGCCGAGGATGGTAAAGTTACGGCTTTCGCCGCTGTCCACATCCTCCACTTCCACGGTGGAGCCGAAGATGACTTTGTCGCCGCTGAGTTTGTCCAGGTCAACGACCTGATAGAGCGCCAGACGCGATTCAATATATTTGATGCGCGCCTCGGCCATGCCCTGGCGCTCGCGCGCGGCGTCGTAGCCCGCGTTTTCGCGCAGGTCGCCTTCTTCCCTGGCTTCTTTGATGGCCTGGATGATGGCCGGGCGCTCGCTCTTCAGGCGGGCCAGCTCTTCTTCCAGTTTTTTATAGCCTTGCACGGAAATGGGAATACTTGTCATGTCCAACCTCACAGCGCACAAAAAAAGCCTCCGCTGCCGGGCAGCGGAGCACCTGTGCGATTTTTTTGCTGAAAAAAACTTTTGGAGTGCGGCAGACGCAGCAAAAACCCTCACCGGCTAAAACCGATTGAGGGACATCAGCGTGACTGCGGACTCACCATAACCGTTGCCCGCGTTGTGGTCAAGCTCCGGAAGATTTTTTCACAACAATGAAGGATGATGGGCCGGTGTGGCCTTCCGGGCTTGCGCGCCGGGGGCGCGGCGTATATGCTGAAAAGGATGTAAGAACCGCGCTCCGGCGCGTTATCGTAGCTCACGGGATGCCATGAAAAAATACCTGCGTTACCTGGGGCCCATTCTGATCACCGCTATTTTTCTGTTGGCGGTCTATCTTCTGTACAATAAGCTCAAAGCCTACAGCATCGCCCAGATCCGAGAGAGCATCCTGCAGATTTCCTATGGCCGTATCGGCCTCTCTCTGGTTCTCATGGTCATCAATTATATGATCCTGGTGGGCTATGACTGGCTGGCGCTCAAAGCCATCCATAAGCAACTGCCCCTGCCGCGCGTGGCCCTGGTTTCCTTTGTGGGCCAGGCCGTCAGCTATAATTTCGGCGCGCTGCTGGGCGGCACCAGCGTGCGCTACCGTTTCTATTCGGCCTGGGGTTTTTCCCTGACGGACATCGTGCGTCTGGTGCTCATGCTGGCCGTGACCTTCTGGGTGGGCGCGCTGGGCCTGTGCGGGATCATCTTCATGATCGCCCCGCCGGTGATTCCCGACGAGTTGTTGAGGCACATGCCCATCGCGGATGTGCGCATTCTGGGCGTGATTCTGTTTATGGTCGCCTGTTCTTACCTGGTGCTCTGTTTCACGGTGCGCAAGCCGGTACATATTTTCGGTAAGGAGTTCGTCTTTCCCGCGCCGCACATCGCCGTGGCCCAGTTCATTGTGGCCGGGGTGGACATCGTTGCCGCCGCGGCCTGCATGTACGTGCTGCTGCCCGGCGACATGGGCGTCAGCTTCCTTGATTTTCTGCCCAGCTATCTCATGGCCCAGGTGGCCGTGGTGCTGACCCACATCCCCGGCGGCGTGGGCGTGTTCGAACTGGTCATCCTGCATCTCACCCACACGTCCCACGAGCAGATGGTCTTTGCCGCCGTGCTGCTCTTCCGGCTCATCTACTATATTATACCGCTCCTGGCCGCGGCGGTGCTGCTGGCCGTATACGAGGCCCGCCAGCGCCGCCACATGCTGCGCGAGGCCGGGCGCTGGCTTTCGGTGCTCTCGCACTCCATCGCGGCCTATACGGCTTTTGTGGGTGGTCTGATTCTGCTGGTGTCGTCCACCTTGCCCACTCTGCCGCACAGCGTGGCCCTGCTCACCACGTATCTGCCCAAAAGTGCGCTGGCCGTGGGGCACTTCATCTGTGCTTTTTCCGGCGCTGCTCTGCTTTTTCTCTCCTATGGACTGGAGCGGCGGCAGGCCCGCGCCTTCAAGCTGGTTGTGACGTTTCTGATTCTGGGCATTGCGGGTGCGCTGCTCAAGGGCTTTTCCTGGGAAGTGGCCCTGATGGTCAGCGTGGTGCTGCTGGCCGTCTGTCTGGCGCGGCGGCGTTTTTACCGCTCGTCCTTTTTTTGGGAAGAGCCCATTCCCCTCTACTGGCTGGTCGGGGCTCTGGGCGCGCTGGGACTGATCTTCTTTCTGGGCTGGGCCATCTACCACCCGGCCTGGGACCGGGCGGCGAGCTGGGGCTTTGAACGGCCCTTCAACGCCTCGCGGACCTTGCGGGCCTTTCTGGGCATTATCGTGGCTCTGCTGGCTTCCTGGGTCTGGCGGGTGACGCTGCGGCGCAGACAGCGTCGCAAGAAGTAGGCGTTTCAGAGGCGGCTTACTGGGATTTGACCTTGGAGCAAATCCCGTTCCGGGCCGCAATGGGCCGGGCTACTCTGCGTTCAGCGGCGCGAAAACGGCCTCGCGTTCGGCTTGCAACACCTCGGGCAGGCGGGCGATCAGCTCCCCGACCTGGGTGGCCGGGGTGGGCGCGCAGTGCCGGGCCAGCAGACGCGCGGCCCGCGCGGCGGAAAGCGCCGCCCGGCAGAGGGGCAGGCCCCCGGCCAGAAAAGCCGTGACCAGGCCCGTAACCAGATCGCCCGTACCGCCGATGCATTCCATGGCCGCTACCGACGGGTCCGTTACCGTAGCCCGGATTTCCCCATTACAGACGATATAATCGGCCTGCCCTTTGATAATAAGGTTCGACGGGCAATTGCCGTGTTGCCGCGCGCGTGCCAGCAGACCGGGGATATCCTCCTCTTCGGCCAGCAGAAAGCCCCGCGTATAGAAAGGGTGGGGCGCTTTTTCGTCTGCAAGGAAGGCCAGTTCTCCCGGATCCGGCGTGAAAAGGTCGTAGGCGTCGGCATAGCCGCTCATCTTGGCCACGTACATGAAACCCGCGTCGGCCGCCAGCAGTGGTTTGTGTTCAAGGGCCTGGAGGGCCATGAGCACGCGATTGTGCCAATCCAGATCCGGGAAGAGATAGTGGAAGGTCAGACCCGCCAGCCCGCCCGCCAGACAGTCTGTCCGGCTGCCCGGCGCGGCGGCCAGTTCCGGCAGATGTTCCTCCAGCCAGGCGTAGGCTGCCCGGCTGCCCGTGCCCGAGCCGGTATCCCCGGCCAAAAGCAGGCCCGGCGCGGGAAAACCGCAGGATGCACAGGCCAGCAGCGCCGTGGCGGCCAGAGCCGCTGTGCCGCGCCGCACGGGCACGCGGCGTCCGTCGGGCAGAAGCAGCGCGTCGCCGTCCACCCGGCTTTGTGCTGTAACGGCGTCCGGGGTCAGGGCGAAATCCGCATCAGGAACAGTGCCCACGATCAGCCACATGCGCGTTGCCTCCATAATTCCTCAAAAGCCTTTTGCAAACTGTAGCAGCAGAGCGTCTGTCCCAGGCGCAGGGGTTCCGGCGCTTCGGAAAGCCGCAAGCAGCACAGGTTTTGAGCCAGCCAGGGCACGTCCGGGCAGCCGCCGCCGGAAATATTGACGATGCGTTCGTCCGCCGTGTCAATGGTGATTTTCATATTGGCCGCGCGCACCATGAGCCAACGGCCCAGGCGCTTGGTCTGGAACAGGGATACGGGCTCCAGCAGCACGTCATGGGCGCTGACGACCTGCTCGGGCTCAATGTCGGCCAGTTTGAGGCGCTTCAGCACCGCCGCCTGGCTGAGCAGAGGAAAAACCACCACCATGTCGCAGCCGGTACGCAATCGGGGCGGCGGTCCCTTGACTTCCACCGTGAAACCGGCCTCACGCAGCGCACGCTCGGCCCTGATCACCTCGCCGGTGTGGGCGAAGACCAGCAGGCCCCGGTCGTTGAGGCCATGCCCGGCATTACCGTCACCTTCGCCGGACTTCCCGGAGCGCCAGGCGCGCCGCAGGCCGCCGCACAGCCGGGCGAACCATGAATTTCGTGTCTGCGTCATAGTTTCCTTCGGGCTGGATTCGCTTGGGGAATGTTCCGGCGGGGGAGGGTGCGGATTGCACGCCTCCCCCTGCCGGGTCCAGAGCAATTCACGTTTGATGTAACATTTCAGATGCAAAATGCTGCAAAAGAAGCTCAGGCTTTGCCGACGTTCAGCCGGGTCACGCCCTGGTCCTCATCCAGGGTTTCCACGCTGAAGCCATGATTGCGGGCCGCGCGGCTCACGTTCTCGCGGCTGGCGTCGTTGTCTACCAACACGCTGAACGGGCCGTCGGCGTTTTCCTTGACGGCGGTCAGAAAAAGCAGAACCGGCTGCGGGCAGGAAAGCCCGCGCGTATCAATAAGAGTGGACATCAGGCACCTCGCTTGCAGTTATAAAAGCCGATGAACAGGCAGATGGCCAGGCCGCTGAGCGTGGCGGCGGCCCCGTGCGGGCCGATGCCCGCGCCGCTGGAGGCCATGCCGAAATTGTGGGCCATGGCCGTGCCCACGATCAGGCCCACGGCGAACACGGCGGCATCGTTGTCCCCTTCACCGGCCATGAAGAGCTGGCGTCCGGGGCACCCTCCGGCCAGGGCGAAAGCCAGCCCGGCGGTGACCATGCCCAGGAAGTTCCAGAGGTCGTCGGGTTGGGCGATGGGCTGGTTTTCAAAGCCCCAGTGAAAGGAGCCCAGGCTCAGGTTGAGCACCAGGGCTGCGACCAGCATGGCCAGGAAGCCCAAGGCCAGATGCCATTGGTTGAACAGCATCACATCGCGCAGCGCGCCCATGGTGCAGAAACGGCTGCGCTGGGCCAGAAAGCCCACAAGCAAACCCGCGCCCAAGGAAAGCAGGAAGGGCGCATGCTGGGAGCCGGGTCCCTTGATGGAGTAGAAAAGTACGCCGCTTTGCGGCTGGCCGGGAATTTGAGGGTCCATGAGATAGAGGACAACTAGGCTGAGCATGATGCAGGGCAGGACCAGGCCGGAAATTTTGTCCTGGTTCTGGCTGCGGCCCAGGGAAAAGCCCTTGCGGAAGAAGAGCACGCCGATGCCCACGCCCACGATGAGCCCGGCCAGGCCGAAAAGAGCATGGGCGTCGCCGCCCGCCAGGCGCAGGATCACGCGCCAGGGGCAGCCCAGAAAGACCAGAGCGCCGATGCCCGCGATGGCACCCAGCAGAAAACGGAGGATGGGCGAGGAGCCGCCGCGCGGTTTGTATTCGCCGAAAGCCAGCGCGGCCGTGAAGGCCCCCAGAACCATGCCCAGGATTTCCGGACGCAGATACTGGACAACGGCGGCCCGATGCAGGCCCACCGCCCCCGCGATGTCGCGGTTGAAGCAGACCACGCAGATACCCATATTGCCCGGATTGCCCGAATGCTGGAGCAGAATCGCCAGCGCGCCGAAAATCAGGCCCGTGACCGCAATGCCCGTGGTGGTGGAAAGAATGTTGAATCCCGATTTCATGAAACCCCCCCAGGTTATGGGCGCACACGCGCCCGTTGCGAATGCCGGTCAGCCATACTGACCGGCTACGCGGACGGGGATTTCGGAAAATCAGGCCTGCCGGGTGAGGAGAAAACGCAATTTCCCGCGCCGCCGTCCGCATACGCTCCACGCCGTGAAGCACAGTGTTTTGCGTCAGGTCTGGTGCAGGAACATGGCCGTTTCCTCACAGGCTTGCGCGCCGGGGCGCGTGGGAACAGCGGACGCCGTTCCGTAAGAAGTGCAAAAGAAGCGTCAAAACGGGGTTAACTGTCGCCGAGACGGACCGCGTCCTCGCCGTCGCGTTCTTCCAGCAGCACGTCCACATGCTCGTGGCGGCTGGTGTTGACCACCCGGCCCACATAGTCGGCGTGGATGGGCAATTCGCGGTGGCCCCGGTCAATGAGCACGAGCAGTTCCACGGCCCTGGGGCGGCCGTAGTCCAGCAGGGCCTCCAGGGCCGCGCGGACGGTGCGTCCGCTGAAGAGCACGTCGTCCACCAGCAGGATCACGCGTTCGTCCACGCTGCCGGGAATATTGGACTGGCCGATGTGCGGCTTGCCCTCAAGGCTGGTCCAGTCGTCGCGGTACAGATTGATGTCCAGCGTGCCCAACGGCACCTGGGCGCCGAGCCGGGCTTCGATCAGGGCGCCCAGGCGGCGGGCCAGGTCCGCGCCGCGTCGCTGGATGCCCACCAGCATCACGTTTTCGCAACGGGCGTGCCGTTCCAGCACCTGGGAGGCCAGGCGGTCCAGAATGCGCGCCATCTCGTTTTTTTCCAGCAGCAGTGTCGAACTCATGTCTCCTCCGGGCGGCGTCAGCGCCGCGTGGGCAAAGATAGACGTTTTCGCCGCCCAAGAAAAGCCCCTCCGCCAATTGACAAGCCGCGCGCTTGTCCTTAGATATTTTGAGATTACAACTATGGAGGACATAATGCTCGAATTGACGGATACCGCCCGCAAAGAGCTCGAAGCGTACTTTGCGGATAAGAAAAAGGAAAACATCCGGATCTACTCAGTCAGCGGCTGAGGCGGGCCGCGGCTCGCGTTGGCTCTGGATGAGTCAAATGATCAGGATCAGACTGAGGAACAAGGCGGTTTTACCTTCTGCATCAACAAAGACCTGCTGGCCCAGGTGCAGGGGGTCAAAATTGACCTGACCTATATGGGCTTTGCGGTGGAACCCACGGTGCCCCTGGCCGCCGCTGACGGCGGCAGCGCCTGCGGTTCCTGCTCCAGCGGCTGCGGCAGCCATTAATTTCAGGCCGCACCTCCTGTGGAGTTCCGTCAAAGCGCCTTGGTCTCCAGGCATCCGTTTTTCGCCCATCATCGCGAAAACATTTTGACGGCACGCCCCACATGGAGGAAGCATGCTCGAATTGACCGACAGCGCCCGTAAAGAGCTTGAAAGCTATTTTGCGGACAAGGAAAAAAGCGATATCAGGATTTATCTGGCCCCCGGCGGCTGCTGCGGCCCCCAGCTCATGCTGGCCCTGGACGCCGCCACAGACGAGGATCAGAGCGAAGAACAGGCCGGCTTTACCTTTTGCCTCAACAAGGAACTGCTGGCCCGGATACAAGGCGTCAAAATTGATGTGGGCCAGACGGGCTTCACTGTGGAACCCACGGTGCCGCTGCCGGAAACCGGCGGCGGGTGCGGCGGCTGCTCTGGCGGCTGCGGTTCGCATTAGGCTTCGGCCCGATGATTTCAAATGGAGGGCGGCTGCAAGGCCGCCCTCATTCTTGGGGAAGCCCTGATTAATGGTCTTTTTGTCCTCTGCCCGCGTCCGGCTCACTCCGTAGCCGCAGGCGAACTTGCGAGCCTATGGATAAAGACGGCATCTGGTTACGCAAAACGCTGGCAAGGAAATAGCTGTCACTATCCGTAGCGATGCTGTCTTGGTTCGTAGCAGAACTGCCCCTGTCTGTACGCCGCCTTGCGGCTGCAGCTAAGGCAACACGGCTTTGCCGTGAACGGCTCAAGCAAGCCGATGACGCGGTAACGGCCGATGCCCTTGGCAGAGAACAAAAATCTTCATTACTCAGCGCTTTCCTTGGCGTGACCCATGCAAAATTTCAGCGCACTGCTTGCAAGCCGGGACGGACAACTTTATCTGGAGCGCAGCGGCATGGCCACCCGTTGCCGTCTGGCCTGCGAGGCTCTGGCCCAGGGGCGCGGCACGGTGCTGCTCGCCCGCAACCGTGAGGAATTCCACGCGGCCCGCGCCCTGCTGACGCTTTTTCTACCTCAGCTTTCCCTGGGCGATATCCCTATCGGGCGGGCCGTATGGGAAAGTCCCTGCCTGAGCCTGCCCGCCATGAGCCAGTGGCGGGACAGGGACAGTTGGGCCGCCCGCATGGCCGCGCTGTACGCGCTGGCCCAGGGCGGGCCGCGCTGCGTGGTCGTCGGCGTGGAAAGCGTACTGCTGCGCTATATGCCCCTGCATTTTTTTGATTCGCGCAGTCTGGGCCTCTCGCGCGGCGGCGAATACTCGCCGGAACTCATCCTGGATCAGGCTGTGGAATGGGGCTATGAGCGCGTTTCCCTGGTGACGCGCCCCGGCGACATGGCCCGGCGCGGCGATATTCTGGACATCTTCCCTCCCGGTTACGCCAAGCCCGTCCGGCTGGAATTTTTCGGCGACGCCATTGAGGAAATGCGCCTCTTTGACGCCGAAAGCCAGCGTTCCCTGCGGCCTCTCGACGAATTAACCCTCTTGCCTGTGAGCCCGCTGGCTCTGGATAAGAACGGCCTGGCGGCGGCCCGCAAGCGCTGCGATCAACTGTTCAGCGAAGGCCGGATCAACGAAAACGAGTGTTATTCCTTCAAGAAAACCCTGGACGGGGGCGGCGCGGGCATCCTGCCCGGCGTGTTGTGCGATTCGCCCAGCCTGCTGGAAGAATGGCTGCCCGCCGACAGCCTTTGGCTGCTCCCCGGCGAAGCGGACAGCGCTGAAGCTCTGCGCGACGGGCGGCTGGCGCTCAAGGAGGCTTTGGAGGCTGAGGACGCGCCCTTGCAGCAACCGGCGGCCCTGGCCCTGCGCAAGCATTCGCAGCCCGCGCCCTGGCGGAATTTCCAGTGCGCCTTCGCCGAACCCCTGGTCATGGGCGTGGAAGAGCGGGGGGCGGACTTTCAGGAGCGCGCTCTGCACGGCTTCAGTGACCTTTTCCCTCTGCCCGCCGCTCAGGACCGTCCCTGGCAGCATCTGTCCGCCGGGCTCAAGGAATGGCAGAGCCAACGCCGCCAGGTTATTCTGAGCTTTTCCTCCGAGCGGGGGCGCAACAAATTTCTGAAACTGGCCGAGCAGGACGGCATCATTCCGGCGTTGCGCTACGCACCGGAAGGGCGCGGCCTGTTCGCCCTGGTTTCTCCCTTCCGTTCCGGCGTGGAGCTGGTCTGGGACAACAGTCTGGTTCTGGGCGAGGACATCATCTATCCCCGCGCGGAAAAAACACCGCGCGCCGCGTCCCGGGCCTTCAAGGGCCTGGACACTTTCGACGACCTCAAGAAAGGCGACCTGCTGGTCCATCGCGATTACGGCATCGGCCGTTTTGCGGGTCTGCACCACCTGGACCTCAACAGCGCGGCCAACGATTTCCTGCTCATTGAATATTCCGGGCGGGATAAGCTCTATGTGCCCGCCGACCGTCTGGGCCTGATCCAGCGCTTCAAGGGGACCGAGGGCGTGGAACCGGCCCTGGACCGTCTGGGCGGCCCGGCCTGGGCCGCGGGCAAGGAAAAGGCCCGCAAGGCCATTGAAAAAATCGCGGCCGATCTGGTGGAAATGTATGCCTACCGCAAGGTTGCCAAGGGCTTCCGCTACGATCCTCCGGGCGAGCTGTACCACGAGTTCGAGGCCACCTTCGGTTTTGAGGAAACGCCGGACCAGGCCAAGGCCATCCAAGATGTGCTGGACGACATGGACAGAGGCGAGCCCATGGATCGCCTGATCTGCGGCGACGTGGGCTTCGGCAAGACCGAAGTGGCCCTGCGCGCGGCCTTCCGCGCCGCCGCCGAGGGGCGGCAGGTGGCTTTGCTCTGTCCCACCACGGTGCTGGCGGAGCAGCATTACCAGACCTTTCGGGCGCGTCTGGCCGGTTTCCCTGTCAATGTGGGGCTGTTGAGTCGTTTTGTGACAAAGCTCCGGCAGAAGGAAGTGCTCAAGGCCGCGGCCGCCGGGCAGATCGACATTCTCATCGGCACCCATCGCATTCTTTCCAGCGACGTGAAACTGCCCAATCTGGCCCTGCTGGTGCTGGACGAAGAGCAGCGCTTCGGCGTGCGCCACAAGGAAAAGCTCAAAGCCCTGAAAAAAAATGTGGACGTGCTGACCCTTACGGCCACGCCCATTCCGCGCACCTTGCAGCTTTCCATGTCCGGCATCCGCGAGCTGTCCATCATCGAAACCGCGCCGCAAGACCGCAAGCCGGTAGCCACGGCGGTGCTGCGCCGCGACGACGCGGTTCTGAGCAAGGTCATTGAGCGCGAAATCGAGCGCGAAGGGCAGGTTTTCTGGGTTTACAACCGGGTTCAGGGCTTGGAGCGCGTGGTGGAATACGTGCGCAAACTCGCTCCTCAGGCCAGGGTGGGCATGGCTCACGGCCAGATGTCCGAAACCGAACTGGAAACCACCATGCACAAATTCTGGCATGGCGAGCTGGACGTGCTGGTCTGTACCTCCATTGTGGAGTCCGGCCTGGATTTTCCGCGCGCCAACACCCTGGTGGTGGATCAGGCCCAGATGTTCGGCCTGGGCCAGCTCTATCAGTTGCGGGGCCGCGTGGGCCGCAGCGACCGGCAGGCCTATGCCTTCTTTGTGGTGCCCGATGCCGAGCGCCTGACGGCCGTGGCCGAGGAACGCCTGCGCATCATCATGGACATGGACTATCTGGGCGCGGGTTTTCAGGTGGCCATGGAGGATCTGCGCCTGCGCGGGGCGGGCAACATCCTGGGCGAGGTGCAGTCCGGGCATATGAGCCGGGTGGGACTGGAGCTCTATCTGGAAATGCTGGAAGAAGCCGTGGGCCGTCTCAAGGGTACGCCCTCTGCCCTGGCCGTGGAAACCGAACTGACTCTGGGCTTGCCTGCCCATATTCCCGCGTCGTACATTGATGACGGCCGAGAGCGTCTGCGCTGCTACAAGGCCCTGACCTCGGCCTTGGGCGGCGCGGCCAGGGAAGAGGCCGCGCTTTCCATGCGCGACCGTTTCGGTCCTTTCCCGGAGGAATTGACCAACTTTCTGGCCGTGCTGGACTTCAAGCAGTTCCTTACGGAGCTGCAGGTGCAGCGGGCCGACGTGCATCGCGACCATCTGCGTATGTTCTGGCCCGAAGGTCAGACCGCCGTGCAACCGGAGCGCATTGTGGAACTGGCGGCCAAAATGCCGGGCGCGCGCCTGCATCCCCCGGCGGGCCTGACCTTGCCGCTGGCCGCTGACTTGCCTTTCAGCGAAGGTCTGCAAAAAGTACGCGTGGCCTTGGAGGAAATCCGCTCGGCGGCTTCCTGAGGTGGTCGCGTGAAGGGGTGTATGGTATGGCAAGTCGTGAAGAAATACTGGCCTATGTCAAAAGGAAGTTTCAGACGGAACCGGACTACCCCTGGCGTCAGTATCCGGAATATGCCGTGCTGCGTCATGCGGAAAGCGGCAAGTGGTACGGCGTGATCATGACTCTGCCCAGGACGACGCTGAGCCTGGCGGGCAAGGGTAACGTCGAGGTCGTCAATCTGAAGTGTGATCACGTTCTGGATGTGCTTTTAAACAGTGAGCCGGGCGCTGCATTGCCCGCATATCATATGAATAAGAAACACTGGCTTACCATTGTGCTGGACGGTAAATTTCCTGAAGACGAGTTGTACGGGCTTATTGATGAAAGCCATGGGTTGACCCGGTGAGGGGCGCCTTGCGGCCTGTGCGGTTCATCCCGCTGCTTTTCTGCTGCCTCCTGCTCGCGGCCTGTCTGGAGAGCCGCCTGCCCGAGGGCGTGGTGGCCACGGTCAACGGCGAACCTGTCCATTTGCGTTCCGTGCAGTCTTTGCTGGACAGCCGTTCCGCCGCGCTGGGCACTTTGCAGAGTTCTTCCCTGGAAAATATGAAACTCCGGTACGGCGAAGCCCTGGGCACGCTGATCATCCATGCTCTGGTGCGCCAGGAACTGGAACACCGCCAGATTCCCGTGGGCGACGCGGCTTTGGATCTGGCTGTGGCCCAGGTGCGCGGAGACTATGAGCCCGGCGACCTTTCCAGGTTTCTGGCCGACGAATCCCTGGACGAAGCGGACTGGCAGGCCCTGATGCGCGATCATCTGGCCATGCTGACGTTTGAAAAGCGGGTGCTGCTGTCCGGCATCCGTGTGGGTCTGGATGAAGTGCGCGCCTATTACCGGGAGCATCAGGCGGATTTTCAGCTGCCTGAAACGCTTGACCTCTGTCTGATTTCCGGAGAAGAGCGCGCTGCTCTGGATGTCTTTTGCGCGGCCTTCCCGGCGGGTAGAAAAACGCCGCGTTCCGATCTGCTGGTACAATGCCTGGAAGTCCGTGGCGATGAAGTGCCGCCGCCCTGGAACAAAGATACGTCGGTTCTCAAACCGGGAGCCTGCGCCCCGGCCCGCCGCCAGAACGGAAGCTGGCAGACCGTGGCGCTGGTGGAACGGCAGAAAGCCCACAGCCTGGACATGGCCGACGCCTATCCGCTGATAGAGCACATTCTGCTGGAGCAGAAAAAGAACGCGGCCTTTGAGCAATGGCTGGAAGGCAGTCTGTCCAGGGCTGTAATCAAGGTTTCGCCCCTGCTCAAGGAAGAGCTGCTGACCCCGGCTTCGGGCCGGCAGGTCCAGCCGAATGAGAATGATGACGAGGAGGTCCGGACCGATGCCGTTGACGCGGCTCCGGGTCCTGATGCCGCGTCCGGCGGGCAGGCGGGGCGGGAAGAAAAAAGTGCTCGAAAGTCGGAGCGGGATGCGGCGCGCAATCCGCGACAGGACGACGACGCGACCGGTACCGGGCGGCGCTGATTTCCGTCCGGACTGCCGGGCGTTGCATCTCAGGCCGTTTTACGGTAGGCAGATGCCCATAACAGCGATTTTGCAAATCTCTATACAAAGCCCGCGTGCCGCCTGTGATCGGCGGCGTGGGAGAGAGCGCCCGCCTGTGTTTTTAGAGCATCCGCAATTGAGAGGAGTGAATTGCTCTGGTGGCCGCGTGAGCGGACCCCGCGCCAACTGCAAGGAAGCGACCGGAGGCGGCGCGGTTGTGCCCGTTATAGCCCAAAAGCTTACGGGCATCGACAGCACGCTGAACCGCGTTTTAGCATAGCTGTCGGTATCCGTATGGCTCGAAGACTCGCCAACGGCTACCGCTTCCGCAGCACGCGGGCGGCGTAGAGTTTGAAATGTGTAATATTTCAGACTCAAAATGCTGTAGAGGCGGATGTTGTGCCGTCGGCGCTGATTTCGGTAATTTCCTTGCTTCAAAGGGAGACTCGCAGTGAAGAAAACGTTTATTCTGCTGCTGGCAATCTGGTTTTGCGGCGTCTGCGGCGTGCAGGCCGCGCAGCTCAATAAGGTGGCGGCGGTGGTCAACGGCCAGGTCATCACCATGTTCGATCTGCAGAAAACGGCCCTGCCGGAGTTGGGGCGCGCCAGGCTCAATCCCAATAATCCCGCGCAGGCCAAGGAAGTGGAAAAGGTCTTCCGCAAAGTGCTGGACATGATGATCATGGACATTCTGCTGGGGCAGGAAGCCAAGCGTCTCAAGATCAGTGTTTCCCCCTCCGAAGTGGACAACGAGCTCGTCAAGATGATGAAAGCCCGCAATCTGACCAAGCAGCAGTTCGAAGCCCAGCTCGCCCAGCAGAAGATTTCCATTGATGAAATCCGCCAGAACTTCGAAAAATCTTTGTTGCGCCAGAAAATCATGGGCATGGAAGTGGGCCGCAAAGTGGTGGTGACTCCCGCTGAAATCAAGGCATATTACGAAGCCCATAAAGACAATCTCTATGACCGTAGCGGTCTGCATATGGGCGTGCTGGTCTATGCGCCCAACGTCAACGCCAAGTCCATCGCCGCCCAGATCAAATCCGGCAAACTGAGTTTTGAGGAGGCGGCGGCCAAGTATTCCATCGCCCCCAACAAAGACAAGGGCGGCGACATGGGGCCGGTGGAATGGGACCGTCTGAATCCGGAATGGGAAGGGCGGCTCATCAAAATGAAACCCGGCGATGTGACCGACATATTCGACCTGCAGGGCCGCAAGGCTCAGGTCCATTTGTTCCGGCCCGGCGGCGACAACGCGGAAAAGCAGCTTACCTTGGAACAGGCCACTCCGCAGATCGACGCCATCCTGCGTCAGCCCAAGGCCATGGAGCGCTTTGAGGACTACACCAGCCAGCTGCGGAACAAAGCCGTTATCGACATCCGGCTGTAAGCCGCCGCGCCCGCGCGGCGGACCATGCACGAGGCTTACATGACTTTAGAGGAACTGGGCGCGGCGTTGCGCGCCGAGCGCGAAAAGCGCGGCCTGAGCATCGAAGATGTGGCCAATCATCTGAAAATAGGGGCCCGTCTTCTGCGCGCTCTGGAGGAAGGCGACGCCTCGTCTTTGCCCCACCAGGCATATGCCAAGGGCTTCATCCGTTCATATTCATCCTATCTCGGCATGGCCGCCGAGGAAGTGAATGAAGCAGTTCGCGCCCTGGGCGGCTCGAGCCCGGCCGCACCCCAGCCCGTATACGCGCCCGAGGAATCCCTGGCCCCCGGCCGAAGCCTGAAATGGCTGGGCGTACTTATTATGCTGGCCCTGGTGGCCGGAGGCGCGTATGTGGCTTGGCAACAGGGCGCTCTGGAGATTCTGAGCCGTCAGACACGGCGTCTGGCCCAGCCCTCGCCGCCGTTGCAAACGCCGGATTCCGCCGAAAGCGTGCCGGGCGGGGACGCTTCCGCTCCGGCTGTGGATTCGGCTCAAACCCCGACTGCCAAGCCCGAGGCTTTTGCCCCGGCGGCTTCTCCGTCTCCTGGGGCGGCGCCTGCGGCGGCTCAGGCGTCTACCGCGTCCGCCGGCGGGGTAAATACGTCCTCAACCGTTCCGGCCGCGTCCTTCGGCGGTGCGGACGGCAGCGCGCAGAATGCGGCCCCGGCCTCTGCCTGGGGGTTGAGTTCCACAACGTCCGCTCCGGCGCTGCCCGCGATCGGGCAGAACGCGACCCAGCCCGCCCAGCCGGCGGACGGCGCGTTGCCCCCCGGACAGCACAAGGTCATCATCACCGCCACGGAAGAATGCTGGATACACTCCAACGCCGACAATACCGATACCCGGCAATTCTCCCTGCGCAAGGGCGACACCTTTGCCCTGACCTTCACCAAAAGTCTGGAACTGAAGCTGGGCAATGCCGGCGGCGTGCGCATCCGCTATAATGGGCAGGACATGCCCGCGCCCGGCCAGTCCGGCCAGGTGCGGACCCTGACCTTTCCGCCCGCGGCCCGGCAATGATGGAGTGGGCCGATCAGGCCGTGGTGCTGCGCATCGGGCATTTCCGCGAGTCTGATCTCTGGTTGAAGCTGCTCTGCCGCGGGCGCGGTCTGCTGACACTGTTCGCTTTCGGCGGCAGCCGCAGCCGTCGGCGTTTCTGCGGCTGTCTGGACGTGCTGAACACTCTGCAATGCCGGGTCAAAACCTCGGGCAGGGAAAATTTTCTTAATCTGGAAGAGGCCGTGCTGCTGTCCGGGCCGCAGTGCCTGCGCGGCAACTGGCAGCGCATGGGGCTGGCCGCCAACTGCCTGCGCTTTGTGGAGGCTCTGGGCGTCAATGAGGAAGGCGCGGACGAAACCTTCGCCCTGGTGGAGGATCTGCGTCGCGTTCTGGAGGAAGAACCCCGCCTGCCGTCTTTGCTGCCGCTGTTTTTCCGTCTGCGTCTGGCCGGTGCCTTGGGTTTTGCGCCCAATCTGGGCCAGTGCGGCGCGTGCGGCGCGCCCCTGGCCGACAGGGCGCTGTTTGTGGTGGACGAGGGGCAGATGCGTTGTGCCGCCTGCCGGGCGCGGGAACCCGCCCTGGCCGCGCGCTACGGCGTGGAGCTTTCCATGGCGGGGCTTGACCTTTTACGCCGCGTGCAGCAAGAATTTCCCTCTGCCTGGCCGGTGGAGGATCTGCCGTCCATGGACCGCCGGGCCTGTGCCAGGGCTATTGACGGATTTGTGCAGTATCATCTGGGGTTGGCCTGGGAAGGCGGCTACTTCCGCCGCGTGTGAGGCAGCCCTGAAAAGCGTCTTTTGTCCCCTGGGCCGCGTCAGAAGCCGTTCGCTGTCCAGGTCTGTACCGGAAGAGTACTATCCCTGGTCAGCGAACGGCTTCTTCCTTGCCAGGGAACAAAATCCATCTTTTCAGGGCTGCCTCAGCTTTTTGTTTTTTGTGGCGGCACAACAAAGGACAGCGCATGTACTTTCAGGATGTCATTCTTACCCTGCAAAACTACTGGGCAAGCCGGGGATGCGTCATTGAGCAGCCTTCGGGCGTGGAGTGCGGGGCCGGTACCTTCAATCCGAGCACGTTTTTGCGGGTTCTCGGTCCCGAACCCTGGAAGGTGGCCTATGTGGAGCCTTCGCGTCGCCCCACGGACGGCCGCTACGGCGAAAATCCCAACCGCCTGCAGCGCTATTTCCAGTTTCAGGTGGTGCTCAAGCCCTCGCCGGACAATGTGCAGGATCTCTATCTGCAAAGCCTGGAAGCGCTTGGCCTGAATCCGGGCCGCCACGACATCCGTTTTGTGGAGGACGACTGGGAGTCGCCCACCCTTGGCGCTTGGGGCCTGGGCTGGGAGGTCTGGCTCAACGGCATGGAAGTGAGTCAGTTCACATACTTCCAGCAGGTGGGCGGCATTGACCTTTCGCCGATCAGCGTGGAGCTGACCTACGGCCTGGAACGCCTGACCATGTATCTGCAGGGCGTGGAATCGGTCTATGACCTGCGCTGGAACAAGGATGTGACCTACGGCCATATCTATCATCAGAACGAAGTGGAGCAGTCCAGGCACAACTTCGAAGCCAGCAACGCGGAAATGCTGTTGCGCCAGTTCAGCGACTTCGAGCGGGAATGCAAGGCCATGCTGGAACTGGGGCTGCCCTGGCCCGCCTATGATTATTGCCTGAAATGCTCGCATACGTTCAATCTTCTGGACGCGCGCGGGGCTATTTCCATTACGGAGCGCACCGGCTACATCGGCCGGGTGCGGGCTCTGGCCGCGGGCGTGGCCCGTCTGTACGCGGCGCAGCGCGAGGAACTGGGCTATCCCATGCTCGACAACAAGGATGCGAGGTAAGGCATGGCGACCTTTGTGCTTGAAATCGGCAGCGAGGAACTGCCTTCCCGTTTTCTGGCCCCGGAAGAGGCGGAACTCCGGGCCCGCTTCAGCACCGCCCTGGACGAGGCCGGTCTGGAATACGGCGCGGTGCGCGTCATGAGCACGCCGCGTCGGGCAGTGGTGCTGGTGGAGGATCTCAATCCCGTGCAGCGGGAAAAGGAAGAAGTGATTCCCGGACCTCCGGCGCGCGTGGCCTACGGGCCTGACGGCGCGCCCACCAAGGCCCTGGAGGGTTTCGCCCGCACCCACGGCCTAAGTGTGGCGGACGTCTTTCGCCTGGAAACGGAAAAAGGCGAATATGTGGCCGTGCGCAAGCGCACCGGCGGCGCGGCGGCCAAAGCTCTGCTGGCCGGGATCTGCCCTGCCGTGATCACGTCCCTGCCGTTCGCCAAGCGCATGCGCTGGGGCGCGTATGCCTTGGCCTATGCCCGGCCCATCCACTGGATTCTGGCTCTGCTGGATGAGGAAGTGGTCCCCTTCGACCTCGGGCCCGTGGCTTCGGGCCGCGAAACCCGCGGCCACCGCGTGCACGGTTCCGGTCCCTTCAGCGTGGCCCATGCCGACGCCTATCTGGAAGTTGCGGCTGATTCCTGTGCCGTGACCCTTGATCCGGCCAGGCGCCGTGCCGTCATCGTGGAAGGCGGCGACGCCCAGGCCGCGCGGGCCGGGGGCAGGGTCCTCTGGAACGACGGCCTGCTGGACGAGGTGCAGGGTCTGGCTGAGCATCCAGTGCCCCTGCTGGCGGATTTTGATCCCGCCTACCTGGAAGTGCCGCGTGAGGTGCTGCTGACCAGTATGGAAAGCCATCAGAAGAGCTTCGGCATTGAGGGGCCGGACGGCAAGCTCATGCCGCATTTTCTCACTGTGCTCAATCTGAGCCCCGAAGACATGGAAGTGGTCAAACACGGCTGGGAGCGCGTGCTGCGCGCCCGTCTGGACGATGCCCGCTTTTTCTGGCGCGCGGATCTGCGGGAGAACTTCGACCTCTGGCTGGAAAAGCTGGACCATGTCATCTTTATCGGCGCGTTGGGCAGCATGGGCGACAAAACCCGCCGCCTGGAGGCCCTCTGCCGTTGGCTGGCCGAACGCTGCGCCCCTCGGCTGGGCGCGGACCTGACGGCGGAAGCCGCGCGGGCCGGACGGCTGTCCAAGGCGGACCTGGTTACCGGTCTGGTTGGCGAATTCGATACGCTTCAGGGCATCATGGGCGGCATCTATGCCGTGCAGAAGGGCGAAGCCCAGGCTGTGGCCGACGCTCTGAAAGAGCAGTACCTGCCCGCCGGTCCGGATTCGCCGCTGCCGCAAAGCCCTGTGGGCGCGCTGCTCTCCATGGCGGACAAGGCCGATACCCTTGTGGGCTGCTTCGGCCTGAACATGATCCCCACCGGTGCGGCGGACCCCAATGGTCTGCGGCGTTGCGCGCTGGGCATCATCCGTATTCTGCTGGACTTCGGCCTTGACCTTGACGTGCGCGAGCTCTTCGCCAAGGCGCGGGAACTCTACGGCACACGGCAGTGGAAGTTGCCGCCGGACGAGGCTTTGGACAAACTCATGGAATTCTTCGCGGCCAGGCTGCGCAATTATTTCCTGAGCCGGGGCCAGGATACCCTGCTGGTGGACGCGGCGTTGAACGCTGGCGCGGCCCAGGTGCCCGACAGCGGCGCGCGCCTGGCGGCGCTGGCGGCCTTCAGCCGTGAACCGGGCTATGCCGAGGCCGTGCAGACCTTTAAGCGGGTGGCCAATATCGTGCGTAAGCAGGCCGCCGCAGAAACTCTGCCCGAGTATTGGGATGCGGCCCTGTTGCGCGAAGCGCCGGAAAAGGATCTGGCCGAGACCCTGGAAACCTTGCTGCCCCGTCTGGACGCATTCCGGGCTTCCGGCGATCACGACGCGGCTCTGGCGACCCTCAGAGAGGTGCGCCCGGCTGTGGACGCCTTTTTTGACGGCGTGATGGTCATGTGCGAAGACGCGGCCTTGCGCCGCAACCGCCTGGCCATGCTCCAGGCCTTGGGATCGCGCTTCGCCCGGCTGGCCGATTTCGCGGCCTTGCAGTTGTAAATGGCGTCGGCGACGGCAAAATTGCTTGACAGGCAGCGAGGCTTGCGCTAATAACGCTGATTCACAACATCTCTGTTGCTGTCATCCGGCGGCAGTGCCGCTGATCCGGGATCATGGCTTGCGCGGGCAAGCCCAACATAGTGGAGGAATACCGTGGCCAACCATAAGTCAGCCATCAAACGTCACAAGCAGAGCCTCAACAGGGCCGCCCGCAACCGTGCCGCCCGTACCCGCGTGAAAAGCGCCATCAAGGACGTGCGCGCCGCCATCCAGGGCAAGGACAAGAGCCTGGCCGACAACGCCCTGACTCTCGCCACTTCCGTGTTGGCCAAGGCCGCCGGAAAGGGTGCTCTGCATTGGAAAAAGGCCGCGCGTAAGATCTCGCGTCTGGCCCGCGCCGTTAACGGCATTGAAGCTGAATAAAACGGTGTGATGTCTTTTGTCTTTTGCCGTTTGTCTTTGGACTTTTGGCAGGGCATGGTTTATGTGGATGCCGCCAAGGCGGTAGTAGATTTGAAAATTTATCCGGCATGCAAGCAAAAATAGTTACAAAAAATTCTTGACGAAGCATGCCGCTTAGTATAGTTTCCTTTGTTACGCGCTCGTAGCTCAGCTGGATAGAGCAACAGGCTACGAACCTGTAGGTCAGGAGTTCGAATCTCTTCGGGCGCACCACAAAATGTTCGAGAGTCCGGATATTATATCCGGACTCTTTTCATAAGGGGCTTTAGCCAGTTGAGCGAGCGTTTGCGAGCGAAACAGAAATCCACCCGCTATGCGGGTGGAAATAATTTGTTATACAAAAAACACCTTTCCCATACGATAGAGTTGTTCAAGCCCATCGTAATTTTTAAGGGAAAGGTGTTTTTATATGGGAACTCGAGTTCAAAGTTTAGCCCACACAAAATGGTTGTGCAAGTATCACATTGTCTTTTCTCCAAAATACAGGCGGAAAATAATATTTGCCAACATTCGAGAAAGTATCGGAGAAATTCTTAAGGACTTATGCAAATATAAAGGTGTTGAAATTATCGAGGGCCATCTCATGCCGGATCATGTGCACATGCTGGTGAGTATTCCTCCAAAAATCAGTGTATCAAGTTTCATGGGGTACCTGAAAGGAAAAAGCTCATTGATGATTTTCGATAAGCATGCAAACCTGAAGTACAAATTTGGCAATAGGAAATTCTGGGCGGAAGGATATTTCGTCAGTACGGTAGGACTCAATGAGGTAACGGTCAAAAAATACATTCAGCAGCAAGAGAAGCATGATATTCTGCAAGATCGAGTAAGTACCCGAGAATACCAAAACCCCTTCCAGGGGTAAGCCAAAGCGGCAAGGGCACTGGGCTTGAACAAAGTGAAAGCCAGCGCCTTTAGACGCTGGCCGGTAACAAGCCCTTATAGGGCTGGAGCAAACCACCCGCTATGCGGGTGGTTTTGATTTTTGTCTGCGGTTCCGGCAAGATCGGCGACCATATATGCAGCCGCCGTAAGGGCTGTGGTTTTTCGGAAAGTTCTGCTCCGAAAGGCAGAGATGGCCCGCACCCTCCAAGATTGAGGGGACGGGCCGTCTTTTGATCCGGTTAACATTGCTGCTTGCAGCGTGTTACGCGGGGCGCAGGGCCTCCAGGCGCTGACGGACGATGCTCACGGGGTGCAGGCAGGGCAGGCCGCTGCCGTGCAGAATCTGCACGCGGCAGGTGCCGCATTCGGAAGCGGCGATATGGGCCCCGCTTTCGCGTATGGTTTTGAACAGAGCCGCGCCGATTTCCTGGCCGATGTCGTATTTTTCTTTTTTGAAACCATAACTGCCGGAGATACCGCAGCATCCGGCATCGGCATTCCGGACCATGACGCCCGGCAGGCGGCGCAGCAGCTCCAGACCCGGCAGGCCGTTGCCTTGGGCGCGCAAATGGCAGGGCGCGTGGTAGATGGCGCGCAATTCGGGCAGGCAGGCGCTGCTCGTTCCGGCGTCCAGTTGCAATTCGCCGCGTTCCGCGCAGTCCAGCAGAAATTCCTGGGCGTCCTCCAGCGGGGTAGCGCCGTGCTTTTCAGCCAGATCCGGAAAAAATTCCGGCAGGTCGGTCCGGAACATCAGGGCGCAGCTGGGGCAGCCCGTGATGACCGGAATGCCTTGTTCACGCCAGCGGGCCAGTGCGGCAAGGTTGCGGTCCGCATTGGCGCGGGCGTCCTGCCAGAAGCCGTTGGCGATCATGGGCAGACCGCAGCAGACGAAATCGTCCGGCACAATGACCTCATACCCGGCCCTGTTCAGTGCCCAGACCATATCCAGGCCGGTACGGGGATCGTACACGTCCACGTAGCAGCCCGGAAAAAAGACCGCTTTGCGCGTTTGGGCGGGCTGGCGGACATTGCGCATCTGCTGCCGGAAAGTTTGAGCGGCAAAGCGGGGCAGGGGAGCGCGCTTGTCGATGCCCAAGGCATCCAGTAATGCGCGGGTTACGGGGTTGAGCATGCCGAAGTTTTTGAGCCCGGCCGGGATCAGCCGCAGCCAGTGCGCCTGAAGTTCGCCGTGGGCCAGCACCCAGTCGCGCAGGCCGGGGCTCTGATGTTTGCACTGCTCGGCGCGGGCCAGCATGTTGATGCTGGACACAGGTACGTCGTGCGGGCAGGAAATGTCGCAGTTCTTGCAGTTGGCGCAATAGTGCAGAGACGGATCTTCCGCCAGGCCCAGCAGGCGGAAACGTTCATAGGCCGGGCCGATCATGCGCGGGCCCAGGAACTTGGGCGTGGCCTCGGCCACCGGGCAGTGCACCACGCAGGTGGTGCAGGCGATGCATTTGTCGGGATTGATGCGTACGCTCATATGCGCTCTCCGGACGCCGGTCCGTCGGATTTTCCGGCAATGGCGGCAGCCATGCGGCCCGCCTGCCAGCCGGTGGTCAGGGCGACGCCGTGGCCGCTTTTTTCGGTTGCGAAATCATAACCGCCGAGGCTGCGCCCGGCAAAAAAGACATTCTCCCAGCGGGTCTGTCCGGCCTCGTCCAGGGGACGCATTTCGCCGTCCACCCGGACGCCCAGACGGGAAAAGACATGGCTGCCGAAAATTTCCGGTTCGGACCATTCTGTGACGTCCGGCGGCACGGGAATATCCAGTCCGAACACACTTTCACGGACCTTGCCCGGCGCGAGTTCCACGCCTCCGCCCAGGATGCCGCCCGTGGCCAGTACAAAGGCCCGGGCTCTGTGGCGGCGTTCCTGCCCGGCTGCCAGAGCCACCAGCGCCGTGCATTGCTTCCCGTTGGTTTCGGCGCGGATCAGCCGGGCGTTTTCCACCAGTTCAAAATCGTGGCGGCGTAGTTCGCGCAGCAACGCGTCCCGCAGACGCAGACCGCCCACGCCCGGCGGGATGGAAAGCATTTCCACCAGCGGGCAGCCCACGGCCTGGCTGAGTTCATGCCAGACCGAGGCATCGGCCCTGCTGCCGCAGATGGGCGGCAGCAACACGGCATCGCACTGTCCGGCGTGTTCCCGGAGGGCCCGGATCAACCAGTCCCGGCCCTGCGGCTTGTCCACCAGACGGGCCAGATCCAGAGCGCTCAGACTGCGATGGGTTTCGCCCAAGGGCGAGGGCAGCAATATCTGGATAAAGTTTTTGTCCACCCAGTCCCTATAACGGCCCAACTGGCTGACGATCAGCGCGGGACGGCAGTCGCGCAGGCCCCGCACGCCCGCCACCAGAATGCGCTTGGCCCTGGTCAGGGCCGTGGGGTTCAGGCCGGCGGGCAAAAGATAACTCGGCTTGAGCGTGCCCATGATGGTGGGCAGCAGCGCGTTGCAGGGAGCGCCCTGCGGCGACACGGCCGTGTGCAGGGGCCAGCCCTGTTCCGCCGCGCATTGGCGCAGCATGTCCAGGGCCGTCCGGATATTGCCCGCACCGAGCAGGCGGTAGGGATGCTCCGGCGGCAGAAGATCCATGCCGTTCCAAGGATCATCCAGCCGCCGTCCCCCGGCGTAGCCCAGCAGGTCCACGCAACCGCCGCTGATAGCCAGCGAGCCCATGCCGTCGGTCACCAGCCGCACGCTGCGCCCATCCTGAGCGGCGGTCAGCGCGGCCATAAGCCCGGCCAAGCCGGAACCGGCCACAAGTACGTCAATTGTCCTGCTCATCCGCGGCTCCGTCGAGGTTGAGGGTTCCGGCGTACACGGCCCGCCCCAGTTCCATTTCGCGCGCCTGCGTGCCCCAGAGGGCCGGACGCAGGCCCCGCCAGCGCTCCTGTAGAAAACGCCGCACATTGTCCGTGGGCGAAAGCTCCAGAGGCACACCGTGCTCCACCAATGCGCCGATGGTCCGCAGGGAGCAGAAAGTGCCCTGGCAGGTGCCCATGCCCAGGCGCGTGCGCAGCCGGATGTCGGACAGGGAGTGGGTGGAGGGATCGCGCGCCACGCATTCGATTTCAGCCAGGCTGACCATTTCGCACTCGCAGAGCAGGGGGTTGCCGTCACCCCCACCGGCATGTTCCTGTTCGGCCTGCTTTTCCGCCAGTCCGGCCAGTTCAGCCTGTTGCAGCACGGCGGGCAGATCGTCGCCGAGCCGGTCCGCCATGATGGTGAGCCCCCGCATGGGGAAATAGCGGGCCGCGCGGCGCAGCACGGCTTTATCGGGATCGGACACCAGCGCTTCATCCGCCGTGCGACAGGGCGCATGTACGCCGATTCTGGCGCAGACGTTGTCGCTGACGCGTTCGGCCATGAGCCGGTAGGTGGTCAGCTTGCCGCCGAAGATGGACACCATGCCCTCCAGGCCCTGCTCCGCGTGGTCCACCACATGGAAATTGCGGCTGGCCTTGCGCCCCGCCGCATTTCCCGGCGTGTACAGAGGCCGCGTGCCCGCGAAGGCCCGCAGGATGCGGTATTGGCGTACCGCCGGGAAAAGCGGTTCGCCCAGATCCAGCAGGCGCAGCACTTCTCCATAGGTGGGCGTGGTGTCGTCGGGCCGGTCTGTGGGCGTGGATGTGGTGCCGAGAATGGTGATGGAGCCGTGGGGCACGAAAATATCGCCGTCCGCGCCGGGATGCAGGCGGTTGACTACGCGCGAGGTAAAGCGGTGATTGAAGACAATGAGCGTGCCCCGGTCCGGAGAAACGGCCACATCCAGGCCGGCCAGCCCGGCAATGCGGCCCGACCAGGAACCGGCGGCGTTGACCACGCTCTGACAGGAAATTTCCACCATTTCGCCGCTGATGCGGTCAAGAGCCGTTACGCCGCAGACTGTTCCGTTGTTCTGGTGGATGGCCGTGACCTCGTGATAGGTCAGCACCCGGCCGCCGTAACGCTTGGCGGACATGGCGTTGTGCAGTACCAGGCGAAAGCCGTCCACACAGGAATCAGGCACACGGAAGACGCGCCGGATGTCGGGCGCGAGATTGGGCTCCAGACGCAGGGCTTCGGCCACGTCCAGCTCCTGCGCGTCGATGCCCGCCTTGTGGCAGGCCTCGGCCCAGGGAGCCACGTAGGCCGGATCGTCACCGGGCGTCAGTGCGAAAAAGCCTTCGGTTTCCTCCACACACTGTCTGCCGATACGCCGCACAATCATGTTTTCTTCAATGCACTCGCGCGCGGATTCGTTGTCATTGACAGCGTAGCGACCCCCGCTGTGGAGCAGGCCGTGAAAACGGGAGCTGGTGCCGTGGGCAAGGCCGCCCTGTTCCAGCAGAATGGCGGGCACGCCGCGCATGCACAGATCGCGCAGCGTGCCCATGCCGGTAGCGCCGCCGCCGATGACGACAACCGTGGTTTCCAGCATGGGGCCTCCTGATATTTCCATTTCGCCGTGGCCGCGTCCGTAACGGGCGTTGTCTTCCCGGCAATGGCTTCAGTATAACATAAACAAATCCAAATAAAAATTTTCATTCTTTTGCCGCTGTTCGTCAAGGGTCGGGCACAGGGCAGACGCATCTAAAAAGTCTTTATTCCCCGATAGATTGGGAAACGAACAAGAAGAGGCGAAGCCACCTTTGTTCCGCCGGAGCGAAGCGCAGGCGGATGGCTGGTGCCGGGAGAATCCTAAAAAATAAGATTTTTGCGTGCCGGCAAGGAAAATGGCACTTTTTGCGCGGAGTGTACTCAAGTACATGAGCAGCAAAAAGCGCCAGATGACGCAGCCAGCACACAAAAGGCTGGTTTTGACGGATCATCACGGCAGATAAGGGACCTGCAAAACCTGAAATTAGATGCGTCTGCCCTGGGGTCGGGCATTGCCCCAATGGACAGTCAGCGGAGGAAACGTCCGCCGAAGGGAACCCCTCTATTCTTGCCAAGACGGCCGAACGCGGCTATTTCCTTGGAAAAAAGGAAGCATATGGACTGGTCGCGGAAACGCTGTGTCGTCCTGGACATGGACGGCACGGTTTATCTTGGGCATATCCCCATCAAGGGTGCTGTCGGTTTTATTCAAAATCACTGGCGAGATCTGGATTTTTTCTTTCTCAGCAACAATACCTCCAAATCGCCGCAGACCTATGTGGACAAGCTCAACGGCATGGGCATTCCGGCGCGCGGGGAATTGTTGCTCTCACCGGTGACGCCCCTGGTGGATTTTTTACGGGCGCGCGGCATCAGCCGGGCCTATCCTGTGGGCAACACTGATTTTCAACAGGATCTGCGTCAACGCATGCCCGAACTTCAACAGGTGGAAGAGGACGCGCAGGCCGTGATTCTGGCCTATGACACGGAGCTGACCTACCACAAGCTGGCCCGTTCAGCCTTGTTGTTGCAAAAACCTGAAACCCTGTTTCTGGCTACCCATCCGGACTTGGTCTGTCCCTCTCCGGAGGGGCCGTTGCCTGATGTGGGCAGCATGATTGAACTCTACGCCACGGCCACGGGCCGCCGCCCGCAGCATATTTTCGGCAAACCCGACCCGACCGTGCTGGCCCCTCTGCTGCGGCGCTACGCCAAAGAGGAAATGGTTATGGTGGGCGACCGCCTGAGCACGGACAAGAAACTGGCTGAAAACGCGGGCATTGATTTCATTCTGGTGCTCAGCGGCGAGGCCACGCGCGAAGACCTGGCAAAGGAGGAGCGTCAGCCCACTCTGGTGCTGGAGGATCTCGGGCAGGCCGAGAGGGATTGGCGCTGAATGCCCACCGTTCGGAAGCCGTTTGGAAAATCGAAAGCCGCCCCTGTGCAGGGGCGGCTTTTCTGTGCGAGCTCGCGGCGGCTTATTTCCCGCCCATGAGCCAGTCGAGCGGAATGAGCGAGAGTTTGGGGAAGAAGAGCAGCAGGAAGAGCATGACCACTTCCACCAGAATGAAGGGGACCAGGTTACGGATCAGCTGGGTGATCTTGATGTTGCCGATGCCGCACACCACATAAAGCACTGTGCCCACGGGCGGCGTGATCACGCCGATGCCCAGGTTCAGGATGAAAAGCAGACCGAAATAGTAGGGGTCGATACCGGCCTGGGTGATGAGCGGATAGAACACCGGCGCGAAGATCAGGATGTTGGGCGTAAGGTCCATGACCATGCCGATGAGGAAAAGAAAGACGTTGATGCACAACAGCAGCAGAACGGGGCTGTCGATGAGCGGCGAAAAGAGCGCCGTCATCTGATTGGGAATCTGGGCGATGGTGATGAACCAACCCACGGCCGTGGCCGTGGCCACGATGAGCATGACCACCGAAGTGGTTGTGGCCGCCCGCGCGCTGACGCGCAGCAGCTCGCGGAAGGAAAGCTCGCGGTAGTAAAGCACGCAGACCACAATGGCGTAAATGGCCGCGAAGGCGCCGCCTTCGGTGGGCGTGAAAACGCCGAAGCGGATGCCGCCCAGCAGGAGCACGGGCATGAGGAAGGCGGGCGTGGAGTCGATCAGGATCTTCCACTTTTCCTCACGGGTGAAGGTGATGGTTTCGTTGTAGCCGTCCTTGCGCACCACAAAGAACCAGACCACCATCAGCGCGAGACCGATTAAAATGCCCGGGACTAGGCCGATCATGAACAGTTTGGTGATGGAAAGGCCGCTGATGGTGGCGCCGAGCAGGATGAAGTTGGTGCTGGGGGGAATAATGGGGCCCAGAATGGCACCGGAGGCGATAACGGCCCCGGCGCGTCCCGGCTTGTAGCCCACTTCCTTCATCATGGGCAGCAAAAGACCGCCCAGAGCGGCGGCCTCGCCCACGGAGCTGCCCATGAGACCCGCGAAAATGATGCTGGCCACCACAGCCGCATAGCCCAGGCCGCCGCGCACCCGGCCGATCATCAGCTGGGCCAGTTGCACCACGCGTTTGGAAAGTCCGCCCGCGGCCATGATTTCACCGGCAAAGACAAAGAAGGGGATGGCCATCAGCGGGTAGTTGTTGGCCCCGTCCAGCATGCTGCCGGGAATGATCATGGCGTCCCACATGCCGGAGTGCCACATGAGCACCATGGCGCAGAGCACCAGCACCAGGCAGATGGGAATGCCGAAGGCCAGGAAGAAGAATAGGGTGCCGAGAAAGATGAAAAGTTCCACGTTCTCCCCCTATGCCTTGGTGAAAGAGGATGCCGGACGACGGATGAGAGCCACGAGGTCGCGCACCTGCATGATCAGGGCCGCGAAGGCCATGATGGGCAATGTGCCGTTGATCAGGGCCATGTTCACATTGGTGGCCACGGAATAGGTGTCCACGGTCTGGAGCACGTTGATCACGCCGCCGTAGAGCAGGAGGCCCATGGCGACCATGCCCAGGAGCGTGGCGGCGATGTCCACGTATTTGCGGGGTGCGCCGTGCAGCAGGTCCACGAACATGTCCACGGCAATGTGCTTTTTGTGGTAAAAAGCCTCAATGGCCCCGAAGAACGTGATGTAGATGAAGAGAAAGCGCGCCCATTCCTCGCTGGGGGGATAGCTGGAGGAAAAGACGTAGCGCAGAAAAGCGTTGTAAAAGACCAGACCGATCATGCCGAGGAAGATGACGGCGCAAAAAATCTCAAAAAGCAGCCGGCCGAGGGGTTCGGACTGCGCTTTGCCGTGATCCGCATGCGGATCACACGGCTTGTCGGCGTCCGGGACAGACGCCGATGGAAGGTTTTGCTGTGTCTCGTCGTGCATACTGACCTCTGCGGGAACAATGCCCTGACGGAATATGGACTTGTGCGGAAAATTTTAGAGGCTGTCGTCACGAGCGTCTTTTCGGTTATCTCCGCGTTGAAATTCGCCTTTTATTCCGGTCGAGTACCAGCAGAGTACACTCCCTTCATAAAAGGCTCTTTCTCCCTGATATAACACGAAAATCCATCTCATGACGACACCCTCTAGTGCTGCGGGGCCTTCCCGCCGAGCGCGTTGCGCGACGGGCCGGAAGCCTTACGCCCCCGGCCCGCGTTACATCGTGCTGATCTTGTTACTTGGCCTGGCGATAGCTGGCGGCGCTGTCCAGGATTTCCTGGGCATTGGGCACCGTGTCGTAAAAGAGCTTCCAGCTGCGCTTGCCGGCTTCCGCCATGTAGTCGTGGAATTCCTTGCTGGGCGTGGTGATGTGGCCATTGGCGGCGATGATGGTCTGCTTGGCTTTTTCGTCGCCCGCAGCCACCATCTTCCAGATGTCGTCGGCGGAGCGCTTGGCGGCTTCGTCAACCCACTTGCGGTCCTGTTCGGGCAGGGACTTGTAGAATTTCTCGTTGATGTACAAGGAATGGATCACCAGGATATGGCCGGTGAGGGTGATTTCAGGGGTAATCTCATACATCTTCAGGCTCACGATGTCGGCCAGCGGGCTGTCGCCGCCGTCGATGACGCCCTGGTCAAGCGCGCCGGGCACTTCGGCAAAGGGCATGGGCTGGCCGCTGATGCCGCATTCCTTGGCGAAATTGGTGTACAGGGGGATGTTGGGCACGCGCATGCGCAGGCCCTTGAGGTCGGCGATGGTTTTCACCGGCTTTTTGGTGTAAAAATGGCGGAAACCAAGGGGAAAGGCGTTGAGGGTGCGCAGGCCCGATTTTTCGGTGAAGCCCTGGTTGATCAGCTCAAAGGTCTTGCCTTCCATGGCACGGCGGGCATGGTCCAGATCGTCGTAGAGCATGGGCGTTTCCAGCATGGCCATGGCCGGATGCAGTGCCGAGGTCTGCGTGCCGGTGGCGCACATCTGAATAATGCCCTTACGGGTGGCGGCGATGTAGGCGTCTTCCTTGCCGAGCTGGCTGTTGGGGAAGACCTGCACTTCATATTTGCCGTTGGAAAGTTCCGCCAGATATTTGCCGAACTGATGCATGCCGATGGTTTCCGGCTCGCCTTCCGGCTTCATGCCCGCGATTTTGATCACGGTTTTGGCATCGGCCGACGGCGCCATGCCCAGCGCCATGCCGCAGATGAGGCCGAATGCCACAAAGAGCGCAATAATGCGTTTCATCAGAGATCCTCCTGTTGGTTTGGAATCCTTATCTGTTCTCGTACATATCCCGCGCTGGCCGTCAGCGGCGCTTTACGTCGCCCGGCGGGCGTGCGTCATGACACAACCGTGCCGCTACAGCCGCCAAATCGGCGGCGTCCGGCACCTTCCGTCCGGGCACGGCGATGGGCATGCCCCCATGCCGTCCTCGATGCACCCGTTATCCGGCGTTATCCGCTTGGGTAAAACTTACTTGACGTGGCCGATAAAATTCAATGTTTTTTTTCACAAAATTTTGCTTGGGCCGGAAATGCGCGTCCCGCGCGGTTCGGAGCTGATCGCGGGACGGCTTGGTTCAGGCGGATTTTCCTGCCATGCCGCGCGGCAAGACGACGGACGGCAGAAACGCAGCGTCCCTGCCCATGAGAGGCAAGACCTTGGGGGCATACTTATTTTTCGGAGGTGAGGATTTGCCGATACCGAGCGTGCCTTAACAATCCGTCCTTTCTGGACTTGGTTGCATTTGGCGACAGTGGTGCGGGTGATGCAGTGGTGGCACAAAAAAACAAAAAAGGCGGCTACCTTCCCGTAACCGCCTGAATTTGTTTGGTACCGGGAGCGAGACTTGAACTCGCAAGACCTTGCGGTCGGCGGATTTTGAGTCCGCTGCGTCTACCAATTCCACCATCCCGGCAGGAACACGCGTTTCCGGCGTGCCCTGAAAAGCGCGATGCCGTGACAACGTGAGCAAATCTTTTAGCCCAGACCGGCTGTTTCCGTCAAGAGGCCTGGCCCTACACTTTTTCGGCATCCACCGGCACAAAAGAAAAGCCTTGCACGTCGAACAGGCCGCGCGCGGTGAGCTTGAGTTCCGGAATGACCGGCAGGGCCATGAAGCTCAGGGCCATGACCGGGTCCAGGTCCGGGTTGAGCGCGAAGTGCCGTCGCGCGGTCGCCAGCAGCGCGGCCTTGCGCGCGGCCACTTCCCGGCCCGGCTCCGGGCTGATCAGTCCGGCCACGGGCAGGGGCAGGGCGGCCAAGGTTCGCCCGCGTTGCAGGCAGCAGATGCCGCCGCCCATGGCGCACAGGCTTTCCACGGCGGCCAGCATGTCCCGGTCATTGCCGCCCGCCACCACGACATTGTGGGAATCATGGGCAATGCTGGTGGCAATGGCCCCATTAAACACCGCGTCCGGCCGCAGATAGCCGTGCAGGATGCCCACGCCGACCTTGCCTGTGGCCTTGTGGCGCTCCACCACGGCGATTTTCGCCAGACCGGGGTTTTGTTGCGGATCAAAACAGCCCCTGTCCAGCGCCACGGGCAGGATCAGAGCGCGCGTGATCAGCGATTGCGGGGTCAGGCCCATGACCCGCGCCCGGCCCGAGGGCACGGGCAGGCGCAGGGCCTCCTGTGTCAGCGGCGCGATATGGATCGTGTCCAGCACGTCCGAAGGCGGCGGCGCGGCGGGAAGTTCCACGCAGAGATGTCCTTCCTGGGCCACTTGGCGTCCGGACCTGAACACTTCGCGGACCCGGAATCCACGCAGATCGTCCACCAGACAGAAGTCCGCCGCCCAGCCCGGCGCAATGCCGCCCCGGCCCCGCATGCCGTAAAACACACAGCCGTTCAGCGCGGCCATGCCCACGGCCAGCAGCGGGTCCAGGCCCTCGGCCACGGCCAGGCGCAGGATTTCGTCCATATGCCCGCGTTCCAGCAGGTCCGCCGGGCTGCTGTCGTCCGTGCAGAAGCAGCAGCGGTGGGCGTTGTTGACATGCACCGCGCGCAGCAGGGCGGGCAGATTGCGCGCCGCCGAGCCGTGCCGCACAAAAACGTACATGCCGCGCACCAGGCGCTGGACGACCTCCTCCGGGCTTTCGCATTCGTGGTCGCTGGCCACGCCCGTGCCGCAGTAGGCGTCCAGCCGCGCCTGGAGCAGGCCGGGGGCATGGCCGTCCAGGCGCTTGCCCGAGGCGCGGGCCAGGACGATTTTGTCCAGCACGGCGGGATCTCCGGCCAGCAGGCCGGGATAGTTCATCATTTCCCCCAGGGCGCAGACCCGTTCGTGCCCCATGAGCGGAGCCAGATCCGAGGCGGCCAGGACCGCGCCGGAATCCTCAAAGGGCGTGCAGGGCACGCAGGAGGGCAGCGCCAGACGCAAATCCAGGGGCAGGTCCCGCGAGCTTTCCAACAGATAACGCAGGCCGGCCAGACCCAGAACATTGGCGATTTCATGTGGATCGGCCACCACTGCGGCCGTGCCGTGCGGCACGACCAGACGGGCGAATTCCGCCGGGGTCAGCATGGTGGATTCCAGGTGCAGATGGGCGTCTATCAGGCCGGGCAGCATGAAACGCCCGCGCGCGTCCATGCGGCGGCGGGCCGGAAGCCCGCTTGGGCCGAAACCCAGAAAAACCCCGTCGCCCGCGGCTACGGAAATGTCGCGCAGCAGGGTGCGGCTGAACACATCCACCACATTCACGTGTTCCACGCAGAGATCGGCCGGTTCCAGGCCTCGGGCCATGCGGATGCGCCGGGCCAGGGATTCGCTTGTGCGGGGGGACGGAGACATGGGCGCTTCCTCAATCACGGCTTTTGTCCGTGGTCAGCAGCAGGACGGCGGCCAGCACCAGGCCGCTGCCGAGCCAGCCGCCGAGGCTGAAATTTTCCTGCCAGAACAGCCAGACCCAGAGGGTGCTCAGCACCGGCTCCAGATGGCAGGTGACCGCCGCGCGCACCAGGCTGATGCGTTTGAGGCCCTGGCCGTAGCAGGTATAGGCGAAAAAGGTGCTGGTCACGCCCAGCACGGCGAGCCAGAACCAGACGCGCGGCTCATGGTTGAGACTCACGGGCACGCAGAACCAGAGCGCGAGCACGCCCCCGGCAAGCATGAAGCCGTAAATGGTGGCCGTGGCGTAACGGTTCTGCCACCAGCGGTAAAAGGGATAGTGCGAGGCGTAACAGAGCCCGGTCAGCAGCCCGCAGCCGATGCCCAAAAGCGAGGTCCGCCCCGGCAGGCTGCCGCCGGAAAAGCAGACCAGGGTGGTGCCGGTCAGGGCCACGCCGATGGCCCCGATCTTGCGCGGCGAGATCCTTTCCCTGAAGAGCAGGCGGGAAAACACGGCCACCCAGACCGGCGCGGTATACAGCAGCACCACGGCCATGGCCGCGCCGCTGAGCTGGATGGCGTACTGGGTGGCCCCGAAAAAGACGCCCACGCCCCAGACCCCGAAAAGCAGAAAAATACCCGCGTCGCGGAGCCGGATGAACAGGCCCTTGTGCAGCGTGGCGTGGACCAGGAACAACGCGCCGCCAAAGGCCGCGCGCCAGAAGGCAGTTTCCAGCGGGCTGACCCCGGCGCTCATGCAGATTTTGGAAATCACCCCGATCAGCGACCAGAAAAAAGCCGCCAGCAGAATCCAGACATAGCCGCTCAGACGGACGTTGCGCTGCATGGGAAGACTCCGTGAGGCTTGGGGAGATTCGTTCATTCCGCTAGGCCCAGAACCGCCAGCATCAGATCCGCCACCTGGGTCTGGCGCGCGGGCAGGGGCAGACCATTCCAGGCCCGCCCTGCCAGCCAGAGCGGCACCCGACGGACCGGCTCCGTATTGTCGTAATGGCCGCAATCCTCATCCATGCCGTGGTCGCTGGTGATCAGCACGGCATAGCCCGCGTCCAGCCAGCGCGGCAGATAACGGGCCAGCAGGCCGTCGGCCGCGCGCGCGGCTTCGCGGTAGGCGGGCGCGTCCGCTCCGGCCGCGTGCCCGGCGAAATCAATGCCCATGGAATGCGCCAGCAGCAGATCGGGCCCGTAGCGCAGCCGCAGGGCCTCGGCGTCGCGGAACAGTTCGTCGTCGGGATAGGCGTCCTGGCTGTAAAACAGGCCGTGTCCGATGGGCAGGGCGGGGTCGTCGGTCAGGCGGTCCCGTTCCGGTTCAAAGGGCGCGCGGTTGCAGAGTTCGCTTATCCAGGAATAGGCGGCCGCCGCCGTGCTCAGGCCCGCGTCCCGCGCGCGCTGAAAAATGGTCGGCGCCGGGCAGAGGCGGGCGTCGTCGTTGCGCAGGATGCCGCTCCGCGCCGGGCTCAGGCCGCTGAGCAGGGTGGCGTAGAGCGGGCGGGACAGCGGGGGCAGCTCGGCTTCAAGCTCGGTAAAGCGGGCCTGCCCCGCTTCGGTGAGGGCGCGCAGGCAGCTCATGCAGCGCCGGGCCGTGGCCGTGCCCAGGCCGTCCAGCAGCACAAAGACCAGACGGGACATTACCAGTCCCCCCGGCCCGCCGGGCGTTGGGGAAAATCCAGGGTCCCGGCTTCCGCATGGAGTTGGGCGGCGGTGACGCCCCGGACCTTGAAGTTTTCCTTCAGCCAGCGCAGATAGCCGTAAATTTTTTGCAGCAGCGCGTCGGCCGCGGCCTGATCCGGCACGTTGGGCGACGCGCCGGGCAGCATTTCCGAGGAATGCCAGAACAGACTGAGCACCTTGCCGCCGCGTCGCGCGTGCAGGCGGCTGGCCAGACGCATGACGCGCGGACTGTGCCAGACCGGATTGGGGCTCAGCGCGCCCCAGAAATGAAAGGAATCCAGCAGACCGGCCTTGCGGCGGGCCAGGCCGTACCAGAGCCGTGCCAGGGCGGGCGAGAGCGGGATCTGGGTGATGGGCGCTTCCAGCAGACGGCGGCCCGACAGATCCTCGGCCCAGTAGGGATCGGCCGGGGCCAGAAAATGGTCCGGCCCGTCCCTGAAAGCGCGCAGCGGGCAGACGGAGCTGTCCACGCTGATGCCCGCCTCGGCCAGCAGCGGCCGCACTACGTCTTTCAGATCCCAGCGGCCCATGCGGAAACTGGTCAGGGGCGCGGACTGGAAGTCCCGCCCGGCGTCCAGCAGGGTGCGCAGCCGCCGGCGCAGCAGGTCGCGCGGCAGACGGTCGGTGCGCGTGGGCGGACCGTCGGCCTTATGGGCGGCAGTCCCGGTTCCGGCCCGGTTTTCAACCAGGGGCGGGGTGCTCCAGTGGTGCAGATGCGCGCCGATTTCCGCGCCGCAGTGGTCGCGCATCCAGGCCAGCACGGGCCGGGCTTCGGCGCTGGCAAAGACCGTGTGGGCGCAGAACAGGGTCAGCGGAAAGCCCAGCTCCCGGCTCAGCGGGGCCAGGCGGGGCAGCAGGGCCACATTGCGCACGCCGCAATCCGAGGCGGCGTAGCGGCCGGAGAACAGCCCTTCCTCTTCCACATCCAGACTGACGACGACGCGCAGGGCGGGCGCGTCCGCGCGCGCTTCGGAGGCGATAGTGCTCATCGGCGCATAATAAGCCGGGATGCCCGGCAAGGCAATGCCGGGCGGGACTTGTAACAGGGCAATCGACTGCATGCCTCAATCTCCGGATATTCATCTGTTTCCATAAGTGTGTCTTTCTTCCTTACACCCGTGAACGCAGCCGACACGGGCGGCAAGTGAGCGGGGGGCGGATTTTGCAAAATAACCGCAAAGGTACAGGAAGCCTGACTCAAGAGCATGTTTCTTTTTCGTCCTGGACACAAAAAATGCCATCCTGTTCATGCGCTTGCTCCGGGACTTGCAAAAGCGCGCGGAATGCATAGTATGCTGGCAACCGCAAGCCGTAACCTGTTACGGCGCGCGTTTTCCACAGGAGCCCTATGACGCGACCGTTGAACGTGCTTTTTCTCATGGAAGATCTCTGTTTCGGCGGTACCCAGCGCCAGACTCTGGAGCTGGCCCGCCGCCTGGACCGGAAGCGTTTTTCCCCGGCCATGCTCACCCTCACCGGCGCGACGGATCTGGACAGCGCGGCCCGTGACGCGGGCATCGGCCTGACGCATCTGGGCGCGTCCCGCAGCGCGGCCCCCTTCTTTTTTCTGCGCCTGGCCCCGGCCCTGCGGCGGGCCGCCCCGGACATTCTGGTGCCCTGCACGGCCCTGCCCAACATCTGGGGCCGGATCTGGGGGCGGGCGCTGGACGTGCCCGTGGTCGTGGGCACCTGCCGGGGCGGCGGCGGCCCCAAACGCCAGCACGAGCGCTGGCTCTGGCGTCTGACCCGGCATATGGTCTGCAATTCCGAAGCCCTGTTCCAGACGCTCCAGGGCCTGGGCGTGCCCGCCGGACATCTGAGCTACATTCCCAACGGGGTGGACGTGGACTTTTTCCGGCCCGGCGAAAATCCCCCTTCGGCGCGGGAGCCGGTGGTCTTGTGCGTGGCGCGCCTGGCGCGCGACAAGGATCATTTGGCCCTGCTGCGGGCCTTTGAACTGATTCTGCAAAGCCGTCCGGAGGCCCGCCTGCGCATTGTGGGAGACGGCCCGGAAGAGGGGGCCCTGAAGCAATGGGCGCGTGAGCACCCGGCGGGCGCGCGGGTGGACTTTTTCCCCGGCGGCATGGACATGCGCGAACACTACGCGGCGGCCCGGCTGTTTGTCCTGGCCTCCGTGCGCGAGGGCCAGCCCAATGTCATTCTGGAGGCTATGAGCTGCGGCCTGCCGGTCTGCGCCACGGCGGTGGGCGGCATTCCCCGTCTGGTGGAGGAAAACGGCAACGGCTTCTTGTCCTCGGCGGGCGATGACCGGGCCCTGGCCCGCAACTGCCTGCGCCTGCTGGACGATCCGCAGTCCGGCGACGCTCTGGGCCGGGCCGGACGCCTGCGCGTGGAGCGCGATTTCTCCTTTACGGCCATGGTGGACGCGCATCAGGAGCTTTTCGAGCGCCTCTGGCGGGAGCACAGCCGGAAAACGCCGTCAGCCGGCCAGCGAGAAGCCCAAGCTGGAACATAGACACGCCATGAACAACTTTTTTTCTTTTTCCAGGTCATGGGCAACAGGCGTTCTGATCGTGCTGCTGGCCATGTCCCCGACAGGGGCCGCCCCGGCCCTAGCCGACGAATCCCCGTCCGGCGCCGCGGCTCCGGCCGCCGGGGAAAAGGCCGTCCCCGCGTCGTCGTCCCCGTCGCTTCCGGCGGCATCGGCGGACGCGCCCGCGGAAGTGACGGAACTCTGGACCGGTTCGCTGTATACCTCCACCTTCCGGGTGGGCCTGTGTTTTTCGGCCCAGGGCAAGGTGAGGGGCGTGCTGCATCTGCGTCTTGCCAACGGCCAGGTGGATGTCTACCACTTTGAGGGCAGCGTGAAAGACAACGCCATTGAAGCCTCCCATTCCTCGGGCCACAGGTTCAAGGGCCGTCTGAGCGCGCCGGACAAGGTGGAAGGCACAATCAGCCTTAAAAACGGCATGAAGATCAAGCTCGAAGGCAAGCGCGTCCAGGACGTGCCGCTGGCGTCCGGGGACTGCGCGCCTCTGCCGGACTAGGTTATTTCAGGAGTAATTCCATGCTGATGTTCTGGTTCTGCGTGGCCTTGGTTCAGTGCGGCCTGCTCTTTCTTCTGGCCCGTTGCGGGCGTTCCCTGGTCCGGAAGGCCGGAGAGGAGCGCGAGGCGAACCGTTTCACGCCTCCGGGCGGCTGGCCCAAGGCGGCGATGATCATTCCGGTGGCGGGCGCGCATCCGCGCATGACCGAGGCCCTGAGCAGCCTGCTGCGTCAGGATTATCCGGATCTGCTGCCGGTGCTGGTGACGGCCACGGCCGAGGAACCGGCGGCCGGGCTGATCCGCACGCTGCGGGAGGATTTCCCGGCCCTGCGGCATGTTGTGGCCGGTCCGGCCGCCGGTTGCGGCCAGAAAAACCACAACAGTTTGCAGGGCGTGGCCGCCGTGGGCGACGCGGCGGACGTCTATGTGTTCTGCGACAGCACCCATCTGGCCGCAGAGGATTTCGTGCGCTGCCTTGTGGGACCCGTGGCCAGGGGAGAGGCGGCGTTCAGCACCGGCTACCATACGGTGGAGCCGCGCGACCAGCGCCCGGTGACCCTGGCCTATGCGCTCAGCGTGCTGCTGATGCGCTTTTTGCAGGCCCTCTCGGCCTTCACCCAGCCCTGGGGCGGGGCCATGGCCATGAGCCGGGCCGCTTTTGAACGCTACGGCGTGGCCGAACTCTGGGCCCATAATGTGGTGGACGATTGTTCCCTGGGCGCGCTGCTGCAGGGCCGGGGCGTGCATGTGCGTCTGTGCGCCGGGGCCTTGCTGCGCACCGAGGCCGCGGACCACGCCCTGCCGGTCTGGCGGGCCTGGATGGAACGCCAGGTGCTGTTTCTCAAGTTCTGCATACCCGGCCAATGGCTGCTGCTCGGGGTGCTGGCCGTCCTGATGGCCGTGCCGCCGCTGGGCGCGGCTCTGGCCCTGCTCGGCGGCCTGCTGGGCCTGGGCAACGGGGCGGCCGTGCTGCTGGCCCTGCTCTGGCTGGCCGCGCTGGCGGCTGCGCTGGGGCCCTGGCGGGCCTTTTTGCCCCGGTCCGTGCCCCTGGGGCGCTGGCTCTGGGCTTTTGTCTGCGCGGTGGGCATGTTTGTTCTGGTCTATCTGCGCACCATTCCCGCCAGGGAGATTGTCTGGCGGGATACGGCCTATACTGTGGGGCAGGGCGGCACGGTGCTCGGCGTGCGGCGGCGTTGACCGCGAGGTAGAGGCGAAGCAGCGTTCCTGCTTCAGGCTTTGTGTACTTTTGCGGTTACTTTGTAAAATCCGCCTGTTCCGCGCGGGCGGCGTTATCAGCGCGTTTTTGATGCTCACATATCTGAGTATGCTCCGCTCAAAAACGTGCCGCTGCCTTGCCCGCACGAAAAAATCGCCAATTTTGCAAAATTCCCGCAAAACCAGCTCCCGCTCACTTGTCGGCTGCGCCGACCACGTTCGCGGGAGATAAGGAAGTCCAGAAGCGACCTTCCGGCCTATACGGCGCTTGTCGGCCCGGCGGCAGCGCCTAGGGGCGACGGGAGTGCACGAACAAACCCCGCTTTACGCTGACGCCGTAATCAGTCCAGCGGGGTGTTCCGGGGGGCAAGAGGGCCTCGGAGGGGGCGCAGCCCCTTGGCAGGCCCCTGCCCGCGCCGGGCTTCAGCCGTTGGCGGCAAGGCCGCCGTACGGATAAAGGTAGCAGCGACAGGGGCCCAAACGGCGAGCACGCCGCAAGCCCCTGATGCCCGCAGGGCGGGATAAAACAACGTGCGGAGAACGGATTGGTCCGGGCTCCGGGCGGCTGTTTTGACACTTGTCCCGGCCCGGCGTAATAATGGATGTGTTGTACTGACGCTTGTCGGCCGATTTTCGGTATTGCGGCCGCGCGGCGCGGTTTTTTATCGTCTTCTTATGGATATGTGGTAGTTGCGCTATGATCGCCATGTCCGACCTTTTTCGCGTCAGCCTCAGGCAGGTTGTGCGCCAACGCGGCTTCGGGGTGATTTTGTCCATTGCTCTGGGCATCACCGCCTTTATTGCCCTTTCCGTGCTGGGCCGCGAAATCCGGTATAAAGTGGGCCAGGATATGGTGCTCATGGGCGGGGTCAACGTCATCCAGGTTTATATGGATGACAAGCAGTACCCCGGTCAGCCCGTACGCGAATTCTTTCCCGCCACCGTGGACGCCCTGCGCGCCCTGCCGGGCGTGGGCATGGTCAGCCGCAACGTGCGCGACGGCAAGGGCTTCCTCCTGCGCGGCGAGGGCGAACGCTCGTTGAGCGTCTATTTCATCGGCATCGACCAGTATTTCGCCGAGGTCTATTCCCTGTCCCTCACGGCCGGCCGGCTGTTCAGCGACGCGGATATGGAGCGTCACAGCCGGGTCTGCATGCTGGGCCGCGAAGCCGCCCGCAATCTCTACGGTGACCCGGACAAGGCCGTGGGCAAACTGCTGTTTCTGGAAAAGGACGTTTTTGAAGTTGTGGGCGTGGTCAGCGGCGTGATGCTGGGCAGCTGGAGCCAGGGCGGCTTTCTGCCCTATACCACCATGATCGACCGCAACTGGGGCGACGGCAAGGTGACGCGCCTGTTTGTGCGCGCCGTCGGCTGGGAAGACGTGCCGCCCCTGATCCGCCTGATCCCGGAAGTGGTGCGCGAGCATCAGGCCGCGCCCTATCTGGTCATCCGCACCCAGGAAGAGCAGCTTGAACGCATCAAGACCACCTTCATGTGGGTGGAGGCCCTGCTCTGGCTGGGCATCGCCGCGTCGCTGATGCTGGGCGGCTTCGGCATCTGGTACGGCACTTTTGCCGCAGTGCGCGCGCGCACCCGCGAAGTGGGCCTCAAAAAAGCCATGGGCGGCTCCGATACGGACATCCTGGCCCAATTCCTGGCCGAGGCCCTGTGCAAATCCGTGGCCGGCGGCATTCTGGGCATTGTGGTGGGCGTCACCTTGGTCGAAATCGGTTCGTGGTCGCTGGGCACGGGCATTTCCTACCCCCTGCTGGTCGCCAGCAGTCTGGGCAGCATCGTATTCTCCGCGCTCATCGGCGTGGCCGGCGGCTTGTATCCGGCCCTTCAGGCCAGCCGTATGGACGTGGTTACCGCACTGCGTTTTGAATAAAAGGTGAAACATGGCTCCGGTTATCGTCGCCAAGGATTTATATAAGTGTTACGCCGGGTTCTCGCCGGTCCTGCGCGGCGTGAACATTGAAGTGCAGGCCGGTGAACTGGTGGCCATCATGGGCCCCTCGGGCTGCGGCAAGTCCACCATGCTGCACATTCTGGGCATGCTGCACGCGCCCGACGCCGGTTCGCTGAACATTTTGGGCACGGATGTGCTCACCTTCACCCGCGAGCAGACCGCCGCCTTCCGGCGTGGGAACATGGGCTTTGTGATGCAGTCCAGCAATCTTTTCGAGCACTCCACGGTGTTTGAGAATGTTGAATTTCCCCTGATTTATGAAGGCATACCGCCGCAGGAACGCTGGGAGCGGGTGATCCGCGCCCTGGAACTGGTGCGCCTTTCGGCCAGGGTGCATTACCGCAGCAACCGCCTGTCCGGCGGCGAGCAGCAGCGCGTGGCCATTGCCCGCGCCATGGTCAACAATCCGCGCATTCTGCTGGCCGACGAGCCCACGGGTGCGCTGGACGCTCGCACCAGCCGCCTGATCATGGAGAATTTCCGCACGCTCTGCCACACCGGCGGGGTGTCCATGGTCATGGTTACCCATGACCCCAAGATGGCCGAATACTGCGACAGCATCTATACGCTTGAGGACGGCATCCTGCACTGCCGCCGCCATGAGCTGCCGCCGCTTCCGGAGCATGACGCGCAAAGCCTGCTCTCGCCCCCGCCGCCGGTGGTGCGCGGCGCGCTGGTGGCCGAGCGTTTTCCCGAGGCCTCGGGCCAAAACCTGATGGAAGAGGCCCACCGCCTGCACGCTGCGGGTCTGCTCTCGCGCATTTACGCCATCCGGGGCAGCGGCCTGCTGGGCAATCCCGAGGGCTACGCCCTGCCGCTGGCCGTGCGCCGCATCGGCGCGTGGCATTTTTTCTCCGTCTGCGCGTCCCTGTTCCGGCAGTTGCGGGGCTCGTCCCATTCCTTATGGGATCTCTGGCGCGATCTGCCCACCCGTTCCCGCTGGGGCCGGGGCCTGCTGAGCCATCTCTGGGCCTTCGGCTGCGGGGCCCTGCTGGCCCGCTGGGGCTTGGAGGAAAAAATCGAGTTTCTATATGCCACGGGCGCGCACAGCGAAGCCACGGCCAGTTGGGTGGCCGCGCGTTTGCTGGGCGTGCCTTTCGCCTTTTCCGTGCGCGCCCAGGATCTGGCCCGGCCCGGCAAGGACTGGGCCGTCAAGGCGGCGCAGGCGGTCTTTGTGCGTTGCGACACCCAGGCCACCCTGCGGACCCTGCGCGAGATGCTGCCGGAACTGCCCGCCGAGAAGCTGATTCTGCTGCGCGATCCCCTGACCCTGACCCCGCCCGAGGACGACGCGGACATTCCCCTGCCTTCCGGCGCCCAGGAGGCCCAGCCCCTGCAAATCCTGGCCGTGGGCACCATCAGCAAGCGCAAGGGCTATGACCTCCTGCTGCGGGCCTGTGCCCAATTGCGCGCCCAGGGGCTGGATTTCCGTCTCAAGATCGTGGGCCAGGGACCGGAGCGCCTGCGGCTGCGCTGGCTTGCCTGGCGTCTGGGCCTGCGCAGGCTGGTGGAGTTTACGGGGCAGATGCCGCATGAAAACATGGCCGATTTCTATAAAAAGGCCGACATCTTCGTCTCGCCGGGGCGCAAAACCAGCCAGGGCGATGTGGACGGCCTGCCCTCGGCCCTGGCGGAAGCCATGGCCTTTGGCCTGGCCGTGGTGGTCAGCGATCTGCCGGGCCTGACCGAAGCCGTGGAAGACGGAAAAAGCGGTCTGGTGGTGCCCCGGAATGACGCGGCGGCCCTGGCCCGGGCTTTGGAACGCCTGGCCGGGGATCCCGAGGAACGCCGCCGTCTGGGCGGCGCGGCCCGGACGCGCATCCATGACCTGCTGGATGCGCAGGAAGATGAAAGCCCCCTGGGCGCGCTCTTCAGCCGGGCCATCCGTGGGGCCTGAACCGGCTCCGCCCGCATGTCGGCAATCCACGGGAACAGGAATGAGCTATGGAATTTAGCGGAGTACGCGTGTTGGTGCTGGGCGATGTGATGCTCGACCACTACATTTCCGGCCGGGTGCGGCGCATTTCGCCGGAAGCGCCGGTGCCCGTGGCCTGCGTGCGGAAACGCTGGACCGTGCCGGGCGGCGCGGCCAACGCGGCCCGTAATCTCGCCCGGCTGGACGTCGGGGTTGAACTGGTCGGCCTGGCGGGCCGCGACGAGGCCGGAGAGGCCCTGCGCCGCGAACTGGCCGCCGAAGGCATCGGCGACGGCCTTGTGTATTCCGCCGCGCGCAGCACCACGCGCAAAACCCGGATCATTGCCCAGGGGCAGCAATTGCTGCGCCTGGATGAAGAAGAGATCGTCCCGCCGCGGCCGGAGGAAAGCGCGCTGCTGCGAGAAAAAGTTCTGGAACGCCTGCCGGGCTGCGGCGCGCTGGTGCTCTCCGATTACGGCAAGGGCGTGCTGCTGGACGGCCCGGACGGCCACAGCCTGTGCGCGCCGGTCATCGTGGCGGCCCGCGAGCGGGGCATTCCCGTGCTGGTGGACCCCAAGGGCGGGCAGTGGCGGCGCTATGCCGGGGCGCAGTGCGTGACGCCCAACAGCGCGGAGTTCGCCTTGGCCTGCGGCCTGGAAGCGGGCGATAGCCCGGATCAGCGGGAGCGGGAACGCCTGGCCGCCGCGTTGCGCGAACGCCACGGCCTGGAGCGCCTGTTGCTTACGCGCGGCCCCAAGGGCATGGCCCTGTTCAGCCCGGACAGGCCGCCGCGGTACATCCGGGCCGCCGTGCGCGAGGTGGCCGACGTGTCCGGCGCGGGCGACACAGTCATCGCGACTCTGGCGGCCTGCGTGGCCAAGGGCCTGGACTGGGAGGAAAGCGCGCTCGTGGCCAATACGGCGGCCGGTGTGGCTGTGGGCAAGCCGGGCACCGCGCCGGTGGCCCTGAGCGAACTCAACCTGGCCCTGCGCGAGAACGCCGACAATCCCAAACTGTACAGCCTGCCCGGCCTGCTAGAAAAACTGGAGGAGTGGCGGCGCGGAAACGCGAGCATCGTGTTCACCAACGGCTGCTTCGACCTGCTTCATCCCGGCCACATTTCCCTGATCCGCCAGTGCGCGGCCCTGGGTGAGCGCCTGGTGGTGGGTCTGAACAGCGACGCCTCGGTGCGCCGTCTCAAGGGCCCCGGCCGTCCCATCCAGAACGAGCAGAGCCGCGCGCTGCTTCTGGCCGCGTTGCAGGGCGTGGACGCGGTGGTTCTTTTTGACGAGGACACGCCCCTGGAGCTGATCCGTCGGGTGCGGCCCGACATGCTGGTCAAGGGCAGCGACTATACCGTGGAAACCGTGGTGGGCGCGGAGCTGGTGCGCGAATATGGCGGCCGCGTGCATCTGGCCGGGCTGGTGGACGGGTGCAGCACCACCAATCTGGTACGCCGGATGGGCTCGGACAGGAGCTGAGCCTGACGAAATCCGGCCCGAACCCTGTTCCGCCCGCTTTGACCGCATTGCAGCCGGGAGACCCCATGCAGCGCATTCTCGCAGCCGATATCGGCGGCACCAATTGCCGTTTCGCATCCTTCAGCCTGGATCAGGGCCGTCTCCGCCAGGAGCGGGTGGTCTGGATCAGATCCGCGGGCCTGCTGGATACGGACATGGTGCTTGTCGCCCTGGAGCGCGAGCTGGAAACGCCCCTGCGCACGGCGGACATGCTTGTTCTGGGCCTGGCCGGGCCGGTGAGCGACGGCCTGCGCGGCGGCCTGACCAACGGCGCCCTGCGCGTGGATCTCACGGGCCTGGAACAGCGCTACGGCATTCCCCGCGCTCTGGTCATCAATGACTTTACCGCCGAAGCCTACGGCTGCCTGACGGAAATCGGGGAGCAGGCGCGTTGCGTGGTCAGGCCCACGGAGCAGGCTGAGGTGCCGCCCACGGCCAGCCGGGGCGTGCTGGGCGCGGGCACGGGTCTGGGCACCGCTTCCCTGGTGCATGACGGGCGCGGCGGCTGGCTGCCGGTGGCCGCCGAAGGCGGGCACGCCTCCTTTCCCTTTGTGGGCGACGAGGAAAATGATTTTCACAAATTCGTCTGCCGGGAACTGGGCTATCCTTTCGCGCGCGGCGACGACATTCTCACCGGCAGGGGGCTTGGCCTGCTGCACCGCTATCTCAGCGGCGAAACTCTGGAAGCCCGCGAAGTGGGCGAGAGCGCCCTCAGCCGGGATACCCCCACCCTGCGCTGGTATTCGCGCTTCTATGCCCGGGCCTGCCGCAACTGGATTCTGACTACCCTGTGCCGTGGCGGCCTGTGGATCGCGGGCGGCATTGCCAGCCGCAATCCCCTTTGCGTCACCAGCGACTATTTTTTGCGGGAGCTGTACACCACCCCGCAGTTCGCCTCCCTGATCCGTTCCGTGCCCATCTATCTGGTTGAGAATAAAAACAGTGGATTGTGGGGCGCTGCCCAGGCCGGTCTGGAGGTGTTGCGCCGCGAGGCGCGTTGAAGGCGCGGCTGCGGAAACGTGCTGTCCACACGCTCCGGAGCTGATGGCATTTTGAACTTGACATGCTGAAGTCCCGGCAAGGTCTGTCCACGTAGCCTTGCCGCCGGATGCCCGCTTGCGGGCATTCGGCCTGAACTCACGAGAGCGAGAAAACATGTCCGACACCACAAGTGCGGCTTTTGCGCAAGCCGCCGCGTCCGAGAAGTTTTCCCTGCTGCTGGCCAAAGTCTCCAGCGAGGCCCTGGTCAGCCAGAACCGGGATGTTTTTTTCAACAACGCCCTGCGGGAGCTGGGGCAGTGTCTGGAGGCGAGCCGGGCCTATCTTTTCCGGAAAAACAACGGCCTCTGGCACAATACCTACGAATGGTGCGCCGAAGGCGTCCCGCCGCAGTCGCCCGCGCTTCAGAATATCCCGCCCGAAGAGATCGGCTGGTTCGTGAGCGATCTCGAGCAGGGGCGGCCCCTGCGTATCGAGGATGTGCGCCGCGTCCCCCATGACCGGACCCGCGAGTTGCTGTTGCTTCAGGGCATCCGTTCGCTTCTGGCCGTGCCCCTGCGCCATGACGGCGCGCTGAACGGTTTCTTCGGGGTGGATATCTGCAACCGCCATGTGAGCTGGACCGAGAGCATGGTCAACATGGCCGTGGCCGTGGCCAATGTGCTGTGCGGCGCGGACCTGAATTTCAGGCAGCGCGCCGGTCTGGCCCGCAAAAGCCGACAGCTGGCCGATATTCTGGATGCCTTTGTGGAGCCGGTCTATATCTCCGACATGGATACCTACGAGGTGCTTTTCACCAACAAGGCCCTGAACGAACAGTTCCCACTGCGTCCGGGCAGGGACCAGCGCTGCTTTGCCCGCTTCCAAGGCCTGGACGCGCCGTGCCCGTTTTGCACTAATGCCTTCCTGCGCGGCCGGGACAATCCGGACAGCCCCCACCACTGGGTCCACGTCAATCCCCTGTCCAACCATACCTACACCATTGTGGACCGGCTCATCCGCTGGGAGGACGGCCGCAGAGTGCGTCTTTCCATTGCCATGGACGTCACGGACGTGCTGGAGGCCCAGCGCGAGAAGGAGCTGGCCGAGGCCGCCACCAGGGCCAAGAGCGAATTTCTGGCCCGCATGAGCCACGAGATCCGCACGCCCATGAACGGCATTCTGGGCATGACCTATCTGGCTTTGGACGATAATCCCGCGCCGCGCCAGCGCGAGTATCTGCGCAAAATCAGGCTCTCGGCCAAAAGTTTGCTGGGCATTATCAACGATATCCTGGATTTTTCAAAAATCGAGGCGGGCAAGCTCGATATCAGCGAGGAAGACTTTGCCCTGGATGAACTGGTGCAGAATCTGCGGGCCATGCTCAGCGCCCAGGTGCACGAAAAACAGCTTTCCTTTTCGGTCAATCTGGCCCGGGACGTGCCGCTCTGGCTCAGGGGCGACGCCCTGCGCATCACAGAAGTGCTGATCAACCTGCTGGGCAATGCCCTCAAGTTCACCAGCCAAGGCGGCATCAGCCTGGATGTGGGCACGGATTGCCGGGACGGCGCCGTGTTTCTGCACTTCATGGTCAGGGACACGGGCATCGGCATCAGCGCCGGCGAGCTTGAGAATCTTTTCCAGCCCTTTACCCAGGCCGACAGCAGCATTTCCCGCCGCTTCGGCGGCACGGGCCTGGGCCTGGCCATCAGCAGGCAACTGGCCCGGCTGATGGACGGGAAGTTGTGGTGCGAGAGCGAGCCGGGCAAGGGCAGTGTTTTTCATTTTCTGCTGCCCCTGGCCCTGGCCGCGCAGGCCCGGCCCGGCCCGGACGCCGAAAGCCGACCCTTGGAGGCGCTGCCGCCCGGCAAGCGTGTGCTGCTGGCCGAGGACAATGCCATCAATCAGGAAATTGTGCGGGAATTGCTGTGCCGTCTGGGCGTGGACTGCGCTGTGGCCGAAAACGGCCGACGGGCGCTGGACCTGATCAGCCGGGAGCGTTACGATTGCGTGCTGATGGATATCCAGATGCCGGAAATGGACGGCCTGGAGGCCACCCGCCGCATCCGGGCCATGCCCGGAGCCGTGAGCCGCATTCCCGTCATCGCCATGACGGCCGGGGCCACGCCGGAGGACGTGCGGCGCAGCCTGGCCGGGGGCCTGGATGATCATATCAGCAAACCGCTGGACCCCGGGGAGCTGCGGGAAAAGCTGAACCACTGGCTTGCCGGGGACGAGGCCCGGCAACGGAAGGATCATGACTGCTGAACTGGACATTGACTTTACCTCCGGCCGGGCCGGGCCCGGCAACCCTTTCCGGATCAGCGGCGACGGGCTCAGCAGCGCCCTGGTGATCTGCCGCGCGGAGCCGGACTATCCGCTGATCTACGTCAACAGGGCCTTCCTGGCCTATGTGGGCTATGACTATGCGGAATTTTGTGAAAAAACCGGCGGCCGTTATGCCGAAATCATCCATCCCGGGGACCGGGAGCTGGTGCAAAAGAGCGTGGACGAGGCCGCGCGCGAGCGGCGGGAGTTCAGCGCGGAATACAGGGTTCTGAAAAAAGACGGCGGCACGGTCTGGCTGCGCGAGATGGGCAGGGAAACCGTCTCCGGGGACGGACAGGCCATCACCGTCAGCGTCTGCCTGGACATGACCGGGGAAGTGGCGCTGCGGGAGCAGGTCAAGCGGCGCGGCCGGGAGTTGCAGAGCCTGATGAATTCCCTGCCCTGCGGCATCTGCCGGGTGACCGCTGACGAAGAAATGTCCTTTGTCTACGCCAACACCTATTTTTATTCCATCATGGGCTGCTCGCCCGCCGAGGCCGTTGAACTGGGCCTGACCAGCGTGGAAAAGTACAGCTATCCGCAGGACTTGGAGATGATCCGGAGCACGGTGCGGGAAAGCATCGCGCGCGGCCGCGCGGCCTTTGAACTGGAACACCGTTTTGTCAACAGGGCCGGAAAACTGGCCTGGGTTCTGGTCCGCTGCCACCATGATCCGGCGGAACCCGGCTACCTGACCTGCGTGCTCTTTGATATTACCTTGCGCAAGCGGATGGAAGAGGATCTGCGCCTCAGCGAGGAAAAAAGCCGTATCGCCTTTCAGCACACGGACAAGATCATGGCCGTGTACGATCCGGTCAGCCATACCCTGTTCCAGACCGGAGACGCCGCCGCCGTTCTGGGCGTGCCCACGGAAATGCCCGATGTGCCCGAAAGTTTCGTGGCCAACGGCCTTGTGGCCGTGGAGAGCGTTGAAAGTCTGCTCCACTTTTATCATTCCATGCAGCAGGGCATCCCCAGCGGCAGCGCCAGCGTGAAGCTGAAGACCGGGAGCCGCTTTGAATGGTTCACGGGCAGGTACACGCTGATATTCGACGCCGAAGGCAAGCCCCAGCGCTCAATCATTTCCTATGAAAACGTCACCGAACAGCACGAAAAAGAGCTGGCCTACCAGAAATGGATCCAGACCTTCAAGGATCAGCAGGAAAACAGCATCGGCTATTATGAATTCAATCTGACCAAGAATATTTACGAAGGCAACGAGCGCCGCAACTCCGGCGCGCTTCCGGAAGACGTGAAGTCCTTTTCCGGCACGGTGGAGTATATTTCAAGCCATTATGTCTATGAGGGCGACCTGCCGGAGTATCTGAGTAGCTTTGACCGGGAAAAACTGCTGGGGAAATATTACAGCGGCCAGCGCGAAATACAGATCGAACACCGGCGCTTCCATGCCGACGGCAGTCTCTTCTGGGTGGTGGCCAGCATTCAGCTCATTCCGGACCCTTTCACCAAGGACGTCAAGGCTTTTATTCTGGTCAAGGACATTGACGCGCAGAAGAAGAAAGACCTGGAGTTGCGCAGCCTTATCGAGCTGGATGCGCTGACCGGGCTGTTGAACCGGGGCACCGTGGTCAGCCGGGTGACGGAACTGCTGCGCCAGGGCCCGACCGGAGCCGAACATGGCCTGATCATGCTGGACCTGGACAACTTCAAGCTGCTCAACGACAGCCGGGGCCATCAGTTCGGGGACGAGGTTCTCAGGGAAGTGGCGGAATCCCTGCGGGCCGTGCTGCGCCGTAACGATCTTTGCGGCAGGCTCGGCGGCGACGAATTCGTGGTCTTTCTGCCGCATATCCCCGGCGGCCCGGAACTGGAAAAACGTCTGGGGGTCCTGCGCGGAGCGGCGGCCAAGGACTACGGCGAGGGCCTGAGCATCACCGGCAGCCTGGGGCTCGCCCGCTATCCCCAGGACGGCGTAACCTTCGCCGAGCTCTATAGAAAAGCGGACATGGCCCTCTATGAGGCCAAGCGGCGGGGCCGTGACCGTTTTGTCATTTACCATCCCGATCTGGAAGACTAGCGTCGCATCAAGCGACACATGTCGCAAAGCCCTAAGGGCATGCGCGCCGCAGCAGAGGGTGCCAGCCCCGGCGGGTGCCCCTTTGGGGCAGCCTTGATTCACTTTGCGTCGAAAGATTTTGCTTGTATGGCCTCCTGTCAGGGAGGCTTTTTTCATTTTCAGCTTTGACACGGCAGGGAATCTGTATTAAATGAACGAATATTCATTCAATTTGGAAGCGAACATGGCAAATAGAAAAGAGCAAAAACAGAACACGCGGGAAAAGGTTTTGGCGGCGGCCGCGCGTTGTTTCGCGGAAAAGGGTTATTCCGGCTGCTCGATTTCGGACATCGCGCAACGGGCCGACATCGCGCAAGGCACCATGTACGTGCATTTCAAAAGCAAGGACGCTCTCTTCAAGGTCATGATTGAGGAAGAGCATGCCCAGGGCGCGGAAAAAGCAAGGCGGGCGTCAAATGTGACGCCGTATCTCAACGGCATTATCGGCGTCATGACGGACTGCATCCGGGACGTGGGCTTTCCCGTGGATCACCGCTTATGGACGGAAATCCTGGCCGTGGCCGCACGAAATCCAGCGGTGCGCGAAACCTTTGCCACCGGCGACAGGGCCATGCGCCGCGTCTTTGTCGAACTGCTCCGGAAAGCGGCGAAGGCGGGAGAAATCGACAGCAACCTGGATTTGGAGGCTGTTTCGGTCTGGCTCTACGCCCTGGTGGACGGACTTATCGCCAGAACCGCCGACGACCCCGACTTTGATTTTCAAAACCACCTGAACGTCTTTGAAACGCTGGTCCGTCGTGCTCTTTGCCCCCAACAGCAATCATGAAAGGAGTTCGCGCATGAGCAGGGAACAAAACAGAATGAAGACATTACGGCTTTTGATGCCGCAGTGGCAGGGCGGTTACGATGAATCGGAATTTCCCGGTCAGATATATCCTCTGGGCGCTAGGCTGCTGGCCTGGCTGGCTCCGCAAAGCGACGCGCCGCTTGTAGAGGTGCCCGTCGAGCCTTGGACAGGGGCTGAACCGGTCAAGGAGGGCGGCGTATTTTACCGGAGGGAAATCCTGCGCCAGATACGGGCGGCCGGAAATATTATTGAGGCATACGCGCCCGACCGCATTATTACCTTCGGAGGCGACTGCCTCATCAGCCAGGCTCCGTTTTCCTATCTGAACGAACGCTACGCGGGGAAACTCGGCATCATCTGGATTGACGCGCACCCTGATGTGACCACGCCCGAGGATTTTGACCACGCCCACGCCATGGTGCTCGGCAACCTTCTGGGCGGCGGTGAACCGTTGATGGCGGCTGAAGTGAAGAAACATTACAACGCGGAACAGGTCCTCCTGGTGGGTGTGGACGGGGTTTTCCCCCACGAGCGGGAGGCCATCGACCGTTACGGCATCAGGACCATACCAAGCAGGGACATGACCGGCTCTGGAGACGCGGTGACAAGGTGGATTCGCGACAAAGGCTTTGAACGGGTGGCCATCCACCTGGACCTTGATGTGCTTGATCCCACCGTTTTCCGCTCGCTCCTGTTCAGTAACCCCAACGTGAAAGAACATATCGAATCGGAGCGGGGCAAGGTCGGGATTCAGGACGTGGCCGAAATCCTCAAGAATATTGCCGCGCGGGTTGATGTCGTCGGAATGAGTTTCGCGGAGTACATGCCTTGGGACGCCCTCAGCCTGAAGAAAATGCTCGCCGGGTTGCCGTTCATGAAATAAGCGGCGAAATCCCGGGCGGCGGGTGATGTGCCGTCTTTATCCCTTCACGCTCTTCTGATTGGGCGACTTCGCCGTTTTGTTCGTAACGCGCCGTGCCGACACGGCGCGTTACGCGTTCACGGCTCTGTTTTTTGCGTATTTTTGTCATGATAGTATGACAGTTGTCAGATTTTTCTGAATACTCTCTTTTTCCGCTTGTGAGCTTTTTCTCTTATCTGTTGAAATCACAATTATTTTTAAAATCGTGTTTTTGGCATGACGATTGCTTTTGAATTCCCAGTAATCCCGTTTCATTGGAAGAAGTTCTCAGCCCTGGCCGCGAGACTCCGTGGGGAGGCGGGCGGCATGGACGCAACAGACCGGGCGGATGCCTTTGGGGTAAAGGCGCAAACCGGCGGTCTGCGGCGTATCCGGGTTGAGAGAGCGTCTTTTTCTCTTTCCGGCCGCACCATCAGCCCTTGGAGCAATTTCGTTTTTCCCAAGAGCAAACGCTCCAAATTTTGGCTCTAAGGGCTGTCTCTAAATAAAATTTAGACTTTTCGTCGCTCTATTGCTTTGCTGTTTTTCATGAGTAGACACGACATTTCAGACGAAAAGTGGCCATAATTGGGCCTATGTTGACAAAGGCCAGCACTGAAACCAGAGGTCGGAAGCGTAAGGATGACCACCTGATGTTTAACATCCTGCGGATCATGAAAAACAGGAGCGCCCTGGCGGGACTTGTATCCAGAGTCTGGGCCTTGGAGAACGGTACATAAACGCTTCCTTGAATGGGCTAAACTTGAGGTATGGGATGGCTCCTGCTCATGCTATCCATAAACGCAGACCCCGAGGCCATAATTATTATGCTACCTTACCGGCGTAAAGGGGGTACTTCAATCAGGAGATTGGGTGTAGCATAGGATTAACTACCAAAATCCTTTGCGTATTCATCTCACGGCAGGAAATGTAAATGACATTGTTCCTGCATGTGGCCTGATAGAAGGTCTATTGGCGAATAAGCTTCTTGCGGACAGAGCTTATGATGCCAATAAATTGCTCGCTCTGGTGGAACATCAAAACTATACTGTGGTTAATTCTTCCAATGCCAGGCAGGTTGGTTCAACGCGAGTATGACACTCACGTTTACAAGGGACGTCATCTCGTTAAGTGTTTCTTTGTCAAGCTTAAATCCTTCCACAGAATTGCTACTTGATATGATAAGCTTGCCATAACCTTTAACGCTGCGGTCATGCTGGCAGTCTGCCTCATTTGGCTACAATAATTTATTTAGAGACAGCCCCTAGAGCGTGTAGTCACGAGATTTTCTAGAATTTAATTTTATGTCATATTGCCTCAACAGAGGTGAACTATGACAACTCCAGCACACAGACGGCATGATATTTCAGATGAAGTTTGGAAGAAGCTCTCGCCGCACCTGCCTGGACGAGAAGGAAGCTGGGGGGGGTAGCATATGGCAATCGAACTTTCATCAATGCGGTATTTTGGATTATGCGCACGGGGGTGCCATGGAGAGACCTTCCACCTGATTTTGGTGGATGGAGCAACACTCATTTGGGCGTCAATATCGTGACTACAGACTCTAGAGGCAGGCGAACTATTCGCCGGTCTTGAGGATAAGCCGAAATTCTTTCACCGCCGCGTCAAAGTCCGGCCAATGAATTGAAGAAGCCATGCAGACCATATCGCAGAAGGCATTGGGCGCGGGCTCCATGTGTCCGCGTCGCCTTTGCGCAAAATAACTTCTAGACTCACGTTTTGCTCTTTTTCATAATCAGGCATAACTTCTTAATGAAAAATAGAGTTGTCAGCCAAGGTGAAAAGTGTGGCATGGTTTTATATTAGTTGTGTGGACAGTAAATTTTCTTGAATTGTAATGTATTATTGGGGAAATACACGTAGGGGTCAGCTGTCTATTCTTATCTGTGACAAGAAATCACGGGCAAATTCTGGACATAGTTTGCACCCTTTCTGAAGCAGTGTATCATCTCCAGATTTGGCATAAATATGTACGAAGTCCGTCAACACTCCCATAGCCAGCCTGCAAAAATCTTTGTAATAGCGATTGGAAAAATGTTTATTGCACGTATTGTACATGCGTAATTCTTCCAAACCATGTAGGTTACGATGATCTACATGATCGCCCTCGGCAGAAGCATAGAGAGAGGCGGCATGCCGACGATAGACACTCATATGCTCTTGAAGATAGCCTATAAGCCCGACTTCCGCATGTAGTAAATGCCAGTACCAGTCACCGGGGATAAGCGACGGGTCAAACCAGTCCGGCAGCCCATCTCGAAAGCGCCAGCGATACATGACGGAATTGGTTTGAATCAGATTGGCGAAGAGCAGGTCTTTGACCGTATAGAATGTACGTACGCCCCCTGGTAAAAGATTTTCCGGAGGATAAACCCGCGATGGGGAGCCGTCCTCATAAATGGCATCAACAGGGTGAAAGCAGAGGGAGCATTGAGGATGCATGTCCAGAAAATCGACTTGCTTTTGCAGCTTGTACGGATCAGTAAAGTAATCATCGCCATCGCAAAGAGCGACATATGTGCTGTGGCACAGGGAAAACAGAGTCTGTACATTTTCTCCATGCGCGGCATGACAGGAAAGATACATAGGGCGGACATGGGCATGGCGTGAAGCATAGTTATCAATGATTGAGGCACTGTCGTCATTCGAGCTGTCATCAACAATGATATGCTCAAAGGGTATCTTGCAGCGTTGGTCAGTGACACTTTCCATGCATTGTTCAATGAATGCTTCTTGATTCCTGCATAATGTCAAGACCGCGACGGGGGAAGTTGTGCGTGGCCATGTATAAGGCGATTGGGAATGATTTCGTTGCCTATACTCTTCCAGTACGCTGGCAAGTCTGTGTTCAACAGAATGGAGAGGGCGGTTCTGATCCCGGAAATAACGCAAAAAAGCCTGCCGCCATTCAGAAGAAAAAGCGCTGACAAAGGTGCGGCACTGTTGTGTAGACATTTCAGGCAGAGTGGAGGGCATATCCGGTAATGTGTCCAGCGGATGGGGAGAAGCAAAGAGGGTCTCTTTACCCAAAGTTTCGGCCAGACGCGTATTGCCGGGCACGCACTTGCTCAGCAGGTCCAGGGCGTGCTCGCGAGGCATGAAGGGGACAGGTGCATATCCTTCTTTTTGTTCAACGCTGCGCAGAATGCGGTAAAAGTCATCGCGCTTCCATACCGGTTTTTGCTTGAAGCTGAAGGGAAAGCCGAAAAGAGCCCGCGACATGTCCAAGCCGGGCGCGGACAGGGGAAAGCTGAATTCGTTCGACGGGATTGGGGCGACATCTTCCGGAATACCCAGCGCGCTGGACAGTTGCATCAGAAGTTGCGGCTCCACCATGTGGGGGTCGGTAGACTGGTGCAGGAGCAGATGGCAATTTTCCTTGCCACAATGATGCATAAGCATACTGTAGACTTCATCCATGCGATGGCGTCCGTCTTCACGCAGCTGCAGCATATATATTTTATCGGGAGATCGTTTTTTCCAGTTACGAAGAAAACGCGTACGTAATTCGCTGTCTTGGCGGCCAAGCAGCATAACTACATGTAACTCACAGGCTTTCAGATGCGGAAACATCGCCAGCCGGCTAAAAAACAGAGGCAGACTGTCAGGATGGGGGGAGCCGCAAAAAGCGAGTATGTTCCGTCCGCTTGCTGCATCTGCATCAAGTTGCTGCAAGTGCGAGGTCACAATGGCGTCCACGGCGTGCAGATAGTCAGCACCGGCCCGACTCCGCATTCCGAACCAATAGCATTTTAATTGCTGTGTGATCGCATCATGTCCCCATACCTGAGAAATCGGCAAAAAATATGGATTATAAGTCAGATTGATTTTGGAAAATTCCTGACGTGCCGATTGGAGAAAGTATGCAGTCGACCAGTATGCCGCATCCCATATGCTGTACACCAAATAGATTTTTTGCATGGCAGACTACCTCATTGCATTTGGTTCGCTCTCATAATTTCAACAATTGTCTGCAAACGATACTGCGGCAGTTCAGCGAAAATAGGCAGGCAGAGAATTCGGGCACTGATATCTTCAGCGATAGGGCAGGAGTGGTATAATTCGCTCTCAAGATATGGCAGCTGCGTCAACAGAGGACTGTAAGGACGCTTGGGAAAAATATTTTTCGCGTTAAGGCGCTGAACAACAGCGTTAAGCGCAGCTTCACTCGGCATTATGACAGGATAACAGGCATAATTGCTCTGAAAATAAAGAGGGGTAGAGGGCATGCGTAACCCTTTATCGCAGCGAAAAAGATTTTCATCGTAAAAGGCCACTATTGCCGCACGCTGCTTTATACCAGCGGGAACAGATGAAAGCAGACTCAGACCAAAGGAAGCGTGCAGTTCGCTCATGTTCGCGTTTATACCGTAGCACTGGTGCGCTGTTCCGCTTTGTCCGCCGGAACGCAATTGTTCAAGTCTTTTTTGAGCCTGGACCGTGTGGCTTACAATGCAGCCTCCTTCCACGGCGTGGAAGCTATGTGATGCGTGCAGGCTGCAAATCGCATAGTCGCCAAAATCCAGAAGGCTCCGGTCGAGGAGGTTGGCCCCAAAAGCATTGTCGGCATCAAAAATAAGTTTGACGCCGTGTTGGCGGCAAAGTCCGGACAATGCTTCCACATCGCAACAGATGCCAAAAGCATGGCTGGCAATGACGGCGGCAATGTCCGGTTCCCGTGCCAGGGCCTCTTGCAAGGCCGCTGGTGAGATGCTCAGATTTTTTTCGTTGATATCGACGAATACGGGCCTGCAGTGTAGCCAGCGTAACACGGAAAGAACGCGTGGTGCGGCACAGGGCGTCAGGGCGATCTTTTTCCCAGCCAGTTCCTCCAGTTCCAGGACCAGCATCAGCATCAGGGAGTCATTGGCGCAACATAACACAAAAGGCACCTGCAGAAAGTCCGTCAGGGCGCGCTCCAGCTCTTGCACATATGGCCCCCCGCTCGTGAGCCAGCGGCTATCGAATATTCTGCCCACATGCCTTTGATATGTATACTTGTCCGGCACAGGAGACAAAAAAACTTGGCAGATGGAATCGTCGGAAAAAAGAGCCGGCGGCGATGCAAGGGTTTCCTGATGGAGATGGCGTAATATGGCATTATTCTGCTTGGAAAGTTTGCCGAGCGCCGTGCAGACAAAAAGTTCAAAATCAGAAACAGACGCACTCAGTTGTTTATGCAATGTTTCTGCTGAAAAAGAACAATCCACTCCATAACGCCGGTGCAAGGCTGCGGCGCTCTCCGCAAGCCGTGACGAGGTCTGCGGGTCAATTTTTCCAAGATGGTCCAACGCCATACGCGCCAGACAGCTTCGAAAACCAATATCTTCAGCAGGTGGAGAATCATCCTTCCCATACGCAACACGGTAGGCTGCGAGTTCTTTTGTCAGACTTGGGTTAATCGGATAGGACTTTTGAAATTTTTCTTCTTTCTGCAGGGAAAAAATCGATAAAAAGTCTGAAACGACATCAAAGCCTGAAGCTCTGTCGCCATATTTTTTTATAATGAGATTCTCTTTTCCACATATCTCCGTGTAGAAGTCTACTATTGTCTCCGGTACTAAATTGCTGAAATGTCCATTGGCAAGCCCTGATATATAATTGGGGAAAATCCAGTCAGCCTTCGGTGTATAGAGGATATTTGAATTTTGCTCTGGGATAGCGTTGATTCCTTCTTTAATTATTTCTTTATAAAAGCTTACTACCAGATCTTCAATGTTTCTGATATAACAAATAAATGAAAGATGCACCTTATAAAATATATTTAAAATTAAACTATTAAATTTTTTTTGTAAAATGTCATACACAGATGCATAAGAAAAAAACTCACTTGAAAGAATAATATTCTCTGATTTTGAATTTTCGATATAATATTTTATATCATTAATATATGCTGTACTTAAATGATGTTTTAAATATGTTTCTGACAATGAAAATATGTCATAAAGATATAAAATATTATCTTTTTCATTTTTTGAAGAAAAATCATCCCAGTTAAGGCTCTTTGCCAGTAATGAAATGGCAAAGTTATGGCACATTTCTATCGGCACGCAGTCGTATCCCGCTTTTTCCAGAGATCTTCTATGCGAATCAAGATAGGTCTGAATCGCCGTTGTTCCTGTTTTTGGTAATCCTATATGAATAAAAACTTTTTTCATCGCTCAGTCCTTTGTCATCCACAGCGCGTGACGGCGGTATACGGCTGCCACCATTTTGGCACGCATTTTTCTGCAGTCCCTACCCGAACCTGACTGTCTTTCCCGCTTGGAAAAATAGTGTGGCAACGCTCTGCTCAAAGATTTTTTATGGCGTCGTCCTGATCCATAAAGTAGGTGTATTCACGTCCGTTCTTGTTGGGATCCGTGTTGTCGGACGTACTGAAATACAGGGTTCCATACCAGGATGAATAGCGTCCTTTGCCTTCCGCAGCGATCGCCGCATGTGGAGCATTGGCAAAAGAAAGCCAACTGCCGTCTTCCAGAAGGCGTAAACGAGAAATGCCTCCGTCAGCGGCAAGCGCGGGGAGAGGGGCGCAAAACATCTGTCCGGTCACATGAGAGAATGGTTTTTGCAGCGGCAGGCTTTGCCGCCTGGAAAGAATGTTGTCCCATACCAAACTCGCCGGGCTCTCCGCATCAATCTTGTCCTTTTCCGCACCGGAACGGCGAAACAGGAACTCTGTGTTGCCTTCTCCCGTGTTCATGCGTACCAAGGAGAATTCTCCACCGTCACACACTTGTCGGCATAATTCATCCTCATGGACGAATTCCATGGGCCAGCCGCCCAGCCAGTCGCGGATATCGGTCCAAAAGCTCATACCCCGTCCTGAATTGTCGTACTCGCGCCAGCATCGCCATATGTCGGCCAGCCCCTTGGCGACGCCTCTCGGATTCCCTCTTGCCGGAGCGCAATGACAGCGCCAAAGGTAGCCCAGTTCCATCAAGCGGCGGCGTAGCTTTCTCGCGTGCAGATAGTGCCGCTTGATCTCAAGCCACTCCTCGGGACCCGGCAGCCCGCTGGCCAAGCCGTTGGCGTAGGCGGTATAACTGTATAGCGCCAGAGCCAGCAGCCCTCGCTTGCGGCAAGGATACGCAGCATTGCGGACAGCCTCGCGCATGTGTCCCGTATGATGAAGAACTCCCCAAGAGTAGACGATATCGAACTCTGGAAGTGCACGCATGAAGGCGGCGTCCAGGACATCCCCCTGCATGATCTGCCAGTTTTCCGGGTTCCCGGCATATGAGCGTAATTTTTGCGTTGTCTGTACAGCCAGAGGGTCAACATCAAAGCTTATGACGTTCGTCGCACCGGCACGCCATGCGGCCAGAGAACTCAGCCCACTGCCGCTGCCGACATCAAGGAAGCTGAGGTTTTTCAGCGTGGGCAGACCCAAAAAGCGGCGTAACGCTGTTCCCGATTGCGCCACGATATCTTCTGAAAGATTCTGAGCAATAAACTTGCTCCAATTCTCGCCGAATTCGAATCTGTCGCTCATTGTTCCTTTCTTCTCTTTTCCCGGAACAGGCAGACCGTTTGCGGTCTCGTTGCCTGGAAGGGCGCCAAAGGGATATTCATGTCATAGAGATATCGGAAACGCCAAAGCCCCCCTAACCGTACGTCACCGTTTTTGAACCTCGTACCGTCCACTGACGACATCCAGTTCCTCGCGCGGAAGATTGCGGCACCGCGTGGTCGACGCCCTGAGCCGAGGCTCGAAATCGTCAAGGTAATCAGCGCCGGCGCTCATATTGTGGTCAAACGCCGTGATGGAAAAGCCGTTTTGCCGCCACAGCGCATCATAGTCGATGCGACGGTAACTGTTGCCGTTGTAGCCGCATACCCGGCGGACAAGGCCGTTGGCATGTGCCTGTTCGACACTCTGGCCCATGCGCCGCGCCATCCACGCGAAAGTTTCCGCATCAGGTTTTTCATTCCAGCGATAGTGATGCAGCAGAAATTCCAGCGGCCGGTTGAAGTCAAAATGATCCCGGAAATCCACCTGATGCAGTCCATAACCTCCCGGTTTTGTGATAGCCCCAAAGCGAGCAAAGGCTTGAGGTGGACTATATAGATGCTCCAGAGCCGCCCAGGAACAAAGGAAGTCAATGCTGTTGTCCGGGATGCTTTTCAGCGTTTCCGCATCCTCGGCAATTGGCTGTATGCCGTCAGCGCAATGTTCCCCGCGCGTCAGGCATTGTCGGAACACTTTCTGATCGGCGCCAGACCAGCGCGCGGCGACGGCTTCTGCCAGAGCCCGATATAGGGGCGCATGGTAGTCGTCGGACCATGGTTTGAAATACTTGTCCGCCACATATACCTGTGCCGCGCCCAAGCTTTTGAAAGTCAGGCCGACAATAAGATTCTTCCCTGGGCCGATTTCGCAGATGTGGGCATTTCGCACGCGTTCACGCGGAAATGAGTCAAGATAAGCGTCAATACAGGAAAAGGCGTATTTAATATCTTCATGCAATTCTTCCATGGAGGGCATGCCTGTACAACCTCGCACTGTTTTTGGAAAATTTGTGTAACAATACTTTAAAGTTATATAATTTACAGTTACGCCGCGTTCAAGGTGAATATTAGGCAATTTTTTTCCCTTTTATTAAAAAACCTCCTCCAGAAGCAAAGGGGAGCATTTTTTCCTCCTTATCCGCTAAAAAATCATCCACAGCTTTGGTTGCTCCCGGACAAGTCGCAAAACCGTAATCGTCACAAATCAGTATGCCGCCGGGATTCAGGTGGTGATAAAAGAACGTGATTGAATCCCGAGTGGGCTCATACAAGTCCACATCAATATGTACGAAGGCAAATGTCACATCAGCAACGTCGGTAAAGCGCGAAGGGATCCAGCCCTTCCATATGCGGAAGCGGGAGGTGTAGCCATGTAGATGCTGGCGTACACGCGCTTCTGGACATGCGTGGGAATACTTATGCCAATGCTGGCGGTCATCATATACCCCTGGCTCTGAAATACCCTCAAAGGAGTCAAAGATATGATGTACACGCGGTTGGTCGTAAATTGGAGCATGGCGCAAAATGAGCAGTGAGCTTACCCCTTCGAAAACTCCGCACTCTGCCGTATCCCCCGGTACATCTTTAATAAGCCGAAGGAACTGCACCAGATTATGACGACGATCAAGGTTGTAGCCTTGCCATTCTTCCGGATACTCTTCACAAAGTCGTTTAGTTTCTTCGGAAGTCAACCAGTCCAATTGTGGCCATTTGAAATGATATTCTGGGCATAGAAAACGCCCCGCGTAAGCGAGATATTGTACTTTATCATGTAGAGTTTTTGGTGGCCAAGGCAATGCATAGTTACAATGTTTAATAATGTATTCGAGAAGATAATCTTTAAAGGAATCATCCATTATGTGTTTCCTTTTTAAAACTGATGACAGCACCGTGATGTCCTGCGGTTACAAGGCTAGATGGAAATCTGAACAAATTATCATTGTCAACTTCGTAATGGGAATAGATGGTCGAACAATGTTGGCATAGTGGTGGAAGGAGGTCGTGCTTATTTTCTACATTACTTCGCATTCTATTGAGAAGAGGCCCATGCCAAATATTGAGTAAAGTTTCCTGATCAGCACGGCCTACTATAGGATTTTTTAGATTATAATCAAAGCAACATGTTGGAACTACACCATCAGCGAGTACGATCATTGATGTCACCAGAGAGTCACACCTTGTGTGGGCACGCTTTTTACAGGGTTTTGCTATAATTAGACCGGAATCGTAAAGCGACGGCGCTGCCCAAAAGTGGGATGTCGTGATCCATAATGCGTCATTGTTGCCCAGAAGGGGTTTGAAGAGTCTATACACAGCATGAAAGTCTTCCATGTTTTTTTTAGTGCGTACATATTGAAGGCTAATTCCAGTTTGAGAGTGAGTAGAGTTTCGTATAGCAATAAAAGATAAAATATTATCGCGCACGATACCAAACTGTGTCCCTCTGCGGATAGTTTCAAAGGTTTTTGGGTTTAGTGAATCCATACAAGGAATCAGGCGCCCGAGCTTGTGTTCTAGCAACATGTCGGCAATATCCTTATCAAGCAGAGATGCGTTTGTTTGGAGATGCACGCGCCCCACTAGCCCCAAGGTTTCAAGTAGTGCCAATTTTTTGGCAAGCCCTTTATCCATGAGGGGTTCGCCGAACATGTTGAGAAAAATGTTATCGGGCCATGTCGGCCATGATGCTATCTGTTCCACTAGCGAAGCGAACAGCTCAAATGTCATGGTCTGCGGCTTGCGCATTTTACGGTCCATGGGAGCAGGGCCATGGAAGCAAGGACAAATAGGGCAGGTCAGATTGCATGTATTCGCAACTTCCAGTGCGATTTGATGCGGATACTTCACAGTAATATTCATTGAGTAGCCTCTTTTATTGTGGCGATGCGCTGCCGCACGGCGGGCCAATGTTCGGGCGCAAAATAAGACGTGTAGCTTCTGGAGTTGTCTTTTCGGGCAAGGCAATTCTTACAGTGGGGAAAGCTGGGCGCCTCCGTACGATAAGTGGCGCGTAACTGGCGATAGGCCCCGCCATTCCAGATGGATGCAAAACTTTGTTCGTTCATGTTGCCGAGAGTCTTACGAGGCGCTACACAACAGGGGAGCACCGTGCCGTCGGGATTAATGTAGGTTCCGTATTCAGGATAATCGCATAAACCGGCCTCTGCATCCGTTGCGGCGTCGTGGCTGGAGAAAGGCTGAGGACCATAAAAGAAGCCGTCCAGGCTTTTGGCCAGGTTAATGGTTTCAGCAAGCATGTCATTGTACTCCGTCTGATTCCAGAAACATGATGAGTTTATGTCCATGCAGGCGTGTGTATAAAGATGGCAGGCTGTTACGCCCTCTACGCCGAGGCTGTGGGCAAGACGCACCAGGGCCGGCAACTGGCGGACTGTTTCACGCATGACTGCGGCATGGAAGGTGATAAGAAACGGCCTGCCCACATCTCGCCTGGCCTGCACTAGATGTTTGACGCCTTGTATTATGCGTTCGAAGTTTGCGCCTCTGCGTATCCACTCTAACGTTTCCTTAATGGGGCTATCCAGAGATATCTGAATATGGTGCAGGCTTGATTCCGCCAGTTGGCGGGATTTTTCTGGGGTCAGCAGCATCCCGTTGCTGGACGTAAAAAACGGAACAGCATATTCTGTAACCTTGTGAAGAATAGTAGGGAGATTCCTGTTCAGTAATATTTCTCCACCACTATCGAGGCGTAGTTCTGTAACATGGGGAAACATCTCTTCTGCAATTTTGTCGAAAAGACTCATTTCCATAAATGGTCCGGTAAAATATTTTTCTCTACATATTCTGCACCATAGATTACATGAATGAGAAAGAACAATATGCACACGCTGTGGAAAAGATATATTTTCCTCAAATTCGTCTTTTTGAGTGCGCATCAGCGTGTAATGTTTGCTGTTTGTGTTGGGGTCGCTATTGTCTGATGCGGAAAAGTACAAAGCTTGGCCCCAATGATTATAGTGCCCTCCGCCACTATACCAAATGCAGATATTCTGCGCATGACGTCCGGGAAGAGGTATGCCGTTCTCACAAAGTATGAGGGGCGATCTCATGCTCTGGCCGGGGATATTGCTGACGTCTTCCATGCCTTCCGGCAGCATGTATTCAAAGCCATGTCCCCGCACATGGCGAAAGGGCGGCGTCATTTCCAGATAAAAGGTCAACTTGTCAACGTCTCTCATAAACGCTTTCTCCCCCTTCTGGTTCAGCAGGCCAAATGGTCAAACGAAGACCGCAGGAATATCACGAGATGAAACGGCAGGCGGTTGGGAAGCAGCGGCATGCCAAGCCTGAAACATGAGTACGATCCACAGCAGGTACTCCCAGTTGCTTGCTCCGCTGACGTGGCGCTCCCAGGCGAAGCGTACACTTTGCGGATGGAAGATGTCCTGCTCCCGGAGGTGCCGCTCTTCCAGAAGAGCTTCCGCCCAAGGACGCAGAGGACCCCTGAGCCATTCTCCTACCGGAATGCCGAAGCCCATTTTGGGGCGTTCCACCAAGGACGGAGGAACATAGTTATGCAGTAACCGCCGCAAAAGGTATTTGCCTTTACCGTCACGTACGCGCCATGTGGTGGGAATGCGCCAGGCAAAAGCGAAGACCCGTGTATCAAGCAAAGGAACACGGGCTTCGAGGGAGTGGTGCATACTTGCTCTATCAACTTTGGTTAGAATACCCTCAGCGAGGTACATGCGTATATCCACATATTGCATAAGAGAGAGACTGGTGCCGAGACTGTCTTCAAGGTCTGTATGATCTGCAATTGTGGCGGGTGCTTTGCCTGTCGTGAGCAGCATTGAAGGGTGCCACCAATACTGCATGTAATAACGATGATAAAAGGCCAGAGCCGATCCCTGAAGGCGGAGGTCTGCAAAATTATGAAGACGCGCTCCGGCGTTGCGGGGCCGGATAGCTGCGGGCAGCATGCGTACCAGCGCGTCCCATTTGTGTGGTGAAAGAAAGCGCAGCATGGCAGCGAAAGCGGTGCGCACGGGAGTATGCGGCGCAAAGTCCGGCATCTGCTGGAGGCAGGACATATAGCGATCATATCCGGCAAAAAGCTCATCACCACCGTCGCCGGTCAACGCCGTAATCACATGACGCCGTGTGAGTCCAGAAAGCAGAGTGGTGGGAATTTGCGAGGGGTCCGCAAACGGTTCGTCGTATATGGCGGGCAGGTGTGGAATCAGATTTCGGGCATCTTTCACACTCAGGTAGAGCTCCGTATGGCAGGTGCCCAGATGGCGCGCCACATCTGCGGCAAAGGGGGCTTCATTATAGTCTGATTCTTCAAATCCTATGCTGAAAGTGCGCACCGGAGCAGCACTGCTCTTTTGCATGAGGGCGGTCACGAGGGAAGAATCGATGCCGCCCGACAAAAAGGCGCCTACAGGGACATCGGCAACTATACGACGGCGTACGGCATCGGTCAGAATAGCGTCCAACTCTTCTACATATACAGCTTCTGACTTCGACGAGAGGGGCAGAGGGCGGGTCAGCCCCTCACAGGCTACGGCAAGGGGATCCCAATATCGGCAGAGGCGAATTCGGCCGTCGGCATCCACATCCAGGCGGTGTGCGGCCGGCAGCTTGAATGCTCCCCGCCAGATGCAGTGTGGAGCCGGGATGTACCCGTATCGCAACAACAGGGCCAATGCGTCATGATTAATATCCGGTCGCCAGTCCTCAAGTGTACGCAGACTTTTCAGCTCAGATGCGAAGCAGAAGCGTCCACCATCCAGCATCCAGTATAGCGGTTTGACGCCCATACGGTCTCGTGCCAGGACAAGATGGCGTTCTTTTCTGTCCCATAATGCGAAGGCATACATGCCAAGCAGATGTTCAAGCGCCGCGTCCACCCCCAGAGTCATGCATGCCAGCAAAACTATTTCGGTATCGGACGCGCCGCGCGGGTGTACGCCCCGTTGTGCCAAAAATTCAGTAAGTTCTCCGGTATTGTAGATTTCACCGTTATAGGTAAGGACAAAACGCCCGTCAGGCGATGTCATGGGCTGATGCCCCAGCGGAGAAAGATCGCGAAGGGCAAGACGGCGGTGCCCTAGGGCCATGCCCGCCCCTGCCTCAATCCATAACCCTCCGCTGTCTGGGCCACGCAGCACAAGAGCCTGGGTCATGCCAGCTATGTAACCATGCAACATCTCCGCGCTGCCGTACGCGTGCAAATCCCAATATCCGGCAATGCCGCACATTATGAAGCGTCCTTTTGTTTACAAGGCGTTTTTCGGAGCAGGGCGTGCATCCGGTTGGCAAAATGAGATACCAGACGGCGGCAGAGCAGAGATCCTCGTTGCCATAGCCAAGGGGAGGTGTACGGCATGGGATCATCAAAATTCCGGAACAGCCATTCGCGCCTCGCTACGGCAGAAAGGCGGGCTTTGCTGGCAAAAGGCTCCCGCGCGAAAGAATCCATGACCGTATTGCCTTTATTCCGCGCAAGCTCCTCAAACAGTGCCTCCCATTGGCCATACACTACGGCGGGGGCATAGGCGGTAGCGGCGATCTTGCCCTCCTTTCCCATGGCATGGCGCTGGGAAGCATCGCTCATCAGCGTGTCAAGCGCCTGAGCTAGGCCTGCGGGCGTGGACTCTTCGACCACGAGGCCTGTATGTCTATGGACGATCACATCCTTCACCCCGGCGCATTCTGCAAAGCCCACCACCGGCAGTCCGGCGCACATGGCTTCCAGCACGGCGTTTGGAAAACCTTCATACGCCGACGGCAGACAGTATATCTGCGCCTCAGCATAGGCAAAAGGCGCGTTTCTGCATATCCCGCGCATCTGTATGCGATCTTCCAATGCCCAGCGCCGGATCAGCGTCCTCAGTCTTTTTTCTTCCGGCCCGTGTCCCCACATGAGTAAATCCCAGTCCGGATGCTTTGCAGCAAGCATCCTGAATGCTTCCAGCAGGAGCCAGGGGCGTTTTTGCTGATCAAAGCGTGCCAGATAAAGCAGGCAGAGCCGCTTCCCCTTCGCCGCCATATTGTTACAAGGCATAGCGGCGGGGGCCGCATTGGGAATAATTCTCACCTTTGGACGGAAGACCTCCGGTACACTGGAGATATAGGCGGGCAAGAGTTCGTGGATGATGTCCGCTCCGCTCAATACGGCCAGCCTTCCAGAGCGGTTCCAGACACGCTGCTCCGTGTAGCGTATGGGGTCGCAGCGTTCGGAGCAGATAAATGGAATACCGCTCCCCATGCAGGCCGTAGCCCAGAACAAGTGGTCGCTACCCGATTGCATGGAAAGGAAAATGTCAATATCGGCACTGACAAGAAGCTTTCTCAGCTGGACAAGATCCTCGTGTTTCCCCCGGTTTTCCCAAGAGACGTGTCTCACGTCGGGGCCGACAGCATAGCAGGGGATGGTGTTTTTGTTGTCGTGCGTCAGCGACAGAAGCGTTACGGCATGTCCGCGAGCGGCCATTTCCGTGGAGAGATTGACGGCCACGCGTTCGGATCCACCAAGGCTTAAGCATAAACTCGAGCAGGCTATAGCAATATTCATGACAAACGCGATCGCTTTTTCAGGCCTGAAATCAGAGCATTGTATCCTTGAAGCGGAAGTTCCCGGCATAACCAGTAAAGCACGGCTTCGGCTGTGTCAGGCATAAGCCCCCGGAAGTCCCGCCAGAGCCATTCCCGCCGTGCTGCTGCGGAAAGACGGGCCATGGAGGCGAAAGGCTCCTGCGTGAAAGCGTCCATGGCGGTATGTCCTTTGCTCAAGGCAACCTCGCACAGCAAACGCTCCCACGCATCAAAGACACATTGCTCTGCGAAGACGGCCACGGATTTCCTGGCGTTGTTCCCAAGGCACTCCCGCAACCCGGCGTCCGCCATCAGACGGCCCAGTTGCTCAGCCAGTGACGTTGTATCCATGTGATTTGCCATAAGTCCGTTTTCCTCGTGCCGGACAAGATCCGGAACGCCCTCACAGCTGGCAAAACAGACGCTGGGGAGCCCACAGGCCATCGCTTCCAGTAAGGCGTTCGGCATGCCTTCCGTGCGGGAAGAAAAGCAGAAGGCATGCGCGGCGGCATATACAGGCCAAACGTCCTTAGCTTCCCCCAGCAGCTTGAGGCGGTCGCCTAAACCTGTGGCGGCGGCATGGGCATGCAGCATATCCCGGTCCTGCCCATCGCCGACCACATGCATTTCCCAGTCCGGATATTGTGCGGCGACAAGAGCAAAGGCGTCCATAGCCAGACGGCATTGCTTCAACTCCTCATGCAGGCGTCCCAGCCAGAGCAATACTTTTGGGGCGCCGCTGCTTCCAGCGGGATTCGCACAGGTTGGGGGAGTGGGCACGGCATTGGGAATGACATGCACCCGCTCTCGCAGAAACTCGGGCACGCTGTTCCGATACAAAGGTAAAAGCAGATGGATGGCGTCCGCGCCGCTCATGGCTGCCAGGCGGCCTTTGCGATTCCAGAAAACAGTCTCAATCGTTTGTGGCGAATGCCGTTCCGAATACACATACGGGACACCACTGCCCAACAGGGTCACCGCCCATATGAGATGGCTGCCGTCCGGGAAGGGACAAACACAAACATCAGGCGAAAGAGCTCGGATTTCCTGACGCAATCGCTGAATTTTTAAATTGTTATCTGTAAGAGAGTAGGGACGGATTTCCACATCAGGATGAAGGGGATACATATCTTGTAGCTTTTCTGTCCCCCTGGGGAGGCTTGCTCGCACTCCTTCGGGCAGGCTTAACTCATAAAACCGGTACCCCAGCCGATAGAGAGGATACAAAAGGCGCGGCACGGGTTTCTGGCTGTAAATGGTCACCCGGTGCCCACGTTCCGTCATTGCATTGGCAAGCGAGGCCACTACGTTGGGTATGCCGCCACGTGCCGTATAGTTGTTGGCCAGAAGAATATGCAGTTGTTTAGATATTGGCATATCCGTTATGCACTCCAATCTTCAGTGCCGGGTTCCCTGCCATACGACAGTTGTCCTTGCAGCCCTTGTAGATGGTGCTGCCGGGAGCCAGCAGATTTCCGTTGCCGATGACAGCATGCTCAAGCAAGACGCTGTGCGGGCCAAGATGGTTGCAGGAGCCGATTCTTACTCCGCCAAGCACAATGGAGTATGGCGCAAGAAAATTGAAATCACCCAGCTGAGCGTCATGGGCGATATTGGCAGCACCGTTAATATAATTTCCATCCCCCACTACAGTATTGCAAAAAACTGTACAGCCGCGCTGAAAAATATTGCCCTCGCCGATAACGGCGGATTTGCAAATGGCTGTCCAGGGATGAATAAGATTCATAAATTTCGCGCCACGTTCTTTTAGCGAAAGGAAAATTTCCCTGCGCAGTGCCGGCTTGCCCACGCCGATGACAAAAAGATCATCGTTTTGAATTGCATGTTGATCAATATTTCCTCTATAGAGAGAATGGAGCTCTTTCAGATCGCCGGGATAGCCCTTCCAGTCGAAAAAGCCCCCAAAGTTATAGTAAGCTGTCAAGCTGGGGGCGTTTTCCAGAACATCTCGCAATATCCAGTAACATTCACGAGCCGCGCCGGAATTGCCAATGATCAGAACATTGGGCATCAGTAACGCCCTCCTGCCAGCACAAAATTCTGGCCGGTAATCCAGGCCGCTTTATCGGAAAGGAGAAATGCCGCCATGTGCGCCACATCCTCCGGGCGACCAAATCCAAGCGGGTATCCTCGCAACTGGCTTTGACGATATTCTGGCCCCATGAGGGCCTCGGCTTTTTCCTGCATCGGCGTATCGACAATGCCCGGCGAAAGACAATGCACGCGCAGGCCCCGTGGGGCGACTTCCTGGCTGATGCTTCTGGCCGCGGCGGTCAGCGCCGCTTTGGCCGCTCCATATATAAGATGTCCCTTTTCAGGGAAAACGGCGGATGCCGAGGAGACGAAAAGCAGGGCTCCGCCTTTTACGCTGACCCGTCTGTCACAAAAGCCCTTGGCCAGGAGCAACGGCACATGGAAGTTGAGATCAAAATGCCGCCGTGCCGTGGCAAGGCTATAGGCCTGCATGCTGTCCATCAGACCTTCACCTGCTGCGCATGCCATGCCCCACAGCCTGCCATGCCTCTGGCTGATCTCACGCAACCATTGTGGGATTTTTTCCATATTTTCAAAAAAATCCCGCCGGATGCTTGTCCAGCGCTCAGGCGTGTCCGCAGCTTTGCGCCCTTCGTCCAGTTTGAGGTCGTCGCGGCCGCAGGCAAGCACGGTTGCTCCTTGGGCATTACACTCCAGAGCAATGGCCCGGCCGATGCCGGAACTGGCTCCGGTAACCAGTATTATCTGGCTTGCGGCGAACATCAGGCAATAGCGTCCTTTGCCAGTGCTATCAGTGAAGCGGGACTACGGCAGTTTTTGAGATCATCAAACACAATACGCTGTCCGAAATTTTTGTCGAAAAATGCTATGAGAACCATAAAAGCCAGGGAGTCCCATTCTTCAAGGTCTGCCAGCACAGTCTCCTCATGCAGCGAGGTTTCGCATTGCAGCAGCTCCTGCAATTCGAGAAGAAAATCTTGCTTAGTCATGGCGGGTCATTTCTCCCATGATTATCTGTTCCCAGCGTTCAATGCGCTGCTGACGCGTAGGGCGTTTGGGATCTGGCTCGTAATCAATGGGAGCGGCGCAGTCCCAAGCATCAATATTACATAAACAGGATCCCCACGATAAGCCTATGCCGTAGCCGCTCATCAACACTTTGCCGGGCGCTCGCTGACCGAACACGTCACAGAGCGCAACGGGGATGGATGCTGACGCCAAGTTGCCGTATTTGCTGAAGGACTGCCATGGAGCCCTGTCCTCAGGGAATCCGGCTTTGGCGGCCACAGATTCCACAATCTGCTTATTCGCCTGGTGCAATATCAGCCAATCAATATCGGTGGGACCTATGGACGCATATTCCAACGCATAGTGAAGATGTTCCGGTACAACATCCATAGTAAAGTTGAATACAGCTCCACCATCCATATAGGTGTCTCCAAGCTGCCAGATATTGCCGTAGGGATCCGTGATGTCCCTTACAAGCCTCTCGTTTTCAGCATGTTCGCGGAGGAAAGGAATTCGGGCTTTTCCGGCGGGGATAATGATGGTCTCAAATCCGCTGCCGTCAGTGCCAAGGCCAAAACTCATAGGAGCGGCGTTTTCGTCGCGAGCCAGCAAGGTGGCGCTTCCGCCGTCGCCAAAAACCGGGGCCGTTATGCGGTTGCGAATGTCGCGTTCTGAGGGATGCGCGTCTCCAACGAGAACAAGAACCTGCCGTGCCGCGCCGGATGCGATGAGCGAAGCGCTGAGCCAGAGGCCGTAGATATACCCCGTGCAGCCTTGATTGACATCAAATGCAGCACAATGCCGCGTCAAGCCGAGTCGATGTTGTAGTTCGCAGGCGGTTGCCGGTTGATGCCAGTCAGGCATCTGGCTGACGAAAATCAGAGCATCAATGGCTTGGCGCGCGTCTGGAACGGCGTCAAGCAAGGATAGGGCGGCATGAGCACAGAGGTCGGACGCGGTTACATCCGGCGGGCAAACGCGGCGCCGGTCCATGCCCAGCGTAGCGCGAAGTCTTGTGATTTTTTTTACGCTGCCACCATAAAAATGTATTTCATCTTCCAAACGAATCTCATTCGCTGGAACTGCCGTACGTAATGCGGATATTTTAACGTTATGAAGCGTATGGAACATGGAATAATTCTCTTCTTATAGATTTATTTATAATGATTCAAGTAAAATATTAGTAATAATTTTTACATGTTCTTGGTCAATATCTCCATGCATAGGTAGGCACAGTGCATGATTTGCAGCTTTTTCAGCGACGGGGCAGGAAGCCTTCCATTCAGGCCTCAAATAAGAAAGCATATTGAGCGCAGGATAAAAATAACGCCGGGGATATATTCCCTGCGCGGTCAAGGTTCGTTGTACTTTCAGCAGGAGATCTTCGTCAGATAGAAGAATCGGATAATAGGCGTAATTCCATTCCATGCCTTCCCGAATGGCAGGGCGGATCAGTTTTGCGCTGCCCAATGCCGCTTCATAGGCCGCATGGAGCTTACGCCGCTTTTCAATTTCCGCATCCGTGCCCGGCAGCAGCGCCAGTCCCATGGCGGCATGCAGTTCGCTCATTTTTCCGTTGATGCCCAGACAATAATGTGTGTCGTCGATATGACCGAAGGCCCGCGCAAGCGACAACGCCTTATGGGCTTCATCCGTATGAGAGACGACGCATCCGCCCTCCGCGGTGTGGAAGATCTTGGTCGCATGGAAGCTGCAAATGCTGTAGTCGCCATATGCTAATAGGCTTTTACCTTTATAGCGCGATCCGAAAGCCTGAGCTCCGTCATAAATGAGCGTCGTTCCCTGCTCACGGCAAATAGTATCCAGGCTTTCCACATCGCAGGCCAACCCATAGATATGGACGGGCAGTACCCCAGCGATATCGGATTCTTTGACAAGGCGCCGGCGGAGAAGATCGGGAGAAAGGCATAATGTATCGGGCTCCACATCCACAAAAACCGGCGTGCACCCCAACCACAGCAAGGCTGAGAGCGTTGCCACATACGTATAGGGGGTTACCGCGATTTTTTTTCCAGCCAATCCCGCAGATTGGACAGCAAGCATGAGAGCTGTTGTGCCGCTATTGCAACTAATAATATTGGATAGATCAAGGTATTTTGTAAGCGATTTCTCTAAGTTCTGAACACAATCTCCGTTATTTGTGATCCATGCGCTCTGGAAAAAATCGCTACACTGCTGAAAGAAAGCCTCTTGCATAGGCATTCTAGATTTTGTGACGTATATAGAATTTTTCATATCAAAATACGTCAGAAAGCAGTACGCAATAAGGCCGAATCCGACAAGTCGGATTCGGCCTTAAAAAATTGGTATGAGTTAAAAATACAGAGAAGAGATGAATATAAGCTGGTAGCTGCGGAATTACAGAAAAACAAAGGCCATAAAAGAAGACCTCTCTCTCTCTCTCTCTCTCTCTCTCTCTCTCTCTCTCTCTGCCATGGTAGTTTCCTTAGTCACTTTTGGGGGAGGATGGTACGAATGTCTTTTTCTTAACCGATTGAGGAGAAATTGTCACGCCTTCAAGGAGAGAGTGGTATTTTTAACTATTGAGAACTGCAGAATTCGCGCTCTTCAGCCCAGCAAGGATTCCGGTTTTTCTCCCATCCTGTCATGATATTATGACGGTTGTCAGATTTTTCTGAATACTCTCTTTTTCCGCTTGTGAGCTTTTTCTCTTATCTGTTGAAATCACAATTATTTTTAAAAGCGTGTTTTTGGCATGACGATTGCTTTTGAATTCCCAGCAATCCCGTTTCATTGGAAGAAGTTCTCAGCCTTGGCCGCGTGACTCTGTGGGGAGGCGCGCGGCATGGGCGCAACGGACCGGACGGATGTCTTTGGGGCAAAGACGCAAATCGGCGGTCTGCGGCGCATCCGGGTTGAGAGAGCGTTTTTTTCCGGCCGCACAGGCGGCCGCACCATCAGCCATGGAGAAAAGCCCATGCCGTATCCTCGAAAACGCGTCTGGATTGTGGGCGGCATAATCCTTGCGGCGTGCGTTGTTCTGGCGGGCGCGGGGGTGGCCTACACTTCCGGCACGGAATTCTGCCTGTCATGTCACGAGATGCGCGTTTACCAGGATGAGCTCAAGCTCTCGTCCCACGCCAAGGACGCCCAGGGCAAAGACATTTCCTGTTCGCAGTGCCACATCCCCTCGGGCAATCTGGCGCGCATGCTGGGCGCCAAGGCCTGGCTGGGACTCAAGGACCTCTGGGTGCACAATCTGGACGGCGGCGAGGATCTGGACCGGGCCGGAATGCAGCCCGTGGCCCGGCGCTTTACGGACGACGCCAATTGCCGCGCCTGTCATCAGGATCTGAGCAAAAACGCCAAGAACGACGGCCCTGTTTCCAAGGAAGGTCAGCTGGCTCACGACAATTACCTGGGCAAAAACGGCCGGGCGCGTAGCGGCTGCGTGGGCTGCCATCAGAATCTCGCCCATCTGCCCGTTTTTGACGAGCGCATTCCCCATAACCAGAAGTTTGCACAGAAACTCAAGGAGAGCCGGTCATGAACTACTGTAAAATACTGCTCTTTTCCCTGCTCGCAGTGATTGTGCTGGTGGGCGGCTATTTTCTGTACATGGCCTGGGCTTTCCCCGCTGTGCGCTGCGAGGCGGCCAAGCATCTGGATGCGCCGCAGATGGCGGGCGACTGTTACGCCTGCCATGCCAAGGCCACCCCGCGCGTGGCCCAGGAATGGTATGAGAGCAAGCACGGCGTCACCCTGGTGCGCTGTCAGACCTGCCACGGCATGCCCGACGGCAAGGGCTCGCTGCCGTTTACCCGCGTGCCCGGCGTGGAAGTCTGCACCCGCTGCCATTCCCTGTCCATCGGACGCATGGAAGCCAAATTCGGCAAGCGCAATGATTGCAGCACCTGTCACCCGCACCACCAGAGCGCCATGCACGGCGGCGCCTACCAGTACCGCCTGCCCAGCGCCAAGACGGATTTGTAATGCCTGCGGACCATATAAGGATCGGCATACCGGACACGCCAGCAACAACGAGGTTGAACATATGAATGCTTCCCGTCGTGAATTTTTACGCTGTTTTGCCATGTCTGCCGCCGTGGCCGCGGCTTCGGGCACGGGTCTCGCGGGCCTGGCCCAGGCTGCGGACGACAACCGGCCGGATAAATGGGTCAAGGGCGTCTGCCGCTATTGCGGCACGGGCTGCGGCGTCATGGTCGGCGTCAAAAACGGCAAAGCCGTCGCCATCCAGGGCGATCCCAACAACCACAACGCCGGATTGCTCTGCCTCAAGGGCTCCATGCTTATTCCGGTGCTCAATTCCAGGGAGCGCGTGACCCAGCCCATGCTGCGCCGCCAGAAAGGCGGCAAGCTGGAGCCCGTCAGCTGGGACGAGGCCCTGGATCTGATGGCCAAGAAGTTCCGCGCCAGCATCGACACTTACGGCCCCAATTCCGTGGCCTGGTACGGATCGGGCCAGTGTCTGACCGAAGAAACCTATGTGGCCAACAAGATTTTCAAGGGCGGCTTCGGCACCAACAATGTGGACGGCAACCCGCGCCTGTGCATGGCCTCGGCCGTGGGTGGCTATCTGACCAGTTTCGGCAAGGACGAGCCCATGGGCACCTATGCCGACATCGACCATGCCTCCTGTTTCTTCATCATCGGTTCCAACACCTCGGAAGCCCATCCCGTGCTCTTCCGGCGCATTGCCCGCCGCAAGCAGATGGAGCCGGGGGTCAAAATCATCGTGGCCGACCCGCGCCGCACCAATACCTCGCGTATCGCGGACCTGCACATTGCCTTTCGGCCGGGAACGGACCTGGCGCTCATGCACAGCATGGCCTGGGTGATCATCAATGAGGAGCTGGACAATCCCCGCTTCTGGCAGCGCTACGTCAACTTCATGGGCGTGGACGGCAAACCCTCGGATTTTGAGGGCTACAAGGCCTTCCTGGAGAACTTCCGGCCGGAAAAGGCCGCGGAAATCTGCCGCATCCCGGTGGAGCAGGTCTACGCGGCGGCCCGCGCCTTTGCCGAATCCCCGACGACCATGAGCCTCTGGTGCATGGGCATCAACCAGCGGGTGCAGGGGGTTTTCGCCAACAACCTGATCCACAATCTGCATCTGCTCACGGGCCAGATCTGCCGCCCCGGCGCCACGCCTTTCTCGCTCACGGGACAGCCCAATGCCTGCGGCGGCGTGCGCGACGGCGGCGCATTGTCCCATCTGCTACCCGCCGGGCGAATGGTGGCCAATCCCAAGCACCGGGCCGAAATGGAACAGCTCTGGGGCCTGCCGGAAGGGCGCATCGCGCCCAAGCCCGGCTACCACACCGTGGCCCTGTTCGAAGCCTTGGGCAGGGGCGACGTGAAGTGCATGCTCATCTGTGAGACCAATCCGGCCCAGACCCTGCCGAACCTGAACAAGTTCCACAAGGCCATGTCCAATCCGGAATCCTTCATTGTCTGCATCGAGGCCTTCCCGGACGCCGTGACCCTGCAATTCGCGGACCTGGTTCTGGCCCCGGCCTTCTGGTGCGAGCGCGACGGCGTCTACGGCTGCGGCGAACGACGCTACGCCCTGACCGAAAAGGCCGTGGAGCCGCCGGCCCAGTGCCGTCCGACCGTGAACACCCTGGTGGAATTCGCCAAACGCGCGGGCGTGGACCCCAAGCTGGTCAACTTCAGGAACGCCGAGGACGTCTGGAACGAATGGCGCATGGTTTCCAAGGGCACCACCTATGACTTCTCGGGCATGACCCGCGACCGTCTGCGCAAGGAATCGGGCCTGATATGGCCCTGCCCCGGCGAAGACCATCCGGGCACCAATCTGCGCTACGTGCGCGGTCAGGACCCCAATGTGCCCGCCGACCATCCCGACCGTTTCTTCTTCTACGGTAAACCGGACGGCAAGGCCGTGATCTGGATGCGGCCCTACAAGGGCGCGGCCGAGGAGCCGGATGCGGAATACCCGCTCTACCTGACCTCCATGCGGGTCATCGACCACTGGCACACCGCCACCATGACCGGCAAGGTGCCGGAACTGCAGAAAGCCAATCCGGCGGCCTATGTGGAAATCAATCCCCAGGACGCGGAAAAGGCGGGCATCAGGCAGGACGACACGGTCATCGTGGAAACCAGGCGCGCCGCCATGGAACTGCCGGCCAGAGTCAGCGACGTCTGCCGTCCCGGCCTGATCGCCGTGCCGTTCTTTGATCCCAAGAAGCTGGTCAACAAGTTCTTCCTGGACGCCTTTGATCCGGCTTCACAGGAACCGGAGTACAAGATCTGCGCGGCGCGGATTCGCAAAGCCTGAGGTCAACTATTCCCGGAGCAATTTCATAGTGAAATTGCTCTAACGCCGTACACGGTGCGGCGCGCCGCGACAAGGCGTGGATTCCGGCGAAGCGACCGAAGGCACCCGAGGCTGTCCCCGTTGGCGACAACGGAGCCATATGGGGATCGACAGCAATGATAACCGCTTTTTTCGCCGGAATGCCGACTTTGAACTTTGTAAAATTTCAAAGTTAATCTGCTCCAGGAGGTATTCGATGGCTATCGCGGGTATAGTGCTCAGCGTGACGGAAGGGCGTCTGTCGGAAACACGCGAGGCCTTGCGGGCCTTTCCCGGCATTGTGGACGTTCAGGAGCTGGAGGACGATTCCAGGCTGGCGGCGGTGCTGGAAAGCCCGTCCCGGCGCCTGCAGGCTGACCTGGAAAGCCTGAACGGCCTCGACCATGTGCGGCAACTGGACGTGGCCTATGTGAACTATGAGGAAGACCTGGACGGGCAGGGCCATATGGCCTGTCCGCCGCACCGCGCGCGCGGGCACCGGCGCTGCGTGAGCGTGCCGGAGGGAGAGCCTTCGTGAGTCTGTTCCGCTCGCCGCTGCGCCCGCCGGGCGCGGCGGCGGAAAAGGATTTCACACGGCTGTGCGTGCGCTGCGGCCAGTGCGTCGAAGTCTGCCCGCACCAGTGTCTTGAACTGATGTGCGGCTTCGGGCGTGAACGGCGCACCCCGCGCGTGACGCCGCGTCGCGCGCCGTGCCGGCTGTGCATGAAATGCCCGCCGGCCTGCCCTTCGGGCGCGCTGGACCCCTCGATCACGGACATGCACCGCGCGGGCATGGGGCGGGCCTATATTCTCCGGGACCGCTGCCATAATTACACGGACGGCACCATCTGCATGACCTGCTATGACCGCTGCCCCCTGCGCGGCAAGGCCGTGGTCCTGTCCGGGGGCATTACTCCGGCCGTAACCACGGCCTGCGTGGGCTGCGGCGTCTGTGAATATGTCTGCCCGGTCAAGGCCGTGGAAGTGCTGCCCGCATCCGCGCCGGGCGTGCCGCCCACGGCCGCGCCGACGCTCAAGGTTCCCGGAGGCGGCGCATGACCTCTTCCCCGGCAATCTATGTCGGCATACGGCGTTGCGCGCAAACGCTGACCGCGTTAGTATTCTGCCTGCTCCCCTGGCTCAACGCTCCGGGCGCGCACCAATTCACCCTGATCAGCGGCAGCCTTTTCGCCCTTGATCTCGGAGGCCTGCCCTTTGCCGATCCCGTGGCGGCCCTGCAGGTGGCCGTGGGCGGTTTCGCGCCCGCGCCCCGCCTGTTGCTGGGGGCCGTGTTGTCCTTGGGCCTGGCGCTTTTGCTGGGCCGGGTATTTTGCAGCTGGATCTGCCCCTACGGCTTTTTCTCCGAACTGGTGTCCAGTCTGCGGCGGCGCGCGGCGGGCGTGTCCGGCGGGCATGAAGAGTCTGATTCCCGGCAGCGGGACAGACGGGATGCGGCCTTCAGGGGCAGGGCGGGCATTGTGCTGCTGGGCCTTGTGGGCGCGGCGGTGCTGGGTTTTCCCCTGCTGAGCCTGCTGTCCATGCCCGGCGAGCTTTCGCTGGTTCCCCTGCTTGCCCGGCAGGAAGCGGGCAGGGCGGCCGGGCTGATTCTGCTTTCCGCCCTGGCCCTGCCCGTGGCGGCGCTTGCGCTGGAGGCGCTCGGCGGCAGACGGTTCTGGTGCCGCTATGTCTGCCCCCAGTCCGTGCTGCTGGGTCTGGCCGCGCGTTGTCTGTCGCAAGGCGCGCCGGGACTGCGCGTGATCTGGCGGGCTTCGGCCTGCACCTGCAAGGGCGAGACGCCCTGCCGCGCGGCCTGTTCTCTGGCGCTCAATCCGCGCCGGGCGGCCGGACCGCCCCGGCGGGATTGCGTGATGTGCGGCGACTGCCTCAAGGCCTGCGCCGCGCGCGGCGGCGCATTGCGCTGGAGCCTGCGCGCCGCGTCCCGGCGCGGGTCGAAAGACGGCGGCGGGAACGGCGGGTAACGGATTTTTTCAGCCGACGGTGCGCGTTGTCGGCATCTCTCTTTGCCTGGAAAGGAACATACAAGGAATAAACTATGAGTATCGGCCAGTGGTCGCATGAAGATTTTATTGCGCAAGTGCTGAAGTTTCACGGCCACGCGGCTCCGGGCGTGATCATCGGCGGCTATATGGTGGAAAAAGCCCGCCGCGCCCTGCCCGAGGGCATTCTTTTTGACGCCGTTTCCGAAACCGTGCAATGCCTGCCCGACGCCGTGCAGATGCTCACGCCCTGTACCGTGGGCAACGGCTGGCTGCGCATCTGCAATTTCGGCATTTACGCGCTTTCGCTCTACGACAAGTACACGGGCGAGGGCGTGCGGGTGCGTCTGGATGTGGACAAGCTGGGCCGCTGGCCGCACACCCGCATCTGGCTGCTGAAGGAAAAGCCCAAATCCGAGCAGGAGCCGGAGCTGCTGCGCGCGGAAATGGCCGAAGCGGCCATGGACATGCTCAGTCTGAGCAAAATTCAGATCAGACCGGAATTGCTGCGGCGCAAGGGCAAGGGCGCCATTGTGCGCTGTCCGCTCTGCGGTGAGTGGTATCCGGCGGCTTTCGGCCGGATCTGCCGCTCCTGCCAGGGCGACAGCCCCTATGAGCAGGGGCCCGGTCTGGCCTTCCAGGAGCCCCGGCTCACGGCGGTGCCCGTGGAGCAGGCCGTTGGCCAGCACGTTCTGCACGACATGACCAAAATTGTGCCGCAACAGTCCAAGGGCGCGGTCTTCAAGGCCGGGCAGAACATCGATGTGGGCGACATCTGCCGCTTGCAGCAGATGGGGCGCTTCCGGGTCTATACCGAGGAGGCCGCCGGGGACAATCCGGACTTCGTGCACGAGGACGCGGCGGTCAGGGCTTTTGCCGAGCTCATGCCCGGCGAGGGCGTCGCGCCCCAGGGCGAGCCCAGTGAGGGCAAAATCAATTTCCGCGCCGAGCGGGACGGCCTGTTCGAGGTGGACCGGGAGCGGCTCGCGGCCTTCAACATGCTGCCGGACGTGATGTGCGCCACGCGCCACGGCATGAGCGTGGTGCGCAAGGGCGCGCGTCTGGCGGGCAGCCGGGCCATTCCACTGCTGCTGGCGCGGCCGGTCTTTCTCAAGGCCCTGAGTCTGCTGGACGGCGGCCCGCTGTTCCGGGTGCGTCCCATGCGCAAGGCCAGGGTGGGCACTCTGGTCACGGGCACTGAGGTTTTTCAGGGCCTGATCCAGGACCGCTTTGCCCCCATTATCCGCCAGAAGGCCGAAAACCTGGGCTGCACCGTGGTGGGCGAGCGTGTGGCTCCGGACGACGCTCCGGCCATCGGCGCGGCTCTCACGCAACTGCTGGATCTGGGCGCGGATCTGATCATCACCACCGCCGGTCTGTCCGTGGACCCGGACGACGTGACACGCAAGGCCCTGCTGGACGCCGGGCTGACGGACCTGAGCTTCGGCCTGCCCGTGCTGCCCGGTACCATGACCCTGTTGGGCCGCATCGGCGGAGCCCAGGTGCTGGGCGTGCCCGCCTGCGCGCTGTTCTATAAGACCACGGCCCTGGATCTGATGCTGCCGCGCCTGCTGGCCAATGTGCCCATGAGCCGGGCCGACCTGGCCCTGTTGGGGCACGGCGGTCTTTGTCTGGAGTGCAAAAGCTGCGATTTCCCCAAATGCACCTTCGGGCGCTGACAACCGAGCGCCGCAGCCGACGCGCCCGGCGTCGTCTTGACGCTTGTGAAAACCTTTCTTAAAGTATACCGCATCCATTCATATGCCGGTTACGCCGGTCCGGGGTTTTACGCACGGGCGTGACGCGTTTTTGGGAGCAGTTCACGCATGCAATGCGTCGACTGCTCTACAAGGATTTGCCTGCAAATCCTTGCCGCGAAATGTGGGCAGGCGGGCCTTGCTCGCTGTAAACGGGCATTTCACGTGTTACATTCTCTGGCGTTTTGTCCAGACGGGAAGGGCATGGAAGGACAGCGTGAAATCTTGCGGCATGTCTTTGACGCGGCCCTGGAGGCTGTGGCTCCGGATGCCGCGCTGCTACGCCATGTGCGCCTCGACGACGCGGGCAGGGGCGAGCTTGTGGCCGACGGCCGGCGCTGGAACCTGGCGGACCGCCGGGTGCGGGTACTGGGTGCCGGAAAGGGCGTCGCGCCCATGGCTCAAGCTCTGGAAGACATGCTGGGCGAGCGTCTGGACCAGGGCTTTGTGGTGGTCAAGTATGACCACGGCCTGCCTTTGAAGCGCATTTGCCAGGCCGAAGCCGGGCATCCCGTGCCGGACGAGGCCGGAGTGCGGGCCACCGGCCGCATGCTGGAGATGGCCCGGACCTCCACGGAGCGGGATCTGCTGATCTGCCTGCTCACGGGCGGGGCCAGCGCCCTGACGCCCGCGCCCGCGCCGGGCCTGAGTCTCGCGGATCTCAGACAGACCACTCAGTTGCTACTGGACTGTGGCGCGACCATCCATGAACTCAACGCGGTGCGCAAACATCTTTCGGCCTTCAGCGGCGGGCAGTTGGCCCGCGCCGCCGGGCGCGCCACGGTGCTCAGCGTCATCGTCTCCGACGTGGTGGGCGACCCGCTGGACGTCATCGCCTCCGGCCCCACCGCGCCGGATGCCTCCAGTTTTGACGATTGCCGCGAAATACTCGAACGCTTCGGCCTGGAGTCCCGCTTGCCGTCGGCGGTGCGGGACTATCTGCGCGCGGGCCTTGCCGGGCGCGCGCCGGAAACGCCCAAGCCGGGCGATCCCCTGTTCGGTCGGGTGCGGAACATTCTGGCGGCCACCAACCGCCAGGCCCTGGATGCCGCCGCCCGCGCCGCCGAGGCCCGCGGCTACGCTCCCTGCGTGTTGACCGACCATCTGACGGGCGAGGCCCGACAAAAAGCCGTGGAACTGGCTACCGAAGCCCGGCGCCGCGCGGAAGCTCCGGGTCAGGGCGGCAAGGGCCTGTGTCTGCTGGCGGGCGGAGAAACCACGGTGACCATCCAGGGTCGGGGCAGAGGAGGCCGCAATCAGGAAATGGCCCTGGCCGCCGCTCTGGAGCTGGAGGGCCAGCCGCGCGTCTGCGCCCTTTTCGCGGGTACGGACGGCACGGACGGCCCCACGGACGCGGCCGGAGGCTTTGCCTTCAGCGACAGCGTCGCCCGAATGGGAGGCCGTGAGGCCGCCCGCGCCCTGCTGGCCGAAAACAACAGCAACGCGGCCCTGGCCTTGAGCGGCGATCTGCTGATCACCGGGCCGACCCGCACCAATGTCATGGATCTGGCCGTGCTGCTAGTGGGCCGGCCCTGAGCGCGGCTCTTTTTTGCGGGCGGCGCTGAAAGTTGTTTGCGGATGGCTGATGCCTGATTGCAAAAATTTCGAGCAGGGTTATGCTCCCGCTTTTCGCGGGATCGTCGGCGAAAGAACGTTGTTCGCTGACGCACGGCGGCTGCGCCGCCGCAACATCCTGCGGGTTTTGGGTGTCTGATTTTTTACATTGGACACTGGATCGGGGCTTGACAGCCCACTCCGATAACAGTAATTTTTACTAAATTATGGAGGCTGTTATGGCTCAAGTCCAGACCAGAATGACACGGCAACGTGCCGTGATCTTAGAAGAGTTACGCAAAACCAAGAGCCATCCCACTGCCGATGAGCTCTACAGTATTGTACGCGAGCGCCTGCCGCGCATCAGCTTGGGCACTGTGTACCGCAACCTTGATTTTCTGGCTGACAGCGGCGAAATTCGCCGTCTGGAAGCGGCCGGTTCTACCAAGCGTTTTGACGGGGACATTTCCTGGCATCAGCACGTGCGCTGCCTGCGTTGCGGGCGTATCGGCGATGTGATGCAGCCCCTGGCCACGCCCTCGGTGGACGGCATCCAGGTGGAGGGCTTTTTTTCCATCGTGGGCTCGCGCATTGAGTTTGACGGTATCTGCGACGAGTGCGCGGGCCGTCAGAACGATGTGCAATAGTTGATTCGGCCGGGGCGGGGTGCGCTTTCCCGGCGGAAAAAATTTTTTTCCGGCCGATGTGGCGACTTGCCTTTTGTACAAATAAGGTTAGCATGTACGTGTTTTCCATATTCAACCCGCCAAGGAGTAATATCATGGCAGCCAATAAAAAGACCCGCAAAGAAAAAGTCATCGAAGTGCTCAACAAAGCCCGCAGCATGGAGCTCTTCGCCATTCATCAGTATATGAACCAGCATTACAACCTCAGCGACAAGGACTACGGCGAACTGGCCGCCAACATGAAGCTGATCGCCATTGACGAAATGCGCCACGCCGAAGACTTCGCCGAGCGCATCAAGGAACTGGGCGGCGAACCCACGGCCCAGAAAGACGGCAGTGTGAAAGGCGGCCAGGCTGTGCCCGTCATCTATGAAGATGACGTAAACCTCGAGGACAACACCATTGACGCGTATAATCAGTTCATCAAGATCTGTGAGGAAGAAGGCGACAACGTGACCGCCCGCCTGTTTGAGCGGATCATCGACGAAGAGCAGATCCATCTGAACTACTACGAAAACACCTCCAACCATATCAAGACGCTGGGCGACACCTTCCTGGCCAAAATCGCGGGCACGCCTTCCGACATCGGGCCGTCCAAGGGCTTTGTGAACGGCGCCGAGGCCGAATAAAGTCGGAGTCCATATGGCTGATCCCAAGGATATCTGGCGTTGTCAGATGGTTAATTGCGGCTATATGTATGATCCCGACCGGGGCGACAAACGGCATAAAATTCCCGCCGGAACCAAGTTTGAGGATCTGCCCGACGACTGGCGCTGCCCGGTCTGCGGAGCCGCCAAAAAAAGCTTCCGCCGCCTGAGCGAGGAAGCATAACGCATCTTCCTTTCTGAATAGACGATACCTGACTTCCGGTCCTTCGGGACCGGAAGTTTTTTTATAAGGGGCTTTAGCCAGTTGAGCGAGCGTTTGCGAGCGAAACAGAAATCCACCCGCTATGCGGGTGGAAATAATTTGTTATACAAAAAACACCTTTCCCATACGATAGAGTTGTTCAAGCCCATCGTAATTTTTAAGGGAAAGGTGTTTTTATATGGGAACTCGAGTTCAAAGTTTAGCCCACACAAAATGGTTGTGCAAGTATCACATTGTCTTTTCTCCAAAATACAGGCGGAAAATAATATTTGCCAACATTCGAGAAAGTATCGGAGAAATTCTTAAGGACTTATGCAAATATAAAGGTGTTGAAATTATCGAGGGCCATCTCATGCCGGATCATGTGCACATGCTGGTGAGTATTCCTCCAAAAATCAGTGTATCAAGTTTCATGGGGTACCTGAAAGGAAAAAGCTCATTGATGATTTTCGATAAGCATGCAAACCTGAAGTACAAATTTGGCAATAGGAAATTCTGGGCGGAAGGATATTTCGTCAGTACGGTAGGACTCAATGAGGTAACGGTCAAAAAATACATTCAGCAGCAAGAGAAGCATGATATTCTGCAAGATCGAGTAAGTACCCGAGAATACCAAAACCCCTTCCAGGGGTAAGCCAAAGCGGCAAGGGCACTGGGCTTGAACAAAGTGAAAGCCAGCGCCTTTAGACGCTGGCCGGTAACAAGCCCTTATAGGGCTGGAGCAAACCACCCGCTATGCGGGTGGTTTTGATTTGTTTGAAAGTTAGGCGTCAACAAGTTCAACAGTGCTGTAGGCATCCTGAATTTTGAAAAGCAAGTTTTCCACGCGCTTCAACTCACGCGCCAGGATATGAACCACAACGCCCTCAAGTTCCGCCTCGGCGTCTATCTGCTCCAAAAGAGCGGTAAACGCAGTGACCGAGGATGAAGCGTTGAAAAGCACCTCGCGGAGACTCCCCGCTTCCTGATCTTCAAAAAGCTCTTGCTCGCAACGGATTGCCAAGGGTGAAAATCGATAGCACCGTATTTCATCCGTGGGAGTCGGTTCCTCTTCCGGTTCGCCCTCTGCCTTTGGTGGGTTGCTCAAATTGAGCAAGGCTTGCGCTGCTTCGGTGAGCATGGCGGCTATGGCTGCGAGGTCTGGTGAGGGAAGTTGGGGAGACAGCGTGCAAGACTGGTGGGAACTGGACATAAGACACCTCTTGGGATTTAGTATGAGAGCACTTCAAAATGAAGAACTCCGGGTGCTACTAACTGCCCAAGAGCAGCGGGTTATTTCCCTGTTGCCAGGTATTTTATTTCGCCCACACCCGGAGGATAATGCAGGAAACCACGCCATGTCAGAAACAAGGCGCAAGAAAACCCACAAACTGTCGGGGTGGGAAACCGTCTTGGGAGGAGTTAGTAGCTCCGTTAAAAACAAATCATAAGAGGAAGCATTCGTCAAGAGCCTGCTCTTCTGGAGTACGTTAGACAGCTTTCATGCAAAATCTCATATGAATCTGTTTTTCAGAAATTAGCTGCCAGCCAATTCAGGTAATAGGTAGTCAGCCAATGTAGGGCAATGCGTCTTCGCATATGGCTGTGCCCCTTTCCTCATACAACTTAGATTGAATGACTTAGCAGCAAGAATGAATACTTCATTATCAAGAAGCCACATGGCAGCGTCAAAATCCTCTGTGTATATTTGAAACTGATCTTGTCCACCGCTTTGGTAGTAGTGATCGATGAATTCTATTCTGTAATCCCCAGTATCAAAGTACCCTTCAAAAGGAGACTTTGCCAAATGCCAGCTAAATGTAGCTTTGTTGTGGGCATAGTCATAACCGCTAGTAAGAACTTCTTGGAAGCGGAGGTTGATTCTGGAATAGAGTCTAAAATTATTGCTAATTGTGTTGATGCAGGTGCATCCCCAGTATGTTAATTCTGTTAAATAAGGATCAATAATACATTTTTCAGCATACTTTTTCATCACTGGCAAGACATACTTGCTGAATTTCTGATCAGAAATCATTTTTTCAGCTCGTTTTGCTGTTCTGGCCCTTAAGCTTAAATCTTCTACGCGCTTATAATGCATTATTTTTGAATCATAACTTGAAAGCCATTTTTTTTGATCATCATCTTGTATTAACTGGTCAAGTTCAGAGCAAGACAATTCTGGCATACTAGCATAGTTTATATTTCGCAATGTAGTATGATTTTCAAGTAGGCGAATCATATATAATTCATGGGAATTTAAATTTGATTTAGGTTCAGATTTAAAATATATTTTTACAATATCATCATAATTTTTTTTGTGTTGCAAAAATCTTCTGCATACATCAACAGCCTGACCGACATAAAATGTTTCATCGATAAAATTTAATACATATATTCCACACCTCAATTTCTGCCCTATAAGGTCAGAAATTGAATGACGAGATGAGACATCAAAAGAGATGGTAAAACCGTTCTCTGAAAGAATTGATTCGATATTCATTGACTTAGTCTACCCAGTTTATTGCTAAGAAAAAACAATATTTTTTTCCAAACATGTGGGGCAGAGCGTGGGGCAGATTTGCCCCACAACGAAAAAAGCACTCACATTTTCATGTAAGTGCTTGATTTTTCTTGGCGTCCCCAAGGGGATTTGAACCCCTGTCGACGGCGTGAAAGGCCGTTGTCCTGGGCCGGCTAGACGATGGGGACGCATGTGTTGGCTGGGCTGCAAGGACTCGAACCTTGATTAGCGGAGCCAGAATCCGCCGTCCTGCCAATTGAACGACAGCCCAACACGAGGTGGAAAAATAGATGAGGTTGGGGGGATTGTCAATAAATTTTTGGTCAAAGCGCAGAAAGTTTTTCCGACGATGAAATGGACAGTGTCATTCCGTGGGGTAGGGATTCCAAAGATTTGTGACTTGAAAATTTTTATATTAGTTTGTATTATAAAGTAGCCCATACAATCCCAGTGTTCAATTTACTTATGGTGGTGAGACGTTCCCGATATCTGGGGAATGTCTGAAAACAATGGTCCTGATAAGGAGGAGTGAATGTCTCAAGAAAGCTCGGCGATCGTTGTCGACAGGGCAAAGTCGCAATGGTCCGACCTGTGGAAAAAGGAAGATTACTGGGCCATCTGGATTGGTTTCTTTATTCTGATCGTGGCAAGTTGCCTGGTTTTCGGCGGCCGCCAGGAGCTGGAGAGCAAGTATGAGCAGTACGCGGCGGTTATGAAAGCCGAATCCGCCAAACCTTTCAAAACCATAGAATGGTACCAGGCTTCCGCAGCCCAAAAAGGGCTTCAGGGACAGAATCTGGCTTCGGTCAAGCTGCTTATCAATCAGCTGAAAACACCGGCCCGCTGGCAGTCCAATCCCCTAGACGCCCTGATGATGTCGCAGGCCCAGGCCGACAAGGCCAATGAAGCCGTCATGCCGAAAGTGGATGCGGCCAAACAGGCCGAAGCCGCTGCTCTGGCCCAGGCCAAAGAGGCGCAGGCCGCCGCTGCGGCCGCCTCGTTCGGCGACGCCACGCTGAACGCCGCCGCTGAAAAGTCCATCGGCGAATGGCAGGCCGCCAAGAAAGCGACCGCCGACATCTCTAAAAAGCTGGTCAAGCCTTTCAACCGCATTCCCACCCTGATTGTGCTGGGGCTCGCGCTGGCCGTGCTGACCTCCATCGGCGCCAAGTTCATGGGCTTCAACGTGGGCAAGTTTTTTGTGGCCTTCCTGGGCGTGTATCTGCTGTGCGTGCTCGCCAATATCCTGGGCAACCAGAAGACCATGCGTCTTTACGGCATCAATGCCGAAATCTGGTCCATCGCCATCGGCATGATCATTGCCAATACCTTCGGCACGCCCAAATGGCTTAAAGAGGGCGCGCAGGTGGAATACTTCATCAAGGCCGGTCTCGTGCTGCTGGGCGCGGAAGTGCTTTTCCACAAGATTATGGCTATCGGCATCCCCGGCATTTTCGTGGCTTGGGTGGTGACGCCCATCGTCTTGGTCAGTACCTACATTTTCGGCCAGAAAGTGCTGAAGATGCCTTCCCAGACCCTGAACATCGTCATTTCGGCCGATATGTCCGTGTGCGGCACCTCGGCGGCCATCGCCACGGCGGCTGCGGCTCGGGCCAAAAAAGAGGAACTGACCCTCTCCATCGGTCTGTCCCTGACCTTCACGGCCATCATGATGGTGGTGATGCCCGCCTTCATCAAGTGGGTGGGCATGCCTGAAGTGCTGGGCGGCGCCTGGATCGGCGGCACCGTGGACGCCACGGGCGCCGTGGCCGCGGCGGGCGCGTTCATCGGCCCTAAGGCCCTGCAGGTGGCCGCCACGGTTAAGATGATCCAGAATGTGCTTATCGGCGTGACCGCCTTCTGCGTGGCCCTGTACTGGTGCACCAAGGTGGACGCGCAGGCCTGCGGCCAGCGCGTGGGCGCCATAGAAATCTGGCATCGTTTCCCCAAGTTCGTCATCGGCTTCCTGGCGGTTTCCATCATCTTCTCGCTGATCAGCAGCGGTCTCGGCGCGGACTTCGGCAAGATGCTGGTGGACAACGGCACCAATAAGATTTCCGTGCCCCTGCGCGGCTGGTTCTTCGGTTTGGCCTTCGTGGCCATCGGCCTGACCACCAACTTCCGCGAACTGGGCAAGTACTTCAAGGGCGGCAAGCCCATCATCCTTTACATCTGCGGTCAGTCGCTGAACCTGTGTCTGACGCTGCTCATGGCCTGGATCATGTTCTACAAGGTCTTCCCGGAAATCACCGCCAAGATCTAGTGTGTGTTTGACGGCGGGCCGCTGCGGGCTTTCCGTGGCGGCCCGTAATGGGAGAATGTATGCCGCCTGCCGTACGCAATCTGTTGAAAATGGGAAGCTGGGTACTGGCCCTCTGGCTTTTTTTCGCAGTGCTCACCCCGCGACTGGTAGCGCTGTCGCCCGCCTGGCAACATTACGATGCCGTGCAGGAACAATATGGTCTGGACAGTGGTGCGTTGTACTACTCCGATGTGCCCGTCACGCAGGAGGCTGCGGACGCCGTAGGACGCGCCGTGCGCGCCGGTATGCAGGAACGGCACATGCTGGCGGCCGGACGTTGACGATGGCGACTCAGCCAATGCGCTACGTGGTCAGTGCCTGTCTGGCCGGGCAGGCTTGCCGTTATGACGGCGGCAGCAATCCCTGCCCGGCGGTGATCCGTCTGGTGGAAGAGGGGCGGGCCGTTCCGGCATGCCCGGAAGGTTTGGCCGCACTGCCGATTCCCCGGCCACCCTGTGAACAGGTGGGAGAACGGGTGCTTTCCCGCGACGGACAGGATCTGAGCGAAGATTTTTTACGCGGCGCGCGACTGGCCCTGCACAAGGCGCTGGAGCAGGGCTGCGTGGCGGCCATTCTCAAGAGCCGTTCGCCGTCCTGCGGCTTCGGCCTGATCTATGACGGTACGTTCAGCCGTAGGCTGTGTGCCGGTGAGGGTGTATGGGCCCGGCTTTTGCGGGAAGCGGGCATAAAACTGTACAGCGAAGAGTCGTTGCCGCCGGAATTGGGCGAAGAAAAGAAAAAACAGCTGTAAGCCGCGCTCAGCGGCTTTTTTTCGGTAGTGGCGTTACCGCAGAGCATTTCACAACCCTGCCTCTGATATGCCGTGGTCTGCTCCGGCGCGATGTCTCGCCTTACATCTTCTCATCCTCTGTTTCCACACTCCGCGCGATTCGGGCGATAACCGCATTCTTCTGATCAGCGCGTTGCAGAGTCTTCCGGCGCTACTCCGCCTTGGGTTCGGCCACGATGCCGCGTCGGGCCATTTCCGCCACGGCTTTGCGGCAGAATTCCGGCAGCAGGGCTTCCGCCTGCGGGCTCAGTCCCACATGCATGGTCTTATAATCAAAGGGCTGCAGGCCGATGACAATCGCCTCCGGCCTGTGTCCGGCCAGATCACAGGTGACCAGCGTGTCCAGCAGGTCCGTCTGATGCATGGAGTCGCGGAAACTCAGGCTCTTGCGCAAATCCTCGCCCTCCAGCAGGTAGACCGTGCCCGGCGCTTCCGGTCCCAGCACCACGTCCAGCACCACTAGAAAATCGCACTCCTGCAGTTCCGGCATCAGCATCAGACCTTGGGTGCCCCCGTCCATCAGGCGGACATGCACGGGCCAGCGGTAGTGGGCTTCCAGGTATTCCACGGCCCGCACGCCGAAGCCTTCATCCGTCAGCAGAATGTTGCCCACGCCCAGAATCAGTATCCTTTTGTCGTTCACGCGTCCCCCTGACGGTTTTGGAGAAGGAGAGGATCAGAAAAAGGGCGGGGAATTACCCCGCCCTTGTACAGACTGTGCAAAGCCTGCTCTACAGAACCTTGAACTTGTGCACTTCGTTGGTTTCTCCGTCGATCACATGCACGGCACAGGCGATGCAGGGGTCGAAGGAGTGGATGACGCGCAGGATTTCCACCGGACGCTTGGGATCGGCCACCGGCGTACCCGCCAGGGCTTCCTCGGCCGCGCCGGGCACATTCTTGCCGTCCCGCGGTCCCAGGTTCCAGGTCGTGGGCACCACAAGCTGGAAGTTGGCGATCTTGGCGTCGGCATCAGTCCGCAGCCAGTGGGAGAGGCCGCCGCGCGGCGCGTTGACGAAGCCCACGCCCTTGGCGTCCTTGGGCGCGTCGTAGTTCTCCACGATCTGCTTGTCTTTGGTGATGTTATCTTCGTATTCATTCAGCCAGGTTTCGATCTGCTGGGCAATGGCCAGGGTTTCGATACCACGCGCGGCCGTGCGGCCCAAGGTGGAGAAGAGTGCTTCCGGCCCCACGTTCAGGGTCTTGAGCACATTGTCCACCAGCGGCTTCACGGTCTTGTGGTTCTGGGTGTAGGCCACCAGCACCTGGGCCAGGGGGCCGGTTTCCATGGAAATGCCGTCGTAACGCGGGGCCTTGAGCCAGGAGTAACGATCCGTGTCGCCCATGCTGGTGAAGGCGGGCTTGGTTTCGCCCTGATAAGGCGGCAGAGCCTTGTCGCCTTCGTACCAGCTGTGGCGGACATGTTCCTCGATCTTGGAAGGGTCAAAGCCCTGGGGATTGCCGATCTTGCGGTCCAGAATGACGCCCGGCTTGAGCCAGCGCTTCTGCAGGTCGCGTTCGCCGCCGGGGGCGGGGAATTCGCCGAAGGCCATGAAGTTGTGCGTACCGCCGTAGGTGGCGCATTCCTTGTAATTGGCGGCTACGGCGAGCAGATCCGGAATGTAGTAATTCTCAATGAAGGCGCGTGTTTTCTTGTACTGCTCCTTGAATTCCTTGATCCGTTCGGGGGTCAGGGCGTCATAGCAGGTCACGCCGCCGCCCACAGTGAACTGGGTGTGCGGATTCTTGGCCCCGAAGACGGCCATGGCCCGCGCCGCCTCCACCTGGACTCGCAGCGCCTGCAGATAGTCGGCCGTGGCGATCAGGTTGAGCTCCGGGCTCAAGGTGTAGGCCGGGTGGCCGCCCAGGAAGTAGGCGTTGGTAAAGGGGCCGAGCTGGCCGCTGTCCACAAAGGTTTTAAGTTTGCTCTGGACGGCTTTGTAATCGTCGGCCGTAACCTTGCGCGCGGAAATGGAAGTGGCGATCTTGGCCGCCTTGGCCGGATCGCCCTGCAGGGCGCCGGTCACATCCACAAAGTCCAGAGCGTGCAGAGCATAGAAATGCACCAGATGGTCATGCAGAAACTGCATGCCCAGCACCAGGTTGCGGAGATAGGTGGCGTTGGCCGGAATAGGCTTGTTGATGGCGTCTTCCAGCGCACGGGTGGAGGCCAGGGCGTGCGTGTAGGTACAGACGCCGCAGGTACGCTGGGTAAAGTGCTGGGCGTCGCGTGGGTCGCGGCCCTTGAGAATGAGCTCCAGGCCGCGGAACAAGGTGCCGCAGCTGCGGGCTTCCTTGATCTTGCCCTTTTCCACTTCCACTTCAATGCGCAGATGCCCCTCGATACGGGTCAGCGGATCCACTACCACAGGGCCGGTGTAATCGCTCTGGGGCGCTTTAATGACTTCGCTCATAACTTCCCCCCTAGTTCTGGTAGAATGGCGTCATTTCGTCCCAGAAGCCGGGCTCGCTGCAACCAATGCAGGGATGTCCGGCGCCCACCGGCCAGTTGGTCTGATTGAACAGAATCTTGGGACAGTTGTTGTACGTCTGGGGGCCTTTGCAGCCCACTTCATACAGACACCAGCCCTTGCGGGCTTCTTCGGAATTGAAGGAGGGCGCGAATTCGCCGGCGTCGAAATGTTTGCGGCGTTCGCACAAATCATGCACGCTCTGGCCGTAAAACATGAGCGGGCGGCCGTTTTCGTCCAGTTCGATTTTCTGGCCCTTGAGGAAGGCCACCAAGGTACCCACCAGGTTGAGCGGGTTGGGCGGGCAGCCGGCGATATTGATGGCCTTGACGCCCAAGTCGCCGAAAGCGTCGTTGACGCCCTTGGCCGCCGTGGGATTGGGCTTGGCGGCCTGCACGCCACCGTAGCAGGCACAGGTGCCCATGCTTACCACAGCCTTGGCCTTGGGCAGAATGCCCTTACAGATGTCGTACATGGTCTTGCCGCTGATGTAGCCGTATTTGCCCTCCATGGCCGTGGGGATGGCCCCTTCCACGATGCAGATAAAGCCTTCAGGGGCGGTGACGGCCTGGTGCAGAGCCTCTTCCGCGGCTTCGCCGGCGGCGGCCATGATGGTTTCATGGTAATCCAGGGAAATGGTATCCATGATCAGGCTGTCGATGAAAGGTTTATAAGTACGCAGCAGGGCTTCGGAACAGCCCGTGCATTCGGCGGCGTGCAGATACACGACCGAGGGACGGCGGCCTGTCAAAGCCGCGGCCACGTCAGAGGCGAAGGCCGGGCCCATGCCCATGGTCACCGCCACCGCCGTGCAGAATTTCATGAAATCGCGGCGGCTGATGCCCTGGCGTTCTAAACGCTCCTCTCCGCTTTGTTTGCCCAGACCCACGGCAATACGCATAATAGCCTCCTGGCAAAGGTGAGTGAAAGGCTGAAACGGAAACCCTGCCACAGAGTTTCCCTTGCTGAGCACAGGGCAGATATCCGTCGCGGAAAAGAGCGGTACGCTCCGGAATGTAATGTCCGTTGCGCCTGCGGCGGCTGTCTGTGCAAGATGTCAGCAATCACTTTCGGATGGCGTGCCATCCTCACGGTCAATGGCGGCTACGGAGACATTGCCCTGTCCTGTCCCGAACAAAGGGGACAACCACCATTTGCAATTGAGAATATACCCTGAAAGATGAAGGGTCAATAGGGAGAAATTTTTTTTGTTGTCATTTGCGCGCATCGTCACAAGGGAAAAGCCGGACAGTTGCCTTGGCCGGGCGCATGGGATAGTTTGCTGCCGCGCCATGCCTGTATGACGTGATATCGGCGGCCCGCCGGTACGCTGTGGAGCGGTTCCGCATCTCCGGCGTCGGAGCATCTTGTCAATGAAATTGCTTACGATGCCCGGCGGTATTGCTTGTTGGAACTATTTTTTTCAGAATGAAAATGCCCCAGGTCGCGCGGACATTCAGCCCTATTTCCGAGGAACGTAACGCCATGAAACTGGAATCCCTTTGCCTGCACGCCGGTTACAGCCCTGAAAACGGCCAGCCGCGCGTATTGCCCATTGCCCAGAGCACGACCTTCAAATATGACTCCACGGCCGAGGTGGCCAAACTGTTCGATCTGGCCGAAGCGGGCTTTTTCTATACCCGCCTGGGCAATCCCACCGTGGACGCCGTGGAGCAAAAAATCGCCGCTCTGGAGGGCGGAGTGGGCGCTTTGTGCACCTCGTCGGGCCAGGCCGCCAGCATGCTTGCCGTGCTGAACCTGGCGCAGAGCGGCGAGCACGTGGTCAGTGCTTCCAGCATTTACGGGGGCACCTTCAACCTCTTTGCGGTGACCCTGAAGAGGCTGGGCATTGAAGTGACGTTTGTGGATCAGACCGCTTCCGACGAAGAACTGGAAAAGGCCTTCCGGCCCAATACCAGAGCGGTGTTCGGCGAGACCCTGGCCAATCCCTCCATGGACGTGCTGGATATCGAGCGTTTCGCCAAACTGGCCCACCGGCACAGGCTGCCGCTGATCGTGGACAATACCTTTGCCACGCCCGTGCTCTGCCGTCCCTTTGCCTTCGGGGCGGATATCGTGGTGCATTCCACCACCAAATATATGGACGGGCATGCCCTGCAGATGGGCGGGGTCATTGTGGACAGCGGCAACTTTGACTGGACCTCGGGCAAATTCCCGGAATTCACCGAACCCGACCCCTCCTACCACGGCCTGATCTACAGCGAAACCTTCGGCAGGGCCGCTTACATCGTCAAAGCGCGCGCACAACTCATGCGCGACATGGGCTGCTGCCAGACACCGCAGGGCGCGTTCTACATCAATCAGGGGCTGGAAACCCTGCCCCTGCGCATGGAAAAACATTGCCGCAACGCCGAGGCCGCCGCCCACTATCTCGCGGGGCACGACAAGGTGGAGTCGGTGAAGTATCCCCGTCTGCCCGGCAATCCCAACAAGGCCTTGGCCGATAAATATCTTTGCGAGGGATGCAGCGGCGTGGTGTCCTTTTCGCTCAAGGGCGGACGCGAAGCCGGAGCGCGCTTCATCGACAGCCTGAAAATGATTTCCCTCCAGGTGCATGTGGCGGATATCCGCACCTGCGTGCTGCATCCGGCAAGCTCCACCCACCGCCAGTTGAGCGACGAACAGCTTCGGGAGGCGGGCATTACGCCCGGCATGGTGCGTCTTTCCGTGGGCTTGGAAAATCTGGACGACATTTTGGCGGATCTGGACCAGGCCCTCGAACAGGCCTGAGTCATTCCGTCCGGACGGCATATGCAGTGGGGAGGTTTGGGCCTTCCCACTTTTTTATGTTCTTTTCCGTCCCCCGCTTACAATCTGTCCCGGGCCAGCAGGCGGTAGAGCGTGGCCCGTGAAATGCCGAGGGCTTTGGCCGCGGCTGCTTTATGTCCCTTGTGCTCTTCCAGGGCGTGTTCCACCAGTCGCACGCTGTAGGCCCGCAGCAGGGCGTCCAGGCTGCCGGAACTTTTCAGTTCGCTGCCGGCCTGACGCAATAGCAGGGGCGGCAGATGCTCCATCTCGATCAGCTCTCCGTCCAGAATATTGAAGGTGTATTCAATGACATTGGCGAATTCGCGCACGTTGCCCGGCCAGTCGTAAAGCATGAGGGCATTGTAGACATCTTTGGATACGCCTTTGACCCGCTTCTGAAAGAGTCTGGAATAGCGCCGGAGAAAGTGGATTACCAGGGATTTGATATCTCCCTTGTGTTCCCGCAGGGGCGGAATGCTGAGGGAAACCACGCTCAGCCGATAATAGAGGTCGCTGCGGAATGCCTACCCCCGCATCCGGGCCAGCAGATCGCTGTTTGTGGCGCAGATGATCCGCACGTCCACCCGCCGGGTGCTCTGACCGATTATGTCTATACCACCACAGGCAACGGCACTTCCTTTGAAAACAGCCGGGCCTTCGGCGCGGCCATTGCCAAGGCCCTGAAACAGGACAATGTGCAGGGGTGATTCTCACCTCCACCTGAGGCATGGGTACTCGTTGCGGCGCAACGATCACCAAGGAACTGGAACGGGCGGGTATTCCCACGGCGCAGATCTGTACCATCACTTCCATAGCGCAGGCCATCGGCGTTGCGCGGGTGGTGCCGGGCGTGGGCATTCCCCATCCGCTGGGCAATCCGGCGCTGGATGCCGGTTCGGAAAAGAAGCTCCGCCGGGAGAAGGTGGAGCGGGCCCTGGAGGCCCTGAGCACGCCGCTGAGTGAAGCGCGTATATTTTTAGAGCAGTTCACGCAGGAAACGCGCCAACGCCAGAAAAGAATGCGAGTAGGCGGCTTTGCTCGCCGCAAGCGAGTATTTCAAGTGTAAATACTTAGGGCGAGCCGGTTCGCATTTTTTTATATCCGGTGTTCAAAGGGGCCATAAACACACGGCGGCCGCGCAGTGAACGCGGCCGCCGTGTGTCGTATCCCTTTACCGTGTTTTAATCCGTCAGTGCGGAATCCTGGCCGAATTTTTCGTAAAAAGCCTTTTCCGCCTGTGAATCCCCGATGAGATACATTTCCTCGCCTTCCTCAAAAACGTGGCCGGGATCGGGGTTGATATGCATTTCTCCGTCCGTGTCGCGCAGGGCCACCACGCTGCAATGGGTCAGGCTGCGGATGCCGCTGCCCATGAGCGGCTTGCCCGCCAGGCTCTTGCCCACGGCGCTGCGGAAAATGTTCAGACCTTCGTTGATCATGGTCACTTTGCCGGGAGCCAGCAGATTGATGATGCTGTTGGTGACCATGGATGCCAGGGAGAGCACCAAATCCGCCCCGGCAGCGTGCAGGATGCCCACGTTGCGGTCGAGCGTGGCGCGGCTGATGATCTGGATGTCCTCGCGCAGGCGGCGGCAGTAAAGGGTCAGATAAATATTGGTGTCGTCGTCATGGGTAGTGATGAGTACAGAGGGCGCGGTGCGGATGCCCGCTTTTTCCAGCACGTCCAGGTCCGCGGCATCGCCCACGACCATATGCTCTTTCTGGACGCGGGGTTTGGGATTTTTGTCCACAATGCTGTACTCGCGGCCGCTGGCGTGCAATTGACGCGCGGCTGCCAGGCCCACCCGCCCGCAGCCGAGGATGACCACCGACGCGTCATTGCAGGTATGCTTGGCGGGATCGCACGGCCCCAGCAGATGATTGACGGCGTCGATCTGCTGGTAGGTACCGGCAATAACCATAACCATGGTGTCCGTGAACACCGTGTCCGGGGCGGGCAGTACGAATTTCCCGCGCTCCCATAGGCCGATGACGTTGGCGCCGGTGGCCTTGCGCAGGCCGCTTTCGCGCAGGGATTTGCCCACCAAGGGCGTGCGCATGACCGGGGCTTCGGCCACCACCAGTTCATTGAAGCGGCTGATCACGCTGGAGCGGGCCTGGGAGTTGAGCACGCGACGGGCCAGGGCTTCGCCCAGCAGTTTGTGGAACTGAAAGACATGGCTGCTACCGGCCAGTTGCAGGATGTCGATGGCGTCTTCGCTCTGGGCCGCGGCCACAATGGGCACCTTGGCGTCCACGTCGCGGGCGGTGAACACGATGTTGGTATTGCGCACGTCGCTGTCCAGGGCCACCAGCATGGCGGCCTCGGACAGGCGCAGGTTGCGGTAGACCTCGCTGGAGTCGTGTTCGCCCACCACCGCGTCATAGCCCTGATCCAACAGGTCCAGGGTGGTCTGGCTGTCACGGCAGAGCAGCACGCAATGCGCGCCGTAATTTTTCAGATCGTCCACCAGGTTGAGGGCAATGGGACTGGTGCTGACCACAATGACGTGCCCTTTGGTATCCGGGGGAATGGAGCGGGGCGTATGGCCCTTTTTCTGGGCCTCCAGCCACGGGGCGTAAAAAAACTGGATAAAGGTGAAGGGCAGCATGATCAGGAGCAGCAGCACGCCGGACATGAGCACCACGATGGAGAAAACCCGCCCCAGATCCGAAGTGAATGTGATGTCGCCGAAGCCCAGGGTGGACATGACCGTCAGCGTCCAGTACACGCCGGTCACCCAAGAGAAGCTGCGGTGCTCGTATTGCATGATGTAGTGAAACAAAATGCTGTAGAGGGCGATAAGGCCCAGCAGCATGGCGAAAAAGCGCAGCAGAAAACCTATGTTGCGGCGCACGCTGTGCTGCTGCATAAACAGGGCGATCTGGGACGAAAGAAATTTCATGGCGACTCAAGAGGGGAAGGGTGAAGGTGAAGGACATTGGAACCCGGACGAAGCCGCTCCTGAGAGGTTGTCATCAATCCGGGCCGTTCCGTCAAGCGCGGAATGGCGCGCCGGGGCCGGATACGCCACAGGCCGACGCATTGCGGCGTCGGCCTGCGCGGAACCCCGGAGCAGTTCAACGTTAGAGTTTTAAGACTTGAAGTGCTCGTTTACGGCGAGTAAAACCCGCCTGCTCACATTTCGCGGCAAGGATTTGCTGTCAATGCCGCGACACGTGTATAAAATCAGAGGCTGCGTTCTTCCAGGCCGTCGCTCTTGTCGGCCGGGGCTTTTTTCGGCGGCTCGGTGACGGTTTGCAGGCCGGGCACCACATCCTGCACCTCAGTGGAGGGCAGCAGGGGATCGGCGGCGGCCCGCTCAATGACCTTGCTGTTGCGCACGTAAAGATTGCAGGCCAGGCCGAAGCATTCCCATACGGCGGCCACCGTGCCTTTGAGCGGCTCGCGCTCGTTGCGAGGCGGCGGCACGAGCACGTAATAGGTGCGGGTGCGCCCGCCCATCTTGGGCTCCACCATGCAGGAGACGATCCACTCGTCTTCGCCGTCATCGTTCCAGTCGGCAATGGCCACCATATTGACGGTGAGTTTCTGGGTGGCGTGGTTGATGCTGAAGCCGTTGGGCCAGTGTTTCACCCGGCTGTCGGGTTGCAGGGTGGCGGCAAAATTTTCCCCCAGGTAGACATGGCCGGAATCGCCGAACATGAAGGAAGGCGAGAGCCTGCGGAAGAGCGTGTCCCCGTAGTTGCTGAAACCGGCGAAGGAGAAGGGCGCCACGTAGGCGCCGTCGTTGTCCAGCAGGCGGCGGGCCTGCAGTTCCTTGGGCATATGCCGGGCCATCTGGACGAATTCTTCTTTTTCCACCACAACCACAGGGCGGGTGGCGCAGCCGAACAGCAGCCCGCCCAGGCAGAACAGGGCGCACAAACGCGGTATGGACATGATTTCTCCTGTATCGAAGCGCCGTTATCGGGATATTCCCTGCCGCTCCGGAAACTTCGCCTTTGTATGCGTCCGGACCGGGCTTGTAAAGGGTGGAACTGAATGCTGGTACAATATCTGCATATTTTTTTCAGTTCTGTTTTTCTGACATTTTGATCTGCCGAGGCATATATGGCGGAATCGTTGTATCTGGAAATGCCCGCGCGGAAAAAGTCCCCGGCCGGGGGGCTGTTTCGCCGGGTTCGATTTGTTCTCTTCCTGGCTGTGGCGTTTGTCCTGCTGGCGGCGCTTTGGTGGTGGTTGGCTGGCGGTCGGGTGGACAGCGTCCGGGCCGTGCTGGACGGCATGGTCTACACGGTTTCGCCGGAATTTTCAGCCCGGCTGGAAGCCCTGAGCGTGCGCGAGGGCGATAGTGTCACGGCGGGCCAGCCCGTGGGGCGCATGGACGCAGACGATTACGCCCGGCATCTGCGGGAAGCAGGGCAAGAAGCGGCTTCCCTGCGCCCGCCGGATATGGCGGAAATGGCCGGACGCCTCAGGCAGGCCCAGGAAGCGGAAAGAGCTATGGTGCAGCGTCTGGCCCAGGCCCGTCACGAGGAAGAAGCCAAGCGGCGCCGGCGCGAAGAACGCGTGACCGAGCATGTGCGGGCCCAGCTCAATCTACGCTCTCTGGACAGCCGGGGCGGCGAGCGCGCGGCGAGCAAAAGCCGCTATGCCGCGGCGCAACGGGCCGAGGCCGAGGCGCGCGCCCGCATGGAAGACGCCAAGGCGGATTTTGAACAGGTCAGCCGCATGCGTGCGGCCATGGATCAGGAGTTGGGCCGGGTCCGCGATGAGGTGCTGCGGGCCAAGCAACTGGCTTCGCGCAACCGCTATGTCGTGCCTGGAAGCTCCCGTACGGCCGCGCCTCTGCCTGCGCAAGCGGACGGCACATTGTATGCGCCGGTGAACGGCCGCGTGCTGCGGGGCAGCGCCGCACCCGGCCAAGTGGTGCAGCGGGGCGAGCCCGTATTGCTGATTCTGCCGGAAGGAGCGGACGCGGCGCAATCCTTCTGGGTGCAGGCTTACTTTCCCCTGGCCGCCGGGGAAGCCATCAGGGCGGGGCAGGCCTGCGAGGTCAGGCTCATGTCCGACGGCATGCGCCTGAACGGCACGGTGGCCGAAGTGCTTGCGCCGCAGCCCCTGCCCAGCGGCCAAGCGCGGGAACTGGCACAGGAGGTGGCGCAGGGACTGACGCAAAAGGGCAGAACGGAAGTCAGCGGCGCAACGCTTTTTCTGCCGGTGCGGATCAGGCTTGATGCCCCCCCGCCCGCCGGTCTGCTGCCGGGCCAGTCGGTGGACTGCGTGGTCAGGACGCGCAGTATTCTGGGATTCAGCGGCTTTTAGAGTATTTTTGACATCGAAAATGTTTAAACGCCCCGGCGCGGATTTTTCAGGAGGCGCGGGGCGGCCTCAGGCGTCGCATTGCCGACAGACGGCAGACAGCCTGAACGCCGCAGACCGGTTATTGCACAAGATTCGCCAGCGTCTGGTAGAGTAAATTGAAATCCAGCGGCTTTGGCACATGGGCGTTCATCCCCACATCATGGGCACGCCGGATGTCCTCAACAAACGTATCCGCAGTCATGGCAATGACCGGAATACGTCGGGCGTCTTCTCTCGGCAGGTTCCGTATTTTTTGCGTGGCTTCATAGCCGTCCATGACAGGCATCTGAATGTCCATCAGAACAGCGTCATAATATCTTTCCGCGCTCCCGCGCATTTTTTCGACCGCGATTTCCCCATTGGCCGCCTCTTCGACCGTGGCCCCCGCCGCCGTCAGGATTTCCCTGGCTATTTCGGCATTCAGCTCATTGTCTTCCGCAAGCAGGATACGTTTGCCCGACAGGTCGGCGGTAACAGCGGCACCCGCTTGCCGCGCCGTCCCATTGCCGCCGGGAGCGGCGAACTGCTCAAGGACGTACAACAGGCGGGAACGGAACAAAGGTTTGGCAATAAAATCATTGACCCCGGCCTGACGGGCCTCCCGCTCTATTTCAGACCAGTCATAGGCGGAAAGCAGAACAACGGGTAGCGTGGCCCCCACAGCCGTCCGGATGCGTTTGGTCAGTTCAATGCCGTCCATGCCGGGCATTTTCCAGTCCACGAGAACCGCGAAGTACTCCTTGCCGCGTTCCCGCGCCGTTACGATGCGCTCTATTCCCTTTTGCCCGTCTGTGACCCATTCACTTTGCATCCCGGCGTCATCAAGAATAAGGCAAACGCTTTCACAGGCCGCCTGATCGTCGTCGATAATCAGGACCGGAAGGCCATGCAGATTTTGCATGACCCGCTGTCCAGCATTGACCCTCTTCAGGCTGAAGCCGACCGTAAACGTCGTCCCCTTGCCCGGTTCACTGGCGACAGTAATGTCACCGCCCAGCATATGCACGATATTGCGTGTGATTGCCATGCCGAGGCCGGTTCCGGCGATGTTTTTCTGCCGGGCTTCATCGGCGCGCTCAAAGGGCAAAAAGAGACGTTCCAGGAATTCCGGCGTCATGCCCATCCCGTTATCCCTGAGGATAAACTGGAATTTGCTGTAGGCCGGAGAATTGTCATGGAATTCCGAGATGCTGAAATCAATGTTTCCGCCTTCAGGCGTATATTTAATGGCATTGGACATGAGATTGATGAAGATCTGCTGAAGGCGCAGAGGGTCGCCGATGAAATCCTCGTGAACGACGTCATTGATGTGGACGTTCAGCGTATGATTTTTTTCTTTTAAAAGCGGCTGTACCGCGGTAAAGAGCGTTTCCACAAGCTCCGCAATATTGAACTCTCTTTCATTCAGCGCAAGCCTGCCGCTCTCTATCTTGGACATGTCGAGCACTTCATTGATGAGGTCCAGCAGAAGGTTGGACGACATGGTAATTTTGTGCAGGCAATCCTGAACCTTGGCCGTATCTTGGATATTGACCCTGGCGATTTCCGTCATGCCGATGATGCCGTTCATGGGGGTGCGGATATCGTGCGACATGCTGGACAGGAATTCACTTTTAGATTTGTTCGCCTGATTCGCGCTTTCGCTGGCGTCTTTCAATGCCTGTATATACAGGCTTTCCTTGAGACGGAGCTCTGTCACGTCTTTGGCGATGAGAAGTCCGGCGATGTTTCCGCTTCTTTTGTCCTTGGTCAGGGTAATATTCTGTTTGATGAAAACAGCGTGTTCCCGCTCGGAAAGAATCCGGTATTCAAGCTCCTCTTCCATTATTCCCCGGGCGGCCAGATCGGAAAAATGCTTCGGAGACATTTTTTCCAGCACGGTCTGCCGGTCTTCCGGAACAATGTTTTCCGTCGCCCAGTTCCGGATAACCTCTCTATAGGGTGCGGCCTGAACTGAAGGGAAGGCGGCCAGGACAGTGTCCAGTGTGCTGAGGGAGCAAAAAACTGTTTCTATTTTGTCGCGGCTGATATTGAAGGAAAAGGCCATGCAGGCATTGGAAATAATAGCCTGTTTGTATTGTAATTCTTTATCATATTCCTCCCTTGTCCGCGTATAGATGATTATGACAAAAAGAAAGCAGGCGACAAAAATGCCGCACATGATGAAAGATTTTTTCAGAATCGAGTTTGCTTCCTGTAAAATAACGCTATTGGGCGTAATGGAAATAAAATACCAATTACGAAAGTGCAATGGAGTATAGCAGAGTACTTTTTCCTGCTCTTCGTCCTGAAACAGGATTGCCCCTGTTTCTCTCTTTTTTATCTTTTGCTTCAGGTCATTGAGGCTCGATTCCATCCGCGGGGAATGAAATATATCGTAAATATTGAGAAAACTTTTATTGCTGGCAGGGTGGAGCGAACGAAGGATTATGTCGCCGGATTCATTGATGGCGTAACAGAATCCCTCATTATTATAGAACGCGGGCGAATATTTATTGTAGAGTTCCTCAATGGGGGTGTCCTTTAACAGTAAACCCCTTCTTCCGTCATGAAATGTAACGGCAATATAGGCACTTAAAATCCGTCTTCCGGTCAGGGGGCTGATATATGGCCCGATAATGCCGTTGGTCGCCGCGGTATTCCCCAGTATGTTTTTAACTTCCGCAGGCAAGGCATCGGCTTGAGAACCGCAATACATGCTGTTTTCATTGATAAAGTGGATGGAAGTGTCTGGCGAGGAAAATTCCTGAAGCTTGTCGCAGATAGCTTTTTTATCGCTCAAGCGTAACGCCCCGATTTCATGCGCGGCAAGACGCAATATTTCTTTATCTTTGTTCAGGGCTCCTTCCAGTGCGTTGGCACCCTGTTCCGTGGTCTCAATAAGGTTTCTGGCCGCATTTTTCCACAGCGATTCCTGCACTGTTCGAATGAAAGACAACACAACAAAGATCAGCAACAGGGACGATGCAATAATCGCCCCCATGACGTACCAGTTCGTTTTGATTCTCTGATACTGATGCTTCATAACGTTTGTTCCTGAATTGCCGCTGCGACGGCGTCATCAAGGCTGCGGCAGGCCTGCTCCACGCTTGCGCCCTCGAGAATTTTGAGGGAGGCCGCGCGGGAGATTTCCCAGATGGGGAAAACAAACCGGCTGTCGGCGCCTATAATGGCCCGGCCGTTGCGCAGATGTTTTTCCAGGTTTTGCAGCAGGAGATTGCTCGTGGAAAACGCTTTGAGAGGACTGAAGGAAGTCTGATTGGCGCAGAATCTGTTGATGGATTCAGCCTGGATCATATAGCGCAAAAAGCTTTTGGCTTCGGGAAGATGCTTGCCGTGCGCGTTCAGGGCGAGCCTGGTGTCGATATTGATGACCAGAATCGGCCCGTCTTCCTGAACCGGATAGGGAACGACCGAGTACCGGAAATTCGCCATTTCCCTGAGACGGGTGGATGCCCACAAGCCTGTGAGCATGAAGGGGGATTCGCCCCCGGCAAAATCCGTCAGGTCGTCTCTGGTTTTTCGCGTGACCAGCGTGCGCTGCCTGTCAATGTAGCCGTGGTCGCACAGCTCTTTCAGGAGCGCGAAGCCGCTGCGAAAATATGTGCTCAACGGAAGTTTGCCCGTATTGACGAGGTCGGAGACGTTCTCCCCGGACTGATAAAAGGCGGGCATTCCTCGCGCAATGACCAGTGTTTTCAGCGAAATATCATTATTGGCGATAATCGGGGTGATGCCCGCGTCGCTGAATTTCTTACAGGCGGCAAGAAAATCCTGTAGAGTATCGGGAAGCGAAACGCCGTGCTTCTTCAGGAGATCCAGATTGCAGTAAAGGCCGAATGCGGAAATGCTTGTGGGGAGAGCCCAGACAGAGCCTTTTGCATCCCGTATCTGCGAGAGGGCAGGTTCGGAATAGTTCTTGAGTTCCGGCAGGTCCGAAAGCTCGACGAGATGCCCCTGCCGGGTTAGCGCGGGCAACATATCCTGACTTACCATAAAGATATCGTGCCCGTTATTGGTTTCCATCTGCTTTTTCAGAGCCCGGAAATATTCTCTTCCCTTGATGCTTTCATAAAGGACATTAATGGTTTTGCTGTTATTGATGAATTCCGTCATCAATGATTCAATGGTAAGAACATTTTCCGTCTCCCATTTAAAGCCGAAAAACGTGAGCTGGATGTTGCTCTTGTTGGCGGCATATTCATAGATGACAGGCTGATATTGTTGAGGAAAAAATTTCACCCAGGAAAAAGCGAAAAGAATGATAATCAGAAGTAGAATGAAAAAATTTTTCATCCGATACCTCAATGCGCTATATGCAAAAAACCATGCACAAGCTGTCGTCATGCATGGTCTTCACAGAGCCGATATTACAGCGCCATTCCGTCGAATGATCGGTGTTTGTAATCTCTAGGGCATTTTGCGTTTGAAACGTTACACATTTCAAACTTTACGCCGTCCGCGTGTTGAGGAAGCGGTAGCCGCTGGCGAGTCTTCGAACCATACGGATACCGACAGCAATGCTAAAACGCGGTTTATCGTTGCTGGCAATGCTCATAAGCCCTTTGTGGGCTACGGGCACGGCTGAGCCGCCTTCGGCCGCTTCCTTGCACTGGGGCGCGGGTGTCCGCTCGCGCGGCCACCAGAGTAATTCACTCATTTCAATCGTGAATTGTTCTCATCCCTCTGCAGCATAATGTACTTATGATATTCGGATTTTAATTTTTTGCAATCCTGTTCAGCTCTCCAGCTCCGCCAGATGCTTGCGGGCGAAATCCAGGGAGGGGTCCAATTCCAGCGCGGTGCGCAAATGCCGGGCCGCTTCTTCCTTTTGGCCCAGGAATTTCCGGCAGAGGCCCAGGTTGGCCAGATCCAGGGCCGAGCCCTTGTCCACTCTGAGCACCGCCGCAAAGGCTTCGGCGGCTTCGGCGTAACGCCCGGCCTTGAAGCGGGCAACGCCCAGAAGATTGCCGTATTCCTTCATTTCCGGGCAGAGTTCCACGGCCCGGACCAAGGCGGGCAGGGCTTCCTGCCAGCGGCCCTGCAAGGTCTCCGCGTACCCGGCATAAAAAGCGGCCAAGGCGGCGGCGTCGTTGTCCGGCTGCAAGGGCAGGGCGGCGTTGAAGAGATCGCGCGCCGCATCCCACTGTTCCGCGCGCAGGGCCAGCATACCCCGGAAAAAAGGCAGGAAGTGCGCCTGCGGATAGCATTCCTCCAGCACCGCCAACCCGGCCAGGGCCTGATCCGCGTCGGCTTCCTCGGCCAACTTGCGGCCCACAAAGAGCCCCAGGCTCTGGTTGCGGTCCCGTTCGCGAAAGGACAGGCCCGGCGCAATGCTGTAATGGGCCGGAATGCCCAGATCGGGGTGGGTCGTCTCCACCGCATAGACTTCCAGCGGCGCAAGGCCGCGCAGGGCTGCCAGCAGCTCATCGCGGATATCGCCGCTTTCCACGCCGGGCAGGCTGCTCAGCGCCGCTACCGGGCCTTCCAGCAGCCAGGCGGCCTGCTCCAGGCTGGTGAACTTGGGCAGGCCCGAGGCTTCATAGCAGGCCTGGGTACAGAAATCACCGGCCAGCTGGGCCACTTCGGTAACCGCGCGGATGGCCGCCTTGGCCGGAGACGCCGCTGTGCCCGCCGTAAAAATAATTTCCGAACTCTGCGGAAAGGTGGCCGGATCCCAGGCCAGGGCCGCCACAGTGGGCAACGGCATGCCCAGGGAAAAATCTTTGAGGACCAGGCGCACGCCTTCCCGTTCGAAGGAGGAGAGCAGTTTCTTCAAAATCGGGTCGTCGCAACCGGCCGGGTCAATGGTCGGCGTTCGCGGGCGCTCGCGGTCCGCCCGGCAGCAGGCGTGCCGCTCCACCAGTTCGCTCAGGCCCTGCAAAAGGGACTCCTCGGCGCTGTTGCCCGCCGAGGTGCCGTTGAATTCGCTGAGCAGCTTGAACCAGTCCAGGGGCAGCCAGACCGTGCGCCCGCTCAGCAGATGGGTGGCCGGGTAGAACTGCCAGGGCGTCAGGTCCAGCACACGCCGGGCCTGTTCCGGGGCAAGCCGGTCGTCCACGGAGCGGAGCATGGCTTCCAGAGGCAACATTCGGTCGCCGAAACGGGCTTCGGCTTCGCTCCAGGTGGCCCGGATCATGTGCGGGCGCTCCTGCCAGAAGCTGAAAAAGGCGAAACGCTCCATAAGCTCCATCAGGGCCGACGCCCGCGCCTGTTCCGGCGAGGATCCCTTGCCCATTTGCTTGCGGGTGGGCATGATCTCGCGGGCGTCCGCGCCGCAGACGCTGAGATAGACCGGAATGCCCAGACGGCCCACGTCCACCCGGCGGGTTTCCGCCAGAATGTCCAGATTCACGGCGGCCAGGCGCTCCTGCACATGGGCGATGGTCTGGGCCGGGCTGACGGCTTTGTCCAGATCCTTGGTGTAGCCCTTGGGGCAGGGGGTCAGTCGGATGATCGGCAGGGTTTCGCTCATGGCCGCTCCAGAATCAGGATGCTGTAGATGCGCCGTTGTTCCTCGCCGTCTTCGTCGCGGCTTTTGACGCCGATACGGCCTTCCATGAGTTTGAAGGATTTGGTCGCCAGTTTGGCGAAATGGGGCTTGGCCCGGGCCAGGTCCGTGCAGAACAGGGCTTTGCCGCCGGGGGCCAGATGACGGTCCACGAATTTAAGCAAAGGCCGGTGCAGTTCGTCCAGATAAAGGAGTTCCGAGGCGGCGATCAGATCAAAGCCCTCGCTGAAGCGCGGGTCGCGGCCCGGCGTGGTCACATCCACAAAACGGACTTCCACCTGATCCTGAAGGTTGTTGCGCAGTACATTGGCCTTGGCGAAGCGCAGGGCGTCCTCCACAATGTCGCTGAGGACGATGCGCTTGAAACCGTAGCGCGCGGCCACCATGCTGAGGATGCCGCAGCCCGCGCCCAATTCCAGCAGATTTTTGCCCTCGGGTTCATACTTGCGCAGCAGACGGCCCAGTACAAAAGAGCCCGGCCAGACTTTTGCCCAGAGCGGCAGATCCTTGAGCGGATTATGGATGGCCTTGCGTTGCAGCAGACCGTCCAGATGGGCCTGCATATTGCGGATGGTCAGCACTTCCAGAGCGCCGTCGTCCACCTGGAGGGGCTCGAAATCCACATCAAACGTCGTGCGGATGGCCGCAAGAAGGCTGTCGAGATCGTCAGTCTGGGGCATGGGTATTCCTTGGCGCTGTGATTGTAATATGCGGTGGGATGAACTGGGTATGTACAGCGAGTTCGGCCACAAATCAATCCGTGGCGGCGCGACGGACAGGGCGGCCGCGGCTCCGGCGTGAGCCCGTCCTTGTTTTTCCGCACGGTGGCGGCTACCATGGTTTGTCCGTAGCGGGCAGGGGACGGCCCCGGCCTGGCGCGGAGGCGGACAAGCCGCGCACGACAGAAAGGAATGGATCGGATGAAACAGATTTTCCGTCTGGATATTGTGGCTCAGGAAGGGGATTTTGACCGCATCAGCGGTCTGCTGACGCTTGGGGTGTCTTTCGGCTGGGCGGAGGAAAGCTTGGCCACAGGTGAAACGCGCTTCCGCGTGCATTGCGAACAGGAAGACTTTCTCCAAAAATTGCGCGAAAGCGTGTCGCGCGCCGCGCCCGAGACGCGTTGCACCCTGGAGGCGCTTGAGGTCCAGGACTGGCTTTCGGCTTGGCGGCAGTTTTTCACGCCGGTCTGCTGCGGCTCGCGTTTTGTGGTATTGCCGCCCTGGCTGGCCGAAAGTCCAGACTTTCCGGGCCGCACGCCCGTTCTCATCGAGCCCAAAAGCGCCTTCGGCACCGGACATCACGCCACCACGGCCCTGTGCCTGGGGGTTGTGAGCGATCTGCTGGATCAGGGACGTATCGCGTCCGGCCAGACCTTTCTGGATCTGGGTACAGGTTCCGGCGTGCTGGGCATAGCCTGCTGCAAAAGCGGGCTCAGCGGCCTGGGTTTGGACATTGATCCGCTGGCTGTGGACAATGCCTTGGAAAACCGGGAACTCAATCAAGTGCGCGGTTTTGACGCGGCACTCGGCGGCATAGAGGCTGCTGTGGGCCACAGCTTTGACCTGGTGCTGGCCAATATCCTGGCCCGTCCCTTGATGGAACTGGCTCCGGCCGTGGCCGCCGCCCGCAAGCCCCACGGCTGTCTGGTGCTTTCCGGTCTGCTGGAGATCCAGGCCGACGGCGTGGAGGCCGCCTACAAGGCGCAAGGCCTGCCGACAGCCCGGCGGGTCATTGAGGGAGAATGGTGCGCCCTGGTCTGGGAGTAATCCGGGGCCGCTGGCTGCCGTCAACTTCAACTTGTCAGGAATAATTATTGACAAATTAAAGGGCCTGAGGCAGGCTGGTCTCATCTAAAGTATAATATAAGGAGTTCTTCATATGAATACTGTCACGTTTCAGGGCAATCCCCTGCATCTTGAGGGCGAACTGCCCGTCGTGGGCCAGAAAGCTCCGGATTTTGTTCTGGCCGCCAATGACTTGAGCCCGCGCGGGCTCAAGGATTATGCCGGTAAAGTGCTGGTTCTGGTCAGCGTGCCTTCGCTGGACACGCCGGTCTGCGATATGGAAGTGCGCCGCTTCAACACGGAAGCCGCCGGACTTTCCGACAAGGTGCGCATTGTGGCCGTAAGCTGCGATCTGCCTTTTGCCCAGGCCCGCTGGTGCGGCGCCGCCGGTGTCAAGTCCGTGGAAACTCTTTCCGATTACAAGGACACGAGCTTCGGAAAAAATTACGGCGTGCTGATCAAAGAATTGCGTCTGCTGGCCCGCGCCATCTTCGTGGTGGCTCCTGACGGCAGTCTGGCGTACAGCCAACTTGTGCCCGAAGTGACCAATGAGCCCGATTACGATGCCGCCCTGGCTGCGGTAAAGAAGCTGGTTTAAGACGGGGAAAGTTCATCCGTCCGTGCAAAAAAGCCCCGCATCAAGCGGGGTTTTTTTGCGTCAGTCTGACAAAAAAGGCTTCTCCGTTCAGGAAAACGGCTTTGGGTGAAGCGTTTCAGGAGCGCTTGTCGCGCCCGCATGTCGTGTCCCGCAACTCTCCGGCACGCCGGATTTCCGGCTGCCGGGGCGCCGGACGGTTGACGGCTTCCGCCGCCTGACGCCGGGCGGCAGGGCCGGGTGAATCCCCGTCATCCAACGTTTCGTCCTTGTTTCGCGCCGGAGCGACGTAGCTGGGGCTGCCTCTGAAAGATGCGGGCCGCGCCCAGGCCTCCACTTCCGGCGGAAGCTCCCTGCCGTTGAGGGCCGCCGTATATTCCTCCGCGTCGCCGGACTCCGGAGCTGAACCGTGCCGCAGCCATGCACGCAGCATATCTGAAATAGGCCCGGCGTCGGCGCGGCAGGTCAGAAGCATGCCCGCCTGCCAAGCTTTATCCGAAACGTCCAGAGGATGGCTGCTGCCGTTCACAAGCGAACGCCCGCCGGCGCTGTTTCCAAGGCGCGGAACAATTCGCAAGCGGCAGAATGAACCATTCCGTTCGGCGCGCAGATCAATTTGGTCCGCCGGAAAAGCGCGGAATTTCAAACGGCCCAGCCAGCGGCGGGACAGCAGGATTTCTCCTTTTTCCCGGTTCAGCAGCAAGACCGGACGCGCCGGACGGGAAGCGGCAAAACAGGACGCGGCGGCCAGCAGAAATCCGCCTGCCCCGGCCAGTGCCGCATGGTGCCGCTTGGACAGGCCCACCAACAGAAACAACAGGGCCAGAGCCAGAAATGACGCGGCCAGAAAACGCGCCAAGCCGGCGGATCGGGAGGAGCCGGCGGCCACAATGCGCAATGTGGCCTTGTCCGCCATAGACGGCCAGGGCAGTTCCCTATCGGCCATATTCTGTGTTTGCTCGTCCATGCCCGTTCAGTGATGAAAAAGCCTTTCTCCGGTACCGGGAAAGGCTTTTGCGTTGTTGCGGGAACGTGGGCCGCTATTTGCCCATGGCGTTCATAAAATCCTTGTTCGACTTGGTGCCGCGCATCTTGTCCAGTAAGAATTCCATGCTGTCGATGGGCGACATGGGAGCCAGGATCTTGCGCAGAATCCAGACCCGGTTGAGCACGTCGTCGGCCAGCAGCAGGTCTTCCTTGCGGGTGCCGGTGCGGTTGATGTCGATGGCCGGGAAGACACGCTTTTCCGAAAGGTGGCGGTCCAGGTAGATTTCCATGTTGCCGGTGCCTTTGAATTCTTCAAAGATCACCTCGTCCATGCGCGAGCCCGTGTCGATGAGGGCAGTGGCAATGATGGTCAGGCTGCCGCCTTCCTCAATATTGCGGGCCGCGCCGAAAAAGCGCTTGGGACGTTGCAGGGCGTTGGCGTCCAGACCGCCGGAAAGCACCCGGCCCGAGGAAGGCGTTACCGCGTTATAGGCCCTGCCCAGGCGGGTGATGGAGTCGAGCAGAATGACCACGTCACGCTTGCGCTCCACCAGGCGTTTGGCCTTTTCCAACACCATTTCACAGACCTGCACATGGCGCTGCGGCGGTTCGTCGAAGGTGGAGCTGATGACTTCCGCCTTTTTGACCGTGCGTTCCATGTCCGTGACTTCTTCCGGGCGCTCGTCGATGAGCAGCACGATGAGGTAGACTTCGGGATTATTGGCGTTGATGGCGTTGGCCAGAGCCTGGAGCAGAATGGTTTTACCGGTGCGCGGCGGGGCCACGATAAGGCCGCGCTGGCCGCGTCCGATGGGGGCCATGAGGTCGATGACCCGGTTGGAAAGATTTTTCTCGCCATTTTCCATGACGAGCTGATTATCAGGATAAATGGGGGTGAGGTTGTCGAAAAGAACCAGGTTTTTGGCGTGTTCCGGGGGTTCAAAGCCTATTTCGGTCACCTTGAGCAAGGCGAAATAGCGTTCCCCCTCTTTGGGCGGCCTGATCTGGCCGGAAACGATATCCCCCTTGCGCAACGAGAAACGGCGGATCTGGGAAGGAGAGACATAGATGTCATCCGGCCCCGGCATGTAACTGCACAGAGGCGAACGCAGAAAACCGAAACCGTCGGGCAGTATTTCCAGCACGCCGTCGCCGTAAATGGCGCCGTTTTGCGAAGCGCAGGTCGATAGGAGCGCGAAAATAAGCTCCTGTTTGCGCATGGAACTCGCATTTTCGATTTCAAACTGTTCGGCCAGCTCCATGAGTTCCTGCATGCTGCGGGTCTTTAAATCCGTAAGACTCATGACGCTGTCGGTCAACAGTGCGGGGGTCGTTTTCTTTTTACGCATAACGGTCCGATTTTTTGAAGCAACTACGTGAAAAAATATCTACAATGTCAAAAGGCATTGTAGTACTGCAGGCAGAGTGTAAGGGAACGAAAAAGACGTGTGCCAATGCGATTAGCGTATCTTTGGCATTATGGCAAGGAAAAAATATAGGATATGCCGCTCAAACCTTGCGCCTTGCTTGTGCCCGTGAGGGAAAAAACCGCTTTAACGGCTGCGGTTGCCATATGCTGCCGCAACGCCCGTCAGTTGGCTGCTGCCTCGGCTTGGGGCGGCGGTGCATAGCGTTCAAGCAATTCCTCGCGCAGGGAGTCTTCCGTCAGATGCAGCACTTCGGCCAGTTCACCGGTCACCAAGCCCATTGCCTGTTCCTGCAGACGGCGTTCGCCGAAGGAGAGCTCCTTGCTGCGGCTGATGAGCAGCAACTCGCGCAGGACTTCCGTAACAACGGCAAGGTCCGGACTTTTGAGGCGCTCGGAATATTCGCGGAAGCGTCGGTTCCAGTTCTGTCCGGTATAGATTGTCTTATCCGTGTCGCCGCGCAGGGTCTCAAGAATGCCTTGAGCGTCGGCCTCGGGAGTGAGGGTGCGCAAACCCACATTGGCGGCGTTGTTCACTGGGACCATCAGCGTGATATTATTGGCGCGGATGCGGACAATATAGAATTCGCACGCGATGCCGCCGATATTCTGGCGGTCGATGCGCTCTATTTTGCCCACGCCCTGGGCCGGATAAACCACGAGATCGTCCGGTGCGAACATTATTTCACCACGCGTCCCACGGGGACGCCGTTGCGCAGGGTTGCTCAACTACTTGAGAAGCCTCACAGACGAGGCAAAATACGCGCGGAAAGCGGATTTCCGGCGAATTTCCGCCGCCTTGGGCAATGCGCCGGCTGCGCCCGGCCTGCCGATTCCCACAGGGAAAAGGGCGGAAAAGAGAACGAAATATGCATGAAGAGGCATGGATATAAATATCCACTCTCCAAAACAGATATCCCATTTGCGAACGGGTGTCCAGAGAAAGGGAAATTTTACTTGTCGCCGTGTCAGCCTCAGCGGGTGGATTCAGTCTTTGGCCGCCTTGGGCGGATTTGCCGCGCGGGCCTCGCGCACGGCGGCTTCCAGCCCCTTGTCCGCAAAGGCAAAAAGAGTATCAAGAGCTTTGGGCAGAACAGCGCGCAGGCGTTCGGCGTCCTCCGCGTCGGGGCGCCCAAGAACCCAGTTGATGACGTCGCCCTTGTGGGGCGGGCGGCCGATGCCCAGGCGGAGCCGGTAAAAATCGGGCGTGCCCAGCAGTTCGGTGATGGATTTGAGGCCGTTGTGCCCGGCATTGCCGCCGCCGCGCTTGAAGCGAAGTTCTCCGGCCGGGATGTCCAGTTCGTCGTGGGCCACCACCAGTTGTTCCGGCTTGAGTTTGTGCCAGACCAGCAGCGGCTGCACGCACTGGCCGCTGAGGTTCATGAAGGTCTGGGGCATGGCCGCGAGCCAGGTCCCATTCAGTTGGGACAGGCGGACCCGCCAGAGTTCGCAGGAAAATTTGCCGCCGTTGAGAGAACTGAGGCCGCCCTCCTTGTCCGCCAGCTCCAGCAGGGCGGAAACCAGGGCGAAACCGCAGTTGTGGCGGGTGCCTTCATAGCGTGGGCCGGGGTTGCCGAGGCCCACCAGAACGCCTGTATATTCCATGAGAGAGTTCCTCTTAATGGTTGAGACGCAAAAACCGCGGCAGCCTCTTCAGGGCGCGTCCGTGGCTTCCAGCCGCAGGGGCAGGCCCAGGCCCGAGCAGGCCGCAGCGGTCGTCCGGGCTATATAGCGGCAGAGCAAAGGGTTCATGGCGGCCAGATGGCCGCCGTTGGGCAGCCAGATCAGGCGTTTGTACGGCGCGCGCAGCAGGTCGAAGGTGGACAGGGCCAGCGTCGGGGTGAACAGGGCGTCGTCCTCGGCGTTGAACAGGTACAGCGGGCAGTGCAGGCGCGGGGAAAGGCGGGCGTTGAACAGGCTGGCCAGGAAGGCCAGAGGATAACTTGAACGGCTTTTGCGCCGGTTGACGCGGATATGGCGCGCTCCGGCACTGATCCGGCACAGGGAAAGATAGGCAGGCACCGGCAGGGGCAGGCGCGGCACGCGGCGGGCCAGGGCGTTGATGGCGGCCATCAGCTTCTCGCGCCGTGCGGCCAGCGGACGGAACAAGGTCAGACTGATGGCTTCGTCCTGCTGGGGCAGAACGCCGCAGATGGGAAAAGCAGCGGCCAGCCGCCGGGAGGACGCTGCATGGGCCAGGGTCAGGATGCCGCCCTGGCTGTGCCCACAGGCCGCCAACGGTCCCAGACCGGCGTCGTGCAGCCATTGCTCGGCTTCCAGGCCGTCGTGCAGCAGGTCGTCAAACGTGAAGCTCACATTGTGCGGATTAAGACCGTGCCCGGTCAGATGCAGGGCGGCCACGGCAAAGCCCGCTTCGCGCAGGGCGGCCAGCAAAGGCCGGTACTGAAAGGGCGAGAGCATGGTGCCGGGGTAAAACAGCATGGTTCCGGCACCCGGATTGGGCCAGAGCTCAAGAATCAGGCCCCGGCGGCCGTGCCGCAGCCGATGGTATTGGATTGCATAGTTGCGCATAAAAGATCACTGCCGGTAAAGCGCGCGGCGTACAGGACGACGGCTCTCCCGAATAAAGGGAACGCTGAGTAGTGAGGATTTTTGCCAAGACCGCTGCCGTTGCCGCCCCGGCAATTTGTTTGAGCGGCTCACGACGGAGTTGTATTGCGGATCAAGACAGCGGCATTATGGATGGCGACAGCGATTATATGGAGCGAGCTGTGTCGCTATCCATGCTTGTCCCCAAGCATGATTTTCCGTCGCACAGCTCAAAGGCATTCATGCGGCCCACAAGCTCGCCTTACCAGTGCTTCCTAGAGCAGATTAGCTTTGAAATCGTGCCAATTTCAAAGCTAACGCTGCCCTCAACCTATCGTTGCTGTCGTCATCCGTAGCGCTGCTGTCCTTATCTGTACGGATCCTGCGTCGCCTACAGCTAAAGCAACCCTCGCTTTGCTCACGAGCGGCTAAAGGCACCTCGGCTTCAGGCGCAGGCGTCCGCTTTCGCGGCCGCCAAGGCATTTCAACATTTTCAAAGTTGAAATACCCTAAAAATGAGGCCGGTCCCAGCGGACCGGCCCCAAAAAACACGGCGGAAAAACGGGCTTATTCCGCAGCGGCGGTCGCGCCTTCCTCGCCGCCTTCTTCCCCATCATCCTTGGCCTTGGCCAGCACGCTGACCACGGCGAAGTTTTGGTCATAGACGGCGGTCACATTGGCGGGCAGCTGCAGGTCGGCCATGTTGACGGTGTCATTGATGTCCATATCGCTCACGTCAATGGTGATCTTCTTGGGCATATCCAGGGGCTTGCTGCTCAGGCGCACGCTTTCGCGATAGGTCTCCAGCACGCCGCCCAGCTTCACGCCGCGCGAAACACCCACGAATTCCAGAGGCACGTCAACCTTAACTTCCTTGTTCAGGTCCACACCGTAGAAGTCGATGTGGGTGAAGCATTTCTTGTAAGGGTGGCGCTGCACCTGCCAGATCAGCACAGGGTGCGTGCTCTTTTGGCCGTTTTCGTCGATTTCGAGATTGAACACGGTGGTGTGGCCCACTTCCTCATAAAGCTTTTCCAAGGGCAGGGTAGGGGCCTGCACGGTGATGTTTTCACCCTTGCCCGTGTAGAACACGCCGGGGATCAGTTCCTGGGAACGCAGACGACCGCTGGGACCCTTGCCGCAATCTTCGCGTTTCTGCACGCTCAACGTTTTTTCAATGTCCATGATCCACTCCTTGCTGGCCGCCGCCTGAAACGTGCGGAAAAAGTTCGTATGAGTTGCTTGCCATTCCCTTGCGGGACTTATTCGCTTTTGTCCGGCGCGCGCCGGCTACACAAACAACACGCTTACCGAAGAGCCGGTATGAATGTTGTGAATGGTTTTGCCCAGCAGCGCGGCCACAGAAATGACCTTCAGCTTGGGGCAGCGCTCCAGTTTGTCGCCCAACGGGATGGTGTCGGTGACAATGACCTGGGAAAGGGCCTCGGTTTCGTTGATGCGGTCGATGGCCGGGCCGGAAAGCACCGGATGTGTGGCGCAGGCCACAATTTTGGTGGCCCCGTACTTGAGCAGCACTTCGGCCCCGGCGCAAAGCGTGCCCGCGGTGTCGATCATATCGTCCACCACAATGGCCACGCGGCCTTCCACTTCGCCGATGACGTGCATGGCCTGGGCCTGGTTGGGCCGGTCACGGCGCTTGTCCACAATAGCCAAGGGGGCATTGAGCCGTTTGGCATAGGCCCTGGCCCGCTCCACGCCGCCCGCGTCGGGCGAGACGATGACGATTTTGTCTTCATTAAGCTGGCGCAGGCTGTCCAGCATGACCGGCACAGCGAAAAGATTGTCCACCGGACAGTCGAAAAAGCCCTGAATCTGTCCGGCATGCAGATCAATGGTGACCACGCGCTCGGCCCCGGCCACACTGATGAAGTCCGCCACCATCTTGGCGCTGATGGGCGCGCGGGGGCTGACTTTGCGATCCTGGCGGGCATAGGCGTAATAGGGGATCACCGCCGTGATGCGCCCGGCGCTGGCCCGCTTGAGCGCGTCCAGCATCAGGCAGAGCTGCACGAGATTGCGGTTGACCGCGGGCGGACAGGTGGGCTGGACCACAAAAACGTCGTCCCCGCGCACATTGTCGCCGATTTCAATGCGCAGCTCGCCGTCGCTGAACGTGGTAGCCAGCGTGGGCGTGAGCTGACAGCCCAGGTGATCACAAATGGCCTTGGCCAGATCCGAATTGGAAGAACCTGTGACTATTTTCAGGTCGCTGAACATGAGGCCGCCTTGCTTTACGCGTTCACGGGCAATGAACGTGTTTTCACCTTTTAGAAGCGCCCGTTAATACATACCGGCGCTCTTGAAAAAGCACCGTTCCGCCACCGGCAACGCCAATAACAATTACGGATGGTGACAGCATTGCTCTTGTTGCAAGGCGAACCAGCTTCGCCGCTGCGCAACAATTTCAAAGCGAAATTCTGGTGGCTGGGATGGAAGGGTTCGAACCTTCGAATGACGGAGCCAAAACCCGTTGCCTTACCACTTGGCTACATCCCAGTATTTCCCAAAGGGAGCAGATAAACGTGCCTTTTATCCTTGCGCAACGCCGTTACGGCGTCTTCGGCCCTGGCAGCAGCCGCGCGGCTGAACAGACCCAGCACGCTGGACCCGCTGCCGCTCATGCAGGCAACACCGGCCCCCAGGCGCAAAAGATCCGCCTTGATGGCGGCCAGTTGCGGATACTGGGGAAAAACCACGGCTTCCAGGTCATTGCGGATGTCCCACACGGACCACACGCTGTCCCCTGCTCCAGAGAGAAAAAATCCATTAGCCTTGCACGGGCTCTTTGTCAAGTCGTTTTGCCTTGCTGCCTGCCCTTTTCCGGGGAAAAGAACGTCATAGCGGGCAAAAGCCCAGGCGGTGTCCACATGGATGCCGGGGCAGACCAGCACAAGGTTGAGGCCGGAAAAGTCGTAACCCATGGGCGTCAGCACTTCGCCGATGCCCTGGACCCGGCAGGGCTGATTGTACAGAAAGAAAGGCGTGTCCGCGCCCACGGCAAGCGCCGCGCGGGCCAGGCAGGCGTCATCCAGCGGTTGAGCGGCACGCTGGTTGAGCCAGAGCAGCAGGGAAGCGGCGTCGCTGCTGCCGCCGCCAAGACCGGACCCAAGCGGAATGCCCTTGCGCAGTTCCACCGTAATGCCGGGCGCGCTGCCCGCGGCCTTGACAAAGGCCGCGTAGGCCTTGGTCAGCGTATTACGCTCCGGGTCCAGGCCAGGCTCGTCACAGCGGACGGCAATGCCCTGTCCGCCAGTTTCGCTGATCTCCAGATGGTCGCAGGGGGTCGACAAAGGGTAAAACAGGGAGTCCAGCTCATGATAGCCGTCAGCCCGCACGCCGGTCACGTGCAGCCCCAGATTGACCTTGCAACCCGCCGTGAGCCGGGTCATAGGGTTTCCACAGTCAGATGGCCGTTAGTGTACACGCAGATTTCCGAGGCGATGCGCATGGACTCGCGGGCCACGCTTTCCGCGTCGAGATCGCTGTGCCGGGTAAGGGCCCTGGCCGCGGCCAGGGCATATGGGCCGCCGCTGCCGATGGCCGCCACGTCGTCGTCGGGTTCAATGACGTCGCCCGTGCCGGAAACCACCAACAGGTGTTCGTTATCGGCCAGCAGCAGCATGGCTTCCAGCTTGCGCAGGTACTTGTCCTTGCGCCACTCCTTGGTCATTTCCACGGCGGCGCGCAACAGATTGCCGTGCACTTCCTTGAGCTTGGTCTCGAACAGCTCAAACAGGGTGAACGCATCCGCCGTGGCACCGGCGAAACCGGCCAGAATGCGCCCCTCATAGAGACGACGCACTTTCTGGGCCGTATGTTTCATGATCATGGTCTGGCCCAGAGTCACCTGGCCGTCACCGGCCATGGCCACGTGGCCGCCTTTTTTCACTGCCAGTATGGTTGTCGCGTGGGTATCCATCAGCTTTTATCCCAGATTTCCTTGCGTTCCTTGTAAGCCGCTTCCAGCCGCTGGAACTGCCGCTTGTCCGGCGAGCGGTTGGCCAGGGCCTTGGCCTGATTGAAGTAGCGTTCGGTTTGTTTTTTATTGTTGGAGTACAGGGCGCTGTAGGTCATATGGATGTAGGCGTCCAGGTTTTTTCCCGCCTTGCCCAGGGAGCGGGCATAGGACTCGTGCACCTCGGCATCTTCCGGCACATAGCGCAGTACCTCGGTGTAGTACTTGTCCGCCTGGGCCTGGCGACCGGTTTCATCCAGCATTCTGGCGTAGAAAAAGGATGCCATGTAATCGCGCGGGTCCAGGCGCATGGCCTGGCGCAACAGGCCGTCCGCGCGGCTCATGTCACCCTTGCGGTAGTGGAAGGCCCCGGCTTCGCGCAGTACCAGCGGGTCCGAAGGGGCGGCGGCCAGGGCCTGGTCGAAGGCCGTACTGGCTTCATTGATTTTGTTCTGGCGGGCCAGCACGATGCCCCGGCCCATGGACGAGAGGCCGTCCTTGCCGGAGAAGCGTTGCAGGGCCGCCTGCTCGTCGCCGTAACGGGCCCACAGCAGGGTTTTGACGCGGGTGAAGCGCCGGTTGTCCAGCTTGCGGTCGCGGATGTCGGCGGGCATGGTCTGGATGCGGGCCTGCAATCCGTTGATGCGGTCGCCGATGGCCGGGTGGGTGGAGAGATAGGTGGGCACGCTGGTACCGCTCATCCAGCTTTTCTGGCGCAGCACCTTGAAGCCGCCTACCATGCCGCTGGGCGGGTACCCGGCGGCTGTCAGGTATTGCAGGCCGATATGATCGGCTTCGCTTTCGTCCACACGGCTGTAATTGAGCATGGCCGACTGCCCCGCGCCCATGGCGCCTATGGCCAGAGCGCCGCCGCCCGGTCCGCCGGCGGCCACGCCCGCGATAGCCAGCAGGAGCGAACCCACTGTCAGGTACTGCGCCCGTTCCAGGCGGGCGGCCACATGGCGCTGGGTCACATGGGCCAACTCATGGGCCAGCACGCCCGCCAGTTCGTCCTCACGGTCCAGATTCATGATCATGCCCGTGAAAACGAAAACATATCCGCCGGGCACGGCAAAGGCGTTGAGGGAATTGTGCAGGACTACCGTGGCCTTGAAGCTGTACGGCTGGGGCGGCAGGGCCTTGACCAGGCGGTCCAGCAGATACTTGACGTACTGGCTTACTTCCGGGTCTTCGACCACCGGCAGACTGGAGCGGACCATGACATCGAACTTGTGGCCCATCTCCTTTTCATCTTTGATGGACACGCCGCCGAAAAAGAATGCCCGCGCCGGTACGGGGCAGAGCTGCGGCAGCAGAAAGGCCAGCAGAACCAGCAGGGCCGTCCAGCGGCGGGCGGCGAAACAACGAAACGACATACTATCCTCTCGGCAAAGCCGGGCCGGGAGTCGGCGTCCGGGAATGCTGGCTATTCCAGATCCCAGGCCTGTCCTTCCGGCGTATCCCGCACGTTTACGCCCAGGTCGAGCAATTCCCGGCGCAGGGCGTCGGAGCGGGTAAAATCCTTCTGCATGCGGACTTCCCGCCGCTGGCGCAGCAGATCTTCCACACGGTCCATATCCAGGTTTTTACGAGCGGCGCGCATGGCGCGCAGTTCGGTCAGAAATTCGACGGGATCCCTGCCGAACAGGCCCAGCTGAGCATCCCAGTCGCGGGCGCGGGCCAGAAAATCCTCCAGCAGATCCCGCGTGCTTTCAGCCGCGCGCAGATTTTTTTCTTCCAGCAGGCGATTGACGATGCGCACCTGGGAGAAGATTTGGCCCAAGGCCTGGGCCGTGTTCAGGTCGTCGTCCAGCGCGGCTTCAAAGGCCTGGGGCAGGGCAGCCCATTCCGCCGACAACTCGGCGGGCAGAGGCGTCTTTTTCCATGAGGCGCGCTCCAGAGCCTTGCGGGCCTCCATCAGGGAAGAATAGACCCGGTGCTGGGCTTTTTCCGCCTCGTCCATGCCTTCGGCGGTAAAATCGATGGGGCTGCGATAGTGCTTGCCCAGCAGGAAAAAGCGGAGAGTTTCGGGCAGATAGCTTCCCAGAATGTCGCGGATGGTTTTGAAGTTGCCCAAGGATTTGGACATTTTTTCCGCATTGACCTGCACAAAGCCGTTGTGCACCCAGTAGCGGGCCAGCTCGCAACGGCACACGGCTTCGGACTGGGCAATTTCGTTTTCATGGTGCGGGAAGACCAGATCCTGGCCCCCTCCGTGGATATCCAGGGGCAAATAGGGGCTGCTCATGGCCGAGCATTCAATATGCCAGCCGGGACGGCCCTTGCCCCAGGGGCTGTCCCAGGAGGGCTCGCCGGGCTTGGCGGCCTTCCAGAGGGCGAAATCCAGCGGATCTTCCTTTTCTTCGCCCGGCGCCACGCGCGCGCCCGAAAGCAGTTCATCCAGGCTGCGGCCGGAAAGTTTGCCGTAGGGCGGGTAAGAGCGCACCCGGAAGTAGACGTCGCCCGACGGCGTGGCGTAGGCCGTGCCCTCGGCGATCAGCTTGGCGCAAAGCTCCTGGATCTGGGGGATATATTCCGTGGCGCGCGGTTCCAGGTCCGCGCGCAGCACGCCCAGGCGGTCCATGTCTTCATGAAAGGCGTCGATATAGGTTTGGGCCACTTCCTGCCAGTCGCGGCCTTCCTTGTTGGCGCGGTTGATGATCTTGTCGTCCACATCCGTAAAATTGCGCACAAAGGTGACTTCCAGGCCCAGATGGCGCAGATGGCGGACCAGTGCATCGAACACCAGGGCGGAACGGGCGTGGCCGATATGGCAGTAGTCATAGGCGGTGATGCCGCAGACGTACATATGCACTTTGCCCGGCCGGACAGGAATGAATTCTTCTTTTTGACGGCCCAGAGTATTGTAAATCTGCATGATGATCCTTTAGGGGCTGTTCCTGAATGATTCTTGCTTTTAGAGTAATGCACGTTTGAAAAGAGTGAATTGCTCCAGCAGGAGTCCCAGAGCCGGTCCTTGGTACTGTCCTGGAAAAAGCGGCGGAAACGGCCGTCGGCCAGCCTCCGCCTCAGGCGGGAACCTTGAGCAAATCCAGGCGGCGCTGATGGCGGCCCCCTTCAAACTGGTTTTCCAGAAAGGTTCCCACGATCGCCAAAGCCAGCTCCACGCCCGTGACACGCGCGCCCAGGCAGAGCACATTGGCGTTGTTGTGGCGGCGGCCGAAGCGGGCGTGCAGCTCGGTGGTGCAGAGCGCGGCCCGGATGCCGGGATGGCGGTTGGCCGCCAGAGACATGCCGATGCCCGTGCCGCAAATCAGAATGCCGGGGCAGTTTTCTCGTTCCACGGCTTCGCAGAGTTTATGGGCGAAGACGGGATAATCGCAACTGTCTTTGGAATAGGCGCCGTCGTCGATGACCTCATAGCCGAGTCCGGTCAGATGCTGGGCCAAGGTGGCTTTCAGGTCGAAGCCGGCGTGATCCGAGGCCAGATGGATGCGTTGCATAAACTCTCCTTGCAAAGAAAAATGGACTACTGCGCCTTGTACTGGGAAAGCGGCAACAAAGGCACGCCTTCCGGCAAGGTAAGGCGCATCTGCTCTTCGGTAAAGGCCTTGGCCGGTTTTTCCCTTTCCTTGACCAACAGGATGGCGCGCTTGCCGTTGCTGTGGGTCAGAGTCAGGCGACGGGGCAGCGGCGGCACGGCGTCGTCGTAGGCGATTTCCATGCTCCAGCCCTTGCCGCCCTGCGGAGCTTCGCGCCAAGCCACGGGCAGTCCCTCGGCATTGAGGTTTACGCTGCCGCCGGGCTTGCCGCTCAGCTCGTAGCGCGCCAGGTCGTCGGGCAACAGCGCGGCGGCGGTGTGTTCCGCGCCGAACACAGCGGCATAGCGGCCGTTGAGCAGGTCCGCCAGATGTTCCAGATCAAAGGGCACGGGCACGCCCACCTTGAGCAGCGGTTTGACCGCGCCCTGGTAGAAATAGGCTTTGTTTTCGCCCGGGCTGTAGACCAGAAAATGCTGGCCGTCCTCCAGGATTTTTGCCACCACCGCACCCACGCCGGCCATGACGTCCAGGCGCAGCTGGCGTCCGCCGTTGCCCCAGAACAGGGCCGTGACCCGACGGGTGTCGCCCTCGGTGCCGAAACGCAGGCTCATTTGCAGGCGGTAGGGCGCGAGCGGCGCGGCGTCGCTCGCGCCCGTGAACTTTTGCCAGCGGTTTTCCAGGCGGGCTTGTGCTTCCGGGCCCAAATCGGCGGTGGAAGGCTGCTTGGCGCAGGCGCAGGCCAGAAGGAAACAACAGAGAAGAGCGAGTTTTTTCATAGTGTTGAAAGACGCTGGCGCAATGCTTCGGCATTGGCGGGTTTGAGGTCCAGGGCCTTCTGGTAGGCTTTGCGGGCCTCGTCTTTGAGGCCCGAGCGCAGAGCGATGTCGCCGTAATGCTCCCAAATGGAGGAATCCACCTGATCACCCAGCTTCACGGCCCGGCGGATTTCTTTCAGGGCCTCTTCCTGGCGGCCGGACTTGAACAGGGCCCAGGCCAGGGAATCCACAATATAGGACTGATTGGGCGAAAGTTCGTCGGCCCTGACCAGCAATTTGACGGCCCGTTCCAGATCCCGGTTTTCCTCGGCTAGGGTATAGCCCACATAGTTCAGGGCTTGATAATTGTCCGGGTGGTTGGTCAGAATGCCTTCCATTACCGTGAAGGCGTTCTTCTTGTCGCCGGTTTCGTCCAGCAGGGAACCGAGCAGAAAGGCCAGATCCGTATTGTCCGGCCAGGTCTTGACAGCCGCGCGGGCCACTTTAAGGGCGTCCGCCATCTGCTTCTGGCGGGCCATCAGACGGATTTCAAACTCCCAAAAGTCGGGCACGTCGGCAAAATCCTTCTGGCCCTGGCGCACCACCTTGAGCGCCTTTTCGTTCTGTCCGGCTTCGGCCAGCAACTGGGCGCGCAACAGACGGGAGCGGCCGGCGCTTTTGCTTGTAGGCGGCATTTTGTCCAGCCAGGACAAGGCCATGGGCAGATCCCGGCGCTGCTCATAGGTCAGATCCGCCAGCAACAGGTAGACCTCGCCGGGCGCGCCGCCGTCGGCCACGATCTGCTTGAGCAGGCTTTCGGCCTGGAGATAGTGGCGCGAATCCATGAACATGCTGGCCACCGTGAGCTTGAAGGGCACGGTGGCCGGGCCGAGGCGCATGTACTGGAGCGCCTTCTCGGGCTGTTTCAGGCGCAGGGAGATGTTGACCAGCCTGAGGGCCACATCCTGGGTGGAAAAATTGAGCTTGATCAGTTTCTCATAGACCGTGCGCGCTTCGCGCAATTCCCCGCGCTGCTCGTGAATGAAGGCCAGCTCGGCCAGGGCCTCCACAAAGTCCGGCATTTCCTTGACGGCTTTCTGGAGATAGGGAACGGCGTCGTTCTGGCGGGCCATGCCGATCAGCGCCCTGGCGTGATAGTAGTCCACCAGGGGGGAGCGCTGCTTGGCCGGAATGCTGTTGAGCAGCTTTTCGGCTTCCGTGAACTGTTTGCTTTTGACCAACAGCAGGGCCAGTTCCAGACGGGCGTCCAGAGAATCCGGATGTTTTTGCAGATAGACGCGCATCAGCGTCACGCCGCGCTCGGGCATGCCGTGCTCCATGAGCGCTTCGGCATAGAGCAGATTGAGCGACATGTCTTCGGGCCAAACGCTCAAGGCCTGTTCCAGCAAAATCACGGCATTGGGGGACTTGCGGCTCATCAGCCAGACGCCGCCCTCCATCCAGACCTTGGCCGGAACCGGAGATTCCTTGAGCATGGACGCGGCCTGCAACAGGGCCGCCTCGTCCTCGTCCAGCAGGGCCTGGGCGTAGAGCAGATAGGCATAGGTGTTCCGCGCTTCGGGCGAGAGTTCAGCTTCCAGCGGACGCACGGGCACGTCCTGCAGGCTGGCTGGCTCCTTCAGCATGGGCGCGGACTTTTCCTCAACGGCGGATTGCCCTGAAGCCTGTGCACCCTGTGGCTTGTTGCCGGCGCAGCCGCCGCAGCCGAGGAGCGAAAGCGATGTCGTGGCGGTCAGCGCGAGGGCGCAGAGCAACGCTATGGTTTTACGTTTCATTATAATTCAATGCCGTTCGGTTAAAAAAGCCGCAACCACGGCGATATTTCTGAAAGCTGGCCCCAACAAGCAATAATGCTTCCTTGTCGCGTCAAAGCGAAGCCTTTTGCACGCCGCGCCGCTGTCCGATTGACGGGCGGACAGCGGCGTTTATGATTGTATCCATGCGTCTGAAAAGTCCTTGATGTCCAGGGTGAGGTGTTGGCGGATTTTTTCCAGAAGCCGGGCCTCAAGCTGGCGGACGCGTTCGCGCGTAACGTTATACCGTTCGCCTATCTCGCGCAAGGTGACGGGCTCGTCGGTGAGCAGGCGGTTCTGCAGGATATACACTTCCTTTTCATTGAGCTTGGGCATGATGGTTTTCAGGCGCGAGCGCACCAAGCCCGCGATCTCGTCCGAGGCCAGGGTGTCCTCAATGCCGGGGCCCAAGGCGGGCAGAAAGTCCATGCGGCTGGCCCCGCCGGAATCCTCGCCCACCTGGACGTTGAGCGAGAGGTCCGTGGAGGCCAGGCGCTGGTCCATCTCATTGATCTGGTCCTCGGTCACGCCCAGGCGTTCGGACAACATGGCCGCGTCAGGGTCGTAGCCCTGGGCGATCAGCTTCTGGCGCTCGCGGTTCAGATTATAGAACAGCTTGCGCTGCACCTGGGTTGTGCCGATCTTGACCATCCGCCAGTTGTCCATGATGAACTTGAGGATGTAGGCCTTGATCCAGAACGAGGCGTAGTAGGAGAACTTGATGCCCTTGTCGGGATCAAATTTGTTCACCGCGCGCATCAGGCCCACGTTGCCCTCCTGCACCAGATCCAGCACGTTCTGCATCCAGCGGCGCTGGAAGTCCATGGCGATGCGCACCACCAGCCGCAAATGGGAAGACACCAGCCGGAAAGCCGCGTCAGGGTCGTTATGGTCGCGCACGCGGAGAGCCAGCTCATGTTCCTCTTCAGGCTTGAGCATGGGAAAGCGGCTTACCTCGCGCAGATAAAGGTGCAGGCTGTCGCGTGCGCCCGCCGGAGAAGGCAGACGCGGCACGCTCGGGGCGGGAAGGGCGCCGTCGCTTCCTTCCTCCAGGGCCAGCTCCGGCTCGGCATCCTTGTCGTCGTCCACATCCAGCACTTCACCCGCTGCCAGTTCTTCGCCGTCCAGCAGATCCAGCGTTTCCAGATTCTGTTCTTCGTCCTCCCCGGCTTCGCGCGGAGCCTCAAGCACTTCGATTTCAGGCTCGACTTTTTTAGGGGCCGTATTGCTTTTTCCACTCTTATGCCGCGTGGAAGGGGCTATCTTATTATTTTTTTTCATTTTATTTATACTCAATCACTGCCGCTCGGAACAGGCGGCAATGCCTTATGCTATAGTTTTGGTTTGTCCTTTTCAATGTTTTTCAGTACTAAAAACTCAGCCGCGACCCGGAAGGCTTTTCCGGTCGGGTAGTGCTGAAAAACGCAAGCCTCGCGTCAAGAGACGCTTGTCACAACCCCAATAGGGGAATGCGCGCCGCCAATGGCGGTGGGGCGAGCCGAAAAGCGTGGTTTTCGGCGTAGCGGCCCCCGTGCCTGTTAAACGCCGCAGGCGTAATTATGACACCGGGCGCTTGTTGCTTATTTTTTATACAGCCTTTGAAGGCGGAGAGCAAAAAATGCCGGTCCCTCGCCCCGTGCGGGTGATCAGCGTGCCTGTGTCCGCCCGTAACAACAAGAAGTGGATAAAATGGCTGACATGACATTCAGACAGGCGCTCGGCCTCGGGCGTCCTCTGCTGCTCGACGGGGCCATGGGCACCATGCTGCAGGCCTCCGGCCTGCCCGTGGGCATGAGTCCGGAACAGTTTTGCATGGAAAGCCCCCAGGTATTGCGGGGCATCCACAAGGCCTATCTGGACGCCGGGGTGGATCTGCTGACTACCTGCACCTTCGGCGGCAATCCTTACAAGCTGCCCAAGGAACTGGACGTCTTCGCTTTCAACAAGCGTATGGCCGAAGTGGCCCGGGAAGCCGCACACGACGCGGGGCGGCCTGTTTTTGTGGCCGGCAACGTGGGACCCAGCGGCCAGTTCGCCAAACCCCTGGGACCGGTGGAGCCGCGCGAGCTCATCGCCGGTTTTGCCGCCCAGATCCGCGGCTTGGTGGCCGGTGGGGCGGACCTGATTTTTGTAGAAACCCAGTTCGACCTGGCCGAGGCCCGCGCCGCTGTGGTGGCGGCCCGCCGGGAATGCGATCTGCCGGTCATGGTCTCTATGACCTTTGAGCAGGGCGTCAGCCTGACCGGCTCCAGCCCGGCCATTTTCGCCGAAACCATGCAGAATCTGGGCGTGGACGTGGTGGGCACCAACTGCAGCCTGGGCCCGGACCAGATGCTGCCGGTGGTCCGGGAGTTGCTTGAAACCTGCGCCTGCCCGGTTATGGCCGAGCCCAACGCCGGTCTGCCCGAGCTGCGCGGCAATGTGACGGTCTTTCCCCTGGGTCCCGAGGAATTCGCGCAAAAAACAGCAGCCTTTGCCGGACTGGGCGCACGCATTCTGGGCGGCTGCTGCGGTACCACGCCCCGACATCTGGCGGCCCTGGCCCAAGCCGTGCGCGGTATGGACTACAGTCCTTCGGAAGCGGCGCGCCGGGACGGCATTTGCCTGACAAGCCGTTCACAACTGGTGCGCATCGGCGCGGGCGAAGCCCTGGTGATTATCGGCGAGCGCATCAATCCCACAGGCAAAAAAGTGCTCACCCAGGAATTGCAGGAAGGCCGCTTTGACGCGGCCCTGCAACTGGCCGACCAGCAGGTGGAGGCCGGGGCCGGGGTGCTGGACGTCAATGTGGGCGCATCCCTGGTGGATGAAACCAGCCTGCTGCCCGAGCTGGCTCAGCGCCTGATCGGGCGGCTGACTCTGCCGCTCTCGCTGGATTCCTCCAACGCCGAGGCCATTGCCAAGGCTTTGCCGTACTGTCCCGGCTCCTTTCTGGTCAATTCCATCAGCGGCGAGGCCGATCGCATGGATGTGCTGGGTCCGCTCTGCCGGGATTACGGCGCGCCTTTCATCCTGCTGCCGTTACAGGGCGCGAAGCTGCCGGTGCAGGCTTCCGAGCGCATCCGCATTGTGGAAAATCTGCTGGAGAGGGCGGCCGGTCTGGGCATTCCGCGCCGCCTGGTGATGGTGGACATCCTGGCGCTGGCCGTGTCCTCCAAGGCCGAAGGCGGCCGCCAGTGTCTTGAAATGGCGCGCTGGTGCCGTTCTCAGGGCCTGCCCACCACCTTGGGGCTTTCCAATACCTCTTTCGGCCTGCCCGCCCGTGAACTGCTCAACGCCACCTTTCTGTGCATGGCCGCGGGCGCGGGCCTCACGTCCTGCATTGCCAATCCCTCGGCCACGCGCCTGCGCGAAGCCGTGGACGCCATGCGCGTGCTCGGGGCCCATGATCCACACGCCGAATCCTTCATCGCCTCCTATGCGGAATGGAAACCGGCGGGCGGCGTGACCCTGCGCCAGGGCGACAAGGCCGGGGCCGCCAAAACCCTGGGCGAGGCCGTGCTGACCGGCGACAAGGAAAACGTGCTGCCCCTGCTGGAGGCGGAACTGGAGGCCGGAGCCGACCCTTTTGCCCTGGTGCGGGATACGTTGATCCCGGCCATTACTGAAGTGGGCGCGCGCTACGAACGCCGGGAATATTTTCTGCCCCAGCTCATCCGCGCCGCGGAAACCATGCAGACGGCTTTCAGCCATCTCAAACCCCGGCTGGAAGCCAACCGGGGGCCCGAGGAGCGTCCGGTAATCGTCATGGCCACGGTGGAAGGCGATATCCACGACATCGGCAAGAATATCGTGGCCCTGCTGCTGGGCAACCACGGCTTTGACGTGGTAGACGCGGGCAAGGACGTGCCCGCCGAGGCCATTGTGGCTTGCGCCCTTGAGCACAACGCGCGTATCATCGGGCTCTCCGCGCTGATGACCACCACTATGGTCCGCATGGAGGACACCATCCGCCTGATCCGGGAGCGCGATCTGCCCATCAAGGTCATGGTGGGCGGCGCGGCCGTGACTCAGGCCTTTGCCGACGCCATCGGGGCCGACGCCTATTGTCCGGACGCGGTGTGCGCGGTGCGCGCGGCCAAAACTTTTGTCTGATTTCGTCCGCCGCGTGTCCCGTTCAGGGCGGCGTCGCGTTGCATTTATTCGCATTCTTCAACTTTCACATTAAGGTTTGTCATGAAAAAAATATTCCTGCCCCTGCTGCTCTGCCTTCTTCTGCCCTGCGCTGCCTGGGCTGAAACGCTGCCCTCGCTGAACCTGGCCGGTTTGACCGATCTGCTGGCCAAGAACAAGGGCAAGGTGGTGATGCTCAACTTCTTCGCCACCTGGTGCCCGCCCTGCCGGGTGGAAATCCCGGAACTGATCAAGACCAGCAAGGCTTACGCGGACAAGGGCGTGGTGATCATCAGCCTGTCCGTTGACGAGGACGCCGCGCCCGTGCTCCCCTTTGTCAAAAAAATGGGCATGGATTATCCGGTCTATCTGGCCGGACGGGACATCACCCGGGCTTATCAGATCAGCAGCATTCCGCATAACGCATTTTACGCCAAGGACGGCACGCTGGTTCTTTCCGAGCCGGGCATGGCCGACGAAAGCATGCTCAAAATGGTTATCGACAAGCTTTTGAGCCAGAAATAATGGAAAACGACTACCTGACCCGCAAGGCCCATCTGGACGATGTGAAGGCCATGCATGGCCTGTTGCTGGCCTGCGCCCAAAAGGGTCTGCTGTTGCCGCGCGCGCTGATTTATCTGTACGGGCACATCCGCAATTTTTTTGTGGTGGAGGCCCCGGACGGCGAAATCGTGGCCTGTTGCGCCCTGGCACCGGTTTGGGAGGACCTGGGAGAGATCTGTTCCTTGGTGGTGCGCGACGATCTGCGCCGTCAGGGCCTGGGGCGGCGGATGGTCGCGGCCTGCATTGGTGAGTGCCGCGAACTGCATCTGAAAAAGATTTTCGCTCTGACCTATCAGGAAGCGTTTTTTACCCGTTTAGGTTTCAGAGTGGTGGAAAAAAGCGTGCTGCCGCAAAAGATCTGGGCTGATTGCGTACATTGCGCCAAATACCCGGATTGTGATGAAACGGCGGTCTTTCTGGACGTGCCCGGCGCATTGGAAACTGTGTCCGCGCGCCCGGCGGCGGCCGGGGAAAGATAGGGGGAAGCATGGCTGAGACGCTGCGGGTCAAGGAACTTAAATCCGTGTTCACCCCGGAACAGATTGCCGTGCGTGTGCGTGAGCTGGGCGTGGAAATCGACGGCCTGTACGGACAGGAACCCTTGGTGGCCATATGCGTGCTCAAGGGGGGCGTTATCTTTTTCAGTGATTTGGTACGTGCTTTGCATAACCAGAACCTGGAACTGGATTTTGTCCGTCTGTCCAGTTACGGCAAGAGCTCGGCCAGTTCCAAGCATGTGATCTTCAACAAGGATGTGGAAGTGGACATCCGCGGCAAGCACGTGCTGATTGTGGAAGACGTGGTGGACAGCGGCCACAGCATGCGTTTTCTGCTGGACCAGTTTGCCGCCCGCCAGGCGCGCAGCCTGCGTCTGGCCGCTCTGGTGGACAAGCGTGAGCGCCGTCAGGCCGACGTGAAGGTGGATTTTGCCGGTTTCGTATTGAATAAGGGTTTTATTGTCGGCTACGGCCTGGATTACGCCGAACGTTATCGGACGCTGCCCGGCGTCTGTGAGATCATTCCTGAATAGCCTTGTTTCGGCTCCGGCGGCCGGACCGTTTTGTGGAGTATTGGCATGGAAGTAAAGTGTCCGCATTGTACCAGCCGTTTCAATCTGCCTGACAACCTGGCCAAGCCGGGCGTCAAGCTGCGCTGTTCGGTCTGTAAGACCGTATTTCCCTTTGCGCCCGAGCCCGAAGCGGTCTTGCCCGGCGAGGACGAACTGCCGGATATGCAGGAACGGCCGTCCGGCGGCCGCCGCAAGTTCTGGGTGGCCCTGGCGCTCATTCTGCTTTGTCTGGGAGGCGGCGCGTACTGGTATTTCGGCGCGCGGCATCCTGATACGCCGCCCACGGAACAGGAACTGGCCAAAAAGGTCGAGTTGCTGACTATGCGCAATGTGCGCCAGTATTATGTGGATAATGAAAAGGTGAAGGGCAGGGTTTTTGTGATTGAGGGCCGGGTGGTCAATGAGTTTCCGCAACCCAAGGAACTGATCACCGTGGAGGCCGCCATTTACGACAAAAACAAAAAGCCCCTGGCTACCAAGACGCAGCTTGCGGGTACCCAGCTTTCACTTTTTCAGTTGCAGGTGCTCAGTGAGAAGGAGATGGAATCCTTCCTGAACAACAAGGTGGAGATTCTTGCCAACAACACCAATGTGCGGCACGGCGGCGAAGTGCCCTTCATGGTGCTGTTCTATGCGCCGCCCGAGGATGTGGCCGAGTTCGGCGTGAAGATCGTGGACGTGAAGGATGTGCCTGAAGCGGAAAAATAGCCGGGCCGCGCTCAACGTTGTTTCCGGATGTTTATATCCCGGTTGCCGCCCGAGAGGTAGACAACCGGGATATTTTGCGTTCAGGTTTTTTCTGCCGCGCCCGTTACGGATTTTTTGATTCATGCCAGGCGCAGCACGCGCCGGGCGTTTTCGTACATGACCTTGTTGCGGACATCCGCGCTCAGCTCAAAGCCCGCATAGGCGTCCAGCGCGTCGGCCAGCTCCACAAAGGGGTGGGCGCTGGCGAACAGAACCTTGTCGCTGATGAGATCGTTCATGGCCCGCACATAGACATCCACCATGGGCGCGCGCTCGTATTCAGAAATATCCATATATACGTTGGCGTTACGCAGGCAAGTGTAGATGGCCTCGTTGACGAAGGGATAACCGCCGTGGCTCATGATCAGGGTCAGCTCCGGGAAGTCGCGGGCCACCTTATCCACGTCGCGCGGGTCGGCGTATTCCAGAATCGCGCCCGGTACCTGCGGCGGCGGGGCCATGGTGATGAAGGCCGGCACGCCCAGCTCACAGCACTTGCTGTAGAGCGGATAAAAACGCGCCTCGGAGGCGGGCATGCGCGCCAGATAGGGGTCGATGGCGATGCCTTTCATGCCGTAGTCCTTGACCACGTGTTCGATTTCACGCACGGCGGCCATCTTTTTATGCGGGTCAATGCCCCAGAAGCCTATGAATTTCTGCGGATAGGCCCGGCAGAATTCCAGCACGCTCTTGTTATTGGCCGGAAAGCCGTAGGTGGTTTCGCAGTCCCTGCCTGTGATCACGCCCAGCTCCACGCCCAGGCGGTCGAGGTCCGCCACAATATCGGGAAGGGGCTGGGCCTTGCGGGAGTCAAAGCCGATGGCCTTGCAGGCCGCCTTGAACATAGCGCTGTTTTTGATGCCGTTGATGATTTCAGGCGTGTTGGGCCGGAAGCGGAAATCAATGATTTTCATACTACAGTCTCCTGAGCCGTTTTATTTATGATTTTAAAAGCGGTTCCGGGGCGGCCCGGATACACCTTGCTCACTTGCCGCCCACAAGACAGAGCGGTACCTGCGGGAAGTAGGTGCAAAGCAGCAGAACCAGCAGCATCAGGCCGATCATGGGCAGGGCCATGCCGGCGATTTTTTCCAGTTTGGCTTTGGCCACGCCGCTGGCCACAAAAAGGTTCACGCCCACCGGCGGGGTGACAAAGCCGATGGCCAGGTTGATCACAATGATCACGCCGAAATGCAGGGGAGACACGCCCACGCCCGTGACCACCGGCAGAAGAATAGGCGTAAGGATCACGATGGCGGCCAGGGCTTCCATGAAGGTGCCCACGATGAGCAACAGCACGTTGATGAGCAGCAGGATGACGATCTTGCTTTCCGTGAAGCTCAGGATGGCGCGGGCGATGGTGCCGGGCACGTCCTCGAGGGTCATGATGTTGCCGAACAGCGTGGCCATGGCCATGAGCACGATGATGACGGAGGAGGTTTCGCAGGCTTCCTCACAGGCGCGGGCCACGGCCCGGCAGTTCATTTCGCGGTAGAGAAACACGCCCACGATGAGCCCGTAAAACGCCGCGATGGCCGCCGCCTCGGTGGGCGTCATAACGCCGCCGTAAATACCGCCCAGCACGATAACCGGCACCATCAGCGCCCACTTTGCCTCCCAGGCGGCCCTGCTCAAGGTGTCCACGGTGCGTTTCTTCTGTTCCCCCCGCCAGCCGCGCCTGCGGGAATAGAAAAAGCAGTAGCCCATGAGCACCAGGCCGGTGAGGACGCCGGGCACAATGCCGCTCATAAACAGATCACCGATGGAAACCTGGGCCGAAACGCCATAGACCACAAAGGGATTGCTGGGCGGGATCATCACTCCCACGCAACCGGCGGCGGCCACCAGGGCGGCGGCGAAAAACTTGTCGTAGCCGCGTTCCACCATGGCCGGAATGGTCAGCGCGCCGATGGCCGCCACCGTGGCCGGTCCAGAGCCGCTGATGGCCCCGAAAAACATGCAGGTCACAATGGCCGTGAGGCCCATGCCGCCGTACAGGCCCCCCACAATTTCGTCGGCCAGTTTGAGCAGGCGGCGGGAAAGGCCGCCCGCGCCCATGAATACCCCGGCCGCGATGAAGAAGGGGATGGCCATGATCGGGAAGCTGTCGATGGAAGTGAAGGCCACTTGAGCCATATACTCAATGGGCAGGGTGTCGGCGCTGATAATGGTGGCTAGGGTGGACAGGCCCAGGGAAATGGCGATGGGCACGCCGATGACGCAGAGCAGCACGAAATAGCCGAACAGCGCGTGCAGGGGTTCGATATAGTCGCAGATGAAACAGGGCGCGATGACGGCCCCCGTCAGGGCGAAGCCGATCAGGGAATCCGAGAGGCCGCAAAGCCGGACCTGCTTATACAGGGATTCCAGCAGGCGCAGGCACATCAGGCCGAAGCCCAGAGGCAGAATCAGGTAAGGAACGAGATAGGGAATGCCCAGGGCCGTGGTATGCTGCGGAAATTCCAGCAGCCTCTCAATCTGACCCCAGCCGTACCAAGCGATGACGGAGGTAAGGCAGAGAAAAAGGCTTTCCACCACAATCCAACTAATTTGCTGGAGACGTGGGGGCAGATGGTCATAGAGCATGTCCACGCGGATGGACGAACGTTTACGGATGGCCACGGAAACGGCCAGATAGGAAATCCAGATAAAGATGTACCGTGAAAGTTCCTCGGTCCAGACGGCGGCTCCGGCCCGGTCGATAAATTTTGTAATAATATAGCGGTAGATGACCTGCCAGGTGATAAAAAATATGATGCTCAGCAGGCCCGTCACCATGAAAATGCTTTCAAAATTCTGATCCAGCCAGTGGAGCGGCCTCTTTTTCCCGTCAATGGCGTCCATGTATTTCCCCGTGGGTAGCTGCGAGACCTCTTGCCAAAGCGGGCCGAAAGCGTGCTTCCGGCCCGGACCTCAATAACAGCTCCTAGTTCTGGGTCTCGGCAATCAAAGCCAGCAATTCCGCCGGGATTTCCTTGGAGAACTGGTCCCGCACAGGCTGGGTCTTCTGCTTCAGCTCCGCGCGTTGCTCGGGCGTCAGCCTGGTAATGGTGATGCCCTTGTCGCGGAAAGCCTGCCAGGCCTTTTCCTCGAGCCTGACGCTTTCGGCACGCTGCCAGATCAGGGCTTCGTGCGCTGCCTCGGTGATGATCTTCTGCTGTTCCGGCTTCAGGCTGTCCCACTTTTTCTTGTTCATCAGCAGCATGTGCATGGAATAATTGTGCTGCGAATCCATGGCGTGCTTGAGCACTTCGCTGTGCTTGGCGTCATTGAGCAGGGAAAAAGTGTTGCCCTCGGCGTCCACGGTGCCCTGTTGCAGGGCCGTATAGGTTTCTCCCCAGGCCACGGGCGCGGGGTTCATGCCCAGCTCTGTGGCCACGGCCACCTCCACCGGAGAGTCGGTGGTGCGGACCTTGAGGTTCATAAGATCTTTGACCTCATTGAGGGGATGCTTGGTCGAAACGAAGTTGCGGTAGCCGTATTCGCTGAACATGATGGTTTTCAGGCCCACGCTCGCGGCTACCTTGTCCAGGGCTTTGCCCAGTTCGCCCTCGTCAAGGGCCTTGTAGAGTTTTGCCTGGTTTTTGGGGTCTGTGACGTAGGGCAAATCAATGGCCATGTAGGCCTTGGAGAAGCTGGCCAGATTGGGCGTGGAGCTGGAGGACATGTCCAGGGTGCCCGCCTGGGCCGCTTCAGTGGTCACGCGGTCGCTACCCAGCTGACAGTTGCCGAAAATCTGGATGCGTATTTTGCGGTCGCTCTTTTTTTCCACCAGTTCCTTGAATTTTTCATATCCCACGGTCACGTTGTTGCCCGGAGCCATGGGATGTCCGAGACGCAAGGTAAGAGGTTTTTCCGCACGGGCCTCAGGCGCGAAGACGGCCAGAGACATGCAGGTCACGGCCGTACACGCCGCCAGCAAAAATACGTTACGCATCGTCATCCTCTCTTGGGTTGGAAAGTGGCGAAACACAAACCCCCTGATGCGGCCAACCGTTGGCCATCTCTTTGTGATTTTTTTGTTTTGCACGATGCGTGCCAGCTCGGAATACTCTGCGATTGAATTATAATTATTCTTTTCAGTTAGTTATATTATGCAATAAGTATCGAAGCGAGGCCATGCGCCGTTGATGTCGCAATTGTGCGACATTTTCGGCGGTTGCAGATTAAGGACTTGGCCGCTGTTTGTGAAAAGAGATCCATATAGGCCTGACAGGCCTTGGAAAGGGAAAGTCGCGAGCCGTTCCACGAAGCTGTCGCAGATTTGCGTCGCAAGTTTTCGGCTGTTTTTTGGAATTCATTCCTGAATGATGCAAATTTGCGCCTTTTTTCGGAGAACAGCCGACCAGCGAAAACAGAGAAAGGTAAATTTTCTTTATTTTTTATATATATCAGTATGTTAAAAATATGGCATGCCCCATGCAGAGGGCGGAGGGAATGAGAACTACCGCCTGTTCATGGCGTTCCCCACGCCCCACACATATTATCAGGAGTTGGATGATGAGCATGACCACCTGCGAATGCCGGTCCCCCCAGGAACAGCGTCTCTATGATCGGATCGAGGGCAAAGAGGACAAATTCCGCAAAACGCACGCCCGCGTTTTCAAACTGCTGGAACGCTTCGACGGGCAGAAGCCGCGTATCGATATTGAACGCGCCCTGTACTTCACCCAATCCATGAAGGAAACCGAAGGCCAGCCCCTGGTGCTGCGTTGGGCCAAGGCACTCATGCACATCGCCGAAAATATTTCGGTCTGTGTGCAGGAAGATCAGCTTCTGCTGGGCCGTGCCGGTTGCGACGGCCGCTACGGCATTCTCTATCCCGAACTGGACGGCGACTTTCTGGACATCGCCGTGCGCGAGCTGCCCACCCGCCGGACTTCCCCGGCCACTATCACGCCCGAGGACGCCAAGCGCGTCATTGAGGAAATTGCGCCGTACTGGAAGGGCAAGACCTATCATGAGGACCTTAATGCCGCCCTGCCGCCCGAAGTGCACAAGCTGACCTACGACGATCCCGAAGGCCTGATTTCCCGTTTTATCGTCAATGAGACCTCGTCCTTCCGTTCTTCCATCCAGTGGGTGCACGACTATGCCAAGATCCTGAAGCGCGGCTTCAACGGCATCAAGAAGGAAGCCCAAGAGAAGCTGGCCGCCCTGGATCCCATGAGCGCCAGGGACGACCGCGAAAAGCGTCCCTTCCTGGAGGCCGTGGTCATCGTTTGCGACGCCATAGTGCTCTGGGCCAAACGTCATGCCGTACTGGCCCGCGAACTGGCCGAAAAGGAGCGGGACCCCACGCGCAAGGCCGAGCTGCTGCGCATGGCCGACAATGCCGAGCGCGTGCCCGGCGAGCCGGCCCGCGACTTCTGGGAGGCCTGCCAGAGCCAGTGGTTCACCCAGATGTTCTCCCGCATTGAGCAGAAAACCGGCACCACCATTTCCAACGGCCGCATGGACCAGTATCTCTACCCGTATTACAAGCAGGATCGCGCGGCCGGTACAATCACCGACAAGCAGGCCATGGAGCTGCTGGAATGCATGTGGGTGGGCATGGCCGAGTTTATCGACATGTACATTTCCCCCACCGGCGGAGCCTTCAATGAAGGATATGCCCACTGGGAAGCCGTGACCGTGGGCGGCCAGACTCCGGACGGCCGCGACGCCAGCAACGAGCTGACCTATCTGATCCTCAAGTCCAAGCGCGAATTTCCGCTGCATTATCCGGATCTGGCTGCGCGCATCCATTCCCGCGCGCCGGAACGCTACCTTTGGGATGTGGCCGAAACCATCAAGGACGGCTCCGGCTTCCCCAAGCTGATCAACGACGAGGAAGTGGTGCCCCTGTATGTCTCCAAGGGCGCGACCTTCGAGGAGGCCTTGGACTATGCCGTGTCCGGCTGCACCGAGGCCCGCATGCCCAACCGCGACACCTATACCTCCGGCGGCGCGTACATCAATTTCGCCGCGGCTGTGGAGATGGCGTTGCGCAACGGCCGGATGAAGAAATACGGCGACCGGGTGCTGGGCGTGGAAACCGGTGACCCGCGTTCATTCAAGACTTGGGAGGAATTCTGGAACGCCTATGTGCAGCAGCACATGCTCTTTCTGAAGACGGCCTTTACCCAGCAGTATATCATCAACAAACTGCGCGCCCGGCATTTTGCCCAGCCCATGGGTTCGGCCATGCATGATTTGTGTATGAAGCACTGCATGGATTTGCATCAGGAGCAGATCCCCGAGGGCATCAATCTGGGATACTTTGAATACATGGGCCTGGGCACGGTGGTGGATTCCCTGGCGGCAGTGAAGAAACTGGTCTTTGAGGAAAAGAAACTGAGCATGGACAAGCTCCTCGAAGCACTCGACGCCAATTTTGAGGGCTATGACGACGTGCGCGCCCTGCTGCGCTCCGCCCCCTGCTACGGCAACAATGACGAATACGCCGACGCCATCGGCCGCGACATTGACAGGATCTCCGTGGAATACGCGGGAAAATACGGCATGCGGGATCTGGGCATGCACAACGACGTGCGTTATGTGCCCTTCACCTCCCACGTGCCCTTCGGCAAGGTGGTTTCCGCCACGCCCAACGGACGCACCGACGGTTTTCCGCTTTCCGACGGCACCTCGGCCTCGCACGGCGCGGATGTCAACGGTCCCACGGCCGTGCTGCTTTCCAACTACAACACCAAGAATATGGGCATGCGCGACCGCGCGGCCCGCATGCTGAACATCAAGTTCACGCCCAAGTGCCTGGAAGGCGAGCAGGGCACGGAAAAACTGGTCTCTTTCATCCGCACCTTCTGCGACCTCAAGCTCTGGCATGTGCAGTTCAACGTGCTCAACCGCGAGACGCTTCTGGCCGCCCAGAAGGACCCGCAGAAGTACCGTAACCTTATTGTGCGTATCGCCGGTTACAGCGCGTATTTTGTGGATCTTTCCCCGGATCTGCAGAATGACCTCATCGCCCGGACGGAACACGACGCCATGTAAACGCCGTGGTTGCGCGCGGGGAGGGGCGGACCTCTTTCCGGCTCTCCCCGCGCCCTTTATTCTCCCCCATAGCCCCAAGGACAGGCGGTATGTGTCTGGAAGACGACGAACAACGGGATCTCGAACAGCAAGGCTTTGTTTTCAATATCCAGAAATATTCGGTGCATGACGGGCCGGGCATCAGAACCATTGTATTTCTTAAGGGCTGCGCGTTATCCTGTCGCTGGTGCAGCAATCCCGAGTCACAGCATACGCGCCCCGAGCTGGCCTACAATGCCGGGCGCTGTCTGGAGCTGGACAAGTGCGGCCACTGCCTCATGGCCTGCGAACGCGGTGCCGTCAGCCGGGGCGGGGACGGCAAGCCCCGTATCGACCGCTCGCTCTGCGCGGATTGCGCCACGTCCGGGGCCATGCCCTGCGCGGAAGCCTGTCCGGCCCAGGGCCTGCTGGTCTACGGCAAAAAGCGCAACGTGGATGATGTGCTGTCTTCCGTGGAGCAGGACGCGGCCTTTTATTCCCGCTCCGGCGGCGGTATGACCCTGTCCGGCGGCGAACCGCTGTTGCAGGCGGATTTTGCCCTGGCCCTGCTGCGTCAGGCGCGTGTCCGGCGGCTCAAGACAGCCGTGGAAACCTGCGGCATGGTGCCCGCGGCCACGGTCCGGGCTGCGGCCCCCTACCTGAACTTTGCCCTGTTCGACATCAAGCAGATGGACAGTGCCGTGCACGAGGCTCAGACCGGCCTGCCCAATGCGCACATTCTGGAGAACTTCCGCATCCTGGCCGAGGAATTCCCGGATCTGCCCATTCTGGCGCGCACCCCGATTATTCCCGGCTTCAACGACAGCGAAGAGGCCGTTGCCGCCATTGCCGCCTTTCTGAAACCCTATGCGCGGGTCAACTACGAAATGCTGCCGTACCACCGCCTGGGCACCCAGAAATATCATTTTCTGGGCCGCCGTCCGCCCATGGGCGACGTGACGCTGGGCAAGAATGTCATGCCCCGGCTACAGCGCGCGGCGCTGGACATTCTGGGCGCGAGAGTGCAGATTCCACGCTGACGCCTCTTTCAACCCGGATGATGCCCATGGCCGGACGTTCCCCGGAAGTCCTTTCCAGATATGTCGAACGCATTCTTGACGCCCTGCCCGACGGGGTGTTCATTTCCGACGCCTCGGGCACTGCCCTGCACATTAACCGCATGTACGAACAGTTGACCGGCCTGAAGCAGGAAAGCGTGCAGGGCAGGAATGTGCGCGCTCTGATGGAGGAGGGGATCTTTGATCATATCCTCAATCCGGAGATCGTGCGCACGGGCAAGCCCGCCACCCACGTGCAGCAGCTTAAGAACGGCAAAAAGCTGGTGCTCTCCGGCTTTCCGGTTTTTGACGAGGCCGGGGGCATCCGTCTGGTGGTCACCTTCGCGCGCGACATCACCCTGCTGGCGAATCTGCAGGAACAGGTTGCAGGGCAATGCCGCCTCATTGATCAGATCAACGACCAGCTGGCCCATATGGCCCACGAAAGCAGGCCGCAGGAACCTGTCTTCGCCAGCCCGGCCATGGCCGAGGTTCTTTCCCTGCTGCGGCGTTTCGCGGCCACGGACGCCACGGTGCTGATTCTGGGCGAGACCGGCGCGGGCAAGGACGTCTTCGCCCGCCTGACCCACAGGCTGAGCGGACGCAAGGACAAAATCATGCTCAAGGTGGACTGTGGCGGCATTTCCGAAACCCTGACCGAATCCGAGCTCTTCGGCTATCTGCCCGGCGCGTTTACCGGAGCTTCCAGCAAGGGCAAGGCGGGCTATTTTGAAATCGCCGACGGCAGCACCATTTTTCTGGACGAGGTGGGCGAACTGCCCCTGTCCATGCAGACCCGCCTGCTGCGCGTTCTTCAGGACGGGGAGATCATGCGGGTGGGCTCGTCCAGCCCGCGCAGGGTGGACGTACGGGTCATCGCGGCCACCAACCGCAACCTGGCCGAAAGCGTGGAGGCCGGTACTTTTCGCCGCGATCTCTATTATCGGCTCAATGTCGCGACGGTACGCATTCCGCCTCTGCGCGAGCGGCCGGAAGACGTGCGTCCCCTGGCCGAGCATTTTCTGCACCAATACACGGTCAAATACCACAAGGCCCTGGCCTTTATGGGTGTGACCCTGGACATGATGAGCTCCTATGCCTGGCCCGGCAATGTGCGCGAGCTTCAGAACCTGGTTCACAGCCTGGTAATCACGCTCAACGGCCCGCTGATCTCGCCCAGGGACCTGCCCGCGCAGATTTCAGGCGTGAGCCGCGACGTCTCCTGTTATTCCGAGGAAATCCTGGCCGCCCGGCGGCCGCTGAAGGAAATCATGGCCGAAATGGAGCGGGATTTTCTGCTCAAGGCCATTGAGGCGCACGGCTCGGTACAGAAAGTGGCGGAGCTCTTCCAGGTCAACCGCAGCACCATCTTCCGCAAACTCCAGAGCGGGCGGCAGGCCTGAGCCGTTCCTGTTTGCCGTTCGGCCCTTCCTTGCATCGCCGCCTTGCGCCTTGCCTTCTTTTTCCGTAGGTTTCGGGCATGGCGAAAACGCGTGAAGTCTATATCTGTTCGGTGTGCGGGGCCCAGACCCTGCAATGGCGCGGCCAGTGCCCCAATTGCCACGAGTGGAACACCCTTGAGGCCTCGGCCCAGGCCCGCCCGGCGGCGGGCCGTCGGTCCTCCGGTCTGGGCGGCGCCGCGGGCGTTCGGGCCGACCGGCCTGTACCCCTGCGCGATGTGGCCGATGCCGGGCATACGCCCTACGGCAGCGGTCTTAAGGCCCTGGACCGCGTGCTGGGCAAGGGCCTGGTGCCGGGCGCGGCCATTCTGGTAGGCGGTGAGCCGGGCATCGGCAAATCCACCCTGCTCTTGCAGGTGGCCGGGCTGGTGGCGGCCCAGGGCAAAGCGGTGCTCTACGCCAGCGGCGAGGAATCTCTGCCGCAGATCAAGGCCAGGGGCGAGCGGCTCCGGATGCTGGACCCCCATCTTCTGGCTCTGGCCACCTCCAAGGTTGAGGACGTGCTGGACGCCCTCAACGGCGTCGGCGGTTCCAGACCCCCGGCCCTGGTGATCGTGGACTCGGTACAGACCGTGACCAGTCTGGAGGCCGAAGGCCTGCCGGGCAATGTCAGCCAGGTGCGCGCCGTGGCCACGGCCTTGCTGGAGGCCTGCCGCCGCGTGGGCTGCACCCTGATCCTGGTGGGCCATGTGACCAAGGACGGCGTCCTGGCCGGGCCCCGTCTGCTGGAACACATGGTGGACACGGTCATCTCCCTGGAGGGGGACCGCCGCCAGATGTTCCGTCTGTTGCGCGTGTTCAAGAACCGTTTCGGCCCCAATGAGGAATTGCTGGTCTTTCGCATGGGCGAGCGCGGCATGCAGGTGGTGGACGACCCCTCCACCTTTTTTCTGGGCGCGCGCGACGCCTCCCTGTCCGGCACGGCCGTGGTCATGGCTGTGGACGGACAGCGCCCCTTGGCCGTGGAAGTCCAGGCTCTGGTGGCGCGCACGTTTCTGAGCATTCCGCGCCGCGCGGCGCTGGGCTTTGACGCCAACCGCCTGCATCTGCTCCTGGCCGTGCTGGAGAAACGGCTCAAACTCAATTTCGGCCAAGTAGATATTTACGCCAAGGTGGGCGGCGGCATGCGCCTGCAGGAGCCCGGCCTGGATCTGGCTCTGGTGGCCGCCGTGCTGTCCTCCTATTATGATGTGCCCCTGCCGGAAAAATGCGTGCTCTGGGGCGAAGTGGACCTCAACGGCCAGGTGCGGCCCGTGGCCGCGCAGGAATTGCGCCTTTCCCAGGCCCGGCGGCTGGGTTTCGAGCCTATCGTCTATCCGGACGGCGGCCAGGGCGGCGGCATCGCCACCATCGCGGCCTTGCAGCAGCGCCTGTTCCATCGTCAATGAGCGGCCAGCGGAGGAAGAGAAGCATGCCTTTGGAAGTGGAACGCAAATATCTGCACGTGGATTTCGCCGCCTTGCGCCGGACGTTGTACGATCTGGGCGCGCGCACTTCGGGCGCGCATTTTGAAAGTAACTGGGTTTTTGACACACCCGACATCCAACTGTTTGAAAGCCGCCGCCTGTTGCGCCTGCGCTCGCAGGAATGGCCGGACGCCGTGCGCCATGTGCTGACCCTCAAGCTGCCCGCGTCGCAGAGCGGTCACTTCAAGGTGCGCGAGGAACGCGAACTGGAAGTGGCCGACGGCGCGGCCATGCGCGCCGTGCTGGAAGGCCTGGGCTACGCCGTGGGCGCGTGTTATGAGAAAATCCGCGAGCCGTGGCGTCTGGAGGATGTGGAAGTGGAATTGGACGTGCTGCCCTTCGCTGAAGTGGTGGAGTTGGAGGGCGAGGCCGCGCATATTGAGCGGGCCGCGACGCGTCTGGGCCTTGACAAGGCCGAAATAAGCACCAAAAGTTATCATCAGCTGCATCAGGATTGGCGTCGCCTGCACAACCTGCCGCCGGATTTTTCCTTTGTGTTCGACGCGGAGCGACGGAGCGACTGGCGGCGGAAGCTGGGCCTTGCGGGCAATGAACCGCACGGCGGCGACCGGCCCAACGCATCCAAAGCCTGAACTGTTTTCGGGGGATTACTCCATGCCGCTATACAATCAGGGCGAAGCCGACGGTGAAAGCCGGACCATTGTCGTAAAAAAGCTCAAGGAGCCGGACCGCTACCGCGTCCTGCTGCATAATGACGATTATACCAGCATGGACTTTGTGATCAATATCCTCTGCGGCGTGTTCCACAAGCCCTTGGAAGAAGCCACGGCCATTATGCTGGCCGTGCACCAGCAGGGAGTGGGGCAGTGCGGCATTTATACCCGCGAAGTGGCTGAAGCCAAGGTCAGCCGCGTCCACCGCGAGGCGCACGGAGCGGGCTTCCCCCTCAGATGCACCATGGAAAAAATTCATTGATCGTCCTTGCCGCCAGCGCGGCAACGGCGCGGCGGACCGCCGTAGTTTGGACACGGCATGTGGCCGGGCCGCCGGAACAGCTCCCCGCAGTCGACTTCGGCTGTGGCGGGAGGGAGAAAATATGCTGAGTAAAAGCGTGCAAAGCGTCCTGAGGGACGCCCTTATGGAAGTGCAGCGGCGCAGGCATGATCTGCTGACAGTGGAACATGTGCTCTACGCCCTGACCAACAGCATGAAAGGCCGGATTATTCTGGAGGGCAGCGGGGCCAGCGTGGCCGTGCTGCGCGAGCAGTTGGAAGGTTTTTTCCGTACGGAACTGGAAGTGGTGGACCAGCCCGGCAAGTATGAAGTCACCCAGACCGACGGCGTGCAGCGCGTGCTGGAACGCGCGCTCAACCATATCCGTTCTGCGGGCCGCGATACAGTGGAGCTGGGCGACCTGCTGATCGCCATCATGGACGAAGATGAGAGCTACGCGCTCTTCTTCCTGCGCAAGCAGGGGGTGGAGCGCCTGGACGTGCTGACCTTCATTTCGCACGGCCTGGACGAAGGCGGCGGCTCGCGCGGCGTGGAGGAAAAAGAAACGGACGGCGCGTCCGGCGATGCCCGCGCGGCCAAGGGCGATCCTTTGGCCCAGTATACCGTGGACCTCACGGCCCGCGCCAGGGAAGGCAAGATTGACCCCTTGGTGGGCCGGGAGCAGGAACTGGACCGCGCCATTGAGGTGCTTTGCCGCCGCCGCAAGAACAATCCGCTTTTTGTGGGCGATCCGGGCGTGGGCAAAACCGCTCTGGCCGAAGGTCTGGCCCTGCGCATCGCCGAGGGCCGGGTGCCGGAGATGTTTGCCGATACCCGGCTGTTTGCCCTGGACATGGGCCTGGTGCTGGCCGGAACCCGCTACCGCGGTGATTTCGAAGGCCGCCTCAAGGCCATAGTGCAGGCCCTCAAGGCCATGCCCGAGGCCATTCTGTTTATCGACGAAATCCATACTATCGTGGGGGCTGGTTCCACGTCCGGCGGCTCCATGGATGCCTCCAATCTGCTGAAACCGGCGCTTGCCGGCGGTGAGATCCGCTGCATCGGCTCCACTACCTATGAAGAGTTTCGCAACCATCTGGAAAAGGACCGTGCCCTGGCCCGGCGTTTTCAGCGCATAGATCTGCATGAGCCGGACGTCACGGATTGTCTGGCTATCCTGCAAGGCCTGGAAGGCCGCTATGCGGAACACCATCGGGTGCGTTACAGCCCTTCTGTTCTTAAAGCTATGGTTGAGCTTTCCGCTCGCCACGTGCGGGACCGCCTGCTGCCGGACAAAGCCATTGACGTAATGGATGAAACCGGGGCTGCCGTGCGCCTGCGGCAGGGCGCTCTTCCCGACGCCCCCCAGGGCAGGGAAACGCGCCCGGCCGTGAGCATGGCCGATGTGGAGCGGGTGGTGGCCCGCATGGCGGGTATTCCATTGCGCACGGTCTCCGGGCGGGAACGCGCGCGCCTGGCGAATCTCGAACGGGACCTGAAGCATCTGGTCTTCGGCCAGGGCGAAGCCATTGAGCTCACTGTGCGGGCCATTCTGCGCGCCCGCGCCGGTCTTGGGCAGGAACAGCGCCCGGCCGGAGCCTTTTTGTTCTACGGGCCCACGGGCGTGGGCAAAACCGAGGTGGCCCGCAGTCTTGCCAAGCTCATGGGCGTGGAGTTTCTGCGTTACGACATGAGCGAATACATGGAAAAGCATTCCGTGTCCCGGCTGATCGGCTCGCCTCCCGGCTATGTGGGTTTTGATCAGGGCGGCCTGCTGACCGAAGCGGTACGTAAGGCTCCGTATTCCGTGGTGTTGTTGGACGAGGTGGAAAAGGCCCATCCGGACATCTTTAATGTACTGCTTCAAGTTATGGACTATGCGACCCTCACGGACAATACGGGCCGCAAGACCGACTTTTCGCATGTCATTCTGATCATGACCTCCAATGCCGGGGCCTTTGAGATGTCGCGTTCGGCCATCGGCTTCGGACAGGCCGCGCCCGAGGATGCGGCCCGCAAGGGCCTCAAGGCCGTGGAAAACCTGTTCACGCCCGAGTTCCGCAACCGCCTGGACGCACTGGTGCCTTTCCACAGCCTGTCTCAGGAAATGATGCTGCGCATTGTGGACAAGTTCCTGGCCGAAATCCGCGTCACCCTGACCCCGCGCAAGGTCAATCTCAGCGTGACGGACAAGGCCCGGCAGTGGCTGGCCCTCAAGGGCTTTGATCCGGCCATGGGCGCGCGGCCTCTGCGCCGCCTGCTGCGCAACGAGCTGGAGGACCGCCTGGCCCACGAGCTGCTGTTCGGAACTCTGAAAAAGGGCGGCAGTGCCCGGCTGACGCTCAAGGACGACGCCCTGTCCCTTGTCACTTCGGCCTCGTCGCCCGCCGCGCGTCCCACGCGCGCCGGAGCCAGGGCCGCGCGCGCGCCGGTGGAGGCCTGAACGGGAGCATGAGCGGCACGTTCGCGGATCTGGCCGCACAGTTTCCTCCTTTGGAGGCCGCCCGCGCGGACGGTTTGCTCTGCGCGGGCGGTGATCTGCAACCCGCGCGGCTGCTGGCGGCCTACAGCCTGGGAATTTTTCCCTGGTACGAGGAGGGCTTGCCCATTCTCTGGTGGTCGCCTGATCCGCGTTGCGTGCTGCCCCTGGAGGATTTTTGTCTGCCGTCCCGCAGCGCCCGCGCGTTGCGCCGCCGTCCCTTTGAGCTTACCCTGGATGCGGCCTTCGGCGAGGTCATCCGGGCCTGCGCCGGATTGCGAGCAAATGGGCACGGCACCTGGCTCACGCCGGAGATGATCGCGGCCTATGAACGTCTGCACGCCCTGGGTTATGCACATTCCGTGGAGTCCTGGCGGGATGGCGCACTGGTCGGCGGTCTGTACGGAGTGGCCTTGGGCCGGGCCTTTTTCGGCGAGTCCATGTTTCACCGTGAATCCGAAGCCTCCCGCGCGGCCCTGGCCGGGCTGGTGGCCCTGTTACGGCTGCGCGGGGCCGTAGTGCTGGATTGCCAGCAAGAGACCCCGCACATCATGCGGATGGGCGGGGTCATGCTGCCGAGGGCGGCGTTTCGGGAGCGGCTGGCAAGGGCGCTGGCCGCCGAGGGATGGCGGGAAGAGCGAGAGGCAAGGGAGCCGGACGCCCTTCGGCGAGAAATCCGCGCCGTTCCCTGGGCCCCCTGGAAAACGGCCTACGCCTATTCCGCCATCAACGGTTCGTGGATCGCCAGATCATAAAAGCCGCGCGCCACAAAGGGCAGGGGATAGTTGGGCACGGCCTCGAAGCGGATGAAGCCCGTGCTCTTGCCCTCGGGAATGCCGCTCAGCGGGGCCACGCCCAGCGGCACCGGCAGATCCAGCGGGCAGACGGTGATTTTTTCAATGTGCTCGGCATAGCGCTGTTCGAGGTAGTCCACCAGGGCCCGGCTTTCCTCTTCAGTAAAGGCTTCCAGAATGCAGCGCAGGGCGGCTTCCTCGGTGGCACCCTGCAACACCTGGGGCGGCACCGCCGGATCGGGCGGGCCCACCAGATTTTTGCCTTGCAGGGCCGCCAGCTCCTCTTCCGTGGCCCCGTGGCGGAAAATGTGCACTTCCACATGGCGGCGGCCCTTGAAGGCGCTCAGGGTGGCGGCCACAATATAAACCCTGTCCAGCAGGGCATCGGACGGCGCGGCAATACTCTGTTTTTCCATAATCGTTCCTGTCTTGTTTGTGTGGCGTGTTCCAACGCCTCCCTTTTACCCCAAAAGCCATCTCTATGGAAGATAAGTCAACCACTCCTTTCAGTTTGCAGACCGGCTACACGCCCATGGGCGACCAGCCTGAGGCTATAACCGCCCTGACTGACAATATCCGGGCCGGTGTGCCCGCGCAGGTGCTCCTGGGCGTGACCGGCTCGGGCAAAACCTTCACCATGGCCAATGTGATCGCCCGCTGCAATCGCCCGGCCCTGGTGCTTGCGCCCAATAAAACCCTGGCCGCTCAGCTCTACAATGAATTTCGCGAGCTTTTTCCGCGCAATGCCGTGGAATATTTTGTGAGCTATTACGACTACTACCAGCCCGAGGCCTATGTGCCCGCCTCGGATACCTACATCGAGAAAGATTCCTCCATCAACGACAATATAGACAAGCTGCGCCATGCGGCCACTCACGCCCTGTTGACCCGGCGCGACGTGGTCATCGTGGCCTCGGTGTCCTGTATTTACGGCCTGGGTTCGCCGGAATACTACGCCAAGATGGTCATTCCCGTGGAAGTGGGGCAGCGTCTGCCCATGGACGATCTGATCACCCGTCTCGTGGAAGTGCATTACGAGCGCAACGACTATGACTTTCACCGCGGCACGTTCCGGGTGCGCGGAGACGCTCTGGAAATCATTCCGGCCTATCATCACGAGCGGGCTCTGCGTCTGGAGTTTTTCGGCGACGATATCGACGCCATGCGCGAAATCGACCCGCTCACCGGCGAAGTGCTGGCCGAAGTGGGCAAAACCGTGCTCTACCCGGCCAGCCACTTCGTTTCGGCCCAGGACAACCTGAAGCGCGCGGCCGGGGACATCCGCGATGAACTGACCGCGCGGCTCACGTACTTCAAGGAGCACGGCAAGCTGGTGGAGGCCCAGCGCCTGGAACAGCGTACCCAGCTGGATCTGGAAATGATCGAGGAACTGGGCTACTGCAACGGCATTGAAAACTACACCCGCCATCTGGACGGCCGCAAAACCGGCGAGCCGCCGTCCTGTCTGCTCAATTACTTTCCGCGCGATTTTCTGCTCTTTGTGGACGAATCGCACATTACCATTCCCCAGGTGGGCGGCATGTTCAAAGGCGACCGTTCGCGCAAGCAGACCCTGGTGGAATACGGCTTCCGCCTGCCCTCGGCCCTGGACAACCGGCCTTTGCAGTTCGACGAATTTACCTCCCTGCTCAATCAGGTGGTGTATGTTTCCGCCACGCCGGGCCGCTACGAGATGGACCAGGCCCAGGGCATCGTGGCCGAACAGATCATCCGGCCCACCGGTCTGGTGGACCCGGAAGTGGAGATCCGCCCGGTCAAGGGCCAGATGGAGGATCTGCTCAGCGAGTGCCGGGCCAGGGTTACGCGCGGCGAGCGCGTGCTGGTGACCACTCTGACCAAGCGCATGGCCGAGGATCTGACCGAATACTGTTGCAATATGGGCGTAAAGGCGCGCTATCTGCATTCGGACATCGAGACCCTGGAGCGTCTTCAGATTATCCGGGCCCTGCGTATGGGCGAGTTCGATGTGCTGGTGGGCATTAACCTGCTGCGCGAAGGCCTGGATATTCCGGAAGTTTCCCTGGTCTGCATTCTGGATGCGGACAAGGAAGGCTTTCTGCGTTCCACAGGCTCGCTGATCCAGACCTTCGGCCGTGCCGCGCGCAATGCCCAAGGCCGGGTGATTCTCTATGCCGACAAGGTGACGGCCTCCATGAAGGCAGCCATGGACGAAACCGGCCGCCGCCGCGCCAAGCAGACGACCTACAACGAAGAGCACCACATCACTCCCCGGAGTACGACAAAAAGTCTTGAATCTCCGCTGGATACGCTGTATGTGGATAACGATGCGGCCAAGGGCCGGGGCAAGGGGCGCGGTAACGGTAAAGCCAACGTCAAGGCTGATGCCGCGCCGCTCACCGCCGAAGATACGGCAGCCCTGGTGCTCAAGCTGGAAAAGGAAATGCGCCAGGCCGCGCGCGATCTGGAATTTGAACAGGCCGCGGAACTGCGTGACCGCATCCGCGCTTTGCGCGCCCGGCTTATTGCCCTTCCCGAATAAAGGAAGTGCTGATTAATGCTCTGACCTTGGCAACGGCCAGAAATCCTTATTAGTCAGTACGTGCTAAAGGCTTTCCCTATGTCCCCTCAGAACAAGCCCCCTGTCGAGCAGCATTCGCTTCTCGCACCGCAGCCTTCGGCGCAGGAGCGCGAGCGCGCCCGTCGGCTCAGCGCCGAGCTGGAGCGCCATAATTATCTCTATCACACTCTGGACGCGCCGGAGATCAGCGATGAACAGTACGATGCCCTGTTCCGGGAGCTGACGGAGCTGGAAGAGCGCTGGCCCGGCCTGCGCAGCCCGCATTCGCCCACCTTGCGGGTGGGCGGCAGGCTGCTTGATGGTCTGGCCAAAAAGGCACACCGCCGCCGGATGTACGGCCTGGACAACGTGTTTTCCGACGAGGACTGGCGCGACTTTGTGGAGCGCATGCAGCGCGCCTGGGATGCGGAACTTAACGGCCCTCTGCCGCTGGGCTTCTGGTGTGATCCCAAGCTGGACGGCCTGGCTCTGGAAATCATCTATGAGAACGGCCTCCTGATTGAAGCCCTGACCCGCGGCGACGGCGAAATCGGCGAAGTGGTCACCGAAGCCGTGCGCACCATCCGCACCGTGCCCCTGCGCCTGAGAGGGGAGGGCCCCTTTCCGGCCCGCCTGGAAGTACGCGGTGAAGTGGTCATGTTCAAAAAGGACTTTGAGGCCCTCAACGCCCAGCAGGAGGCCTTGGGCCGAAAAACCTTTGCCAATCCGCGCAACGCCGCCGCAGGCACCTTACGGCAGCTGGACATTTCCGTTACCGAATCCCGTCCCCTGCGCTTTCTGGCTTACAGCCTGGGCGAGGCGGACTGGGCTCCGGCGAAACCCTGCCTGTTTCAGCATGAACTCATGGCGCGTTTAACGGCCTACGGTTTTCTGACTCCCCCCGACGGCAGGCTCTGCGCCGGAGCGGACGAGGTGGAAGCCTACGCGGCCTGGGTGCGCGAACACCGTCAGGATTTTCCCATGGAAATCGACGGAGCTGTGGCCAAAGAGGATAATCTGGAAGCCCAGGAGGCGCTGGGCTTCACGGCACGCGCGCCGCGTTTCGCCGTGGCCTTTAAATTTCCGGCCATGCAGGCTGAAACCCGGCTCACGGGCATTGACATTCAGGTGGGCCGTACCGGCGTGCTTACGCCCGTGGCCGTACTGGAGCCCGTGCCCGTGGGCGGGGTCATGGTTTCGCGGGCCACCCTGCATAATGAGGATGAGATCCGCGCCCGCGACGTGCGCGTGGGTGATACGGTCATTGTGCAGCGCGCCGGGGACGTGATCCCCGAAGTGGTGGGGCCGGTGCTGTCCAGGCGTCCGCCCGACGCCGTGGAATTCGTCTTTCCGCACACCTGCCCGGCCTGCGGCGAAGCCGTGCACCGCGAGCCCGGCGAGGCTGCCTGGCGCTGCGACAATCTCTCCTGTCCGGCGGTGCGCCTGCGCGCCATCAGCCATTTCGTGTCCAAAGCCGGTTTGGATATCCAGGGGGTGGGCCAGAAATGGATCGCGCAACTGGTGACCTCGGGCCGGGTGCAATCTCCGGCGGACCTGTTTACACTGAAGGCGGAAGAGCTGCTGGACTTTGAACGCATGGGCGAGGTGCTGGCCCGAAAGTTCGTGGATGCTCTGGACGAGGCCAGGCATACGGCCACGTTACCGCGCCTGATCAGCGCCCTGGGCATCCGTCATGTGGGCGAGCAGACCGCGCGCCTGCTGGCCGGACATTTCCGCGATCTGGACGATCTGGGCCGGGCCGACGCCGAAACCTTGCAGGCCTTGCCCGACGTGGGGCCGGAGGTGGCGGCCTCCATCCGTAACTTTTATGAAAGCCCGGCCAACCGGGCGCAGCTGGAGCGCTTCCGCGAGATGGGGCTCTGGCCCCTGAGCCCGCTGGCGGACGCAAACAGCGCGGAGACGGCACAAACGCAGGTCGGGCCGTTACAGGGCAAAAACATACTTTTCACCGGCACGCTCTCTCTGCAGCGCGGCAAGGCCCAGCATCTGGCCGAAGCCGCCGGGGCCATTCCGGCGGGAAGTGTGAATAAAAAACTGGATTTTCTGGTCGTGGGCGACAAGCCGGGCAGCAAGCTGGACAAGGCGCGTACCCTGGGCATCGCCGTGCTGGACGAGGCGGGCTTCCGCGAACTGCTCGCCGCTTCGGGGATACCCCTGGACCATGCAACAGAGTGAGGCCACACATGAGCACAGCCATTATCGTCGTGGGCGCCAACGGGCGCATGGGCAGAACCATCAGCGGTCTGGCAGCCAACGATCCGGCATACACGCTGGCCGGTCTGGTGGACAGCAAGGAACACCTGGACGCGCTGTCCGGGGCAGGCTGCCCTGTGGCGGATTCGCTGGAGGCTTTGCTGCCGCAGGTTCCGGGCGCGGTGGTCATTGACTTCACGGTTCCGGCCGTCAGCTTGCACTCGGCGCGCGTGGCGGCTCGTACCGGGCACGCCCTGGTCATCGGCACCACGGGCCTCACCGGGGAGCAGAAGGACGAACTGCGTGCTCTGGCTGAAAAAGCGCCGCTTTTCTGGTCCTCCAACATGAGCATCGGCATCAATGTGCTGCTGAAAATTCTACCGGAACTAACCAAGGCTCTGGGCGAAAGCTATGACATCGAAATGGTGGAACTGCACCATAACCGCAAAAAGGACTCTCCCAGCGGCACGGCTCTGACCTTGGGCGAATGCCTGGCCGAGGCGCGCGGCTGGAAGCTCCCGGACGTGCGCTGTTCCTCCCGCGACGGCATTATCGGAGAGCGGCCCAAGGCCCAGATTGGTATCCAGGCCATCCGGGGCGGCGATGTGGTGGGCGTGCATACCATTTATTTCATGGGACCCGGCGAGCGCATCGAAGTGAGTCACCAGGCCCATTCGCGCGAGACTTTCGCCCAGGGGGCCCTGCGCGCCGCCGCGTGGCTGTCCCGACAAAAGCCGGGGAAGCTTTACGGCATGCAGGATATGTTTTGACGACATCGACACACGAGAGCTTTTGAAAGGCAGTCCAATGGGGCTGCCTTTTTGCTGTGCCGGGTATTAAAAATATCCAAACGCTTTTGCGGATTTTCCATGAAAGTATCGTAAGGCGAATTCGCTTCACGCGATACTTTCAAGCGCAACATGCCCGACTTCCCCCTTACGCCCGGTTCATGCGCAGCACCGTACCCACGATCAGCAGGCCGCCTGCGGTCATGCGCGGGCCCGGCGTTTCGCCGAACAGCAGCCACGCCGCCAGGATAGCGTACACCGGCTCAAGGCTGATGATTACGGCCGCCCGTCGGGCTTTGAGCGCGGCCAGACTGCTGACGTACAGGCTGTAGGCCAGAGCCGTGCAGATCAGCCCGAGGCAGGCGATCCAGAGCCAGTCCAGATCGGAAACGGACGAAAACTGTTCGGCGGTAAAGGGCAGCAGGCAGACGATAATGACCAGATTCTGCCACCAACAGGCCTGGGTGCCGGACATATTGGTGGCTGTACGGCGGTTGGCGATAGCCACCAGGGCGTAGACCGCGCCGGAAAGCACGCCCCAGGCCAGACCGGCGGTAGTGGCGTCGGCCAGGGAAAAACTGGGCGTGATCAGCGCCAGACCGCAACTGACCAGAAACATGCAGGCGTATTCGCGCCCGCTGGGCTTTTCCCGATAGGCCAGCGCCTCGAACAGGGTTGTGAAGCCCGGAAAGCAGGCAAAGCCCAAGGTGCCCACGGCCACGCCGCCCAACTGAATGCCCATGAAGAAGGTGACGAAGTGGACGGTCAGCAGCGTGCCGCTCAGGGCAAGCCCCGCCAGCTCCCGGCAGCGCAGCCCCTGCCAGGGCGCATGACGGCGAGCCAGGCAGAGCAGGCTCAGCGCGCCCACGGCAAAAAACGCCCGACCGCAGACCAGCATGGCCGGGGTGCAGGCGCAGAGTTTGCCGAAAATGCCGGACAGGCCGAAAAGTACTGTGGCGGCGTGCATCCGCAGCAGGGCGGATTTGAGCGCGCGGGAAGCGTCCGTTTCTCCTTCGGATCGGGGCGTCATGGCTCCTCCTCAAGTCCGCCTTGGGCAGGGTTCTGATCGTGTGCGCTGAAGCTCCGCGCTGCGCAAGCAAGTGGGCCGCAAGTGGGCCGTCCGCCGTACAGGCGGAACCAACTGGAAATGTTTCTGAAATCATGTCTAGATCATGTCTTGAATTTTTCTGCAAGGTAGTGTAGCCACTAAAACAGATGCGTTTTGAAAGTGTTTATTTTCAAAGCTGTGACGCTGCCCTTACCTCATCGCTGCTGTCGCCACCCACAAGCCGCACTGCGAGAATGGCTGGCGTTCTAGAGCAGATTACCTTTGAAATTTTACAAATTTCAAAGGTGGCATTCCGGCGAAAAACGTGGTTTTCGCCAGAATCCACGCCGCTTCGCGGCGCGCCGCACCGTGTGCGGCGTTAGAGCAATTTCAAAGTGAAATTCTCTAAAAAAGCGATTTTCATTGGGGTCGGGCGCGGGTGTCTGCATTTTTGTTCCCGATGCCCGTAAGCCCTTCGGGCCAACGGACACGGTCCTACGGCCGCTCTTCGGGGCAGTCTCGCAGTCGCCGGGCATGTTACATTTTCAATGTAAACATGCTCCAAGAAAGCAGGTGGCGCATAACATAAAAATGATACCCGGTTCACAGGCCGGGCCGCACGTAAGTATCGGGGGCATCCATGCCGCAGGTTGCAGCACGCATCAATGATGATCAGGAACGCTGGCTCAAAGATTATTTTCGCACCAAAAGCGCCGGAGCGGAATTTATTCTGCCTTGGGCGGTGGATACTTTTTTTCGGGCCATTACCAGCATCAAACACATGTTCAGCGCGGCCGAGCTGAAAACCATCGTGGAAGCCCACAAGGACATGAAGCTGATGCCCGATCACACCCGGCTGTCCTACCTTTTGCTGCGGGTGACGGATGCCTGTGACGTCAATAATGTGCATCTGCGCCATGGGGCCAGCAAATCCAGCCTGGAATCAAAACTCAAAGGGCTGGACGACACGCAGGCCACGGCCCTGATGGTCTGGGCCTCGGCCTTCTGGGTCAGCCGCAACTGCTCTGCGGAAAATATGGACGAATACATCCGGGCCTATTGAGCTTCCAGCCCGCCGTTATCCCTTCAGGAACAGACAGAAATATCCCAGAATTTTCCAGGCCGCCCGCGCGGCCTTTTTTCAGATCGCGGCCTCTCGGCATTGTTGCGCGCCTGAGCGGCCAAGCCAAAGGCGGAAATATGCTTCAGATTCTGCGGGCCAAGCTGCACGGCATTCACGTGACCGGTTGCGTGCTGGATTATCACGGTTCCATTACGCTTGATCCCGAGCAGTGCGCCCTGGCGGGCATCTACCCACTGGAATTTGTCAATATCTGGAACAAGAACAGCGGACAGCGCATTTCCACCTATGTGATCTACGGCGAGGCCGGTTCCCGCTGTTGCATCCTCAACGGCGCGGCCGCGCGTACCTGCCAGCAGGGCGATGAACTGATCATCAGCGCCGTGGAGTACGTCAACGGCCCCAAAGATATCTATGCCAGAAAGCCTGTGGTGCTGACTTTCGACGCCGGTAACGCCGTGCTTGAGCGTTTGCGCTATGTGGTGGGAGGCGAGGAAAGCGGGGAATTTACCTTCAACGTCGTTGAAGAGCCCATGTAGAACATTGCCCTGTTACGGGCTTGGCTATTCATTGTACAGGGTCAGATAGAGGTCGCCCTGCCAGGGGCCTACGCGCTTGCCCAGACCGCGCAGGCGCACGGGCTTGCCCACCGCGAAATCCGGCGGCAGGGTGATTTCCACCGTATGCAGTTCGCCGGAAAGTCCCCGGCGGATCTGCAGGCGCACGCGCCTGCCCGGAGCAAGCCGGGCTGTGGGCAGGGTCAGGCTCTGCTCCTCGTCAATCTGGCGGCGCAGCCAGTCTTTGACCACGCCCTTGACGCCCTTGTTGAAGTCCAAATTCCATTTGGGTGTGCCCCAGGCCAGATTGCCCTGGTGCAGCTTGGTGCTTTTTTTCTCTTGGGCTGCCGGGCGGGGCTGGGCCGCATTCTTGGGGGCTTCATTCTGATGCTGGTCGGCCTGCTGGCGGTTCAGCTCGCTGTAAATGTCCTCAAAGACACGCCGGGCAAAAGGATCATTAAGCAGATCCCGCAGTACATCCTGTTCGGCGTAGGCGTTGGAGGCGTTTCCGGCTTGCTGCGCAGTCGGTTCGTTCCGGGGCTCCGTCTGAGATTCATTCCGCGTGTCCCGGGAGGTGCCGGACGCCGCCTGACTATTCGCTTGTGCCGAAGTCCGGGCTTCCTCGCGCGGCGCTCCCTGGCTGTTGCCCGAGGGCGCGCCGGTCGGCTGTTCCGTCTGTTCGCGGCGCTCTTCCGCCTGCGCTTCGCCGGAGGCCGCCGGGCCTTCCGCCCGGGCCGCGCGGCGGGCCTGATCCTTGCGTCTGGCGTCCTCGACTGGTTTGAGTACGGCAGAAAGAGCCACATAGGCTTCATTGAGCAGCTGGAACTGACGGCTGGCGTCGGCATTGCCGGGGTTCAGATCCGGATGGAGCTCAAAGGCGCGACGGCGATAGGCCCGTTTGACGGCCTGCAGATCCGCGCCCTTATCGAGCTTGAGGATTTCGTAGCATTCCTTGACGGAGAGCTGGCGGGGGCGGCGTCGCATCGTAGTTACTTAAGGATCAGCGCGTTGGCTTCACAGGAAGGGTCATGGGCCAGCAGGCCTTCTTCGCGCAAATAGGCGAGACCCCGGCGGGCGAATTCGGCATGACGCACTTCGGGCGCGATGCCGGGGCAGAAGTCCTTGGCCAGGGCCAGACTGGCCGGATCTTCGATATTGCCCCGAAAAAAAGGCCAAGCCCGACAGATGGCAGGCTTGCCTTCATGCACGCCGCAACCCTGGCCGTCCCGGAAAAAGATACAGCGGCCGTCGTCGCCCGTGCGGATTTTGAGTTTTCCACCCGAGTGTTCGCCGTAGCGTTTAACGGCCTCTTCCGGCGCGAGATGCAGAAATGCGGCAAGACGCGTGAGGTCGGCGGGGCTGACCACAATGCCGCCGCGGCCTTCACAGCAGTGGCCGCACATGCGGCATTGAAACACAGTTTCCGTGCTCTCGGAAGCCATGAACAACCAACCTTATGCTTGCTGTTCCGCCGCGCTGCCAAGCAGGCGGGCGTGTTCCACCATCAGGCAGGCGTTTTCCACCACGGCCACGCCCGCCGCCTCAAGCAGTTCCCGCGCTTCGGGCGAGACAATGCCTGACTGCATCCAGAAAACTTTGGGCCGCCAGGGCAGGGCCAGCACTTGGCGCGCGTGCTCCGGGCAATACTGCGGCGCGCGGAAAACATCAATAATATCGACGGGCTTGGGCAAGGTTGCCAAGTCCGGGTAGGCCGCAAGCCCCCAGACCGTGGCGCGCGCGGGATGTACCGGCCATATCTTGTAACCCTGTCCCAGCAGATAGCGGCCCACGCCGTCCACCGGCTGGCCGGGCGTATCTTTGGCCCCCAATATGGCAATATCTTTGGCGTTGCGTAACAGGGCGCGCAACCATATGTCGTCAGTCATGGCAAAATCCGCCGAAGGTGTGACGCTGAAGGCAGCCGTCCGGCAATCCCGACGGCATGTTCCATGTTTGTAATTTATCACCTTAGCTGGCTCCGGCAAAATGCGCAAGCGGACATGCCGCCGCGCCGGGCAGATTGGCGTCTTGCCAGAGAACCGGGCCTGTGGTACGCCGCGCGGCATGGAACTTCGGAAAGAGGAAAACACAACAATGGCGCAATCTACTGGGAAACAAGCGCGCGGCTGGGCCTGGGCCGCCGCCGTGCTGACGCCTCTGGCCTATCTGCTGTTCTACACGCCCTACGGCATGGACACCACGGATTTCGGCTATTTTTACGGTTATGCCTGGCGCATTCTGGAAGGGCAGGTGCCCTATCGGGATTTTTATTACATCAAGCCCGCGCTGCCTTTGTACTGGCATGCTTTCTGGATGTGGCTCACGCCGGAGAACGTCAACGTGCTGGCGGGCAAGGCCGGTTTCGTGGCGGGCATGCTGGCGGCTTCCTGGTTCGCGGCACTTTTTCTGAACAGGCTCTTCCGCCTGGAGGCCTTGGGTCTGCCCTTGCCTCTGCTGGCTACCTGCGGCTTCGTCTGGGGCGTGCACAGTTTCCCGCATATGCCCTGGCATACGGTGGACGGCATCCTTTTCGCCGGAGGGGCCCTCTGGGCCGCCGTGAGCGGCTGGCCCGCAGCCGCCGGACTGCTGGCGGGCTGCGCCATGCTTTGCAAGCAGTCCTTTTTGCTGGTGCCCCCGGCGGTGGTCCTGCTGATCTGGCTGATCCGGCCCCGGTGGCGGGAAGCCGCATACTGTCTGGCCGCCTGGCTGGGCCTCGTGGCTCTGGCCTATGGCCTGCTGTATCATGCCGGGGCCCTGGCCGCGTTTTCGCGCATGACCACGGGCCAACTGGATATCCGCGAAGCCCTGGACGCGGGCATTTTCATTTATCTGCGCCAGAGCTGGTGGCTGCCAGGATTGGCCGTTCTGCCCTGGCTGGCAGCCAAGTTGCTCAAAAAGCCTTTGCCCGCCGCCCCGCAACCGGCCTACATCTATCTTTTGCTGCTGGCGCTCTGGTATATCCGGGAAGTGCTGCGCACGCAGACCTGGATCGGCTATGGCCTGTCCTGGCCCACCCTGTTCGTCGTACTGGGGGGCCTGTGCGTGCTCTTTCCCCAGGTCTTCCTGACGCCCTGGCTGCGCGACGTCGCGTCGCCGCATCCGCGCTGGCGGGCCAGCGTGGGCCTGGGCGCGGGCCTGCTGGCGGCTTGGTCTGTCGCCATCAGCGGCGGCTACAAGATCCCGGCTTTTTTCGCCGTGCCCCTGCTTTTTTCTTTTTTCTGGTGCACGCCCGTCTGGGCGGCAATGTGCGCGTTCTGGCCTGGGCCAGCCTGCTGACCGGTCTGCTGATCTTTGGGGTCGGGTATCAATACCCCTATGTCTTTCCGGTGCGGCCCATGCCCCGCGCCGCGCTGAACTTGGACGCCGGGCAGATCTACCCCAAGGCCGGCAGCGTCAGGGTGGACGCGGACATGTACGCCAGACTGGCGGAACTCAAGGCTCTGCGGGCCAAATACGGGCCGAACTACAAAACCATGCCCGGCTTTTCCTTTGCCTACTACCTCAACAACGATAGGCCGGTCTATGGCTCCGACTGGCTCATCGACTGGGAAATCAACGCCGAGGTGGAAGCCCTGTATCAGGAACTGCTGGATAAGAAGCTCACGGTTTTCATGGAACGGGATCAGCTGGACACGCGCAAGGCCGACGCCTATGACCGCGCCGGGTACTCCGTGCCGCAGCGGGTGCGCCATGAGTGGCGGGTGGTGGAAGAAACGCCCCACTTCGTGGTGTTCCAGCCGCCGTCGGCGCAGAAGGGGAGCGCCGGAGCAAAGCTCCCCGCGCCGTCGAAACCGTAGCTGAAGCAAGGATAAATCAGAGCAGGTTAGCTTTCAAAGTTAATCTGCTTCAGAAACAGCTTCTAGCTGGCAGCCGCGCTCCTGGCCGGAACGCCGCTTTCCTTCAGCGGGCCGGAGAACAGGGGCTTGACGGCATACAGCTTGTCGGTCTTGCCGAAAAGATAAACGATATCGTCGGCCTCAAAGCGGGTTTGCGGTCCCGGCGAAGCCTCGATTTCGCCCTGGCGGTGGATCGCCACCACGGTCACGCCGTAGCGGGGCCGCAGGCCGCTCTGGGCCAGGGGCTGGCCGCACAGAGGCGAATCCGCCCCCAGCCGCATGGCCTGTACGCCCATGTCCGGCAGACGGCTGACCACCTCATCGAGGGGGTCTACCGCATTGCTCATGCGCCGGATCATCCGGTAGTTCATCTGGCGGATGCGCGCGGCAAAGGCGTCGATATCCTGCCGGGGTATCAGATACTGGGTAAGCACGCGGCTGAAGACCTCAATGGAGGTTTCAAATTCCTCGGCGATTACGTCGTTGGCTCCCAGGCGGCGCAACGGGGCCACTTCGGTCACAAAACGGGTGCGGGCCACGATGTACAGATTGGGATTGAGCCTGCGCGCCTCAATGGTAATGGCCCGCACCGCCGCCGGGTCGGAAATGATGATCGCCAGCACCCGCGCCTTTTCCACGCCCAGGTGTTCCAGCACCACCGGCTGGGTGGCGTCGCCGTGGGTGATGGGCTCCTTGCCGTGATAGCGGTGCACGGTTTCGGGATTCATTTCCAGAATGGTGTAGGCAATGCCCGATTCGTGCGCCACATGGGCCAGATGCTTGCCGCTGATGCCGAAGCCCACGATGATCAGATGGTCTTCCAGCGAACTCTCTTCGCCGGTATTTTCCTCGTTCTCCAGTTGTTTTTTATTGCGCCAGCCCGTGAGCAGGTCGGCCAGGCGCGGAGCTATGGCGATCAGGCCGGGGGTAAGCATCATGGTCAACACGCTTACGGCCAGAAAGTTCTGGTAGGCGGTCATGTCGAAAAGGCCTGCTGCAAGGCCGGAAGCGGCCAGCACAAAGGAGAATTCGCCCACCTGGGCCAGCGACAGGGCGGTGATGATGGCCGCGCGCAGGGGATAGCCCTGGATCAACACCGCGGGCAGGGCCAGCAGGGCTTTGATAAGGACGAACAGACAGGTGCTCAGGATGATATCAAAGAAATGATGCGCGAAAAAGTCCACATTGAGCATCATGCCCACGGAAATGAAAAAAAGGCTCATGAACACGTCGCGATAGGGCAGGATGCCGGAGATGACGCTCATGCTGTACTGAGAGCGGGCCAGCAGTAAACCGGCCAGAAAGGCCCCCAGGGAAAGGGAAAGACCGAGGGCGCTGGTCAGCAGGGCCATGCCCATGCACAGGCCCAGCGTGGTCAACAGCAGGATTTCACGGGTGCGCGTGCGCATGACGGCTTCCATCAGACGATCGAGCCCGAAATGGGCGAAAAGCAGCACGCCGCCCAGTGCCAGGACCACCCAGAGGACGGAAAAAAATGCGTTTTCCAGCGAAAGCTCCAGTGTGCCCGCCAGCAGCGGCACAGAGAGCAGCATGGGGGCCACCATGATGTCCTGGAATACCAGGATAGCCAGAGAAAGACGGCCTGTGGGCGTATTGGTGGTACCGCGTTCCTGCAGGATCCGCAGCACGATGGCCGAAGAGGAGAGGGCCACCAGGCAGCCCCAGAAAATGCCTTTCTGATAGGTGACGCCTTCCAGAAGAGCAAGGCCCATGACGGCCAGCACGGTCAGGCCGATCTGCAGGCTGCCGCCCAGAAAGACGGGGCGTTTGAGCCTGTTCAGGGCATCGCCCGAAAGTTCCATGCCGATGGTGAACAAAAGCATGGCGACGCCGATATCCGCCACCTGATCAATGGCCTCGCGGTTGCTGACGATACCCAGCAAGGACGGGCCGCAAAGCACGCCGGTAAGCAGAAAGCCCACCGTGGCGGGCAGTTTGAGGCGGTTGCAGACAATGGTGACAACGATAGAGAGCAGAAAGATGATGACTATTTCGTAAAGAAAGGGGACTTCCATGCGGCCTCCGAGCCATGCAAAATAGCATCGGCGGCCACCCCGCGCAAGATGCGCGGCCTGCGGCATCGTGAGGCGCTTTTACTTTTCAGGCCCTTGGGGCATACTTGCCGCAGTGCTTTCTTTTTACGAGGAGACATGGAGATGGATATTTTTGAAGCCCTGTTCACCCGGCGCAGCATCCGCAAATATACTCAGGAAGACGTCAGCGATGAAGACCTGAACATCCTGCTCAAGGCGGCCATGCTGGCTCCCAGCGCCAGCAACCGGCAGCCCTGGCACTTTGTGGTGGTGCGTGATCCCGAGGTGCGCGCGGCCCTGGCGGGACGGCATCCCTATGCCAAAATGGCCGCCGACGCGCCGGTGGTGATCGTGGTCTGCGCGGATCTCAATGAAGAAAAAACCCCCGGTTTCTGGGTACAGGATTGTTCCGCCGCCACCCAAAACCTCATGCTGGCCGCGCGCGCCAGAAATCTGGGTTCTGTCTGGTGCGGCCTGCACCCGGTGGAGGACCGCATACTGCCGGTACGGGAAATACTCAATCTGCCGGACAACGTCATGCCTCTGAGCCTGGTGGCTCTGGGCCATCCCGCCCAGCCTTTTTCTGAAGCGGACCGCTTCCGCGCGGACAGGATTCATAACGACCGCTGGTAGGCAGGCGACCGGAGTATAGCGACAAAAAAGCCGCCCGGCGGAAAGCGGGCGGCTTTTGGCGTTGGGGAGGGAACTTGAAGCGTCATCTGACTAGGGCCTGTTAACACTATTTCAGAGCTATAACAATTAACGCAAAGACGACAAAGGCCAGGAACATAACATCGAGCTTATCGAAGCGAGTAAAAACACGGCGGAAGCCTTTGAGCCTCCTGAAAAGCCGTTCTACCTCATTACGTCTTTTGTATAGCTCTTTGTCATACTCCCACGGTTTCAGTCGGTTGGGATTGGGCGGCACCACCGGAGTGAAGCCCAACTCACGTCCCAAGCGAGTCGTTTCATTACCCTCATATGCGCCATCCATAAGCAAGCTGCACGGCGCTGGCATCGGCCCCAACTGGACAAGCAGCCTGCGCCCCTCGGGGGCATCGCCGGCGTTGCCGGGAGTGAGGCTGAAATTCAACGCGCATTCAGCATTCGCGGCAACCATATCAAGCTTGGTCGTCCAGCCGCCTCTGGACTTTCCGATGGACTGCGGACCTGTTTTTTTAAGGCCCCTGTTCCATCGGGATGAACCTTACCAATAGTACTGTCGAGAGAAACTGCTTCTATTTTAAGGCGGAGTATCTGCTCTTGTTGAAGGCGTTCAAATATACGGTCAAGAACTCCGTTCTTGCTCCAGCGGTTCATGCGCGTGTAGATGCTGTGCCAACAGCCAAAATTTTTCGGCAGTCCACGCCATTTACACCCATGCTCCGCAACGTACAGAATCGCATTCAACACCTGGAGATTGTCAAAATGGACATTACCTCTTTGGCGCGGGAAGCAGTCAGCGATTCTCTCATATTGTTCACGAGTAATTTGCATAAGACATTCTTACGGAATACTCGCTCTTTGTCAAATAGTGTTAACAGGCCCTAGAGCCGTTTGCGCTTGAAATTATCGCTTAACGGCAAAGCAAATTCGCCTTGTGATAATTTCGCGGTGCGGATTTTCACGGAAAATCCGCACCGCGCGTTGAGATGTTTTCAATATCAAAACGCCCTAGCAGATGCCCTGGGCCAGCATGGCGTCGGCCACCTTGCGGAAACCGGCGATATTGGCACCCATCACAAGGTTGCCGGGTTGGCCGAATTCAGCGGCCGTGGCGGCGGCGTTTTTGTAGATATTAGTCATGATCTGCTTCAACTTGCCGTCCACGGTTTCAAAGTCCCAGCTTTGCATGCTGGCGTTCTGAGCCATTTCCAGCTGGCTGGTGGCCACGCCGCCGGCATTGGCGGCCTTGGCCGGGCCATAGGCGATGCCCGCCTTGAGGAAGGCGTGCACGGCGTCCAGCGTGGAGGGCATGTTGGCCCCTTCGGCCACGCACTTGCAACCATTGGCCAGCAGAACCTCGGCGTCGGCCAGGTTGAGTTCGTTCTGCGTGGCGCAGGGGAAAGCGGCAAAGCAGGGAACGGACCACACGGCGTTACGGCCTTGGGGGTAGTCGCCCACCGGAGTGTATTTGGCCGAGGGCACCAATTCGGCATAGCGGCTCAGGGAAGCGCGTTCCACTTCCTTGACCTGCTTCAGCACATCCAGCCTGATGCCGTCCGGATCGTGAATCATGCCGCGCGAATCGGATACGGTGACGGGTTTGGCGCCCACCTGCTGCAGTTTTTCGCAGCAGTAGGTAGCCACGTTGCCCGCGCCGGAAACCACGCAGGTTTTGCCCTGCAGGCTTTCCTTGCGGTCTTCCAGCATGCTCTGGGCAAAATAGACCGCGCCGTAGCCCGTGGCTTCGGTACGCGCCAGGGAACCGCCGAAGAGCAGATTTTTGCCGGTGAGCACGCCTTCATAGCTCTTGGTCAGGCGCTTGTACTGGCCGAAGAGGAAGCCCACTTCGCGGCCGCCCACGCCGATATCCCCGGCGGGCACGTCAATGGTGGCGCCGATGTGGCGGTACAGTTCGTTCATGAAGGCCTGGCAGAAGCGCATGACTTCCATTTCGGACTTGCCCTTGGGGTCGAAATCCGCGCCGCCCTTGCCGCCGCCGATGGCCAGACCGGTAAGGGAGTTCTTGAAGACCTGTTCGAAACCCAGAAACTTGAGGATGCCCAGATTCACGCTGGGATGCAGGCGCAGGCCGCCCTTGTAGGGGCCGATGGCGGAGTTGTACTGCACGCGGAAACCCCGGTTGACCTGAACCTCGCCTTTGTCGTCCACCCATTCCACGCGGAAGGCGATGATGCGCTCGGGTTCGACCATGCGCTCGAGAATCTTGTACTGCTCGTACTTTTTATTCTTGTCCAGCACCGGCTGCAGACTTTGCAGCACTTCCTGCACAGCCTGCAGAAACACAGGCTCATAAGCGTATTTTTCTTTCAGACTGTCCATCACTCGCTGCACGTACGACATCTTGCTCTCCTTGTGGCTGGACCGGATTGCGCCGGGAAATAAATGAGGCTTTAACGGCTTTTTTTATCCAAGTTCCCGGCGGCTGGCAAGGTTTTTCAGGCATCGGCCCCGGGCGGAAGCATGGAGGGCCGGGGCTGATGCCCGAAGGCCCGCGCGGCCTGAAGCGCGCTCAAGGCCATGAGCTTGCAGCGCGGCAGAAGTGTGGAAGGCAGCATATATTCCTGCGCGGTATGGATGTTTTCTCCTTCGGGCCCCATGCAGCAGATGGTGGGGATACCCAAGGCACCGGCACAGAAGCCGGACTCGGCGGCGCTTTCATAGTGCTGACCGGAAAGGCGCATGCCCAGAGTTTCTCCGGCCTCCCGCACCAGTTCGAAAAAGGCGTCGCCCTGCGGGCTGCGCTCCAGGGGATACAGGCGCAGGCCGCCGCTGATATGAGCCGTGGTGCCGGGTACCACGGGTTTTTCAACCAGTTCGCGGATTCCGGCCACCACGCGTCGACCGTCCTCCAGTGTGCGATAGGTCAGGTGAATGCGGGCCTCGGCCCAGGGAGCCACGGAATTGGCAGAAATACCGCCGCTGACCAGGCCGGTGTTGACCGTCAGGCCGCGCGGCAGATCCAGAAAGGCGTTGATGCCCAGAATCTTGTGCGCCAGTTCAATGACGGCGGAAGCGCCTTCCTCGTAATTACGCCCGGCATGCGCGGCCTTGCCCTGGATTTTCAGATGCATATGTCCCGACCCTTTGCGCGAAAGGGTCACCTTGCCGCCTTCGCCGCCCGGTTCGGCGCAGATCACGGCCAGAGCGCCGGGAAGCTGCGCGGCCTGGGCTTTGGAGGCCGTGGGCGAACCCAGCTCCTCATCGGGTGAAAACATCAGGGTCAGGGGGCAGGGCAGCAGGCCGCTCTGTTTGAGCGCCCGCGCCGCGAAGAGCATGGCCACAAGCCCGGCCTTCATGTCCGCCACTCCCGGTCCAGTGGCTCTGTCCGCCGCCCTGTCCAGGCGAAAGGGGCGGGCCGCGGCCGTGCCCACGGGAAACACCGTGTCCATATGCCCGATAAAGGCAATACCCGGACCGGCCTCGGACGCGTGCGTTCTTGCCGTGAAGACGTCGCCCAGGTCCTTCTGCCAGGCTTCGTCCTCGGGAACGGGCGGCTTGGGCAGGCGGCGAACCTGAAAGCCCGCTTCTCCGAGCCAGGCCGTGAGCCTCTCGCCCATACGGTTGACCCCGTCCGCATGAGCCGTGGGGGAATCAATGCCCACCAGTTCCTCCAGCAGGGCGAGCATGGGCGCTTCCTGGTCCTGAAGGATCGTGTCCAACGCGGTTTTCCACTGTGCCGGTTCCATGGCTCTGCTCCTTATCCGCGATAATTTGCCAATCGTGGGCGTTGTACGCGGCCGTCGGAACGTATCGTCACGAGATGGATTTAGTTCTCCAAAAGCAGATGAAATCTGACGCTGCCGGAGACAAGAGGCTCTCGTGAGGGTACGCGTTAAGGTTTGGGGCTGATGGCCTTGAGATAGACGTCGGTCACGGCGTTCATGCGTTCCAGGCGAGGCCGATCGGCTTCGCGCACGGACCCGATGCTTTCGTAAAAGGCCGCGATATCGCCCAGCCAGGTTTGGAGTTTGCTTTTGCCTTGGGCGGCGTTGAAAAGAGCAAGCTGCTCGTTGAGCGTGAAGACGGGATGGGCCTTGAGATCCTGCACGGCCTGTTCGGGAGTCAGCTCCAGGCCCGTCCATTCCTTGAAAAAGCGGCTGTAGTCCGCCGCCAGGTTTTCCGGCGGCGTGGCGCGCAGCATGTCCACGGCGCGGAAGTACATTTTGAGGAAGGCTTCGATCCGCTGCGGGTATTTGTCGGCATAGGCGCGGTTGGCGACCAGCAACACGGGTTGGGATACGCCGCAGTGATTGGAAAGCGCCGCGGCTTTGAAGCCTTTTTGTTCCGCTTCATAGGTCAGGGGCGCCCAGAGCGCCACAGCGTCGCCCAGACCGCCGAAAAACGCGCCCAAGGCAGGGGTCGGGTCCATATATCTGACGCGCACGTCTTTTTCGCTCAGACCCAGAGCCTTGAGCCAGGCCGTCATCAGGTAGTGCGCGGAGGTCGCCTTGGGGCAGAGGATCAGCTTTTTGGCCACGCTGGCGCGGTCGCCGTAGATCTCCGGAAAGGCGGGATTGGCGCCCTTGACCTTGAGTATGGGACTGTCGGCCCGCACATACAGGGCGTTGGCCAGGGATTCGTCGTTGGCCACGGCGATGATGTCCAGGCGGTCATTGAGCGCGGCCGTGAGGGCGGGCACGGCGCCGCATCCGGCCACGGCCCAGTCATAGGCCAGGATGCCCTCGACAATGGCCTTGCCCGAGCCGAAGCGCAACATGGAAACATCCAGGCCGACTTCCCTGTCCCAACCGTGCTTCTTGACGTACCAGACGGCAAAGGCCTCATTTTCCCCCAGCCAGGCCGTTTTCATGGGCACCGGAGCCGCGGCCGCCAGCGCGGCGCGGCTTCCGCAGAAGAGAGTCAGAACCGCCAGACAGAAGATCACCACACCAGTTGTTATTTTCATGCTCTCGTTCCTCCGGAGCGCCGGACGTTTGTCCGGCGCTTCCCCATGCCTGCGATCCGGGCGCGGGAGCGCACCGTCTCAGTTAAACTTGTTTTCCTTCATGATCGTGCCGATGGTTTGCCAGCTCTTGTCCAGCACCTGCTGGAATTCCTTGGCCGAGAGGTAGTCGGTGCTCAGACCGGCCTTGGCGAACTTAGCCTGCACGCCGGGGTCGGCCAGCGCCTCCTTGATCAGATTCTGCATGGTCTCCACACGATCGTCGGGCACGCGCCTGGGGGCCAACAGACCATGGGCCGAGCCCAGCGTCAATTCCTTATTGCCGAGCTGTTCGGCAAAGGTGGGAACGTCGGGGAATTCCGGCAGGCGCTCGGGGCTGGAGACGCCGATCATTCTGAAATCGCCGGAGAGCACATAGGGCTTCTGGTTGATGGTCACTCCGAAACCGCTGGTGACATGGCGTCCCAGCAGGGCGGTGGAGACGTCGTGGCCGCTGGTATAGGCCACATGAGGCAGGGTCACGTCCGGGAACTGCTTCAGCAGCAGGGTCATGAACAGGCGCTGGGTGGAAAGCGCGCCGTGGCTTGCATAATTGTATTTGCCGGGATTGGCCTTGGCCGCTTCAATGAGCCCCTTGAAATCCTTGATCGGCGAATCGGCGTTGACGGCCAGACTCAGCCACATGACGGAGACTTGCGCTACCGTGCGGAAATCCTTGATGTTGTAGCCTGTGGCCTTGACCTGGGGCGTGGTTGAAAATGTCGTCACGGACGGGAAGCCGTAAGTGTAGCCGTCGGGCCGGGCCTTGGCCACTTCCAGCATGGCCGGAGCGCCCGCGCCCCCGGCTTTGCAGAGAATATTCAGCGTGATGTTGTGTTTGGTCTGAAAGTATTCGGCCAGGATGCGGGCGGCAATGTCCACCGCGCCGCCCGGCCCGAAGGGGATGATGATGTTGACGGGTCTGTCGGGATACGCGGCCCGGGCCATACCCGGCGAAAGCGGCAGCAAGAGGGCGCAGGTCGTCAGCGCGGCGCGGAAAAGGCGCATCAGCGTAATCATAATGGTCTCCTTCGTTGCGGGCTCGTGAATATTAAAGTTGTACTTTAGAATATTTTGCTTTTGAAACACTCCGTGTTTCAACGCTTCATTCAGCCGATAACCGCGCTTATCGGCTGAATCCACGCCGCGTTGCGGCGCACCGCACTGTGTACGGCGAGAGCAATTTCATTTCGAAATTGCTCTCCGAGGGGATGCGTCAAAAACGCGCGCCGCCTGCAGGGCGGCCAGGGCCACCAGTTTGGCGCGCGGCAGGAAGGTCGAGGGGGTGATGTACTCGTCGTCGGCATGCAGGCCTGTACCCTCCGGTCCCAGGCTGCAGACGACCGGCAGGTCCAGGATGCTTGAGCAGTAGCCCGACTCCGCCGCTCCTTTGGAGCGGATGCAGTGTACCGGATACTCCAGAACCTCTCCGGCCTGCCGTACCAGTTGCCACAGGGCCTGAACCTTGGGAGTGGGCGTCAGCGGATACAGCCGCATGCCGCCGCTGGCACTGGAAACAGTGCCGGGAATCCAGGTTTTCGCCACATCGGCCCGGATATCCTCCACAAGTTTGCGACCGGCCTCCAGCGTGCGGAAGGTGCAATGGAGGCGTGCCCGAGCATTGGGGGCCACGGAATTGGCCGAAATGCCGCCGCTGATCAGGCCGGTGTTCACCGTGGTGCCTCTGGCGAGATCCAGATGTTCGTTGAAAGCTAGGATTTTGTGGGCCAGTTCAAGAACGGCGGAAGCGCCTTCCTCGTAATTGCGCCCGGCATGGGCGGACTTGCCCTGAATTTCAAGCAGGAAGTGGCCGGAGCCCTTGCGTTCCACGGAAACCCCGCCGCCGGGATAGCCCGGCTCCGTGCAGAGTACCGCGTGCGCGCCGTTAAGCATCTGGCCGAGCAGAGGCGTGGTGGAGGGCGAACCCAGTTCCTCGTCGGGCGAAAAGGTCAGGGTCATGGGCACAGGCATCAGGTCCAGTTCTTTCAGGGCCCTGGCTACGAACATGTTGATCACAAGCCCGGCCTTCATGTCCAGAATGCCGGGGCCGGTGGCTCTGTCGGCGGCTCGGTCCAGGCGGAAGGGGCGGGCCGCCGCCGTCCCGGCCGGAAAGACCGTGTCCATGTGCCCGATGAAGGCCACGCCCGGTCCGGCTTCCTCGGCATGGCTGCGGGCGCAGAACACGTTGCCCAGGGCATCCATCCAGGGCTCATCGGGCGGCGAGGGCCTTTTGGGCAGCATGGCCGCCTGAAAGCCCGCTCCGGCCATCCAGGCGGCGAGCGTCTCGCCCAGTTTGTTCACATCCCCGCCGTCGTGGGAAAAAGAATCCATGTTCACGATGCGTTCCAGAAGGGCGAACATCTCGGGTTCCTTGTCATTGAACCAGGCATCCAGCTTTTCTTTCCATTGCGCGAGTTCCATGTGCGGCTCCTTGGCTGTTGGTCAGGATTGGCGTGGGTTCTTCTGGGAAGCGCGGATGTCGTCGTATACGGACTTGACCAGTACGAACAGGCTGAGCCCCAGGACAATGCAGGCCACGGGGCTGGTGTAAAAGATGGCGTAGTCGTTCTGGGAGATGCTTAATGCCCGTCGGAAGTTGGCTTCGGCGATGGGTTCCAGGATCATGGCCAGCAGCAGCGGTGGCAGAGGGAAGTCGCACTTGGTCATCAGATAGCCCACTGTGCCGAATACCGCCACCACCAGCAGGTCAAAGGTGGAATTGTTCACTGCATAGCCGCCCACCGCACAGAGCGTGACCACGATGGGCATGAGCACACCGCCGGGAATGGCCGTGATCTTGTTGGCCCCGCGCACTGCAATAAGCCCGCAGACCAGCATCAGCACATTGGCGATGATGAAGGCCGAGAAAATGCCGTACACCGTGACCGGATGCTCCACAAAAAGCAGCGGGCCGGGCGTCAGGCCCTGGATCATCAACGCGCCCAGCATAATAGCGGTGATGATGTCGCCGGGCACGCCCAGGGTCAGCAGGGGGATCAGCGCGCCGCCGCAGACGGCGTTGTTGGAGGATTCCGTGGCGGCGATGCCCTCAAGGCAGCCCTTGCCGTACATTTCCGGCGTCTTGGAGTGGCGCTTGGCCTCGGAGTAGGCGAAAAAGGTGGCCGCGCTCACGCCGGTGGCCGGAATGATCCCAATGGCCGTGCCGATGGCCGAGGAGCGCAGAAAGTTTACGGCATTGCCGGTAAGCTCTTTGAAGGAAAGGCCGCGCCTGGATATCTTGCTTTCCTTGAGCGATACGCCCCGGGCAACGTCCTCCACGGTCACCAGCACCTGGGACATGGCGAACAGGCCCACCAGCACCGGCACCAGTGACAGGCCGTTGAAGAGATCCGGAATATCGAAGGTATTGCGCATGTCGCCGGTGACCGGGTCCAGGCCGATGGTGGCGAGAAACAGGCCCACGCAGGCGGAGATCAGGCCTTTGATCAGGTGGCCGGAAGAGAGAGAGGCCACGATGGTCAGGCCGAAGACCGCCACGGCGAAATACTCCGGCGCGCTGAAGGACATGGCCGCGCGGGCCAGCAGCGGCGCTACGGAGACCAGGGCCAGCGCGCTGAAAATGCCGCCGATGAAGGAGGCTATGGTGGCCATGTCCAGAGCTTTGCGGGATTCGCCGCGCGCGGTCAGGGCCGGACCTTCCAGCATGGTGGCCGCTGCGGAAACCGTGCCCGGCGTGCCCACCAGAATGGCCGTGATGCAGCCGCCGTAAATGGCCCCGCAATACATGCCGAGCAGGGCTGAAAAGGCGTCCACCGGAGCCATGCCGAAGGTCAGCGGGATGAGAAGAGCCACGCCCATGGCCGCCGTGAGGCCGGGCAGGGCGCCGAAGATGATCCCCAGGGCCACGCCCATGAGGTTGGCCAACAGGGCGCTCAGACTGAGGGCGCTCATAATGCCGTCAAGGATGTTCGCAAACATGTCTTTCTCCCCTGGAGCATTTCAACTTTGAAATTGTGTCCAATTTCAAAGTTGAAATGCTCTGAGAACGGATGCCGGTTGTGCTGCGGGCCGGGGCCTCATGGCAACATGACCTGGAAAAACCAGCCGAAGGCCGTGAGCAGGGCGGCCGTGGTCAATACCGCGACCAGAACAATTTCCAGCGGCTTGCGCCTGCCGAGCAGAGGCAGTGCGAACAGAAGAAAGAGAAATGTGCTGATGCCGAAGGCTCCGCCCGAGGTAAAAGGCGGATTCTCCATGGCGGCGAAAAGATCGCCGAGTCCGGTCAGCGTGATCAGATACAGGTAGAAGAGGCCGAGAAAGAAAAGGACTTTTTTGAAGACATGGGGTTCGGGCCAGTAGCGTTTGAGGGGCTTTTGCCGCAGGCCCTTGATGAGCAGAACACAGCTCAGAACGGCAAGAATGACGAGAACCGCCCTGGGCACACCGGCGGGCCCCACGTTTTCCGTGTTCCCGGCCGGCGGCAGCAGGCTGACGCTGTATGCGCCCACGGCGCACAATCCGAGCAGAATAAGGCCGCTGACAACGTCTGTTGGGCTTTTCATGCTTTTCCTCTCTCTGGTTTCGCTGCGGAATACCTTGGGAAAGGGACTGCGCGGTGGGAACGCGTCTGCGTTTCCCGCCTACGGTGGACCGCACCGGCCGTGGTCGGTCCTCTGTTCGTGTGTATGCCTCCGCATAAGCAATGACATGGCTAGTCTCTCGCAATCACAAAAGGATGTTTTTGAAGCACGGTATCCAGGTGTTCCTTAATGGCCTTGCGGGAATCGGCGGGCGAGCGGCGCTCCAGAGCGTCGATGATCCGCAGATGCGAGGAAACCGAAAACTGGCGCCATTGCGTGTCGCGCAACTCCGCCGTACGTCCGGCGGCGTAGTGACTGTTCAGCTGGGCCATGGTTCCGGCAAGCAGGCTGTTGCCCGCGCACAGGGCCAGGCAATGGTGAAAACGGGCGTCAAGGTCGCCGTCTTCCTGACCGGTCAACAGGCGGCGCTGCTGGTCGCAGGTGATGATCTTCAATTGGTCGAGCTGTTCGGGGCTGTGGCGCAAGGCGGCCAGCTCGGCAATGGCGGGTTCAAGGATTCTGCGGAATTCCATGACTTCGTCGAACACCAGGTTTTCCGAATCCACGGCCTCCAGGATGGCATTTTTGAGGGGTTCCATGTCGGGCGCGCGTACATAGGTTCCGTCGCCCTGGCGGCTTTCCAGAAGGCCTTTTCCGGCCAGCATCTGAATGGCCTTGCGGATGCTGCTGCGGGAAACACCGAAGCTCTCTGCCAAAGCGCGTTCCGGAGGCAGCTTGTCGCCGCTCTGGAAACGGCCTTCGGCCATGAACTGCCGCAGGCGTTCCGAAAGCCGCTGGTAGCTGCGGCGCGGGCTTGCGCCCTCTCTGTGGATGGCGGTTACGGGCATGATACTGCTCTTGGTTGGGTATGGTTGATTTGACTATGGCTGCTTGTGCTTTTTATGTCAACCTTTTTTAAACCAATTTTCTCTATAAGATAAAAAATAATAATTTTTTATTTCAATTTGTTAAATATATTTTTGGAAATCATGCTGCAAAATATGTGGCCATTTAATAAAAGAATGTTTCAGAAAGGTTGGAGAATGGTTGAATCAGAAATATTGTTTGCGCACAAAAAAAGCGTCCCCGGCAGGCCGGAGCGGAATTGCCCGGCCCACGGGGGACGCCGCAATGAGCATGAGAAAGGGGTCAGGCCATTTGAGCGGCGTAGGCCGCCGCGCTGATCAGGCCCGGCTCAGCAGGATCGTCGGCTTTGACGCGTACCAGCCACCCCTCGCCGTAGGGGCTTTGGTTCAGCAGTTCCGGCGTGTCGGCCAGGGCTTCGTTGATTTCCAGCACAGTGCCGGAAAGCGGCATAACGGCGTCCGAAGTCACCTTGGCCGATTCAATGGAGGCGCAGGACTGCCCTTGGGTGAAATGCGCGCCTGTTTCCGGCAGTTCCACAAAGATCACCGCGCCCAATTGGTCCTGGGCATAGTCGGAAATGCCCACCAGTACGCTGCCGTCGCTCCGGGACTGGGCCCAGAGGTGTTCCGGATGGTACCGGCGGTCATCGGGATAGGAAAGGCTCATGTGTTTTCTCCTGAGTTGTCCGCAGCTCAGGCCGCGGGCTCACGCGGGGCCTGGACGGCCACGGAGAGTATCTCGTCCAGGGTGGGATGGGCGAACATGAAACTGTGCAGCCTGTCGCCGCTGTATTGCCCCAGCAGCAGAAGCTGGGCCGCCGTGACCAGATGGGACACGCCGTGCCCCAGGGCCGCGATGCCGGCCATGCGGCCCTCCTGCCAGACGACTTTCACAAAACCGGAAGCGTCGCCCCCGGCCTGGGCGATGGCGTTGCCCGTAAGCATAGCGCGCGAAACAGCCACTTCGCCGCCCTCGGACATGGCTTGCCGGGCGGTTTTGCCCACCCGCATGACTTCCAGGCTGCCGTAGATGCAGGAGGGCACCGGTCCGGAATCATAGGCTCCGCTTTCCTCCCCCAGAATCTGCCGGGCCACGTAGGCACCCTGATGCTCGGCGGCATGGGCCAGCAGCGTTTTGCCGTTGATGTCGCCGATGGCGAAGACCGTGGGCGCGGCCCGCAGGTAGTCGTCCACCGTGACGAAACCGCGTTTATTCAGGGCGCAGCCCGCCTTTTCAGCTTCCAGGCCGTCGGTATTGGGCTTGCGGCCCACGGCCACCAGGGCCTTGGCCGCGGTCAGCTCCCGGCCGTCCTCCAGCGTCAGCACGGCCTGTCCGTCCCTGGTCAACAGGGAAGATGCCTTGACGCCCGCCAGACAGACGCGCCCGGCCTTGCCCAGCAGCTTCTGCAGTTCCTGGGCGATGTCCGTATCTTCGGTGGGGGCCAGTTGCGGAGCCGCCTCCACCACGGTGACGGCGCTGCCCATGGCGCTGAAAAAGTCGGCCATTTCCAGGCCGATGGCCCCCGCGCCCACGATGATCAGGCTTTCGGGCACAGCCGAGACATTGAGCAGGTCCGTGCTGTCGAGCACCGCGTCATGATCCGGAGTCAGGCCGGGGAAGGACGCGGAACGGGAACCGCCCGCCAGGACAATGTACTGTGCGGAAAGCGCCTGCTCGCCGCCGTCGGCGGCCACGACCCGCACCTCGTGCTCTCCGGCGCAGACCCCGCGCCCGTTGAACAGGGTCACGCCCGCGTCGGCCAGCCCTTTGGCCAAAGTCTGGCTGGAGGCCTTGGTATAACGCTGCACTCTTTTCTGTAGAGCCGCGTAATCCACTTCGACGGTTCCCTTGGCTACACGCTGGCGCTCCAGGCCGCGCAGCAGCCCTTTAGGGGCCACAGCGCCTAACAGCATCTTGGTGGGAATGCAGCCGCAGTTAAGGCAGACGCCGCCCCAGTGGGCGTCTTCCACCAAGGCCACGGATTTGCCCGCGGCAGCGAGGATTTTAGCGGTTTTCGCGCCGCCGGGGCCGCCGCCGATGATGATGACGTCAAATTTGTCCATAGGAGTGCTCCCTGCTAGAAATGGGTTAGCGCCGGTGCCGCGTTACTTGGCAATGTCCGCCTTGAACAGGAATTCCCGCGCGGCGGAGCGGTATTTGAGCAGCATGGCGTCGGGCAGAGCTTCCAGGCCGCGCAGGCCCTGAGGCATGTCCGCCGTGACGGCGGCGACGGCATAGGGCAGGGTATGGTCGCCCGCCGCTTCGGAAACCAGCAGAGCCGCGCCCGCCGCCTCGTCGCGCGTGGGCCAGGATACGGAACCGTCGGCGCGGGGCACGGGATACGCCAGGAAGCGGATGACACCGTCTTCTGTTTTGCGGACCAGGTCAATGCTTTTGGCCAGCTCTTCCTTGCTCGGGGCCGCACCGAACAGATTTTCATATATCGGCGCGGGGCCCACGCAGTTCAGAATCACGCTCACCGGCTTGATTTGCAGCAGACGTTCCAGCAGTTCGGGTTTGCGGCCGTCGCTCTGAACCCAGACGTGCAGGCCGCCCTTGGCGAGGCGGTCCGCCAGAGTCACGAAATTGTCCTCCTGACCGTCCGGGCATTGCGAGAGGTAGAGTCCGGAAATGTCGCCGTGGAGCATGTCACTGCGGGTCACGCAGGCTTCCATCTCATGCCCGGAAAGCAGATAGGCGATGATTTCGCCGCTGCCCTGTTTGATGGCTGTGCCGTCGTCGAAAAGTGGAAACTCCACGCCTTCGGGATTGCGGTAAATGGCTTTGCGGTTGGTGCGATAAAAGGTATTGAACACCGGCGCATCGGCCTTGAAGTCCACAGTGTCGTAGGGCAGGTCGCGCTCGGCCAGAAAGGCTTTGACGATTTTGCAGCGGATGCAGTCAGGCGCGGTATACAGGGTGATGCTCATGTTTTTCTCCTGTCGGGGCCGCCCGTTGCGGGGCGGCCGGTCCGTAACAAGCGGTTATTCAGGATCTTCCACCGAGGCCACGCACAGGGCGTTGTCCGGTTCGAAAGGCGCGCAGCCTTCCACCTCCACCACCGAAACCCGGTCGCCGAAAGCCGCCGCGCCGGGCATGCGGAAGGTATTCACATCAATGCGTTCGATGGCTTTTTCCTCCGGCCTGCCCGCCTGCGGGGCCCATTCATAGGGCGCGCGGTAGGCGCGGTACACCATGTTCATGGGGATCAGCTTGCCCCAGTAGGGCGAAATATATTCCCAGACCAGCTCATGCTCCCGGGTGACTTCAAAGACACGGCCGTCCGACCCCTCGGTAATCAGGGTATTGCCGTTGGGCAGGCGCTGGGCGCTGCTGATAAAAGGACTGTAGAAACGGTTGCTGTCCATGGGCGCCAGGAATCCGGCCTCGCACGGGGTGTACTGCCAGACGATCTCCAGGCTCACGGGGTCGATTTCCAGGACGCGGGAATGGTCGCGCAGAGCGGCCTTGACGCCCGTGGGCGAGCCGGGATTGGGCACATCATAGCCGCCCCAGCCGCCGTTGTCGAAGACCAGGATATTGCCCTCGCCGGGCAGGCCGCGCGGGATCATGTGCGCGTGGTGCTGGCCGATGATCCAGCCGATGGCTCTGGCTTCGGGGCTGGCGTCGTAGTCCGGCCCCAACTTCCAAACGATCTTGCCGGTCTTTTTGCTGATGATGAAGATAATATTGGCTTCGCGGCCGTCGGCGATGATGTTGCCGGGATGGAAGCGCTCGTCGCCCGCGTCATACCATTTGTTGGGGCCCAGCGCGGACATGGAGTTGGTGTGCATCCAGTCGCCCATGCCTTCGGGCTGGGTGGGGCGATAATTGGGATTGCGGCAAAGAGTGTTCTTGGGGCCTTCGCGGAAACCCATTTCATGAAAGTGCTCATTGCAGGACCATTCCCAGACGATGTCGCCGTCCCAGTCCACTTCCAGAATCACGTCGTCCAGCAGCAGCTTGTCCGTGATGTCCTTGTTGCGGGCGTTGCGATGGGCCAGGATCAGGGTGTTGCCCGAATCTGTCTTGGGTTCCATGCCCGGCGCGTAATAGCCCACGGGATTGCCCTCGCGCTGGTGGTCATGGTGGTAGCGAGCCATCCAGCGGCCCGGAGTGCCGGGGTCTTCGATAAATTCATTGCGGTCGAATTTCCAGACGATGTTGCCGTCCCAGTCCACCTGCACCAGATCCAGATAGTCCTGCACGCCGTATTTGCCGTTGCGCAGGCCGCGCGTGGTCAGAATCTGGCCGCCGGGCAGGAGCTTGTTGGGCATGCCGTTGACGCCCTGCCAGACTTTGACTTCACGGCCGTTCATATCCATGAGCACCGCGCCCACTTCGTGGGCCTGAAAGATGGTGAAGCCGTTCCAGCATTTGTCGGGATTGTACACGGTAACGCCGGTGGGATAGATGGTCGGGTGGCCCATAGCTGTGCTCTCCTTTTGCGTTGAATGAGCTGTAACGCCCGAAGATCAGGGATGATCAGGCGATTTCTTCCAGGGATTTGCCGCCGGTGCGCTGACCCCAGAGGCCCACGACCACGGCGGGGATCACGCACATGACGCTGATGATGTAGAATACGCCGTCAAAATTGTAGGCCGCGAAGGCCAGGGGGATCAGCGGCTGGGTGGCGGCCACAGCCAGGCGGCCCATGGAGTTGTGAAAGCCCGTGGCCGTATTGCGCATGCAGGTGGGGTAGGATTCGGCGGTGTAGGAAAAGACCATGAAGTTCATGCCCAGAATGAAGCAGGTGATCAGAAAGCCCATGCCCACAATGCCCCAGAAGGAGGTCAGGTTGCCCAGCACCGGCGTCAGCGCGGCGAGGACGAAGAGCGCCGCCATGATCGGAATTTTGCGTCCGCCTTTGTCGGAAACAAAGGATGAGAAGAACAGCCCGGCCGGCACGCCGATGGAAATGAGCGTCGTGGCCGTGAGGCTTTCCTCCAGGCTGAAGCCGTGAGCCTTGAGCAGAGTGGTCATCCAGTTGTTGATGGCGAAGGTCACGGGATTGCTCAGCAGTACAATGACCAGAAGCACCAGAGTGCGCTTCAGGTATTTGCGGTGGAACATACCGGTGAGCACCTCGCGGACCGGCGTTTTGGCCTGGACTTTCCCGACCGCCTCGCTCAGATCCACATGCTTGCCGGTGAGTTCGAAAACCACCTGCTCCGCCTCGGCCTGCCTGCCGTGAGCCACCAGCCAGCGCGGCGACTCCTTCAGATATCTGAGCCCGATGGCAAAGGCGATCAAGCCGATGCCGCCGAAGTAGAAGATATAGCGCCAAGCTTCCTCGGCCAGGGGAATGATGGCCCGGCAGAGAATGCCGATGACCGGCACGGCGGAAAATCCCACGGCCGCCACCAGATTCTGCCACTTGCCGCGCGTTTCCGCCGGGGCCATTTCCGCGATGTAGGCCTGGGAGCAGACCATCAGGCAGAACACGCCGAAACCGGTCATGGCTCTGGAGGCCACAAAGACCGGGAAACTGTTGGTAAAGCCGTTGAGCACCGAAGCCAGGGAAAAGACCACAATGGCAATGAGGAACGTTTTGCGGCGACCGATAAAATCAGAAACAACGCCGCCCATAAAGCCGCCGGTGGTCATGGCCGCGAAATACCAGAAGTTGACCGTGCCGATATCCTTCAGGGTCAGCCCCCAGGAGTGCATCAGGGCCGGAGCGATGAAGCCGAAGTTCCAATTGTCCATCTGTTCACAGAAGTAGGCCATCATGATGATGAAAAAAATGGCCTTGTGCGGACCTGTGACCGGCAGACCGTCGAAGTAGTTGTTGCTGATTTTCTGCGGGGCGGCGGTACTCATGGGATTTTCCTCCCAAGCTGTGTGTGGCCGGGCACGAAGGGGAACAGCAATGGACGCGTGAGACTTTTTTTGTAGTGAAGTCAGTCTAACGCGCCGTGGGCGCGCGTAGTGTTGCCATTGCAACCTCTTTCACAAAAAAGTGAAAAAAAATTCAAAGTGGCAGGCGAAGAAAGAAACAGCCCGGAAAATATCCGGGCTGTTTCAGGCTGTCTGCAAATCCTTGCCGCGAAATGTGAGTAGGCGGGCTTTGCTCCCCGTACAAGAACATTTCAAGTGTTACATGCTCTAAAAGGCGTAAATTACATTAAGGCTGACTTTCCAGGCATCCTTGTAATTCAGGCTGTCGCCCGCGATATTTTCATAACGGCCCCAGGTGCCTTCATCCAGCCAGAGGTGGATGTAACCGGTTTCCAGAATGAAGCTGAGATTCTCTGCGGCCTTGTAAGTGCTGTCGAAGTTGATTTCCAGGCTGCTGTCCGAGCGGGTCAGGTAGGTGCCGAAGGAGTTGAAGTCCGTATTGTTGCGGTACACCGCGCGGCCCGCGCCGTCCATAGGACGCCGCCCCGTGATGTAGGCGGCCATCTTGGGATCATTGGTGCCGCCAAAGTAGTTCACGCGCAGCGTATGGCTGAGGTCATCCATGAAACTGAGTCTTTTGATCCTCGCTCCCACGCCCCAGGTGCCGTTGGGGTTGGTGCCCAGTACGCCCTTGCCGCCGCCCATGATCGGATTGCCCCGGTAGCCGAAGCTGGACAGGGAATTGGTCAGGTTGTTGGTGGTGGCGACGTAGGGCAGGCGCTCGGAACCGTTGTGCGGATTGTCGTCGTCGCCGCTGAAATACCAGCCGTACAGGCCGGGCACGCCCCAGTCCGTATCGTATTCGCCCAACAGCATGCCGAACCAGCCCTGGCGATTAAGGTATTCCCGGCCGTTGTCCACGCTGCCGTAGATGAAATCCCAACTGACCCGGAACGGTGAAAAGGCCGTGACTTCGCCGGTCAGTCCGCCCCAGAACATGGTGCTGTATGCCGTATTCCAGAGGGATGCGCCGCCGCGGCCGGAGCTGAAGGCGGCGGGAAAGAGGCCGTCCCGCATCTGGAGACCGTCAATGGCCTGGCTGCTGGGATTGTTGAAGGTGAACGTCTTGCTATTCCCGGCGGCATTCCTGACGGTAAAGGGCTTGAGCGTATTGGGCCCCATGCCCCCGGCCATGGCCCAGGGGGTGATCTTCATGCCGTCCAGCGACACCGGTGCCAGCAGGACGAAGAGGTCGAAGTTGTCCAGATAGTCGGCCGTGACGCCGTTATCGGCGGTATCCAGCCAATTGTCGTTGTAGGGCCGCATCCACAGGGCAGTCAGACCAAAGGATTTGTTGAAAGCGTAGGAAGCGGTGATGCCCGCCACATCGTCGTTGAAGACCGGATTGTCCAGAGCGAAGCCGGGCAGTCTGACGCCCTGCAGGCCCATGCGCACCTTGAGATCCGCATGCGGCGGCATCCAGTCCACATAGGCCTGTTTGACCTTGACCATATTGCTGCCGTCAGCGCCCAGCGCGCCGCCCTGGGCGGACATGCCCCAGCGCTGCTCGCCGATTTCAAAAAAAACCACGCCCGCGAGGCTTTCGGAGGCCACGGCCTGCAATTGCAAATGCAGACGCTGGATGGCTTCGAATTCGTCACGTTTCTGGTGTATGGCAGCCCACTGCTGGCCGATTTGATGACTGCCCTGGCGGTTTTTGCCCATGAAATTGCCGCCGTTGATATAGTCAAAGGCGAACTGCCAGCTTCCTTTGACTTTGAAATCCACGGCCCACCCCGTGGCTGCGTCCCCGAGCAGCAGCGCTACGGCCAGAAATACAATTCCCCATTTTCTCATTGCCTTCTCCTTCGGAAAAATTTTCAACCGTCCCGAATGCAGCGTCCATGAGAGCGGCCCGACGCTGAAAAAACCGTGCCGCTCCGCAAATAGGCCCTAAAGAACCAGGCGCCAGTATGGCACGGCCACAAAGGCCACAAACGCGCCGGCCAGCACGATGCGGATGGCCATGACCAGCAGCATTTCCTTGAAGTTGATGTAGCCGCTGCTGAAGAAATAAAGATACAGGGCGTACTCGTAGGGGAAGAGCAGATTGTCCAGGCCGTACTGGAAGGAATAGTAAAGCAGGCGCGGGTCAAGGCCCATATCCATGCCCAGTTCGGTGATGGGCGAGGTGAGGGTGGAGGTGGCGGCCAGGGGCGTGAGCAGGAAATTGGAGAGAAAACCCACCAGGTAGGAACAGAGCCCGGCCACTGTGGGCCCCATGTTGCTGAACAGGGGCAGCACCAGGTTGGCCAGCCAGTCCGTGACCTTGAGGAAACCGCCAGCGCTGCCGATGCACATGCAGCCCATGATGAAGAACAGCGGCGCGAAGTTGACCTTGTTGACGCGTGGCCCGTCCATCAGGCTGACGCCGGGCAGAAAGGAAGCCACGGACACCAGCACCAGCACCACGCCCGCGCTGATGCCGTGCAGGCTGTCGGTTGCCAGCAGGGCCAGGGTCAGGACCAGCAGAGCCAGAGCGCGTTTCTGTTCCGGCGCCATGACGCCCAGTTCACGGTATTTTTCCTGCACCACACAGCGCAGGACATCCTTTTTGACCGGCGAGCGCAGCACCAGCAGCACAATGGCCAGGGACATGGCCGTGTACAGCATGCCGGGCACGAAATTGTGCAGAGCGTATTGCATCCAGGTGGTCTGGGTGCCCATGATCTTGTCGGCCAGCCCCATGCCCATGGTCAGGTCCGCCGCGCCCGTCAGATAGCAGAGCTTGGTGGAACCCACTGCCAGGCAGGTGCCCAGCACCACGGCCGTGGCTTCGCGGCTTTTGGGCTTGAAGTCCAGCGCGTCGCAGAGGCTCAGGGCCACGGCGCAGAAAATGGCGGCCTTGCCCATGATGGAAGGCACCAGCGGGGACACGATGGCCGCGCCCAGAGTGATGCCGCAAAGAGCCCCGGCAAAACTGCCGCCCGCCGCGCGCACGCAGCCGAGAGCGATGCGCTTGCCCAGGCCCGTATCCTGAATGATCTTGCCGAGGATGAAGCCGCCGATGACGATGATCGGCACTTCGGAGAGCCAGGGGCTGTAGACCACCTTCATGCCCACCCCGCAGAACAGGATGTACAGGGCGGGAAGCAGAATGCCCACGGCGATTTCATTCAGGGTGTCCATGGCCCAGGCGCACACGGCCCAGAGCGTGATGGCCAGAAAGGCCATCATGGGTTGGCTGAGCGAGCCGTCCCTGGGCAAGAGCAGATAGACGCCCAGAGGAAGGATCAGGCTTAAGGCCCATTTGGCCAGCATGCTGGGGTTGAAGTCGGAAGTCTTGAAGAACATACGCGGCTCCTTGCGTATTCTGAACCTGTTGGGGGATGGAATAGCGCGCCCGGGGCACGGGTTCCGATGCGGAACCGGCCGGAACGCTCCGCATGGGAAGCGCCCCGGCCGGGACGGCGTTATTCTTCCGTGGGGTCTTCCACTGAAGCCACGCACAGGGCGTTGCTGCCCTCGTAGGGCTGGCAGCCTTCCACACCCACTTCCCTGGCCCGCTCGCCCGCGGCGGCAGCGCCCGGCACGCGGAAGGTGCTCACGTCCAGCGGCGCGATGGGCGTTTCAGCAGGCTTGGCCGCCTGCGGCACCCATTCATAGGGCACGCGGTAGGCGCGGTAGGTCATGTTCATGGGCACATGCTTGCCCCAATAGGGCGAAATGAATTCCCAGACGATTTCGTGTTCCGGCGTAACTTCGAACACGCGGCCGTCCGAGCCTTCGGTAATCAGCGTGTTGCCGTTGGGCAGACGCTGCATGCCGCTGATGAAGGGGCTGTAGAAACGGTTGCTGTCCATGGGTTCCAGGAATCCGGCCTCGCGCGGGGTATACTGCCAGACGATCTTGAGATTCACGGGGTCGATTTCCAGCACGCGGGAGTGGTCGCGCAGGGCGGCCTTGACGCCCGTGGGCGAGCCGGGATTGGGCACGTCGTAGCCGCCCCAGCCGCCGTTGTCGAAAACCAGGATATGGCCTTCGCCGGGCAGGCCGCGCGGGATCATATGCGCGTGGTGCTGGCCGATGATCCAGCCGATGGCGCGCAGTTCGGGCGTGCTGTCGTAATCCGGGCCGAGCTTCCAGGTGATCTTGCCGGTTTTTTTGCTGATGATGAAAATGATGTTGGCTTCGCGGCCGTCCACGATCAGGTTGTCGGGATGGAAGCGCTCGTCGCCCGCGTCGTACCACTTGTTGGGGCCGAGCACGGACATGGAGTTGATGTGCATCCAGTCGCCCATGCCTTCGGGCAGCGTGGGGCGGTAGTTGGGATTGCGGCAGAGGGTGTTCTTGGGGCCTTCACGGAAGCCCATTTCATGGAAGTGCTCGTTGCAGGACCATTCCCAGACGATGTCGCCGTCCCAGTCCACTTCCAGAATCAGGTCGTCCAGAAGTAGCTTGTCCGTAATGTCCTTGTTGCGCACATTGCGGTGGGCCAGGATCAGGGTGTTGCCCGAATCGGTCTTGGGCTCCATGCCCGGCGCGTAGTAGCCCACGGTGTTGCCTTCGCGCTGGAAGTCGTGGTGGTAGCGGGCCATCCAGCGTCCCGGAATGCCGGGATCTTCAATGTATTCATTCTTGTCGAATTTCCAGACGATATTGCCGTCCCAGTCCACCTGAATCAGATCCAGGCCGTCCTGGACGCTGTATTTGCCGCTGCGCCGTCCCCGGCCGGTCAGCAGGTAGCCGCCGGGGAAAATCTTGTTGGGCATGCCGTGCACGCCTTTCCAGACGTTGATCTCGCGGCCGTTCATGTCCATGAGCACAGCGCCCATTTCATTGGCCTGAAAGATGGTGAATCCGCTCCAGCATTTTTCCGGTTTGTAGAGGGTGACGCCGGTGGGATAAATGGTTGGGTGGCCCATGCGTGAACTCCTTACGGTTGGGGTGGATGATTTTCAGACTCCGGCCCACAGGCTGGAGAAATTTGGGGCAAATCAATATCATTCTGAAATCATGCGTTTTTTTATATGGATGGCGTACTGTAGCCTGCGGCAAAGAAAATTTGTGTTGCCATTGCAACCTTTTTCACAAAATAATAGACAGCTGATAAAGACGGACGCCCTCCGCACGAGGCGACTGGCCGTTACGGAAAAAATGCGGGTATGGAGAATAGTGGTGAGCAATCGATGTCTGGGCTTTACGGAATTACGCGACGTGAACGCTGTCTGGCGTTCTGTCCTGGATCTCGCCGTGCGTTATATTTGGCGCAAGGGACATTGCATTGAATCGCACGGAGAGCTGTTGTTCCTGGACAAGGGCCAGGTGCGGCTGACCCATTTTACCCTGGACGGCGCGGAAAAGATTCTCTGGTACATCAACCACGGCTGTCTGTTCGGTGAAACGCCGTTGTTTGATCCCATGGCAGACGACAGGGGCAGTGTGCACATCTGCGCCATGGACTGCGTGGTTTACGCTTTTTCCAAAGACTGCGTAGAGCATTTGAGCCGCACGCGGCCCGATCTGACTCTCAATCTGCTGCACAGTATGGCCCGCAAGCTGCGCACGCTTTCCAACCAGGCCTCGTCGCTCTATGTGGATGACGTGCTGGTACGCACCTGCAAATTTCTGGCCCGGCGCCTGCTGCCGGACAGTGACCCCCTGACCGCTGATCCCGGGATTTCCCGGCAAGAAATGGCGAGTCTGCTGGGCGTGCACCGGATCACGCTTTATAAGGTGCTGCGCCAGCAAGAGGAGCAAGGCCTGTTCGGGCCCTTTGAACGGCACGCCGTCACCATTCTACGGCCCGAAGAATTTTTTCGCCTGGTCAATTCGTAACCGGAAGACAAGCACTCACATCCTGGTGTGCTTTTTCAGCCTGCACCGCGTATCAGCGCTTCTTTTCAACCTTGCCGCGCACAAGAAGAGCCTTAATTTTAGGTGTATGCCGTAGAAGAAAACAGCGCGATGGAGGCGGATATGGCTGTGGGATGGGCCGGCGACAGCGCCGTTCAGGACCAGATTCAGGATTCGATCAATGACGAGATCCGTCGGGCGCGTGCCTGCCTGCCGCAGGGCGTCAGTCTGGAATATTGCGAAGAGTGCGGCGACAGGATCCCGGAAGCCCGCCGTAAGGCTTTGCCCGGCGTGCGTCTGTGCGTGCATTGCCAGGAAGAGGCTGACAGGGAACAGCAAGCCGTCCGTCTGTATAACCGGAAGGGCAGCAAGGACAGCCAGTTGCGATAAGAAAGGGCTGGCGTTAAAAGTATTGCGCCCTTTACACAGCAAGAGGCCGCAGTCAGTTGGCTGCGGCCTCTTGCAATCCGTCCTTGAGAGAGGGAGAATAACTTTTATTGGTGAAGTTCGCGGGTCATGCGGTTTTGAAATGGCCATGCGCAAGGAGCCCACGGGGAGATACATTCCTGTGCCGCAACCGTCCGGCTTCAACACGACTGTCGTCTTTCCGCGCTGACGAGGATTCTTATGACGGATCGGCATCCGCTTTGCCGCCTTTTTTTCATTGTCCTGCTGCTGTGCGGCTGTGCAAAACAGCCCGCGCCGTCGCTTGATCTGGTGTTGTTGCATACCAACGACATCCATTCTTATGTGGCAGGGCGGGACGAGAACGGCAACGCCTGTCTGCAATCCGGCGACTGCACGGGCGGCATGGGCCGCATCGCCGCCGTGGCGCAAGCCGAACGCCGCAAGGCCGACAACGTGCTGCTGTTTGATGCGGGAGACCAGTTCCAAGGTACGCTGTTTTTTACTGTCAACGGCTGGCCCATGCTTGCCGCACTGGACAATATGCTGGGGTATGACGCCATGACCCTCGGCAATCATGAATTCGACAAGGGATGCGTCGAACTGGCCGCATATGTCGGTGCGCTGCATTACCCCGTGCTGGCCGCCAATCTGGACGCCCAGCCGGGCTGTCCCCTGTACGGCCTGCCCGTCAAACCCTATGTGATCCGCGATGTGCGCGGGATCAAGGTGGGCATCGTCGGCCTGGCCAATCCCGATGTCGTCACGCTGGCCGCTGCCTGTCCGCAAACCCGGTTCATGGGGAGTGCTGCGGCGTTGAAAAAGGCTGTCGGCGAACTGCAAAAGCAGGACGTGCGGCATATCGTGCTCATCAGTCATCTGGGCCTTCCCGTTGATCGTGAGCTCGCCCGCAGTGTGGACGGCGTGGACGTGATTGTGGGCGGCCATACCCACAGCTATCTGGGGCCTAGTTCTGATGTGGGACCATATCCCGTGGTGGAACACGCTCCTTCCGGACAGCCGGTGCTGGTCGTAACCGCCAAATTTGCCGCCGAATACCTGGGCGATCTGCGGGTGACCTTTGATGCGCGGGGCGTGCCCCTTCGTTGGGAGGGTGAGGCCAGACGTCTGGAAAAATCCGTCATTCCTGATCCCGCCGTGGAGTCCCGGCTGGTCGGGTATGCGAAGCCGCTGGAAGCGTTTCGCGCCCGGATTCTCGGCCGCAATGTTCTGGAGTTTGCCGACGGCATGGAAGCCTGCCGCAAGGGGGATTGCCTTTCCGGCATGGTTGTGGCCGACGCCATGCTGGACTACGGGCGGCCTCACGGGGCGGTGATGGCGCTCACCAACGGCGGAGGCCTGCGTGCGCCCCTGAGGCACGGCGGCATCACGCGGGGGGATTTGCTCTCAGTGCTGCCGTTCGGCAATACGCTGGTTATTCGGGAATACGACGGTGCCCGCTTGCTGGCCGCGCTGGAACACGGCGTCTCCGGCGAACAGGGCATGGGGCCCCGCCTCTTGCAGAGCTCCGGGCTGCGCTACAGCTTTGACGCAGCCAGACCCGTCGGACAGCGTCTTTTCGCGGCGGAGCTGATTGATGGGAACGGCGTCGCCCGCCCGCTGAAAAAGGACAGCCGCTATAAGGTCGTGCTGCCCGACTATATCGCCAAAGGCGGTGACGGTTATTCCATGTTCACAACCGGCACGACGGTTTCCGCGCCCGACCCTTTGGACGTGGATGTGGTGGGCGCGTACATTGCGGCCCGTTCGCCTTTGCAGGCACTGCGGGCGGGACGAATCAACAGGGTCAAGTAACGCCGGGCCCAACGAGGCTCCGAAGAAGGCGGCGTACGCTGTTCCGCGCCGGTGAGCCAGGCTTCACCCCGCGCCTCCAAAAGAAAAAAGGAATTGCAGCTTATTGCCGCAATTCCTTGCTTACATTCTGGTGCCGAGGGCGGGACTCGAACCCGCACAGCAATTGCCACTACCCCCTCAAGATAGCGTGTCTACCAGTTCCACCACCTCGGCACGGGTTTTTGGTCTATATCAAGTCGCGGTTGTTGGCAAGCATTTTTTGCGGACCGTTCACTTTCGGGCCGAAGGCTTGCGCTCATGCCCGCTTGCGGGTATCAAGGCTGGAACGGGAGACAGGCCATGGATGAGACCATACATCATTTTTTGCGCGAGACCGGTCCGGTGCTCTGCCTGGATATCGGCAGCGGCACCCAGGACGCCTTGCTGGCCCGCCCCGGCCTGGAGTATGAGAACTGGCCCCGTTTCGTTCTGCCGTCTCCGGCACGCATGGTGGCTCAACGTATCCGCGAACTGACCCTTTTGCGGCGCGGCCTCTGGCTGCACGGCGGCAATATGGGCGGCGGCTTCGGTCAGGCTCTCAAGGAGCATCTGGCCGCAGGCTTGTCCGCTACTGCCACGCCGGACGCGGCCAAGGCCATCCATGACAATGCGGATGTGGTGCGCAACATGGGCGTGGAGCTCTGTGAGGAGTGCCCGAAAAACAGCGTGCCCGTTTTCCTGACCGACTACGCGCCGGAATTCTGGGCCGGCCTGCTGCGCCTCTCCAGCCTGCCGCAGCCGCATCTGGTGCTGGCCGGAGCGCAGGACCACGGCTACCACGCCTACGGCAACCGGCAGGGCCGGATGCAGTCCTGGCGCGCTTTGCTGACCACTTCCGCCGATCCCGCTTCCTGGATTTATCCCGCGCCGCCGTCTTCCCTGACCCGTTTGCTGACACTGCATGAAAAAACCGGCGGTCCGGTGGCGGATACCGGAGCTTGCGCCCTGCTGGGGGCGTTGTGCGAGCCGGAGGTGCTGGCGCGCAGTTTCCGGGAGGGCATTACGATCATCAACGCGGGCAACAGCCATACAGTGGCGGCCTTAGTCTATCAGGGAAAAGTGCGCGGCATTTATGAGCATCACACCGGCATGCGCGATCTGGAGCAGCTGCTGGAGGATTTGAAGCAGTTCCGGCTGAGCTGGCTGCCTTCCGAAGAGGTGCAGGCCAGCGGCGGGCACGGCACGGCCTTCGGGCCATTCTGCGAAGAGGCGGGCGGCTATGCGCCCACCTTCATCCTGGGGCCCCGGCGCGCCATGCTCCAGGGGCAGGGGCGTTTTCTGGCCCCGCACGGCGATATGATGCTGGCCGGTTGTTTTGGTTTGCTCTGGGGATGGGCGCACGCCCATGCCGCCGCCTGAGCATGCATTTTCAGCGTGTGCTCCGGCACGGGCGCGCGACCATGAATCGAGGAGAAGGGTATGGAAGTTTTTGACGCTGCGGAATTGTGGAGCCGGGAACGTATCGCGAAAACCCAGCTGACGCGTCTGCGGGCCACGCTGTCCCAGGCGCGCAAATGCGCCTTTTATCGCGAGCGCCTGGACGAAGCGGGCGTCACCCCGGATTCCATTCGCAGCCTGGACGATCTGCAACGCATCCCCTTCACCAGCAAGCAGGATCTGCGCTCCCAATATCCCACAGGGCTGTTGTGCGTGCCGCCCTCGGAAATCGTGCGCATGCATTGTTCCAGCGGCACTACGGGCACGCCCGTGGCTATCTGCCATACCCAGAACGACATCAACTCCTGGGCTGATCTCATGGCCCGCTGTATGCACATGGTGGGCGTGCGCCGGGACGACGTCTTTCAGAATATGTCGGGCTACGGCTTGTTTACGGGCGGCCTGGGCATCCATTTCGGCGCGGAGCGCCTGGGCTGCATGACCATTCCCGCCGGGCCGGGCAACTCGCGCCGCCAGATCAAGCTGGCCAAAGACTTCCGCACCACGGTGGCCCACATTCTGCCTTCTTATGCCCTGATTCTGGGCGAACATCTGCGCAATATGGGCGAAGACCCGCGCGCTTTTCCCCTGCGTATCGCCCTGGTGGGCGCGGAGCCCTATACCGAGGAGTTCCGCAAACGCATTGAGGAACTTTTCGACATGAAGGCCTACAATTCCTATGGCCTTTCGGAAATGAACGGACCGGGCGTGGGCTTTGAATGCCTTGAGCAGAACGGCCTGCACATCTGGGAGGACGCCTATATTCCCGAAATCGTGGATCCGGACACCGGCGAGCCCGTGCCGGACGGCGAGGTGGGTGAGTTGGTCATGACCAGCCTCTGCCGCCAGGGCATGCCCATTCTGCGTTACCGCACGCGCGATCTGACCCGCTTTCTGCCGGGTGAATGCGCCTGCGGCCGCGCGCACCGGCGTATGGATCGCATCCTGGGCCGGGCCGATGACATGTTTATCATCAAGGGCGTCAACGTCTACCCCATGCAGATCGAGCAGGTCATCATGACCTTCAAGGAAGTGGGGCAGAGCTACCTGATTCTCCTGGAGAACGACGGCATCGGCGACGTGATGCGGGTGCAGGTTGAAGTCCGCGACGAATACTTTGTGGAAGACATGCGCGCGCTGCAGAACCTGCAAAAGGTCATTGCCCAGCGCCTGCGCGACGAAATTCTGGTCACGCCCAGGGTGGAGCTGGTGGAAAGCAACAGCCTGCCCCGTACCGAAGGCAAGGCGGTGCGCGTGCAGGATATGCGGGTCAAGAAATAGGAATCGTGGGGCATGGATTTTCTGCCGTTTCCCATTGCCTATCTGCTGGCCGGTGCGTTCGTCACGCTGCTCTGTTTCGTGCTGCTCCTGAACGTATTCGGCCTGCCTGCCAACTGGATTGTACTGGGCCTGGTGGCTCTGTGGAAAATGGTCCACCCCGGCGCGGCCAATCTGGATGTCTGGTTCTGGGTCATGATGGTGGGACTGGCGCTGATCGGCGAGGCTCTGGAGCTGGGCATGCAGATCCTCAAGGCCAAGCGCTACGGCTCCAGTTCATCGGGCACTTTCGCGGGCATGATCGGGGCCATTGCCGGAGCCATTCTGCTGGCGCCGCTCTTTTTCGGCCTGGGCGCGCTGATCGGCGCGTTGGCCGGCGCCTGGATCGGCTGCTTTCTTATGGAACTCGTCAAGGGCAGGCCTGTGAAAGAAGCGCTGGACGCGGCTTTTGGGGCCATGATGGGCCGTTTTCTGGGCACGGTCTGCAAATGCGGCGCGGGCGGGGCCATGCTGGCGCTCACCGCCCACCGGATCTGGCCGAAACCGGTCCCCGCGTCCTTGCCGCCGGACAGCCTGGACGGTCCGGCCCAACTGGTGCTGAGCGTGCTGCACCATCTTTGTTGAGGCACCCATGTTGCTGGACGGCGTGCAGATAGTTTTAGTCAAGACCCGTTTTCCCGAAAATATCGGCATGGCGGCGCGGGCTTGCGCCAATATGGGTTGCCCGGCCATCCGTCTGGTGGACCCGGAACGTTGGGATCGGGAAAAGGCCGGTCCTCTCGCTACGCCCAAAGGGCAGAGCCTGTTGGACGGCGTACGAGTGAGCCCCGATCTGGCTGTGGCCGTGGCCGAGAGCAGTCTGGTGCTGGGCACCACGGCCCGCACGGGAGGTTGGCGGCAGGCCCTGCTCGCGCCGGGTCAGGCCGCGCGGGAAGTGGCGGCAGCCTTGGCACGCGATGAAAAAGTTTCTCTTGTCTTCGGCCCGGAAGACCGGGGACTGAACAATGAAGAAATCACCCATTGCCAGCGTCTCGTGACCATTCCCACCGACGCGGCTGCCAGCTCTCTCAACCTGGCCCAGGCCGTGCTGCTTATGCTCTATGAATGCGCCAATGCCGTACGTGCTGTCCGTGCGTTTCCCGACGCGGAAAAGGCCGGCACATCCGGCGGCGGGCGTGCGGTTACCGCTGAAGAACAGGAGCGGCTTATGGACGCACTCAAGACTATGCTGCTCGGTCTGGATTATCTGCATGGCGATAATCCGGATTACTTTCTGATGCCCTGGCGGCGCATGTTCAGTCGTGCCGGGCTCAGGCGGCACGAGTATGACGCGCTGATGGGCCTGTGTCGGCAGGTGCGCCACAAGCTGGGCTGAGCTTTTCCCCTTTCCGGCATACCGGCTGACGTTCCCTCTGTTGCCGTTCGCCGGGAGCTGTTTCACCTTGAAATCTTTCTAGAGCAGATTATCTTTGAAACGCTTTGCGTTTCAAAGGGTTCATTCCGGCAAAAAGCGCGTTTTTTGCCGGAATCCACGCCGCGTTGCTCTCGATGCCTGTACGCCCTTTGGGCTACAGGCACGGCCCTACGGGCCGCCCGTCGGGTCGGTCTTTGCGGCGCGCCTCACCGCGTTCGGCGTTAGAGCATTTCAAAGTTGAAATGCTCTAACCGGGTTGCTCAAACCCGACGCCTTGTCGCGTTATCCTCGTCCCTGTATTTCGCCATTTCCATTATATCGTGGCTAATTGCCGTTTTTGTTGTGCTTTCGGCACAATAAATACGTCCAATCCTCTAAGCATTTCTTTATGTGTGCCGATAAAGATTTTAATGGGTTGTGATTGAAGGTGCAAGCTCCTTCCTGTAATGTCTTGGAAAGTATGAGCCGAGGCATATCACACACCTTGTCCGGCGTATATCGGCGGCTGAAATTTTTTAAGGGGATATGTTATGAAATCCGCACTATTGCTTCCCTGGACGCATATGGAATCCTGGCGGGAAGGATGAACCGCGCCGTCCGCAGGGTCGAGGGTCGCGAGTGCGGGCGGCGGAACAAGTATCGGGCTTTGACATATTCTATATTGCAGAGGGGGATGTGATGCGTTTGACCTTGACGCATAAATATGTAGGTTCGCTCTTCGGGGCACTGATTACATGCTGCGCTGTGGTGCTCTTTGTTTCCATTCATTTCATGAAAGAACCCGTGGAAGAGGAGTTGGACGGGAATATCCGGCGGATGCAGAACGTCATCCAGACCGCCAACGAGCTTACGGCCACGCGTTTCGCGCAAAGCGCCATGCTTATGTCCCATGAGCAAAATCTTGCCCGCGCCGTGCTTGCCCGCGACCATGAGCAGGTCATGCTGCTTTCGGCGGAAGCCATGAAGGAAGCCGGCTCCGACTTCATGACCGTCACGGACGACAAAGGCATTGTCGTGGGCCGGGGCCATTCGAAAAAATGGCAGGACAGCGTCCTGAATCAGGAAACCGTGGTCAAGGCCCTGCAGGGCACGCCTTCGGTGGCTATTGTGGCCGGAACGGTTGTGCCCTTCACCATCCGCGCCAGCCAGCCCATTCTGTACGAAGGCAGACTGGTGGGCACGCTGTCCATCGGCACCTCCCTGGTGACGCCGCCCTATCTGGACTGGCTCAAGAAGCTGAGCGGCATGGATGTGACCATCTTCAAGGGCGATACCCGCGCCATGACCACGATTATGAAGGACGGCAAACGGGTCGTGGGCACTAAGCTGCAATCCCCGGAGATAGTGGAAGCGGTTTTACAGCGTGGTGAGCTGTGCTTTGCGCAGAATAATATCCTCGGCGTTGAATACAAATCCGCCTATTGGCCGGTGAAGGCGGCGGACGGGACTATCGCGGGCATGTGGTTTGTGGGCATGCCTCTTAACAAGCTGATGGAGCTTGAAAACAAGGCCGTGGTCACTGCCTCGTGGGTGGCTGCGGCTTTGCTGGCAGTGCAACTGCTCCTTTCCGTGATGATCGGCCTGCGGGTCAGCGCGCCGGTGCGGAAAATCACCCGCTATGTGCTGGACGTGGCCGGTGGCAAAAAGGATGCCGCGCTGGACGTGCACAGTCGTGACGACATGGGCGAATTGGCCGATGCCCTGCGCGCTATGGTAAAAAAGCAGGACAATCTGATGCTGGAGGCCGGGGAAAAGGCCGAAGAAGCCCGAAAGAAGGCTGAAGAGGCCGCCGGCGCCATGGAAGAAGCCCGCCTTGCTCAGCAGCAGGCGGAACAGGCCAAGCGCGACGGCATGATCAGTGCAGCGGGCCAGATTGAAGGCGTGGTGGAAAAGCTGAACGAGGCCATCAACAACATTGCCGTCCAAGTGGAACAGTCCGACGAAGCACTGAGCCATGCCGCGTCCCGCCTGGCCGAAACAGCCACGGCCATGGAGGAGATGAACTCCGCAGTGTTGGAAGTGGCAAAAAACGCCGGGCTCGCAGCGGACGTTTCCACCTCCGCTCGACAAAAAGCCACGGACGGCACCGCCGTAGTCACCCAGTCCGTTGCCGGAATTCAGGAAGTGCAGAGTCAGTCTCTGGCGCTCAGGGAAGATATGGTCAGGCTGGATGAGCATGCCAGAGCCATTAGCCAGATCATGAGCGTTATTTCGGATATCGCGGACCAGACCAATCTTCTGGCTCTCAACGCGGCCATTGAGGCGGCCCGTGCCGGAGATGCCGGGCGCGGCTTCGCAGTGGTGGCGGATGAGGTCCGCAAATTGGCGGAAAAAACCATGACCTCCACCACTGAGGTGGGCAACGCCATCAAGGCCATTCAGGAAAGCGCGGAACAGAGCGCGCATCAGGTGGAGCAGGCCGTGCAGAATATCGCCAAGGCCACGGAATTCTCCAATAAATCCGGCGAATCTCTCAACGAAATCTTGGAGATGGTGGAGCACACCGCCGATGATGTGCGCACCATCGCCACAGCCAGCGAGGAGCAGTCCGCCACCAGTGAGGAAATCACCAAATCCATCACCGAGGTCAATGAGATTACATCCACCACCTCCGAAGCCATGCGGGAGGCGGCCAAGGGCCTGGAATCCCTGCGGCGGCGTTCCCGGGAACTGGTCTCGCTCATTGAGCAAATGAAGAACGCCTAAGTTTCTTAGGTATTATGGCACATGAAAAAACCGGCCCTTGGGCCGGTTTTTTCATGTCTGATTTAGAGCTTTTCAACTTTGAAAATGTTGAAATGCCCTGGCGGCCGCGAGAGCGGACGCCCGCGCCTGAAGCCGAGGTGCCTTTAGCCGTTCGTGAGCAAAGCGAGCGTCGCCTATGGCTAAAGCAAGGCGAGTCCTGGGCGGAGGGAGTATATTCAACATATTGCGAGCCTGACACAGGCAGAGGGCCGAAAGGACAATTTAGAAACAGCTCCTAGCGAAACGGGAAGAAATGCTTACAGCCGCCGCATGAGCCAGGCCAGGTTTTCGCCGAGATTGCGCATGTTGCGCATGCCTTCCTCATCGCGGCGCACGTCGCCGGGGTCCTTGCCGTAGACCATGTTCCAGTAGGTGGAACCGGCCAGGACCACTTCCTTGTTCAGTAGAAAATGATTCATGCTGTCAATGGTGTTCAGGCCACCGGCGCGGCGCACAGCGGCCACGGCCGCACCCGCCTTGCGCCGGAGCAAGCCGGGATTGGACGCGCAGACCATTCCGGCACGCTCCAGAAAAGCCTTCATGAGCGCGGAGACATCCGCCGAGTATACGGGCGAACCGAGCACGATGCCGTCGGCCTCACGCATTTCGGCAAAGCAGTCATTGAAACCGTCATCAATGGCTGTGCAGCGTGCCTGCCCCTTGCAGGCGAAACAGCCCAGACAACCGTGCAGGGGAAAGTCGGACAGGGAAATAATTTCGCTGTCAATGCCCGCCTTATGGGCTTCATCGCAGATAATTTCCAGCAATATCCGGGTATTGCCGTTCTTGCGGGAACTGCCGTTGAACGCCGCCAAGCGCATGTGTACCCTCGTGGAGATTAGAGCATTTCACAATGAAATTACCCCGTACTGTTACAATGCTCGGCCTTGTGAAACGGAGTGAAACAAGGCCCGCGAGATTTTCGTAGGCGGGTTTTGCCCGCCGCCAAGCGGAAATCTCAAGCGCAATATGCGCTAAACGTTGAACAGGAAGTGCATCACGTCGCCATCCCGCACCACGTAATCCTTGCCTTCCACCCGCAGCACGCCGTCGGCGCGGCAGGCGGCCTCGCTTTCGTGGCTCATGTAGTCCTCGAAGGAAATGACCTCGGCCCGGATGAAGCCGCGTTCAAAATCCGTATGGATCACACCGGCGGCTTGAGGGGCTTTCCAGCCCTGGTGGATGGTCCAGGCGCGCACCTCGTCGGGCCCGGCGGTAAAATAGCTGCACAGTCCCAACGTGGCGTAGCCGGTGCGGATGATCCGCACCAGACCGCTTTCTTCAATGCCGTAAGAGGTCAGCATTTCCGCCTGCTCATCCTCGGGCAACCCTTGAAGTTCTTCTTCAAGTTTGGCGCAGATGCAGGCAAAGCCCGCCTTGCGCTCAGCGGCCAGGGCGCGCACTTCATCCACATAGGCGTTGCCGTCGGCCACGGCGGCTTCGTCCACATTGGCGCAGTATATCACGGGCTTGGCCGTGATCAGGCCCAGCTCCCGCCAGGAAGCCAGAAAGGTTTCATTATCCGGCAGGGCAAAAGCGGCGGCGGGCTTGCCCTCGTTCAGATGAGCCAGCAGGCCCTGCATCAATTCAGCGGCGGTTTTGGCGTCCTTGCTGCCTTTAGCCATTTTTTGCAGTTTTTCCAGGCGCTTTTCCACGCTTTGCAAATCGGCCAGCAAGAGTTCCGTCTCAATGGTTTCCACATCGCGCAGGGGATTCACGTTGCCGTCCACATGGGTGATGTTCTCATCCTCAAAACAGCGCACCACCTCCACGATGGCCGCGCATTCACGGATGGTTGCCAGAAACTGATTGCCCAGGCCCTCGCCCTTGCTGGCGCCGCGCACCAGACCGGCGATATCGATGAAATCCACGCTGGCATGAATGGTCTTCTGCGGTTTGGCCTTGGCTGTGAGCGCGTCCACGCGCTTGTCCGGCACGGCAACAGTGGCCTTGTTGGGCTCAATGGTGCAGAAAGGATAATTGGCGGCCTGGGCGTTCTGTGCCTTGGTCAGGGCGTTGAACAGGGTGGACTTGCCCACGTTGGGCAAGCCCACGATGCCGATGCTGAGCGACATGGCGACTCCTTGCGTTGTGCTGGGGCATACCGGTATACGCGGAAACCCCGCTTCCGGACGGGCCGGAGGCGAGGTTTATATAGTCGCAAAGCGCGCCGGAGGCAAGCGAAGCCCAATGAGATGTCACGCTGCACCTGTCGGTTCGGCGTGAAGATCGCACAACAAAAAGCGAGTTTTTTTGTGCTTGCGCCGCCTACGGCGCGCAACCCCTTACGGGTTTGCGACATGTGTCGCTTGGCGCGACACCGGGCTCTACTGCAACCGGGTGTAAACTGTGGGCACCTTGCCGCTGCCCGCGGGCAGATCTTCCAGCAGGGGCAGCAGATCATCGGTAATGGGCACCGTGGCCGTGCCCTTGGCCAGCACTTCGTTACTGGTGGTGTGGATCAGGCTCATGCTGAAGCGCACCTGCTCGCCGCTGACCACATAGGTACCCGCCAGGATCGCCTGGCCGGTACCCAGGGTGCTGGCGAGCTTGCGCACGTCGCGGGTCAGGATCAGCTCGCCCGTGCGCTTGTCAAAGCGAATATAGCTGCCCTTGCGCAATTCCTGATAGCGATAGCCCGCATTGACCAGCCAGCGCGAAATTTCCTCGGTCATCTGGCGGGCCAGGGGAGAGGCCGCTTCAAGATTGTTGATATTGGCCGGAGTGGTGCCCATGATCATGATCTGGGCGCGGGCCAGGGCCTGGCGCTGTTTTTTGCTCGTGCCGGGATCGTCGCCCGCATAACGCATCATCAGCTGATCGTCCAACTGCTCGGCAATGCTGTTGGCGGCTCCGGGCACCGTGCCGACAGCCGCGGCCGTCAGAGGAAAGAGCAGGGCAGCGAGCACCAGAATGATCACAAGAAAACGGCTCATGACAAACCTCAACGCATGGTGCGCAATAAAAGTTCAACACCGGCCAGTTCGCGCTTGATGATGTCCAGACCGGCATTGCTCCGGCAGGTGGACAGGGCCTGGGCGTAAGACTGGCGGGCCAGCTCGTAGCGCCCCTGCTTGCGATATTCACGGGCCTCTTCCAGATAGGTGGCGCTGATGTCCGGCCCCTGGCCGAAGGAAGATGCGCCTTGGGGCGGGCTGTCATAGGCCGAGAGATTTTGCCCCAAGGCCACTGCGGGCGGGCAGGCCGCCAGCCATACCGCGAAAGAAAAAAGAAACAGATGTCGCATGGCGTTTCCGGCATTATTTGCCTTGTTTGATGGGAATGCTGCCGCTGCTGATGGAACTGGCCGGAGTATACAACGAAGGATACAGGCCGCGACGTTCATTTTGCGCCGTCGCGGCAGCGGGCTTGGCCGCCGCAGGCGCGGGATCGGTTTTGCCCATCCGCGCGATAATCGGCGTATTGACCAGCACAAGCTGGCCCGTGCGCAGTACCAGACCATCGCTGGCCCGTACCAGGCGCGCGTTGACGAAGGTGGCATCCTTATCCACATAATAGGTGCCCACCACCAGAGCGGCCCATTTCTGGCCCTTGGTGGGCACAATCTGATTGGCGGCCAGAGCCAGGTCGTCGCGGCCGCCTTCCACGGAAATATGGCCGGTCAGGCGGTATTCCCGCGTGGGAAAGCCGCGCTGGTTGAATTCGTAAAACAGGGCTTCGCCCATGAGCCTGCCCAGCGGCGAAGAGCGCGACGTGTTGTTCTGGTCCACAAAGGAAGTGGGCATGGCCACAAAACCCTGCAAGGCGTCGTTGGGCATGGTGGCCAGCATCTGATCGGCCAGTTCACGGCATTTGAGCTTCACTTCCACCGCGTCCACATAGGCGGGATCATTGGGTGTGGGCGTACTTTTGCAGCCGGACAGAAGCGGCAGCAGAAGCGCGCAGAACAGGAAAAGGCGCAACAGACCGTGCATGGCAACCTCAATCATGGTGATATCCTTCTTATCGTCGGCCCGGTCGCGAACTTGAGTGTGCTTTTGGAAAAAGTGTGGAATGTTCCGGCCGGTTCATGAAATTTATGCAAAACGCGTTCCAGGTGAAGGCTTGGCTTGTGTCCCGAAATAGCATACAAGAACGCCTCAGTGCGGAGTTGGGGTAAGGACGGCGGTTCGCGCCGTTGCCCGCAATTTTCGCGGTGGGGGACAGAACATGCGTATCACGAAAACCCGCGCCATCCGGCTGGGCGGCCTGGTTGTCGGCGGCGGCGCGCCGGTCATGGTCCAGAGCATGACCAATACGGACACTCGCGACGTGGACGCCACCCTGGCCCAGATTGAGCGCTTAGCCGCCAGGGGCTGCGAGGCCGTGCGCCTGGCCGTGCCGGACGAAGCCGCCGCCGGGGCTCTGCGCGCCATCCGCGCGGGCACGCCTTTGCCGCTCATCGCGGATATCCACTTCGACTACCGGCTGGCTGTCGCCGCCCTGGAGGCGGGCGTGGAAGGCCTGCGCATCAATCCCGGCAATATCGGCCCCAGCGAACACGTGGACAAAGTGGTGGACGCGGCCAAAGCACATAAGGCAGTGATCCGCATCGGCGTCAATTCCGGCTCATTGGAAAAGCCGCTGCTCAAGCAATACGGCGGCTCCTGCCCCGAGGCCCTGGTGCAAAGCGCGCTGGGGCATGTGCGCCTGCTGGAGCGGCGCGGCTTTTACGACACCAAGATTTCGCTCAAGTCCTCTTCCGTGCTGGACACCATCGCGTCCTACCGTCTGTTGCACGAGACTTGCGACTATCCCTTGCATATCGGCGTCACAGAGGCTGGCGGCCTGCTGCGCGGCACGGTCAAATCCTCTGTGGGCCTGGGCATCCTGCTGCACGAAGGCATCGGCGACACCCTGCGGGTTTCGCTCACTGCGGACCCTGCGGAGGAGGTCACCGTGGCCTGGGAAATTCTGCGCGCTCTGGGCCTGCGCTCGCGCGGGCCGGAAATCATTTCCTGCCCCACCTGCGGCCGTACGGAAATCGATCTCTTCGCCTTGGCCCGCGCCGTGGAGGAACGTCTGGCCCAGTCCACAGCCGACATCAAGGTGGCGGTCATGGGCTGTGTTGTCAACGGCCCCGGCGAAGCCCGCGAAGCGGATCTGGGCCTGGCCGGAGGCCGCGACAAGGGCATAATTTTCCGCAAAGGCGAGGTCATCCGCTCGGTCAAGGGCCAGGAAGCCCTGCTGGCGGCCTTTATGGAAGAATTGCAAACGCTGCTCAACGAAAAGGGGCAGCCCGCCTGACGCCCTGCGCGCGGCGGCAAACCTCAATAGCAAGGAAGCAATATCCATGCGCTTCAGCTCCTGTTACATTCCCACCCTCAAGGAATCCCCGGCCGACGCCGAGGTGGTCAGCCACAAACTTCTGCTGCGCGCGGGCATGGTGCGCAGGCTCACTTCCGGCCTGTACATCTATCTGCCGCTGGGGCTTAAGATCATTGACAAAATCGCCAGGGTAGTGCGCGAGGAAATCAATGCCTCCGGCTTTCAGGAATTGCTTATGCCCATGGTCCAGCCCGCCGATCTCTGGAAGGAGACGGGCCGTTGGGAGCATTACGGCAAGGAACTGCTGCGCTTCAAGGACCGCAACGAACGCGACTACTGCCTGGGCCCCACCCATGAGGAAGTGATCACCGACCTGGTGCGCGGCGAAGTGCGCTCCTACCGGCAGCTGCCCGTGCGGCTCTACCAGATCCAGAGCAAATTCCGCGACGAGATCCGGCCCCGCTTCGGCCTGATGCGCGGGCGTGAGTTCATGATGAAGGACGGCTATTCCTTTGACGCGGACATCGCCGGGGCTGAAGAAAGCTATAAGCTGATGTACGACGCCTATACCCGCATATTCAAGCGCCTGGGCCTCAAATTCCGGGCCGTGGAAGCGGACACCGGCTCCATCGGCGGCAATTTCTCCCACGAATTCATGGTCCTGGCCGATACCGGTGAGGATACCATCGCCTTCTGCCATGACTGCGATTACGCCGCCAATGTGGAGCGGGCCGAAGTGGTCTGGAAGGGCGAGGCCTGCACAGAGGCTTGCGCGGGCGCCTGCCCGGACTATGAAAAAGTCGATACCCCCGGCGCGCACAGCGTGGAGGAAGTGGCGGCCATGTTGCGGGTTCCGGCCAAGGCTGTGGTCAAAACCATGCTTTTCAGCGTGGACGGCAAGCCCGTGGCCGTCCTGGTGCGCGGCGACCGTGAGGTCAACGACATCAAGCTCAAGAATCTGCTTAAGGCCCAGGAAGTGGAACTGGCCGGTGCCGCCACAGTGGAGGCTCTGACCCATGCGCCGGTGGGCTTTGCCGGGCCGGTGGGCCTGGATGTGCCCGTTTACGCCGACCTGGAATTGCAGGGAGCCACGGATTACGTCACCGGAGCCAACGCGGCGGACGCCCATTTCAGGCATGTGGATTTGCGCCGCGACGCGGCGATCACGGCTTGGGCGGATCTGCGCGCCATCACGCCGGAAGATGTCTGCCCGCGTTGCGGCGGCCGCATCGAGCTGACCAAGGGCATTGAGGTGGGGCACATCTTCATGCTCGGCCTCAAGTACAGCGAATCCATGCACGCGGCCTTCCTGGACGAGAACGGCAAGGAAAAGCTTATGATCATGGGTTGCTACGGCATCGGCGTGTCCCGCGTGGCCGCCGCCGCCATAGAACAGAACCATGACGAGAACGGCATTGTCTTTCCGCCGCCGGTGGCCCCGTTTGAGTGCATCCTGCTCAACCTCGACCCCCGCAATGCCGAAGTCACGGCCAAAGCCGAGGAGATCTACGCCATGCTGCGGGATATGGGCGTGGACGTGCTGCTGGACGACCGGGAGGAACGGCCGGGCGTCAAATTCAAGGATGCGGACCTCCTGGGCGCGCCCATGCAGCTCGTGGTGGGCGGCAAGGGGCTCGCGCGCGGCATTGTGGAATGCAAGGACCGCCGCAGCGGCGAAAAAGGCGAACTTTCCGCGGGCGTCATTGAGGAGGATTTCTCCCAATGGGCTGCGGGGGTGCGGCGCGGCTGGGAGACGCAGCAGGCCTGATCCCGCACGGGACCGGCTGCGGCCAGAGACCTATGCAGGACGGCATACTGACGGTCCGTGCCCTCACGGAACAGTTGCGCAGAAGCCTGGAGGGGCGCTTTCCCTTTGTCTGGGTACGCGGCGAGGTGAGCAACCTCTCACGCCCAGGCTCCGGGCATATTTACTTCAGCCTCAAGGATCAGGACGCCCAGTTGCAGTGCGTCTGGTTCCGGGGGCAGCAGCGCCAGGCCGAGCAAGGGCAGGCCTTTGACCCACTCACCGGCGAGGTTTTTGATACGCCCCGGCCCTCGCCGTTGGAATTGTTGCGCAACGGCCTGGATCTGCTCTGCGCCGGGCGGATCAGCGTCTATGCCCCGCGCGGCCAGTACCAACTGCTGGTGGAACTGGTGCAGCCCACGGGCCAGGGTCTGCTGGCCCAGGCCTTTGAGGAGCGCAAGCGCAAACTGGCGGAAGCCGGGTATTTCACTCAGGAACGCAAGCGCCCCCTGCCCTGGAATCCGCAACGGGTGGCCTTGATCACCTCGCCCAGCGGCGCGGCCATCCACGATTTTCTGGAGCTGGCCCAGAATCGGGGTTGCGGCGCGGAGATACGCCTTTTCCCCGCGTCGGTGCAGGGCGAGGAAGCCGCTCCGGAAATCATCCGGGCCTTGGACGAGATCAATGCCCAGGGCTGGGCCCAGGTCATTGTACTGATCCGGGGCGGCGGCTCGCTGGAAGATCTCTGGGCCTTCAATGAGGAGGCCGTGGCCGAAGCTGTTTTTCACTCCCGGCTGCCCGTACTGGCGGGTGTCGGCCATGAGGTGGATGTGACCCTGGCGGATTTGACCGCCGACCTGCGCGCGGCCACGCCCTCCCATGCGGCGCAACTGCTCTGGCCTTTGCGCGCGGAACTTCGGCAACGCCTGGACGAGGCGTGTGCCGCTTTGCGGCGGGCCGCTGCCGGCCGCCTTGAACGCGCGGAATTGTTGTTGCGGGAGCGGGAAAACGCCCTGCGCTGGTTTTCGCCCGCGCGCCACCAGGCCCGCTTGTCTGAGCAGGTGGCGCGCCTTTCCCTAGCTTTGCAACGCGCTGTCCGGCAATGGTTCGCGGACAAGGGCCGCGTCTGGGAACGCCTGGAACTGGCCCGCAGGGCCGCGCTGACCCCGGAGAAACTGGACGTGCGCCAAGCGCATCTTGCCTTGTTGCATGCAGCCCTGGGAATGGCCCTGCCGCGCCGCTTGAGCGATGCGGAACATATGCTGGCCCTGGCGGGAAATCGTTTGCGAGCAGTGAGCGACGCATGGCTGGAGAACCGGTCCCGCCGTCTGGAAAGCCTGGAGGCGGCACTGGCAGCCAATGATCCGTCGGCTCCGCTGCACCGGGGTTACGCCTTGGTGCGCACGGCGCGGGGCGATATTTTGCGCTCGGTGGGGCAGACAGCTCCCGGCCGGGATATTGAAGTGCGCCTGGCCGACGGTCGTCTGGCCGCTGTGGTCAGGAGTGTCAGCCCGGAAGAAGCGCAATTCGGTGAGGAAAAAGAATGAAAACTCTGTTGACCCGGGCCGTGCGCCGTCTGGCGCTGCTCTCGGCCTGCCTTCTGTTCAGTGTTCCGGTTCTGGCCGGAGTGCGCCTGGAAGCGCCTGAAAAGGCGGCCAGGGGCGACGCCTTTCTGGCGCAAGCCATCAGCGACCAGCCGGTCCGGCACTTTGTTTTTCATTGGATGGGCAAGACCTTCACGGCTACCGCGCAGGCTGACAGCCAAAACAGCGGCCAGTGGCGGGCAGTGATCCTGTTGCCCGTGCCCCTGGATGAAAAGGCCGCCGGTCTGGAACTGGGCGTGGCTGCCGTGCCCGAGGTGAAAAAGGCCAAAAGCGCAGCGCCGACGGCGCAAACCAGCCTGGCCCTCTATGACAAAGACCGGCCGGTGCAGAAACTCATGGTGGACAAAAAATATGTCAATCCGCCAGCTTCGCAGCTGGCCCGGATCAAAAATGACCGCGAAAAAGTGCGCCAGGCTCTGGCCCAGCCCCTGCCTGAGCGCCTCTGGACAATGCCCTTGGCGCGACCCGTTCCGGGTGGGGTGTCCAGCCTGTTCGGCATAAAACGGGTGTTCAACGGCCAGCCGCGCAGCGTGCATCGCGGTCTGGATCTGCGCGGGGCGCAGGGTTCGCCCATTCAGGCCTGCGCCGACGGTCAGGTGGCTCTGGTGGACAATCTGTATTTTTCCGGCAATGTGGTGTACATCAACCACGGTGAGGGCGTTTTCAGCTCGTATCTGCATATGTCCGAAGCCAAAGTCCGGCCCGGCGAGCGCGTGCGCAAGGGCCAGATCGTCGGCCTGGTGGGGGCCACCGGACGGGTGACGGGGCCGCATCTGCATCTCTCGCTCATTGTGCAGGGCCAGTCCGTGGACCCGCAGCCTTTTCTTGCCGCGTCATACGTCCCGGCCGGAGCTGATTCGGCCCGGACCGCCCACGGTCTGCCCGGCGTTTCCGGCGTCCAGCGCCTTCCGTCCGCCAATTCGGCTAATTCCGGGAGTCAGGCCCAATGAGCCCCAAGAAAGAAAATCTTTTCGAGAAAAAAATGGCCCGCTTGCAGGAAATTGTCAGCGCCCTGGAATCCGGCGACCTTCCGCTGGAAGAGGGCATGGCCCTGTACAAGGAAGGCGCGGCATGTTCACGTTTTTGCCGTGAACAATTGGAAAAAGCTCGCCATGAACTCTCCCTCTGGCAGGACGGCGAGCTGAAATCTCTGAATCCGGATGAGGCAGGGAGTACAGCACGCGGCCAAGGGCCGCAGGAGGCGGAATAGCCGTGATGCCCGTGGAAAAAATGAAAGCTCTGCTCAAAAGCCGGGGCAGGGAAGTGGAAACGTATTTGTCCGCCTGTCTGGATGGCCGCCCCATGCCGCCGCGCCTTAAGGAGTCCATGCTCTACAGCCTGCAGGCCGGGGGCAAGCGGCTGCGCCCGGTGCTCTGCCTGAGCTGCGCCGCCCTCTGCGGCCTGGAGCCGCAAAAGGCGCTGCCCTTTGCGGCGGCCATTGAGATGATTCACACGTATTCCCTGATCCACGACGATTTGCCTGCCATGGATGACGACGACCTGCGGCGCGGCAAGCCTTCCAACCACAAGGCTTTTGACGAGGCCACGGCCATTCTGGCCGGGGACGGCCTTCTGACCGACGCCTTTGTGATCATGTGCCGTGCGCCCGTGCCCCCTGACAGGCTGCTTCGGGCCGTGGCCGAGCTGGCTTTGGCCGCCGGGGCGTCCGGCATGGTGGGCGGGCAGGAATGGGATATGATTTATACCGGCCGTTCCCAGGTCAGCCTTGAGGAATTGAGGGGCATGCACGCCATGAAGACCGGCGCCCTGCTGCGGGCCTCCTGCGTGTGCGGCGGCCTGCTGGCCGGGGTTGACGACAAGGCGCTGCGGGCCATCAGCAATTTCGGCTCATCTCTGGGTGTGGCCTTTCAGATCGCCGACGATATTCTGGATGTGGTGGCGGATACGGCCACGCTGGGCAAACCCGCGGGCAGCGACGCGGAGCAGGGCAAGAATACCTATCCTTCCCTGGTGGGCCTTGAGAAGAGCCGTGAGCTGGCCCGCGCCCAGGCTGACGCGGCGCAGGCGGCGCTGGCGGGCTTTGCCGGGCCGGAGGCGGATTTCCTGCGTGCTCTGGCCGATTATACCGTGAACCGGGCGGCCTGAGATGAGCCAGACGGCAGCAACGTTCCTTCTGGACGGCATTACCGACCCCGCGCAGGTTGCGGCTCTTTCCGAGCCTCAACTGGCCGAGCTGGCGGAAGAGGTGCGTCGGCGCATCATTGAGGTGGTGGCGCACAACGGCGGTCATCTGGCCCCCTCGCTGGGCGTGGTGGAGCTGACCCTGGCCCTGCTTTCCACTTTTGACCTGAACAAGGACAAACTGATCTGGGACGTGGGCCATCAGGCCTATGCCCACAAGTTGCTCACGGGCCGGGCCGACAGCTTCCATACGTTGCGTACCCTGGGCGGCCTGTCGGGCTTTCCGCGCATGGCTGAAAGCCCTTACGATCACTTCGGAGTGGGCCATTCCTCCACATCCATTTCGGCAGCGCTGGGCATGGCCCTGGCCCGGGATCTCTCGGGTCTGCGCCACCATGTGCTGGCGGTCATCGGCGACGGCTCGCTGACCGCCGGAGAGGCTTTTGAAGGGCTCAACCTGGCCGGGCACATGGGGCGTCGGCTTATTGTGGTGCTCAACGACAATGAGATGTCCATTTCCTCCAATGTGGGCGCGCTGTCCCTGTTCCTGAGCCGCACGCTTTCGCGGCGCTGGGTGCGCCAGACCCGCCGGGAAGTGCTCAGGTTCCTGCGCTCCATTCCGCGCATCGGGCAAAAGCTGGCGCTCTACGCCATGCGCGGCGAATGGAGTTTCAAGTCCTTCTTTACGCCGGGCATGCTCTTCGAGGCTTTCCGCTTCACCTATATCGGCCCGGTGGACGGGCACGACATTCCGGCCCTGCGGCGGCATCTGCAAATGGCCGCGGCCGTGGAGGACGGGCCGGTGCTGCTGCACGTGCGCACCCGCAAGGGCAAAGGCTACGCCCCGGCGGAAAAGAATCCCACCCAATACCACGGCGTGGGCCTGTTCACGCCGGAAACCGGCCTGCCCGTGGCCTCGGCGGCGCTGCCCACCTTTACCCGTGTTTTCAGTGACACCCTGCTGGAACTGGCGGAAAAGGACGAGCGGATCATCGCCATCACGGCGGCCATGCCCGAGGGCACGGGCACCAACCGTTTCAGGGAGCGCTTTCCGGAGCGTTTTGTGGATACGGGCATCTGTGAGCAGCATGCGGTGACATTTGCCGCCGGGTTGGCCAGCCGGGGCTACCGGCCCGCGCTGGCTATTTACTCCACTTTTTTGCAGCGCGGCTATGACCAGGTGATCCACGACGTCTGCCTGCAAAATTTGCCTGTGACATTCTGCGTGGACCGTGCCGGGCTGGTGGGCGAGGATGGGGCCACACACCATGGGGCCTTTGATATCGCCTACTTGCGGCACATTCCGCAGATCCGGCTGTTAGCCCCGCGCGATGAGGACATGCTGCGTCACAGCCTGAGAACAGCTCTGAACGGCGACGGCCCCTGCGCCCTGCGCTACCCGCGCGGCGCGGGCTTCGGCGTGCCCTTGGAAGGGGAGCCGCGTCTGCTGGTGCCGGGCATGGGCGAAGTGCTGCGCCAGGGCGAAAAAATCGCCATCATCGCCGTGGGCAATCGCGCGCACCCGTCTCTGGAGGCCGCGACACTGGTGGAAAAAGAACTGGGCTTCAGCCCCCTGGTTTTTGATCCTGTCTGGCTCAAGCCCCTGCCGGAAGAGCAACTGGCGGATCTGGCCCGGCGTTTTGACCGCCTGCTGATTGTGGAAGAAGGCGCGCTGGCCGGAGGCTTTTCCTCGGCTGTTCTGGAATTCCTCAATGATCACGGACTACTGCGCGGCCAGCGTATCCGGCGTCTGGGCCTGCCGGACAGTTTTGTGGAGCACGGCAAACAGTTGCAGCTACGTGAGCTGGTGGGGCTGCGCAGCCGGGGCATTGCCCGCGCCGCCATGGAGCTGGCCCGTGAAAATTAAGGATTTTCCGGGGTGAATGATCTCATTTTTCAAAGCAACATTGCTCCAGGAAACGGTAATTCTCCAGATGGCCGAGAGCCGAAGGGCAGAGAGGCTCGCACCACGGTTTACGGCCACAGAAGTGGAGCAGCCTGCCTTCAAGCTGGTCCGGCGGCAGCAGCCAGCGTCCGGCCACGTGCAGCTGATAGTTGAAGCGTTCCCCCAGCCAGTGCAACGGCAGACGGCGGAAGAGCAGGTTCAGGGCGTCCTGATCCGGATAGAGCAGGGGGGGGCGGGGCAATTCGGGCAAAAGGCGCAGGACAGCGGCCATGAGATCCGGGAATAAGGCGCGCAGGCGGCGCGGATGAAAGACCAATACGCCGCTGTTGAAGTAGTGCGCCGGGTCCAGGCCTTTTTTCACTATTGCCCGTCCGCCCGCGCCTTCGGCCGTCTGATTGCGCACGCAGGACAACAGCGGCTCTGCTCCTGATGCGGCCCGCCCCTGAGCCGCCTCCTCCCATAATTCCCTGATGTCCAATGTGCAGCAGACATCGCAATCCAGATAAATGACCTGTTCCTCGCCCAGCAGGCGGGGCAGATGAAGACGGTAGAGAGAACCGGGCCCGAATTGCGGGGGCAGGCCGGCGGCAATCTCCGGTGGCGGTTCCGGCACAGCATGCAGACGCAGGATCTGGCCGAAATATTCCGCAACCGTGGCAAGCCGCGCTTTGCCGACGGGCGTCAGACCGGCGTCGTGCAGAATATGGGCCGTGACCGGGCTTGCGGTGCGCCTGAAAAGGGAAACCAATACAGCCGCGGCTGCAATGCATAGTTGCCGTCGTGATCATGGAAAGCCAGGGCCACGTGGATCATATTTTTCCTTGCGCATTGAGGCTGCCCACCTCATGCGAGACGAGCGTCCGGGAAAAACGCATTGCGCCGCCCTTGAGTCCGGCTTCAATGCCGCCGGGCAGTTGAAAGCGGGTATTGCCGCGTCCCTCGCGCAATGCGGCGTCCAAATCCAGCAGCGTGCGGGAGCGGGCTTGCCCGCCCGAGTCCCCGTTCGCCCGGCCGAGCAGCAGACGCACAACTTTGAGGTAGAGACGTAAACGAGCCGCCGGGTGCAACGCCGTCAAGAGGGCGCGGGGAAGAATCAGGCAGGGACGCCCGTCGTGTTCTTCCTCCTGCCAGGGATGCGCGGCCAGCGCTTCAGACAGGGTCTTTTCCCAGTAGTCCGCGTCCCATTGCGCCAGTTGCCAGAGCGCGGCCATGCTTCTGTCCAGTGACGGGTTTTCCGCGCGCAGCAGGGGGAGGACATTGTGACGCAGGCGGTTGCGGGTAAAGGCCGGGCTGTCATTGCTGGCATCTTCCCGCCAGACAATGCCACATTGGCGCAACAGCTCCCTAAGCGCCTGCGGCCGGGTGAAAAGCAGAGGGCGCAGCAGGCGGCGGGTATCGTCGCGGGCCGCCATGCCGCCCAGCGCGGGCCAGCCCGTGCCGCGCGTAAGGCGCAGCAGCACGTCCTCGCTCAGATCCTCGTTATGATGGCCGAGAACCACAAAATCCGCTTGCCGCGCGCGGCGCTCCTCTTCCAAAAGAGCGTAGCGAGCGTGGCGCCCGGCTTCTTCCAGGCCCCAGCCCTTGTCGGACGCCAACCCGGTTACATCCGCGTGGCGTTGTACGCACGGTATGCCGAGCAGCGCGCAAAGATCGCGCGCGCAACGGGCATCCGCGTCGGCTTCGGGCCGCAGGCCGTGATTTACGGTCAACGCGAAAAGATCAAGCTTGAGACGCGGGGAAAGAATATGCAGGATGCAGGCCAGAGCCGTGGAATCCGCCCCGCCTGAAAGCGCCAGCACCAGTCGGGCTCCGCGCGGGATCTCCAGACGGCGTAGGTAGAAGCGCTCCACCGCGAGACACAGCCGGGCGGAAGCTGGGGGCAGGCTGCGCAGTTCCGGCAAAGAGTTCATGCAGCAGATGAAGGTTAACCGGTGATCCCCAGATCAACCAGTAATTGCTCCAGATAGGCGATCATATGCGCGCGCAGTTCCGGCCCGGCATAGTGCACACAGTCGCAACGCAGGCGGCCCCGCGCCCGTACCAGCAACTCCAGGCGCAGACTGTGCTCTTCCAGCTCCAGGCCCAGCACATAGGGGCCACAGTCCGCTTGATGCTCGCGCTGTACCGGCGAAAGCCGGGCTTCGGGCACGGGCAGCCAGTAAAGGCCGTCGATGCCCGAACTGAGCTCCATATCCTTCAGGACCTGAGCCAGACGCGCCGTGTCTTCGGCGCTGAGGTCGTCAATGCCGTACCAGCGCATCAGTTCTTCCCGCTACAGGTACAGACGTTTTTGTCCAGATTGAAAATCCGCCGCACAGTGCTGATGCGCGACGCCGCCCCCTCACGAGCCATGCCGTCGCCTTTGAGAAACATGATGGGGTCGTGGTTCAGCTTGCGCACCAAAGCGTTGGCCATGGTCTCCAGGGCTTCGCGGCTTGCGTCGTCCAGCGGGCCCAGGCGTTTGAGGGTTCGGGTCAGCTCCTCCTGTGCCGCGCGTTCCCCGCGCTGGATCAGGTCCACGATAGTGGGTTGGGCGTCAAGGCTGCTGAGCCAGTGGGCAAAAAATTCCACTTCCTCATTGACGATTTCCGTGGCTTTGGCCGCCTCGTCCCGGCGGTTTGCCAGATTTTCTTCAACAACTTCTTTAAGATCGTCAATGTCGTAAAGATAGACGTTGTCCAGGCCGTTGACGTCCGGGTCAATATCGCGGGGCACGGCAATGTCGATAAAGAACATGGGCCGGTTTTTACGCGCCTTGAGCACGGCGCGGATGTCACGGGCCCGGATGACGGGTTCCGGCGAGCCGGTGGAGGTGATGATGATGTCCACCTCCGTGAGATGTCCGGCCAGTTGCTCAAAGGGGATGGCCCGGCCGTGGAACTGTTCGGCCAGCTCCTGGCCGCGCGCGAAGGTGCGGTTGGCTACCAGAATTTCATCTATACCGGCCTGCAGCAGGTGGGTGGCCGCCAGTTCGGCCATTTCTCCCGCTCCCACCAGCAGGGCCTTATGGGAATGCATGTCCCCGAAGATTCGTTTAGCCAGCTCCACTGCCGCGTAGCTGATGGATACGGCGCTGGAGGCCACGGCAGTTTCCGTGCGCACCCGTTTGGCTACGGAAAATGCCTTGTGCAGCAGGCGGTTGAGAATCACGCCCGTGGCATGGCTGTCCACAGCCTTGCGGTAGGCGTTCTTCAACTGGCCCAGGATCTGGGGTTCGCCCAGGACCATGGAATCCAGGCTGGAGGCCACGGAAAACAGATGGCGCACGGCTTCCAGGTTCTGATGAATGTAGACGTAAGGCCGGAGTTCGTCGGCTTTCGCGCCGCGCGCCCTGGCCCAGCATTCCAGCACCTGACCGGACACGTCGCCCGTGCCCGCGGCCAACAGTTCCACGCGATTACAGGTGGAAAGAATCATGGCCTCGCTCACCGCCCCGGCACAGGGCAGGGCCCAATGCTCCTCGTCACAGTGGTTTACCAGGGCGAAGCGCTCGCGCACATCCACGCCCGCCGTGCGGTGATTGAGACCCACAAGAAAGATATCGCAGTCCATAGCAATGCCCGGTTAGCGTCGGATGAAGGCGTGATGCGTATCCATGAAGGTGTTCACCACAATGATTGAAAACAGACAGAGAAGGAAAATAAAAACGGCCAGCCGCGCCGGTTTGCGGCCCTTCCAGCCGTTAGCCAGACGGTTGTGGAACAATACCGCGAACAGCAGCCAGACCACGATGCTGATGACTTCCTTGGGGTCGCCGGTGACCGTGGCCCCGAAGACGGGTTTGGCCCAGATCAGACCGGCCACGATGCCCAGGGTGTAGAGCGGAAATGCCGTCAGGGTGGTGAAGGCGTTGATTTTATCCAGCATGGAAAGGGCGGGCATATCCTGCCAAAAGCCCTTCATGCTCTGTTTGCTTTTGATCCGCCCCTCCAGAAAAAGAAACAGCGCCCCGGCGGCAAAGGCGAGGGCCAGCAGTCCCAGGCTCAGGAACAGCGCGCCGATATGCAGGGCGTAAAAAGGGGCTTTGAGCGAAGGGGGCACCTGCACAAGGGCGCTGAGGTAGGGCGCGGACATGGCGAAGAGCATCAGGCCCAAGGGCGCGGCAAACAGCAGGGCTGTTTCCTGGCGCAGCTTGAACCAAACGGCCAGACCGCAGAGCAGCACAAACCAGGCCAGCATCTGCAGATACGCGCCCAGGCTCAGACCGCCGGGCAGGGCTTTGTGAAAGCCCATGGCCAGCATCAGGGTCTGGCAGATGAAACCGGCCATGGCCAGCCAGCAGCCCAGCCGTCGCCACAGGGGACTGCGCATGATCATGCCCGCAAGACCGACGATGCTGGCCAAGGCATAGAAAATCAGAGTTATCAGCGTTGAGGCTTCAGGGGAGATCATCAAGCAACTCCGCTATGTGAACGTGTAAAACCGGGGGCAGTTCCGCCAGAAGCCACTGTCGGCAGCTTTGAAGGTCGCCTTCGGCCAGCCAGTGCTGCAAAGGCGATGCCGCCACCCTGCGGAACAGCTCTGTATTCTGCCCTGTCTCGGCGTGCAAGGCAAGGACCAGAGGCCGCAGGCGGCCCATCAGGAGCACCATACGGGCGCGCGGGGCCAGCCAGCCCTCCAGTTCGCGTCGCCAGCGCCGGGCCAGAGCCGGACTGGCCCCGCCTGTGGACAAGGCCGCCGCAAGCCCGTCTTGCCGGGCCACGGCGGGCACGCTGAAAGCGCCCAGCTCGGGCGCGCTGGCACAGTTGCAGAGCACATTCGTCTCCCGGCACAGGGCGGCGATGCGGGCATTTTCCACCGCGCTGCCGGTTGCCGCGAATACCAGGGCGCGACCTTGTACATCCGCCGGAGTACAGGTGCGGCTTTCAAAGCACGCCCTGGGGTCTGTCAGCAGGGCGGCGGCTTCGGCAGACAGGTCTTCCACTCGCAAGATATCCAGAACCAGCACCGAAGCAGGGCCGCAAGCCAGCAGACCCTCTAGCTTGCGTCGCCCCACGCCGCCCAGGCCCGCCACCAGACAGGCGCGGCCTTCCAGCGAAAGAAAAATCGGGTACAAGGGGGCGTGCGGCGAGGACATCGACATAATTGAATAACTTTTGTTGCGGATTTAAAACAAAGTGATTCCCGATAGTATAGCACCAAGCATGGTTTTGCAAAGGGGCTTTGTCTTGCCTCGCGGAGGTAAATACGCTAACTCCAAGCTGCTACGGCAGATTTCAGGCTTTCCACAATCTTTGTTTTTTGAGGGAGCGAATTCCGCTTTCTTTCTGATCATCAAGGATGGCTGATGTCGGCATTTCTGGTTTTACAGGCGGCTCGCTTCGGCGATCTGGTACAGAGCAAACGGCTGATCCGCACCCTGGAGCAGCGGGGCCGGGTGCACCTTGGCGTGGACGCCGGGCTTGCGCCTCTGGCCCGGCTGCTGTATCCCGCCGCCGAAATCCATGGCCTGCGCCTGCACGGCCGACCGGACGCCGCCGTCCTGCATGAAAACCGGGCAGTCTTCCGCCAGTGGCGGAACATGGATTTCCAGGCAGTCTATAATTGTAATTTCGCCGGGCTCACCGCCGCCATCTGCCGTCTGTTCGAGGCGGAGCGGGTCATGGGCTACCGTCCGGCACGAACGACAGCGGGAGGCATCACGCGCTCGGCCTGGGCACGGCTGGCCTTCCGCCTGAGCGAGCGGCGGGCGTTCTCTCCCCTGAACCTGGTGGACTTCTGGGCTCATTTCGCACCGTCTCCCCTGGCGGGGGAACTGGTCAATCCCCCGGCAAGACCCGGCGGCCAGGGCCTTGGCGTGGTGCTAGCCGGACGTGAATCCCGCCGTTCACTGCCCTTGCCCCTGTTGGGCAGAATGCTGCAAATCCTTTTCAGCCTGCTGGACGGCCCGCGTATTCGCCTGCTGGGCACGGCGGCGGAGCAGCCCGCCGCGCGCAAGCTTTTGCGTTTGCTGCCCGCGAAAGTTCAAGAAAAGGTTGAAGATCTGAGCGGAAAAACCGACTGGCCCGGCCTGGTTCATGCTGTGGAGGGCCTTGACGCCCTGGTCACGCCGGATACGGGCATCATGCACCTGGGGGCGCATCTGGGCGTGCCGGTGCTGGCTTTTTTTCTTTCCTCCGCCTGGTGCCATGAAACCGGCCCCTATGGCCGGGGACATTGGGTCTGGCAGGCCTCGCGCGCCTGCGCGCCCTGTCTGGAATCCGCTGCCTGCCCGTATCAGGTGGCCTGTCTGGACGCTCTGCACGGAGAGGGCTTTTTGCGCTCCCTGGCGGCGGCCGTGCGGCCCGAGGCGCGAATCACAGCCGCGCCGCCGGACGGCCTGCAGGTCTGGCGCAGCGATTTGGACGCCTTGGGCGGCGTATTACGCCTGCACGGCGGCCATGATGAATACGCCCGGCAACGGACTGTGACGCGCGCTTTGCTGGCGGACACCCTGCATTTGTGGGAAGTGGATGCGCAGAATGGGAACGCGCTGTCCACTGCTCTGGACGTCGCGGAACATGCGGAGCTGGCGGACCTGCGCGACTGGCTTTATAAGGATACGGATTGGATGCTGCCGCCCGGGAGGTATTGCTGATGCCCGCCACGTCGTTACGCATTTTGGTGATTCTGCCCATGTACGGCGGTTCGCTGCCCATAGGCCGGTATTGCGCCTCGGCCCTGCGCGGACTGGGGCATACGGTGCGGCTTTTTGAAGCCCCTTTGCTTTATCCGGCATTTACCGGCCTCAAGGGATTGGGCCTGACGCCCGCCCAGACCGTGCCGCTGGAAAATTCCTTTTTGCAGGTGGTGTCCCAGGCCATCTGGGCCCAGGTGCAGTCGCTGGAGCCGCATTTCGTGCTGGCGCTGGCCCAGGCCCCCATGAGCCGGAGCTTGTTGCAACGCCTGCGGCGCGCCGGGGTGCGCACGGCCATGTGGTTTGTGGAAGATTACCGGATCTTCAACTACTGGCGGACCTACGCGCCTCTGTATGATGCCTTCGCGGTCATCCAGCAGGAACCCTTCCTCTCGGAGCTGGCCCGAATCGGGCAGGCCCATGCCTTGTATCTGCCTCTGGCGGCCCTGCCGGAATTTCACAAGCCGCTGGAATTGAGCTTGGCCGAGCAAAAGGAATATGGTTCGGACATCGCCTTTTTGGGCGCGGGCTATCCCAACCGGCGGCTGGCTTTTCGGCCCCTGGCCGGGCGGGATTTCAAAATCTGGGGTTCGGACTGGGAAGGTGAAAGCCTGCTGGCCGGGAATATCCAGCGCCGGGGCGCGCGCATCAGCGAAGAGGAGAGCGTCAAGGTCTACAATGCCGCCAGGGTGAATCTCAATCTGCATTCCAGCCTGCAGGGCGGCGACCTGGTCAGCCACGGGGATTTCGTCAATCCGCGCACGTTTGAACTGGCCGCCATGGGGGCTTTTCAACTGGTGGATCAGCGCTCTCTGTTGGGCGAACTTTTTGCGCCGGATGAGTTGGCCACGTTCACATCCATGAATGAATTTTACGCCGGGATCGACCACTTCCTGGCGCATCCCGAAGAGCGTGAGGCCTATGCCCGCCGCGCTCGGGAACGGACGCTGCGCGAACATACCTATGAGCGGCGCATGGACGCCTTGCTGGACTATCTGGAAGCGGAACTGGGGCCCTGGCCCCAAAGCGGACCCGAACAGGCCGCGCCGACGGAGCTTGGTCCGCAGTTGCGGGAAGAGCTGGCGCAACTGATGCGCAAGCTGGGTCTTGGTCCGCATGCCGCCTTTGACGACGTGCTGGCCCGCCTGCGTGAGCAGAGCGGGGTGTTGAGCGATCTGGAAACCAGCCTGCTTTTTCTGGACGAGTGGCGCGGGCAGTATCTAAAAAAGTAGAGCAACTTCAGTCAGTTAAAATATGAATTGCTCTTGGTCGTCCTATACGCTCGTGGCCTCCAGATAATAGGGCAGCATAAAGCTCACAGCGATAAGCAGAGCCGCCAGAAGAGTAAGCTTGTGGCGCAGGGCGATGGAGCTGCGGCGCACCATGGTCCAGAGCAGCATGGGAATCAGCCAGAGCAGCAGGCGCGAACTCTCGACAACGGCGTCCTGCGCGCTGAACACTCCATCCTGCCAGTGCAGCCAGATATGCAGGCCGCTGGAAACGAGCAGCAACAGCCAGAGCAGACACCAGGCATTGCGGGCCCAGCCGGCGCACCAGGGAATCATGGTATTGTAGTGGTCCCGGCCGAAGTCGTCGTGCGTGCGCCGCAGGGGCAGCCAGAGCGCGCCGAAGGCGGCGGGCATGGCCAGGACCAGCGGCAGGGTATAGCACAGGGCGCTCCAGAGCGGCGCATTCCAGGCGGGCAGAAAAAGATCGCCAAGGGTCAGGCCGGCGGCGTCCGGGTGGGCCAGGGCGGACAGAAAACGCGCGGCGGCCAGGCTGCTGACCACGGCCACGCAGCCCTGAATGCCGCTCAGTACGCCCAGGGTCACATGCAGGACGGGCATATTTTTCAAGGCCTTCCAGAGCGCGTAATACAGGCTGCTGATCAGCACGGCTATGCCCAGCAGCATCCAGCTCATTTCCACCAGGAAGCTCGGCAGGGAATCGGGCGTGTAGCCGTCCTGGGTGAAAAAAAGCCAGATCCGGCCGCCGATCAGCAGCAGCCAGCCCAGTATCAGGCCGAGCACGGCAAGCTGGCGGGCGCATTTGTCGTAAGAGGAGCGCCGCCGAGTGATGGAAAGGATGCGGGCCGTGGCGGACATAAAGCCCATTCCGGCGAAAGCCAGCAGCACGGACAAGGGAAGCACCACGCTGACAATGTCAAGGCTGGTCCGCAGCAACGGATAAGCGAGCAGGAATTCGTGAATGGCGTTCATTGCGCGCCGCCTTGTGCCAGAAAGAGGGCCGGACCGGGCATGTTCATGCTGACTCCTTGCAATCTTGCGCTGTCCGAGGCTGATGCGCTATGTTCCTCGGGCGTCATACAGGCCTGTTTTTGCCTGAAAAACGCGGCAGCCGCAAGACTTCTTGAAATACAAAGCGGCTTAGGGCAGAAAAAAGGCGGGAGAACGGTATGAAAAAAAAATGGGTGCTTCCGACGGCCTGCCTTGTTCTGGCAATAGGCGGCTGCGCTTCTACCGGCCAGATGCGGAAAGTAGAGGCTACCGGCGAGGAAAATCAGCGGGTTCTGCGTGAAACGGACCAGCGCCTGCACAATCTGGAAAACAGCGTGGTCGCCTTGAACAGCCAAGTCGCCCTGCTGAATAATCGTGTGTATGAAGTGCGCACTCGCAGCGGGCATAAAACCGGCATGACCGTAGTGCCGATCATTCCGCCGCAAACCGCGCGTCACACGACCACGGTTTCTTCTCCCCAAAGTGCGGCTATACCGCACGGCGACGCGACAGGCGGAAAAACGCCGCCTGTGGTGCAGGGCGGACCGGCTGTGGCTTCCGCCAAAAAAATCGATCCCGCCGCGCCTCCGGCGCCTTTTCCCGGCGGTACGCCTTCTGCCAAGGCTGAAAAAGGCGGAGAAAAGCCCGTGGGTCCCTCCGGCCAGGTGGGGCGACCCGAAGCCGTAGCTGGGCCTTCCGGTCAGTTGGCGGCCGTCGCTGCTCCGAGCGGCTTGGCCCTCCCCCCCACCGAGGCTCCCTCCACTCCGGCGGAGAAACCGGTTTCGCCCTCCGTTAGCGGCGACAAGGGAGCGCCCCAGGTTGCTCCTTCTGCCGGCGGCACGGCATCCGTGCCTGTACCCACCCTACCGCCTTCCGATCTGGCCCTCCCGCCGGAACACCCCGGTCTGCCGCCCGTGGATGCGCCTTCGGCTTCCGCTGTCCCCGCCTCGCCTGCGGCGAGTCCCGCTCCCGGCCCCGCGGCAACAGGGGGCCAGCCCACAGCGCCGTCCAAGCCTGCCGCAAGTGCCAAGGGAGAGGATGCCGCTTACAAGGCTGCCCTCAAGGTAGCGCTTTCCGGTCATTCCGCCGAAGGGATCAGCCGGTTCCGCGAATTTTTGCAGCAATATCCGCAGGGGCGTTATACGGCCAATGCCGAATACTGGATCGGAGAATGCCTTTACGCCCAAGGCAACTATAAGGAAGCACTGGCCCAGTTCCAGACCGTCAATACCAACTATCCCCGCCATCACAAAAACGCCGACGCCCTGCTCAAGGCGGGCATGAGTCTGAGCCGCCTGGGCGACAAGCCGGGCGCGGCCCAAAAATATCGGACCCTGCTGGCTGATTTTCCCAATTCCGAGGCGGCGCGTATGGCCCGTTCGCGGGGGCTGGCCCGCTGACCATGCGGACAGAGGAATCCATGCCCGCCGGGGCGATGGCCTCTTCCAGCGGATCGGAGGCAGGCCAAGCCGTTCCCACCTGGGCGACCATGGATGAAACCGCCCGTAGGGAATACTGGGCCAGTCTGGCCCTTCGTCACTGCCGGGGACTGGGGGCACGCTCCCGTGCGCGCCTGCTGCATGCCTTCGGTTCTGCCTATCAGGCTTTGCAGGCGCGGCAACGCTGGGCCGAAGCCGGTTTGAACAAGCGGCAGGCCGCGGAAATGAGTACCGGTTCCTGGCGGGTCACCGCGCGGGAAGAGTGGGATCAGGCCCGCTGCCTGGACGCGGGCATCCTGCTCTGGACAGACGCCCGCTATCCCCGGCAGTTGCGCGAACTGCCCGACGCGCCTGTGTTGCTGTACTGCCGGGGCGATATTTCCCTGTTGCAAGCTCCGGCCTTTGCCATTGTGGGCTCGCGCCGGGCCACTTCCCAGGGACTCGCGGTGGCCGCCTATATGGCGCGCTGTCTCGCGGCCTGCGGCATCACCGTTGTTTCCGGCATGGCGCAGGGAATCGACAGCGTGGCCCACGAGGCTGCCCTGGCCCGTGTGGGGCGCAGCATCGGAATTCTGGGAACGGGCATTGACCAAATCTATCCCCGTTCCGGGGAGCCTCTTTTCCGCGCCATGGCGGAGCAGGGCCTGCTGCTTTCTGAATTTCCCCCCGGCGCGCCGCCCCTGGCCGAACATTTTCCCATCCGCAACCGGATCATCAGCGGCCTTGCTTTGGGCGTTCTTGTGGTGGAAGCGGCCAGTCGTTCCGGCAGTCTGATCACCGCCCGTCTCGCCCTGGAACAAAACCGCGATGTCTACGCCGTGCCCGGTCCGGCCCTGGATTCCCACTGTCTGGGCTGTCAGGAACTCGTGCGCCAGGGCGCGCGGCCCGTGTTCAGTGCCGAGGATGTCCTGCGCGACCTGGCCGCGCAGTTGCAGCCCTTCGGCATCAGCGAGGCCAGCCTGCCGGAGGCTGAAAAGGCTCTGACCCTGCCTGTGCGGGCGGGGGAGGACACGAATCCGGGACAGGCGGCCGCGCCCTCTGAGAAAAATAGAGGTGTGGGGTCTGCCGTACCGCCGATTCCTGTTGAAATTCCCTGTGTCGAGGCCGAAGCCCTGGTTCCGCCTGACCGCAAAGAGCGGCTCCTTCACTGTCTGCGCGGGCAGGGCCCCATGCAGGCCGACGCTCTGGCCGTGGCCCTGGACATGCCGATACATGAGCTGAACGCTCTGCTTATCGGCCTGGAAATGCTGGGACGGGTCAAGCGCCTGCCCGGTGCGCGCTACGAGGCACCGGCATGAACAGGCCAAAGCGTGAAGCCGCCCCCGCAATGATGGCAACGGACAGATCGGACAGCGCGGACAAGCCGGATATGGCCGGACTGCAGATAGAGGCGTTTCTTTCCTGGCTTGCGGTGCAGAAGGGCGCTTCTGATGCCACGCAAAAAGCCTATGGCGCGGATCTGACCCAATTGGCCGTTTTTTTGCGGGAGCAGGGGGCTGATCTGGCCCGGCCGGGCGAGGTGAGCCGCAAACATATCCAGGCCTTTCTGGCCTGGCTGTTCCGCCGGGGCGAAGCCAAAAGCTCCATGGCCCGCAAACTGGCCGCCGTGCGCTCCTTTTTCCGTTTTCTGCTGCGCAGCGGCCGGGTCAGTGAAAACGTGGCGGCCCAGGTGCGCAATCCGCGCCAGGAAAAGCATCATCCGCGCGCGCTCAATGTGGATGAAACCTTTGCCCTGCTGGATACGCCCAAAGCCGCGCCGCCCTCCGAGGCCCACGCCGCGCGCCTGCTCTGCCGGGATCTGGCCCTGGCCGAACTGCTCTATGGCTCGGGCCTGCGTATTTCCGAAGCATTGAGCCTGGATCTGGACGACGCGCAACTGCGTTCCCGCGTACTGCGGGTCATGGGCAAAGGCTCCCGTGAACGTCTGTCCCCCTTGTCCGACACCTCCTGCGAAGCCTTGGCCGCATGGCTGGCGGAACGTTCCTATCTGGCATTGCCCGAGGAGCAGGCGCTCTTTGTGGGCGCGCGCGGCGCGCGCCTGAACCGGCGTGAAGCGGCACGGATCATTGCCGGGCTCTGCCGCCGGGCCGGTCTAGCCTTTACGGTTTCCCCGCACAGCCTGCGCCATTCCTTTGCCACCCATTTGCTGGCCGCGGGCGCGGATCTGCGCAGCGTGCAGGAACTGCTGGGGCACCGGCGGCTGACCACCACGCAACGCTATACCCAGGTCAGTTTGGAACATCTGATCCGTGCCTATGATCAGGCTCATCCCCGTTCCGGGAAAAAGTAAAAAAATCACGAGGGATTTTTCTATATTTTTCCGGGAGATTTCGGCTTCAGCGCCGGTTTTGAAGGCGCGCAGCCGGGAAATTTACGGCAAAGGCCTTGGCATGGCCCGGACTTTGTGCTAAAGAGAACAAAGCGGTGCATCTGGGGCCGCAAACATAAAAGAACCACACCGGAAGGAGAGACTGTCATGTCCGCATTAGTTCTTGGTCACATGAATCCCGATACCGACAGCATCGTTGCCGCCATTGCCGCCGCTGATCTGTACAGCAAACGCGGTTTTGACGTCACCCCGGCCGCGCAGGGCGCGCCGACCCCTGAAACTGAATTCGTGCTGAAGAAGTTCGGCCTCAGCGCTCCCCAGGTGGTCAGCGACGTTGCCGGCAAAGATCTGTATCTGGTGGACTACTCCGACCTGGCCCAGGCCCCGCAGGGCATGGATTCCGCCACCGTGCTGGGCATCGTGGACCACCACAAGCTGGGCGACGTGACCACGTCCTCTCCTTTGGAAGCCTGGATCTGGCCCGTGGGCTGCACCGGCACCGTGCTCAAGAACATGTATGACTTCTACGGTGTGGAAATTCCCAAGAACATCGCCGGCGGCCTGCTTTGCGCCATCCTTTCCGACACGGTCATCTTCAAATCCCCGACCTGTACCGAAGCCGACAAGAAAGCCGTGGAAGCTCTGGCCAAAATCGCCGGTGTAAGCGACGTGGTGGCCTTGGGCATGGAAATGTTCAAGGTCAAGAGCGCGGTGGACGGCACCTCCATGCACGATCTGGTCTTCCGCGACTACAAAGATTTCGACATGAACGGCAACAAGGTGGGCATCGGTCAGCTGGAAGTGGTGGACCTCTCCATCCTCGACAAGGTCAAGGCCGGTCTGCAGGAAGAAATCGCCAAGGTGAAGGGCGAAGGCCGTCACAGCGTGTTCCTGTTGCTCACGGACATCATGAAGGAAGGCTCGGAGATGCTGATCGTTTCCGATGATCCCGCCGTGGTGGAAAAAGCCTTTGGCGTGAAGCCCGACGGCAGTTCCGTGTGGCTGCCCGGCGTCATGAGCCGCAAAAAGCAGGTTGTGCCCAATTTTGAAAAGGCCTTCAAATAAGTTGAGCCTTTGAAAACGCAAAAACCCCGGCATTTGCCGGGGTTTTTGCGTTTTGAGCAATGGCGGAAGGCTCAGCCTGGCCGCCCGCCGCAGTATAAAAGTCCGGCAGTCGCCAGAATCTGGCCCACGGCCAGGGTAAGATCCCTGTCCAGCGCGGCGGCGGTGAGGACAAGGACCGTCCCGCTTATCAGCGCCGAACGACGATGCAGAAAAAGTCCTGCCGCCTGTGACAGCATACCGGCCAGAAAAAGGGCGGGGAAGAGCCAGAGCGGCATAGGGTCGGCAAGGATGATCGCGGCGGCCGGGCCCGCCCGAGTTTCCACAGCCGCCGGGCTGCAAACCGCGTCCTGAATCATGCGGGCGGCGTGCGCAATGAGGCTGACATCCATAACGTCAGTCTATGCGCAAATTTTTGTCCGGGCAAATGGCGGCCGCGCCATTGTCAGATCGCGGGCAATGCCTATATCTTGGAAATACGTATATTTTCAGCAGGAGCACTTGATGAGCACCTTGACACCCCGTGAGATCGTGGCGGAACTGGACAAATTTGTGGTGGGGCAGGAACAGGCCAAGCGCATGGTGGCCGTGGCCGTGCGCAACCGCTGGCGGCGTCAGCATCTCTCGCCGGAACTGCGCGATGAAGTGGCTCCCAAGAACATCATCATGATGGGGCCCACCGGCGTGGGCAAAACCGAAATTGCCCGCCGCCTGGCCAAGTTGTCCGGCGCGCCCTTTATCAAGGTGGAAGCCACCAAGTTCACGGAAGTGGGCTATGTGGGACGAGATGTGGAGTCCATGGTGCGTGATCTCATGGAAATAGGCATCAACCTGGTGCGCGAGGAGGAAAACGCCCGCGTGCGCAAGGCCGCCGAGGCCGCCGCTGAATCGCGCCTGATGGATCTGCTTCTGCCCAACTCCTTCGGCCAGGAAGAACGCAATTCCACCCGCGACAAATTGCTCCAGCAGTTCCGCCTGGGCTTTCTAGACCAGCGGGAAGTGGAAATGGAAGTGACCGAGCAGGGCGGTCAGGGCGTCGATATTTTCGCCATTCCGGGCATGGAACAGATGGGCGGCCAGGTCAAGGATATGTTCAGCAAGGCTTTTCCGCCGCGCCGCAGCCGCCGCAAGATGAAAATCCGCGACGCCTTCAACGTGCTGGTTCAGGAAGAGTCGGGCAAGCTGGTGGATCAGGAAGCCCTGACCGAACGCGCCAAGGAGCGAGTGGAGCAGAGCGGCATCATTTTTATTGACGAAATCGACAAGATCGCCAGCTCCTCGCAGAACAGCACCTCGGACATCTCGCGAGAGGGCGTGCAGCGCGATCTGCTGCCCATTGTGGAAGGCAGCTCGGTGAACACCAAGTACGGCATGGTCCGTACGGACCACATTTTGTTCATTGCCGCCGGGGCCTTCCACTTCAGCAAGCCGTCGGACATGATTCCCGAACTGCAGGGTCGCTTTCCCCTGCGGGTGGAGTTGCAGGCCCTGGGCAAGGAGGAATTCCTGCGCATCCTCACCGAACCGGACAATGCCCTGACCAAGCAGTACGAAGCCCTGCTGGGCACGGAACAGATTCGCCTGAGCTTTACAAGGGACGGCCTGGAGGAAGTGGCGGCTTTTGCCGAGGACACCAATTCCCGCACGGAAAACATCGGCGCGCGACGCCTGTATACCATCATGGAAAAGATTCTGGCCGATATTTCCTTTGACGCGCCGGACATGCCCGGCGCGCAGATCGTGGTCAACAGGGACTATGTCTGCGAACATTTGCAGGATGTGCGCAAGGATCAGGATTTGAGCCAGTATATTCTGTAACGTCAGCCCGTTGTTCCACGGTAATTTACAGCCCGGTCTTGTGCAGGCCGGGCTTTTTCTTTTGTCTGCGTGTGTTCTCGCGGTATCTGGACTTGGCGGCAGCGAGCGGATAGGCTATTTCCGACACTCGCCGCTTACCTCCGCAGCAGACTGTCGGAAAAGAAAAAGGGTTTACGGCGTGAACCGTAAACCCGTATTTTCTTGGTGGGCCATCAGGGACTCGAACCCCGAACCAACTGATTAAGAGTCAGCTGCTCTACCAATTGAGCTAATGACCCGTGGCGTGAAAAAGGGTTTACGCGTATGTACCCAGTTTGTCAAACGTTTTTGTAAATTTTTTACAAAAATTAAGCGCTGGCTTTGAATGGAAAAATAATATACAAAAAAACCAATATGTTGAAAAGAAAATTTTTACTCATTTGCCTGCTATGTCTTATGGTTGCCGCAGGAGCGGCCCCGCTGTCCGCTGTCCGCGCCTGGGCCGGGGATGTTCCCGTACGGCTGGATTTCGCCCGTGACGGCGACAGCATCGTCGCCGCCGTGCATCTGAACATCCCCTCAGGTTACCACGCCTATGCCCACGAAGCGGGTGACGCGGGCCGTCCCACCGTCCTGGATTTCGCACTGGAGGGCGGGCAGATGCTGCCGGTCTGGTATCCCGCCGGAGCCATGCAGCGCGACTTTTATGATCCGGAGGCGACGATTTTCGCCTATGAAGGCGAAGTTGTGTTTTTTTCCGCTTTGCCGGAGCAGGCCGTGGGCAAGCCCTATACCGTGGGCTTGAGCATGCTGCTTTGTTCCAACCGCAATTGCCTGCCCATCGACCAGAGTTTTACCGGGGTGGTGCCGCAATCGCTGCCTCCGGTGGGTGAAGCCTCCTGGACGGGACAGTGGCACAAGCTGAAAAATAGCCAGCCCGTGCTGGCCGACGTGCTGGGCGCCCCGGCCTCTGCGGCTTCTGCTCCCAAGATGGAAGGTCGGCTGGCCCCGCCTTTGGGCGCGGGCGCTCCCGATGCGCTGGAAGGCACGGCGGCCGCGCGTCTTGCCGGACAGGCGAGCGATCTTCTGCCGCCGCCGGAGGGCTTTGAACTGCAACTGACCCCACGCTATGCCGATGCCTCGCTGGAAATCTCCAGTTTGGGCAAAGCGCTGCTGGTGGGGATTCTGGCCGGTCTGCTGCTGAACGCCATGCCCTGCGTGCTGCCGGTGCTGACCTTCAAGATCAGCGGGCTGCTGCTGATGGGCGGCAGCGACAAGAAAAGCCTCCGGCGTTTTCGTGAGCACAACCTGTGCTTCGCGGGCGGCGTGCTGACGCTGTTCACCGGCCTGGCCCTGGTGCTGGGCCTGGCGGACCTGATGTGGGGGCAGCTCTACCAGAATCAGGGCATTTTGCTGGTCATGTTGCTGATCGTCTTTCTGATGGGTTTGTCCATGCTCGGGGTGTTCACCTTGCCGGTCATTGATCTCAAAACCGGCGAAAATACCAAGAATCCCCGCCTGCAATCCTATCTGACCGGGCTTGTCTCCACCTTTTTGGCCACGCCGTGCAGTGGGCCCCTGCTGGGCGGCGTGCTGGGCTGGGCATTTACCCAGCCCCTGCTGATTCTCATGGTGGTATTCTGGGCTGTGGGCGTGGGCATGGCCCTGCCGTACCTGTTGTTCTGCATCTGGCCGAACATGGCGCGGATACTGCCGCGTCCCGGTCCGTGGATGCATGTCTTTGAGCGCGTGGTGGGCTTCTTTCTGTTGGGAACCGCTCTCTATCTGCTCTCCATTCTTCCGGTGGAAAAACACATGCATGTGCTCAGCGTCCTGTTGCTGGTCTCGCTGTGCGCCTGGCTCTGGGGACAGTTCTGCGGCGTCTCCGCGCCGCCTCTGCGGCGCAGGGTGGCGGGCATCGCGGGCGGCCTTCTGCTGTTGGCCGCCATTGTCTGGGTACTGCGCCCAGTGGCGCCGTTGCCGCAATGGCGTGAATTCAGCCCGGAATATTTTACGGCGCAGATGGGCAAAAAGCCCATGTTGCTGGAATTCACCGCCGATTGGTGCCCCAACTGCAAATTCATGGAAGCCACGGTGTTGACCGACGAGCGCCTGCGCGCCTGGCAGGCCCGGTACGGCATGGAACTGATTCGTGTGGATCTGACCAACGCCAATGCCTATGCCGTGCGCCTGCTGGAGGCTCTGGGCAGCAAAAGCATTCCGTTGACGGCCCTTTTTCCGGCGGGAGACGGCGCGTCCTCGCCACTGGTGCTGCGCGACGTCTACGGGGTGCAAAGCCTGGAAAAAGCCATGAACGAAACCTTCACGGGCGGCTAGCCCACACCTTCACGGCAGGGTGGTCCGGGGATAAATTCGCCGTTATGGAGCATTTTTTTGCGTTCAACCCTAGGGAGGTTTACGGAACTGTCGATAAAGCATAGTGTGCACTGGATAAGTCTGTCCAAACACTGCTCACAGGCCGTACGGCATCTCTTGCCGTCGCCGGGTCGGAACGGCCTGCTCTGGGGCGAAAGCGCACGCTGTTCCGATTAGGTTTGTTAAAACAGCTTGACGAGCTATTGCGACAAGGGAGCGGATATGGATCCAAGTCAGAAAAAACAGGACGATGAACTCCTGCAACTGGTGACGTTCAGCATCGGTGAAGAGGAATTCGGGGTAAATATCCTGAAGGTGCAGGAAATCATCCGCACCATGGAGATTACCAAGGTTCCCCGCGCGCCGGAATTTGTGGAAGGCGTCATCAACCTGCGCGGCAAGGTGATTCCGATCATTGATCTGCGGCGTCGTTTCGGCCTTGCGCCCAAGGCTCATGACAAAAACACCCGCATTATCGTGATCGAGATCAACAATATTATTGTGGGCTTTGTGGTGGACGCCGTTTCTGAGGTGCTGCGCATACCCGCCAGCACGGTGGAACCGCCGCCGCCGGTGGTGGCCGGCGTGGATTCCGACTATATCAGCGGCGTCGGCAAATTGCAGGATCGGCTTCTGATCATGCTGGATCTGGACAAACTGCTTTCCAGCGAAGACATGGACATGCTCAGCACCATGTAACAGTGTTCATCCGCGCTCCGGCATTCGGCGCGCTACAGCAACAAAAGACGGACAGGCCTGAACGGTTTGCCCGTCTTTTGCGTCAGTAACACATGGAGGTGACGCGTTGCGCATTGAAAAAATTACGACTGATAAGAAGCGCTTTCTGGAGCTGCTTTTGCTGGGTGACGAGCAGGAAGACATGATTGACCGCTATCTGGAGCGGGGCGACCTGTTCGCACTCTTTGATCCGGATCTGAAAAGCCTCTGCGTGGTCACCGACGAAGGCAAGGGAACGTGCGAACTGAAAAATCTGGCAACCTGCGCGCGCTACCAGGGCCAGGGCTATGCCACGCGCCTGTTGGAACACGTCTTTCGCTATTATAGCGGCAAATATGAGACCATCCTGGCAGGCACGGGAGAAGAACCGCGCACACTCGCTTTTTATGAGCGTCACGGCTTTATTTTTTCCCATCGGCTGAAAAATTTTTTTATGGACAACTACCGTGAGCCCATTGTGGAATGCGGTGTCCGGCTGGTGGACATGATTTATTTGCGGAGAAGCCTGTAAGAAAGCGGCGGCACGGCATTGCCCGCACCGCCGCGAAACAGTGGGAAAAAAGCGCCGGTCTTTACTTGGCGGCGCGGGGAACGCGCAGCTTACGGCTGGAGCGCAGGCGCAATTCCTCCACAATGACCTTTTCATAATCCGGGGCAATGGAGAAGTCCGCATTCATCTCTGTACAGAGCAGATTTTCAATCTGTTGCGTTTCTTCCCAGATTTCCAGCAATTCGTCGTCAGCCAGGCTCTTGACGCGCTCCGCAAAAGGTTCTTCGTCACTGAAAGGAATACATGAACCCATCTCAGTTGCCCTCTTCGCCCATATCCGCATGCAGGAAATCACGCACAGTGTTTTGCGTCAGCAGCGTTTCAGCCATGACAGTGCAGCCTTCCGGGCCGGGATGCAGGCCGTCGCTCAAATCGTCCATATAGCTGTGGGAAGCCGCCAGAGCGGCGTGAATATCCGCGAACGGCAGCCCCAATTCCGCGCAGAGCGCGGCCTGCGCCGCACTGAGTTCGGCAATGCGTCGGCGCACGGTCGGGTCCGCCACCGGCGGCGGGCTTATGACCAGAGTCGGGGCCAGCGGCGCGGCCTCGGTCAACATGGTCCGCAGGCAGTACATGGCCTTGTCCAAGGCCACGGGCTGACCGCCGCCCGGAGCGGCCATATCCACCACGCCCGCGCAAAAGACCAGATGCGGGACCATGCCGGGCATCTGACGGCAATCCACTTCCTGCCGCCAGCGCCGGGCCAGATCCGCCGTGGACTGGCGGCGCGCGCCCAGGTTATAGAAGGTGGCCGGCGGGAAACGGTAGAGACCGGCCTCTTGCCCCAGCAGGACCAGACGGCTGACCCAGCCGCCGGGCATACGATTATCGTTGACGCCCAGCGTCAGGGAATCGCCGAAAAAGAACCAAGTATGGGTAAAAGCGCGTGGCATGTGATCCTACGGATATGTTTGCGCGCTCGCAAAAATCTGTGCCGTTTTGAGCAGGCGCAGACGGGAACGCAGATGACTTTCAGGCCCCAGCGGCGCAAGAACGGCCAGACAGAAAAGCAGGGGCGACAGATACAGGGTATGCCAGTCAGCCACAAATGTCACGGCCGCGGGCGCTTCCGCCCGTGCGTCGGCAAGCCCCGCGGAGCCTGCCTCCCACTGCCGCAAGAGGGGCCGGAGATCCGCGCTGCGCGGCCCGTTCTTGGTCTGGCGGGTGTGGGGGAAGGACGCCAGCGCGGCAAAATCCGTAAAACAGCGCACTGCGGCGGCATTTTCCTCCACCGTGGGCAGGACGAGGGAAAATGCCTCGGCCTCGGCCTGTTCCGTGCGGCGGCTTTTGTCCACCGCATCGACGCGCAGCACGGACATGCCCGGCGGCAGAAGCGGGTTCAGACGGGCGGCCACTTCTTCCGGCGCAAGAGCCTGATGCAGGGTCAGAGCAAACCATTCGGCCCTGCTTTCCACGCCCACGGGCAGAGCCCGGCCAAAGGAAAGCAGGGGCAGCGGATGAAATCCCTGGGAAAAGGACAGGGGCAGGCCCGCCCGGCGCAGGGCGCGCTCCAGCACGGCCTGTAGCTCAAGTTGGCTCAAATAGGCGCTGCCGCCCATTTTGCTGTGCCAGATGCGGTATTGGGCCGCCTTGAGGGTGAGCTCCGCCGCGATCTGGGGCGGGCGGCTGGACTGGGGGCGGCAGATCAGCCGCCCTTCGGCATCCCGCCGGGCTTCGTGCGCATTCTGGTCGCGCTGGCTGAAGATCAGACGATTACGGTGCAGGGCAGCATCCGGTTCCGCCGCGACGGTGGCGTGCGGCAAACGCGAAGGCCCGGCCTTGGTGTCGCACGCGCCGCATTGGCGGCAGGCCCCGTAGCGGCAATCCTGGGTAATTTTTTCCGCCAGGGCGCGCTCCCGTTCGCGCAGTAAAAATTCCTCGGAAACTCCGGCCTCCAGATGGCTCCAGGGCAGGGGGCCGCCCGCCTCGCGCGCGCCGATGCAGGCTTCGGCACTGATGCCGCATTCGTCCAGGGCTTCCAGCCAGGGCGCGAGGTCAAAGCCTTCCATCCAGCTGCAAAAAATCGCTCCCTTGTGATAGGCTTTCTCCACCACGTCGGCCATGCGGCGGTCCGCACGGGACAGCACGCCTTCCAGATGACTCATGGCCGGTTCATGCCAGCGCAGTTTCAGGCATTTCTGGCCCTTGAACAATTCGCGCACCAGATGAACCCGACGGCTGATCTCCTCCCGGCTGATCTGGGCTTCCCACTGGAAGGGCGTGAAGGGCTTGGGCACAAAGGGCGACAGGGCGGCCGTGACTTGCAGGCGGGGTCCGCCGCGCCCGGCGGCGTCGCGCACCTTGCGGCAGAGATCGGCAATGGCGGCCAGGTCTTCGTCCGTTTCCGTGGGCAGGCCGATCATAAAGTAAAGCTTGACCAGCCGCCAGCCGTGTTCCAGCAGTTTTTGGGCGTGCAGCAGCAGTCCCTCTTCGCTGACGCCCTTGTTGATGACGTCGCGCAGGCGCTGGCTGCCCGCTTCCGGAGCCAGGGTGCAGCCGGTGCGCCGCAGATCGGCCATGCGTTCGATGATCTCGTCGTCGATGGAGCCCACGCGCAGAGAAGGCAGGGAAAGACTGATCTGTTCGCGGGCGCAACGGTCCAGCACGCCGTGGCAGAGTGTCTTGAGGGCGGAAAAATCTCCGGTGCTCAAGGAAAGAAAGGATATTTCGTCAAAACCGGTTTCATGCAGGCAGTCGTCCAGCAGCCTGGTAATATTTGCCAGGGAACGCTCGCGCACGGGCCTGTAGACCATGCCCGCATGGCAGAACCGGCAGCCGCGCGTACAGCCACGGGCGATTTCCAAGGAAAGGCGGTTGTGCACCGCGCCCACGGGTACCACCTGCCGTGTGGGATAGACTGCCGTGTTCAGATCCGCCACAATACGCCGCGCCGGGCGGGTGTAATCGGGCAGCAGGGGGACAAGCGCGCCGTCTTCTCCGGGCGCGAAAAGCGACGGCACATAGACGCCGGGGATCAGCCGCGCCTCGCGCAGCAGCTGATCACGGCTCCAGCCGTGATCCAGAGCGCGTTCCAGCAGGCGCAGCACGTCGGGCAGGCTTTCTTCGCCGTCTCCCAGAACCATCAGATCCATGAAGGGCGTCAAAGGTTCGGCGCTCAACAGCGCGCCGCCGCCCGCGATGACCAGGGGACAGGCCGTCAGGTCCTGGCCGCGTTGCGCGGAGCGCAGGGGAATGCCCGCCAGATCCAGCATGTAGAGCACATTGGTATAGCAGAGCTCATGCGTGATGGAAAAAGAGACGCAGTGCAACCGGGCCAGGGGCGTGTCCGACTCCAAGGTACAGAGCGGAGCATTATTGGCGCGCAGAACGGCCCCGGCTTCGCGGTCCGGGGCCATGGCCCGCTCGGCCCACCAGGCCTCGTGGGCGTTGACAATGCCGTAAAGGATCTTCTGTCCCAGGTAGGACATGCCCACCTCATAGGTGTCGGGAAAAGCCAGGGCCATGCGCAAGCGCACACGCGCGGGGTCTTTGCGGCAGGCGCCGTCTTCTATACCGGCAAAACGGCTGGGTCTGGGCAGCAGGGGCAGAAGGTCGCGCATGGTATCCTCATTTGAGCCGGGGTATAAAAAAGGCGGCGCTCAACGCCGCCTTTACTAAGACTGGATGTTCGGAACCGCTTTACTTGATCAGTCCGCTGCCGTTGCCGCCGGGCAGGGGACCGGAGCCGAACTGCATCTTGCCGAGGCCACCGGCCACAGTGAGGTTGGTGCTGGCTTCGATGTACTTGTCCTGAAGTTCCTTGGGCGTATCGGCATAGCGGTAGAGGAAAGTTTTTCCCTCCAGCGTGCCGCTGAAATTGGGTTCAAAGGGATAACCGTAGGGCAGCATCATCATCTGCACGCCCTGCTGAGTGGGGATGCTCTGGATGGCGGCCACGTCATTGAGGCAGTCTTTTTCCTGATCATATTTGCCGATGACCAGTTCACCCGTCACCAGCTTCATCAAGCGGATATCATAAGCCATGCTTTGCTCCTCATAAGTAGTTGGATTTAGGTAGGCATTGGCGGAGCGCATGTCAAGGGATTTTCTGTTGCCATCAGCCGCGAAACGGCTACATTGGGGGGCATGAGCAAGGATGATTTTCCTATCGGCGCGACGCCGCCGCGGGCCCGTATCGCCCTGGAAGAAAAGCTGGGCCATGTCTTCGCCCGCCCGGAACTGCTGGATCTGGCCCTGACCCACAGTTCCTGGGCCAATGAGTATTCCGGTGGGCAGCACCATAATGAGCGGCAGGAATTTCTGGGCGACGCCGTGCTGGAACTCTGTGTTTCCTGGGAGCTGTTCCGCCGTTTTCCAGAGGCGCGGGAAGGGGAGCTGACCAAGCTGCGCGCGCGTCTGGTGAGCACGGTCAGCCTGGCTGAACGGGCGCGGGAATTCGGCCTGGACAGCCTGTTGAAGCTGGGCAAGGGCGAGGAACGCCAGGGCGGCCGCAGCCGCGATTCCGTACTCAGCGACGTGCTGGAGGCGGTGCTTGCCGCCGTGTACGAGGATGGCGGTTTTACCGCCGCGCAGGCGGCGGTGGCCCACATCTTCGCGCCGCATTGGCCGCGAGCGGCCGGGGAACCGCAGAGGAAGGATTATAAGACACGCTTGCAGGAAGTGGCGCAGCAATTATTCAGGGAGCGGCCGGTGTACGTGCAACTGGCAAGCCATGGCCCGGAACACGCCAAAATTTTTGAAGTTTCCCTGCATCTGCCGGACGGCAGAGAATTCACGGCCAGCGGCACAAGCTGCAAAAAAGCCGAGCAGGAAGCAGCCCGCCAAGCCCTGAACTCGCTGGAACATGCTGAAGAAAACCCGGATGCCCGTCCTTTCCTGACGCCATAAGCCGGTGTATTACGCGAAAGCCGGGCCGGAGAATTTTTTCCCGGCCCGGGGGCACGGCCCCCGGGCCTCCCGTCTTTGGTCTGCCACAGCCTATGTAGAGATAGCCTAGCCGCCGATGAGCTGCATGGCCATCTGGGGCAGCGAGTTAGCTTGCGAAAGCATGGCTACCGCGCTCTGACTCAAAATCTGGGTACGGACGAACTGCGTCATTTCCGTGGCGACGTCCACGTCGGAAATGCGGGATTCCGCGGCCTGGAGATTTTCAGCCTGAGTGTTCAGGTTGGTGATGGTATTCTCCAGGCGGTTCTGCATGGCGCCCAGGTGCGCGCGGATCTTGTCCTTGGAGACGATGGCGTCGGTCAGAGCCACCAGGGTCTCTTGGGCCGCTTCCTGGGTCGAAATGGTGCCGCCGGCGCGCAACTGGCCGGTGGCGGCGTCGATGGCTTGGTTGCCCACGCCCAGAGCCGAGGCCGTGCAGCTGCCGATGGTGATGTAATAATAGTCTTCGGCGGAATCGTTGCCCGTGCCGAAGTGAACCTTCAGCTTGCCGGTGGCGGTCATGCCGCTGCCGTCGTGCGAGCTGGAAGACAGGGTGCCGTCCAACAGCTTGATGCCGTTGAAATCCGTGGCATTGGCGATACGGGTGATTTCCGAGGCCATGGCCTGATATTCGGACTCGATCATCAGGCGCTGGGTGGAATCATAGGTGCCGGTGGCGGCCTGTTCGGCCAGTTCCTTCATACGGGTCAGTTTTTCGTCGATGACGCCCAGCGCGCCGTCGCCGGTCTGGATCAGGGAAATGGCGTCGTTGGCATTGCGCGCGCCCTGGTGCAGGGTGGCGATGTCCGCGCGCTGCAATTCGCGGATGGCCAGTCCGGCGGCGTCGTCAGCCGCGCTGTTGACCCGTAGGCCCGTGGAAAGGCGCTCGGTGGACTTGCTCAGTTGCGAATAATGCGCGTTCAGGTTTCGGGCCGTGTTGGCGGCCATCATATTGTGGTTTATGACCAAAGACATGGGACACCTCCTTGGGTGGTTACTAAGCTGTACCCATCGATTGCAACCCATGTGCCAATTTCATTTTATTCTTATATTTTAATATGTTATTTAATTATGTTGCGGGTGGGGAAAATTTTTCCTCCTGTTGAGTGCTGCATTTTTGGCGCTGATGCGCGCCGCTTTTAGGGGCTTGGCGCGCTGTCCGGAAGGAGATCGCCTGTGCCGCCTTCGGCCGCACGGCGCTTCGCCGGGAAAGACACAGGGCGAGTCCGTGCCCGCAGTGCGTTTCGGAATGGCCCGGCGGCGGGCGTCATGGGCAGATAGCTTGCGTACCTTTCCGACCGGAACGAAAAGACGCGAAAAGCGCCGACCAAATGGTCGGCGCTTTGTACGGAGAAAGCCGGATTGCAGCGCTATCCCTTCGCTGTCGGGCGTCCACCCGATGTGAACGCCCGATATTCCGGGCGGCGGCCTCAGCCTACCGCTTCATGCCGATAACCGTTTCAAGCATGGTATCCACGGTTGTGATGCCCTTAGAGTTGGCCTGGAAGCCCCGCTGGGTGGTGATCATCTGGACGAACTCGCGGGACATGTCCACGTTGGACTGTTCGATGTTGTAGGCCTTGGTGGTGCCGAAGCCGTTATCCCCGGCCACGCCGATGCGCGGCTCACCGGAATCGTTGGTGGAAGAGAAAAGATTGCCGCCCTCGCGCCAGAGCCCTTGGTTGTTCTGGAAGTCGTACATGGTTATCTGGTAGAGGGGCAGGGTGGTGCCGTTGGAATAGACGCCGTAGATAATGCCTGAGGTGTCGATGCGCACGTCGCTCAGCGTGCCCGAAGCATAGCCGTCCTGCGTGGCATTCTGCGTCACGCTGGTCTTGCTGTTGGCCGCGCTGGCCCCGTCCTGGCGCTCTGTGGTCGTCATGCTGGCGGCGTTGGTGGCGAAGTTGACGACAGCCTTGTATTTGGGATTCCCTTCCGCCGTGACGCCGTCGGGCACAAGCTGCGTCTTCAGGCTGTCCAGGCTGTTGGCCTTGGTCTCGTAATCAGGCGCGACACGCGTGGTATTATCTATCGCGACATAGGTATCAGGCTTAACCTTGCTGGTGGCGATTTTGTCAAATGTGCCGGTGACCGCCTGTCTGGCGTCAGCGCCGTCAATGTAAAAATATCCCGTGGCGTCATGCTGCACCAGGCGAGTAACGCCGCCGTCGTCGATAGTGCCGTAAATTTTGCCGGGCACGGCAGCGCCACCGCCAGCCACCGGAACCGTGCCGTTATAGTAAGAGCCATCGGCGTCCGAGTAGGCTGGGTGTGTTGTTCCCCCGCCGTCCACCGTGACATCATAACATTTGGCATTGGGCGTAACCGTGGTGTCCGTGAAGTAATAGCCTTTGATGGTGTCGTCGTAGGACACGTCCTGATTGCCGCCCACAGTAATGGTGCCATAAATATTATCGCCGCTTACCGGATCCCTATAATAAAATCCCTTGTCATCCGCCAGGAGATCATGGCCGGCGGCATCTTGGCCATAGAATCCGGTGGCCAGGTTATAATACCCATATTTGCTCACACCCAGGGCATTGCCGCCCGCGTCCACGGGATTGCCCAAGGCGTCGGTCTTGATGGTGGTGGCAGTGGGATTGGCCCAGGCCGGGCTGCCGATGTTTTTCAGGCCCAGGTCCAGTTCCATGATATATTTCTGGGCCTGGCTGAAGGGCGTGGTGGTGCCCGTGGTGGTCATGGTTTCGCTGACGCTGTTGGCCAGGGGCTGGCCGGTGAAATTGGCCGTGAACACGGGCAGGCCGTTGCTGGACAACTTAGTGGGCTGCCAGGATTCCTTGCTGTCCGGGGAACCAGCATACTGGTCGTTGGCCGCCGGAGTGCCGGTGGCCCCGAAGGTATAGGCGGTCTGGTTCACGAGCTGGCCGCTGGCGTTGAAGATCAACTGGCCGCTCATCAGCACGCCGGCCTGCTTGTTGGTGCCGTTTGTGGGGTCGTCGTAGAATTTGGTGGGGTCCTTGGTCCAGGTATTGGTGGCCTCGTCGTAGCCTTCGCCGCCGAAGCTGCGGTTGTCTTCGGACGGGGGAATGGTCACCAGGTATTCATAGACCGTGTAGCCCGCGGGCAGGCCTTCAATTGTATAAGCCGTGGAACCGTTGGTGCCTTCCTTGCTGGTAGCGACCTGGTCATAGTAGACGGAGAGTTGATGGGCGTTGCCGCCCTCGTCATAGACGTTAATCTCGGACTTGGCGGAGAAGGCATTCTTGGCTATCGGCGGGTTGCTGGTGCCGTCCCAGAGGTCAAAAAGCGCTGTCAGCGGGCTGCTGGCGCTGGTGGTCTTGTCGCCCTCGCCGTTGTTGGTCAGGCCCATGGTGAAGCTGACGTTGGTGGTCTGCTGCGGGGGCAGATTCCAGCTGCTCAGAACGATGTCCGTGGGCGAGCCGCTGCCCACATAGGACGATTCCGAGCTGGTGCCCGTACCGAGATTGGTGGCGCCGCTGCTGAAGGTCAGGGCCTTGTCGTTTTCCACTTTCCAGCCCTGCACGACCATGCCTTCCGGGTTGACCAGCTTGCGTTCTTTGTCAAAAAAGAAGTCGCCCGCGCGGGTGTAGTACTTCTGGTCGCTGCCGGTCTTGCGCACGCCGAAGTAGCCGTTGCCGTCAATGGCCAGATCGGTGCCGGAATTGGTGGTCTCCAACGCGCCCTGGGAGTAGTCGCCCAGCACGGCATAGGTGCTCACGCCCGCGCCGATCTGGGTGGGACCACTGGCGCTGCTGCCGCTCATGTACAGATAGTCGTTGAAATCCATGCGCTGGCTTTTGAAGCCGATGGTGCTGACATTGGCAATATTGTTGCCCACCAGGTTCATCTTGTTGCCGTGGGCGAGCAGGCCTGAAACGCTGGTCCACATGCTGGCTGAAAGACCCATGACTTCCTCCGTGTATGCTTGGGATAGCAGTTGTATGGCGGCCGTGGCCGCCGGGATAGTTCAGTTGTTATATTCAGGCGGCCTGGGCGGTGGTTTCGCCCGTGCCGGAATTTTCTTCTGTACCCGGAGTTTCTTCCGTGCCGGGCTTTTCGCCGTCGGGATCTTCCTTGTCAGGGTCCTCGCCGTCGGGCGGATTCTCATCCCCGCCGCTGCTCTTCGCCTCGGGTTCCGTAACCTGGCGCACATTGGCCAGAAGTATCAACTGCCCGCCGTCAAGGCCCAGGCAGACGGAACCGTTGTTGTTGACCACGCCGGTCACCCTGGCGTCCACCACCTGGTCCGCGAGCACGGACTCACCGTTGGAGTTGAGCAGCGCCAGGCTGACGGTATAGACGCCGTCCGGCGCCACGCTGCCGTCATTCCTCTTGCCGTCCCATTCAAATTCGTAGGTGGTGCCTGCGGCCTTGTTCTCGTTCAACTCCGCCACATAGACCGGGTTGTTGTCGGCGTCGCGCACAATGATCTGGCTGCCCGCCACCACGTTGTCATTGGGAGCGTAACGGAACTTGGAAATAGTGACTTCCTTGGTCTTCTCGTCGGTGTTCTTGCCAATGGCATTGCCGGAAACGGAGACGTTTTTGCCGATATACGAGGTGGCGTTGATCATCTGCTGATTATTGGTGGCGTCGGTCAGCCCCTCCATGCTCGTATTCAGGTTCATGAGCTGTTCCAGACTGGAGAATTGCGCCAACTGGGCAATAAATTCCTTATCCTCCATGGGATTGAGCGGATCCTGGTACTTGAACTGAGTGACCAGCAGCAGCATGAAGGAATCTTTGTCCATATTGCTGCCCTTCTGCTTGGAAAGGGCGCTGTTGAACTCATTGTTGGTCTGGTTAAGGGCTTGCGTAATACTGGACATGATTTACTCCGCGTCGGCGAATTCAGGCCACCACATGCAGGGACTGCGTGGCATATCTTGCCGTTTGCGTCAGAGAATGCACAGGCTGTTCCAAAATCTCTGGTTGCATATTTTCACCAGAATTACGCAGGGTTGCGAGATTCTTGAGGCGGGCAAGTTCTTCCCGGCGGGCATCTTCTTCCTGCCGGGAATTGTGCTGATCCAGATTTTGCCACTGGCGGCCGTCGTCCCCCTGCTGGCTCTGGAGCTGCACTTCAATCTTGTCCACCTTGATGCCCTGTTGTTCCAGATTGGCGCGGATGGTGTCCAACTGGCGGGTGACCATTTCAGCGGTTTCGCTTTTTTCGGAACGAATGCGCGCGCTCACTTCGCCATTGCGGGCCGTAAGCGTGAGGGTAATGGCCCCCAGTTCCTGCGGATGCAGTTGGAGGTCCAGCCGTGTGCCCCCGTCCTTGAGGGCGGAAAGCAGGCCGCGCTCCACCTGCTGGGCCACTTGGCGGGAAAGCGTCTGGTCCTCGGCGGCATTGCTCTGAATCGGGTCCGCTTCAGACAGGCGCTGCCCGCCCTGAAGCATGGAAAAGACGATGGAATTGCCGGTATTGGCCTGGGGAGCCGTGGCCCGCGTTTCAACTTTGCCCAGCAGTTCGCTCCATTCCTTGCTCTTGCCTTGTCCACTGTTGTTTTCAAAGGCAGGGGCGTCGGAGCCGGAGCCGTTTTTACCGCTCTCCGCCGTTTCCACACGCGCCGCGCCGACTCCGGGGACCGCCTCTGAAGCGGCATTGCGGGATTTATCCGTATTGGCCGAGGCGCGAGCCAGCTTGTCCGCCAGGTTGTCATGGTTTTCAGCGCCGCCCGCTTCTCCCACGGCGCCGCTCTGCTTGCCGTTCAGCTTGCGGCTCACCGCCTCGCTCTGGGAGGCGATTTCAGCGGCATCCGGACTGTCGTCGGCCTGCTGGCCTGATTGCAAGGTCTGGTTGAGGATTTCCCGGCTCTGCTCCTGCACGGCCTTGTCGATCAGAATCCGGCTTTGCTCCACCTTGCGGTTTTGCAGGGCGCTGGCCGCCTTTTCCTTTTCCATGCGGTCGCGGGCTTTGCTGATGATGGGCTTGAGCGTCTGCTCCAGAGCCGCGTCCAGCTTTTCTCGATTGGCCTTGTCCGTGGCGAACTGCATGGAGGCGGGCTTCATGAGGTTGCCGAACTGCTCGCCGGTGACGCGCAAGGCGTCGTATCTGCCGAAATTGTCGGCAAGGCTTTGCAGGCTGTTCTTGTTCAGGCCCAGGCCCCTGCCCAGAGCAAGAGCGTCGTCACGGCTGATTTCAATGCTTTCGTCGGGGTCCAGCTTGGCGAAGGCGCCGGTGATCAGAGCCAGCGCGTCCTCGCCTTTGCCTTCACCCATGCACTGCAGAACAGAAGCGGCGAGATCGCCGGTGGGGTCAATTTTGCCCAGCAGAGCGGTGATGGTTTCGGCGTCCTCATCTCTTACCCCGACGGCCTTTTCCGTGCCCATCAGGCTGGCCATGACCTGGGCCAGGGTGGCTCCGTCAGGCTGACCGGCCAGCACGTCGAATTGTTTCAGGCTTTCCTCGGGGGCACCGGCTTTGAGCAGTTTCTCGCGTAACTCTTGCAATTCCTGCTTGGTGAAGCAGACTTCATCCAGCGTATAGGTGACGCCGTCCGTGGTATGGCGGCTGTAGGGACTTTCCACCATAGCCTGCTTTTGCCCGGAGTCGTTCTGCAAAGCCGCGTTTACCGACACGTCCTGCCCGTTTTCCACGGAATTCATGGCATCCTGCATGGTCTGCATGAAATCAGTGGAGGCATCGGACTGGTTGCCCATACTGCTCCAAAAATTCAACGTGGTATCAGCAGTGTCGGTGGGAAGAATTTGCATTGTCGCACTCCTTGCGCCTGCTGGTATTCAAGGAGTGTTCCAAAAATAAAAATCTAACGATTTTTAATAGATAGGAATGATCAACGCGGCAAGACTTGCCGGAAGCGGGAAGGGCGATGTGACATGAATTCTTACTGTTGCGCTTTATCGGGAAAGCAAAGGCCGCACAGCGCGGTCAGACGGTCCACGGCCGTCTGCCAGCCTTGCGGCGTGAAATCGGCATTTTGCAGAAACATATGCGTATGTCCGGCGAAAAGGCGCAGCAAGGGCGGTTCCGCACGCCAAAAGTCTGCGGGCAGCTCCCGGCTGCGCTGCTTGAGGCCGTCGGCGCATTGCGCGCAAAGGCGGACCAGACCAAAAGCCAGGCGTTGCGCCAATTGAGGAAAGGCATTTTCCAGGGCCGCCAGGCGTTGCCGAGCCAGAGGGCGCAGTGAGGGATCATACAGAAACAAAAAAGCAGCCTGCCAGAAATCCTCCAGCAAAGAGCGGCAGGAGGGCGCCGCAGGGCACCCTTCCTGATCTTCCACGGTTTCAAGGCGATAGAGGTCCAGGGCATCGCGGCCCGTGCGGCAGAGGGACAAGCCGGGCAGCGATCCGCTGCGGGCCGGCGGACGGGCATTCTGGGGATTTTCCAGAACGGCCAGAGCCGCGCGCGCCACGGAGGCCGGGCTGAAGGCCTGCTTACAGTACAGTTTCGAGCGGCGGCATTGCCAGCATCCCACACAGCTCATGGCCGCGCGCAAAACCCATTGACCGGGGGCGGTGGGGCCGGTTTCACGGGCATGCACCGGCCCCATGGAAAGGTTGAGCACGGGCACGCCGAGCCAGTCGGCCAGGTGCATTGGGCCTGTATCCGGGGTGATGCAGAGGTCCAGGCCGCGCAGGACGGCGGCCACGTCCCTGAGCGGCAGGCGGCCGCAAAGATTGGCGTGCGGCAATTGTGCCAGACGGGCCACTTCCTGCCCCAGTGCGCTTTCGGCCGGGCCGCCCAGAAAGACCGGCATGGCCCCGGCACCGGCCAGCCGACGGGCCAGCCGGGCCCAGAACAGGGCATCCGGGCGTTTGGCCGCTTCACTGGCCCCCAGCACCAGAGCCACGCGACCGCTGCCCGCGCCCCTGGGCAGAACATGGCCTATTTGGCCGGGGCGCACCGCGGACTCCAGATCCAGACGGTACAGATCCGACCAGTGAAAAGCGTTATGGTGATTGTTCTGGGTCAGGGCAGTGCGATAGAGTTGCCAGAAACCATGGACGTGCAGGCCGCCCGGCAGCGCCGCCGGGCCCAGCTTGAGCCCGGCTTCCAGACCGGCCAGACAGGCGGCGGCCTCGGGCCGGGCGCTCAGATTGATGGCCGCCGCGTAGTGCCCGCGCGCCAGGGTGGGGCAATGCGAGGGGGGGAAAAAAACCACCTCCGGCGCCAGCGGCATCAGTTCCTGGAAAAACTGCGGCTCGGCCGCCACCCAGATGGGATGGCCCGGCCAGCGTTTTTTAAGGGCAAGCAGCAGGGGAAAGGTAAGGATCAAGTCCCCCATGCGTTGCAATTGCAGAACCAGCAGGGGATCCGCGCTCATGAACGCGCCTTGCCCACCTGGGGAGTTCCGTAGATCCGGCGCATATGTTCAAGCAGCACTTGAAGTCTGTGCTCCCAGGTGTGGCAGGCCAGCACCCGGTTGCGCGCGGCAGCGGCCAGTTTGCGGCGTTCGGCCGGGTGGGCCAGATAGTGACGCGCCAGATCGGGGATTTCTTCCGGATCGTGATAACAGGCCATTTCATCGGGCTCGAAAAGCTGCTCCATCTGCGGCCGCCAGTCCGTGAGCACAAAAGCCCCGGCGGCGGGCACGTCGAAAACGCGCTGGTTGACCGCGCCTTTCATCTGCTTGCTGGTGCAGTTGAAATTGATGGCGGAATGCTCGTAAAAAGCGGGCAACTCCGCATAGTAGCTCAGGGCGTCCAGATAGCGGGGCCGGCAGGGCTCGCGCCGAAATTCGATCCGCCAGCCCCGGTCGCCCACGATCAGGGGACAAAAGGGCAGGAGACGGCGCACGCATCCGTTGCGATACAGGCGGGTGGCCTGCCAGGTGATGGCCGTTTCATAGGCCAGCCGGGCCTCGTTGTCGGGCAGGGCCTCGTAGCGGGCATGGACCTCGGGAAAGGACAGGCGCAGAAAATCCGCGACGGAACGCTGCTCGCTGTCCATAAAGGCTTGGGAAACCTCGCGGAAGGGCAGCAGCAGTTCACGCGGGAAGCGCCCGTTTTTCAGGCGGCCGCCCACCTTGTAGAGCATGGAGTTGCCCACAAAGGAGATGTCAGCCTTCCAGGCATCGGGAACCGCCGCGCGGCTCGGGTGGAAGCGATCCGGGTCCGTCCCCAGGGGCAGATAAAAAACGTGCTCAAAGCCTGTGCGGCGCAGACTTTCGATATTGTCCGCGTCCCAGGTGAACAAAGCCGTCCAGGGACTGACGCAACGCGAGTAGAGGTGGATGATCAGGTGGGGATTATCCACGAACCAGGAGGCCAGCGGCAGTTGCAGCCGGGCCAGCAGGTCCATGAGCACTCCCTCCACATCCACACCCATATGGTTGAGCGTGATGCAGCAGTCGGGCTTGAACGAAACCACAGCCTCCAGCAACTGCTGGACAAAATCCTCGCGAGCCAGAGTGTCGTCCTTGAGGGTGATCAGCTTATAGGCGAGACCCAGCTTGCGGCAGGCTCCTTCCAGTTCGCCCATCAGGAAATATTTGCTGGTCAGCAGGAGCACGCGCGGCGCGGCCTCGCGGAAACGGGGGTGTACCGCGCGACTCCAGAAGTCAAAACGGGCGCTGGCGGCGAGTTTTTCGCGCAGCTCGCCGTAATAGGCGCGGTCCAGACGCAGATAAAAAGGCAGGGCCAAGGGCAGCAGGCGTTTGCCGTTGTGGCGCGTCTGCCAGTGGGTCAATTCGCTGAGCGCCGCTTGGGGGTCAGACGCAGCGACCAGAAGCACGCGCTGCCGCAGGTCTTCAGGCAAAGCGGCCAACACGCCGGTCAGCTCTTGCAAACTATTTTCTTTTTCCACCACGGCGATGGGGCCGTCGTGCACTTCAAGCAAAAGATGAAGAGCGTGTCCCAAACCCGCGCCCAGCAACACAGGCAGGGCGTCCCGGCACTGTTCCGGTGAAAGGCTGCTGACCACGGATTTCTCCCGCTCCGCGCCGCCGGGACCGAGCATGGCGAAAGAGCGGCTATCCACATGGGCCAATATGTCGACCGGGACGTCGCCGGGGCATTGGCCGTCCGCGAAAACCGCCTCAAAGAGCGGAGCGCGGTGATGGGTCATTTTCCCTTGCCCTTGTCGGCCGGAGGCAGGGGCTCCACAATAATATCGTCGTAACAGAGCCGGAAGAGCACGTTTTCATAAGGCCGCTCCACCAGCATGAAGGCCCGGCCCACGGAGATTTCCACACCGGGATAGACCTTTCCCGGCACCATCAGGCGGCAGTTCTGCATGTAGTTTTCGTCCAGGTAGAGCTTTGACCAGAGCTCGGTACGCTGCTTCATGATCCGTTCGCGCTGCTCGACGAGCCGGGCCAGTTTGCGGCTGGCCTCATTGGCGTCGGGCGGCAGATGCCCGGCCACGGCCTTGAGGTGGGTGATGGACTGGGACAGGCCGGAAATAATCTTGTCGATTTTTTCCAGCTGGCGAATGCTCAGAGGATCGTAACCCAGATATATCTTGGTGGAAATGGCCGCCTTGTTGCCCAGCTGTCTGCCCACATAGACGCTGCCGTAGGCGTTGATGGTGCTGCCGTAGACCTGTTCGCGCACCACCATGTTGGCCCCGGCGTAAACCGTGCTGTACAGGCAGTATTTTTCGACAACCATGTTGCCGCGGGCGCGCGCTTCGATCTTTTCCAGAAAGGGCGTGAGCAGTTTGTCCCCCGCGTCCAGAAGGCAATGCTGGCCCGCGCCGCCGCGCGCGCCGCCGTCCACCATCAGATCACGGCGGGCACGCGCCACGCCGCCCTCCACCATGCCCATGATCCGGAGATTGTTGGCCTGCACGGAAAAACCGGAACGTACCGAACCGTGCACGGCCATGTCTCCCACAAAGAAAATGTTGCCCGTGCGGAAGCTGACGTCCTGACGCACATTGAGCAGACGCTTGACCGTGATTTTCCCGTTGTTGTAAAAAACGTAGCCGTTGGAGGTTGAGAGCAGATAGTTGGGATAGGCCGGGTCCACCCGGGTATTGGCTCCACCGGGGAGCACAGGCCTGGAAAGCACAAAGCGCGGATCCGGTTCCGCCCCGGCCTGCTCCAGAGGGATGACCTCGGCCAGAAGCTGCCCGGCAATGACATTCTGCACGTAGCCCAGACTGTAGAGGTCCGAGCTCTCGCCGTCTTCGCCGACGCCGGGTTTCGGGCGCAGATAGTCAAAGTCCGGGTTGAAATAATGTCGAAGATAGTATTGCACCTTACACCATCCGTCTGGGCTGAAAAAACTGCCGCTACCGGCGGCGCGAAACGCTATTCCGCCGCGTCCGGAATATACCCTTTAAGCTCTTCCTCGCTTTCATACGTGGGGAAAAAACCTTCTACCTCCGCGTCTTTCAAAAGTTGTGCCACATGCGGCGCGGGGCAGAGCAAAATCAGCCTGCGCCCCCGCCCCTGAAGTTTGGTGCTGATGCTCACAAGGACGCCCAGTCCGGCATTGTCCATTCGTCCCGCCCGGCTGAGATCCACCACCACCTGGGCGATGTCCGGTGCCGCTATGTGGTTTTTCATCTGCTGATTGAACTCGACCACGTCAGCCAGAAGTATATCGCCGGTCAGGCGCAGGATAATGATCTTATTATATAACTCCGCTTGCAGATCAAACATGACCGAGCCTCCGAAGCATTTTCTCATCGGGGATGGATTGTTCCCAATGTGGCGGCACTGCCTTTATCCCGCGAATAGCGACGACCCAAGACGTAAAAACCACGTCGTTACGCTCGGTCGTCATATTTAGAGCCCACTACGCCGACGCGGCTGAAGCAACGCGCGTTTTGCCTGGATTGCAGGCACGAATGTTTGCTTCGCGGCCGACGGGCTTTGCATTATTACCGGCAAAAAGTTCTGCGCAGCATGGCAACGTTGGAAATCTTGAAATGCTGCCGACGGCAACGCGAACTGGTGTCATCCGCGCCGGAAGCCGAAGCCGACCCGCATTCCCGGGTGGACGGGGAGCACGTCAGCTTGGGACCGGGTCCGGCGTGCCGCTGTTATGAAAAAAGCCGGGTGGAATCCAGCCAAATGGTCACAGGCCCCCAGTTGCAGAGGCGCACTTCCATTTCGGCTCCAAATATACCTGAAGATACGCTTCCGTGACACGCTTCGTCAACATGCCTGGCAAAACGTTCGAACATCGCGGCGGCCCAGGCCGGGTCGCCGGCGTCAGTAAAGGAAGGCCGACGGCCTTTGCGGCAATCGGCATACAGGGTGAACTGGGGCACCAGCAACACCTGGCCGCTGAAGTCCTGAAGGGAGCAGTGGAACTTGTGAGCCGCGTCGCCCTGGCCCGGGAAAATGCGCAGATCCAGGAGCTTGCGGGCCATGCCCGCAAAGGCCGGACTTTCACCAAAGTCCGGCCCGTCATCCCGGCCAAAGCCCACCAAGGCCAGCAGCCCCTGGCCGATGGAGGCCACAACGCGGTCGTCCACGCTGACCGAGGCCTCGCGAACCCGTTGGGCCACTATGCGCATCAGGCCCCCTCCCTCGGCGTACGTTCGGTCGGAACCTCCCGGCGTGGAGACGCGTCGGCGGAGGCCGCGTTTTTCTGGCCCGCCTGACGGTTTTTCCTGCGGCCGGCTTTGCGCTCTTCCTCTTCACGCAACGCCCGGCGCAAGACCTTGCCCACGATGGTTTTGGGCAATTCCTCGCGGAACTCCACCAAGCGCGGCACCTTATAGGAAGCCAGTTTGCTGCGGCACCAGGCAATGATCTCGGATTTGTTCAGGCTTTCGCCGGGACAGGGCACCACATAGGCCTTGAGCACTTCCCCGCGCACATCGTCGCTGATGCCCACCGTGACGGCTTCCGTGATTTTGGGGTGCTCCAGCAATACCTCATCCACTTCACGCGGATAGACATTGTAACCGCCCACAATGACCATGTCTTTCTTGCGATCCACAATATAAAAATAACCGTCCTCATCCATGGTCGCCAAGTCGCCGGTATAAAGCCAGCCGTTGCGCAGGGCGCTGGCCGTTTCGTCGGGTCGCCGCCAATAGCCGCTCATGACCTGGGGGCCCTGGATGACCAGTTCCCCCATCTTGCCGGGGGGCAAGGTCAGGGAGCCGCCTTCCATATCCACAATGCGGGCGTCCGTGCCGGGCAAGGGCATGCCGATGGAATTTTCTTTCTGGCCCTGGCGGCCCAGGGGATTGATATGGGTGATGGGCGAGGCCTCGGTCAGGCCGTAGCCTTCCAGAATGGCGGCGCCGGTAGCCTCCTGGAAGCGGCGGAAAATTTCACGCGGCAACGGGGCCGAGCCGGAAACGCAGATCCGGATGCTGTGCAGATTATAACGGGCCAGATCCTTCTGCTGCAAGAGCGAAATATAGACGGACGGCGCGCCCGGAAAAATCGTGGGCTTGTGGCGGGCGATGATGCGCAGCACGTCCTGCGGCACATAGCGCGGCAGGGGCAGGGTGGTGGCGGCAAGGGCCACGGGGATGATCAGGCCGGTGGTCAGGCCGTAGACATGAAAGAAGGGCAGCAGGGAAATAAAAGTATGGTGCTCTTTGGCCGAGACGTGGATGATGTCCAGCACCTGCCGGCAGTTGGTGCCCAGATTGGCATGGGTCAGGGTGACGCCCTTGGGCAGACCGGTGGTGCCCCCGGTATACTGGAGCATGACCGGGTCGTGCAGCGTGTCCGCAATGGGCTCCGTATGACGCTGCGCGCCTTTGCAAAAGCTCTTCCACTCAAAGACATGCTTGCCGTCGTAGGGGATGGGCTCCTTGGGATTCCGGGCCTGCTTGAAGCGGTACAGCCAGTTGAGCGGAAAGGAAAGGGCGTCGCCCACGCCGGTAATGATGAAATTGCGCAGCGGCAGGCGGTCGCGCAACGCGGCCACGCGCGGCCAGAGCAGATCCAGCAGGATCATATGTTCCGCCCCGGAATCCTGCATGTTTTCCCGCAGTTCCTTTTCCATGTAGAGCGGGTTGGTCATGACCACCACGGCCCCGGCCTTGATGGCTCCCCAGAAGGCGATCATGGTCTGGGGCAGATTGGGCAGCATGATGGCCACCCGCTGACCCGGTTCCACGCCCATGCGCCGCAGAGCCCCGGCAAAGAGTTCCGCCCGTTCGAGCAAGCTTTTATAGGTAATGCGCGTGTTCTGGAAGATCAGTGCGTTACGATGGGGATAGGCCGCGGCGGCCTCGTCCAGCAGGGAATAAAGGGGCTTGTCCCAGATCTCCACGGTACGGGGCACGAAATCTTCATAATGGGCGAACCAGGGCCGATACAACTCAGTGTTCATGGCGCATCCTTATGGAGATCAGAGATCGGGGGATGGAACAGCCTGTGCGGAAAAGGACGGCGTGCCGCCGGCCAGCGCGCTGACCACGGCATAGGCCTTGATGCCCTCGGACCGCCCGGTAAAGCCCAGGCCTTCCTCGGTGGTAGCCTTGAGGTTGACCCGCGCCGTGTCCAGGCCCAGCAGCCGGGCCACATTCTTGCGTATTTCTTCACGGAAGGGCGACAGGCGGGGCGTCTGGGCCACGATGGTCAAATCCACATGGCTGAGCTCAAGCCCTGCGCCGCGCAGCATTTCCAGAACCTGATCCAGCAACACGGCTGAAGAAATGCCCTCATAGCGGGCCTGGCTGTCGGGGAAGTGCTGGCCTATGTCGCCCAGGGCCGCGCAGCCCAGCAGGGCGTCCATGAGCGCGTGCAGCAGCACGTCGCCGTCGGAATGAGCCACAACTTCCGGGCCGCCGGGAATAAGCACGCCGCCCAGCTTCAACGGGCGACCCGGACCGTAACGATGCACGTCGTAGCCCATGCCCGCGCAGGGGCGGGGCATAGCCTGTTCTCCGGCCAGCAGGGAAAGATCTTCGGGATGGGTGATTTTCACGTTGGCAGCCTCACCGGGCACAATGAGCACTTCGTGGCCCTGAACTTCCATCAGCGCGGCGTCGTCGGTGACGGCCAGGCCCGCATCCAAGGCATGTTGGTGGGCCTGACGCAGCAAGGTCAGGTTAAATCCCTGGGGTGTCTGCACCGCCGCCAGCCGGGCGCGCGGCAGGGTAGCCGCAACACGCCCGTCGTCCACCATTTTGATAGTGTCAGTGACGGGCAGACCGGGAACGACCGCGGGCGCGCCCTGGCGCAGGGCCTCACAAACGCGGCGTACCAGGGCCGGGCTCAGAAAGGGGCGGGCCGCGTCATGCACCAGCACGTACCGCGTCCGGCGCGGCAGGACCGCCAGACCCAGGCGCACGGAATCCTGGCGCAACGCGCCGCCGGCCGCCGCCAGCCAGGGCAGGCCGAGATCCTCTCGCGCGCAAAGGGCATGCAAGCGCTCTTCCTCGGCGGTACGCCGGTCAGGGGGGAAAACAAAAACAATACCGGCCACCACGGCGCTGCGGCTCATGGCGCGCGCCGCGTGCCAATACAGCGGGACGTCCCGCCAGCATAAAAACTGTTTGGGACAGCCGCCGACAACGGCCGCCAGACGGCTGCCGCTCCCGGCGGCCAGGATCAGGCCCCAGGGTTTTTCCGGCTGGGAATTTTCAGGCATGGCAAGCCTCTGACAACAAGCGGGAGCCGGACGATAAGCCGGGTTCTGTCATGCGACAGGTCGCATGTGACCGTCATTCCTCTAGGAGCGCGATTGCCCGCGCCCTCAAGCAACCTACCCGGAAGGCATGGGCCGGGCCGGCCGCCTTCCCTATTTGGTCTTGCTCCAGACGGGGTATGCCGAGCATGCCGCGTCACCGCGGCATCTGGTGGGCTCTTGCCCCACCGTTTCACCCTTACCGCGCAAAGCACGGCGGTTTGCTTTCTGTGGCGCTGTCCGAGGGTCGCCCCTCCTGGGTGTTACCCAGCGTCCTGCCCTGTGGAGCCCGGACTTTCCTCTCCGGGCCAATGGCCCGCAGCGACGGTCTGTCCGGCTCCCGCTTGTTTGCGGCCGGAGATTTTTACGGACGCTTTACCGGCCGGAGGCAAAGCGTCCCAATAAGGCTCAAGCTAATCCGTCAGGGGTACAGGCTTGGGAGCCGCAACAGCCTCTTCCGGCAGGCTGAAATGCTCGCACCAGAAAATCAGGCGCTGGCAGTTGGGGCAGCTCAGAATCTGCTGGCCGCGCTGCAACTCAATGAAGGACTGCGGGGGCACCGCGATATTGCAGCCGGAGCAGATGCCGTCCGTCACAGCCACAATGACCGGATGTTCCAGACGCACGCGAATGAACTCATAGCGCATGAACACGGGCTGGGGAATGGCCTTGCTGACCTGAGCACGCTTCTGGTTCAGAGAATCCAGATTGATTCCGGCTTTCTTCAGCTTTTCTTCCAGACCTTCACGTTTGACTTCCAGCTCGGCTTTAAGGGCGGAGTAATCCCGATCAATTTCGGCCAGCGTGTCGTTCTGCAACTGCAATTCTTCCATGAGGGTCATCTTTTCTTCCTCACGGGAGCGGTTGATTTTCTCCATGCTGTCCATTTCACGCATCATGGCGTGATATTCGCGGGTATTGCCCACCTGCATGAGCTTGTTTTTGCTCTTTTTGATCCTGGCGGAATCGTCGTCAATCTCCAGGGACAGGCGTTTCTGCTGTTCCTGGAGATGCGCCAGCTTGTCCAGGACGCGATTGCGCTGAGCCTCGGCGGCCTCAAAGCGTTGCTCCAGATCCTCAAGCTCGCGGGGCGCGCTTTCCAGCTCCTGCTTGACAGCGAAGATGGCGTCATCCACCTTCTGCAATTCCACTAACTGCTTTATCTGATCCAAGTAAACGGCACTGCTCATATATTCCTCCTGGGAGTCATGGCAAAAGGACGGGGCGCAACGGTGAAACCGAAGGCACGAAAACGACGTTCAGGCCACTGAGGCGTTGCGCCAGCAAGCCGCTCATGCGGCGCATCATTTCTTCCTCCAGGCTGTGGTGCCCCACATCCAGCAGGCAGATTTCAGCCTCCAGCGCCGTATGGTATTTGACGTCGCCGGTAATGAAAAGCTGGGCGCCTGCCGCGCGCGCTTCCCGCAGAAGGGAAGAACCGGAACCGGTGCAGTAAGCCAAGCGCGAGATGCTTTCCGGTACGGGGCCGCAGACCGTGGCCGTGGAGAGATCAATGTGCCGGGCCAGAGCGGATGTGATTTGCGCAAGGCTCAAGGGCGCGGGCAGATCACCGGCCAAACCGAAGCCCAGCGGCAGGGGAGCCGCAGCCAGCGGCGGGGCCGTGGCTTCCAACACCGCCAAGTTGCCGAGTTCCAGCTCGCGCGCCAGCCAGCCCGCCGGACCGTCGGCGTTGACGTCCAGCGAGGTGTGGGCGGCATAGAGCGGCACATCCGCAGCGAGCAACAGGCACAGAACTTCATGGTAGGCGTCCAGACGCCGGGGCAGGGCGGGCTTGAGCGCCAGGGGGTGGTGGCTCAAAATGCACTGCGCCCCCCGTTCCAGCGCCTGACGCACCGAGGCGGGCGTGGGGTCCAGGCAGACGGCCAGCATGTCGGCTTCACTTCTGTGCGCTGCTACCTGCAGGCCCGAGATATCCCAGGGGGGGGCGGCGGCGAGAGGCGCGATTTTTTCAATGGCGCTAAATATTTCAATGAGTTGCATTGATATTGCCCTCAATAAAAAAGGCACTTTCTTGCACTTGAACAGAGAAAGCGCCTTAAAAAATCATCCGGCGTAAAAAAAGAAAGCGGGAATGTGCGGCAAACGTGTACACACCTTGTCTGACGCGCGCGGCTCTGAGCGAACCACACGGCTGTTGCACGATGTTGTGGTTAATCTTGATATTCTGTCCGTATAAGTCGGCTTTGTCAAGGCCGGGCCAGCTACTGGCCGCGCAGATAGCGCACGGCATTGACGAACAGCAGGGTGCCCGGCGGGTCCAGTTCGCCCCTGGTCCAGGCGGGATGATTGGTCACATGGTGAAAGGCTTCGGGATGCGGCATGAGGCCCAGCACGCGTCCTGTGGGGTCGGTGAGTCCGGCAATGGCCAGCGGCGAGCCGTTGGGGTTATAAGGATACTCCTGCGTGGGCTTGCCGCTTTCCGGGTCGGCATATTGGAGAGCGATGAGCTGTTCGGCCGCAATACGACGCAGACATTCCTCGTCACGGGGAATGAGCTTGCCCTCGCCATGGCGCACGGGCATGGCCAGCAGGGGCAGGCCTTTGGTGAACACGCAGGGGCTGTCGGAATTGGGCAGCAGATGCACCCAGCGGTCCTCGAAGCGGGCGGAATCATTGTGACCCAAGGATGCCTGGCGCTCGAAGCGGACGCCGCCCAGCGCGGGCAGCACGCCCAGCTTGACCAGCAGCTGGAAGCCGTTACAGATGCCGAGGATCAGCTTGCCCTGGTCCAGAAATTCCCGCAGGCTTTGCAGCAGCGGCGTGCCTTGGGCGTCTTTCAAATAGCGCCAGCGCATGGCCGCGGTCTGGGCCGCGCCCAGGTCGTCGCCGTCCAGAAAGCCGCCGGGGAAAATCAGAAAATGGTAGTCCGCAAGGCATACGTTGCCCGCCACCAGATCGGAGAAATGCACCACGTCGGCCCTGTCGGAACCGGCCAAGCGGGCCGTATGCGCGGTTTCCAGATGGGAATTAGTACCGTAGCCGGTGATGACCAGAGTATTGACTGTAGCCATGCGGGAGGAGCCTCCTTAGGAGCAGCCTGAAATACGCCCGGCCCGGAGCGGGGTAGGGCCGCGCGTCCAACCACACGGCGGGACGCATGCTGAAAAAGGGAAAATTACACTACTTACCTTATCAGACTTAGTCAATGCTAGCCAAAAAAATCAATTGGGTGTATCAGCATGCGGTTACGCGGAACCGTGCATTCAAGCAAAACAGGTGGGAGGCCATGAAAACCAAATTTATTTTTGTGACGGGCGGGGTTTTGTCTTCACTGGGCAAAGGCTTGGCGGCCGCTTCGCTGGGCGCGCTTTTACAGACGCGCGGCCTGTCGGTGACCATTCAGAAGCTGGATCCTTATATTAATGTGGATCCGGGCACCATGAACCCCTTCCAGCACGGCGAAGTTTTCGTGACCGACGACGGGGCCGAGACCGACCTTGATCTGGGCCACTACGAGCGCTACCTCAACGTGCCCATGTCGCGCAAAAACAACACCACCTCGGGCTCCATCTACAATCACGTCATTGCCAAAGAGCGGCGCGGCGACTATCTGGGCGCCACCGTGCAGGTGATCCCGCACATCACCGACGAGATCAAGCATACCGTGCTTTCCCTGGCCGAGGGCGAGGGCGCGCCGGACGTGGCTATCATAGAAATCGGCGGCACGGTGGGCGACATTGAGGGCCTTCCTTTCCTGGAGGCGATCCGCCAGTTGCGTTCGGAACTGGGGCGCGACAACTGCCTGAACATTCACCTGACCCTGGTGCCCTATCTGCGTTGCGCCGGTGAACACAAAACCAAGCCTACCCAGCACAGCGTCAAGGAGCTGCTTTCCATCGGCATCCAGCCGGACATCATCCTCTGCCGCTGCGAACAGAGCATCCCCCAGGAAATGCGCAAAAAGATCGCCCTGTTCTGCAATGTGGACCAGGACGCGGTCTTTTCCTCCGTGGACGTGGACAACATTTATGAAGTGCCCCTCAAGTTCTATGAGGAAGGTTTTGACCAGAAAGTCGCCATCATGCTGCGCCTGCCCGCGCGCAACGCCCACCTGGAATCCTGGGAAAAGCTGGTTCACGACAGCGCCAATCCCCAGGGCAAGGTGACCATTGCCATTGTGGGCAAGTATGTTGACCTGAAAGAAGCCTACAAGAGCCTGCACGAAGCCCTGATCCACGGCGGCGTGGCCAACCGGGTGGCTGTGGAGTTGCGCTACGTCAACTCCGAAAATGTGACCGAACACAACGCGGCTTCAGTGTTCAAGGGCTGTGACGGCATTCTGGTGCCCGGCGGCTTCGGTTACCGCGGCGTGGAGGGCAAGATCGCGGCTATCCGCTACGCCCGCGAAAAACACGTGCCCTTCTTCGGTATCTGTCTGGGCATGCAATGCGCGGTCATTGAATTTGCCCGCCATGTGGCCGGTCTGGACGACGCCAATTCCGAGGAGTTCAATCCTCTGTCCGACCACAAGGTTATTTACTTGATGACCGAATGGTTCGACTTCCGCACCAAAAATGTGGAAAAACGCGACGCCAGCAGCGATAAGGGCGGCACCATGCGCCTGGGTTCCTATCCCTGCAAGGTATTGCCCGGCACCAAGGCCCACGAAGCCTACAAAAAGGATATGGTGGACGAACGGCATCGCCATCGCTATGAGTTCAACAATGCCTTTAAGGAAATTCTGGGCCAGAAGGGCATGGCCTTCAGCGGTACGGCGCCGGACGACTCTCTGGTGGAAATCATGGAGCTGCCCGACCATCCTTGGTTCCTGGGCTGTCAGTTCCATCCCGAGTTCAAATCCCGCCCCATGGAAGCCCATCCTTTGTTCCGCGAATTCATCAAGGCGGCCAAAAAGCAATCCAAAGCCTGAGCGCCGTTTTGTCGCTTGGCTTGTGATGTATGAAAGGGGAGGCCTGAGGCCTCCCCTTTGCCGTAACTGAGACTTGGTTCCCTGCGGTTTCCGTAGGGGCCGCCACCCGGCGCAAGCCTTGCGGCCTTTCCCTTTTTGTTCGCAGCTTCCGTCTATTGCATAATTTTTCAGCATATGGCACAATTTTTGTAAATGAGAACTCCGTTCAGACATTGTAGCTTATCAGCCTAAAAGAGCAGACATGGCACTGGAACTTCGTCAGCAATTGAAATTGGCTCAGCAACTGGTCATGACGCCGCAGTTACAGCAGGCCATCAAGCTGCTTCAGCTCTCGCGCGTGGAACTACTGGAAACCGTGCAGCAGGAGATGCTGGACAATCCTTTTCTTGAGGAGCTCTCGGGTGATGAGTCTTCTTCGGATCAGGCCTCCCAGACAGAGCGCCGGGAGGCCGTTGAAGAAGAGGTCTACGACAAGGAACTCGCCAAGGATGCCTCGTGGGAGGACTATCTCGGCGAGTTCGCCAGCACTCCGCGCCAAGTACAGCCGCGTGACTTTGAAGCGGCTGAAGAAATTTCTCCTCTGGAAGCCCGTTATGCCGCCAAGCCCACATTGGAAGGGCATCTGCTCTGGCAGCTGCGCCTTTCCATGCTGACCGAGGCGCAAAAGGAAATCGGCGAGGTCATCATCGGCAATCTGTCTTCCTCCGGCTATTTGCAGGCCACCTTGGAAGAAATCGCGGAGATGACCACATCCACGCCCGACGAGGTGCGGGCGGTGCTGGAAAGAGTGCAGCTTTTTGATCCCATAGGGGTGGCCGCGCGCGACGCGCGCGAGTGTCTGCTGATCCAGCTGAAAAATCTGAACTATGACCGGGATCCCATTCTTCTCGATCTGGTCCAGTCCCATCTGGAAGATCTGGAGGCCAAGCGCTACAAGCCTCTGCTGCGCAAGTTCAAGCTGGATATGGAGGAACTCAAGGAATATCTGAACATCATCCAGAGCCTTGATCCACTGCCCGGCGCCAGTTTCGGCGGCGGCGAACCCACCTATGTGAGCCCGGATGTCTTTGTGTACAAGATGGGCGATGAATTCGTCATTCTGCTCAATGAAGACGGTTTGCCGCAGTTGCAGCTTTCCTCGCTCTGCCAGATGAATATGGGATCTTCCTCGGATAAGGAAAAGGAATACTGTACGGAAAAAATGCGCTCGGCCTCCTGGCTGATCAAGAGCCTGTATCAACGCCAGCGTACGCTGTACAAGGTGGTGGAGAGCATTGTGCGCCACCAGCAGCCGTTTTTTGAAAACGGCGTCACCAAACTGGCTCCGCTGATTCTGAAAGACATTGCCGATGATATCAGCATGCACGAATCAACCGTAAGCCGGATCACTACCAACAAATACGTGGCGACGCCCCACGGGATTTTTGAGCTGAAGTTCTTCTTTAACAGCGGCCTTGAGCTGGACGACGGCAGTCAGGTCGGCTCGGAAAGCGTTAAGGCGCTGATCAAGAAGTTCATAGCCGATGAAGACTCCAAGGCCCCCTTGAGTGACGAACGCATCGGAGAAATGCTCAAGGAGCGCCTGAAAGTGAATATTGCCCGGCGTACGGTGGCCAAGTACCGCACGGCGCTGGACATTCCCTCGTCGTCACGGCGTAAGGAGCACTTCTGATCTCACAGCGGTGCTTTGCAATCCCAAGGAGGAACGCATGAATATCTCTTTCGCCTTCAAGAATTTTGAGGCCTCCGATCATTTGAAGAAGTATGCCCGCCGCCGCATGGAAAAGTTGGGGCGGTTTTATGGCAAGTCCGCGGGTCTGGAAGTAAGCGTCGTGCTGACGGTGGATAAATTCCGCCATCGTTGCGAAGTGACCGTTTCCGGCGAGGGCCTGCATATCAACGCCACCGAGCAGACCTCCGATATGTACGCGGCTATCGACCTTGTGACCGACAAGGTGGAAGCCCAGATCAAGCGTCAGGTGTCCCGCGTCAAGGAACAACGCCGTAAGGCCCGCAATGCCGATGTGGACGTCTTTACCTACAATCTGGAAGCCCAGCCCGAGGAAAGTCAGACCGTGGTGGGCACGGACCGCTTCGCGCCAAAGCCGCTGCACCTGGATGAGGCGCTGATGCAACTGGATTCCATCGGCAGCGAATTTCTGGTCTTTCTCAATGCCGAAAGCAATCGCGTCAATGTGGTTTACCGTCGGCGCACTACAGGCTACGCCCTGATTGATCCCGTGTTGTAGCCGTTCCGCCATACTTTTTCCGCCGGGCCTGTCTTCGCACGAAGATCGGCCCGGTGGCTCCCAGTGAAGTATACGTATGAGCACGTCACAGCAGCCCCCCTGCCGCAGCCCGTCCGATCCGGATTCATCTGCTGACACGCCCAAAGTCGCCCATGACCGCCCTGTGCAGGTCTGTATTGTCACCGGTCTTTCCGGCGCGGGCAAAAGTACGGCCGTGCAGGTTTTTGAAGATCTGCGCTATTTCGCCGTGGACGGTCTGCCCGCAAGTCTGGCCCCGGAAATGGCCGCTATGATGGAACGCCCTTCCATGAGTCATTTCATGGGCATTGCCTTGGGCATGGACATGCGTCAGAGCAATTTCCCGGATGAAATCAACGACGCCCTGAGCGTTATGGCCGCCAAGGGTATCCGTCCGCTTCTGCTGTTTCTGGAGGCTGACGCGCAGGAGCTCATGCGCCGCTACGCCACCACCCGCCGCCCGCATCCGCTGGAGCGGGAGGGCATGGGCCTTGAAGCCGCCCTGGCCGCCGAACGCAACCGCCTGCGCCCTTTGCGGGAAATGGCCGACTTGGTTATCGACACTTCGCGTTTTTCCATCCATGACCTGCGGCGTTCCATTCAAAAGCGTTGGAGCGGCAACAAGGACAAATTGCGCGCTATCCGCGTCAATGTGATTTCCTTTGGCTTCAAGTACGGCGTGCCCCGAGAAGCCGACACGGTTTTTGATCTGCGCTTTCTGCCCAACCCGTATTTTGTGGAAGAGCTGCGCCCCCTTTGCGGCAAGGACAAGCCCGTGGCCGATTATGTTTTCGCCTCGTCCAGCGCGGTGGAATTCCGCAAGAAACTGCTGGACCTGCTTTTTTTCATGTTGCCCCTGATGGAGGCCGAAGGCCGCTACCGGATTACCATCGCCGTGGGCTGCACCGGCGGGCGGCACCGCTCGGTGGCCATGGCCGAAGAATTGTCACAGGCGCTTCGCCAGGCGGACTACCCGACCTCTCTGGAGCACCGGCACCTTGAACTTGGCTGAAAAAGCTGGCAGATTGTGAACCGTGAGGAATGCCATGACGGATGAAAGCAAGACGACACAAGTCGGGATCATTGTGGTCTCCCATGCGGACTACGGTTCTGCCATGCTGCGTACGGCCGAATTTATTTTGGGACCGCTGAGCGATTGCAGTTCCATCAGCGTTGACGTGGCGCATGAAGTTTCTGAAACAGTGCGCCGTTTGGACGACGCGGCCCAACGCCTGGATAAGGGCGCGGGCGTTATTATTCTTACGGATATGTTCGGCGGCACCCCCACCAACCTGGCCCTTTCCCTGTTGGGCAGCCATAAGGTGGAAGTGGTGACCGGCGTCAATCTGCCCATGCTTCTGAAGGTGTTCACGTCCCGCGACAAAGAGCTGAACGAACTGGCCCGCATCGCCGGTGAAGCCGGGGCCAAAGGTATTGTGGTGGCCGGCAGCATGTTGCGGAACAAGGCCCGTGACAAAACGGGCGACTGAGCAATGTGGTTTCGCGTGGACAATCGCCTGGTACACGGGCAGGTGATCGAGGCATGGCTGCCGTATACCGGCGCCAAACATCTGGTAGTGGCCAATGACGAACTGGCTACGGATCTATTACGCCGGCAGATTGTGGAGCTGGCCATACCCCAGCGCGTAATCACTCATTTTATCCCGGTGCGCGAACTTGCTGCCACACTGGATGCCTGCGGAGACGACAGCTTCGTGCTTTTCGCCAACTGCCAGGATGCCCGCCGGGCCTGTGATGAGGGCATTGAAATGCCGGTGCTCAATATGGGCAATCTGCACTACGGGCCGGACAAATTGCAATTACTGCCCCATGTGGCGCTTTCAGCACAGGACAGGGAAGATTTACGCATTATTCAGCAGCACCTTGTGCAACTGGACTTCCGCTGCGTTCCCACTGAAAACGTACGAGGCTCTTATGATCAACTTTTCTGAGCTGATATACACGGGGCTTCCGTACGCTTTTTTTTTGTCCTGGCTGGGGCGGCTCGTTCCTCATGCATCATCGGCCTGCTGGACAGGCCCGTATGCCTCGCGCTGATCACGGGCTTTTACACCTCCGATTGGGCTCTGGCGCTCTCACTCGGCATCATTCTTGAATTGCTCTGGCTGGATGTGTTGGAGTTGGGCAGCGTAGTGCCCCCCTTCGGCAGCCTGAGCTTTCTGCTGCTTTTTCCTCTGGCCTCGCATTTCGGGCTGAACCGGCCGGGTCCTCTTTTGTTGCCCCTGATACTGGTCATTCTGGCCGCCTATTTGGGCGGTTTTATGGAGCGCAGCCTGCGCATCCATGAAAATTATTTAGTGGATAGGGTAGAAGCTTGGTGCGCCGGTGATTGTTTTGCCTTTACGCCCGGTCAAGCTGTTCTGCATGTTGTTTTGCTTCGGGCCTTCTGGCAGTTCATGCTGTACGTCGTATGTTACGCCCTGTTATTTTGCCTGATCGCCGTGCTGTCGGCGCGCCAGGCCCTGCCGCAACTGTCGGTACTGAGCTGGCCCATGCTGTACGGAGCGGCCCTGATGGGCGCGGTACTTTCGTTGCGAACCCGACGCGCGTACATGGTGTTGGCCTGCAGCCTGGGAGCCTTGGCCTTGCTGATCTGGGCCGGACAGAAAAGCCTGCCCTGAGGGCTCGGGATACCGTTTTCCCAGTGTTGCATAGCCCGTTTTGTCCGATACGGATGGACAAGACCGAGCCTCCAGCACAGGGCAGACGCATCTAAAAAAACGCGGCCAGCGTGTTTATAATTTAATTATTTAAAATAGTTAATAGAATTATCTGACCACGCTACGGAGTTAGGCAAAGCCACCTTTGCTCCGCCGGAGCGAAGCGCAGGCGGATGGCTGGTGCCGGGAGAATCCTAAAAACTAAGATTTTTCGGCGCTGGCAAGGAAAATGGCGCTTTTTGCGCGGAATGTACTCAAGTACATGAGCAGCAAAAAGCCCCAGATGACGTCGCCAGCGCCAAAAAGGCTGGTTTTGACGGATAATCCCGTCAAATAAGAGGTCAGCAAAAGCTGAAATTAGATGCGTCTGCCTTGGCCTCCAGCAGCCCTGTTCTTGACATGCGTAAAAAGAGCCCCTACAAGTGGGGCGACGCGCTCGTAGCTCAGTTGGATAGAGCGATAGCCTCCTAAGCTGTAGGTCGCAGGTTCGATTCCTGCCGGGCGCACCATATTTATATCAGGACGTTACGTGCAGAAACACGAAGCGTCCTGATGTCATTTTTAACGCCTTATGGGATTCTTGGTGCCCATATGGTGCCCATCCTTCCATTTCCCTCAGCGCAATAGCGCAGAGAAACGCCCCCCAGACCCCCCACACTAAAACTCGGCCGCACCAGAGTAATCAACTGTGGCGCAGCCCGAGTCCTCATTTTAACCCGTGCTTGACTCATGTCTGCGGGTCCTTCCCCCATGTGCAGGTTAGCAACGCGGCGTGCACCTCAGACTTTGGTCGCGATATGCGGAATGGAAAGAGCGGAAAAACGGAATGTCGTTTGTCTGCTCTTTTCTTATTTTTATCAATATAAATAAGTTGGTTATGGTAATGGTAAAGAAAAAAGACGACATCAGGCTCAAGGTCGAGCAACGGCGTGATGCGGAAACAAAAAAGCGGGACGCAAAAGTAAAGCCCGTGGCCGTGAAGCAGCTCGAAATCTCCGACGAACACCTGTTGGGCTACCTCAACGAGAATCGTGTCGGTGACGCCAAGCTCTACTGCCGACTGCATCGTGATACGGTCATCTATGTCAAATACTGGGAGCGATTTTTGATATGGGGCGGGCATCATTGGATTGAGGACGATTATGAGGCCGCTTTCCAGCGTATCGAAGAGGTATGCGAGCTGTATCTGCGCCTTGCGGAGCACAAACAAACGGAGGCTGACGAAGCCGACAAGGAAGACAAGCCCAAAATTCAGAGCCTCGTTGATGCCGCCTTGCGGCGCGTCAACCTGCTCCGGGACACCAACGGACAGGAAAAACTGATGCTTATGGTGCGCCGCATCCGCGATCCGCTGGTGGTTTTGCCCAAGCACATCGACCAACGCCACTACGTCAAAGCCTGTCCCAATGGCGTGATTGATCTGCGCACCGGCGAGCTTCGGCCCGGACGACCTGAGGAATACATCCTCAACGCCATCGTTACCGAGTACGACCCGGCGCTCTTGGAGCAGGATGACCCCTGCCCGGAAACGAACAAATTTTTGCTGTCGTCGATGGATGGCGATCAGGAGCTTGTCGATTTTATTTGGAGGCTGCTCGGCTATGGCCTCGTTACCGAGCGCCGCGACCACATCTTCACGATTTTCTGGGGCGAGCATGGGCGCAACGGCAAGGATACCCTCATCAAACTGGTGACGCACGTCCTGGGCCAAACCCTTTCCGGCGACGTGCCCGTCGAAATGTTCCTCCAGATGCAGCAGACCCGCAACAGTTCGGCCCCCTCGCCCGACGTGCTGGCCCTGCGCGGCATGTGCTTGGCATGGATCAACGAAGCCGAAGAGGGCCAACGCTTTGCCCTGGCCAAGCTCAAAAAGCTCACCGGCGGCGGCTACGTCACGGCGCGGGGCCTGCAAGACAAGCAGCAAACGACGTGGCTCCAGACCCATCTGCCCATCATGACCACCAACGAGTTGCCCAAGGCCAAGGCCGACGACGCCGCGTTCTGGGCTCGCGCCGTACTGGTGAAGTGGCCGCTCTCCTTTGTCGAGGAACCACAGCAGCCCTATGAGCGCCCGGCGGATAAAGACCTCAATGAGAAAATCTGCGCAGAGGCCAAGGGCGTGCTGGCCCGCATGGTCCGGGGCTGCATGGAGTACCTGCGCGACGGCCTGAAAATCCCCGACAAGGTGAAGAACTGGACTCGTGAGCAACGCGCCTCTTGGGATGATGTGGGCTTGTTCATAACCGACTGGTGCGAACAGGAATCCCATCAGGATAACCCCGACGCCTACGCAACCCGCATTTCATCGACGGATCTGCACGAAGCCTTCTGTATCTGGTACGCGCGGAACCGGGATAAACGGTTCAGCATTTCCGCCAAGAAGTTCGCGGAAATGCTGAATAAAAAAGACATCCCGTACAAACGCAGCAATGGGTCTTGGCGCTTGGGCATCCGCCTGAACGCCGAGGGTGAAAATGCCCTGGCCGACTACCGGGCCGAGAAATGATCTGTCCGCAACCGTCCGCCATATGAGAGCCATAACCATATGAAATCACAAGGCAAGATTGCAAATGGACAGATGGACAGATGACAAGGGTATTTCTCCACATCACCCGTACAGGCGCACAGGTGCGCATGGCCTATATCGCGTACCTGTCCACCTGTCCATATTCATAAAAATACTAATAAAATAAAGAGATAAGAAAAACAAAGAACGGACAGGTGCGGACAGATGCAGCTTCTCGACCTCTATCAATCCCGTTTTGGCGCGGCAGTGAAGCGCCAGGGCAACGGCTGGAACGGCCCCTGCCCGCTGTGCGGCGGGGAGCCGGGCAAGTCCGACCGTTTCATGGTCTGGCCGGATCGCTCTGAAAGCCTGGGCGAAACCTGCGCATCTCACAACATCACGGGCATCTGGTCTTGCCGCCGATGCGGTGCCAGCGGCGACACCATAGCGTACCTCATGAAAATCGACGGACTCGACTTCAAGGCCGCGCTGGCGGAACTCGGCATCGAGGGGGGACGCCCCGTTCATCGCCGCCGTCGGGCCCCGGCGGAGCCTCACCGTGTTGACGCCGCTTCGGCATGGACTCCGCGCGAATGGCCGGAGCCTTCGGACGTGTGGTGCGCCTACGCAGCCAAGCTGCTGTCCGAGGCGGAAGAACGAATTTGGAAACAGCCCGCCGCCTTGAACTGGCTGGCGGCGCGCGGCATCGACGAGGAGGCCGTCCGGGCCTACCGCATCGGCTATCTGCCCGCCGAGGGCACGCGATATCCCGGACGCTACCGCGCCCGCTCCGCCCTGGGGCTGGCCCCCCGTACCGACGACGACGGCAGAGAGCACACTAAGCTCTTCATCCCGCGCGGCATCGTCATCCCGACCGTCGCCGCCAATGGGCGCGTGCTGAACCTGCGCTTCCGGCGGCACAAGGAAGACCTGGCTCCACGCGCTGCGAAGTACATGGAACTGGAAGGCTCCTGCAAAGCGCCGCTGTTCCTGCGCTCCTCGCGGCCCGCCCCGATGTCCGCCTACTTTGTGACCGAGGCCGAGCTGGACGCCATGCTCATCCACCACGCCACGGGCGGCGTCATCGGCGCGATGGCTGTACGCACCAACCGCGGCAAGCCGGACATGGCCTCCCATGCCCGGCTCCGCGAGGCTGTGCGCGTCTGCATCGCCCTAGACTACGACGAACCCGGCGCCGACGGTGTGGATTTTTGGGAGCGGACCTATCCCGCTTCCCTGCGCTGGCCCACCCCGGAGGGGAAAGACCCCGGCGAGGCCTACGGCATGGGCGTGGACATCCGCGAATGGGTGGCTGCGGCCCTGCCGTCAACCATCGCCATTCCGGAGACGGCACTCTGCGGAGGCAGCATATCACACTGTTGTATATCCACGCAAGATAATGGAGAAAATGGACAATTGGACACTTTGCCGTCTGGTCCGTTGGATGTGGGGGGCGGGGCGGAGCCCAAAACGGCTTCTCCCGAAAAAGGAAGCGGCCCTGCGGGCCTTTCTGCGCAGATGCGTGCCAGGGAGGCAATGGGCACGCCCCCTCCGGCCTGGGCCTGGGCCACGGAAGACGCTTTCACAGCAGACGAACTGTGCAGGCTGCGGGCCGCGTTGCCGTCCTGTCTGCCTCTTGACCTTGTGCCGGTGGACGTGGCCCGCGCCTATCTGCTGTGGCGGGGCGCACCCGTCACCTTCACCAAATTCCGCGACGAACACGGCGACAGCACAGGTTTTTCGTGGGACCGCGATTACACATGGTGCCGCAAAAACGCCGAGCGCTTTGAGGTGTTCTGGCGGTTCCAAAACACTTCGTCTGTGCTCTGGCAGTGGATGTCCGACCATGCGGAGATGAAAATCACCTCTGAAAACCTTTTGCACATCTGGGGTAACGAATGAGCGAAGACATTTTTTTACAACGCAACGAAGAATTGGCGGCCCTCAGCCGGGAAATGTTTGGTGAGGGGATGTGCCTCATGGTGGTGGCCCCGGCGTCCCTGACACTCCTGAAAGACAACGCCCGCTTCTTCAAACGCGAGACGTTCCGCCAGCTCCGGGACAACATCGCGGCGGACAAACGCCTGTCCAGCGTGCCCCTGTGCTACCGCCACGACGACGGCAGACTGGAAGTGCTCTCCGGCAACCACAGGGTCAAGGCCAGCATTGAGGCGGGCATCCCGCACATCCTTGTGCTGGCCATCACCGAGGAACTGGACAAGAGCCGACGCATCGCCATTCAGCTCTCCCACAACGCTCTGGTGGGCGAGGATGACCAGAGCATTCTGGCCAACTTGTGGGCGCAAATCGAGTCCGTACAGGACAAGCTGTACAGCGGCCTGGACAGTGAGGAAATCAAAGAACTCGGCGATGTGGAGCTGGTCAACTTCTCCACGCCCCAGGTGCCGGCGCACATGGTCACGTTCATGTTCACCGACGGCGAACGCGACCAGCTTTCGGAAATTCTCGACCTCTTGGCCGATGCCGCCAAGCGGGCCTCGGCGGTCCACGTCTGCCCGGCAGAGCAGTATGAGGCTTTTACCCGGATTATCGCGGATGTGAAGAACGCCGAAAAAATCCGCGACAGCTCCTTGGCTATGACCCGCCTGATGGAGATTGCCGCGGACTATCTCGAAAAGCAGGCCGCCGAAACGCCGAAGGAGGCCGCGCAATGAGTTTTCTCGGTTCCATAGCCGGGCCGTTGCGCAAGGTGTTGGCCGCGTATGCCGATGAAATCAGCGTGCCGGTGCTGCTGCCCTGTGCGGGCAATTTTACCGTGGGCGCGGCGCTCCGCTCCGGCGGCTATCAGGGCCGGATCTCCGGCTGCGACATCACGCTCTACACGTCGGCCCTGGGCGCATATCTGGCCGGAAACACGCTCCCGGTCGCCGAGCGCGAGGATTGTCCGGAGCATCTGCGCGGCTTGCTGGACTTCTCGGACCCCGCGCATCTCGCGGCCTCGGTATCCATCATGCTGGACCTGCGGCAGATCTGGAAAAATCAGAATGTCTGGCATCGGCGAATGCTGGCGAACTACCGGCGCAACTGGCCGCAGCTCATGGAAAAGACGCTGGCGAAGCTGGAAGCGTACCGCGCTCACCTGAACCGGGGCGATGGCTTCGCCTACGTCCCCCAGGACGCCGCCGCCTTTTTGAGCGAGCACGACCCGGACCATGCTGTCTTCATCGTGCCGCCGACCTTCGGCTCCCGCGACTATATCAATCAGGAGCGGGTGCTGGCGGCTTCGGCACAGTGGTCCACTCCAGAGTACACGGAAATCAGCTTCAAAGACGTGCCCATCTACCAGCAAATCACGTCTTTCCGCGAGTGGATGATCATCATGGAGCGCCCCTTGCCGGAGGTCGAAAAGCTCCTCGGCGAGCCTGTGGCCGTGGTCCACAAGGGGCGCAAGAGCATCACTTACGCCTATGCCGGTCACAGCAAGCGGCGCGTGGTCACACGTGGCTATCTGACCTCCCGCAGTCCAGGCCCCATCTTCCCGGGCGACCGGTTTCTCACCGGCCGGGAAACGCCCGGTATCATCCTCATGGACAAAAAGCAGACCGTGCGGATGAACGAACTCTTCATGTCCGCACGCGTCGATTACTTTCTCGCCGACGTGGCCCTGTCCCTGGCCCTCTGCCTGGACAAAAAAATTATCGGCAAGCTCGACTTCAACCTGACCAAATACGCCTGGGCGCTGCCGGAGCCCGGCCATCAGATTTACCAGCGGTCGGACCTGGCTGTGCCGAGTGTGGAGCCGCGCCTTGCCAAGCTGGTGCTCATGCTGTGCCAGAGCCATGAGGTCAAGCAGCTCATCGACGCCACGTTCAAGGATGATGTCCGCTACGCCGTGACCACGGCCTTTTCCCACCATCCCGTGAGCATGAAGTACCGAGGCGTCTACAAGCTGCACAAACGACTGGAAGACCCGGATTCAGGCGGCTACCGTCTCAATTATTACGGTGAGTTAGGGCTATGGAGCCTTGCGGACGGCTATGCCGCATGGCTGAAAAAATTTCATAACTAGGCGTTTTTACAGCATTTTTTACTGTACGCGGGAGGTTTTTATGGTATTGTTTTCTTATGCGAAATCAACAACTTACATCAAGAAAGAGAACCGCCATGAAAACCTCTCGCCGTACCTTTCTGGCTCGCATCATGAACGACGCCTGGGCGTTGGCCCGGCAGGGCGCCGCAAAGTTCGGCGGCAGCGTGAAGCTGTACTTCGCCATCGCACTGCGTCTCATCTGGCGGGACAGCCGACCCCGCACGCTCTGGCACAAGGGGCTCGGCAATCAGTTCGTGCTGCCGGGTCTGTCCGACATCAGGCAGGCTGGCAGCAAGGGGCAGTTTTTGCTGCCCGGCATGTCGGACAAATAAAGAAGGGCGGCAATGCCACTTGCCGCCCCCCAAAGGAAAAAAGACAGCGGCGGAGCTAACCGACCACCATCATGCAAAAGGAAGGTTGGCTCCGCAGACCCCAAAAGTCAAGGAGCCAGCCGTGGACATCGACAAAAAGACGCTACGCGCCATCAAAAAGGAGTGCCGGGAAATGGCCCGTGAAATGACCCGCGAACACTACAAGCTCTATGACGACATCTGGTGGGACCGGATCAAAATCGACTCGGCGCTGTATGACCACGGCAAGGAAACCATCAGGGAAATCAATCAGCGTATGCCGAACTTGCTGACGCACGATCCGAACATCAGCCCGTTGGACATCGTGTCCGAGCGGTACGGTTTCGAGAGCACGTCGGACCTCGTGGATTTCCTGCTGGCCTACACCCCGCGCGGCCCTGTCGAGGAACGCTTTTATGAACAGCTTCTTGCGGAGCATATGGGAGATGAGACATCCGCGAAGCAAACCGAAGTGGACGAAGTGCCATTCTGAGGAGAATGAAATGATTCAGACATCCTTTTTCAGCAGCAAGGCCCCGCGCGACCGTAAGGTGAGCATCGCCAAATGGCCTCCGCGCTACTGGCAGGGGCCGCGCGCGCCCATGCTCGCGCCGACGAATCCCAAGGCTGACAATTGGGCGGAAGCGTACCGCCGGGATTTGAATTCTCGTTTTCCCAACGCCACGGCTTTGCATGTGTACTTGAAAAAAATTGAGGCAGAGACGCCCGACCCCATACTGTGCTGCTTTGAACAGAACCCGGATGAATGTCACCGCCGAGTGTTGGCGGCATTCATCAAGGAGGAATTGGGTTGGGACGTACCCGAATGGAGTATTGCCAAGCCTGAACAGGCGTCGCTGCTCTAAAAACGGGTGGAGGCGACAGACTGGGGGGTCTGTCACCTCCTGGACTTGGAGGGGATGAGGCCCACCAAGCGCCATTTGTGAGCCTATCCCCTCCGTTTTTGAAAATCAACGGAGGGAGCCATGAGCGAGAGCCGTGGCCGGGATTGAACCCCGCGTTCCAACGACGGACGCGGGTTTGCCGGAGAGAACATGCCGGAGAAAAACGTGGAGGAATTGCTTGCCAAAAGCGCCAGCACGGACGTGCAGGTGCTCTTGACCGCCAAGGAAAACGCCAAGCGCGCAGCCCTGGACGATCCTTCACAGGCGAACCTTGCCGCGTTGGACCGCGCCTCCAGAATGCTGGAGAGCGCAATGCAGGCAACAACGAATCTCAAGGACTGGCGGGCCGTACTGGCCTATGTGAACGAAAACGGGCGCAAGCTCGGCAAAACAAAGTTGTACAGCGACATCGGCCTGGGCCGCCTGAAAAAACAGCCCGACGGCACGTTCAAACAACGGGACGTGGACCGCTACATGGCCAGCCTGCCGATGTCCGGCACGCCCGACGCCGTGGCGGAAAAAGCCGCCGACCGCCAGCGCCGCAAGGAAGAGGCGGACATCCGCAAGGCCGTGGCGGCTGCGGAGCGGGAAGAGTTCGACCTGGCGGTGAAGAAAGGCAAATTCGTGCCCAAGGAACAGGTCCATCTGGAACTGGCGGCGCGCGCCGTGGCCCTGGCCTCGAATATTAAGACGGCCTTTGAGGCGCGAAATCTCGACCTTGTGGCCACGGTGGACGGCAATCCCCGGAAAGGGGCGGCGCTGATCGAAGCCCTGGAAGGCATCTTTGACGAAGCCTTCAATGAATATAGCCGGGAAATGGAATTTGAAGTGACGTTTGATGCCGCAGCCGAAGAGGAACAGGGGGAGGAACAGTGAGCACACAAAAAAGAAGCTGTTTCAAATGGTATCCCAGGCTTTTTACCGCGGACATGATTCGCGCCCTGCTGGACGGTAGAAAAACAGCTACCCGTTGGCCTCTTCGTAAACAACCGGTCGGGGAGATCACATATCAGGGCGAATATGCGTGGGAGGACGCGACAGGCGCGGTATTTCATGCTCCGGTGCGCCCTGGTGATGTCCTCTGGGCGAGAGAGACATGGGTAGAGCTTCTGGCAGTGTCCCCGTCTACCGACGACCCCATGCCTGTAGGTCCAGGAGAGCAGCTTATTGAGCCGCCCACTTTCTATAAGGATAAAAAAGGGAACAAGCGGTGGAACTATGACGGGACTGTCATTGCATACCGTGCGAACAGTAACGTGGAGTTTTGTGACGGAGACGGATTTTCGGGAGAAATGGCGGACAAGGGTGACATACCCCACTGGCGAGCTTCCATTCACATGCCCAGAAAATACGCTCGCCTGTTCGGGCGTGTGACTGATGTGAAGATGGTTAGAGTTCAGGACATTTCCGAGGCGGAGGCCAAGGCCGAGGGCAGTATGCCGGAATTTGATATGGACGCGGCTGATTTCATCAACGGAGCGCACTGCTCTTCAAGCACATACATTTTGGGATTCAAGCATATCTGGCAACAACTGTATGATAGTGGCCCCCATGCATGGAGCGTCAACCCCTATGTCTGGGCGGCTGATTTTTGTCTTATTCCCAAGCCTGAGGATGAATGACGCATGGGGGAGGATAGATGACCCAAACCGGCCAGCTTGAACTGTGCCATGTGCCCAAGTCCGAGCCGGTGCGGCGCGTGACGCTCCAAACGTCCGTGCCGCGCTGGCTCTCGCCCGTGGTCGCCGCCGAGGTCGCGGCCCATGCGGCGGCGGGCGGCCCGGCTATTCATTTTCGTTTTTCCAAGGGCGAACGCAAAATCATGCGCCGCCGTAAGCCGATCCCCGTGAGCCAGTGGGCCGAACGCCACCGCATCGTGGAGATGTCCAGCATCCCCGGCAAGTGGAAAAATCTGTTCACTCCGTATCTCGTGGGCATCATGGACGCCGCCGGTACGCCAGGCGTGGAAACGGTCATCATCTGCAAAAGCCCGCAGACCGGCGGCTCCGAGGCAGGACACAACCTTGTGGGCTGGTGCATCGACCGCAGCCCCGGCCCGGTGATGTACGTCTTCCCGGACGAAATCACGGCCAGGGAAAACGCTAAAGACCGCATCATCCCCATGATTACCGGCTCTTCACGTCTGCGTGAATATATGACGGGCGTTGGCGACGACGCCAGCAGCCTGCGCGTCAACCTCGCGCACATGCCCATCTATCTCGGCTGGTCCGGTTCCGTCTCACGCCTGGGCAACAAGCCCATCCGTACGCTTATCCTCGACGAATTGGACAAGTACAAGAACCCCAAAAACGAGGCCACGTCCGAGGTACTGGCCGAAAAGCGCACAACCACCTGGCGCACCCGTCGCCACATCCTCAAAATCAGCACGCCCACCACGGAGGACGGCCCCATCTGGACGGCTCTCATGCAGGAAGCCGGGGCGCGTTTTGATTTTTGGGTACGCTGTCCCCATTGCGGCATTGCCCAGCTCATGCAGTTCGACCGCATTGACTGGCCGGGTAAGGACACGGACAAGGAGCCGTCGGCGGAGGACGTGCTTACCCGGCGAGCGGCCTATTATCCGTGTGAGCACTGCGGCGCGGTATGGGATGACGGCGACCGGGACCGCGCAGTGCGCAAGGGCGAGTGGCGCGAGCGTTCCAGCGGCCTGGACCTTGCCGCCCACCTCGCCGCGCACCGGCCCGTGAAGGTCGGCTTCCATATCCCGGCCTGGCTTTCTTATTTCGTCAGCCTGTCGGAAGTAGCCTCCGCAGCCCTCAAATATAAGCAGTCCGGCAAGCTGGACGACTTGAAGAACCTCCAAAACCAGTACAAAGCCGAACCGTGGCGGGAGGAACACGTCGTCCGCTCCGAGGATGCCATCCTGGCCCTCTGCGATGACCGTCCGCGCGGCGCCGTGCCTGGGCCAGTGGCTGGTCAGGAACGTGTCGCCTGTCTGCTGGCCGGAGTGGATACGCAGAAAAGCCACTTCCGCTATATCATCCGCGCCTTCGGTTATGGCGACACAGAAGAAAGCTGGCTCATTCAGTGCGGCGTCGCGCCGTCGTTCTCGGCCCTCAACGATATTCTGTGGGGCTCCGAATACGAGACGCCCGAAGGGCTGAAATATAAGGTCCGGGCCTGCATGATCGACGCGATGGGCGGGCGCACCAAAGAAGTTTACTCCTGGGCCATCCGGCACCGGGGGCGGGTATTTCCCTGGCAGGGGGTGCGCTCGCTTTCGCAGCCGTACACCCCCGCCCCGCAGGAATATTTCCCGGACGCCAAGGGCAATAAGGTGAAAATCCCCGGCGGCCTGAACCTGTGGCGTTGCGACACCACGTTTTTCAAGTCCGATCTGTCCCATAAACTGAGCATTGCCCCGGACGATCCCGGCGCGTTCCACCTACACTCGAACATCGACGGCATGTTGGAACAGTATGCCCGCGAGATGTGCGCCGAAGTCTGGGACGATGAAAAACAGGCGTGGGAAAACCCCCATGACAAAGACAACCACTTTTGGGACTGCGAAACCATGACTCTGGCCCTGGCCTTCATTCTCAATATCCGCCACCGCCCAAGGCCGGACGACAACGCAAAACCTCCCCGACGCCCGCAGCCTAGGCCCGGTGGCGCGTCCATCGCCGAGCGTCTGGCCCACATAAGGAGATAGCCGTGTCTGTGGAAGACAAGGGGCGCAAGCTCAACTGGAAACAGGCAAGCCGTATCCTTGGATGCGGCAAAACTCACTTTTATGATTTGGTCAATTCCGGGCAGCTCACCGCCTACCGCTCCGGCGAGGGTAAGCGCGGCATGTGGGTGTGGGAGGCAGACTGCCGTGCTCTGGTCAAGCCCATCGCCGAGACTGGCCCGGACGAGACGAACGAAAAAAAATGAGCCGCAATCCAATTTTTAGTTCGTATAGTCCGTATAGTTCGTATGTTCCGTGCCATGCAATTCGGGCCATGCTAATTGCGAGGCATGGCCTCCATCTGGACACGCGAAGAACTCCTCTCCCTGCTTGCCGACTGGAAGGCCGCCTACCGGGCGGCCTCCACCGGCAAATCTTACACTATCGACGGACGCGCGCTCACCCGCTATGAGCTGCCTGAAATTCGCCAGCAACTGACCTACCTGGAAAATGAACTTGCCGCTCTCGACGGTACGCGCGGCCCCAAGCGTATTGTCATGAGGGTGCGGCGATGAACTTCTTTCCCGCCCTCAAACAGATTTTTCTCGGCAGGCGTCCCCCTGTTGTCTCTCGTGACGCCGGTTCCCATCGCGGCACCATCGCTACCTGGCGCGTGCCCCGCGTCTACAGCCAAGCCGGGGAAACGGCGGAACGCAGGCTGACTCAAGGCCGCGCCGCCGATCTTTATGTCAACGATTGGGCGGCCCGCTCGGTAGTCAACACCATCTCCACCAACGCGGTGGGCACGGGCCTTATGCCGCAGGCCCGGCTTCCCTGGCGGCGCCTCGGCATCACCAAACACCAAGCCCGCGAACTGGAATCCACTATGGAATGGCTATGGGCTGAATGGTGCCTTCACTGCCATACCAAGGGAACAATGCAGTTCGGCGACCTGCAACTGTCGGGTTTCCGTTCAGTACTGCGCGCCGGTGAGATGGTCCACGTTCCGGTAATGCTGCCTCTGACCCCGACTCGACGTTTCGGGCTCGCCATTCAGGACGTTTCCCCCAGCCGTCTTTGCACTCCCGTGGACAAGGCCACAGATCTGCGCATCCGCGACGGCGTGGAACTGTCCGTGGCAGGCAGCCGGGAAGGCTACTGGCTCGCCACGCCGCGCCCCTCCATCACCCCGATGGATATGTCCGCCCTGACTTCGGCGGACTTCACGCGCATTCCCGCCCGCATCGGCTACCGTCCCGGCATCTTCCACCTCTTTTTCAACGAGGATGAAGAGCAGGTCCGGGGTGTTTCCATTCTGTCGCCGGGGATCAAACTGTTCCGACATCTCGCGGACGCCATCACCCACGAGCTGTTCGGCCAGGTCGCCAACGCCAGCATGCCGATGGTGGTGGAAACCGGAACGGAAAACGTGACGCTGCCTTCGTGGGCGATGGAGGAAACCCGCCCCACGGAGGGCGGCGGCGAGGAGAAGGTCTACTACGAAAACGTGGATGCCGGGACGCTGCTCTATCTGAACAAGAACGAGCATCTCAAGGCCGTGGAGTCCTCGCGTCCTTCTCCGAATTTCCTGGCCTTCTGCGAGCTGGTTCTCCGCGCCCTCTCCGCTTCGGCGGACATGCCCTACGAAGCGGTGATGAAGGACTTTTCCAAGACCAATTACTCCTCGGCCCGCGCCGCGCTGCTGGAGGCATGGCGCGTGTACCTCATGTATCGCTCCTGGTTCGCGCGCGGCTACTGCCAGCCCGTCTATGAAATGGTGATGGAGGAAGCCTTTCTGCGCGGCTATCTGACGCTGCCCGCCGGAGCGCCGGACTGGTATGACGCCCTGGCCCTGTGGACCAACGCCACATGGATCGGTCCGGCTCGCGGCTATGTGGACCCAACCAAGGAGACAAAGGCCAACATCGACGCCAACGCCGCCGGACTCAAGACGCGCAAGGAAATTCTCGCCGAGCAGGGGTTGGACTTCGAGGAGGTCATGGACGACCTGGAAGAAGAGGCCGCCCGCATGGCCGAATACAACAAGCTGATGGGCGGACAAGCCCCGTCTTCCGTCTCTGAACAACGCTCGACGGAAGACGAATCCTCCGCGACCGACGCCCCGTCGCAGCCAAAGACGGATAACAAGGAGGACGGCCATGCCCCCGTTTGAAAATTTATGGGCTGTGGCCCATGAAGCCATCCCGGCCCTGTTCAGCGCGTGGAGTGCCGAACACAACGGCGCTGCGTTTGAACGCGCGGGCATAGGCGGCGCCCTGACCTCCGACGCCGCCTATGCCCTGGCGGGGAATGTGGCCGTGGTCCGGGTGCGCGGCCCCTTGGACCGGGAAACCGCCGTTTCAGGGTGGACCGGTAAACGGTTGTCCACCGGATACGGGGACATCCGTAGCGCCATGGAAACCGCAGCAGCCGATCCGTCGGCCACGGCGCTGCTCCTGGCTCTGGACTCGCCGGGCGGCGCGGTGGGCGGCTGTAAGGAACTGGCCGACGCCATCGCCGCCGTGGCCGCGCGCAAACCGGTGGCCGCCTATGCCGACGGCCTGTGCGCGTCCGCCGCGTACTGGCTGGCCTCGGCCACGGGCCGAGTGTTCGCCCCGGTCACGGCGCAGGTGGGCTCCATCGGCGTGGTGATGATTCATGCCGACTTTTCCCACCTGAACGAAAAAATGGGCGTCTCCTACAGTTACATCACCGGCGGCGAATGGAAAGCCGTGGGTAATAAAAACGCTCCGCTTAGTCCCGAATCCCGCGCCTATCTCCAGCAACGCGTCAACGCCCTGCATTCCATCTTCCGGGCCGACGTGGCCCGCAACATGGGGCTGGACCCGTCCGCCGACGCCTGCGCCTGGGGGGACGGTCAGATTTTTCTCGCCCAGGAGGCCCAACGCCTCGGCCTCGTGTCGGCCATTGTGACCGGCATGGAAGAGGCAATCCATATTCTCGCACAGGAGACGCACATGGATAAAAAAACGCTCGCCGCCCAACACCCCGAACTGCTGGCGCAGATCGAGGCGGAGGCGAAAGAGTCCGCAGCCAAAGAGGCGGCGGCTCTTCAACAGCAGGCAGTGGCCAAGGCCCAGGCCGACACTCTGGCCCTGGTCAGAACTCTGGTCGGAGAAGACGCCGAAGCCAAAATCGAAAGCGTGCTCAAGGCCGGGGTCAATCCGGACCAGCTCGCGGCCCTGGCTCCGCTGTTCGCCGCGCAGAACACCGCGCAACCGGACAAAGGACAATCCTCGAACACGGAAGCGTCCACCCGCGCGGCCCTACTTGCCGCGCTCACCGCCGCGACGCCTCCCCCTCTGCCCGACGCGGGGGGGAAGACGACGGACAAAAGTGAAGGCCGCGCGGCGGTGGACCGCATGAGCCGCATGGAGGCATGACATGGAAACCATTGCCCAAACCAGTTCCCGCGCCTTTTTGCGGGAGCACCCCGTCATCACGCAGCGCGTGCTTCTGCATTCCACGGGCAAGGAGGAAACGCTGTTGGCCGGTTCAGTCATCGGCACCACCTCGGAGGTGAAAGGCGAAGCGCCGGAGGGCGGCGAGGCCCCCGTCGTCATGGAAGCCGGAAAGCATCTCCTGTTCGGGGCCAGTTCAGACATGACGCCGGTGGGCATCCTCCATGGCGACGTGACCGTCCCGGCCACGGGCGACGCCTGGGGCGTCTGTTATGTCCACTGCGCGGCGCTGGCCGAAGAACTCATCTGGGCGGACGGCATATCCGCCGAAACCCAAGCAACCGCCATCGCCGCCCTGCGTGGCCTGGGCGTCTACGTGGAGTAAACCCATGCCCTTTGACTATTTTGACCATCGCATCCTCACGGGCGTCATCAACAAACGCCCGCCGAAGTACAGCCTGATCACCGATCTGTTTTTCAAGCCGCGCCCTCCGCAGCCCACGGACAAGCTCGAACTGCACATCAAGAGCCGAGGCCGGAACCTGCTGCCCTTCGTCCGCGAAGAGGAACCCGGCAAGGTCATCAAAAGCGGCAGCGCCGAAGTTGTGATTGTGAAGGCCCCGCGCATCCGGGTGAAGACACCGTATCAGGCCGTCGAAGTGCTGAAAAATCCGGCGGGCTACAACCCGTATGAAATCGCCGCCGACCCCGTGGAACGCGCCATCGTCGAAGACCTGGACTATCTGCGCGAAGACGTGGACCTGACCATCGAATGGATGGCCGCGCAGATTGCTACCAAGGGCGCGTTCACGGTCAGCGACAAAATCGAAGGCAAGCTCAAGCCCATTTACACGGTGGATAATCGGATGCCTGCCAGCCATAAGCTCACTTTGGACGCCGAGAAAAAATGGTCCGCCGACGGCTCCAAGATTATGGAACTCGTGGAAGAGTGGTCCACCATGATTCAGGATGAATGCGGCTCCGCCCCTTCCGAGCTGGTGCTCGGCAAGAACGTGTGGGGGCATTTTTTCCGCCATGCGGATGTGAAGACCTACCTCGACAACCGGCGCATCGAAATGGGCGGCCTCCAGCCCAAGGTCTGCAAAATGTTCAAGGGCGTGTGGAACGGCCTGAACGTATGGGTCTACACCGGCAACGTCACCGGATACGGCGGTAAAACGGAATACCTGTTGGACCCGGACAGCATCCTGCTCGGCGCGCGCGACACCGAATCCGTCATTGAATACGGCCTGCCGCTGGACCGCAAGTGCAAGGGCGCAACATCTTTCTTCGCCAAAACGTATGATGAGGAAGATCCCTCGGCCACCTGGCTGCTGGTGGAATCCCGGCCCATGCCTTGGGCCAAGCGCCCCGGCGCGTTCCTCTGCGCCAAGGTTCTGTAGGAGGAGCGTCATGGCTGACTTCCTTATTTCCTACGCGCCGCTCAAAGCCTTCGAGGGCGGCTGGTGCAACGTCAAAGGCGACGCGGGCGGCGAGACATATGCGGGCATCGCCAGAAACTTTTTTTCGAGCTGGTCCGGTTGGACGGTCATCGACGCGGCCAAACAGCACAGCAGTTTCCGGGCCGGTTCTCGCGCCTTTTCCGCCCACCTCGCCACGCTTCCCGGCCTCGCCGACATGGTGACGGATTGGTACCGCGTCGAGTGGTGGGACCGGATGCAGCTCGGCCAGTTCCCCCAGATCGTCGCCGATGAGCTGTTCGAGCAGGCCGTGAACCTGGGTCGGGGCGGCTCCGGGCGCTACGTGCAACGCCTGTGCAACAGCTTCAACTGGCGCAAGGGGCCGCGCGGCGAGGAGCGGATTTTCGCGGACCTCACCGAAGACGGCTGCCTCGGCCCGAAGTCCCTCGCCGCGATGGCGACCCTGCTTGCCGGGCGCGTCACCGCGGCGGTTTTCGTCCACGCGCTCAACGGACTCCAGCTCGCGCATTACGTCGGCCTGGGCGCCAAAAACTTCGACAATCGCAAGTTCATGGACGGCTGGCTGACCCGCACCTATTGCCCCGCTGAATCCCACTAACGGAGATTTCCATGAAAAAAACGTCTTTTTTTCTCGTGTTGGCCCTGTTCGCCGCCGTCATCCTTCCCAGCCTCGCTCTGGCTGGCGATGCGGTCAATCCGCCCGAGGGCGTCGACATGGCCGCGACGATTCTCGGCTGGCTGCCGGAAAATTGGGAGGGATGGGTGACGTTCGTCGTGACCGTCTGCGCCGCCGTTTCCGCAGTCTGGCCACGCCCGGCGGAAACCGCCAATCCCGTGTTGCGCCTGCTGTATATGGTGGTCAACGCCCTGGGCTTCAACGCGGGCAAAGCCAAAAATGCCGACGACGCCGCTGCCAAAGCGGCGAAGCCGTAGGCGTGTCATGCCCTCCTGGGCTCAGGCGCTTATCCGGTTGGCCGTGGCTCTGTTGGAGTGGTGGCGTGAGCGTAAAGCTCGAAATCGCGTGGATGCTGTGCGCGCTGACCCTGGCTCTGAGTGGATGCGCAAGTTCGGCGGCACTGACAAACGCTCTTCCTCCGGCCCCGGCGACGCCGAGGGCCATCGTGACTGATGCGTGGAGCTATACGCAGAGCGGGGCGCTGGTAGCGGTGGATGGCCAGTGGGTGCATCTGCCCGCCGCCGAAGCCGGTGACCTGATGCTCTGGATAGAGCACGCGGAGTCCACATGCCGATAGATGCCGTACAGATGGAAACTTTGCTGGGCTGGGCCGTGGGGGTCATTGCCTTTTTGGTGACGACGTTGTTCGGCCTTCTGGCTTTCATCTTCATGCTGCTCAAAAAAGATGTGTCCGAGATCGGCCCACAACTCCAGGAACTGCTGGCACGCCTGGCGCGCCTTGTCCACAAGGACGAATGCCGCACCGACATGAGAGCCATCCGTCAGCACATGGACGAAGTGGACGCCCAGATGGACGAGTTCAATACGAGGCTGTCGCGCATTGAAGGCTGTCGAAAATTTGGGGAATGAACAATGGGCTTCAAGGAACAAATCGCCATCGACGCGCAGCGCGTCTTTCTCAATGCCGAGGAATTTGCCGAACTCGTGACCCTGGCCGGGAGGGAAGTCATGGCCCAAGTCATTTGGGAACCCGGTGAATATCCGCAGAGCCAGAATCCGCTGCTCGGACGAAACCATATACGTATTCATGTAGCGGAGTCCGACGCGCCGCAAGAATGGGAACAGGGCATAAGCGTGGATTTCAACGGCGCGGATTGGGTCATTGACTCCCGCCGGGCATGTTTCGGCATGGTGACCTTCGAGCTGAGCCTTGAGCAGGGAGGATCTGCGGGATGGTGACGGACGGCCAGTGGGGCGCTCTTGATGTCAAGGTGAACGGCCTCGACATGCTGGAGGACGTGAAGCGCCAATTCCTTTTCGCCCCGCAGGGGCTGGAAAATGCCGCGCGCAACGCCATGAATCACGCCCTCAATGCCGTTCGCGCCGAGGGCACACGCATGGCGCGTGAAAAATATACCGCCAAGGCCAGGGCCGTGCGCGCCGCCGCTCGCATCAAACGGGCCACGGCCAAGGTCATTGAAGGCTATGTGGATTTTTCGGGCAAGGTGGGCATTCCCATTTCCGAGTTTGAGACCAGGCCCAGAAGCATGCCCAACTGGAAAGGCGTTGATCCGCGCAAGAGGCAGCCCGCCGAAGGCGTGCAGGTCCGTATTTTGAAAGGCGGCCCGTTTTCCGTCGTGGCCGCGCCAGGCGGGGAAAAGTCTTTTTTCGGGCCGTGGAAGGGATTCATGAACGTCTGGTACCGCGACAGGGCCTCCAAGGCCCCGGCCCGAAAGTGGGTCAAAAACATGCATCTTTACTCCCACCTTGTGGAGAAAAAGGGCCGGGAGTGGATGCGCAAGCGCTGGCGAGGCTACATGCACCCGCTGTTCGGACCATCCCCCATCCAGGCTCTGAGTTCGGATGAAGCCGGAGAACGCCTTGCCGTCTACGGGCAGGATGACTTTCGCAGCCAGCTCGCCAATCAGGTCAGGCAGCTCTTTCGCAAGGGGGCGGCCTGATGCTGCCGTCCATGCGCCTGTGCCGGATCATCGCGGCGGTGCTCAAAAAGGACGCGTTGTTCCAGGCCGTGGCACAGGAGGAATACGTTCGTCCCTGGCAAGTCCTTATCGGTTTTGACGGGCGCCGCACGGATTGGGAGCAGAAAGCTCCCTGTGCGGTTATCGCCCCCTGGCAGTCGGACGGGGCGGCCTTCAAGCGCGAGTATGCCATTTCGCTCACCCTGGCGGTGAACGACAAGCGCGTGGATGAAGAGGAAGGGGTTTTTGTGTTGCACGGCCTTGCCGTACTGGACGAGCAGGCCTGGCCACGAGTCTGGGCAGCCCTTCAGGACGCCTTGCCCGGCATGGAACCCACGGCGTCCCTGCTTGAACCCTCCGTGGCCGTGAATCAGGAATACGCCCCCATGCTGCTCCTGCATGCGGGGCTTGCCGTGGAAGTGAATACCCCCGTTGGGGGCAGGAGGCTATGATGCAGAAATTTCGTCAGGTTTCAGGCGGCAACTGCCGACTGGTATTGTACCGCGAGAGCAGGCCCGGCGTGCCCGACCCCGCCGATCCGGGCGTGGTGCTGGCGTTTTACAGCGAAAGCATGGGCATGGACGCCAACAAGCAGGGCAGCGCGGTCATTACCAACGCGCGCGGCCAGGGCAAGCCCGTGCCGGGCACCCCCAATTACACCGGCGGCCTTGAAGTGCCGCCCTATGCGCCGCAGATGGGGCACATCCTGCGCTCCTTGTGCGGCGCTCCGGTCACCACGGCCGAGGCATCAGTGGAGCTGGCGGAAGAAGCCGTCACGGATGAGGGGCTCGGTTACGTGGGTTTGCCCGTGGCCGCGCATACTTTCGTGCAGGATACGGTGGTGACCATCACGGGCACGGCCAATTATGACGGCGCGTACCGCCTGGAATACGGCACGTCAAAAAACATGCTGGTCATCAAGGCGCTGTACCGGGCTGAAACCATTCCGGCCGGGGCCAGAGCGCACCGTGGGCGGGGCGCTTTTCTGGACGGCGCTGCCGAAGACCTGGGCGAGGGCAAGGTGGCTCTGCCCGTGGGCGGCTTCGGCGTAGCCCTGCACGAGGGCGAAAGCGTCACTGTTTCCGGCACCAGCGATTATGACGGGGAGCATGTGCTGCAAAAAGGCACGAACACGCGTTCTCTGGTGATTGAAGCGGCCTACGCGGCTGAAAGTTTCAACGGCACGCCCACGGCCATTCCGGCCTTTTACCGTCATGAATTTTCCCTTCCGCGCAACCAGCCCACGTTCTGCCTCCAGAAAGAGTTCGACTATGAGGCCGGGGCCAGCGCCAATCCGTACACTGTAATTCTGAGCAACAAGCTCAACGGCATCAGTTTCCCCTTCGGCGGCGAGACCGAAGTCAAGATCAGCCTGGATTGTTCCGTGGGCAGCATGGGCAACGTCGCCAGGCCGGTCAGCGCGGCTTCTCCCCTCGTGTTGCCCGGCATCCCGTTCTGGGACAAGGAATCCGCCGTCTGGATCGACGGACGCCGTGTGGGCGACGTGCAGAAGGGTAACCTCAGCCTGACTTACGGTATCGAAGGGCAGGTGGCCGTGGGCGATATGGGCAAGCGCAGCCGCCAGCCCGAGGGTGACCCTACCGGCACGCTCACGCTGACCGTCTTTCTGGAGCACGACGAATACCAGCAGCTTGCGGACATGGCGGCCACTGTGCCCGTGGCCCTGTCCTTGAGCGGAGCCAACGGCGAGGAATTGTGGTTCCGTCTCCCCGAAGTCGAGCTGGACACCGGGGGATCTCCGCAGATTTCCGGTAAAGGCGGCCTGACCACCGAGGTAAAGGCCATCAGTTTCGTGGATCTGGCAGATACGTCAAGCAAGTATACCCTCGTCAACCGCGTCGCCAGCTACGCTTAAAGGAGAGCTCATGTACAAGCAGCATACTCTGAAAAACGGCAGGAAGGTGGAAATCCGTCCCTTCGGCTGGAAGGAATTCTGGACCTTGCAGAAGGAGCGTCTGGCCGCCGCCCAAAAGGTGGAAAAGGACAGCGAGAAGATGGGCCAGGTCGAGCGCACGCTTGCCCTCACCGACTTCCAGCAGACCTGGCGGGAAAAACCCCTTGCCGCCTGCGTCAAGGACTGGCCCTCCTTGCAGCCCGCGCTTTCCCTGGCTGAGGTCCAGGAGATCGAAGCCGTGATCAAGGCCATGAGCGACGGCGAGATACTGGCGGGAAACTCCGCGCCTGCCGCCGGAGCCGCAGCGGCGGCAGAGCCGAACATTGCGGGCAATGCCTGACCTATTACGAACGCAGGCGAAAAGAACCGCCCTGCGAAGATTGCGAAAATGAACCCGTGCCGCTACTGGCCGCCAATGAGCCGGTTTGGCGCCTATGGCTGCTTGTCCAGACGCAATGGCGAGTGGGCTGGAGCCTTGTTGGCTTGGATTACCCGGCGGTATTCGCGGTGGCGGAACTGCACGGCATGGGCATGAGCCCGGAGCTGTTCCGGGGCCTGCAAACGCTCGAATACGACACCTTGGAAGAACAACGGGAAGAGTGGGAAAAGCGGAAGTAAGCCGTGGCTGACAAACACGTCAAAGTCGAAATCAGCGCTGTTGACCGCGCAAGCCAGGTTTTTCGGGGCATGGGCCGTGAAGCGGACTCCCTGAAAAAACGCCTCTCCGGCTTGCGCGGCGGCTTCGGCGGCCTGCTGTCCGGCATGGGAGCCGGAGCCCTGGGCGCGCTGGGCGGCGGGCTGGCCTTTTCCTCGGTCATCGGTCAGGCCGCTGATTTCGAGTCCGCCCTGTATGAAACCACCAAGGTCACCAGCCGCAGCACCGAGGATATCAGGCGGCAGATGCTTTCCCTGCCGTCCTCGCTGGGCAGCGTGACGGAACTGACTACCGGCTATTACCAGGTGCTTTCAGCGGGCATCTCCGATGTGGTCAAGTCCCAGGAAACTCTGACCACCGCTTCCAAGCTCGCCAAGGTCGCCGGAGTCAGCCAGGCTGAATCCATCCAGGCCCTGACCAAGATGATGGCCGGTTATCGCGGCGAATTGAAATCCACGGCCCAGGCCGCGGACCTGCTGCTGGACATCGAGGAGTTCGGCCAGGCCTCGGTGCGCACGCTGGTGCCCATCATCGGCGATCTCGCGGGCGTGAGCCAGCTCGCTTCGGTGCAGTATAAGGAAATGGCCGCCGCGCTTTCCCTGCTCACCCAGACGGCGGGCAGCCCGGCACAGGCCGGAACCCAGTACCGCTCCATGATTATGGAGCTGCTCAAGCCCAATGAGCAGATGCTCAAGCTCATCAATTCGTTGGGAGAAAAGTCGGGCGTTGCGCTGATCCGTAAAAATGGTTTGATGGGCGCATTGTCCCTCATTGAACAGGCTGCTAAAGCCAGCGGTCAGCAGTTGGGCAAATTCGTCGGCAGCGTGGAAGCGTTAACCGGCATCAGCGCTCTCGCAGCCAATGGATTTAAAAATTATGCGGATATTCTTGAACAGGTTGGCCTTAAATCCGGACGCACGGACGAGAGTTTTAAAAATTTCCTTGAAACCTTCCGGGGCGTGGAAGACCAGGGCAGGGCCACATTCTCGAATCTGGCTGTCGCATTCGGTGAAGGCTTTCTGCCCGTCGTCAAGGAAGGCCTGACCGATCTCAATAGTTTTTTGGAGGCCAACACCGGCAAGGTGGCCGGTTGGGGCCGTAGCGCGGCCGAAAGCCTGACCAGCGTCACCAAAGCCGTGGGCGGCGTGGTGGATCTCTGGCAACAGGTGCCCGACAGCCTGGAATACGGATTGATAGGGAGGCTTCTCTTCGGCAAAAAAGGCCTGCTGTTGGGGCTGATGATCGAGGTGGCCGACACCCTGCATACCGTGGAGCAGGGCATCAAGGCTTTTTCCGATGGAACCATCAGTTTTGGCGAGTGGGCCACATCCAACCGGGCGGAGCTGAAAGGCCTGCTGAAAAGTCGAAACTGGCGGGATGAAAGCGGCGAAATCAAAGATGTGGCCACATCCGCCGTGCGGGTAGCGGGATATCTTGATCAACGTCAATTATACGATGTAACCCCTCCGGCCCAGCTCGCCTCCGCAGCGCAAACCCAGGCCACGGCTCTGCGCGGGCTCATTCAGGGCGTGCTGCCTTCCTCGTCGCTTACGGCCTCCGATCTGCCGTCCGCCGGGTCTTTTACACTGGAAAAGCCCACGCTGACCCTGGAGCATCCGGTACTGGACATGGGCCGGGACTTCGCCAAAGAGCTGTCCGCCCATATTCCTAATGCCTCCGGCGGAAAGAGCGGCCCGAATCTTCCCGAACTCCAGTCCGGCTTCAAGCCCGTCAGTACCGGCGGAAAGAAAAAGAGCGGCAAAAGCGAGGCTGAAAAAGCCGCCGAGCAGGCCTGGAAAGCCTCGGACGCTCTACGCGAGATGGATCTGACCATCGCGCGCCTGGCGGGCGACAGCGAGACCGTAAAGCGCCTGGAACTCCAGGATACCATTGCGGATTGGGAAAAGAAATTTTCCGACCTCAAAGTGCCCGCCGATGTGGCCCGCGAAAAGATTGAGCAACTCACCGAGGCATCGCAAAAATCCACCCGCATCAAGGACGCCCAGGCTGCGGCGCAGTTTTACAAGGAGCTGGCCGAGGCCGCCGGCGACTTCGGTGCCGCACAGGAATACACCAACCAGCTCATTGAATTGCAGGCTGAAAATCTGCGCCAGAGCGTGGGCGTCTCGGACGAACTGATCGCCAAGTGGGCAGAGCTGCAAAAACTCCAGAACTCCCGTGACCTCTTTGACGGAGCCAAGCGGGGGGCCCTGCGCTTCGCCGACGAATACGGCGACGTGGCAAAACAGGTGGAAAACCTGACCCACGGCATTGGCAGCACCATTGCCGCCACGCTTTCCGACGCCTTCATGACCGGCGAGTTCTCCGCGCAGAAATTTTTTACCTCTCTGGTCTCTATGGCCTCGCAGGCGATGGCCAATGTGCTGGTGGGCAAACTCATGGGCGGCATTTTTGACGGGGTAAGCCTGTTCCACAGCGGGGGAGTGGCGGGCGTTTCCCCGGCGACCACGCGCAGCGTGCCCGCTGCGGCCTTTGCCCTGGCCCCGCGTTTTCATAACGGCGGCGGCCTGTTCGCCAGCGACGAATATCCGGCCATCCTGAAACGCGGAGAGCGCGTGCTGAATCCGGCGGAAACGCGGGCTTTCCACGCCGGGGCGAGCATGGCCGGGGCCGGCGGCTCGGGCGGGGATGTGGTGCTCAATGTCCGGCCCGTGCTCATCAATGAGACAGGCACGCCCATGACGGCTAAAGCCTCAGCGTCCTATGACGGCAAGGGCGGTTTTGACATCGAAATTCTGGTGACCCAGGTGGACACGGCCCTGGCCAGGCGCGACGCCTCCGGGCGCAGTATTTTCGGTAACCAGATGGACAAGACGCGCGGCCTTTCCCGCAGCCGCTCGCTCTATTGAGGTCTTCATGCTTCTTGATCCAAAGCTGCAGCAGGCCATTGCAGAGGCCTACGCCAGCGCCCCGCAGGATGTGCTTATCCTGCACACGCTGGAAATCAACCATAAAACCTTCAGCCAGCCCGCGCGCGTGGCGCGCTGGTCCGGCGTGGGGCCGGAAGCCGAGGTGTTTCGCTGCCGTCTGGAGGATAATGCTCCCTACAATCCGGGAGAAACAGTCGAGTTTATCGGTCTGCCCTTTGATCTGGTCCCGCCGGAAAAATCCGAAACCACGCCGGGCGAAATTTCCCTGCGGGTCAGCGGCATCGGCTACGAGCTGGACGACGACCTGGAGGCGGCTGCCCTGGGCGGCTCGGCCATCGCCTGCATTTATCGCAGCTTTATCCACGGCGAGGAATTGAAAGGACCGGCGGAAGTCTGGCCGGGTATCACCCTGAACGGGCCGAGCAGCGACGGCGCGGACAATATGACGGCCACCGGAGCCGTGCTGAACTGGATCAACCGCAAGTACGGACGCAAATATACGCCCGAGGACTATCCGGGACTGGTGGACAAATAATGCGCATCCTTCCTCCCCGCTGGCACGAAGCCTATCTGGGCAGACCGTGGGCGGCCGTTCCGCAGCCGCCGCAAAGCTATACCTGCGGCGAACTCGTGCGCGCCGTGCACCGGGATTTTTTCGGCATCGACAGTCCGCCCATCCCCGTGGCTGACGCGGGCGACCTCAAGGCCTGCGTCAAGGCCATGCGCCCGGAGCGATATGGTTTGCAGCCGCTCGCCCCGGGGCTGTCCCCGCGCGAGATGGATGTGCTCTTTTTCGTCAAGGCTCGTCTGCGCGACCATTGCGGCATTGCCGTGCGCACCGCGAACGGCCTTTGGGTGTTGCACTGTCAGCAGCAGGCCGGGGTGATCCTGAGCCCCCTGGTCGAGCTGCGCGCCCATTTTTACCGCGTACTCTGGTACCGTCATCCTGGGTTGGACGCCGCAGCGGCTCGCCGCGCGAAGGAGGCGGCCCGTGGCTGACGTCTTTTATCTGCGCCTTGGCAAAGTGGTGGACAGCTTTGAGATAGCCGAAGGCCTCACCCCCAGGCAGGCCATGCTGGCCCTGTTCCCCGACGCGGGCAACTTCCCGGCGCCGACTATCGCCATCATCAACGGGAAGGTGCGCCTGCGTGATGAGTGGGATATGGCGCTGGGCAGCGGGGACGTGGTCTGCTTCAACGAACTTCCACGAAGCGGAGGGGGCGGAGGCGGTTCCAATCCTCTGAGCACCATCCTCCAGGTGGCCGTCATTCTGGTGGCTGCCGCCGCCACCTGGTACGTCGGCGGGACAGGGGCTTTCCTCGGCATTTCAGCTCTGGGCTACGGCAGCGTGGCCGGCGCGGCGGCGGGCCTTGCCGTATTCATGGGCAGTATGCTTCTCATGGGACAGATCGCGGGGCAGCAGCGCATGCCCTCCGGCCTGGGAGGAGCACTGGACGCGGCCCAGGCCTCGCCCACTTACAACGTCAACAGCAGCGGCAATCAGGCCCGCCTGTGGGACGTGGAGCCGGAAGGCTTTGGCCGCATGAAGATCACCAATGACTACGTGACCAAGCCGTGGATGCAGTATGTGGATAACGAGCAATGGGGCTACTATGTCGTGTCCCTGGGACGAGGCCTGTACGAGCTTGAAAGCCTCCAGTTCGGGGAGACCGTGTTCTGGCGTAACGGCGAGATGGTGGAAGGCACGGGTTATGACGTGCGCGACATTGAGCTGGTGGAGCCGGGTCATCCCGTCACCAAATTCCCGGACAACGTGGTCACGTCTTCGGAAGTTTCCGGCCAGACGCTGTTCGCGCCCAACGACGAGTCCTATGAAGGCTGGATTGGGCCTTATGCCGTCAACCCGCCCGGCACGCAGGTTTACCGAATCCTGCTGGATATGGTTATGCAGCAGGGCTGGGGCCATTTTACCGACCAAGGCGGCATAGAATCTTTCGGCATCGCCTGGGAATTCGAGTATCAGGCCATAGATGACGCGGGCAAACCGGTCAGTGAGTGGGTTACGCTCAAATCCTATTCCGACGCGCGCGGCACGCGCACGGCCCAGCGTCTGACCCATGTCTGCGATGTGACGCCGGGACGCTACCAGGTGCGGGGCAGGCGCGCTTCCAACACCACCGGGGACGGGCGCTCTCTGGATATGACGCAGTGGGCGGCCTTGCGCGGCATGCTGCCCGGCACTCTTACATACAAGCAATCAGTGCTTTCTTTTCGCGTCCGGGGAACAAATTCGCTGAGCCAAAACGCCAGCAACAGATTCGCGGTTGTGGCCACGCGCAAACTGCCGCTCTATGATCTCACGACGAAGACCTGGAGCGATCCCGTCACCACCCGCTCCTGGGCGGCGGCCGTAAGCTGGGTTGCCAAGGTGGAGTGGGGCGGTTGTCTGGACGACAGCCAGATCGACCTTGACACCCTGTGGGAGATTGACGCGCGTCTGGCGGCCAAAGGCTGGTTTTACGACGCCTATATCGACGGCCCATATCTGGTCTGGGAGCTGATTGCCGAAATTTGCCGCGCCATGTTGGTTATCCCGCGCCTGACCGGGACCATCCTGTCTTTCATGGAGGACGGCCCGGACAGACCGGTGCGCTATAAGCTGACGCCCAGGCATATTGTGCGTGATTCCTTCAAGGTGACCTACGGCACATGGAGCGACGACACGCCCGATGACGTGGTCCTTTCCTATAAAGACGCGGATGCGGGCTTCCAGACCCGCGACGTGCGGGCCAAGCTGCCGGAGAGCGAGAGCAGGGAGCCCTATAATCTGACCATGATCGGCATTGTGAACCGCGACCATGCCTATGCCGTGGCAGAGGGGATGTCGGCGCGCAATCGCTGGCGGCGCATCCTTGTGGACTGCACGGTGGAGGGCGTGGGGCATCTGCTGAACCAGGGCGATATTGTTTCCGTGGCACACCCGCGTTTTAAGGAAACAGCTTCCGGCGTGCTGGAAAACTGGGATGAAAAGGGTCTGACGCTCACGCTCGTTTGCGATATGGCGCGCGGCCTGCCCGAATGGCGCGAGGACGCGCCGGAGCTGTATCTTTCCCTGACACGTCCGGACGGCACGGCTTGGGGGCCTGTTCTGCTGAAAGGTCTTGCGGAAAAAAGCGACGCCTATGTCGCGACCCTGGATCTGCCCGACTATATCCATGTTCTTTCACAGGGCATGGAAAATCCTTTCCAGTGGCTGACGCGGGGCGGTGATTCCATTCCCACCACCTGGGCACTGCACCGCACGCGTTTGTTCGAGCGCCGCATGATCGTGTTGGGCGTGACGCCGCAGGATTCTTGGCATTCCGCTCTCAAGCTCTGCAACGACGCGCCGCAGGTCTGGCAGTACAATCTGCCCACGCCGCCGTGGCAGGGACGGGGGCAGCTCCCCGAGACCGAAAGTCTTGAGGCTCCTGCGGGCCTTGCGGCCTGGGTGACGGACCAGGCCGGACCCCTTCTCGCGGTGAGCTGGGCGGCTGTGCCCGGAGCCCTGTGGTATGAGCTGCATGTGGCTTGCGGGAAAGGGGAGTGGTCGAACCGGGGCCGCTTCAACATGACTGAGGCCCCTGTATCCGTTGCGCGCGGGCCGGTACGGATACGCGTGCGCGCCGCAACCGATTCCCTGCAATCCCCCTGGGCCCACTGGAGCGGGGATACGGATGCCCAACCCCCGCAGTCCGTTACGCCCGTGCTGGCCACGCCGTACAGCGGCGCGTCGCTGGCCGTTTCCTGGCCCTCCGCCGAAGTGGCAAAGGATTATCTGGTGTCAGTGGCATTGAACGAGGGGGGCGAAGCCCTGGCGGTCACCACCGTTTCCGGGACTTCCTGGACCTGGGGCGTGGAGGCCCAGCGCAAGCGCGGAGGGCCATACCGCCGCCTGTGGTGCGCAGTGGTCGCGCGCAATGCGTCCGGCGTGTCCGCCGCCGCAACAGTGGCGGCGAATGACCCTGCGCCGCCCGCGCCCATCGACGCGGATGTGACCGTGACAACGGACAGCGTGACGCTCAACGCCGTAACCCTGCCCGCTGAAAGCGGCGACGCTTCCGATGGTCCGGAAGATCTGACGGGATACATCATCCTGCGCGGCCTGTCGCCGGATTTTACCGCGGCCCAGGTGGCCGAGATGCGCAGCGTCGATGCCCTGCCGTTCACCTGGAGCGGCTTGTCGCCGGGTACAACCTATTATTTCCGCATTGCCGCGCGCGACGTTTTTTATGACCTGGCCGGAGACATGCAGGCCCTGCGTTTCAGCGGCGTTCTGCATGTGTCTACCGCTGTGGAGAGCGACGGGGAAGAACGGGCCGGGGGAGGGAGCTGATGGCCAGGGATGCATTGCCCGTATATCCGGCGTGGATGCCGATCCCCCGCAAGGACGATTATTCCTATGACCCGGAAGACCGGCGCGTCACCACCGACACGGAAGTCGCGCAGATCCGTAGGCCGGAGTATGCCACCGACGAAACCGTCGTGCAGTGCTCGGTCATGCTTTCTCCCTTGGAATGCGCTTTTTTCGAGAGCTTCGAGCACGACATCCTGGCCCAGGGATCAGGCTGGTTCTCACTGCCTTTACTTTTGAGCGGCCAGGTGTCGGAGCACGAGGCCTGTTTTGCTTCGCGGCCCCATTTCGGGAAGCTGCACGGCTGCCACATCACCGTCACAATGGAACTGCGGCTCAAGTCGCGCAATCGCATGTGCCCGCAACTCACCGGCTTGCTGACCGAAATGGGGCCGCCGGACATCTTTCGTCTGCATGACGCTCTGGCGGCCTGTGTCGGCACCTTCCCGAATTCGGAGTTGCCGTATTACTGGCAACATGCCTGCCGCCAAAAGGAGATTGCTTATGGTTACGGCCTGTGAGGGCATTGAAGATCTGCTCGCCGCTGTGCACGAAATCACGGCTGACGCCCGGATCTGGCACACCTTTCTGCACGGCACGGAATTGCAGACCGTGGTTCTCGGAGGCAAGGAAACGCCTACCCTGCGCAAGCTGGTGGCGGACATAGACGAGCGCCACAGCCGCATCGCGGAACAGGTGGTGGAGCAGGCCAACGCGCGCTTCACCGTCCTGGCCGCCCGTATGCAGGCCAATGTGGACGAGGCCGCCGCTCTGCTGGACCAGGTAAAAAGCGTCACCGTCACGGCCACCACTCTCGCGCCGGACGCCGAGGCCAGCGCCGATTATGACCCGGCCACAGGACGGATCACCTTGGGGCTGCCCAAGGGAGCTATCGGGAACAAAGGCGAGGCAGGGCCCACGGGAACCGCTCTTATCGGCTACCTGGATGCGGGCGAACCGGGGCGCACAATCATACAGTATATTGATGCCGGGGAACCTTCCCCGGAGGGAGGAAAGTAACATGAGCCAGACAGTTACCCCCGTGGCGAGTGGTTACAAGGTCTTCGGCGGCACCACGGCGCAGTGGGCGGCCTCCGACGACAGGCTCAAGTACCGCGAAATGGGCGTGGAGTATACGCCGGACGGGCTGGTACTCATGAAGTTCGGCATCAGGACCGAGGGTGATGTGGGCACGCCGTGGAGCGAACTGCCGTACAGCTCCGGCCCGGCCGGGCCTTCCCCGGATCTCGAATGGAACGGTCCCCGTCTGCGCGTGAAGAAAACTGATGGCACGTGGACGGATTGGGTCAACCTACAGGGGCCGTCCATCGACTATATGTGGTCCGGTACCAGCCTTAAACTCAAGAACCCGGACGGCACTTGGGGCGATCCCGTGGATCTGCGGGGCGAACCCGGTCCGGAAGGCACATCCATTCCGGCCACGCCTTCGTCCCTGGGCGGCGTCATGCCGCGCACAGGGCTGAGCGTGAATCCCGATGGTTATCTGGATCAGAATCTCACATGGAGTAGGGAGGGCTGCTACTTGCTGCCCATCCTCGTACTGCACAACGGCGCCGCATATAAGTGGCTGGCGGTAAACGGCCTTGGCACCGATGCCGGGGTCAAAGAGCCCGGCGCGTCCGGCAGTGAAAATTTCTGGAAAAGTCTGGCAAATGAAGCCCTAGAAACTGTACAGAGCGCCATTGAAGAACTTGAAGTTCTTCGTGTGCTCAGTATCGGAGCGCCGAAGTTCCATTGCTCCACCACGCTGCCTCCGAATCACGCATGGCCGGACGGCTCCTTTATAGAATTCGATCTGTGGCCGGAATTCTATAAAAAGTACAAATCCGGCGCTTTCGCCGGGCTGGTCATGCCCTGGAATGCCGATTCAACGACCCAGGCGGCCAACCTCGGCAAATTCCGTCCGGACTCCGCTAACCCCACGGGATTATATCTGCCTTTGCATGGCGGCCAGTTTTTCCGAGCTTGGGTGCTGGGGACAGATCGGGAGGCCGGGAGCTGGCAAGAAGACGCGTTACAGGGGCATGTACACGGATACGGAGGTGCGTCAGAACGCCAGAATTATGTAAACGTGCCCACCATGCTTTCAGTCGTGCCGATAGATAACAACAGTACTGTCAGCATGACCAACGCCCAGAAACAGGCATATGTATCTGACGGCGCACACGGTACGCCGCGCATTGCAAGCAACACCCGCCCAGAAAACACCATAGTCCCCGTGATCCTTTACCTCGGGCGGCCCAAGTAGAGGATGATCGGTTGCCAGATGTGTTGAGGCACGTTCTGCGGGCCGGTCGGGACGAAGTTGGAGGCATTAAAATTCAGTACAAACGTGGGACGCGAGTCACCTGACTGTGTAGAGTTGGCAATACGTGTTACTGACATTGCCCCGGATACTGGTGGCTCAAACGCATCCATAACAAAAGGCTTCGCCGAACCCATGATATTCCGAATCTCGTCCCGGCCCCAAGTTCCCGCCGCCCCATCGGCCCCGAGCACCCAAGCTCGGAAAGGCGAAGTGCGAAACAATAACCCTCAACCATCCAAGGAGATACTATGAGCACCACTATGCACACGTTCGATTTGCGTACCGGCGCGCTTACCGGCTCCCGGCCCGCCCAGGTTGTGGGCGGTAAGGAGTTGACCGTCTGCGCTGGGGCCACGCCCGTGGCCCCGCCCGCAGACATCCCGACCAGACACGCGGCCCGCTGGACGGGCAGCGCCTGGGAGGTAGTGGAGGATCACCGCCAGCATATGGATTCCAAAGGCACCAAAACCGGCGGCACGCCCTTCTGGCAGCCCGCTATGGGCGACGACTACACCAGCCAGCCCCGCTATATGGAGATTCTCGGGCCGCTGCCCAAAGGGGCCGTGACGGAGCGCCCGGCCAAGCCGCTGGCCGTGCTGAAGGCCGAAAAAGAGCGTGAGGTCAAGGCGGCCTGCGACGCGGCCATTGTGGCCAGCCTGACCATGCCCACGTCCGCGCCGTCCTCCGCCGAGGTCGCCGTGGCCGCTGCCTCGCTGGCCAGTATCGACCCGGACGGACCGGACACCCTGCTGGCCCTGCATACGGCCCGCCGCGACGAGCTGCTGGCCGCCGTGGTCGCGGCGAAATCTCCCGCCGCCCTGGCCGACGTGGCGATCAGCTATGCCGTCTGATGGCGGTGTGCCGTATCGCCCTGTGTATGACTGCTCCGGCGTGGTTTATTGAGCCCTGCCGGAGCCTCATTCCATGCGTTTGTACTTGCCACCCACCACGCGGATTTTACCGCTCGCCACGAGCTGCTGCACGGTTCTGGGCCGGTCCCCTGGGGGCACGTCCAGTTGCAGCAGGAGCAAGCGCTCATAGCGCGCCCGGATGGTTTGCGCCTTGCGCGCTTCATTGGCGCGCACCATGCGCGCATACGTCAGACGGATGGTCCTTCGTCCATCGGGGCCAATATCCATATGGGCATACGCGCCCAGCCCGGTCAGCTTTGCCAGGGGATCAAACAAACGACACATCCCCTTGCCATACCCTCGGAGGCATTGTCGGGGCAAGTGAATAGAATTTTTTATTGCTAAGAAAATTGCCGATATAGCCGGATAGAGGAGGGCATCATGCCTGTATTTTATCTGGCCTATAAACGGAAACCGTGGATTGTGAAGTATCGTGAACCCTGGACCAACAAGCCCCGCGTAAAAAGTTTCGGCAAGGACGAGGAAGAAAAAGCCCGGGCCTTTGAGCGCGCCCAAGCGGATCTCTACGAACGGGAGCGTGAGATCATTCGCCGGGCAAAGCGCCGTCGCGCCGCGCAGGCCCCGGCGGGCATCACTGTGGATGATCTGTTGCAGCGCTATATGGATACTCTGTCCAATCCATCCACGCGGGCGGCCAACGACTATCATTTGCGGCTTTTTTTAAGCATCTACGGACACCGCAAGGCACACTGCATCAGCATGGAAGATGTAGCGGCTTTTTTGGAACTGCAGGCAAAGCGCGGCGTAGGCAAAAGCACGGCCTGCCGGAGAGTGGGCATAGTCAGAACGGCCTATACTTGGGCCGTTCGCTGGGGCCTGCTGTCCGTCAATCCTCTGGCCGGACTACAGTTGTCCAGCCCGACGCCGCAGACGCCGGACCCGCCCACAGCCCGTGAGGCTCGGATGCTCTTTGCGACAGCCGCGCCGCATCTGCAACGGGTGATCGCCATCGGCATGGCCACCGGGGCGCGCATAGGGCCGTCAGAGCTTTTTCGTCTGCGCTGGACGGACGTGGACACGCGCGTGGCGGTATTACGCATGCCCAATGCGTCAAAGGGCGCTCCTTTGGAGGCGCGCGAGGTGCCGTTACGCAGCGATCTGTTGCGCATGCTGCGGCAGTGGGAGAAAGAGGACGCGGCCCTGGGTTGCCCGTGGGTCATCCACTACAAGGGGCGGCCTGTGCGCAGTATCAGCCGGGCTTGGCATAATACCCTGCGCCGAGCGGGGATCAGCCGCCGCATCCGCCCTTATGACTTGCGCCATGCCTTTGCCAGCCGATCTCTGGATCATGGAGCTGAACTCAAGTGCGTTGCTGAGATTATGGGGCACGCCAATGAAAAAATGATCGTTCGCTTCTACCGGCACACCAATCCCCGCGCGCGTCGCAAGGCGATCAATGCCGCTCCGTCGTTGGGACTGGACAAAAATATGGACCCTGACTAGCCGCGCTGGAGCGGCAGCCGTTGTCCCTGGATCTACGGATGGCGGCAGCGATTGCTGTTCTTGAGCGTAGTATCCTTCGCCACACCACTTGGCACATCGTACTCTTTAAAAGGGCTCCGCTTCGGCGGGGCTTTTTTTTGAATAATTATGCAATTTTATTTGATTTTTTGTTGACGCCAAGCGCCCCTATGGTATGAATAAGTTATGCAAAATCAACAACTTACACAAAAGAAGCACGGTATGGGCGTACAACACATGAACGAAGTCGCCAGCGAGGTCATGGACCTGCTGGAAGGGCATGAAGAGAGCGCGGACATCATCATTCTGCTTCTCAAGGTCCGCAACCGGGGCGAGGGAGCCGAATTTCCGGCTCCGCAGTATGAAGACCTTATCGCCCCCATCGAAAGCGTGCTCGACGACAGCAGCCTGGAGCCGGTGGAAATCGACCGCCTTCTGAACCGCGTCTACAGCACCTTCATGGACTGCTGAACCTCAACCCGCCCCGGACGGTGCCACACGTCCGGGGCGGCCCCTTTAACCTCAACCCAAGGACCGCCATCATGTATAACGAAAGTTTTTATCCCACCCCGGCCTCCGTGGCCGCCCGGATGCTGGCCCATCTGGAGCCGAAACGCCTGCGCACAGCCTCCATTCTGGAACCGAGCGCGGGCAAGGGGGATCTGGCCGACGCCGCCGTAAACGCCATGCTGCAAGATACCCGGCAGTATGGCTACCACAGTCGGGGGGATAGATACCGCTCCGCTATTCACTGCTGTGAAATTCATCCGGAGCTGCAAGCCGCCCTGCGCGGCAAGGGGTACAAGCTGCTTGCCGCCGACTTTCTGTCCTTCTGGCCGGACGAGATATACGACTGTATTCTGATGAATCCGCCGTTCAGCGTGGCGGAAAAACACCTTCTGCACGCCTGGGAAATTTTGGAGCACGGCGACATCCTTTGCCTGCTCAACGAGCAGTGCCTCCTCAACCCCTGCACGGCGGCCCGGCAACGTCTCGCCGTCATCATCAAGGAGCACGGCGAGGTGGAACACTTCGGCTCCTGCTTCGAGGGGGCCGAGCGTAGCACATCTGTGCGCGTTAGCCTGGTGCATCTGCACAAAGAAATTCCGGAACCGCAGTTCGACTTTCTTAATTCCGGCATGGAGAGAGACGCCGCGCCGGAGTTCGATGACGAACATCGTTTTGACGGCGAAATCGCCACCCGAAATACTGTGAGCAATTTAGTGCTCTCCTTCAACAAGGTCCGCTCGCTTTTTCTCGAAGCGGCTTCCAAAGTGCAGGAGTTAAGCCACTATGCCGGGAGCCTGTCTCCGAACGGCAAAACGGCGGACATTCTGGCCGAGGCTGTAAAAGATCTGATGCGGGGCAACATCTCGCGCGCGACGCAGGAACATGCCTATAATAACTATGTGCGCGGCCTGAAAAAATGCGCGTGGGATGAGGTGTTCCGGCTGACCAAAGCTGGCGAACTCATGTCCGCCGGGGTACGCCGCGAGTTCTGCCAGCTTCGCCAGGAACACGAGTGCATGGCGTTCAGCGAGCCGAATATTCTTTCCCTGCTCGACACGCTGTTCGCCAACCGGCACAACATCTTGCGCCAGTGCGTGGTGGAAGCGTTCGACGAACTCACTCGCTACCATAAAGAAAACCGCCTGGCTGTTGGGGGGTGGAAAACTAACGACGCATGGAAGGTCAATGAGCGTTTTGTATTGCCCTATATTGTGGATTCCGAGTGGCCTGAATGGCATATCAATTACAACGCCGAGGAACGGCTGAGAGATTTGGATCGGGCTATGGCCTTTCTGGAGGGCAAACGGCTGGAGGATGTGTCTGTGACTATCAGCGCCGCGCTGCGAAACACCTTCCAACTCTATAGAAGTGAGGCTTCCGGGGTGCTGACCGTCAGTGATTACTTCGAGATGCGTCCCTATAAAAAGGGAACCTGCCACTTTAAGTTCAACGACAACGCGCTGTGGGAGCGGTTCAACATGGTCGCCGCTCAGGGCAAGAACTGGCTCCCTGACGACTACAAGGCCCGCGAGAAGGAGAACAGAGCCCGCAGCAAATACGCCGATCAGTATGGCCTGCCTCTGGCTGTATAGGTACGAAAACCCCGCTCCGGCGGGGCTTTTTTTTGAATAATTATGCGATTTTGTTTGATTTTTTGTTGACGCCAAGCGCCCCTATGGTATGAATAAGTTATGCAAAATCAACAACTTACACAAAAGGAACAAACCATGAAAAACGCTTACAACGCCATCCGCCTCGCCAACGTCATTCTGAATCGGGCCGAAGACAACCACATCGAATCCGACTTCGTGGTGGAAGTCGGGGATCGGTGGGTGAACGGCCAGTGCGGCGACGATGTGAACGACAGGTTTCCGGAATTTTGCCACATCATGACCGACCTCGAAATGGAATATGACCGCGAGGACTTGATTCCCGCCTTTGAACTGCTCATCGAAGTCGGAAACCAAAACGCTTTCTAAGCCGTCCAGGCCCCCGTGCCACCGGGGGCCATAACCTCAACCAAAAGGACCACCATCATGCAAAACGTCACCGTTTCCGGACCCATCCTCCTCATCGGCGCCGGGCAGGGGCAGAACGCCCCGCAGGACATCAACAACTATCTGGGCCGTCTCGTGCGCAGCTACAACATGGAATATACCGTGGTCCGTGTGGAGTCATCCACGCAGACCACCCGTTTTCTGGACGGCACGGCCATCCCCGGCGCGGCCCGACTGTATATCGCCCGCGAGGAGGGCTATGACGGCCGCCCCGAAGGCCGCTGGATCGAAGCGGCGCACGTCGCCGCTCCGAATTGCACAATACTCCATTGGGATTGCCAAACGGAGTACCGCGAAGATCCGGCCAAATGCGAAGCGTTGTACCAAGCCGCCACGGCGGCCGAGCAGCAGCGCCTGGAAGAATGCCGCAGGGCCGATGAAGAGCGCCTCATCGAACAAGCTCGCTGCGAACAGCTTTGGCAACAGTTCACGCCCGAATGGGCCAAGGGCTACCTCATCGCGGAATACCATGAGGACAAGTCCGATACGCAGACTGACTATTTCGCCTACGACGTGACGGAGCGGGTGTTGCTCGGCTTTTCCACATCCGACCGCAACAACTTTGCCGAGATGCGCAAGTTCGCGGCCACCTTTCCCCAAACCGCTCATCTCGCGGGCTCCGGAGGAGTGGAGCACCGCGAAAACTACACCGGTGGCGGGGGGTACTACCTGGGCGGCGACTGCGGGCGCTACTCCGGATGGATCATCCACAAGGACACTCTCAAGTACGGCCTGCCCAAAGGTTGCCGGTCAGTGGTCGATTTCTCCCACTGGATTCTGAATCACTAAGCCGAAAGGCCCCCGGCCATGCCACGGGCCGGGGGCCCATACCTCATACCAGCCAAAAAGGAGCCGGAAAATGAATGAACTGCTGACCATCCTCATGCGCCGCGACGGACTGAGCCGCGAAGAAGCTCTGGAAACCATCCGCGACGCCCGCGAGGCCGTCATGGAAGCCCTGGAGAACGGCGACGACCCGGAAGAGATTTTCGCGGACATCATGGGCCTGGAGCCAGATTACATCATCGGCATCATCTGATTCTCCGGCCCCCGGTCAGTGCCACATGGCCGGGGGCGCACACTCAAAAAAGGACCACCATCATGCACGGTACAACGCTCACGCTTCATATCCACCGCCATATCACCGAGGACGGCAGCATTCTGCTGGATGTCGGCAAACGCATTTTTCGCCTTTATGAGCGATCCGGTGTTGTTCTGGAGCACTGCTGTGGCCGAGAGTGCCAGCGTCTTATGGTATCGGAGGCCGCGAATCTTTTTCGCCTGATCCACGAAGTTGAGGCCGTTGCCGCCCACCGGACAACCGCCCCGGAGGCGCCCCATGCCCTGGACTGAACCCAACCCCATTACCGGCGCGAGCCGGTGGGAACCGACCCTGGCCGAGATGCAGCAAAACGCTCTGAACCTGTACGCCTGGCTCCTGCCCGCCCGCGCCCCGCACAGCTTCGCGGCGCTGGCCCATGCCATTCGCGCCCGTTATGTCACCGAAGGCGACGACATGGCCGCGCGGCGCAACCGGGCCTTTGCCGAGGCCTTGGAGCGCGAGCCGGAGCGGCTCTTCCACAACGGAGCATGGTAGTTTGGTTATTCTCTTGACAAAATGTGTAAAAAGTGTGTATATATAAATTATGAACAGCAGGGAAGTCATAAAAATTTTGCAGGACGATGGCTGGTATCATGTCTCCACCGAGGGAGATCATTGGCACTTCAAACATCCCACCAAGCCCGGTAAGACTACCGTCCAGCATCCCAAAAAAGACCTAAACATTTTTGTCATCAAAAGCATTGAGCGCCAATCCGGCCTGAAATTGAGGAGAACGAAATGAAAACTTATTTTGCAGCATTCATCCCGTCAGGCGGCCAGTGGGCCGTCCTGTTTACTGATTTTGAGCTGTCCACGCAGGGGGACACGCTTGAAGAAGCCTTTGCCGCCGCCCAGGAGGCCCTGCGCGGGCGCGTGAAATGTATGCTGGAAGACGGTGACCCCCTGCCGGAAGCCTCTGATATGGTCCAGGCGCGCGCTCATATCGCCCGATGGTGCGAGGAAGCGGATATGCATCTGCCTGAAGGCACGCTGTTCCAGATGGTTCCATGCGAAGTGCCCAACACAAAACTTGTGCGCGTTAATGTATCCTTTCCGGAAACCGTTTTGGAACGCATTGACGCCAAGGCCAAACTTGCGGGTATGACCCGCAGCGGCTTTCTGGCCGCCGCGGCCCAGCAGTATCGAGCGTAAACCTCGCATCCACACAGTCCTGCAGGAGTTTTAACATGCCTGGCGATCTTGGCCTGACCAGACTGCAAATCAACGACCACGCGGCCATGACCTGGGATAACGACCTCTTTGGCCGTAAGCAGTATGCGGATCGGCTGACGACGCTCGTCCATAACACGCTAGGCCCGTATGTCATTGGTCTGGCCTCTCCCTGGGGCAGCGGCAAAACCTTTTTCCTCCAGGCATGGCGTCGGCAGCTTTTGGCTGACTCGAAACCCTGCATCTATTTCAATGCCTGGGAGCAGGATGCGTCTGGCGATCCGCTCGTCAACCTGATGGCCGCCATCCACCATCAGGCGCAGCAAACAAGCTGTCCGCAGATGCTTCACGCCATGCGCGATGCCGTACTAAAGCTGGCTGGCTTTGCCGTGCAACTGATGAAAGGGGCCGCCTTCGGCTTAGGCGTTACCGGCAACCCAGCGGCAACGGCGGCTAATGCCGGTGCGGAAGGGCTGAGGAGCCTCACGGACAGAATTTCCGGGTATTACTCCACAGTGCGGCAGTTCAATGCCGAGCTTACAAAACTGGCCGCAGCCACTGCCGGCATGGCAGGCGGCTTCCCGCTCTTCATCATGGTTGATGAGCTTGACCGCTGCCGCCCTTCCTATGCCATTGATCTGCTGGAGCGCATAAAACACCTCTTCAATGTGCCCCATGTGGTGTTTTTGCTGGCCGTGGATTCCTCCCAGCTTTTGCAGCAAGTGGAACACACCTTCGGGCTTAAACGGGTCATAGAAGATGAAACTGCTGTTTGCGACTGCCGCATGGACTATCTGGGGAAATTTTTTGACGTCTTTTATACCCTGCCGCAAGTTGATAAAAGAATCTTTGTACGCTCTCTGCTTGACAGAATCCCCATGCTGGGCACATTGACAGAACGGTTCAAAAAGGAAGGCTATATTTTATACTCCTTGGCGGGGATACTTTCTTCGGAAGCCCTTTTGTTTGCTGACAAGTCGCTCAGAACGTTGGCGCAGCGTGCAGAGCTTTTTTCCGTATTTGTGCGGACTTATGCGGGGTCATCGTTTGAAGAAATTTTTCTGGCATACATTGCTATATTCTCTTTAACTGATGGATATTTCAAAAATGCCCAAAAGGATATTGAAGACAATTTAATTAAGTTAAATAAAAATCTTGAGCATATATACAAGTTAAATCGTGGAAAATATATATTTGGACAAGAATGTGAAGAGGAATATGATTGTCATATTAGTTTTTATTTTTTAGTTCATTGGATGCAACTGAATCGAAAAGATAGACTTAATATTGCAACGCATGAAAAAGATATGACGACTACAATTATAGGTTTAAATGTAGATATGATTTATAGAAAAAAAGTAAGCAATCTCTCTACGCCACATATTCTATTTTATGGAGACATTCTTGAAGAAGTAGATAAAAAACTCCGTTTTTTGTCGGAGTTTTCCGCTTTGCCAAGAGCAAATGCCTGAGCCACAGGCGCTCTCCGTGGCAGAGTATACCGGGGCTTGCCTTTTTGCCAGCCGCGCGCATCGCTTCCATCTCGGCAATGCATCTGCTTTGTGATTATCGGCTCGGAGGCATCGCCGGGGTGCCGGCAGCTTGGGGGCAGGGCTCCAGTGAAGTGATCAGTCCCATGTGAAGCTTTTTGGCTTTACTGGCGCTAATGCCTAAAACTTGCCCGGCCGCCGCTCAACAGTATTCGAGCGTAAAATGCGTCCTCTAAAATAATTCAAAGTATTTTTCAATCTGGCACCCGGAAGGACACTCTGAATCATCATTGCCTTGTTCACGAGGGCATCGGTCAAGTCGAGGATGCTGATTGCGCCAGCCTGTGATCCCCCCGTCAGCAGATACTTTTATCCCGAAACCTCGACAAGCGAGCTGTTGAGCCGCTACACTTCGCCCTCCCATTGTGCGATTATGAACAGGAGTATTGTTGATTTTTAGAATAGCTCCAATAGCGACAATATCGCCATTTTTTTTGAGGACGGTAGCTCCATCAATAGCAACCATTTCTTGACGCACTTCGCGAGGAATATCTTGAAAATGTTGTTGCCCAACAATGTGTTCGAAAAATTTTGTACGTGCCTTCGAAGCCATGCGTATGATATCATCATTCTGAAGAACATACGGAATGGCTTCGTCGTCGATTATACCAATACAAGCTCCAGTGCGCCTGAATGAAGCATCAAGGCATGTTTCAGCAATGGCTGCCTTCAATCTGGAGTCAAAACCGCAGGTTGAATTCATCATATGGAGAAGAGGTGAGACACGAACAATATGCCAATTGGAACGACGCTTTGCAAATTCCAGGACACCATTTGCGAACAGGAGGATATCGCCTCGCTGAGTCAGAAGAACAGCTAACTTCTTTCGAGACCAGTCAGCAATCCTACGGAAAGCGTGAATGCTCCCGTTTGTTCTTTCTCCTTCTGGCTGGGGGAGCCTGTCCCTCTGCTCGGGGGCAGGCAGTTTGTCGTAGGAAACAATTTTCCCATTAGTATCGCAGACAATAAGGGTCTCCACTCCAGATGTTAGAACCTTGAGCATGTCATCAGCATAAAGTGCATCAATATGAATGTCTGTACCTTCATGCTCTGGGGTAATGCCAATGCCAAAACAGATTCCTTGATTTTCATATGTTTGCGCTGACCATTTTTCCATTTCCTTTATATGCTTAATGAGAAAGGCAAATGTTTCTTCTGGTAAAGGAAAATTCTCAAAAAAACGTAAACATCGCAAAATTGATTCAATTTGAGTTGTTGCCAGGATGCTGTCTATTTCACTCGATGTTAACGGGATTTCTTTTAATGTATTTAATTTTTTTGATATATTCTCAATAATTTTTCTATCTGCTGAAAGTAATCCAGATTTTTTGTATATTGTAAGTTGTGCTGCGCCTACGCTAACAAAGCATTTGTGCCGAGCACCTTCAGGATATCTGCAAATAATATTAGAGTCGAATGGAACATTCGTTCCATTTATTGTATAAGTGTTAAGATTATTTTCTGGTATTATGCTATATTTTTTTATAAAATGAAAAATATTTTCACTTGTCATGATGACCATCCTTTGCTTATGTCGCGAATGCGAGTGTACTAAAGACATATGGAAGATTATTATATCAAAACAGCATGAAGCAACGGCAAAATTTCATCTGCATTGCACGGTTGTTCCCCATACGACCAGCGCTTTTCCTCTATATTATAGCCATATTTCTTATCGCCAACGTAAATATTGACCCAAGGGAGAGACTCCTTCCATGAAGTGATAAGTGTTCCGGCTTCTCCGATAACGCCGGACCAGATACCCGGTTCAGCATATGGAATACGGGCATCCTTGGCATCAAAATGGACGAATATATCAGCAAAAGGAGTCAAAGAGCTAGGGATGTCATCGGGATGTTGCACGTAATAGTGCATCAAATGCTTACAGACGCGACAAGGGCTGTCTTGTGGGGCTCTGGCCCGTTCTTTCTGGAAATCCGGGCAGGAGCAGGTCACGCTGGGGGGTGAGATAATATAGCTGATGCCTTCCTGCGTTTCGCTCGGCACAGAAATGCGTTTCCCCTCTATGGGGTAGTGGGCTTTGCCTTTCCACGGCTTGGTAGGCGGACGTGTCCAGATGTAAAGGATGTAAGCGGCAATAGCAAAAAAAAGGGCAACAAGGAGAAAAGTCTGTATCGCGCTGGCTTCGCTGACAGCGTTATAGACTGTTCCCCATGCCGCCAGAATCGCAAAAATAACGACCGCCCGGCCCAATATGCCAAGATCGTCAAAATCTTTTGCCACGTTCAGCCCCCGTCAGTGGCAAGCGGATATCTCCGCTTATGCTTTAGGTTTTGCCGCTATCATTCTGCGTTCTTGCCTCGTCCCTACTATCTAGCAACCGCTGAGTAAGCCGCCGATTCAGGCGGCGTTCTTCGGCTAGTTCCACTTCCATCCCGACAATATGCTTGTTTGTCTTATGATTACCGACTCGGCGGCATCGCCGGGGTGCCGTCAGCTTGGGGGCAGGGCTCCAATGAAGTGATCAGTCCCATGTGAAGCTTTTTGGCTTTACTGGCGCTAATACCTAAAACTTGCCCGGCCGCAGCATAATCGTTATCGGTGGTCGTGCGCAGCCCTTGGGTCATGCCCCCCACTTCGTCGCTTACTTTCAAAGCCATCGCGCCAGGGCCGTGGCCTTTGTCCATAGCATCCAGCACAGTCACCTTGCCCCATTCGGTTTGAGCCCTGGCCAGCATACTGCCTCCCCCGGTGCAACTGCTCGAAAGCAAAACATTTACCACAGCATGGTTGCCGCCGTAGTGCCTGGCCGCAGAGAGGGCGGTTTCGGCAAGCTGGCGGCGGGTCATTTTGCTCATGTCGCGTTTCGTGGTCGTGATAACCACTTTGAGTCCGGTATTTCGTTTGAAGGTGCTGGAGTAACAATAGTTGTAGGGTTGCGGATCATGCGTTTCCCCCAAGGCGGGGGAGAGCGGTAGCAGCAATGCCGCGCAGAGAACGGGCAGAAATATTTTCAGAACTATCCTCATGCCATCCCTCTCTCATGAAATTAGTATTGGTCACCAGGACGGCTAACACCAACCACCGTGATGGCAGCCCGTCAGCAGCAGGGCGGCCAGCACTACAAGAAACAGCAGTGGAGTTTTCAGCATGACGCCTCCTATTGCATCGGCCCTAATTTTCGTTCGGCAGCTCGCCACGGACAGACGTCGGCGAGCCGGCATTTTTTGTCATTTCTTTCCCCAATTCATACTCTTCCATATCAACGCCCTTTTTCTCCAGAATTTCACGCAATTCCGTGCATTCCTGCCGTGCCAATCGAAGAGCTTTGTATAAACGCTCCAGTTCCGCATCACGCGGCCATTCGCGTAGCGGTGGGGAATGGGAGGAATCGCGTTCGCCATTCTGAACCCATCCGGGATTGGGCCCAAAATGCGTCCAGAAATAGTGCAGCCACTCGTCCGGGATTGGTTCAAGCGGAGGTGGTATCTCTTCTTCCTTGCCGCCGGAAACAAGCCATTCTTCTCGGGCGTCCCGCGCCTGGAAGTAACGCGAGAGAAATTTTTTGATTTCCTTGAAGTCCGCTCCGAACACGCTTTGCAGCTCTAACGCGCTGCTTGTACGCACATTGGTCATCTGGGCGATACGGCCGAGAGCGTCATCAGGATATGAGACTTCTGATGCAATACGCTTGGGACGTTTCCAAATCTCACCGGAAGGAGAAGCGGTTGGTTTCGCTGCACTGCCCATCCCGCACATTTCACCTTCTCCAAAATAAAGCCAATTTCTATTTACCTCTGGAAAAATTTCCAAAATTTTTGGTAAGAGAGGCCACAAATTGTTCTGGCTTTTAGGCGACAGGTAATAGCTGAATGTGTTTTGGCGGAGCCTCAATAGCTCTGACAGTGACTTGTCGGAGCCGCAATATTTTTTGGCGACTGCCTTGACTCGTTCGTATAGCTGCATCATATTTTTTTGATAAAATAAAAAATCTTGTTTACATTTACCAATTATATTGATAAATATTCCCCAACACATAACCATTTTTGTTAACCATTTCTTACAGGAGAAATCGCCCATGTCAAACGAGGAACGGCAAGCGGCCCTCACTCTCTGGCTGGAAGAGCAGAGGATCACCTTACAGGCCCTGTCCGATGCGATGGGGGTATCACGCGCCTTCGTAAGCGTGATGCTCCGACGTGAAACCATTCCCGCGAAAAGGCACAAGCAACTTGTAACTCTTGGACTGCCCGAAGAACTTCTGCCGACGCCCTTTGCCGGGCCAATGGGGCGCCCTCGCTCAATGCCGATTTTCCCCGGTTTGGCGGCACAGGACGCAAGCCATGCGTAAAAATTTTTTCTGGTTGTGAAAAATTAGCACGTCTCAGGATCAGCCGTCACGCAAACCAGCAGGAAATTTTCGCATGTCCGCACTCACCGCCATTTGTCACGCAATGGTCAAGAACGCGCCCAACGGCCTTTCCGCCGAGCAGGTGGCCGATGTCCTTGGCTGCCCTTACGCCACGATGATGAGCGAGCTTTCGGCGCAGCCCGGCCACAAGCTGGGCGCGGAAAGAATGATGGCCCTGATGAAAGCCACCGAAGGCCGCGCGCCTCTGCACGAGATGGCGCGGGAGTTGGGCGGGGTGTTTGTGGAGATGCCGCCGGTCTCCGTCTCCGGCCATGAGGTGACGCGCGGACTGGTGGCCTGCATCAGAGAGTTTGGGGACTTCGCGGCCCAGGTGGCGCGCTCCCTGGACGACGGTACGGTGACCGCCGAAGAATTGGCGCGCATCTGCGCGGACGGTCAGGACGCTCTGACGGCCATTCTCAAAGTCATGGAACTGGCCCGCAACGCGCAAAGGCGCGGCGGGCTGTAAACAAAAAGCGGCCCTTGAGCTGTTGCAGCAGCTCAAGGGCCAAAAGGGGAATCAGATGTCGAAAGAGTATTTCACCACGGCACGGCCTGTCAAGGCCGCCTGTTACATCGTCAACCTTGGAGGGGACAAGGTGCGCGTCCGAGCCACCCACAGCGGCATTCTGGCCCTGCTGCGCGGCATTATCCTGCCGTATCCCCGCAGGACGCCGCCGTCCTTGCCGCAAAGCGGCTTGCAGATGGGAACGACAGCGATGCGGGAGGTGCGGGCATGATCATCGTACTCGCCATCCTCGCCGTTATCGGCCTCGCCCTGGGCCTGTGGGGCGAATTTTCCGAACAGCGCCGCCTGGGCCGCATGGCCCGCGCCTGCAAAAATGGAAAGGAGCCGCACCATGTCCGATAACAATATCACCCCGCTGAGTGTCAGCGTCCAGGACAGAGCCCGGCTGCATGAGGCCCTGGATACGGCCTTGAACGCTCCGGACGCGCGCGGCCTGTATATCAGCTTTACCACCTTCCATGAGGACGAAACGCAGTCTTGCGGCCTGATTCTGGGCCGGGTGAACCCGGTGGACATTGTTGACGCCTCGGTCAGAGGATGCCAGCGCGTTCTTGAAAAGATGGCCGCCTATCGGGCCGATCTGGCCAGGGAGGTACGTCAATGAAATACGCCATCGGTCAGAGCGTCCGCTACATTCCCGGTTATCGTGGCTACTTCGCCGCCACTGTCGTGGATTACGACTACGGCGCGGCCTCCCGTTACATCATTGAATTTTCGTCCGGCCTGCAACTCAGCGCATGGGAAGACGAATTGGAGGTGATATGAGGCCGCTCACCGTTTATACCGCGGCTTCCTTCCGCCTGCTCCACGCCGTGCGCCTTTTCCACGACGCCTTGCGCGCCCGCATCTCCGACGTTCAGATTTTGGACTGGACGGACAAGGGCACGCCCCCATCGGAACTCACCCCCGAGCAGCGCCGCCGCTGGTTCGACACGGAGCAACAGGGCGGCCAGGTTTTCGAGTTCTGCGCCGACGCCTGCCGCCACGCGGATGTGGTGATTTACCTGGGAGCGTCCGGCCAGGACGCGGGTGTGGAGGTAGGCTTCGCCGCCGGAGCGGGAACGCCGGTGCTCGGTGTGCGCGGCCCCTTGGAAGCGCCGGGTCTCATGCTCCACGGCATGGTGAACCTGTGGTGTTACGACATCCAGGAGACGGTCGAAGTCCTCACGCTCCTCGGCCAATGCTGCGGCGGATGGAGCCGTGGCCCGGAATGTTCCACCTGCAAAGCCCGGCCCGTCTGCAATGTGCTGGCGGGAGCAGTATGGAGATAGTTATGGTCACATGGAAAGACGTACCCCCTCCGGCCAAGAAGGCTGACTACCGTTATAAGCATCTGCGCCTGTTGGCCGAACCGCCTGCGGACGGCATGTTTCGCTCGCCCCAAAATCCGCCGCTGCCCGTCCGTATCGGCGACGTGGCCAAAATCTCCATGCGCCGCGCGGCTAAAGAGACATGGGGCTCATGCAGCATCGCGGATGTCAGCTCCTGGGGGGCCATCCGAGTTCTTGAGCTGGAATGGAAGTGTCCGCACTGCGCCCAGGCCCACCATATCCTCATCCCTGAGAGCTGGATCGCGGAGGGCAAGTCCGTGTTCGTGGAAAAGGCGGAGGGATAAGGATGGAGATAACCCGCCCTGTCCTGCGATACCACGGCGGCAAGTGGAAGCTCGCCCCGTGGATAATCGGCCATTTCCCTCCGCACCACACGTATGTGGAACCCTACGGAGGAGGAGCATCCGTACTCTTGCGCAAGTCTCCATCGGCGCAGGAGGTCTATAACGACTTGGATGAAGAAGTCGTCAACGTCTTTCGAGTGCTGCGTGACCCTCCCGGTGCCGCGCGGCTGAAAAAGATACTGGAACTGACACCCTTTGCCCGCGTCGAATATGATTTGTCGTATTCAGCTTCCGATGACCCCGTGGAGCAGGCCCGCCGCACACTGGTCCGGGCATACATGGGCTTCGGCAGCGCCTCTGTCTCCTCGCAGTACAAAAGCGGCTTCCGCTGTAAACGGGCGGCCAGTTCCCTTCCGTCCTCCGAGTGGTCCCGTTACCCGGACAGCATCACTGCCTTTGTGAGCCGCCTGCGGGCCGTGACCGTGGAGTGCAAGCCCGCACTCTCGGTTTTGCGGCGCTACGACAATGATGAAACACTCTTTTATGTGGACCCTCCATACCCCCGAGGGAGTCGGACAAGCCACGGCGATTGCTACCGCTATGAGATGACCGATGCGGACCATGAACAGCTTGCGGAGGTCTTGCGGAGCCTGTCGGGCATGGTTGTGCTTTCCGGTTACACCTCGCCTCTTTATGAACGCCTGTATGGAGATTGGACGATGGCGGTACGGATGACAAAATCTTCGGGCAACTCAGATCGGAGGGAATGCCTCTGGTTATCTCCGAATGTTCAAAAAACCCTGAACCGCTTTCCCTTGAGGATGTGTTAGCCATGAATGACGACCGCCGTAAACGCATTGATGAGGCTATGGAGCATATCTCAGCCGCGCGGGAGCTTCTTGATACAGTAATCGCCGAGGAGCAAGAGGCTTTCGACAATCTTCCGGTAGGCCTCCAGGGGAGCGAACGCGGGCAGAAAATGGAAGAGACGGCAGATAGCCTGTACTCCATACACTCAGACCTTGAGGACATGGAAAGTCTGCTGGAGGAAATCAAGGCATGAAACCGGGAAGCGCGTCGTACGACGACGGCAAAAAACAGAACGCACTGGATGGTGTTTTATAAGCCTATGAAGGCTCACCAGTCCCAAGAGGATAGCCACGATGAATAACAAGCCGTTACCCCCGAATCCGGAACTCACCGATCTGGCGCCATACCTGGAGCAACTCCCGCCCTTCATCGCCCGGAAGAGGGTAGCCTACTTCACGGGTGGCGCTGTATCCCCGAAGAAACTCGCCAACGACGACGCAGTCAGCAAGGGACCGCTTGTGCGCCAGAAAATAGGTGAATCCGTCGTCTATCCGACGCCCTTCTTCCTGGCATACCTCGAAAGCAAAGGGGTGAAGACCATTGTCGTCCCGCAGCTTTAAGTCATTTGTGCTTCCGGGTCAGGGCAATACGGGCCAAGGCCTGCTCGCGCTTGGCCCGGTCGCACAGATGCAGGTATATCTCCGTTGTCGTGACCGAGGCATGCCCCATCAGTTCCTTGAGGGTGTAAATGTCGGTCCCGGCTTCGAGCATCTTGGTCGCGTAAGTATGGCGCAACGTGTGCCAGACTACCGTATTGCGCGGATCGTCCACGCCCTCATTGAATTTCAGCTTTTCCATGATGCGCCGCATGGCGCGGTTGAGCCCGTTGGAGTCGCGGGCCTTTCCGCCGGGACCAGGGAAAAGATACGGTCCATTCCCGGGCTGGCTCAGTCGGCTGCGCAGCATCTCCCAGGCTTCGGGAAAAAGCTGACCGGCGAACAGCAGCCGGGACGCGCCGCCCTTGGTGGTATCGTTGTCCCTGGACCCTTTGTAGATGCGCACAGCGCCCGTTACCGGGTCGCACGACTCGCGCCGGATGTGGACCAGCTCGCCGGCACGCGGGCCGATGTCCAGAGACAGCAGGATCATGTCGTGCAGATCCGCGAAAGCCTCTTTGCGCCTGCCCCGATAAGCGAGCAGAGTGGTGATCTCCTTGTCGTTCAAAATCCTCAGCCTGCGGGCGTCATTTTTCGGCACATGGATGCCGCGCCCTCGGCGGCTTATTATGGCCGGATTCATCCCCGAAAACAGCATAACGCCCGGCTCGTGCGGCGCGGGCGTCTCCAGGGCAAAATTGAAAACCTCGCGCACGGTTTTGAGGACGTGCAAGACCGTCTGCGGCGACAGACAGGCTCCCGGCGTATTTTTATTCCTGCCCGTGAGCGGATGCTTGTCCGCCACGAGTTTGCGCAGGGCCTCCACGTCTGCGGGGGTGATTTCCGCAGCGACGCGATCACCCAAAACGGGCAGGATGTGCATGTCCAGAACCTGTTCCACACTTCCGGCGCTGACGCGGCGCTCCTTGGCCCATGCCTTATAGAGCTCCGCCAGTTCGCCGAAGGTGATGCTTCTCAGCTTTGCCCTGGCGGCAGTGCGCTCGGCCTCAAGCCTGGCGGCTTCGGCCATCTCCCGCCTTTCCTTGAGAGACTGAGGCCGTCGGCCCAGGCGGATGTTTTCCTTCAACTCGCGCAACAGAGCCACGGCCTTGTCCACTGTCCAGCCATCCGACGCCCAGCCCAAGGCCTCCAGGGCTCGCTTGCCCTGGCCACTGCGGTAGCGTATGGCTATGTATCTGTCCGGGCGTTTACCATGCTTGCGTGTAGGGTGTTCTCGATAAACGACTCCTTCTTTGCCCTGGACACTGCCCCAGGGCAGCCGGGCCATGTTTTGATTTTCTTTGGTGCCCATGTGGTGCCCACCTTCCTAGCATTGACGGGAAAAGCTGGGAATAAGAATGCATCAGAACTGCTTCTTATACAAGCAGTTAAGTCAGATAGGGAATCCCTGAAATGCTATGCCGACCGTCTCCTAAGCTGTAGGCCGCAGGTTCGATTCCTGCCGGGCGCACCAGTCATGAACGCAGGCAGTTGCATTTTTGCGGCTGCCTGTTTTTTTATACGGCCGGCAATGCAAGCGTCGGAAAAGGGAACACTCATGGCGAATACCGAAATCCGGCTTTATTGCTTTATCTTCTGCGTCGTTGTGGCCTGCTGTTTGCCTCCTCTGGCGGTCTGGAGCCGGACCGATAAGCCAGCCAACATTGAGGATGCACACACTTTTGAACATCTCTGGCAGGCCACGCCCGCCGATCAGCGGCGTGCCCTGCCCAACAACAGCGCCCCACCGGAACGACGTCTGCCGCGTATGCAGTTGCCGCCCCTGCCGCCTCAGGAAGAGGGGAGCATTCGGCGGGTGATGCTGCCTGAGGGTGTGAAGGCCGTGGCATTGACATTTGATCTCTGCGAACTGGCAACAACCACCACGGGCTACGACGCGGACGCCATCAATTTCCTGCGGCGCGAGCATATCCCGGCCACGCTGTTCATGGGCGGCAAATGGATGCGCCCATGCGGAGCGCGCCAAGCAGGTCATGGCCGACCCTCTGTTCGAGATCGGCAACCATGCCTGGTCGCACGGTAATTTCGGGATTATGGATCCGCAAAACATGCGCGATCAGGCTCTCTGGACGCAGGCGGAATATGAAATTCTGCGCGGGGAAATCCTCCGGGGCGCAGCGGAAAAAGGCGCATCCTTGCCGGACATCGCCGCTGTACCGAATTTGTTTCGCCTGCCGTACGGGCGCTGTACGGATCAGGCCCTGACACTTCTGGCCCATCTGGGGCTGCAGGTCATCCAATGGGATGTGGTGGCTGAGGTCATGGCGGATAACAGCCGCCCAGAACTGGCTGCGGATGTGGCACGCCGGGTGCGTCCCGGTTCCATTCTTCTCTTTCATGCCAATCGCGTGCCCAAGGGCACAGCGGCCTTGTTGTCAGGTGTGGTGCGTGAATTACGCGGCAGAGGATATCATTTCGTGACTGCGGGAAAGCTGTTGGCCATGGGGCAGCCTTGGCGCACGCGAGACGGTTACTTTAACAAACCCGGCGACAATAAGGCTCTGGACACTCGCTTTGGCGTGGACGGCACTGGTCGGAGGCCATCCGCCAAAGAAATAGCGGAGTAGTCCTTCCCTGGACTCTCAGTTACTCTCTGAAAGCCTTCTGCTCCTTTCCCTTAGGGGATATTGTCTCCGCTTTTCCCCAACGCCATCTCTTCTTCGGCTGTGCGTATTTCTTTCTGCCACTGGCATCCAGCCCGGCAAGCACAGGCACCAGCCGCACTGATTCCTTCTTCACGGACCAGCAAGGCCATTATTCGAGCGTGTCGATCCAATCCCATGGAAAGGATCTAAATGACACTCCCGGACTGGAATATTTGCTATGCAGCATAGCGCGCGGCCACGCCGTATTTCTTCCTGTTTCGAGACGTTAATACCCCAGTACCTCATAATCATAGGCTGACAAGACTGGTACATGTGCCTTCAGATGCAACAGCAAGCGAAGCGTGTTTATCTTATAATTTATATAAAATTTGAAATAAATAACTATATAAATTATATATAGCTTTCTAAATAACTAGGTTATCAAAATCGCTCAAAAAATAGTCATGCGGCCAAAGAATGATGATTTTTTTCCCGCAGATTGCCCCTTTGAAAGGCGTTAGCCTATAGCGATAATTTTTGATGCCGATAGGATTAGAAAATGTTTTTATGAGTATAATCTGAGTAAAAAGCTATACTTTGACGTGGGATGGACTTTTGGCCAGCCGGATATTTTTGGGGTGTCCCGCTTAACCTGACCGCCATGCGCTATGGCGGTCAAAGGCAGATATGGAGTGGAAAAGGGATGCTTTTACACAAACCCGGACACGATCCGAGTTCACTGTACGCAATATAGCTGTGTGGTTATGCGGCTACTGTGAGGGGGGAATAATAGCCGCTATATTCAGGAGAAAATATTTTTTGCCGTCCATGCCTGAAAAATATGCTGTATATTTCTCAGGAGTTCTTTAATGCGCTATCCGAAAGAGGTAAAACATCATGTGGAGGTCATTACGGGTTCATTACAAGCTTCTGGCTTGTAATGCGGTTTGCGTTGCGTTTATCGTCACGCTGGTCTGCATAGCCATGTCCGGCTTGCAGCAAATGCCGGGACAGTCCACATCCCAGGCCGACAACGTGTTTTGGCTCTGGGGTTGGGCCGCTGTATTTTGCGTTTGTGTGCTGCTCATGGGATTTTGGGTGGGCATGGATATCGGCAGACCCATCCAGCGCGGCAAAACTTTTGCCCGGACGCTGGCCTCTGGAAATTTTGAAGCCCGCTGGCAGGAGATGGCCGATAGCGAGCTGGGGGACATGGCCAAAGATCTGAATCAGGCACTCGACATCGTACTGGATCAGTCCTCACAATACAGGGATATCCTCAACTCTCTGCCCAATCCTCTGGCGACGTTGGACAGTAACCGCAATTTCACTTTTGTGAACACAGCGGCCGAAAAGCAGTTCGGCATGCTCTGCACGGATCTGCTGGGCAAACAGTGCTCCACCTGGGGAGCGGCCGTCTGCAACACCGAGCACTGCGCTTTGGAATGTTATCTACGCGGCATTAAGGATGTGGTTTTTCACCAGCCCGGCATGGGGACGCTCAAAGCCATGGTGGTGCCTTTGAACAACCGCCTGGGCGAGCATATCGGTTTTATCGACATGGTTTTTGACATTACGGAAGAATATAACAACCGCCAGCGCATCGCGGCGCTGCACGACACCATCGCCGACTCCGCCCATGATGCGCAGGATATCGCCCAACGCCAATCCTCGCTTTTCGATACCGTCATTGCCCAGCTTGCCACCACTTCAGGCATAGCGCGCGAGCAGGATGAAGCCTCCACCCGGACCGTCAGCGAGGTGGAGGAGATGAGCGCCGCCATGACTCATATCGCTGAGCGGGCGGCGGACGCCACGCACAACGCACAGGCTTCGGAGGAGGAAGCGGAGCGCGGTGCGGTTATGGTGGAACAGGCCATTGAGGGCATTCGACGGCTTACGGCGCAAACCAACACGCTGGCGAGCACCATGGAACAGTTGAACGAACACGCCTTCAACGTCAGCCGTGTGATCACACTCATTGAGGACATTGCGGACCAGACCAACTTATTAGCACTGAACGCGGCCATTGAAGCGGCGCGGGCCGGAGAGGCCGGTCGGGGTTTTGCCGTGGTGGCCGATGAGGTGCGCAAACTGGCGGAAAAAACCATGCAGGCCACCGGGGACGTGGCGCGGGCCATCAAGGCCATCCAGTCCAGCGCGCAGACAAGTTCACAGGCCACGGGTCAGGCGGTGGAGCTTTCCACGGAATCGGAGGAATTCATCAGCAAGTTTGGTGAAATCCTCAACCGCATTCTGGAAGTGGCCCGCAAGACGGCTGTTGAAATCCATTCCATCGCGTCCGCCGCCGAAACACAGAGTTCCGTTACCGACAGCATCCGGGAGCGGATGCAGAGCCTGAACGCGGGCGCGCGGGAATCCGCATCCAACATGGCCCAGAGCGCGCAAGAGGTGCGCAAGTTGGGCGATCTTTCCCAGCAGCTCAGGCGTATTATTGATTCCATGCGCGATGAAAAACGCCGGGCCGAGCGCATTTCACTGGAAAGCCCCACGGAAGGCCATCTCCAATGTCAGGGACGGAAGGTGCGCCTTTTTGTGGTCAACATCAGCACTACCGGCATTTGCGTGCAGCATCTGGACCCCTTGCGGGTAAAACAGGATGAACAGGTGGAGATCGTAGTGGAGCAGTCGCCTTGGCATTTGCATGAGCAGGCCATCCTTGTCTGGAAGGATGACCAGTATTGCGGCCTGCAATGGGTGCAGCCTCTGACCCTTTCCACGGAGCAGATCAAGATGAACGCGGAGGCCTGCCCCCCGCTTAGTGAAGAAGCGAGCCGCTGATCCGGCGATGCCTGTCCCATGCTGCAGTTCACGAAAAACGGCTTGCCGCATGGGACAGGCGGCAACATGTTCAGGCCTTGACCACTACGCCTTGGGAGGGCGGAGGCAGGGCTTCTCGCTGAACTTTCCGTTGCGGGTCCAGCGCCCACTGGGCGGCGTCAAAGGCGAAGTCTTTATTTGAGCTGTTGGCTATTTGCCAGCGCACGCGCAGCCTTCCGAGATTTTCCGCCCGCCCGGCGACCCCGGCCGAAAGCATGGAAAATTGGGCATCGCTGTGCGGTATGGCTCCCGGAGGCGTCTGGCGGAAAAGCTGCTCCAGATGCACCCGGCTGTCGGCGGAAAAATTCACCCCCGGCACCAGCGGAGCGAGCCCCCGGCCGCCTTCGGTCCTGCCGGTGGCCGTGCGGCGCACCTGCCGCAGCAGAGCAGCGCCGCCGGGCATGGCCGCATTGAGCAGGCGCTTTTCAGCGCTGCCCAATTCATCGCCCCAGGAATTTTGTTTGGCGTCCGCCGTACGGATGGCCCAGACCACATTCTGAAAATCGGCGGCATAATCCGCATGTTGCCTGCCAGCCATGTGCAGCACTTTATAAAAGAGGCGGCGCAAACGGAAGTTGATCAGGCCGGCCATGGGCACAAAACGCATGGGTTCGCCTTCTGATGGGGCCGGGCGGTCCGGATCAAGGCAGTAGCCCTGGGCTTCAAATTGGAGCACTTCGCCGGGGTGGATCGTGATGACGCCGTTCACCGCACTGCGGACGTCGCCCACGCGGGCACGTGAAGCGACCGAAGGAACAGCGGGCTTGTTCTCTTTTGGGATGGGCGCTTTCCGGCCGGATGCCGCGTCCGCGCGTCCAGCAGACTGTTTGGGGGCGGCAGGGGCGGTTTTCTCAGCAGGCTTGGCTGCCAATCTGCCCTTTTGAGCGCCGTGGGCGGGTACTGTGCCCGTTTCCGGCGCGGCGGGTGGTTGGGCGGCACTGTCTCCGGATACTTCCGTAGCGGCATTGCTCAGCCAACGGCTTTCTTCCGTATCTTCCGCCACATCTTCCGGTAGGGGGGAAGGCGCATCCCAGGTCGCGTCCGTGAATTCCTTAAAAATCTCCTTGGCTTCAGAGGAAGAATTCGGACTGTACGCCGCACCGGCATCAGTGGGCGGCAGGCCGGAGTCTGTCGTGCCGACCCCGGATTGCGTACGGGATACGCAGCCAGCGCCCGCCAGGGTGCCCAGGGTCATCCATAAAAAAGCGCGCCGATTCATATTTCCTCCTGCCTCAACACCATAAACGAACGATATTGCCACGCACCGTTTGCAGACCGACTTTTTGCGAAAGATAGCCTCGGGGCACGGTTTTGTCCACGCGGTGAGCGCACGCCGCTCAAGGCTATCGCATTGACGGAGGCGCCTTGGATGTCTATTTAGCACATTAGCAAAGCTGTTTTTTTATCTTTTATCCATGACAAGGCTTTTCATGACGTACACAGATATTTTTTTTGATCTGGACGGCACGCTGACGGATTCCAAGCCCGGCATCATCCGTTCCGTGGAGCATGCTTTGGATTTTTTTCATATTCATGTGCCGCCGGAACAGCTGATCCCCTTTATCGGACCGCCGCTACACGATTCCTTTGCGCCTTTTTTCGACAATGACACAGCGCGCGTGGATCTGGCTATCCAAAAATATCGTGAATACTACAGCGTCAAGGGGATTTTTGAAAATAGCCTTTATGACGGCATTACGGACCTTTTGCGCGGGCTTCAGGCTCTGGGCCGCCGACTCTGCGTCGCCACCTCGAAGCCGGAACCCTTTGCCAGGCGGGTTCTGGAGCATTTCCGGATCGACGGCTTTTTCTCCTTTGTGGCCGGGGCTGAACTGCACGGCCCGCGCAACAACAAAACGGAAGTCCTGCGCTATGCCTGTACACAGTTGGGTATTGAGGACATGAATCCCTGCCTGATGGTCGGGGATCGCAAATACGACGTGCGCGGCGCGCATAACGTGGGCATGGCCTGCGCGGGCGTTTTATATGGCTACGGCCCGCGCGAGGAACTGACGGAAGCCCGTGCGGAGTATCTGTGCGCCAGCGTGGACGATCTGGAAAAGTTACTGCTGGCCGATGCGCCGGGAGCCTGAGCCGGAAACAGAAAATCAAAACCACCCGCATAGCGGGTGGTTTGCTCCAGCCCTATAAGGGCTTGTTACCGGCCAGCGTCTAAAGGCGCTGGCTTTCACTTTGTTCAAGCCCAGTGCCCTTGCCGCTTTGGCTTACCCCTGGAAGGGGTTTTGGTATTCTCGGGTACTTACTCGATCTTGCAGAATATCATGCTTCTCTTGCTGCTGAATGTATTTTTTGACCGTTACCTCATTGAGTCCTACCGTACTGACGAAATATCCTTCCGCCCAGAATTTCCTATTGCCAAATTTGTACTTCAGGTTTGCATGCTTATCGAAAATCATCAATGAGCTTTTTCCTTTCAGGTACCCCATGAAACTTGATACACTGATTTTTGGAGGAATACTCACCAGCATGTGCACATGATCCGGCATGAGATGGCCCTCGATAATTTCAACACCTTTATATTTGCATAAGTCCTTAAGAATTTCTCCGATACTTTCTCGAATGTTGGCAAATATTATTTTCCGCCTGTATTTTGGAGAAAAGACAATGTGATACTTGCACAACCATTTTGTGTGGGCTAAACTTTGAACTCGAGTTCCCATATAAAAACACCTTTCCCTTAAAAATTACGATGGGCTTGAACAACTCTATCGTATGGGAAAGGTGTTTTTTGTATAACAAATTATTTCCACCCGCATAGCGGGTGGATTTCTGTTTCGCTCGCAAACGCTCGCTCAACTGGCTAAAGCCCCTTATGAAAAAGCGTCCCGCTGTCTATAGACAGCGGGACGCATCATTTTTACGTTCGCGGGGTAGAGCAATTTGCGCTTGAAATTATCGCTTAACGGCGGAGTAAATTGGCCTTGCAATAATTTCGCGGTGCGGATTTTCACGGAAAATCCGCACAGAGCGTTGAGACATTTTCAACATCAAAACGCTCTAAAAGGCTAACAGCCGATGTCCCAGTCCAGCCCGAAGGTGTCGTGCAGAATACGCACGGCCAATTCAACGTATTTTTCCTGGATAAGGATGGTAATCTTGATTTCCGAGGTGCTGATCATCAGGATATTGATGCCTTCCTGGGTCAGGGCCGCGAAAGCCCGCGCCGCCACACCGGAATGATTGCGCATGCCCACGCCGATGGCCGAAACCTTGGCCACGCTCACGTCGTGCAGCACTTCTGAGGCTCCGGTCTTCCGGGCCACTTCGGTCATCAGCTCCAGGGTCTGCGGCAGGTCCTTGCGGGAGATGGTGAAGGTCATGTCGGTATGGCCGTCTTGGCTGGTATTCTGGACGATCATATCCACCAGAACGCCTTTTTCAGAGAGCGGGCCGAATACCGCCGCAGCCATTCCCGGCACGTCGGGAAGATCGCGCAGGGTCACGCGGGCCTGGTCTTTGTCATAGGCAATGCCGGAAACAAGTACAGCTTCCATGCTGGAGTCCTCCTGGGTGACAAGAGTGCCGGGATCATCACTGAATGTGGAACGCACGCGTACAGGGACTTTGTATTTCTTGGCAAATTCCACGGAACGGATATGCAGAACCTTGGCCCCCATACTGGCCATTTCCAGCATTTCCTCATAGGCCACGCGGTCCATTTTGCGGGCAGTGGAGCAGATGTTGGGGTCCGTGGTGTAAACGCCGTCCACATCCGTATAGATTTCACATTCCGCCGAATCCAGAGAGGCTGCCAGAGCCACGGCCGAGGTGTCCGAACCGCCGCGGCCGAGGGTGGTAATGCGCCCGTCCTGGGTGCAGCCCTGGAAACCGGCCACCACCAGCACATCGTACTGGTCGAGGTAGTTGCGCAGGGTCTTGCTGTCAATGGCGAGAATGCGCGCACGGCCGAAATCGTCGTCCGTGGTGACGGGAATCTGCCCGCCCAGCAATGAACGGGCGCGGATTCCGGCATCTTTGAGCAGCATGGTGAAAAGGCTGATGGAAACCTGCTCGCCGGTGGAAACCAGCACATCGCATTCCGCCTTGTCCGGCGCGGGCGACCACTCATCGGCCAGGGCCAGCAGTTTATTGGTGTCCCCGGAGCGCGCCGAAAGCACGGCGACGACCTTGCTGCCGCGCTTGAGGCCGTCCTGCACCTTTTCACGCACCTGTTTCATGCACTCCAGAGTAGCCACGGAAGTGCCGCCGAATTTCTGTACGAGAATTTTCATGCCTGTATCCATTGTCCACGATTTGTTACAGTGTGCAGACGTTCCCTGCACATCGGGACTCATCCGTCGCCCTCCGGCCACTGCGCGCACAGGTCGCACAAAAGCTTCGCAGCGCTGGAACCGTAGGCTTGCAGCGTCAACAGGCGACTTTTTTCGCATGCCTTCAGCGAGATGTCCAGAATTTCTTCCGGCAGATCCGCCGGAGAAAGGTATTCGGCCCATTCCACCACGGTCAGGACGGCGGGATCTTCCAGACCGTCCAGAATTTCATCGGGCAGGCCGCCGATACTGCGGTACAGATCGCAGTGCAGTACTGCCGGTGTGGTGGGGTAGTGATTACAGAGTGTGAAGGAAGGGCTGGCTGTTTCCGCTTTGTCGCCGCCGGGCAAAGCCTGGACCAGCGCGCTGGTCAGAGTGGTTTTGCCGCTGCCCAGCGGACCGCGCAGCAGCAGCGCCCGCACGCCGGAGCCCGGCAGATGATCGGCCAGCCAGCGTCCCAGACGGCGCGTCTCTTCAAGATTGTCCAGTCTTATTCCGGCCACGGCAGCACCTCCCATTCTGCCTGGCCCGGATTGCCGTGCGCGAAACGCGCCCGCACCCGAGGCAGGGTGTCGGCCAGTTCAGAGGCCCTGTTGCCGCGTTCCGGCCAGAAGGCGGCGCAGGCCCGTCCCGCCAAAGCATGCAAGGCCACGCCCAGACCCGCCGTACACAGACTGGGCCGGGCCGAGGCGTCGCCGAGTGCCAGCAGTCCGCCTAAGCAACCCGCCAGTACATCGCCCGAGCCGCCCATAGCCAGCTGGGGCACATCGTAGGGGCTGATCAGCAGAGGCGCGTCAGCTTGGCCGACGAGAGTGCCCGCGCCCTTCAGAACTATAACTCCCGCGCAACGAGTGCGAAGAGTGCTTAGAGCGACCGGTCTGTCGGCCTGGACAACGGCCGTGTCGCACGCCAGCAGGGCGGCGGCCTCGCCGGGATGCGGCGTCAGGATGTCACGGCTTGTTATCCGTTCCAGCAAATCCGGGCGGCGGCCCAGCAGTACCAGGGCGTCGGCGTCGAAAACCGTGGGCGGACGCCGGGGCATATCCAGCAGGGCGGCCAGGAAGCGGGCGGCATCCTCACCGCGCCCCATGCCGGGGCCCACGACCAGGGCCGTACAACGCGCGCAGAGTTCCCTGAACTCTTCGGACAGCGTGCCGGGCCATTGGCGCTCGCCGGGTTCGGTCAAGGCCAGAGTCATGATTTCCGGCCAGCCGCTTTTGATCTCCGGCAGCGATGCGGCAGGGGCCGCCGCCGTCACCAGACCGGCACCCGCGCGCAAGGCGGCCCGCGCAGCCAGGTGAGCCGCGCCGCTGAGTCCCGGCGCTCCGCCCAGCACCAGCACATGGCCGAAACTGTTTTTATAGCTGTTTTCCGGCAGCGCGGGCAGGGCGTTCAGGCAATGCCCGTCCAGGAGATATGCGCTGCAGGGGCTCGTGGCGCGCACCACAGCCGGAATGCCGATAGCGCGGACATGCAGGCGGCCGGTCCAGGGACGCGCCCAAGGCAGGACCAAACCGGGCTTGGCCGCCGCGAAGCTGACCGTGGCCGTGGCCTGGACCGCTAGGGGCGAAGGCCGCCCGCTCACGCCGTTAAGCCCGGAGGGAATATCCAGGGCCAGCACAAAGCAGGAGGGCGCAAGCCGGTTGATGCGTTCAATAACCTCCCGCAGGGCGGGCCTCAACTCACCGCTGAAGCCGGTGCCCAGTAGGCCGTCCACCATGATGGCCGGAGCCTCATGCCGGTCGTGCCAATCGTGGCGGCCCAGCGAAGAGAACGGCACCCCGGCGGCCCTGGCTATACGGATGTGTTTGGCGGTAACGCCTTTGTAAGCGCCCAGGGCCTTGGCGTGCAGTACCAGCGGCCGCGCTCCGGCATCCAACAGATGGCGGGCCAGGCAGGCGGCGTCGCCGCCGTTGTTGCCGCTGCCCATGAACAGCCAGACCGTCTGCCCGGCAAGTTTCGGGCAATAGGCGCGCAGCACGTCAAAGGCCGCCCGGGCCGCATTTTCCATCAGCATGACTTCCGGCAGGCCCAGCCGTATCGCCGCCGCGTCCCAGGCCCGCATTTCCTCGGGAAACGGCAAGGGGGGCAGAGCGTTCGGAAATTCGCGAAGACTGCGCATTATGCCTCCAGAATGACGACGGCCACCGCCACGCTGCGCTCATGACTGATAGAGAGACGACAGTGCCGGACGCCCAGGCTTTGGGCCCGCTCAAGGGCCTGATCCAGAAAGCGGAGCAGGGGTTCCCCGAGCGCAGTGCGACCCGTTTCAATCTGCCGGGGGCCGATGCCCTGGCTGAAGCCCGTGCCCAGAGCCTTGACCGCCGCTTCTTTGGCCGCAAAGCGCCCGGCGATGTAGGGCAGGGCCTGAGCGGGCAGGGCAGCCAGCTCCGCCGGGGTAAGAATTTTTTCCAGAAAGCGGCGTCCGAATTTGTCGTACACCTTGGCAAGGCGCGCCATTTCGGCAATATCGATGCCCAGTCCGACGATCATGACTCTACCCCCGGCAGTCTGCTTACCCGACGGTTGCCCGCTGAAAAAAATTAACATATACTATGATATTCAAGAACACTATTCTGACCCGTTCAAGGCCGGGACGTCAAGCGTGGCGCAAGGCCGGAGAACACAGGGAGAACAGCATACCATGAAATTGTGCATTGTCGGTACAGGCTATGTGGGACTGGTCAGCGCCGCCTGCTTTGCGGAAATGGGCAATACCGTGACCTGCGTGGACGTGAACCCCGCCGTGGTGGAAAAACTCAATGCCGGTTCCGTGCATATTTTTGAACCCGGCCTTGAGCCCATGGTGCAGCGCAGCCGCGCCGACGGCCGGTTGTCCTTCACCACCAGCCTTGAACAGGGCATTGCCGACGCGGACTGCGCCTTTATCTGCGTAGGCACGCCGCCGCAGCCGGACGGCTCCTGCGATCTGAGTTACGTGCGCCAGGTAGCCGCTGAAATCGGCCGTCATATGCAAAAGGAACTGGTGGTGGTGGACAAATCCACCGTGCCCGTGGGCACCGCCGACATGGTGCGCGGCATTATCGAGAAAGAACTGGCATCGCGCGGCCTGGACCTGCGGGTGGACGTGGTGTCCAATCCGGAATTCCTCAAGGAAGGCGACGCCATTTCGGACTTCATGAAACCGGACCGCGTGGTTCTGGGCACGGATTCCGAGCGGGCTGCTTCCATTATGCGCGAATTGTACGCTCCCTTTGCCCGTACCCGCGAAAAGCTCATCGTGATGCGCGTGCGCAGCGCGGAAATGACCAAATACGCCGCCAACTGCATGCTGGCGACCAAGATTTCCTTTATCAATGAAATCGCCACGATCTGCGAAAAGGTGGGAGCCGACGTGCGCGACGTGCGCACGGGCATCGGCTCTGACTCGCGCATCGGTTACCAGTTCATCTATCCGGGCGTGGGCTACGGCGGCTCCTGCTTCCCCAAGGACGTCAAAGCCCTGATCCAGACGGCGGAAAGCGCCGGGGTGGAGCCCATGCTGCTCAATGCCGTGGAAGCGGTCAACGCCCGGCAGAAAAAGCATATGGCCGAACGCATTCAGGACTATTTCGCGCCCCAGGGCGGCGTCAAAGGCAAAACCCTGGCGCTCTGGGGACTGGCTTTCAAGGCCAATACCGATGACATGCGCGAGGCGGCCTCCATCAGCATTGTGAACGCGCTGACCGCCGCGGGCATGAAGATCCGCGCTTTCGACCCTGTGGCCGCGGATAACGCGCGCCGTATTTTCAAGGATAATGCCCTAGTGGAGATTCTGGACGACCAGTACGGCGTTTGCCGGGATGCCCAGGCCCTGCTGGTGGTGACGGAGTGGAACCAGTTCCGCAATCCGGATTTTGACCGCGTCAAATCCCTGCTGACCGCGCCCCTGCTGTTTGACGGACGCAACCTCTATTCTCCCTCGGCCATGGCCGAGCGCGGCTTTGCCTATTTTTGCATCGGCCGCCCCACGGCGGCTGTGTAGCCCCTTATTCGATCAGAACGTGAGCGGCCGGGGCTGTGAAGTCCCGGCCGCTGCTCGTTTCATATCTCCTTACATGGTGCTGAAAGCCCACCACCAGGCCAGTACGGGCAGCGCAAGGGCCAACAGGCCAGCCGGAATCTGCGGCAGTGCGGGCCAACCGCGCCGTAAACGCCAGCCTTCAGCCAGGCCCAAAGCCAACCCGCAGACCAAGCCTGCCACATGGGCCGCGTAATCGGTATTTTCACCTTCCGTTCCCAGCATGGCCAGCAGGGCCGCGCCCGCCGCAATGGGCAGGACAGCCTTGCGTCGTTGCGCTTCGCGGCTGGCCATCAGACCGGCCAGAGCGCCCACCGACGCAAACAGGGCCGTGGAAAAGCCCAGGCTCACGACGGCCCGGGGTCGCAGGAGCACGGTCAGAGCGTTGCCCAGGATGCCGCCCAGCATTGTCAGCCAGACGGCCCGGCCCACACCGGTAAGGCGCGCCAGCAGGGCCAGAAAAAGCGCGCCGAAGGCCACATTGCCCCAGAGATGGCGCAGGTCGGCGTGCAGGGTCAGAGCCGTGGCCAGACGGTAGAATTGCCCGTAAACACGCACCAGCACGTTGTCCAGCACGCCGACACTGAACCAGGTTTGCGGCGGCGGCAGAAAATCCGGTGCGGGCCACCAGCCCATACGCAGGCCGTGCCAGAGGATCAGCGGCAAAAGGAAAAAGGCCGTTAGGCCGCCATAGGGATGCACGGGCAAAGGGGGCAGAGCAGGGGCAGACCCCCCGCGCTCGGCATCGAAATCCGTCACTTCCCTGAGCGCCGCCTGTTCCAGCAGAGGCGGCACATAGATGTATTCCCGTCCCTGAAACACGCTCAGCACATGCGGTATGCTGCAGGCGCTGAGCACAAGTCGCCAATCGCGCCGCTGGGTATAGTCGGCCAGGCCGGTAGGGCCGGTAATGTTGCGCCAGAAGGACGGCAGGCTGCCCGGCCTGCGCCGGACGGCCCAACGGCTTCGGGCATGAAGACGGAGTGGGGAAGGGGAGTATGCGGGCATTGATAAAAAAAGCCCCGACAGCGGACTGACGGGGCCTATTGCGACAGCCTAAAAAAACTAACCCTGCTTGTGCGCCGCGGGCTTGGTCACGGCACCCGAACGCAGGCAACGGGTACAAACGGTCAGGGTACGCACGCTGCCGTCCGGGAACTGATGACGCACGCGCTGCAAATTAGGGTTGAAGCGGCGTTTGGTCTTGATATTGGAATGGCTCACGAGATTGCCGACCTGGGGCTTTTTGCCGCAGAAATCGCATTCCTTGCTCATACAATCCTCCGTATATGCAAAAAACAGTTCACTTCAATGCGGCAAAACCGTGGCCCGGCGCTGTGACGACAACAGCATTCATTAGCGGGCATGACCGCGCGAAACGATTCTGTAGCGCATGGGGCGGAAAAAGGCAAGACTTTTCCTAAAAAGAAAAGCAAGCCCGCAACTATGCCGCCCCGCCGTTCAGGAAACGGTTCTGAAAAACCGTGGCGGGCATGGGCCGCCCGAAAAAGTAGCCCTGTATATAGTCCAACTTCATGGGACGCACCAGTTGCAGTTCTTCTTCCCGTTCCACGCCTTCCAGGCAGACCTTGATGTCCAGATCGTGGCAGAGTGCCACGACAAAGCGGATGAATGTGGCGTCAAAGCGGCTGTTGAGGATATCGCGCACAAAAGCGCGGTCAATTTTAACGGTATCGGCCGGGGAGGTCTTCAGCATGCTCAGCGAGGAATAGCCGGTGCCGAAATCATCCATGGCGATGCGGATGCCCAGGCTGCGGATTTTTCTGAAAATCTCCTGCAGGACCGCATTTTCGCGGATCATGCAGCTTTCGGTGAATTCCACTACCACATTGGCGGCATTGAGGCCGGTCTTTTCCAGGGTAGTTTTGATGAAGGGCAGCATATCGCTGGAAACGACCTGCAAGTAGGAAAGGTTGACGCTGATCACGAAATCCGGCCGCCATTGCGTCCATTCCTTGCACTGGCGCAGGGCCTCCTTGAAGACCCACTGGCCGAAAGGCACGATCAGGCCGCTGTGCTCCATGAGCGGAATAAATTCGGCAGGGGAGACCGCACCGTATTTTTTGCAGTTCCAGCGCGCCAGGGCCTCGGCGCCCACCAGGCGGCCTCCGATCGCCGTAACCTGCGGTTGATAGAAAAGCTCAAAGCCTTCAAACTGACATTCGATGCTCTCACGCAACAGCTCCGTAAGGTCCAGAGCGCGCTTCTGGTCCCTGCCGAGTTGCTTGTTGAAAAAAGTGATCCGGTTGCGCCCGTTCCGTTTGGAGCTGGCAAGAGCGCATAAGGCGGCCTGCAACAATTCTTCATGGCTCGAGGCGTCTTCAGGGTAGCGGACATAACCGGCGGAAAGCGGGCAGAAGTATTTTTTGCCGTCATATTCCTGCTGATAGCGAAAACTTTCGGCCACGGCGTCGTAGAGCTTCTGCGCGTCGTCCGAATCCTCGTAGAGGACGACGGCGAACACATCCCCGTCCAGGCGATAAAGCGAGGCGGTTTCAGGCAGCATGACCTGGAGTTTCTGGGCAATGATCCGCAACACCTCGTCGCCGAACATCCGGTTGTGCAGGTCATTAATGTGCGTGAAGTTGTCCACGCCCAGCAGCATGAGGCGCAGAGGCGCGGACGGGCGGTTATGTATCGCCTCTGTGACGTCTTCTTCAAATTTTATCTTGTTGTGCAGGCCGGTAATATGGTCGATTTTGTTTTTCTGGCCCAGATTGGTGATGAAACCGGCAAAAAGCGCCGGATCACCGTTTTCATCCCGTTCCAGATACCCTCGGCAGCGTACCCAGACCCATTGCCCGTCGCGGTTTTTGACCCGGTATTCCACGCAATGCGTGTCGGACCGGCCGTCGGCGATGATCTGGTTGGATTCAAGAAAGGCGGCCCTGTCGTCGGGATGGACCCGCTCGCCCCAGACCGCGGCGGCATTGGGCACAACTTCGCCCGGCAGGCCGAAATCATTGACCATGGCTTTGGAATAGCGGAAGACGCCCGACGGCACTTTGGAGACATAGACATAGGCGTCCGTACTGCGGGAGAGGGCGTCGTAAAGCTGGGCGGCGCCGCAGCTCAGGCTGTCCTCGACGGCGACGGGGCATGCTTCGCGCAGCCGCCGGGCGGCCAGTTTGATATGAGCCTGTTTTTTCTGCTCATACATGCTTTCATCGGCCTTGGAGAGAATAGCCGTCAAGGCCAGCTGCATGTCCGGGTGTACCTCAAAACAGCCGAAGCAGAAACTCAATTCGTATTCCAGGTGCAGCGCGGCTCTTCTCGTTTCCAGATTATGAAGCACATTTTTGAGGCTGGAGGCCGCCGTGTGGCGGTCCAGTTCATGAAAAACGACCACGAACTCGTCGCCGCTCAGGCGGAAACAGAAATCGACCCCGGACAGACCGGCTTCAATTTCCCGCGCCACGAGGTTGATGGCCGCATCGCCGACCATGTGCCCGAGGGTGTCATTGATATTTTTAAGGTCATTGACGTCAAGAAGGGCCACGATAAGCGAGGCGTCTCCAGCTCTGGCTTCGTCGATAGCCTGGGTCAGCCTCTCAAGACCGGCCCGGCGATTCAGCAGGCCCGTGAGATCGTCGCGGGAGGCCTCGCGCCGCAGGCGTTTGCTGTCGGTGATATCGATGGATTGCTGCAAGTGCACGAGTGAACCGTCGCTCCAGCGCATCAGGCTGTCGTAATTTTCAAAAAAACGGCCCGTCCGTATATTATGTTCTTCCCAGCGGTATACGGAGTGATCGTCAAGATGAGCGCTCAGATGATTCACGGGGCAGAATTCGCAACGCTGCGATTTGTCGTTCTGCAAAACCTGCCAGCAGATTTCACCTTCGGGCTTCTCAAGCTGGAAGATATCCTTCATGAACTGGTTCATATAGAGGATGCGGTCCGTCTGGGGATCCGTGATGTAAATGCAGACCTTTACCCGGTCCATGGCGGCATTGAAAATACGGTTATGGAAGGTCTGATGGGAGCAGTAGGTCTGGCCGGCGGTGAAAAGCCCCAGCAGCATGGCGAACAATTCCATATAACGGCGCTGTTCGGCATCCCAAGGTTGGTCATCCGGCGCGCGGCTGAAAAGCACAAAGCCCGGCGCCTGCCTGTCCTGATCCCGCAACGGCAATGCCATGCCCTGAAAATTTTTTTGAAGAGAATTGGGCAGGCAGTCACGCAGCGCATCCGCCGTGGCCTCAGGCTGACCTTGCAGGCCGCACAAGCATTCAAAAATTTCCTGCCCGCTGAATGCCCGGCAGAGCTTTTCTTCTGACAGATCGGGCAAGACACTCCAGGCAACCGGGCTGAGGTGGAGGTCGTCTTTGTCCCGGCGCAGAACAATCAAGGCGTTGAGCGGCAAATATGTGCGTAGAACTTCGACCAGTGACGGCAGAAGGGCGGTCAGGGATTTTTCATAATCCAATCGACCGGTTAGGGCATCAATAAAGCCGAACAGCGCGGCATCGTTGCGCATATGGTCCATTTCTGTCCCTTTGATGCTATTTAGTAAAAAATCATTCTCCGGGCCCGACTCTCTTTCGTCAAGTAAAAAGTCCGGAGTTACTCGGAGATTCTCACCGTCACGATAGTGACAAAGAAGAAGGAAAAACGAAAAAATTTTCTCGTGGAGAATCGTGCTGCAACCCCAAGGGTAGGTATAAGATCAATTATGGCACTGGCTAGTGGCGGCTTTGCAGATTGTCCCAGTCGGCCCCCGCTTTGATTACAGCAAGGGATTTACCTGCGCCCCGCTTCGGGGTAGGAGGCCGCATTCCAATCTGCTGCAACTGCCAAGGGGGCCGACTGTGGAGGATTTCGACATCATTATCGTCGGCGCGGGACCGGCGGGCTCTTGTCTGGCCCGTCTCGCCGCCGGGCTGCCGGGTCTGCGCATCGCTCTGCTGGACGCCAGAGCTTTGGACAGCGCTTACACCGGAACCGGGCGAATCAAGAGCTGCGGCGGCCTCATGGCACCGGCTGCCCAAAAGGCCCTGGCCCGCATGGACATGGCCCTGCCGTCGCGCCTTCTGGTAACACCGCAGCTTTTCGCGGTACGCACTCTGGATCTGCCCAGCGGCCTGGAAAGAAACTACCAACGCTTTTATCTGAATCTGGATCGCGAAGCCTTTGACCGCTGGTTGTTTGCCTCTGTAGGCGACAGCGTGCGGAAATTTTCCTCTGTCATGGTAAAAAAGCTGCACCGGGAAAGGGACGGATACGGCGTGCTCTGCGAAGACGGCACGCACCTGTGTTGCCGCTTCATCGTGGGCGCTGACGGAGCCAATTCCGTGGTGCGGCGAAAGCTGTTTCCCCAGCTGCGCCCGACATGCTATATCTCCATTCAGGAGCGCTTTGCCCTTGAATCGCGCAAGCCCCATTTCGCGGCTTTTTTCGATCCGGAAATCACGGATTATTACGCCTGGGGCCTGCCCAAGGGACAGGAATATCTTCTCGGCGCGGCCATTCCGGCAACAACCGGCGCGGGGAAGACATTTCTGCGTTTCAAGGAAAAGATCAGGCCCTTCGGCTATGATCTGCGAGACCCGCTCAGCCGTGAAAGCACCCTGATTCTCCGACCTGACGGTCCGCCCGCCTCCGGCGTGCTGCCGGACGGCACGGCCTGCCTGCTCGGCGAGGCGGGCGGCTACATCAGCCCCAGCTCCGCCGAGGGCTTCAGTTACGCCTTTCGCACGGCCATGCTGTTATACCGCAGTCTGCGGCTGGCTGGGGAGGGCAGGTCATCCGACGCGTATTTCAAGAATGTCTGCCGCTGGCAGGACCATCTTTTGCGGCCGTTGCGCCTGGAACTCTGGGGGAAATGCCTTAAGCGGCAGGTGCTTTACCGCCCCTTTCTGCGCCGCCTGGTCATGCGCTCCGGGCTGAGGCATCTGCGCTGCCTAGAGTCCTGATCCGGAAAGGAGCGGTTCAGCAGGTGCTTACGTTGGGGAGAGCGTCACAGGGTTGAAAGTGGGGGGCACAGCGAATCAGCTCCGGCTCGCTGATGCGGCCAATTCACCGCGCTCAGCTCCCGAGTAAGCTCGTCCGCAAGCTCTTCCCTGCCCGGCAGCACGGCCAGACCAAGCTGAACCTGCAGCAGCGCGGCTTCCGCCAACGGAGCAAAGACAAGGCCTTTCCGTTGGATGACCGCAAAGGAAACCGGCAGCAGTCCCAGGCCCTCGCCGGAAGCAATGCGCGCCAGCAGAACATCATATTCCGCCGGTTCTTCCAGATAGGTGGGGGCAAAGCCCACATGCGCGAACACGCCCCGCATATGATCAAAAAAGGCCGGATTGCTCTCCCGGCGGAACCAGAACAAAGACTTGCCGCTCAACGCCCTGAGAGGCGGGCTGCCATGCCGGGCTTCGGGCCAGCTTTCGGGCAGAACCGCCTGCAGCGGTTCGGCATACGGCAAAGGCCGGAGGGCGAGGCCGGGGGCTTCCAAAGGCAGAGCCACCAGCGCCGCGTCCAGCCCGCCCCTGCGCACGGCCCGCGCCAGACGGGGCGAGGTTTCCCGCGTCACGCGCAGCCGTTCGCCGTACCGGCCGCGCAGATGCGCTTCCATGCCGGAAAAAACTCCCTGTTCAAAAGCGGTGGTCAGACCCAGAGCAATAATGTTTCCCACGGGCTGCGCCAGATCCGCCAACCGCGCGAAGGTTTTTTCCTGCAGGCGCAAAAGCGGCCGGATGATCTCCAGCACCCGCGCGCCGTCCTTTGTCAGGGTCAGCCCCTTGGTATGCCGGACAAAGAGCGTCAGCCCCAGGCGCTCTTCCAGCTTTTTGATCAAGCGGCTCAAGGGAGGCTGGGAGATCAGCAGCCGTTGCGCCGCCCGGTGCAGATTGCTTTCCTCGGCCGCGACGGCAAAACAGCGCAGTGCGTGCATGTCTGATGCATTGGGCGGAATATTTGTCATACCTGAAAGGTATCGCAAACAACGCACGATGAAAAGCCTGGACAGCCTCCTATAACGGGGAAAAAGGAGAAAGACATGCATTCCGAACGTTACGCGACCGGTCTGAACATTCTGCGTCAAGTGGACGGCAAGGGCGGCGAAGTCGTGCTGGAAAGCCTGCGGGATATCGCGCCCGACTTTGCCCGCTACCTCATTGAATTTCCGTTTGGAGACATCTACGCCCGTCCCGGACTCGATCTGAAGAGCAGGGAAATCGCGGTGGTCGCCGCCCTGACCGCCTTGGGCAACGCAAGTCCACAGCTCAAGGTGCATATCGCCGCCGCGCTGCATGTGGGCTGCACGCGGGAAGAGATTGTGGAAGTCATTATGCAGATGGCCGTATACGCCGGATTCCCGGCGGCTCTGAACGGCCTGTTCGCCGCCAGGGAGATTTTTGAGGTTCACGCTGAGGCCTGAGCAAAGCAATCCGGACGGGTGAACGCTTCGCGGCGCTCAGCCGCCGCCGGAAGCGTGTGCATCGCTCCCGTCCGGCGCGCCTGCGGGGCGCCTCTTGTCCGGCAGGCATGCGAGCCCGATCCCCAGCAGCACAAACAACAGACCAAACCAGTAGGCTCCGCTGATACTCTCATGCAGCACCGCCCACGAAAGCAACACGCCGGTGAGCGGAACCAAGCCGGTGAACGAAGCGGCAATTCCCGCCGGAACAACGGCAATACCTTTAAACCAGAACACATAGGACAGAAAGGACACGAAAATTCCGTAATAGCCGATGCAGAGAGCCGTGGAAAACGGCATGGCCGCAAAATCATATTCTCTGGCCTCATACACGGCGCAGGGCAGCAGGCAGAGGAAGGCGTACAGGGAAATCAGCGCGGTTCTGCGCAGCGCCGTCAGCTGCCCGCATTTTGCCCTGCTCATGACTGAAAAGCCGGATTCGCAGAGAACGGCGGCCAGAATCAGACAGTTCCCCAGAATGGCATCGGCCGCCTGTGAGGCGTCATTCAAAAAAGGATGGAGATTGACGGCCAGAATGCCGATGGACACGCTGATGGCCCCGATCACGCGCTTTCCGGATATTCTTTCGCGCAGCAGCACAAAGGCCAGAAGCGCGATGAGCGCCGGGGCCGCGCTGCTGATGAGCCCGCCCGCCGCCGCTGTGGTGTGGCGCAGCCCCCGGAAGATGAATGCACGGTATAGAACGATCCCGAACAGGGCCTGCAACAGAAGCGCAAGATGGGTTTTGCCGTCTGTTTTCCATGGACCGCGCCGCTGCCGGAAGGCCAAAGGCAGCAGGATCAGCAGGCTGACGAAGATGCCCAGCTCCGCGGCGAGAAAGACCGGCATCGACGCGACCATGCATTTTCCGGCCACTACGGCGCTTCCCGCAATGCTCATAGCCGTTGCGAGAAAAAGATACGCCTTTATTCGCTTGTTTTTCATTGTCCAGCCCGGATGTGATGCTAAAAAATCCGAGGGAAGGCTCCGGCATCCTTGCCAGAGCCGCCTTGCCTCTTTCCGGCAGCCACTGTAGTGTGGACAAAGTGGATAAAAAAGATCCACTTTCAAAGAACTTTGACCATACCACTTGAGGTGGTTGATTATGTGGCTGGAGCTGCAAACTGGCATCGGCGTGCCGTTGAGCAGGCAGGTTTACGAGCAGATAAAGGCCCTGATTCTGCGCGGCGATCTGAAAGCGGAAGAAAAACTGCCCTCCAGCCGCACCCTGGGCAAAGACCTGGGAATAGCGCGGCACACCGTGCTTGAGGCATACGAGCAGTTGCTTGCCGAAGGCTATCTGGAAGCGCGCCACGGCTCCGGAACCCGCGTTGCCCACGGCATAGCCGCCGTCATGCTGAAGCCGGGAACCGCCGTCCCCCTCCCGGTGCAAAGACGGCCGCAAGCCCACGTTATTGAAACAGGCTGCATCAATTTCCGTTCAGGCATTCCGGCCCTGGAGAACTTTCCTCAAAAGGAGTGGGGCAGACTGTACCGGGGCATTTGTGAGAGTCTGCCCGGCCGCGCCTTTCGCTACAGCAGTCCCGGCGGCGTATGGGAGTTGCGTGAAGCCATTGCGGCCTATCTTTTCAGGGTGCGCGGCATCCGCGTGCCGCCGGAACGGGTGATGATCACTTCCGGCTCCACGCAGGGTTTACGGATTGTGGCCGGGCTCCTGCGCGGGGATGGCGACACGGTGCTGGTGGAAGATCCCGTCCACACGGGACTGCTGGAGGTCGTCGCCAGGGCCGGATACGCCGTGGAGGGGCTGCGGGCCGATGAGCGCGGCATGGATACTTCCGCCCTGGAGACATTCAGTCGGCAAAAAGCGGCACGCATCGCCTTTGCCTATGTGACGCCATCACACCAATATCCCTTGGGCGGTGTGCTGCCGGTGCAACGCCGCCAGGCCCTGATCAGTTTTGCCCAAGAGTTTGGATGCCGCATTGTGGAGGACGATTACGACAGCGAATTCCGCTATGAAGGCGCTCCCCTCAGTTCTTTGTATGAACTCGCTCCTGAGACAGTGGTCTATCTGGGTTCATTCAGCAAAATACTCGCACCGGCCATGCGCCTGGGCTTCGCCATCGTGCCGGAAACTCTGCAAGAGCCCTGGAGGCGGGAAAAGCTATACACGGACGTGCACACAGACGCCCTGTCGCAACATGCGCTGGCCGCTTTCATCAGCGGGGGCGGTCTGGAACGGCATATCTGGAAAATGCGAAAGCTGTATCAGCGCAAACGGGCGCGCCTGCTGCAAAGCCTGGCGCGGCACTTCGGCGATCGCTTCGAGCTCAGGGGACAGGCTGCGGGCCTGCATCTGGTGGCGGCTTTTCCGGGTGTTGTTTTTACAAAGGAGCTTCTGGCCCGGCTTCATCAGCGCGGCGTCTCGGTCGTGCCGGTTGAGGCATATTCCCTCTGCCGGGACGACGCGCACGGGCACGAACTTATCCTGGGCTATGCGCACTTGAGCGAGGAAGAGCTGGACAGGGGCGTGGAGTTGCTCAAGGAGGGGCTTGCCGCCCGTTAGAGACGCGACCGCGTTTGCAATCCCTATTTCCGCAACAGCCTCAAAACCTCGCTGTTGTCTTCAACTGTTTCAAACGCTACGCGCAGCTCGTCGGGCAGTCGGATCGGCCTGCCGCTTTTAAGGTCGATATAGACCCAGTTGGTTTCCGCCTCGGCAAGCAGCGTCTTGTCCGCGCCGCGCCAGAACAGATAGCGGCGCAGGCTCTGCCGTGGCGCGAATGCAGAAACCCAGGTGGCCGCCGTGATGACTTCGCGCAGAAACGCCGGGCGCTTGTAGGTAATGGTGTGCTGCCTGACCACCCAGCTCTGACCCACGGCCTCGTAGCGCTCCATGCTCCAGCCCACGGAAGTGGAGTGCTGTATTGCCAAATCCTGCATCCACTGCACATAGCACAGATTGCTCACACGCTTCTGAATGTCGATATCCTGAGCTTCGACTATAATTTCTTGTGTAAATATGCGCATTACTTTCTCCCTGGTCCATAGGGGACGAAAACGAACGGCCGCTCTCGTATCCTTTCAGTATTTCATAAGATCCTCACTACTTCAACGGTCCTGTCACCTGCTTTCATCAGGGCATTTTTACAGGATCATTCCGTACCTCCTGATCCGGCAGAATCGCCGTTATAAATAGAAGGTTCCCGGTTGGATAGAGCAAAAAAGAAATACCGGGGAATACTATTTTTCTATAGCAATCTGTCTATGTTTTGCTATATTGAAACCATCAGACCCATCTGATGATATTATTCAAAGGAGGGTGTTTATGTTGATGGAAGCGGAATGCGAAACCTTGGTAGCTGCCTTCGACCGTGAAACTCGTCTTGCCCTGGCCCATTCAGCCTGCCTGATGCTGGCGCTGGACCGGGAGCTGTCCCCCAAAGACGCGGTAGCCGATGCATGCCAGGTTTTTTCCACCGTATTCCCAAAGAATGAGAAGGAATAATCAAGAAGGCCGGAGCGCTGGAGGATCGTCCTTATCTGCGCAAGCCCCCGGTTCCGGTGGAACCGGGGGCTCTTCATTATTCGTTGGAATTTCTAGTCACGCGGTTCCGGAGGACGCATGTTCGGATGATCCGGCTTCTGGTACGACCGCTTTTCCGGTTGCGGTTTCATATCAAGATGAGACTTTTTGTCCGGGCCGGCTTTGAATCTTGATAAAAGATAATGAAATTGTGCAGGACAACCTTCTTTGCTTCAATGGCCAGTACTTGACTTTTTTAGCTTTTAAGGCATAGCCTCTTAGCACTACTTTCTCGGCAGCGTTCACACCGCTGATAAAATGGTGTGCTCTGCCCGGCATACTTGCTGGGTTTCTTTTTGGGGTAGCCCAAACAGCATCTATTGCCGGGTCGATAGCTCCTAATACAATACCTGCAAGGGGAATAAGAGCAGCGTTCCGAGAACGTAGTTGAGTCCCGGCATTACTCATTTCCAAATGCCCACTACTAAATCTCGGAGCTTTTATGTCTGAACAAATTTTCCATCCCTCCCCATCCGGCCCAGGCAATCCCAGAGACGGCGACCAGTACCGGGAATATTACATCCCGATAAGAAGCGTTGAGGAAGAACAGGAATTATTGGAAGAATACGAAACGGATAGATTCGCCCACGCTTTGCGGGAAATCTACAATGAATTTTATTTGATGATAGAGCTAATGCGGGGCTATGCGGAAAACAATAACGATGAAGATTATACTTATTTTCTGCTTGCGCAAAACCTCCAAAAACCCTTGGACAGGCTGAGTCTTGCTTGTTCCACGATTGTGGATTGGGAATTAGTTTGTAGTAGGACTATCGGGGTAACCTCTTAGGCGGCTCCTAAATTTGTTAGAGAAAGGCCTCCCGACATAGCCGGGGGGCCTTTTTGCGCGCTTGCGCGCCCAATTGGATAAAGCCCATAAACAAAAGGCTCACGGGTTTCATTGAAACACCGTGAGTCTTGCTGAAACAGGGGGTGGTGGAGGCGGGGTCCACCAAAAATATCTCTTAATTACTGAATATAAAAGAGATAAAATTTTTATTTTTAAAAATTACTCAAATTCATACTCAAATAAAAAATTTCTCTGTTCGGTAGCGTGATACGGAATCGAGTTCGATTGCAGACATGACTCCGGTTCATTTCTTGTCTTTATCGCCACCTTGCTGCCGCGTATTCAAGTTTCCATTAAAGCTTTCAGTGAACAAGGTAAGGCCAGGATTTGGGGCTTTGGGGAACGGGGAACCATCCATTGCAAGTGTGGTTCCAGGATTAGGAGCAGGTGCAGGTTGCTGTGGTGTCGGTTGAGCAGGCTGTGATGACGAAGCCTGATTGGAAGCTTGGTTATTATTGTTCTCTGCCATAATGTTCCCCCCAATAAAATTAGTTGCTAAATATACGAATACCAAATCCGATCAAACCAGAAAATGTCGAGATGATCAACACCAACGACATAATCCTTAATCGTTTTCCAACCCGAGCCACGATAATCAGTAAATCCTCTATACCATCTACTACGGGTTGAAGCAAAGACTCAAGTAATTCAACTTCGAGTTGTTCTTCAGACGGAAAATGGTGTTTGTTTTCTTTCACCCAGACATATGAAAGCTTAATTTTTGCAAATGGGAGAGGGCGCTTTTCTCGCCCTCTGAGTAAATCGACGCCGCATACAAAAACGGCTAGAGCCGTGAGCAAAGAAATCCCGACAAACAAAAGACAAATGATTTCTGTTCGTGTCTGAGGATGGGATAACGCCCCGTTTTGAGCTACTTTGAAAAATATTGCAGCTGATAAGACAGCGCCAATTATAACACTTGCAAGTGTAATATAAGTCTTTATGTAGGTGAGCTGAATATTTTGTCTGTCTATGGCTAGGTGCCTGTATTCTTGGTAGGCATTAGCAAGCAATATAGATAAAGCACCTTGCCCACAAGCGGAACGGGTGCCTCCTTTTGATGAATCAACTTTTACTTGGTTTTCTCTATTGTTCATATTGGTCGATAACTATCTTGCGGTAGATTCTTTGTAAAGATGCCTGGTTTTGGGGTAGGCTCCAGAATGAGTCTTTTTCGCCTTGCTGTTTTTTCCAAGAATATGTATGCTCAAAGCATACATAAGAATACATGCGAACACGCAAGGAGTAAATATGCAGCCAGTCACGACAGTCCGGTTTGACCCGGAAATCCGTGAGCAACTCGACAAGATGGCCGAGCAGATGGACAGGCCCCGCGCTTGGATTATCAAGGAAGCCGTCGCCCAGTACCTTGAGCGTGAGGCATGGTATCTCGCCGAGGTGCAAAAGGGAATAGACGATGCGGAAGCGGGCAGAGTAATCAGCCATGAAGAAATGGGAGCGCGGTTAAAGGCCAAGGGCTTCAATGTCACACCGTAGCCCTCTGACAATTCAATGGACTGAAAGCGCATCGGAAGACATGGACGGCATAGCCGACTACCTGCTTGGCGAAGGCTTGGCTTTTGAGGATGTAGAGGGCTATGTGAAGCGCATCTTCAAGGCGCCTGAACACCTCGCCACGCTTCCGGGCGCGGGCAAGCCGGGGAGAGTTCCCAACACCAGAGAATGGCTTGTCAAAGACACGCCATACGCGCTTATTTACCGCGTGCTGGCCGATAGAGTGCAGATTCTGCGTGTCATGCACGGTAGCCGTCAGTTCCCAGAGCAATAACTATAGACCATCATAACCAACCAGGGCGGCACGGCTTTATGCAGCGCGACACTTCCCCGTAGGGTGTCCCGTGTATAAACCGCGCCGCCCTTGGCTTTTCCTGTTCATTAAAGTATCCTTTTATCCATGCTGAACCCAAAACTGATAACCATAGGAAAACTCAAGCTAGCTTATGAATTAAGCCAAATAGACGTTGACGGCCTTTATAAAGAACTCTTGCCGGACAACGTTTATCCTCTCGTCTTATGGGAAACAGCATATAATGAGCATTGGCTATGGTCTTTGAAAAGTAATGCTCAATGTTATGGCATTGATATCCCCCAATTCCCGGATACCAGCCCACTACCGGAAAAGTATTTTACTTATTTCATACACTCACATTCCATAAATTCTTTTTTTGACGAACTAAGAATAAAGACAAAAATTGATGCACTTGAAAGGGGAATAGATTATATAATTGAATGCACATATGGAATTGAGAACTTTCCATTTGAAGAAGAGAAGAAAGATCTTTTTGCATCTTTGCATGAAGAAGAGAGATTGATACAAAACTGGCAAAGAAAATCTGGCCCTCTTGTTATCCATTTCATGGAATCAACCAATTATGGATTCATCTCCAATCTTTTATTTGATTCTGTAGCCGTTGATAAGCGCCTATCTATCAAATTTTTTTCTGACTATACACTCAAACAAGAAGTGAAAGGAATCACCTTTGCCCTTGTAGAATCCATTATCAAATCACCTAAACATGAGACACCACAAAAGCAGACTACAGCGTCCCCCTCTACCGGCAGCAGGAAAAATATTGAGCGCATTAAGGCTACCCACCAAGTATGTGAAGAACTGGCGATAGAACTGCTTCAAGAAAGACAACTATTTGAAAACGATAGGAATACCTGGAAGCCTAACCTGCTCCGTAGCAATGGAAAGACCAACTGGGATATTTTTACTACAGAAGCAATGACACGCCTCGGCGATAAACCTCACCGTGTCGCAGCTAGAGAGGTATGGGAAAAAATTCCTGGCGATCTCAAGCACAACGGCAGGATGCCGGAACAATAAATGCTTAAGGCTTTCGACTTAATACTCCGTAATTCTTAAATAATAAGTCGCCCGTCAAGAAGTCTCCCAACAACAAGTCTCAACACAGCATACTTCATACTTTTTCCGCCAGTCTTTTCAGGCAGTTGTCCTTGTAGACCCAATTTCTACCAAGGAGACTGTTATGTATCAGAATCAACCCACAATTCCTGCTTTCGGTTTTCTACGTCTTCCCCAGGTTCTTGCCATCTTCCCCATCAGCAAAAGCGCATGGTGGGAGGGATGTCGCACGGGACGTTATCCCAAGCCGGTGAAGCTCGGCCCACGTACAACCGTCTGGCGGGCGGAAGATATCCGGGCGTTCATTGAACGCGTGGGCCAGCAGAGCGAGAGCAGCCATGAATAGCGATATTCGCCTGTCAGTCGGCTTTTTCGACCATCCCAAAACCATCAAACTTGAACGCCAGCTTGGCCTTGAGGGCGTAATCGCCCTCATGCGCCTTTGGCTGTGGGCCGCGCAGAACAGACCGAGCGGTATTCTTTCCGGCATGGATGAAGACGATATTGAGATTGCCGCCCGTTGGAAAGGCGAAGTAACGGCGTTCAACTGCGTTGTAACGGCTTTAAAACTGCTTGATAAAGTGAACGGCACATACCAGATTCACGATTGGCAGGAGCATAACGCATGGCAATCTGACGCTGAAAACCGCTCCAATGCTTCCCGGCTGGTCCGGATGGCGAAGACGTACCCGGAGATTTACAAGATTCTGGAAGATGCCGGAATCAAAGGTATTTCAAAAGACGTTTACGGCGTTGTAACGGCGTCCAACGACCCTAAAAGCCACCCTTGAACGACTCTTAACGGGAGCTTCAAGCCCTTTCCTTACCTTACCTCTCCTTTCCTCTCCCTGCCTTTCCTCTCTTTCCCAGGAAGAAAGAGAGACTTCACTACGTTCAGTCTCTTTGTCTGAGCCTGACGGCCCGGACGCGCAGCCGGAAAATCCACCAGAGAAAAAATCCCAAAAAACAAAACCCGCCCCGGAGCCGCTATCGGAAGACTCGGAGCCGTACCGGCTTGCCGTACTCATGCGGGACACACTCAAAGCCAACGTGCCGACCCTCAAAGAGCCTAATCTGCAAAAGTGGGCGCAGAGCTTCGCCGTAGCACTCCGCAACGACGAGCGCATGAAAGAGGCCGCTTTCGTGGCCGAGGTCATTAAGTGGGCCTGTTCTGACGGCTTCTGGAGGTCAAATATTCAAAGCCCGGACAAGTTGCAGGCAAAATTCGACCAGCTCACCGCGAAAATGGAAAACGAGACGGAAAAAGCTCGTACAGCGTCGAAAGCGGGGAAATGGGTATCTCCCGCGCAGAGGCGCGTTGAAGCGAATCAAGCCGCCTGTGAGGAGGCGGAACAGATGCTTTTCGGCAACTCCGCCCCGGTTGTCGCGGAGGTGGTCTATGACGCAAGCTGATTTCAAGCCGTTCTCCGTGCTTATTCAGGGTGTTGCCGAGTGTTACGGCCAGAGCTTGAGCGCCCAGGGCATAGCCTTGCGGTTCAAAGTGCTGGAACATTGCGACGTTAGCGAAGTTCAGAAAGCCGCGCTGTCCATCATGGCAACCCGAAAATATACGTCCATGCCGACCCCGGCTGACTTTCTGGAGCACATCAGCGGCGGCAGCGCCGAAGACAAGGCAGAGGTGGAGGCCGGCAAGGTGCTGGCCGCCATCGGTAAGCACGGCGCATATGCCAGTGTTGTTTTTGATGACTCGGTGACGCAGGCAGTCATCGTGCAGGCTTACGGCGGCTGGCCGAAATTGTGCGCTGATTGCGGAGTGGAAGAGTCGGAAAACTGGTTTCGTAAAAACTTTGCTAAAGTGTGGGCCGCGTATTCCCGCCAGGGCGTGAAGCTGACCGGCCATCTTCCCGGCATTTTTGAAATATCCAATTCCGCCAACGGCTACCATGAACATATCGAGCCGCCAAAACTGATAGGCGACCAAGATAAGGCTCGCGCCGTGCTGGAAGCAGGGAAAAACCCGCTTGCCATCACGAAAGACCCGGAGAACATACGCGGCGAAATCCGCGCCGTGTCCAGTGTGCTGGAAGCCTTTAGACTGGAGCAATAGCCATGTCGTTTCTTGTCCTGCATATGGATAAATTCAAGAAAGAGGCCGTCCGAGGCATTCAGAGCCACAACGAGCGGGAACGGGAGAGCCACAGTAACCCGGATATTGATTATGAGCGCAGCGCTAGAAACTATGAGCTTCAGGATCACGCGCCAGGGAGCTATGCCGAGGCCATCCAGAATCGTATCGACGACCTCTTGCTGGTCAAGGCTGTACGGAAAGATGCCGTGCATATGTGCGGCCTGATTGTGTCATCCGACAGCGCCTTTTTTGAACAGCTATCGCCGTACCATACAAAACGTTTTTTCGAGGAAAGCAAAAAGTTCCTTACGGAGTTTGTGGGCGCGGAAAACGTCATTTCCGCAAAAGTCCACATGGACGAGAAAACGCCGCACATGCATTTTCTGCATGTCCCGATTACGCCTGATGGACGCTTGAACGCGAACAAAATCTATACGCGGGAAAGTCTCAAAAAATTGCAAACCGAGTTTCCAGCCTATCTGCAAAGCAAGGGATTCAGCTTGCAGCGCGGCGTTGAACAGGAGCCGGGAGCGGCGAAAAAGCATCTGAACACGCGAGAGTTCAAGCAGCAGCAGGAAGCGCTTCACAATCTGGAACGGGAGGCGGAAAACGTCAAAGCCGAGATTGAACGGAAGCAGCGGGAGGAATCGGAGCTGCAGGAACGATTGCAGTTGATTGAGCGGCAAGCGCAGGAGGCGGAAAAGATATTATCCGCACAGTCGGAAATTCCCAAATCTTCCATGTTCAACCACAAGGCCGTGCGGGAAACAACGGATGAAATTATCGAGCGCCAAAAACAAGCGCTTGCTGACCGAAGCATTTTAACCGCGAAAAATCAGCAGCAAGAGACGGAAATTCAAGGCTTGAAGAAAACCGTCTCGGCATTGAACGACCAAGTTATGAATCTGACCGTGGATAAAGCCCAAGAGCAAAAACGGCATGGGGCAAGCCTCACAAAGCTGATGGACGAGAACCATAACCTTTCAGCCCGACTTGAGGAAATCGAGAAGTTTTTCCGCTGGAACCCGGAGGCCGATAAAATGCACCTTGATTACAGGCAGGAGCAGCGAAAAGAGGCAGAGCGCAAGGCAGCCGAGCAAAGGCTGCTGGCGCAAGAACGTGAGCAGCAGGAGCGCCAACGGCAGGAAGAACAAACCCGCCAAGCCAAGGAGCTTGAGCAGCAAAAAGCCTTGGAGCTTGAACGCAAGCGGGAAGAGCGCGAGCTTGCCAAGGTGCGTTCATTGGAACGGAGGCCGCGCGGTATGGGCATGGGCCGATGAATCCGCACCGCGTCTTTGCGGAAGTCAAAAGCATAGCTTACTATGCTATGCTTCACTTCGTGAAACGTGGGCGACCGTGCCGCTCGACCGCCAAAGGCAAAAAGACAAATCCGGGGCATGGCCCCGCCCAAAATACAGGAGCAAACAGCATGAATATCACCGCCAGCAGCGTCAAGGAAATCAAAGCCGAGCTATCCAAACTCAAACCCGTAAAAGTCACGCTGGACGGCAACCGAAGCCTGACCGTGAAAGAGGCAATTTTCGCCCTGGCCCCGACACTGGAACGGATGAAAAAGCGCGGCTTCGATATGCAGGAGATTGCCGATAAACTGCACGAAAAGGGGATTGAGGTGAAGCCGCCGACCTTGGCGAAGTATCTGAACGAGTTCCGACGCGGGAAAGACCGGAAAAAGGACACGCCCGCCACAATGCATGTACCGAAAGAAGACACACCGGAAAAGACAAAGCCTATACTGCCACAAGACCAACCAGCGCCGGAAGCTAGTACGGTAAAATCACCTCTCAGCGACATATCAGCACCGCCCCTTCAAGGGGCGGTTTGATTTGGCCCTATAAGGGCCTGTTACTCGTCCGCCCCCTGAAGGAGGCCAGACCTGACTTCCGCCGCTATTCCTAGCGACCCATAAATGGGTCTTTATGTTCAAACAAACTATGCTGATCGGCTATTTTGTCTCGTATCTCTTGCTCACGAATATACTTCAAAAGAGTGGCTTCATTCACCCCTACCGTGCTGAAAAAATAGCCTTTGCACCAGAAATGACGGTTCCCAAACTTATATTTCAAGTTCGAAAACTGCTCGAATATCATTAACGCGCTTTTTCCCTTCAAGTATCCCATGATTTGTGCCACGCTATACTTGGGAGGTATTTTTATGCACATGTGGACGTGATCAATACATGCATGCGCTTCTAATATTTCAATCTTTTTATACTCACACAACCTCCTTAATATCAGGCCAATTTCTTTCTTGTATTTGCCATAAATAATTTTGCACCTGAATTTCGGTGCAAACACGATATGATATTTGCAATTCCAACGCGTGTGCTCTAAACTTTGATCATCCATTGTCGCTCTCCTTTGCTACTACGGAAGTCAGGACAACTTTTTTGTAGCAAAGGAGAGCTTCTTTTTGACAGCTATAGGCTTCGCCTTTTTGGAACTCCCCGCTTAGCGGGGAGTTTTCGATCATAAATAAGAGCAGCGGCCCGGAAATTCCGGGCCGCTGCTTTTGTTATAAGGGGCTTTAGCCAGTTGAGCGAGCGTTTGCGAGCGAAACAGAAATCCACCCGCTATGCGGGTGGAAATAATTTGTTATACAAAAAACACCTTTCCCATACGATAGAGTTGTTCAAGCCCATCGTAATTTTTAAGGGAAAGGTGTTTTTATATGGGAACTCGAGTTCAAAGTTTAGCCCACACAAAATGGTTGTGCAAGTATCACATTGTCTTTTCTCCAAAATACAGGCGGAAAATAATATTTGCCAACATTCGAGAAAGTATCGGAGAAATTCTTAAGGACTTATGCAAATATAAAGGTGTTGAAATTATCGAGGGCCATCTCATGCCGGATCATGTGCACATGCTGGTGAGTATTCCTCCAAAAATCAGTGTATCAAGTTTCATGGGGTACCTGAAAGGAAAAAGCTCATTGATGATTTTCGATAAGCATGCAAACCTGAAGTACAAATTTGGCAATAGGAAATTCTGGGCGGAAGGATATTTCGTCAGTACGGTAGGACTCAATGAGGTAACGGTCAAAAAATACATTCAGCAGCAAGAGAAGCATGATATTCTGCAAGATCGAGTAAGTACCCGAGAATACCAAAACCCCTTCCAGGGGTAAGCCAAAGCGGCAAGGGCACTGGGCTTGAACAAAGTGAAAGCCAGCGCCTTTAGACGCTGGCCGGTAACAAGCCCTTATAGGGCTGGAGCAAACCACCCGCTATGCGGGTGGTTTTGATTTCTGTCTTCATATGATGGACTAATCGAAAACCCGTAATCGTGCTGCAAATCAGTTCAAGCCAATCAAGAGGAACTAACAAAACTTCGGCAAGGTCATTGACGATAAGGCCGTCCATTTCCTCTTCTGCAGAATACTGCTGCATCAAATGCACTACACTATTGATATGCCCGAAAACTTTGTTGAGAGCATCGTGCAGGTCATGGGCGTTGGTCTTTGTGAGCAAGTTTTGCTCATCCCGCAAAATGTAATCAGGTATTTCGTAGGAGCGGATTTCAAATGGCGGCTTGAGGTCACCAGAGTCAAGTTCGGACGGAACTTTTTGTTTATCGGGGGCATTGGCTGAATTCTGGCTGATAGTCAAAAGAGCTTCGGCGGTTTCTTGTAGCTTTTGGGCTAAGCTAGTGAAATCAGGAAGGCTTGGGCTTGAAGACGTACTTTCAAATGATGCACCGGACATAAAAACCTCGCTGGAGTTTTTGATTGGAGCCTTCAAAATGAAAGACTCCGGGCGCTCAAAACCGCCAGCGAGACGGCGGGCTATTTCCCTGTTGCCAGGTATTGTATTTCGCCCACACCCGGAGATATAATGCAGGAAGCTAGCGCCCCAAAAAGGGCACAAGAAAACCCACAAACTTACAGGGTGGGAGCCGTCGCTGGTCAAGGTGTTTTGAGCACCTGTTTTTCAAAACCATACCGTCTTATTAAAGTCAAGGTATTAAGTTAGCGAGGGCGTATGACGCAAACTAGAAATATTGTAAAATCAGAACAGGTTACTGACTCCGAAAGAATACTTTCGAGACTCTGCGAAAAATCTTTCCTAAGCTTGTGGTCATTTCCGAATGTCTACACTGATGATGGATTGGCTAGAGGACAAGGCAAGGAGCTTTGTGATTTATTGGTAGTCTTTAACGAGCATGTGCTAATTTTTTCAGATAAAGGTGAAGTCAAATTTTCTTCTGAAAAGGATTTATCTATCGCTTGGCCCAGATGGGTAAAAAAAGCCTTTCTAAAATCCGCATATCAAATCTACCAAGCTGAAAAATGGATTAAAAATTTTAGCTCTCGAATATTTGTTGATAAAAAGTGTACTCAATTATTTCCTATTCAAATTCCACCAGCAGATAAGATTAAAATTCACCGTATCGTTGTTACGCGTGGTATTTCAGAACATGCTAAAAGAGCATTTGGTGGTAATAGTAGCGGAACATTAATGTTGTTTCAACATCTTGTTGGTGAAGATGATCATTTTAAAATGCCATTCCATATTGGTTTTCCTGATAATAGTAAAAGGCTTGTTCATTTTTTTGATGACGAGAGTATTGATATAGTATTCAGGGAATTTGACACAATAAGTGATTTTACAAACTATTTGACAGATAAGGAAACATTTTTAACAACAAAAACAGCAATTGTTTCTGGGGAAGAAGATTTAGTTGGATTTTATCTATCAAGTATAGATGAAGATTCTATATCAGAAAGTCTTAATTTTCGTGGGTTCGACAGTTTTGAAAATATTGATTCGTTTATAATATCAGAAGGAATATATGATGATTTTAGAAGTAAGGGAATATATAAGGCTATAAAAGACTATACTGAAAGTTCTTATTTTTGGGATTCATTAATTGAAAGAATTGGTCAGTATGCTTTTACAGGAAATTGGGGTTATACTTCGGCAGAATGTTATGATGAAGAGATAATACCCCTAAAATATATGGCAGCAGAGTCAAGAATAAGCCGAACAATATTAGGCTCTGTCGACATTCATTTTAGCCAAAGTGAAATTGCTGCAAGCTGAACAAAAGCCAAAAATGAAACTGCCGTTTTACTGTATCTCGTGGCAATCCCACGAAAATGCTTCATCTTGCCAAACATTCTTTCAATAACATTCCGTTCTTTATACAAAAAAACATCGTAATTGCGAGGCGTGTTACGATTTAACTTTGGAGGAATAACCGCTTCGGCTCCCATTGCTTGTATAGCGTCGACTATATAGCCAGCATCATAGCCTTTATCCGCAAGAACGGCCTCGGCTCTTTGCTCTTCAAGCAGAGGGCATGCTTGAAGAAAGTCTGACTTTTCCCCGCCTGTCAGAATGAACCTCATCGGATTGCCCAAGGCGTCTGAAACTGCATGAATTTTTGTTCCAAAACCACCTCGTGACCGCCCTAACGCTTGGCATTGCTGCCCCCCCTAGCCCCGGCTGCATGCTGGTGCGCCCGGACTATGGTGCTGTCAATCATAAGCCACTCAGTGTCTGCATCGACGGCCAGAGTATTAAAAATCATTTGCCACACGCCATTTTTAGCCCAACGCATAAATCGTTTGTGGACATTTGACCACTTGCCGTACTCCGGCGGGAGGTCACGCCACGGGGCGCCTGTTTTAGCAATCCACATAACAGCTTCAATAAAAAGGCGATTGTCTTTGCTCGTTCGACCAGGATCGGTATCCTTGCCTGGCAAGGCTTCGCATATCCTCTCCCATTGATCATCTCGCAAGGCATGACGTTTTTGCACAACAACCTCCTGTGCTGCGCAAGTTTAACACACGTCAGCTTGAATGTCGACAGAATCTAGCAAATAGCTTTTCAGAGTGGGCTTGGCCTGCTTTTGAACAAGATGCAACCCAACTTCGCGTTCGTGTTCTGAATTCGCCGTCAAATTCAGATGTATGTTATGTTTTGCTAATTCTACCTCACTCATTGAAATATCCAGACCATGACTCATACCGAGAAGATAGAAAATCCTTTCTTATGACTTATTGCTTTGCGTGCAAGGACTTATATCCAGAATGCTCAATAACGGTAGGATTGGCCTTTGACCCGCGAAGCCCGACTCGATTTGGTGGTTATTGTGAAGATATGGCTTATATAGACTCTAGTGACTGGACTAAGGAACAGTTTAGAGAGGCAAAGAGAGTTCGAGATGAGTTAGGGTATTTTCAGAAAGTTAAACTTTCAATGGCTAACAATTCATATAGTGAAAAAAGAGAAAGTATAGTTGTTTCTGAATCGAGTCGCATAATTCACCACAAAGCAAAAAAAGAGAAAGCTAAGAAAAAAGAGGCAAAAAAACAAAGAAGAAAAAATAGAAAATCGAAGTAATCTTTTTCTTTCTCTATAGCCCCACTGGCCGATGCCGCTTGAGGAAAATGAGTAAATCTGCATAAGTCTGCAACATAGCCCGCCGTTCCTGAATCCTGGCATAAGGATCGCGTCGATTATAGGCTTTTCTGATTTTATTGTCCTCGGCGTGTGAAAGCTGAATTTCTATTAAGTCCGGGTCATATGGGGGCAGGTCAAAGCCCTTTATCTCATGCGTCTTGTTGCCGTTCAAGATGGTGCTTGCCATTGCCCGGAATCCGTGCGTGGTGAAATCGCCGGACTGGTACTTCATGCGCCGTAGGGCCATGAGCAGAGTTGCCGTGGTAATGTGTTCGCCACGGCCACGGCTGGAAGATGGAAAGATGAATTTCCCGTTGCCGCTGAAATCGTGCAGACGCTTTAGGAGTTCTACGGCCTGACGGGGCAGGGGAACCACATGGTCAAATCCGGGCTTCATACGTTCGGCCTTGATATACCATTCAGCCTTGTCAAAATTGATTTCCTCCCACATGCCGCCGACCAGCTCACCGGGGCGCAGCATCACATAGGGCGCGATCTGAAGCGCCAAAGCAACCGGGTAGGTCTGCCGTCCTTCCGATTCTTCAATCTTGCACAGCAATTCGCCTATCTCGTCTGGTTCCGTGATGGTGGCCAGCTTGCCCTTGACCGGGCGGGGAAGGTCTTCTTTCTTATACTGCTGCAAATCGAAAATGATGTTCTTGTCTGCAAGGTAGCGGAAGCGAGCAGCGTAGTTCAAAATCTCGATGCACATGGCGCAGATGCGGTGCGCCGTTTCAAGAGCGCCCCGGCGCTTGAGCGGAACGAATGCCTTGTCAAAATCGCTCAAGGTCAGCTCGTTAATGTTCTTCATGCCGATGACGGGAAAGATATTGCCGACAAAGCGTTCCTTGTTGCGCTTGGCGTGGCTGGCTTCCCATTTGTTTTCAGTGCGGTCGTCTAGCCAGACTTCGGCCACCGCCTTGAACGTCTTGAATGCGGCGGTTTGCTTTTCAATCTTCCTTTCCAGTGATGGGTCAATGCCGTTATCAATGGCTTTTCTGACCTCGTGGGCGCGTTCTCTGGCTTCTTTCTAGGGAAACGGTAGGGTAGTCACCGAGAGAAATCATTTTTGCCGTGCCGTTGAGCAGATAGCGGAAGCGCCAGAGTTTGGAGCCGTCCTTTTTGCGGTCGCTGGCGGGTTTGACGGCAAGGGTCAGGCCGGGAGTTTTGGCGTCGGTAAAGCGTTGCTCTTTCTCGGCGGGTTTCAATCCTTCGATGAATTTGACCGTGAGTTCAAGACGGCTTTTCTTTTCCTTCGGTTCGCTTGCCATATCCCACCTGCTTTTCCAAAAATTTGAGTATGCAATTTGAGTATCTTTTATCTCTAAAAGCAAAATACTCAAAAACGTACTCAAGTCAATTGAGTACGAAATGGGTTTTCATCGGATTGGCTCGGACAATAGAGAAGGCCAAAACCCTTGTCTTTCAAGCGGTTTTGGCCTTTCAATGGTGGAGGCGGGGGGAATCGAACCCCCGTCCGCGAATACTCCACGCGAAGCATCTACAGGCTTAGGCCAGGATTAAATCTCGCCGCGCTGGTGGCCCCTGACCAAGCGCAACGCGGCAAGCCCGCCGGTGACAGTCTCACGGAAAACCCCGGCGAGCGCCGGTTTCCGCCAGCCTGATAAATGTCGCCGCTCGGGATTATCAGGCGTGGTCCCGAGCAGCGCGACCGGCTATGCGGTCAGTTGCCTCGCTGACTAGGCAGCGTAAGCGTAGTCGTAATCGTTGTTGGCAATTACTGTGTTGCCGCTTTTTTACGAGGCCAGCGGCGCCTCGGCCTGCCGCTCCGGCTTCTACATCCACGTCGAAACCAGTGCGCCCCCATATTCGGGTAGGTGAATAGAATAAGTCGCTTGCGCTCGCTTGGCAAGCTCAGCGGACATAAAAATGCGAAAGCGGGCCCTTGAGACACATATGATAGCGGCTGAACAAGGGGTTGTCGGCCTCCTGTTCCGGTTCCCGCAAGGCGGTGTGGGCCTGACAGGCCACTTCCACGCCATGCGAGAGCAGGGCCAGCCGGGCCAGTTCCTGAAAGCGGCGTTGCAAGGCGGGCTTGCGGGAAATGAGTTCACAGACTTTTTCCGCATCGTTGTCGCTGCCTTCAACCACCAGGCGGCCCTCCGGCGAGAGGTAAAGATGCAGGCGTTCTTCCAGCTCCAGCTTCCCGGCGTCCAGTTGCCCGTGCAACAGGGCCATGAACGATTCCTGCAGGCTGTCCAAATGCGCCTCCAGGGCTTGCGAAAGTTCACGGCCATCCCGGCTCAGGCTTTGCAGGGCGTGGGATGCTCTGCCCCCCAGCGACAGCGGCGCAACATCGCCGGAATCGGACTCCACAGCCGCCGCAACCGAGGCGGAAACGCCGGACTGCATATGGACCATGCTGGTGAGGTGGTTCTGACTGTCGGTATTCACGAACTCCTCCAGTGGAGTGATTTCTCCGGCATACAATGCTCTTGGATGTCCCCGGCTGTTTGCACGAACATCCACGGCTATTTTTTCCCTTGCGTGTGCTTACCCCGCACTTAAGCAAAATAGGTGCCAGCACGGCTTGAGCTTTCCATCGCCCTTAAAAGTCTAGAGAAATTTAAGAGAGGCGGCCCAGCCTATGGGAAAAGCAGTGCTATGCCGTATGCGTTCCCGGTTCCGACGGCGCGTTTTTGACGACTTTTCCACAGGAGATTTCAGTCCGAGAGCGACGGAAGACCGGCAGTGCGGCAAAATTTGCCAGTGGCTGTGTGGGAGGAAGGGAGCGAAAGAGAAAAGCAGTGGAACAGCGGAATCAGGCTTCCAAACTGCGCGCCAGGGCTTCCCCCTGAGGGCCGCCGCCCGCCATCCGGGCCAATTCCTCATGCCGGGCCGGGCCGTCAAGCGGCGAGCAAAGCGTAAAGGTGGCATCCTCGCGGACCACTTTACTGATCTGAAAATGTTTGCGCGCCCGCGCGGCCAGTTGGGGCCAGTGGGTGATCAGCAACATCTGGCGCTGTTCGGCCAGGGCATTGAGCTTTTCCGCCAGCTTGTTCAAGGTCAGGCCGCCCACACCGGCGTCCACCTCATCAAAGATATATGTGGCGCTTTCCGCGTCCCGGCGCACGCTGGTGAGGGCCAGCAAAAAGCGTGACAGTTCGCCGCCCGAAGCGATGCGGTCCAAGGGCTGTGGAGGCTGGCCCGGATTGGGGGCCCAGAGAATGCGTACCCGTTCGTCCGCAACGCCCTGCCAGAGTTCCTGCGGCACAAAATCGGGAATCACCCGCACCTGTTCGGAGAAGCCCAGATCGCGTAACTGGTCTTCCAGGCTATGGGCAAAAGAGCTTGCGGCTTCCCGGCGTACAGGCCGGATACGCTCCACCACGGCCGCCAGTTTTTCCGCCAGCGCGGCTTCTTCTTTGGCAAGGCGCGAGAGGTCCAGCGCACAGACGTCCAGAAAAGAGAGGTTCTCTTCGATTTCTCCGCGCAGGGCAAGGATTTCCGGCAGACTGCGCCGCAGCTTGCGCTTAAGCTGGGCCAGGGCGAAGAGGCGCTCCTCCACCTTGTCCATGTCCATCTCCTCATCGGGCAGAGGAGGGCGGCGCAAATGATTGCCCAGGTGCACCAGTTGCTGACGCAGAGCGGCAACAGCCTCGGCCTCCGGGGCCAGAACCGCGTCGTCCCGGCTCATGGCGTGGATGAGGCGTTCAAAGCGCCCAAGCATATCCAGCAGGCCCGGCCCGTCCTCGCCGTGCAGCAGCGTCAGGGCGTTCTCATAATTCTCCCGCAGATGCTCCTGCGAGCGGACCTGGGCGCGCAATTCTTCCAGATGCTCTTCCTCGCCTTCTTCAGGCGATACTTTATCTATCTCCTGCTGCTGCATTTCCAGCAGGTCGCGCCTGTCGGCCAGGCTGGCCTGCTTTGCCGACAGGGCCTTACGCCGGGCTGAAACTTCCTGTAGTTGGCCGAGCAGGGCGTCGCGCTCTTCCAGCAGCTCGGGCCGGGGAAAGGCGCTCTCCATCAGTTTGGCCTGAAAGGCAGGCTGCAAAAGTTGCTGCTGGCCGTGCTGGCTGGTGTGCGTCACCAGACGCGCGCGCAGATCACGCAGGCTTTCCTGTGAACTCAGGGCGTCGTTGATGTATAAGCGGCTGCGGCCGCTCTCGGCCAGCAGTTCGCGCCGCAACACCAGATCCTGATCGCCAAGGGTGAACAGCGCCTCCACCTGGGCCCGTTGCGCGCCGGGGCGCACCATTTCGGCGCTCAGCCTGTCGCCCAGCAGAAAGCCCAGAGCCTTGAGGATAAAACTTTTACCCGCGCCGGTTTCGCCGGTAAGCACATTCATGCCCGGCGAAAAGTCCAGCTCCATATCTTCGATCAGGGCCAGATTACGGATGCGCAGATATTCCAGCATGGTTGTTTACAACTTCAAGCGATAGATTAAATATGTGCCGCTTTTCAGGCCGCACAGGCCTATGCCGCCGTATTCATACTAACAAAACAGGTTGCCCAAGGCAAAAGGGCTATTGCTTGAGACGCGGGTCCAGCAGATCGCGCAGGCTTTCACCCAGAAGATTATAACCGAGTACAGTGATCAGAATAGCCAGGCCCGGATAAACTGAGAGCCAGGGCGCGTTTTCGATGACGGTTTTGCCTTCCATGAGCATATTGCCCCAACTGGCCGTGGGTGGCTGTACGCCCAGTCCCAGAAAACTCAGGCTCGACTCCACCAGAATGGCTCCGGCCACGCCGAGAGTGGCGGTGATCAGCACCGGCGCGAGGGCATTGGGCAGAATATGGCGGAATAAAATCCGCCGGGTGGGGCTCCCCGCCAAGCGTGCGGCGGCCACGAATTCGCGTTCGCGCAGGCTGAGGGCCTCGGCGCGCACCAGACGGGTTACGCCCATCCAGGAGGTCAGGCCTATGACAACCATGATATTGGTAAGGTCGGGCTCCAGAAAGGCAATGACCGCCAGGATCAGGAAAAAGGAGGGGAAGCAGAGCATGATGTCCACCAGGCGCATAATGGCTTCATCCACCCAGCGCCGGAAATAACCGCTGATCAGGCCCAGCACCGTACCGATGCTGATGGAGATGCCCACGGCCACGAAGCCCACCCAGAGGGACACGCGCCCTCCGTAGAGCAGGCGGGAAAAGACATCCCGCCCCAGACGGTCGGTGCCCAGCCAGAAACGGGAGGAGGGCGGTTCCAGAATGTTGTCCAGATGCTGAGCCGTGGGCGGATAGGGCGCGATCAGCGGGGCGCAGAGCGCCGCCAGAGACATGAACAGCACAATGCCCAGGCCCAGGGTAAGCATGAGGTTGCGCCCGAGCAAGCGCTTTACGGCGGCGGGCAGCATCAGTTCTGCTCCCCGGAGGCGCGGATTCGCGGGTCGGCCAGGCCGTAACAGACGTCGGCCAGCAGATTGCCCGCCAGGGTGAGCACCGCGCCCAGCACCAGATTGCCCATGATCATAGTGTAGTCGCGGGCCATGACCGCCGAGTAAAAGAGCTGCCCCAGGCCGGGCAGGGCGAAAATGGATTCAATGATCACGCTGCCGCCGATGAGCCCCGGCACGGAAAGGCCCAGCAGGGTGATGACCGGCAGCAGGGCATTGCGCAGGGCGTGTCGCCGGATGATCAGGCTCGGCGGCAAACCTTTGGCTTTGGCCGTGAGGATGTAATCCTGGCGCAGCACTTCCAGCATGCAGGCGCGCATATAGCGCGACATGCCGGCCAGACCGCCGATGGTGTAGACCAGAATGGGCAGCGCCAGATGCCGGGCCAGATCACAGAGTTTCCCCCAAGGGCTCAGGCTGGCGTAATCCATGGACATCAGGCCGGAAATAGGCAGCCACTGAAGATCGATGCCGAAGAACATCATCAACAGCAGGGCCAGCCAGAAGGAGGGCATGGCGAAACCCAGAAAGACCAGCACGGTCACGCTGCGGTCCAGCAAGGAGTTACGCTTGCAGGCCGAGAGTATGCCCACGGGAATGGCGATGATCAGGGTCAGCACCAGGGAAATCACATTCATGGACACGGTCAGGGGCAAGCGCTCCAGAATTTTGTCCAGCACGGGCCGCGCGTCCGCGGACATGGAATTGCCGAAATCAAAATGCAGCAGGCGCAGCAGCCAGTCCCCGTACTGAATATAGAGGGGACGATCCAGGCCGTAGAGCGCTTCCAGCCGCTGGCGTGCCGCTTCGCCCGCCAGGGGGTTCAAGGTGGTTTCCATGTCCGTCGGTGAGCCGGGGGCCAGATGGATGACCCAGAAGGAGATCAGGGTGATGCCCCAGAGCACCAGTAACATCCAGAGGGTTTTTCTGGCGGCTCTCAGGGCAATGGCCGCGATGCGGCCCCGACGGCCGCGGACAGGGGAAGGGGACTGACTCATAGAGGGAAGGGCGGCTTACTCCGTCCGCGTCAGCCACTGGCGCATATCCGCCACTTCCTTTTGCCACTCCGGCGAAAGGCGCAGCTTGAGAAAGCGGGCGTACAGGGAGTCCAGCAGGCCGACACAAACCTCCATCAGATAAAATTTTTCCAGCAGCAGGGCGTCGGGATCGTCATCGCTGTCGCCCTTGTCCAGTTTGGGCGTCTTGAGGCTGCCCAGGCCGAAGTCCTCGGCCTTGAGGGTGAGCTGAAAGGCCAGCTCTTCTTTTTCCAGGCGGATCAGGGCCCGGCTGACCTTCTTGCCCGTGCCCAGGCCGAAGCGCGCCTCGCGCAGGGGCGAAAGCGAGCCGGAAACCGAGGCGGTTTCCTTGGCTTCGCCTTCACCGCCCTGAACCACGATGCGCTGTTCCATGGAAACGGCAAAAGGCGCGCCTTCGCTGTCCGTGAAGGCCCCGGGCGCGGTGTCGCTCTGGTACCAGAGCCAGGTCAGAAATTCCTGCCCCAGGATGCTGTCGGTGGATTCGCCGGAAATGGGCATATTCATTTTATAGAGTTCTCCCTGCTAGTGTCTAATTTGAAAAATCAGACACATAAAACCCGTAGGGTTTTACGGCGGCAAAGCCGCCGTGAGTCCACGAAAAACCAGGTTTTTTCGCGGACGATCCTGCTAAAATTGAGAGCATAATCATGCTCGAAATTTTGCAATTAGACACTAGGTGAGCAGCGCGAATTGGGTTGCTTCAAGCTGGTCCAGACGGATGAGGCTTTCCTCGTCCAACATGGCGGCCGCCAGATTATACGGCGTCAGTTGCTCCAGATGCAACTCAAAGGTTTTCAGGAATTCCTCCATGAAGAGGTCGATCATCTTGTTCTGGGTGGAGGCGAACCAGACTTCATTTTTGTCAGTGGCCCAAAGCACGTTGAATTCGCCCGGCACCGGCAGGAAACGCTGACGCAGGCGCAGCATGACCTGCTCCTTGAGTTCCTTTTTGCGTTCACGGGAGATAAAGGTCTTGTTCTGTTCGCGCATACGCTCTTTTTCCTGACGCAGGGCCAGGGCCAGATGCTTTTTCACCACGCCCGCCGGGATGCGCCGCGTGTCCAGGCGCAGGGAAAAGACGATATAAGCTCCTTTCTGAGGCGGTGCGGCGGCCCATTCCGAATCCAGCATATCCTCAAAGCTGACCCAGCCCTGAGCCTGCATTTCAGGAATATCGTCAATGTCGCGAAAGGCGAATTGCTTGAGCTTATCCGGAATCTGCTGCCAGAGCTCGGAGGACACGGGGTCCAGAATACGGAATCGGGTAAAACTGCAGGTGCTGTTGGCAAAGCCCATGAAAACTCCTTGGGATTGGAACACAAGACCGGTTTGTGTTGTACGTCAGAGCCGCCTTGTCGGCAAGCCCCGCCCCGACCATCCCGGCAGTTCATCCCGAAGATGCGGGTGCGGGCGATCTACGTCTTCAAATGAGGCGGAGACGAGCCCTTCCCTGGGTCGACGTAAGTTGAGATAAATGTCCCATAATGATAATTATGTAAACTTTTGATTCCCAAGCGGCGAATCAGGGAATCGCGCTTGACGCGGTCCCCCTCTTCCAGCACGATGCCCTCACAAGCCAGCCAGGAGCCCTTCATGTCCGGAAAATCAAGGCCTCACACCGTCTCCACACGACGCCCGTCACAGGCGCCGCGCACGCATGCCGCCGACCGGGCTGATGTTCGCCGCGCCGCAAGCGCGCCGCCGGAAAGTGCAACCAGGGACAACGTGACAAACGGCGTGCGCCTGAACAAGGCCATCGCCGCCACCGGTCTGTGCTCACGGCGCAAGGCCGACGAGCTTATTCTTGCGGGTCAGGTACGAATCAACGGCACTCTGGAGGAAAATCCGGCCCGGCGTGTACTGCCAGGTGATTGCATCGCGGTCAATGACCGGGAGCTCGCCGCCGCTCAGGAATATTATTATCTGTTGCTGCACAAACCCGTGCAGACGGTCTGCACGGTGAATGATCCCGAGGGGCGGCCCACGGTCATGGCATATCTGCCGCCCGAGGTGCGTCATCTGCGGCTCTATCCCGTGGGACGTCTGGATTATTTTTCAGAAGGCCTGCTGCTGCTGACCAATGACGGCGAACTGGCCCAACGGCTTACTCATCCCCGGCATCACCAGCCCAAGACCTATGAGGTGCTGATTCGCGGGTCTGTGCCGGAAACGGCTCTGGCGGCCATGCGCCGGGGCATGCGCCTCGACGAAGGCCAAGCCTTGCTGCCGGTGGATGTGGAAGCGAAAACGGCTGAGAACGGCAATACCCTGTTGCGCATGGTATTACACCAAGGCGTCAACCGCCAGATACGGCGCATGTGCCGGGATCTGGGCCTGACTATTCTGCGTCTGCGCCGCGTGGCTCAGGGGCCATTGGCTCTGGGCAATCTTAAGCCGGGCGCGGCCAGAGCATTGACCACCGGAGAAGTGGCCGACCTCAGGCAAAGCGTCGGCTTGCCGTCCCAAGTGTAACCGCCCTGCTCCAAGACAATTTAACACTTGAAATGCTCGTTTACGGCGAGCAAGTCCGCCTGCTCGCTTCATGGCAAGGATTTGCAGAGCAGTTCGTACATAAAATACGTCAATTGCTTTATTGCCGAACGCATTGCGCAATGCCAATGGCCCAGAGCGCCGAGAGGACCAGATGGATCTGAAAAAGGCGCGGCCTCTTTGGCGCGGCGGCTTAGTCCCATCCCATAAGATACCAGAGAACCTCTCCGGCCTTGCAGCTCACATAAGCCGCAGGCGAATAATACCACGGCAGGCCGCTGGCAGCCATTGGTATTGCGAATCGCGGAATGCATCCCGGATTTCATTCAGGCCCACGATGCAGAAAAAAGCGCAGACAGCGGCCCACAAAACGCGCGGAAACATGCCGACACGAAAGTTGCTGTGGCAGGCCTGACTGTCTCCGTTTTTCACCATGCCCTACCCTTCTTTTTTCAGCAGACGTTCCAAAAAGTCGATGGCGTCCTTTTGCAGAGCGCAGAGCTGGGCTTCGCCCTTGAAGCTTTCGGTGTAGACCTTGCAGATGGCTTCCGTGCCTGAAGGGCGCACGGCAAACCAGCCGTCTTCACTGCAGACCTTGACCCCGCCGATGGGCGCGTCATTGCCGGGCGCGCGGGTCAGCACACTGGTCACCGGCGAGCCGCCCAAGGTTTTCAGATGCACGCTCTCCGGCGTCAAAGCCTTGAGCAGCGCGCGGGTGCGGTCGTCGGCGGGCGCGTCCAGACGCTGATAGACCGGTGCGCCGAGCTTTTCGGTCAGCTTTTGGTAGATTTCACTGGGAGATGCCTGTTCCTTGGCCATGATCTCAGCGGCCAGAAGGCACATCAAGGGACCGTCCTTGTCCGTGCTCCAGGGGGAGCCGTCAAAACAGAGGAAGGAAGCCCCGGCGCTCTCCTCGCAGCCCAGGCCGCACCGCCCGTTGAGCAGATAGGGCACAAACCACTTGAAGCCCACGGGCACTTCCACTACGGGCCGCCCCAGCTCCTTCCCCACTCTGTCCAGCATGGCGCTGGTCACCAGGGTTTTGCCGATGCCGCAATCCTTTGGCCAGCCCGTACGGGTACGGAAAAGGTGCCAAGCCGCCACAGTCAAATAGTGATTGGGGTTCATCAGTTCCTGACGGGTCACAATGCCGTGGCGGTCGGAATCCGGATCGCAGGCAAAGGCCAGATCAAAGTCGTCGCGTATCTCCAGCAGGCGACTCATGGCATAGGGCGAGGAACAATCCATGCGGATTAAGCCGTCTTTGTCGCAGGGCACAAAACGGAAGGTGGGGTCCACCTTCTTGTTGATCACGGTCAGGTCCAGGCCATAGGTCTCGGCAATAGGTTCCCAAAGCGGCAGGCTGGCCCCGCCCAAAGGGTCCACGCCCAGCTTGAGGCCGGAAGCGGCAATGGCCTTCATGTCCAACACCTTGGGCAGATCTTCCACATAGGCGCGGGTAAAGTCGTACTCCTCCACCAGGGAGGATCTCTGCGCCGCGCGCAAATGCACGAGCTGGACGTTGCGGTTGCCGCTGTCCAGATAGGCGTTGGCGCTTTTTTCAATCCAGGCCGTGACTTCAGTTTCGGCCGGGCCGCCGTGCGGAGGATTGTATTTGAAGCCGCCGTCGCGCGGCGGATTATGAGATGGGGTGATAATAATACCGTCGGCCAGACCGCTGCTCCGTCCGGCGTTCCAGCGCAAGATGGCGTGCGAGACGGCTGGGGTTGCGGTAAACTCGCCGTTTCTGGCGATGCGCACACTCACGCCGTTGGCCACCAGCACTTCCAGGGCCGAGCGGAAGGCAGCCTCGGACAGGGCATGCGTATCCCCGCCCAGAAAAAGCGGGCCGTCAACACCCTTGGCTTTGCGGTAGTCGCAGACGGCCTGAGTGATGGCGTAAATATGCTCTTCGTTGAAGGTATGAAGCACCGATGAGCCGCGATGCCCGGAAGTGCCGAACGACACGCGCTGAGCCGGGATCTTGGGATTGGGAAATTCGGTGTAATAGGCGCTCATCAGCGCGGGGATGCGTTCCAGCTTTTCAGGAGCGGGCAAATGCCCCGCGTCGCAATGGACAACAGCCATAAAGAACCTCCGGCATAGATACGTTATCTCTACGCCGGAACGAAGCGCGCTGCAATCCTTGGGCGAGCGCTCAAACGGACCTTTGCCTTTCCCCGCACTTTTTTACGTATGGATAATCAGCACCGCCCCTTCAAGGGGCGGTTTGATTTTTATGATCGAAAACTCCCCGCTAAGCGGGGAGTTTTCGATCATAAAAAAAGGGCTGTCTCACTGGGAGACAGCCCTGGTTGTCATTGGAAGGGCGCTTACTTGCCGAGGGGGATGGTGCGGAAGTACACATCTCCGCGCCGTTCAATCTGCAGCATAATGGCCCCGCGCTTCACGCCCACTTCTTTGACGATCTTGGAAAGGGCTTCCCCGCTGTTCACGGGCTTCAGGTTGGCCTTGAGGATCACGTCGCCGGGGCGCAGATCCGCTTCGGCGGCGGGCTTGTCGGGATCGACGTCCACAATCAGCAGCCCTTCATCCTTGCTGAGCTTCATCTCGCGGCGTTCCTCCTCCTTGAGGGGGCGCACCGAGAGGCCCAGAAGGCCTTCGTCCTGCTGCTTCTGGCCCATGCCGGGACGACCGTCGTTCTGGCCGCTCTTGCGTTCGCCCAGCGTCACCTTGAGGTCGAAGTTCTTGCCGTCGCGCCACACGGTCAGCACAGCGGTGCTGCCCGGGGCCTTGTCGGCAATGGCGCGCAACAGGGCCGCGGCGTCTTCGACATCCTTCTTGTCCACGGCGATGATCACGTCGCCGTCCTGCACGCCGCCCTTGGCGGCGGGCTCATTTTCCATGACGCTGCCCACCAGGGCACCCGAGGGCTCTTTCATGCCCAGAGCCTTGGCGGTGTTTTCATCCATGTCCTGGATGCTCACGCCGATCCAGCCGCGGCTGATCTTTTTGCCGCTCTTGATCTGATTGATAATCTTGGCGGCCATATTGCTGGGAATGGCAAAGCCGATACCTTGGCCGCTGGCGATGATGGCCGTGTTGATGCCCACCACCTGCCCAGCCATATTCAGCAGCGGACCGCCGCTGTTGCCGGGGTTGATGGAGGCGTCGGTCTGGAGGAAGTTGTCAAACGGCCCGGAACGGATATTGCGGCCCTTGGCCGAAAGGATACCCGCGGTCACAGTGTGGTCCAGGCCGAAGGGATTGCCGATGGCCAGCAGCCATTCACCCACCTTGAGCGCGTCGGAATCGCCGAAGGTCAGGAACGGCAGGGGCTTTTTGGCGTCCACTTTCAGCAGGGCCAGGTCGGTTTCCTCATCGGAACCGATCAGCGTGGCCTTGAGGGTTTCGCTTTTGCCGTTGTCTTCATCCAGAGTGACGTGGATCACGTCGGCGTCGGCCACCACATGGTTGTTGGTCACAATGTAGCCGTCAGCGGACACGAGAAAACCGGAACCCAGCGATTTCTGCTTCTGCTGGGGCCGCTTGCCGCCGCGCCCTTTGCCGCCGAACTGGTCAAAAAACTTTTCAAAGCCGGGGGGCATATTGCGGAACATTTCACCGAAGAAATCTTCAGGGCCGCCCCCGGAGGCCTTGCGTTCCGTGCCTATATTGACCACAGCCGGGCCGCTTTTCGCCGCCAGCTCGCTGAAGTCGGGCAGATCCGCCGCCTGCGAAAGCTGTGCCGAGGCCAGGAAGGCCACGGTAAGCAGTGCGGCGAGGTATTTTTTTACAATCATGGAACCACTCCTCGTTACTTTTTTTGCATGGCCTTTTGCAAAGCCTGTGCCATAATGCCCATTCCGTTGCCGGAAGAGGACGACCCGGCGGAGGCATGCTGCTTCCAGGCTTTGTCCTCGGCGGACGCGGCGGCTTCGGAGCCTTCCGGGGCCAAGCTGATGCGGCGAGCGGCACTGTCCAGATTTTGAACAATCAGGGTCACGTTGTCGTCCTTATCCAGCTTGCTGAACTGAGCGGCGTTTTTGGCGTTCTTGATCACGCCTGCGGGCAGCAGACCGGTGATGCCGGGGGCCAGGGTCACAAACAGGCCATACTGGGTGCGGCTTTCCACCGTGCCGGTCACCGTGGAGCCCACGGCAAAGCGCTGGGCCGCGTCCTGCCAGGGGTCGCCCTCGGCGTCGCGCAGGCTCAAGGCAATGCGCCGCGTCTCGGTGTTGACGTCCTTGATCTTGACGGAGACGGTCTCGCCCGCGCTGAGCACTTCCTCGGGCTTGTTAACCCGCTTGGCCCAGGACATTTCGGAAACATGAATCAGGCCTTCCACGCCTGGCAGCAGCTCGACGAAGGCGCCAAAGGGAGCCAGGCGCACCACCTTGCCCTGCACCACGGCGCCCGCGCTCAAGCGTTCCGGGGCATCCAGCCAGGGATCGCCCTCGGCCTGCTTGCGCGAAAGAGAAATTCGGATCTGGCCCTTGTCGTTTTTGCTGATGCCGAGCACCTTGACCCGGACAAGGTCGCCGGGGGACACCGCTTCGTCCGCCGCGCCCACGCGGGACCAGGACAGCTCGGAAAGATGGATCATGCCTTCCACCGCCGGAGCCAGCTCCATGAACGCGCCGAAGGGAGCCAGGCGGGTGATCCGCCCTTCCACGGTGTCGCCTTCCTTGAGGGTTTCCAGCAGTTTGTCCAGATTTTCCTGGCGCTCGCGTTCCAGCAGCGCACGCCGCGAAACCACGACGTTCCGGCCCCGGTTTTCAACCCGGATGATCAGGAACTGCATGCCGCGCCCCACCAGGGAGTCGGCGTCGCCCGAGGAAGCGTCCATCTGGCTGCCGGGACAGAAAGCCGTCTTGCCCAGCACTTCCACCGTGTAACCGCCCTTACAAACGGCGGTCACCCTGCCGTCCACCGGCAGGGCGGCGTCGCGGGCCTCTTCCAGCGCGGCCACCCCGCTGCCGCTCATGGAGCGGGACAGGCGGATTTCCTGCGGGGAGACAGCAATGACCCAGGCTTCCACGCTGTCGCCAGGTCCCGCGCTTTCCTTGCCCTCGGCATCCAGAATGTCCTTGCGCTCCATGATGCCGTCCACCTTGATGCCCATATCCACAAAGACGCTGTCGCCGGTGATGGCAATGACGGTGCCGCTGACCTTCTGGCCCGGCTGCAAACGGCCGGAAGAAGCGCTGTGCGCCGCCAGCATGGCGGCGAAATCTTCAGTGGCTTCTTCCTGCGCGGGGCTTTCTATTTTTTCCTCAGTCATATTTCCTGCTCCTCCAAACTGGGCATTTTGTTAAGTTGGTAATCATAGCCTATCCTTTTACGGATGACAATGAAGCCCCAGGCAGCGCGGCGTGCGGATTGCGGCCCGCCATATGGTTTCCGGGGCATAAGGGGACGGAATTTTTTCTAGAAACTGAATGAAAATTTTACACATGCATAATTTTTGACCAGCAGTCGGGCGGAAGAAATCGCAGCAGGCTATCCGGATTTTTCAGCGACACAAGCACACATCCCGTTTTGCGGCAAATTTTTCTTTATGGAAAACTTGAAATATTTTTTTACAACCTCACCATGAGCGACGGTGCTCAACGGGCGGAATCGAACCTGCGCATCAATAGAACCGGCACGGCGGCCACCGCCGCCACCACCGCCATGATCGCATAGATGGCATTCATGCTCCAGGCGGAGGCCAGGAAGCCGAAAAGAAGCGGGGTCAGCATGTTGGTTATGCCGCGCAGAAAGGAATTGATGGAGAACACGTCGCTGTAGGAGGCGGCATCCCGTACGGGTTCGGTGATGATGGCCTGGATGACCGGAACGGTGCCCTTGGTCACAATGCCGAGCAGCAAGGCGATGCTGACGATGAGGACAAGCTGGTCCGCCATGATCAGGGCACAGAGCAGGACCGTCAGCAGCAGTTCGGCGGCCACGAAAACCTTTCGCGGTCCGAAACTGTCCACAAAGCGGCCGCAGGCCATCTTGCCGAGAAAAGAGCCCACCGAAAACCCCAGGGCGAAGGAACCGATGATTTTAGGGTCCACCCCCTTGCCGATCAGCAGCAAGGGCAGAAACGTGAATATTCGATCGTTGCTGAACGCGTTCAGAATGCTGGCAAGCATGGCCAGGAATATTTCCCTGTCCTTGAAGATACCGAACGAGGGAAAGCTTCTGCCTTCGGAGGCTTCCTCCCTTGTTTCGGGGCGTTCGCCCCGGCAGGAAAAAAAGAGCCAGAGCGCGGCAGCGAGCGCCGCCGCCCCGTATGTGATGCAGACGACCCTCCAGCCCGGAAAGCCCCCGAATGAATATGCGGCGGCAAAGGCCGCCAGGGAAACCAGGGGGATTCTGCCCACATCGCCGATAGCGGTGAAATCGCTCATGACTCTGCCCAGGCGGCGTCTTTCGGTGTGCAGCGTAAGGTAGGAAAAGGCAATATTATGAAAGACGTTGTAGCCCGCCACGGCCAGGATAAAGCACAGGCCGGCGACCACGATGTTGCCGGAGAAGGTGGCCGCGAAAAATCCGGCCCCGCACACGGCTGTCACCAGGGTGATGGTCTGCATGAAGCCCAGTTTCCGGGCCAGAAGCAACGTGCCCAGACCGGCTGCCGTACCCGCGGCGGTGCCCACGGAGACGATCAGACCCACCGCTTTTTCACCTTCGCCAAAGGAAATGACCATAAAAGCGAGCAGAATGGGAACCGCGTCAAAAAGCCCGTCAATCAGGATATGGTAGGCATTGAGCAAAATATAGCGGGCGCGGGAAAGCATGGCATCTTCCTGTGCGGGAATTGTGCGGACGCTGTCCACAAGCGGTTCAGGCAAGCCGCGCCGACGGCTGACGCGCGGGCGGATATGGCGTCCGTTCTCACGGCCGCCCGGCGGATATTTTTTATGTTAATCCGCTCTAACAACACCACTTTTACCCGGCTGTCAAAGGCTTTCTGAGCGCGAGGGAAGTTCGGCGCGGAAACGCCAGGGGCCTTGTGTTATAGCGGCGCAAGACCCCTGGGGCGAGTGTTTTCCATGGAAGTTGTCCTGCCCTCCGGTCACGAGGATAGGCCCACAGACCATACGCGTTTATCGCCGGGAGGATTGCGGAGTTTTTCCCGGTGGTCGGCAACAGGATAGAAAAAACCCTGAACAATTATGCCGTTCAGGGTTTTTTCTATCCTGTTCAGGACGAAATTTGGTAGCAAGGGAGGGATTTGAACCCCCGACACTGCGGGTATGAACCGCATGCTCTGACCAACTGAGCTACCTTGCCGTATTGCGCCCCCATAGTGGCGCGTCGAATTCTTTATACAATTTGCCGGGGCTTGGCAAGCGCTTTTTGTACCATCCGTCAATTAACCATAAAATAATAGACAAAGGGCGCGAGCAGCAAACGATAGACGGCAAAGGGCACCAGGGTCATCCGCCCCACCAGGGCCACGAAAACTTTGACCGCCAACAGGGCGGAAATAAAGGAGCCCACTATGCCAACCGCGAAAAAGGGAATGTCCGCCGAGGTGAACAGGCTGAGATTCTTCAGCATGTCAAAGCCCGTGGCGGCCACCATGATGGGCACCGCCGCGATAAAGGAATATTCCGCCGCCAGCGGCCGCTTGGCCCCCAGCAGCATGCCGCCCATGATCGTGGCCGCTGAGCGCGAAAAACCGGGCCAGAGGGCCAGGCACTGGAAACAGCCGATGCCCAGGGCCAGACGCGGCGTCATGTCGTCCAGGCTGATGCAGGTGGGCTTATGCTTGCGCCGTTCCACAAGAATCATGCACACGGCCCCCACCACCAAGGCGATAAGCACGGTGGAAGGCCGGAACAGATATTCCTTGATCAGGGAGTGGAACAACAGGCCCATCACGCAGGCGGGCAGCGAGGTGAGGACCAGCAGCCAGATGCCGCGCATGCCCGCGAAGCGCACGTAGGGCTGCGGCTGGACCAGGCCCCAGAAGCGTTTCCAGTACAGCACCACCACGGCCATAATGGCCCCGAGTTGAATCACAACCTCAAAGGTGGCGGCCCGCTCTCCCACAAAATTAAGCAGATCGCCCACAAGAATCAGATGCCCCGAGGAGGAGACCGGCAGAAATTCAGTCAGGCCTTCCACGATGCTCAGAATAAGGGCGGTGAGCAGATTATCCATATTGGGTCTCCGGGCGGCCCGCCGCGCTACGCGGCAGTCCGCTGCTTTTCGATCCGGCCGTGGCACAGTCGTTTACAACGCGGCATTGCCAAAAAGCCGCGTCGTGGCTATCTAACAGAAAAAGTGAGGATACCCCGATGCCGACCATCATGCCCCAGAGCGAACTTGTGCGCAAAGCTATTGCCTATCTGAATGAGGAACACAAACGCGACCCCCACAAAAGCCTGTCCAGCCTGCTGGACGAAGCGGGCATGCGTTTCAACCTTACGCCTGTGGACGCGGAAGCTCTGGAGTTTCTTTTCCGCAAGGAGCAGAAACGCGACTAAGATCCGCTTTTTTTCTTTGCTAGGGCCTCCTGACACTACTGGGATTTTGTTCGCTGGCAAGGAGAACGAGCCTTTTATGCAGGGAGTGTACTTCTTATGGTACTCGACCGGAATAAAAGGCGAAGTTCAACAAAGCCAGCGGGCAAAAGAACGTAGTGTCAAAAAGGTTCTAGGCGATTTCGCTGCCGTCGGGAACGGCCTTGGCCACAGCCAGCAGGCTGAGCTCGTCCCCGCCTTGGGCGGTAAGCACCATGCCGTGGGACATCAGGCCCCGGATCTTGCGCGGCGCCAGATTCAGCACGGCGCAGACCTGTTTGCCCACCAGATCATCGGGGGCATAATATTCCGCCAGTCCTGAAAGGATCTGGCGCAACTGCCCTTCCCCGAAATCGATTTCCAGACGGAGGATACGGTCCGCGTTGGGATGCCGTTCCGCCACGCGTACCGTGCCCACCCGCAGATCCAGAGCCTTGAAGTGATCAAAGTCCACCTCGGGCCGCCCCGCTGTTGCGGCGGGCGCGAGAGCCGCGGCTTTGGCCTCGGCGGGCTTGTCCGCTTTCTTTTCTTTATGTTTTTCTTTAACCTTCGGCGCGGGCGCCTTGTCCCCGTCCGCGTCGGTATTTTTCTTCACGTCGATGCGCGGGAAAAGATTGGACGTTGCCGACACCTGCGTGCCAGCTGACAGCCCGCCGAAGCAAATGATTTCATCATCCAGGTTGGGCACCGGGGGCAACCCCTCTTCCACGGGCTGGCCCAATTGTTCCAGCATCCGGCGGGACGCGGCGGGCATGACCGGCCAGAGGCAGAGCGCAACTTTGCGCATGGCCGCCAGCAGAATGTACATGACCGTGGCCAGCCGCTCCATATTGCCCTGCTTGTGCAGGGCCCAGGGGGCCTGGCTGTCCACATATTTGTTCAGGGCCCGCACCAGCTCCCAGAGCGACTCCAGAGCTTGGGCGAACTGCACGTTGCCGAACAACTGGGAGAAATTGCGCATGGCCGTGGCGCACAGTTCCACCATGGCCTCGTCTTCCGGCTCGCGCTGTTTGGGCTGGGGCACGCAACTGCCGAAGTATTTGGCTGTCATGGAGAGCACCCGGCTGAAAAGATTGCCCAGGTCGTTGGCCAAGTCAGCGTTGATCCTGCCGATCAGGGATTCCTCGCTGAAACTGGCGTCCGAGCCGAAGTGCATCTCGCGCAACAGGAAGTAGCGGAAGGCGTCCAGCCCGAAACGTCGGCCCGTCTCCAGGGGGTCCACCACATTCCCCAGAGATTTGGACATCTTGGTATCCCGCGAGAGCCAGTAGCCGTGCACATTGAGGTGCTTGTACAACGGCAGGCCGGCGGCCTTGAGCATGGTGGGCCAGAATACGGCGTGCGGCTTGAGGATGTCTTTCGCCACCAGATGTTCGCCGGGCCAGTAACGGACGTATTCGGCCCCGTCAGGCCAGCCCAGAGCGCTGATGTAGTTGATCAGGGCGTCGAACCAGACGTAGCAGACGTAATTCTTGTCAAATGGCAACTCAATGCCCCAGGTCAGACGCGTTTTCGGGCGGGAGATGCACAGATCCTCCAGCGCGCCCGATTCCAGCATGGCCAGCACTTCCGAGCGGTAGCGCTCGGGCCGGATAAAATCCGGATGCTGGCTGATATACTCCCGCAGCCAGGGCAGATATTTGGACATGCGGAAGAAGTAATTCTTTTCGCTGATAAATTCCGGCTTGGTCAGATGCTGGGGGCAGAGGCCGTTTTCCAGCTCCTTTTCCGTGTAGAAGCGTTCACAGCCGTAACAGTAATGGCCGCCGAACTCGCCGAAATAGATGTCGCCGGCGTCATACACTTTTTGCAGAAAGTCCTGCACCGTGCGCTTGTGCGCCTCGTCCGTGGTGCGCACGAAACGGTCATTAGCAATGCCCAGTTGCGGCCAGAGCGCCCGGAAACGGCCGCTGATATCGTCCACGAATTCCTTGGGAGTCTGTCCCTGTTTTTCGGCGGCCTGCACGATCTTGTCGCCGTGCTCGTCCGTGCCGGTCAGGAAGAGCGTGTCCTCGCCCAGCAGTTTATGGAAGCGGGCCAGGGAATCCGCGACAATGGTGGTGTAAGCGTGTCCCAGATGGGGATTGGCATTGACGTAGTAAATGGGCGTGGTGATGAAAAAACTTTTCACACAAGGCTCCGTGCTGTTGACTTGAACCCCAATACGCTATTCGTTTTCCGGGCGTTGCGCGGGCTTGCGCCGACGCTTGCGGCGGCCTTTGCCCGCTTCGCCGGCTCCCGATGGTCCGGCTGGTCCGGCGGGCGCGCCGCCCTTCTCTTCCCGGTTTTCCGCAAAATTCGCCGTATCCGGCCGCTCAGCAGCCTGCCCGTCCTCATGGGCCCGGCTTTCGTCCGGAGGCAGCAGGTCATCAAACAGACCAGGGTCTTCCACCGTGTCGGGCGTCACGGAAACCACCAGCAAACCGTCCCCCTGCCGGGGCTTGGCGGTCGGCTTGGGTTGGCCGCTCTGCTGCTGGGGCTCGGGCCGGTGGGGAGCCAGAGCCTGCCATTCGTCCAGGCTCAGTTCCAGCTCCTCGTTATTTTCCGTGATCACGGACAGGGAATTGCGGAACATATTGGCCCGCAGCACCTTCATGCCGCCCCGGTCGGTCTGGTATTTCTTGCCCAGGCGCGGGCAATGGCGGTGGAAATGGTCGTAATTTTCCTGCTCATAGGAAAGGCAGCAGAGCAGCCGACCGCAGATGCCGGAAATTTTGGCCGGATTGAGAAAAAGGTTCTGCTCCTTGGCCATACGGATGGTCACCGGGGCGAACTTGCGCAAATAGCGACGGCAACAGCAGACCATGCCGCAGTTGCCCACCGCGCCCACCATCTGGGTTTCATGACGGACGCCGATCTGGCGCAGCTCAATGCGGGCGCGGTATTCTCGCACCAGATCCTTCACCAGATCGCGGAAGTCAATGCGCGCGGGCGCCGTGAAGTAAAAGATCAGCTTGCTGCGGTCAAAAAAGACCTCCACGTCCACCAGCTTCATGTCCAGGCGGCGGTCGCGGATGCACTGGCGGCAATAGGCCGTGGCCTCGCGGGCCAGCGCCTCGTTTTCCCTGCCGGTTTCCAGATCCGTGGAGTCCGCCTGGCGCAGAATGTCGGGTAGGTCCTGCTCTTCCATGCCGGGCAGGCCTTCAAGCGGGCCGGAAACAACCTCGGCCAGGGTCAGGCCCTGATCGGCCTCAATCAGAACATGGTCGCCGCGCTTGAGCTCCGGCGGGCCGGAATAGTAGCTCGTCTGTCCGAGCTCACGAAATTTAACACCAAATATGGGCATAAGCATCACTGCGGTAAAACGTCAGAAGAATGTGTCTAAGACATTGCTTTTCGGCCATATTGCCCCTGCTGTCAACAGCGGCGGGTCGCGGTGCGCTTCGTTTAAGCTTATCCGGTCATGTGTCGCTGCCCCGCGCGGAAGGGAAGGCGGCAGGCAAACGCGCGGACACGGCCTCGGCATCCCCATATCTTTTGAGACCCCGGACGTTCCTAATCTTGCCGTCTCGCCTTGCCATCGTTGCGCCCCTGTTTTACATTTAGAGCATAAAGGGGGCCTGATGATGATTGAACGAGATGAAGCCCTGAAACTGCTGGCGGACCAGGGCACGCCGGTATCGTTGTTGCAGCACGCTTTGGCCGCAGAGGCCATTATGCGCTCTCTGGCGCGCCGTTTCGGCGAGGATGAGGACCTTTGGGGCCTGACCGGGCTGCTGCACGACCTGGACTATCCCACCACCGCTGAAGCGCCTGAACGACATGGCCTGGAAAGTGCGACCATGCTGACCGGCATGCTGCCGGAAGAAGCTCTGGCCGCCATCCGCGCCCATAACGGCGAAATGAACGGTGCTGCTCCGCAATGCCGCTTTGATTACGCCCTGCGTTGCGGCGAGACGGTCACGGGGCTCATCAGCGCGGCGGCGCGTATGCGCCCCACCGGCCTGGAGGGCATGGAGCCCAAAAGCATCAAGAAAAAGATGAAGGACAAAGCCTTTGCCGCCAGCGTGAACCGCGACAATATCCGCCAGTGCTCCGACGCCGGGCTGGAATTGGACGATTTTCTGGCTCTGTCCATTGAAGCCATGCACGGCAAGGCCGCGGAACTGGGTCTGAGCAAATAGCGTTTTTACTTTTTTTATGAGGCAGATCATGGAAGAATGCGCGCTGGATACAAGCATCCGCACCCTAGGGCCCTGCAAGCTGGAATCGCATCTGCCCTACCGCACCTGGGCCGACGAAAAACGTATTCAGATTTTTGTGGATGAGGAACTGAGCGAACACAACGGAAAGGCCTGCTGCGTCTGTTTCGAGGCGGCAGGGCCGCGCAAAAAGCTCTATTTCGACTCCTCCCGCGCCAAGTGCGCCATCGTCACCTGCGGCGGCCTGTGCCCCGGCATCAACGACGTGATCCGCGCCATCGTCATGGAGGCCTACCACGCCTACAATGTGCCTTCCATTGTGGGCATTCCCTACGGCCTGGAAGGTTTCATCCCCAAGTACCGGCACGCCCTGCGGGAGCTGACCCCGGACGTGGTGGCCGACATCCATCGCTTCGGCGGCACCATTCTGGGTTCGTCGCGCGGGCCGCAGTCGCCCGAGGAAATCGTGGACACCCTTGAGCGCTGCAACGTCAACGCCCTTTTCGTCATCGGCGGCGACGGCACCATGAAGGCGGCGCTTTCCATCAGCCGGGAAGTGCAGAACCGGGGCCTGAAGATCGCGGTGATCGGCATTCCCAAAACCATTGACAACGACATTAATTTCATCCCCCAGTCGTTTGGTTTTGAAACCGCCGTATTCAAGGCAACCGAGGCTATTGAGTGCGCCCATACCGAAGCCTGCGGCACGCCCAACGGCATCGGCCTTGTCAAACTCATGGGGCGGGAGTCCGGCTTCATCGCCGCGCGGGCCACGCTGGCCCTCAAGGAAGTGAACTTCGTGCTGATTCCGGAAGCGCCTTTCACCCTGGAGGGGGAAGGCGGCCTGCTGCCCGCCCTGGAAGAACGCCTGCGGTCCAGAGGGCATGCGGTCATTGTGGCGGCCGAGGGCGCGGGTCAGCATCTGCTGAAACACAGCGCGGGCACCGACGCCTCGGGCAATCCCGTGCTGGGCGAAGTGGCCGACCTTTTGCGCAAGGAAATCAATACCTATCTCAACGCCCGCCAGATGGAGCATTCCATCAAATACATCGACCCCAGCTACATCATCCGCTCCGTACCGGCCAACGCCAACGACAAGGTTTACTGCGGCTTTCTGGGCCAGTACGCGGTGCATGCGGCCATGGCCGGGCGTACGGACATGGTGGTGGCCAAACTGCAGGACCGCTATGTGCATCTGCCCCTGCAACTGGTCACCCAAACGCGCCGCAAGCTGAACATTTATTCCGATCTCTGGCGCGCGGTGCTGGAATCCACGGGCCAGGGCATGCTCAAGGGCATGCTGCCGCCCGAATAGAGCCGCTCTCCACATGTCTCGTCTCTGCCAGGTCAAGGCCTCGGCCGGTTCCGGCAAAACCTATGAGCTGACCCGTTGTTTTCTGTTGCGCCTGATGGAGTGCGGGCATGCCTCGGGTGTGGCGGCCTCTCCGGCCTGCGCGCTGGCGCCGGAGGGCCGCCAGTGCGGTTGGGGCGACATCCTGGCCGTCACCTTTACCAACGCCGCGGCCGCTGAAATGCGCGACCGCGTCATCCGCCACCTGAAAAGCGCGGCTCTGGGTGCGCGCGCGGAAGACATTCCCCTTGATGCAGACGAGGCCCGCCGCTGGGTGGATGTTATCATGCGCGATCTGAGCGCCCTGAACATCCGCACCATTGACAGCCTGCTGCATCTTATCGTGCGGGCCGCCGCCCTGGAGCTGAATCTCCATCCTGATTTCCAGCCCGTCTTCGCCACTGAGGAGGCTCTGGCCCCCTACCTGGACCTTTTTATGGAACGGGCCTGGCGGGAAGACGCGGCCATGCGCGATCTTTTGCGCGAGGCCTGCCGGGCTCTGGTGGTGCACGGCCAAAGCAAGGGTTTTCTGGCCGGGGAAAAACTGCTCCGCCAGCTGCGGAATTTGCTGGACGATGTGCTGCTGGGGCGGTTCGAGGATCTGACGCCGGAGGCCGTTCTTAAAGAAAAACTTCAAGAAATGGATGAGGCCGCCGTGCAGGCCGCGCGGGAACTTCTGGCCTCCGCGCAGGCTGCGGGTCTGCGCTGGAAAAAACCGGCTCTGGGCGCTGTGGAACAGCTTTCCTGGGGCCAAGTGGAAAAATGTTCTTCCGCCTTTGCAAGTAAGGAAACAGCTGAAGAACTCTTTCTCAAAAATACCGTGGTGCCGGAAGCAACCGCGCAGGCCTTTGCCGTTTACTCGGCCCACGCCCGTCGCCGGGCCGGGGAAGGCTCGCTGATTGTCCAGGCCTTGCGCATCGCCCCTTTTGTGCGCCTGGCACAGGCTCTGGTGGCCGCTTTTCTGCAAAATCAGGAACAGGAAGGCGCGCTGCCCGGCCTGCTGGTGCCGCGTCTGGCCCGTGAAGTGCTGGAGGGCGAGCGCGGCGTGCCGGAAGCGCTCTGCCGCCTAGGCACGCGCCTGACCTATTTTCTGGTGGATGAATTTCAGGACACCAGCCGCGAGCAATGGCAGGCCCTGCGTCCCTTGCTTGAAGAGGCCCTGTCGCGCGGCGGCTCTCTGACCTGGGTGGGCGACGTCAAGCAATCCATCTACGGTTGGCGCGGCGGCGAGCCGGAGCTGTTCGACGCGGTCTTTGACGATCAGGGTCTGACGCGGCTGGCTCCCGGCGGGGAACGCCGCAATCTGCCCCGCAACTGGCGCAGCCGCCGGGAAGTGGTGGAGCACAACAACCGGATTTTTGCCCCACTGGAAAATGCGGCTACAGCGCAACGGGTGCTGGCCGCCCTGCTGCCCGGCGATACGCCCCCGGAAGTTCTGACTACGGCCACGCGACGCTTGAGCCGGGCCTTTGCGGGCGCGGCGCAGCAATGTCCGCCCAAGGCCCGGGAAGGCGGCTTGGTACGGGCCGAAGAGATTCAGGGCGCCACGCAGGACGACTTGCGGGATTGTGTGCTGGAACGCCTTTGCGATTTGTTGCGGGACGAAATCGGCCCGCGCAGGCTCTGGTCCGACGTGCTGGTGCTGGTGCGCGGCAATGAAACAGCCCGCGTGACCGCCGAAGGTCTGGTACATGAGGGCATTCCGGTCATCACGGAAAACAGCCTGCTGCTGGCGGAACACCCGCTCATTGTACAGACTGTGGCTTTGCTGGCTTTTCTGGACAATCCCGACGACGACATCGCCTTTTGGACCATGCTCACGGGTTCCATCGTGCTTGAACACCCGCAGGCGGCGGAACTCGACTGGGAAATACTGCACGGCTGGTGCGCGGAGCCGGGCCAAGGGCCATTTCATCTGCGTTTCAGACGGCGCTGGCCGCTGATCTGGCGGAACCTGCTGGCCCCCTTTCACAGTCAGTCCGGCCTGATGACACCCTATGACACGGTGCTGGAATGGTTTACGCGCCTGGACGTGGAAGCACGCTTTCCGGAAGCCCGGACGTTCCTGCGCCGTTTTATGGAAGTATTGCACAGCGCTGAAGAAAAAGGCCTTGCTACCCTGTCCACGTTTCTCGAGCATTGGCAAGACAAAAGCGGTGAAGAAAAAGTGCCCATGCCCGAAAACATGAATGCCGTGCGCGTCATGACTATCCACAAATCCAAAGGGCTGGAAGCTCCGGTGGTGATTCTGCCCTGGACCAGCTTCAACGTGCGCCCGTCAGGGCGTCCCGTTCTGCTGGAACGCGACGGACTGCGCATGGCGGTGCCCAATCGCAAGGCTCTGGGCGAAATCTACTATGAGGATCTGGCGCGGCAGGCTTGCGAAAATCTGGATCTGCTCTATGTGGCCTTTACCAGGGCCAGGGACGAACTGCACATTTTCCGTACCGGCACGCCGGGTCTGGACAACAAAAGCGGCTCGCTCTGCGCGGCCTTGGATATTCTCTGGCAGGAGGCCGAGTTGAGGCTGCCCTACAGCCGGGGCACGCCGGTGGAGTGCCCGCGCAACGGGGCAACGGACGACGAGATCTGCCCCGAGCCGCTTGCCGCGCCGCTTACCGAGGCGGCTGTACCGGAACAGAAATGGCGGCCCATGCAGTGGCTGCCCCGTTTAAAGATCTTCCGCAATCCGCTGGGCGGCTTTGCCTTCAAGGCCGAAGACCGCGGCAGCCTGCTCCATTTCTGCCTGGAGCATCTGCGCGTTACCGGGCAGGCGGAGGAGGACGCCAGGGCCGCCCTCTCTTTCGGCCTGCGCAACTATCCCCTGCCTGTGCCGGATGATCCGGCCCTGCGCGACTCGCTGGCCAGGGCTCTGGCCTGGTTCGCGTCCCAGCCCGAGGCAGGGCGCTGGTTTGAGCAGGGCTGGCCCGAACAGTCGCTTATGGACGAACAGGGCCATGTGCTGCGCATGGATCTGCTGGTGCGCGAATCCTGGGGACCGCTGGTCATCGACTATAAAAGCGGCCGCCTCGAAGCGGAGCACATCAGCCAAGTGCGCCGCTATCTGAGCTGCCTTGAGCAGAGCGGCGACTACGGCGGCACGGCGCGCGGCCTGCTGGTCTATCTGGATCAGCGTCGCTTCCAACTAGTGGAAGCGACGCGGGTTTCGCCTCTGTGCGAGACGTGCGGCGAGCTCCTGCCGTCGCCGGAGACCCGATTATGATGAACCGTTCGCCCTTTCTGATTTTTCCCTGGCAGCGGCCTTTTCTGCCCGATCTGAAAGCCGTGCTGGAAGATTGCAGCGGCGGCCGTTCCGGTTCCGCTCTGCTGATTGTGCCGCATAACCGCCCCTGGCGTTATCTTTTGCAGCTCTATGCCAAAGAGAGGAAGCCGCGCCTGCTGCCGAAGGTTCTCACCCTGGCTGATATGGTCAAGGTCTGGCGGGCTGGCACCAGCGACGTGCCCCTGCATACGGCCAACATGCTGGACCGCGTGGCTTTGCTGCACGGCTGCGTGCAGAACCTGACCGAGGATGACGCGGCTCTTTCCGCCCGGTTCGCGCGCATGGACATGGCGCTTTTTCTGCCTTGGGGCCTGCGCCTGGCCGCCCTGCTGGAAGAAATGCTCGGCCAGGGCCTGGAAACCGCGGACCTGGCCTATGTGGAGAATGAAGTGGCCGCGCCCGCGGCGGCTCTGCTGGGAGCCCTGGGGCGGATCGGCCGCGCCTATCTGGCGGCCCTGAACGAACGCCGATGGACCACGCCGGGGCTGGATCAGTACATGGCCAGCCGCCAGGCTTCACATATTCCGCCTCTGCTCGTGCCCGGTGCCGAAAGGCCGGTGCTGGTGGCGGGCTTTTCCGTGTTGAGCGGCACGGAGGATGTGCTGCTGCGCTCGCTCTGGCGGGCCGGAGCGCATATCTGCCTGCATACTGATCCTGCCTTGGCCGGAAATGAACCAGCGCACTGGGCCTGCGCCGAACACGCGGCATGGCTGCGTCGCTGGCAGGCCAGGGCCAAACCGGCTGTGGAGCCCGCCGCGCTGGAAGCGGCGCACAAGCCGCGTCTGTCCTTTTTCGCCGGTTATGACTGCCATTCACAGCTTCAGGCCATGCGTGACACGCTGGAAAAGGATACGAAGACGAACGGCCGCATGCCCTCCACCGCCGTGTTGCTCACGGACAGCGCCCTGCTCATGCCAGTGCTGCACCATCTGCCGGACAAGGACGTCAATGTATCCATGGGTTATCCTCTGACCCGCTCGCCCCTCAACCGCCTGCTGGACGCTCTGCTGCGCCTGCAGGAGGGACGGTCCGAGGATGGGCGCTATTACTGGCGTACCTTGCTGCAATGCCTGCGGCACCCCTATCTGAATATGCTGCGGATAGAGGACGAGAGCGGCCGAACGCTCTTTTTACGCGACGCCTTGCGCCGCCTGGAAGCTCTAGTCCGCACGGGCAACCGTTTTGTGGATCCGGCGGCTCTGGCCGACGAATGCCGCGCCGCTCTGCCCGCCCCGCTGGACACGTTGCTCTCCCAGTGCCTGGCCATCACGGTGGAAGCCTTGTCCGCCGCCCGCAGCACGGAAGATATAGCCGAATGCCTGCACGGCATCTGCGACTTTCTGTTGGCCTACGGCGGCGATATGTGGCGGCATTTTCCTTTGGACGCGGAGGCCATGTTCCGTCTCATGCGCCACGCCGCGCCCATCTTGCGTGAAACCTGTCTTGCGCAGACCCCTTTTCCTCCGGCCGTACTGCACGGCATCACCCGACAGGTACTAGAACAGGAGCGCGTGCCCTTTGAGGCCGAACCGCTCACAGGCCTGCAGGTGCTCGGCATGCTGGAAACCCGCCTGCTGCATTTTGAGCGCGTGCTGATCGTGGACGCCACGGACGACAAGCTGCCCGGCAATCCGGCCCAGGACCCACTGCTGCCGGATTCCCTGCGCCAGGTCCTCGGCTTGCCCGACGCCCGGCGACGCGAGCGCACGGCGGCGCATACCCTCTATCGCCTGTGCGCCGGGGCGGAGGAAGTTCATTTTTTCTGGCAGGAAGGCATCACCCGCTCCGCCCTTTTTGACGGCAAAAAAAGCCGCAGCCGCTTTGTGGAGCAACTGATCTGGGAGGAGGAACAACGCCGGGGAGCGCTGCTCACGCCCGGAGAGGAGCCTCTGGCCGGGGCACGTTGTACGGTGCGCGCCAGTCAGGTCTTGCCCAAAAGCCTGCCGCGCGGCGCGGGCCTGGACACGGCCTTGCAACATCTCTTGCGCGAGCCGCTTTCCACCACCCGGCTGGATGTCTATCTGCAATGCCCCCTGCGCTTCGCCTGGCAATATCTCTGCCGTCTCGCGCCCCAGCGGGAGATCAACGAGGGCGATGACCCGGCGGCGGTGGGGATATGCATTCATAATACCCTGCGCGCGCTGTACGAGCCCTATCTGCACAAGGAAGTAAGGCGGGGCGATATCTCCATGGAAACCGTGCGGGCCCGCTTTTACGAAGCTCTGGAAGCGGCGGACCTGCGCCGGATTTTGCCCGCGGATAGTTGCCTGATGCTGGAAACAGCCGCGCCGTTAAGGCTGGAACGCTTCCTGGCGCGGCAGCCCGAAAGCGCGCTGATCCTGGCTCTGGAAGAAAAGCTGAACGTGGATCTGGACCTCAACGGACAACGCTATGCCTTTACCGGCACCCTAGACCGCCTGGACCGGCGCGACGGCCTGCTGTATGTACTTGATTATAAGACCGGCACCATCAAACGCCATGACGGCAGCCTCTGGACCGACGCACCCTTCTTCGAAAGAGTGGCCCAGGCCTGCTCTGCCCCGGGAATAAAAGCGCAAACAGCCATGGGGGAAGACCGCATGTCGGCACTGTTTGAGGAGTTGCGCCAACGCCTGCCCAGCCTGCAACTGCCCTGCTACCTGTCCATGATCAAGGCAAAAAATATGGGCGCTCCCGGCGATGCGGCCCTGGTCGAACTCAAGGAAGACGGGGCGGAAATTCCCCTGTTCGGCGGCCTTGCGGAAGAAGACCTGACGGCTGCCCTTGCTTATTGCGATCTCAGCCTGGCTCTGGTCCTGCGCCATTTGGAAAGCGCCCCGCACTTCGCGGCCCGGCCGGACCGGCATTGCGCCTGGTGCCCCTATGCCGGTTTGTGCATGGCCTGAATCACGCAGCGTGAAAATCCGTTTACAATGATGGATTGCTCCTGCCGGCTGCCTTGCTTTTTCATAATCAGGCTTTACCCTTGCTGACGTCACGGCATAAAAAGGACAACATTCCGCGCAACTGCGCTCCCTTTTTTGAACTTTGTGAAAATATCCGCGAAACCAGCGGGAGACATTTTTTCGACATCACTCAAAAGGTCAGGCAGCGCCCGCGCTTAAATATAAATCAGATCATCTTTGTTTCCCACGGCTATGGAGAGATCACGGCCTCTTTTAATCTGCAAACCGATCTGAACGAATACTGGGATATCTCATATTCATTCGATGGATATACGAAAGAAAACCTTGTTGATTCGGTTATGGAGAGTCTGATGGAGCATAGAAAATCATGTCAAACGATGAAGGTGGCACATTTTTGTGAAGAACCCGCTGTTGAAAACAGCCTTTCCTGTTATAGTTAGTAAGTCTCTGCATTTCGCAGTGGACCGAATAGCGCGGCATTGCCCCACCCGGCATAAAAAAAATACCGCTTTCCGGCGCATTTTATTGCGTCTTGTGACTTTTCCCGCTATGCTTTCTGCCAGATGGTTGGGGATAACCGTCCCATGCCGACCGGGGGGGTCGGCGGCGGTAACCCCGCACTGGTTCAAGACGGAGGTCTTGTCATAATGCCCTTCCCTTCTTTGCAAATCGGCAATCTCACGGCTAAAGTGCCCGTTATCCAGGGCGGCATGGGCGTGGGTATCTCTCTTTCCGGCCTTGCGTCGGCGGTCGCCAATCAGGGCGGCATCGGCGTTATTGCCGGAGCCATGATCGGCATGAAAGAACCGGACGTGGCCAAAAACCCTCTGGAAGCCAATCTGCGCGCTCTGCGCAATGAAATTATCAAGGCCCGTGAACTTTCCAACGGCATCATCGGCGTCAACGTCATGGTGGCCCTGACCACCTTCAGCCAGATGGTGCGCACGGCCATTGAAAACAAGGCGGACATCATTTTCTCCGGCGCGGGTCTGCCGCTGGAAATGCCGCGCCATCTGCTCCAGCTTTGCGAGGAAAAGAAGGAGGAGTTCAAGACTAAGCTCGTCCCCATTGTTTCCTCGGCCAGAGCCGCCACCGTCATTGCCAAAAAATGGCTTTCCCGTTTCAATTACCTGCCGGACGCCTTTGTGGTGGAAGGCCCCAAGGCCGGCGGCCATCTGGGCTTCAAACCCGAAGAGATTCAGGATCCCGCGCATGCCTTGGAGGTGCTGGTGCCCCAGGTGGTGGATGCGGTTAAGCCCTTTGAGGACCAGTACGGCCGCGCCGTGCCGGTCATTGCCGCGGGCGGCGTCTATACCGGCGCGGACATCAAGAGATTCCTGGATCTGGGAGCTGCCGGAGTTCAGATGGGAACGCGTTTTGTAGCTACCCATGAATGCGATGCGGACGAGCGCTTCAAGCAGAGCTATCTTGCGGCCAAACAGGAAGATGTGACCATCATCCGCAGCCCTGTGGGCATGCCGGGCCGTGCCTTGTGCAACGACTTCATCAGCGCCGCGCGCGAAGGCCTGAAAAAGCCCTTCAAGTGCATCTTCCACTGCGTGAGCACCTGCCAGCAGGAAAAGACCCCGTATTGCATCGCCCAGGCCCTGATCAACGCCATGCGCGGCAATCTGGAGCGCGGTTTTGCCTTCTGCGGAGCCAATGTATTCCGGGTGAACAAGATCATTACCGTGGGCGAACTTATGGATTCCCTGCAGCACGAATTTGATGAGGCCATGAACTCGTTGAGCAAGAGCGTGCAGAATGTACAGTCCATACTGGGCTACGGCAACAAGGCGGAGCAGACGCTGTAAAACGGATTCGTAATAAGTAAAAACCGGCAGGGTGAGCATGATTAAAGAATTTCATGCATCCTGCCGGTTTTTCATTTTTGTGTCATCTGTCAGACAATAGTGCAATTTCAAAGAGAAATTGTTCTTGCGGCCGGGTAAGCAGACACCCGCCGCGTAGGCGCAGCGTAATTTATTTGCGCTATTAAGCGACGATCGGCAATGCAAGACGCCGTGGTACCCTGAATTGCAGGGGCACCACGGCGTTTTGTGAGCAACTTCGGCACGCCGGTCTTTTCAGTTCTTCAAGGCCAATGGCGCGAGCGGTTCAACCTGAAAATGTTCAGGCTTACTTGAACAATTCCCGTTCCGGCACGTCATGGTCGATACGGTCCTCCACCTCAATACCCTTGGGCGGCGTAAAGCTGAAATCCGAGGCCTTGAGTCGCATGTCGGGCTTGAAGGAAGTGAAACGCACCTCATTGGTGTTGCCGTAAAAATCCACGATGCTGGCCCGGCGGATGTAACCATTGTCCGGTTCCACCCAGATTAGGGCCTCCACCATCTGCGGAGCGGGTTCCTTGGGGTAGAGGCGCAACTTGGCCAGACCTTGTTCGCTGCCTTCGGGCTTGACGTCAAAATCCTTAGTCAGCGCCGCCTGGCCGGTGATCACCTGAATGATGCTGCGCGAATCCCGCACCAAGCCAGGCGGATAGCGGTAGGCCACTTCTTCATCCGGCAGATAATCCCAGATTTCCTTGGCCGTGACCACCAGGGTTTCCTCATGGGGTTTGGCGGTCTGCCAGCGGATCAACAGGGGTTTCTGAAACAAGAGGCTGCCCTGCCGCCGCTCCACCGAGCCGCTTTCTTTATGGGTGAGAGTCTGCTCAAAATCCGCTGAAAAGGAGTTCAGTGTCTCGTAGCGCTGCTGGATGACGGCGGCCAGATCCGCCGCATTGGCGGCGGGAGTCAGCCAGAGCAAGGCGCAGAGGGCCGTGCCCGCCGCAATGAACATGCCGGATATACGCATGGAACCTCCGCTGAAACGTCAGCTCGTTATCTGACCACGGGCCGGGGCTTGCTGCCGTCGGCCGGTCCGATGATGCCGTCCTGCTCCAGTTGTTCCACCAGACGGGCGGCACGATTGAAACCGATTTTGAAACGCCGCTGCACCAGAGATATGGATGCCCGGCCCTGTTCGCTGACAAAGGCCTGCACTTCGGGGTACAGCGGGTCCTGGGCCGCGTCGCCGCCGCCCACGCCCTGGCCCGTGGCGGTTTCCACGCCCCACTGGGCGAAGTCCACCTGATAAGAGGGACTCAGATGCCGCTTCCAGTGGGCCACCACGGACTGCACTTCCTCATCGCTCAAAAAAGGCCCGTGCAGGCGCTGCAAACGGCCGCCGCTGGGCTTGAAGAGCATATCGCCCCTGCCCAGCAGATGTTCCGCGCCCACCTGATCCAGAATGGTGCGCGAGTCGTGCTTGGACGTGACCTGGAAAGAAATGCGGCAAGGGAAGTTGGCCTTGATCAGACCGGTGACCACATCCACGCTGGGACGCTGGGTAGCCAGAATCATGTGAATACCCGCCGCGCGCGCCAGCTGGGCCAGACGCACAATACTGGTTTCCACCTCACGGGCGGCGGTCATCATCAGGTCCGCCAGCTCGTCGATGACAACAACCAGATAGGGCAAGGGCTCCAGATCCGCGAAATCCGGCGGCAGTTCATTCTTGAAGGCCGCCAGCTTCTGATTGAAGCCCGCCACATTTCGCACGCCCAGGCGGGCCATGGCCTCATAGCGGCGGTCCATTTCATGTACGGCCCAGTCCAAAGCGTTCTTGGCCTCGGCCATTTCCGTGACCACGGGGTGCACCAGATGCGGCTCATCAGCGTAAACCGCCATCTCGATGCGCTTGGGGTCCACCAACAAAAGACGCATATCCTGAGGCTGGGTGCGGTACAGCAGGCTGATCAGAATGCCGTTGAGGCAGACGCTTTTGCCCGCGCCCGTGGCTCCGGCCACCAGCAGATGCGGCATGCGGGTCAGATCGGCCATGAAAGGCTTGCCTGCAATGTCCTTGCCGAGAATCATGGTCAGCGGCCCGCATCCCTTGCGAAAAGGTTCGGAGGCGGCCAGTTCACGGAAATTGACGGTCTCGCGATTGTCGTTGGGGATTTCAATGCCCACGGTGTCCGAACCGGGAATGGGAGCCTGGATACGCACGGCCATGGCCTTGAGCGCCAGGGCCAGATCGTCACTGAGATTGGCGATACGGCTGACGCGGACGCCTGGGGCCGGGCGCACCTCATACATGGTCACCACGGGTCCGGGCGTAATACGCACCAGCTCGCCTTGAATATCGAAATCCTTAAGGCAGGCCATCAAGGCCTTGCCTTTGCCTTCGCGGTCCTCACGGCTGCCGCCGTGGGCGGCCTTGGGAGGCGGCGTCAACAGATCCAGAGCGGGCAACGGCACCGAGGCTTTTTTGCCCAATGCGGCGGAGATCAGATTGTCCCAGACACGTTTCTCGGGCGCGGCCTCACCCTTTGCGCTTGCCGCCTTGTCCGCCTGAACGGGCTGGCGAACTTCAGGAGCGGCGGGCGCGCTCTCCTCAGGCGCGGCTTCCGGTTCTTTTTCCGGGTTCGCCGCCGTGGAGACAAGGGGCGCGCCGCTCAAGTCCTCGGCCACGGCAAAGGGATCGTCGCTGTCGGCATCCACGGGCACAACGGATACGGCAGGCTCGGCTTTGCCTGCCCCGCTCTTGGCGGAACGCTTTTCCTCGTAGACCTCGGGCAGTGAATCCGCCGTGGGACGGATATCTCCCAGTTTATCCCGCCATTGGGTCAAAAAGCTCCATTGCGGCAAGCGCAACCGGGGCAGTTTCCAGGCTGAGCGGGGCATTTCAGGTTCAGAATTTTTTTCAGCACTCTTGAACCTGCCGTCAATACGTTTGCCGAGCTGACCACGCAACCAATGCCCGAAACGCGCGGCCAGGCTGAACCAGGAGATATTGCAGGCCAGTTGCAAACCCACCAGCAGGACGAACAGCCATAAGAGGGCCGAACCGCCGGGGCTCAGATAACGGCCGGCATTGTCGTGCAGGGCGCTGCCCACCATGCCGCCGCCCCAGAGATCGCCCAGTGAGAGATCCCAGGCCGCGCCCATGACCAGCAGGCAGATTGTCAGCAGGAAAAAACCACACCAGCGCCACCAGTGCAGGGCATAGGCAGGAGAAACGTAAGCCGCTCCCAGCGCGCCGAAGACCAGCGGCCAGAGAAAGGCGGCCACGCCAAAGACATCATTGAGAAAACCCGCCGCGTAGGCACCGAACAATCCGGCTTTGTTCTGCACTTCCACGGAACCGCTGACCACGTGGTTGAGGCTGGGATCATTGGCGTCGAAGCTGGCAAGACTGAGCAGCAACAACAATGCCCAGAAGAGCAGAAAAAGGCCGAACAGTTCGCGGCTGAATTTGTGGGCGTCCGTAGGGCTACCCTCCCGGACAAAGAACGGCTGCAATCATTCCCGGCCCAAATATTCCTTGGTGCGGGTATCCACCTTGATCCGGTCGCCGGTGTTCACGAAAATCGGCACCTGCACCGTGATGCCGGTCTCCAGCTTGGCGGCCTTGGTGACGTTGCTCACCGTGTCGCCCTTGGCGCCGGGTTCGGTTTCCGTGACTTCCAGCACCAGGCTCAACGGGATGTCGATATCCAGGGGGCTGCCCTTGTAAAGCAGCACGCGGCATTCCTGACCGTCCTTGAGAAAACCTTCCTTGCCGCCGGTGGAGGCCACAGGCATCTGCACCTGCTCATAGGTGGTCATGTCCATGAAAATCAGTTCGTCGTCCTGGCGATAAAGAAACTGCATGTCGCGGGTTTCCATGTCGGGCTTGCCCACTTTTTCGCCGGAACGAAACGTGATGTCCTGCATGCGTCCGGTAAGGATATTGCGCAGCTTGGTACGGACCATGGCCCCGCCCTTGCCGGGCTTGAAGTGCTGGAAATCCACTATTTCGTAGGGCGTGCCCTCCACTTCGATTTTAAGGCCCTTGCGAAAGTCGGTGGTTGAATACATGCGTCCCTCCTGCCATGCCGCGGCATGTTCTGTATTGGCAAAATTGCGCCGGTCTCAATTGCCAAGCGGCGCGAGAGCGGCTACCGTATGGCGGAAATGTTCTTCCGCGAACATGTGTAGTTCCGAATTGGATATATTTGTTGAAAACAGCCGTGTTGTCAAGACACAAAGTTCAAGTTATACATGAGGTTTTTATGAACATCAGTCTGACGCTTGAAACCACAGCCTATACCCTGGATCAGCTCCTGGCCCTGCCGGAAGCGCAAATCGCCCTGGCCGGGCGTTCCAATGTGGGCAAATCTTCCCTGATCAACGCTCTGGCCGGACGCAAAAAACTTGCCAAGGTCAGCGCCACACCGGGGAAAACGCGCTCCGTCAATTTTTACCGGGTGGAGCCCTACAACTTTTATCTGGTGGATCTGCCCGGCTATGGCTACGCCAGGGCCAGCCATGAGGAACGCCGAAAGTGGGCGAAACTGCTGGAGCACTATCTTGCGGATTGCAAGACTCTCAAGGCGCTGGCCCTGCTGCTGGATTGTCGCCTGCCTCCGCAAAAGCTTGACCTGGAACTAGCGTCCTTTGCCCGTGGCTGTTGCCTGCCGCTGCTGCCCGTCCTGACCAAGGCCGACAAATGCAGCCAGCGTGAACGCGCCGCCCGGCAAAAAGAATGGCAGGAACTGCTGAATGTCAAACCGGTACTGACTTCCTCCAGCAGCCGCCTGGGTATGGAGGAATTCTGGCGTGCCCTGATCGCGGCAGCCGGAACCGCTGAAGCCGATGGAGATGCAGCTGGAGAGTCGGAAGACGGCACCCCGACCATGTCGAGCTAGAGGATATCCGCTTTGAAATGCCATGCATTTCAAAGGTAACGTCATGCTTACTCCGCCACTTAAGCATGCTGCCTTGCACGCAACGATCGAGGACTCGCCAAGAGGAGAACAGCGCAAATAAATTAGGCTTACGGTTCGTAGCGCGAGGCTGCTCCCGAGCCTCGCCAGAGCATTTCAACGTTGAAATGCCCTGACGTACGCCAGGGTCAGTCCGCCTGCTGCTCCGCCGAGACGGCGTCCGGCTCCATGTGAATGATGATCCTGCCCAGCAGCGGCACGGCGACGCGCAGCTGTTTTTCCAGACGCACGCAGATGTTATGGACCTCCACCACGCTCAGCTCGCCGTTGATGCCGCAATGGAAGGAAATACAGATGCCCTGCTCCGGCAGCTCATAGGTGGAAAACTTGTGAGGGTCGCAGACCAGCGGTTCTTTTTCCACCGCCGCATGCACTTCCCGCCAAGCCAGCTCGGACAGGGGCACGGAAACGGCGGCTCCGGCATGCAGTGCGCTGGCCGCGCCCTCAGGTTCCAGATGGCTGACCACTTCCGCACCGGGCAGGGCTTGGCGCAAGTCTTCTTCAAAGGGACGCACCCGCGCGTAGGCCTCGGCAAAAGGCTGGGTGCCGGGCAGCTCCACATGCAGTTCAATGTGGAACAAAGCGCCGGTGCGCAGCACATGCACGTTATGCACCGCCAGGCCGTGCTCCGAAGCCGTGCGCTGCACCAGAGAAAAAGGATTCTCGTCCTTCCGGGAGCGGGAGCTTAAGGGCTCCACGTGCACGGTCACATCCGAGCCCGGCAGGATGGCGGCCACGGCCTGTTCAGCGTCATGGGCCAGCTTGTGTCCGTCACGGACGCGGATGCCCGGTTCCACGCCAATGCTCAGATCCACAAAGGTCTGCGGGCCGCTATTGCGCAAGCGTATCCGCCGCACCGCCGTGATGCCGGGCACCTGCCGCACGGCCTTGACCACCGCCCTCTGCTCCTTGGTCGAGCCTGAATCCATCAGCGTGTTAATAGACTCCACAGCCATGCTCAGACTGGCGCGGAAAATAAGCAGGGCCACCACCAAGGCCGCCACAGTATCGGCTTGGGCCAGCACCCGGTAAAGCGGTTCCGGCAGATTCAGGGCAGCGGCCAGCCAGACGGCCAGCACGCCGACCAGAACCACGGCCGAGGACAAGATGTCCGTGGAGAAGTGCAGGGCGTCGGCCTCCAGCGCCTGGCTTCTGTACTGGCGGGCCACCTTCCGCAGAACGCGCACACGGTTGATATCAATGCCCATGGAAACAGCCATGACGGCCACGCCCCAGAGCGAAGGAGTTATGGGACTGACACCCTCCAGAAGCCGCTGCACGCCTTCATAGACCACCCAGAAGCAGGTCAGGAACAACAACAGGGTTTCCGCCAGAGCGGAAAGATTTTCAACCTTGCCGTGCCCGTAGGGATGCCGACTGTCGGCCGGGCGGGCCGAAATGCGCACCGCCGCCAGGGTCATGGCCGCCGCCAGCAAATCAAGGCCGCTGTGAAGCGCTTCGGAAAGAATGCCCAGGCTGTTGGTGTACAGCCCCACGGCCAACTTCAAACCGGTCAGGGCAAAGGCCGCGAACAGCGAGGCCAGCGCGGCGCGGTGCTTTTCGGCGGCGCCGTCTTCGTGCCGAAGGCTCTCCATAACTACTCCCGATAAAAAAAGCCCCCGGAGGGGCTTTTTCGCTTCCTTTAGAGCATGCAAACTTGAAATGCTCGTTTACGGCGAGCAAAGCCCGCCTACTCGCATTTCGTGGCAAGGATTTGCAGACAGGTCCTTGCAGAGCAGTTCACGCATGAAATGCGTGAACTGCTCTAGCACGCCGCTACAACCAGGTGAACCACTCCCGCCAGGAACCCTGACGCTTTTCGCGCGTCTCCGCGGCCTGTTCCTCGCGGTAGTTGTGGTAAGCGGCCAAGCTCTTTTCCTTGGCGTGTTCCGCCACTTCCGGCACGTCCTTGAAGTTTTCCATGATGAATTCATACCGCCGCCAAGCCGGGCCGTATTTTTTCATGTGCCAGAACACGTCGGCAATGTACAATTCGTGTTCGGCCATGAGTTTGCGGCAGGTATGCATGTGTTCTTCCGCGCCCTTGGCGTAGGGCGAATCGGGATACATCTGAGAGAGGCGGTTGAAGTAATCGTAGGCCTCCTGCAATTCCGTGGTAGCCCGGTCAATGGAGCGGAATTGCTTCATGAGCGACATGCCCGTCTGATACAGCACATAAGGTATGGCTTCATGACGGGGATGGAGCGACTCGAAATCCTTGTAGGTTTCGGCGGCCAGCTCGTATTCCTCATCCAGAAAATAGGCGTCGCCCAGCGAAAGTTCAGCATCAATGGTATAAGGGCTGAACGGATACGTGTCGCGCAATTTGTTGTACAGCTCCACGGCGCGCACGTAGTTCTTTTCACTCATGGCGTCGTTGGCGGCTTCAAAGATCTCCTGCGCGGTGTCTTCAGCCGGCGGCAGATAGATCATATCAATGATGCCGCAACCGGACACGGCAAACAAACTGACGGCAAGCACAAAGCAGCGAAGCAGTTTTTTATGCATGGAGCTGTTCCAAAAAGACAAAAGCCGCTTGCGCAGCCGTTGCGCCGTCACCGGCAGCGGTGATTACCTGACGGCAGAGTTTGGAGCGAATATCCCCGGCGGCGAAAATGCCGGGAATACTTGTGCGCATTTCCGTATCCGTTACGATGAAGCCCTGGTCGTCGCGCTGAAGTTCCTGAGGCAGAAAAGAGGTTACCGGTGCAAATCCCACATAGACGAAAAGTCCGTCCACCGGCAGCTCTTCTTCCGCGCCGTTCTGAATGTTGCGCAGATTGAGGCTTGTCAGCTGCTCATTGCCATTCAGGCTTGTGATGACCGTGTTACGGTGGATTTCCACCTTGTCGGGCATGCTCTCCAGCCTGTCCTGATAGACTTTAAGGCCTCGAAAGCCCTCGCGCCGATGGATCAGGTGCAGCTTGCCCACGATTTTGGCAAGATACAGCGATTCTTCAAGGGCGGCATTGCCGCCGCCCACTACCGCCACAGTCTGCCCACGGAAAAAATTACCGTCGCAGAGGGCACAGTAGGAGACGCCGCGTCCGACCAGACGATCCTCATTTTCCAGTCCCAACTGACGATGACGCGCCCCGGAACAGACGAGCACCGTTTTGGCGGCGTATTCCTCATCGCCTCCGGCGCGCACATTGAACCGGCCTGCCGCGCCGGAAACGGATTCCACGGCGCCGGTAGGCCGGTCAATGTCGAGGCCGTCCAGATGGGCGGCAAAAAGATCGGCCAGCTCATAACCCTTGATGCCCTGGGGGTAGCCGGGGTAATTTTCAAGGGATTCGGTCTGCAGAACCTGGCCGCCCGGAGTCAGCTGCTCAAAGAACGACACTGAACAACCGGAGCGCGCCAAGTAAAGGGCAGCCGTAATGCCGGCCGGTCCGCCGCCGATAACAACGGCGTCGTATGCCTTCATGCCAGGACCTTTGAATCAAGCAGTTCCTTCATGGCCACCTTGGTGACGGCGCCGGTGATCTGTTCCACCGTTTCGCCGTTTTTGAAGACTACCAAGGTGGGAATGGCGCGGATGCCGAATTTTGTCGGCGTGGCGGGATTCTCATCCACATTCATTTTAACCACACGCACCTTGCCTTCGTATTCCTTGGCGAGTTCGTCAATGATCGGACCCACCGCGCGGCAGGGGCCGCACCAGGGAGCCCAGAAGTCAAGCAGAACCGGCAGATCGGATTTCAGAACAAGGCTCTCGAAAGTGGCATCAGTGACCTGTTCAGCCATATGATTACTCCTTGGGTTGCTTAGGGTCGCGCACGGCGGCTCGGCAATGCCAATGGCCGCGCGGCGCGCATTGTACAGACGGACCGGCGGGGGCGCCGCGTCCGCTTCTGTGCCTGTTGAGAGTAGATATCTAACGTCCCGGTGTCAAGACAATCTGCGCGTTTCAGGCGGGTTCCCCGACCTGTGCCGTATCCGCGCAACACACCATATCCTCGGGCACCGCCCTGCCGCGCGGAATGGTTTCCATGCGCAGATCATGGCAAAAACCGGCCTTACCCAACAGCCAGCCGGCATAGGCCGTCATGGCGGCATTATCCGTACATAAGGTCGGGTTCGGCACAAGGATGTCGCCGCCCCGTCGCCGCATGAGCTCAATCATGCGGCTGCGCAGCAGCGAATTGGCGGCAACCCCACCGGCCACAATCAGCGTGCGCAGATCCGGCTGTCGGTCAAGAGCGCGCTCAACCTTGACGCACAGCGTATCCACCACCGCCAAGTTGAAAGACGCGCAGCAGTCCCTCAGAGCCTCGGGCGCATCTTCAACCTTCTGTAACGGATGCGGCCAGAGGCCGTCCAGATGCTGCTCAATATAGGAGGCGGCCGCTGTTTTCAGGCCGCTGAAACTGAAATCCAGATTGTCGTTGTCAAGATACGGGCGCGGAAAAAGTCCGGCATCCGCCCTGCCGACGGTGGCCAATGCGTCCATGAGGCGCCCGCCGGGGTAGGCCAGGCCCAACAGTTTGCCCACTTTGTCAAAGGCCTCACCCGCCGCGTCATCCAGAGTCCGGCCCAGCGGCAGGCAACGCCAGGGAGACTCAAGCCGGTAAATATGGGTGTGACCGCCGGAAACCAGCAAACCTAAACAGGGAAAACGCAGCTCCCGCTCCAGCCCCACTGCCAGCAAATGCGCGTGCAGATGGTTGAGGCCCAAGAAGCGCGCCCCCAATCCCAGAGCCAAGCCCTTGGCAAAGGCCACGCCCACCAGCAGACTGCCCAGCAGACCCGGACCGCGCGCCACGCTCACAAGGTCAATGTCAACGGCTTGGCGTCGGCAACGGCGCATCAGTTCGTCGAAAAGCGGCCCGATATAGCGGTAGTGCTCCCGCGAGGCCAATTCCGGCACCACTCCGCCGAACAAAGCATGCACGTCCGCCTGGCTGGCAAGAACCGAGGCCAGCAGTCGACCGTCTTCCACCAGAGCCAGAGCCGTCTCATCACAGGAGCTTTCAATGCCGAGACAAAGCATGGATCACAGCCCCCGCGCCGCTACGGCTTCAGGCCTTGGCATGTTGTGCATACGTGCGCTCCACGGCTTCCACATCCTTGCGCGAACCGATGAACAGGGGCGTACGCGCGTGCAGGCGCTCGGGCTTGCGCTCCAGAATGCGTCCCCGCCCGTCGCTGGCCTTGCCGCCCGCCTGTTCCGCCAGGAACGAAAGAGGTGAGGCCTCGCACATCAGGCGCAGCTTGCCGTCAGGCTTATGGGCGTCCGGCGGGTACATGTAGATACCGCCGTAAATCAGGGTGCGGTGAAAGTCCGCCACCAGCGCGCCCACATAGCGGGAGGAATAGGGCTTACCGTCCTGGCTCTCGCAGGTGTGGAACCAGTTCACGGCTTCGCGTGTAGCTTCGTCCCAGTATTGCCAGTAGCCTTCATTGACGGAATAGATATGCCCCTGTTCCGGAATACGCATATCGGGATGGGAAAGCAAAAATTCTCCCACGCCCGGATCCAGCGTGAAGCCGTGCACGCCCTGTCCGGTGCTCAACACCAGCATGGTTGACGGCCCGTACAGAATATAGCCGGCCCCGACCTGCTGTACGCCCGGTTGCAGCACTTCATCGAGCGTCACTTCACCCGTGTGCCCCTCGGGCCGACGCAGGATGGAGAAAATAGTGCCCACATTGATGTTGACGTCGATGTTGGAGGAACCGTCCAGCGGGTCAAAAATCAGAATATAATCGCCGCGCGGGAACTCCGGACTGACGCGGATGAGCTCGGCCTCTTCCTCGGAACTCATGGCGCAGAGCGCGCCGCAACGTTCCATGCGGTAAATCATGATCCGGTTGGCGATAGCGTCCATTTTCTGAACATTTTCGCCCTGAACGTTCACTTCGCCGGTGCCCCCCAGAATATCGAGCAGACCGGCCTTGTTGATGCGGCGGGAAATGGACTTGCCGGAAAGAATGAGATCATAAAGCAGGCCGGTGAACTGCCCGGTAGCCTGTGGCGTGCGCTTTTGGTGTAGCAGAAGGTGCTCGGTAACCGTGATGTCAGCCATGAGAGCCTCCTTGATAACGTCCCGGAAGCGGAATTACTCCGGGGCCGGAAAGGCATGCGCCACCCTGAGGGCGGCGCATGCCAGCATTCTGCGATGCGTCAGTTCTGTGGACCGAAAGGACTCGGCCGTCCGCCCGGCAGTGTTGCGGGCGCTTGCGGCTCGCCTTCCTTTTCCGGAGCCTGTTCCGTCGCAGCGCCGCTTGCGGCAGGCGACTGTTCGGCGGATGGGGCCGCTTCCTGCTTCGGCTCCTTGGTCTGAGTCGACGACGTTTGCGCCGAAGACTCTTGCTTTGTCGCGGGAGCGGCCTCTTCCCCGGCAGGCACGGCCGGGCTTTCCGTATGGGGGCCGAAGGGGCTCGGGCGCTTGACGACCGGAGCTTCTTCACGCGGCCCAAAGGGACTCGGACGGCCGCCCGGCAACGTGGGCATATCAGCGTCCGGAACCAAGTCCGGAGACGGCATGCTGCGGCGCGGCTGCTGCGGTGCGGCCTTTCTGGGGCGCTGTACCCGCTCTACCGGCACATTTTCGCCTTCCAGCTGACGTTCCTGCACGCGCGACTTTTCGGCGCCCTTGCCTTTCAGCAACATGCTGTCACGGCTGCCCGGCTGGATTTCATTGGACGGCTTGCCCGCGGTTCTGCCGGGCGTGCCCATGTCGGCGGCCGGAGCGCCCTCTTCCGACGGAGCGCCAAAGCTCGGCGCGCCGGACATGTCAGTCTTATCTTTGTGCTCCGGCTGCGGCGGGGGCGGCAGTTTTTCACGTTCCTTGGGGAAGAAAGGCAGCCCCTGCTCCAGATCGCCCTTGCCCTCAGGGAAGGTGCCGGATTCAGCCACGGCGAAAACCAAGGGCAGATTGCCCAGATAGCGTACCATGTAATAGAAGGAGCCCGTGGCGTTGGTGCAGGTGCCGGACGAACTTTTGCTCACCACTTCAGACCAGTCGACGCCGGCCAGCGGCGTGGCCGCGAAATCGTACTTGCCGGGCCAGAGCAGGGCTTGGGGAGACAAAATCACCATATTTTCCGGGCTGCCGGAATATTGCATCAGAGCCCGCATGTCGAAATAGGCCACTACCACGCCTAGGAAATCCACGCCATCATACAGCGGCGCGGCCAGCATGACCTCCGGTCCCAACGGCGTATTCTGCACATCGGCGCGCAAAGCGCGGCTGTTCTGCTTTTTATCCTCATAGAGCAGCGGAATAAAATCCAGATCCTTCATGGAAGTGGCCGGCTCCTGTCCCAAGATGGTGCCGTCATACTTGACGCCGGCAAAACCGCTGATCCAAGGGAAGGTAGCAAAAAAATTGCTGATCCATTCCCGCGTCGGGGGCTTGTCCGCGTTGAGCATGACCCGCTCCAGGCGGCCCAGTTCCACGTCGATGCCCATCATGCAGTTGGTCAGAGCCAACGCGCGGGGAGAAAGATCGCCCTTTTCGTCATAATCCACGCTGGCCGGAGGACTGACATAGGTATTCCAGAAGCCCTTGGTGCTCTTCCAGGCGTTTTTGGTGGGCTGGTAGGAACTGCAGCCAGCCGCCAGAGACACGGCCATCAGCAGCAGAAAACAACGCAAAAAAGAATTCGACACCATATTCCCCCGTGCATTAGAGCATTTTACGCTTGAGAAGCTTGCGCAACGGCGGGCCGCACCCACCTGCAAATACATCCCGGCAAGGATTTGAGGGCAAATCCTCATCGAGCAGCTCAATATTACGAAGTTAACCCGCTCTAGAGCAGATTACCTTTGAAACGCTTTGCGTTTCAAAGGGGGCATTCCGGAAAAAACGCGGTTTTTCCGGAATCCACGCCGCGTTGCTCTCGATGTCTGTACGCCCTTTGGGCTACAGGCACGGCCCTACGGGCCGCCCGTCGGGTCGGTCTTCGCGGCGCGCCTCACCGTGTTCGGCGTTAGGCATTTCAAAGTTGAAATGCTCTAGGGCCTGTTAACACTATTTCAGAGCTATAACAATCAACGCAAAGACGACAAAGGCCAGGAACATGACATCGAGCTTATCGAAGCGAGTAAAAACACGGCGGAAGCCTTTGAGCCTCCTGAAAAGCCGTTCTACCTCATTACGTCTTTTGTATAGCTCTTTGTCATACTCCCACGGTTTCAGTCGGTTGGGATTGGGCGGCACCACCGGAGTGAAGCCCAACTCACGTCCCAAGCGAGTCGTTTCATTACCCTCATATGCGCCATCCATAAGCAAGCTGCACGGCGCTGGCATCGGCCCCAACTGGACAAGCAGCCTGCGCCCCTCGGGGGCATCGCCGGCGTTGCCGGGAGTGAGGCTGAAATTCAACGCGCATTCAGCATTCGCGGCAACCATATGAAGCTTGGTCGTCCAGCCGCCTCTGGACTTTCCGATGGACTGCGGACCTGTTTTTTTAAGGCCCCTGTTCCATCGGGATGAACCTTAACAATAGTACTGTCGAGAGAAACTGCTTCTATTTTAAGGCGGAGTATCTGCTCTTGTTGAAGGCGTTCAAATATACGGTCAAGAACTCCGTTCTTGCTCCAGCGGTTCATGCGCGTGTAGATGCTGTGCCAACAGCCAAAATTTTTCGGCAGTCCACGCCATTTACACCCATGCTCCGCAACGTACAGAATCGCATTCAACACCTGGAGATTGTCAAAACGGACATTACCTCTTTGGCGCGGGAAGCAGTCAGCGATTCTCTCATATTGTTCGCGAGTAATTTGCATAAGACATTCTTACGGAATACTCGCTCTTTGTCAAATAGTGTTAACAGGCCCTAGTCTTGCGCCCTGGCTTCCACGCGCTCCGCTAACGCCTCAAGCATGCTGATCAGCTTGTCTTTGCCGCTGGCGGATTCCTCCTGTTGCGGAGGCTGTTCCTGTTCCATCTCCTGCGCGCTGCCGAGGCGCGCGCTCAAGGTGGCAATACGCTGCTGCAGGTCGGCGCTCTCCTCCGGGGCAACCGCCACCGCAGCCAACTCATGGTAAATATCCAGCGCTCCCTTGATATCCCCCTGCTCCGCCAGAACTTCGGCCATGGAGCGGGTACGCAGAGAAAAGCGCTCTTCGCTGTCGTCAGCGTCGTCCGCGTTGCTCGCCGGTTGCGTGTCCACGACATCGGAGGCCTGAATCGTTACGACAGCAGTTTTTTCCCTGCCCGGCATTTCCAAAGGCTCCGGCAGGGCCTCGTCCTCGGCCATGGCCGTGTCGGGATCAAAACCTTCTCCGTCCGCTTCCTCAAAAGGGGCGTCGTCATCCTCAACCGCTGTTCCGGCGGAAAATTTTTTGAGAGTCAGATCAAGCTTCAGATCGTCTTCCTCCGGCAACAACGGCAGAGGCGCGCTTTCACTCAGGGGCGCGTCCTGGCCCGGTGCAGGCTGACCCGGCATTTGCGCGGCGGCGTCCACTGTCCGGGACCGAAAACCAGAAGAATTTTGTTGCGATTGCGGCTCATCCAGCAGCGAGGCAATGCCGCGGTCCAGCACTTCATGCAGGGAGATGGGGCCACGCATGAAATGCGCGGCCAGAAAACGCAGCACCGAGGCGGTATCCGGCGAACCGTCCGACGTGGACAGGCAGGCGGCCCAAGCCTGCCAGAAACCCGCATACGCGGAAAACATGGAACTGAGTTTGTCTATTTGCCTGACGCAGGCCTCGCGGCGGCCAGTTTTATGCAAAAGCTCAATAAAAAAAAGACGCGCTTCCAGGAACTCGCCATGGCGCTCCAGTCCATGTTCCAGCACGGCCACGGCTTCGTCAAAGCGCTGCTCCTCAGCCAGCATACGCGCCAGAGGGAAAAAAACCTTGGAATTGGGTTCCAGTTCCAGAACCTCTTTATACCATTCAATTTTTTCCGTCATTGTCCGCGGCTCCCTGTCCGGTTTTGGCCGACTTTCCAAAAAGATACAGCACTTCGTTATCCCGCACGTAATGCAGGCGCTGGCGAATCATTTTTTCCACATACTGGTTATCAGACTGCAGCAGACGGATTTCCCGGCTCAGCGCCAGATTTTCCGCGTCCAGACCGGCGACCTGCTCCTGCAGGGCGGCGTACTGCCGCTTGAGTTCGCGATATTCCATAAGACCGGTGGGCCCCCAGATCATGCGACTGAACAGAACCACATTGATGAGCCCCAGAGCCACGAGAATGAACACACGCCAGAACATGATTACTGCAAAAGACGTTTCTGTTGCGGCTGCCCCCTGCGGAAAAGCCTGAGTTCAGCGAGAAAACTGGCCGTGGCGTTTTCAAGACGTTGCACGTCGTCCTCCGCCAGATTCATACGGTCCACGCGCTGCAAATAGTCCTTGAGGGTGGAAAGCTCTTCGTCGAAATGTCGCCCCCAGATCCCGGCACGCATGTCGGGCTCCAGATCCAGAATGGTCTGGATGCAGTTTTTGAGGCGGATCTGCAACGTGCTCATGCAACCTTCCCGGGCTGAACCTTATCGCAGGCATGCCGGTAAAAATAATAACAGTAGTTGACGCCGGAGATCAGAGCCAGGGCCAAGGCCACATAGAGCAGCACTTCGCCGATGGGCCAGAGCGCGACGCCGAACAGGGGATAATGCAGGATCAAGGGCACGATGGCCACAATCTGCAGCACGGTTTTGGCCTTGCCGAACTTGTCGGCGGCCAGCACGATGCCTTCGTCGATGGCCATGGCGCGCAAGCCGGTCACCACCAGTTCCCGGCAGACGATGACGATCACCACCCAGGCCGGAGCCCAGCCCAGCTTGACGAACATGATCAGCACCGAGCAGATCAGCACTTTGTCGGCCAGCGGATCCAGAAATTTGCCCATGCTGGTGACCATGTTTTCACGCCGGGCGATGTAGCCGTCCATCCAGTCGGTTATGGCGGCGAAAATAAAGGCCAGCGCGGCCAATATGCAAAATGCGGGGCCTTCGAAATACAGCAGAACAACGACCAGAGGCGCCATCAGAATGCGCAACAAGGTAATTTTATTGGCAAGGTTGAGCATTGTTCCTCTCTGGCGTTTCCATCGGAATTTTTTGTTTTTCTAGCACAAAAGCGCGGGGGAGAAAAGAAGAAATATCCCGCCTTGCGGCGGACTCGCGCGGTCTCGGCATGAAAAAGGGGCCCCTCCGGCTGAAGGGACCCCTGAAGCTCAGGAATTGGGGCTGGACAGGGCTTCCAGGCTGTTGTCCGCGGCCTCCGCAATGGCATCGGCCAGAGCCAGGAAGGCCGACTTGGCCGGGCCGTCGCTTTCCAGATAGACCACGGGCACGCCCCGGTCGGCGGCCACCACCGTGGCCGGGTCCAGGGGAATGGCTCCCAGGAACTTGAGCCCGTAACGCCGGGCCAGCTCCTCGCCGCCGCCCTTCTTAAAGAGATCAATCTCAGTGTGGCAATGCGGGCAGACCAGTCCGCTCATATTTTCCACCACGCCCAGCACATTGGCATTGGCATACTGGAGGAAATTCACCGCCTTGCGTACGTCGGCCAGGGAAATTTCCTGCGGGGTCGTCACCACCACGCAAAGCGCGTCGGGGATGCTCTTGAGCACGGTCATGTGCTCGTCGCCGGTGCCGGGAGGCGAATCAATCAGCAGGAAGTCGAGATTGCCCCATTTCACGTCCGCGAGGAACTGGCGGATGGCGGAGGACTTTTTGGGCCCGCGCCAGAGAATGGCCTGGTCCTTGTCCTGCAACAGCGAGTCCATGGAAATGACGGACAGATTCTCATTGTAGGCGGCGGGCAGCATCAGCTCGCTACCGGGGTCCACTTCAACGGTGCTGGTGAGGCCCAGCAGGTTGGGCACGCTGGGGCCGTGCATATCCACATCCAGAATGCCCACTTTGAAGCCGCGCCGGGCCAGGGCGGCGGCGGTGTTCACCGTCACCGAGCTTTTGCCCACGCCGCCCTTGCCGCTCATGACGAAAATTTTATGGCGGATATGCCCCAAAGTGGCGGCAATGACCCTGTCCTGGCGGGCCATCAGATCATTGCAGTTCCCATCGCCCCCCTTGTCCGTGGAACTGGAGCAGGATGAAGCGGAAGAACAGGAAGAACAGGAAGACATGACATCTCCTTCATTATGTTGGCAGAATTCCAGAAACTCAACGGGACGACGGTTGCCAGCCGTGGTCGCCCACCAGATCCACAAAGATGACCGAGCCGAGATCCTCGCTGCAGATGCGGCCCTGTTCTTTGCGCAGGCGCATCAGCCGTTGCGTGCGCGGCCGCGTGCCCACGGGGATGAGCAAAATGCCGCCCTCATCCAACTGCTCCAGCAAAGGACGGGGGATCTCGGGGCCGCCTGCGGTAACGATGATGCGCTCAAACGGAGCCGCCTCAGGAACCCCCAGGGTGCCGTCACGCCGCTGCATGTGGATACCGCGAAGGCCCAGTTGCCGCAAGAGGGCGCCGGTATTCAGATAGAGTTCGCGCAGACGCTCCACGGTAAAGACGATGCAGCCCATGGTGGCCAGCACGGCCGCCTGATAACCGGAGCCGGTGCCGATTTCCAGTACGCGCATGCCCCGCTCCACTTCCAGCAGCTCGCTCATCAGAGCGACGATATAGGGCTGAGAAATGGTCTGACCGTAACCGATGGGCAGGGGGGTATCCTCATAAGCTTGGGCGCGCAGAGCTTCCTGCACGAAAAGATGCCGGGGCACGGCGGCCATGGCCGCCAGCACGCCGGAATGGCTGATGCCTCTGGCCTCCAGCTGCTCGCGCACCATCCGGCGGCGCAAGCGCTTGGGGTCTACCTGCTGGTCCCGCGCGCCCTGCGCGTTGGGGAAAGCCTGGTCATATGGATATCTGCCGCTCTGCATACTGCGGAAGAAGAAACAGATTTTAGCAGTCAAGTCAATGCGCGGGCACGCCGACGGACAGGGGCGCTTCATGCACGGTCAAGAAAATATCAAGACTTTTCCTTGAAAATCACCGTTCTTTGTGCAAACATTTCAAACACCGTCACGAGGAGTTCCTGATGCGCAAAAAAGGTATATTTTCCACTGTGTTAGTTCTGCTGATCGTAGCCGCCCTGGTTGTCGGCGGCTATACTTTTTTTAAGGATATGGACGGCCCGGTCGTCCAGGTTTCGCCTAATACCGGCAGAGTCTCGCCGGCCACAGTGCTGCAGATCCGCATGGACGATCCCTCTGGCATCCGCGCGCTGACTGTGGGCATTCGCAAAAACAACGTGCTCAATGTGATCTTCAACAAGCATTTTGAAGAGTACCTGCCTGAGCGGGTGGTGAACGTCCCCCTGAAGGACGCCAACCTGCGCGAAGGAGCTTTTGATTTGGAAATCCGCGCCACGGACGGCTCTCTGGCAGGCTTCGGCCAGGGCAACACCCGCACCGTGCAACTGCCCATGCGCCTGGACACCCAGCCGCCGCGCATTTCCGTCAAAACCCTGCCGCCCAATGTGCGCCGGGGCGGGTCGGCGGTGGTTCGCTACACCATTGATGAAGACGTAAGCAACAGCGGCGTGCTTGTGGCAGGCTATTTTGTGCCCGGCTTCCTGCAAAAGGACGGCAGCTACCTCTGCTTCTTCCCCTTCCCCTATACCATGACCGCCCGCGACTTCAAAAACGCGGTGGAGATCACGGCCACGGACCTGGCCGGCAATGTGACTAAAAGTCGCCTGACGGTCATGGCCTATGAACGCAACTTCAAAAGCGACAGCCTGGAACTGAAGGACGATTTTCTGCTTTCGGTGGAGAACAAACTGCGCAATCTGGCCCCCAACGCCGCCAATCCGCTTGAATGCTACCTTTATATCAACAATCAGGTACGCGCCGCCAATGTGCAGACCCTGCGTGAAATCGGCAAGGATACCGCGGCGGCCATGCTCTGGAGCGGTGCCTTCACGCGGCTGCCCCGCTCCGCCGCGCGGGCCGGTTTTGCCGATCACCGTTTCTTCCATTATCAGGGCAAACTGGTGGGCGAATCCTTCCACCTGGGTTTCGACCTGGCTTCAGTGCGCAATGCCGACGTGCCCGCCGCCAACAGCGGCCGCGTCGTCTATACGGGCGATCTGGGTATTTACGGCAACCTCGTGGTCATTGACCACGGCCTCGGGCTCATGTCCCTGTATTCCCATTTGAGTGAAATCCAGGTCAACAAGGGCGACGTGGTCAAGAAGGGCCAGACCATCGCCCGTACGGGCAGCACCGGCCTGGCTTTCGGAGATCATCTGCATTTCGGCATGCTGGTGGGCGGCGTTGAAGTGACGCCTTTGGAATGGATCGACCCCAAGTGGGTGCGCGACAATATCACCGGCAGGTTGGAAGCCGCTGCCAATTAGAGCAATTTCACTTTGAAATTGCTCTAACGCCAAACACTGTGATGCGCGCCGCGAAGACCGACCCGACGGGCGGCCCGTAGGGCCGCGCCTGTAGCCCAAAGGGCGTACAGGCATCGAGAGCAACGCGGCGTGGATCCCGGCGAAAACCACGTTTTTTGCCGGGATGATCCCTTTGAAACGTATAGCGTTTCAAAGGCAATCTGCTCTAAGGCAAAAAGACTCCGCGCAGACGGCGACGCAAACATGCTCTTGCCGCAGATGCTGCCAGGGAAGCTGCATAATTCCAGGTAACGAAACAGCCCCGCTGATGCAGAAGACATCAGCGGGGCTGTCAATTTTGACTGCGGATCGGCGAGTCGGACCAAAGGCAGGTATGCGCCTCTGCCTTACGCGGCGGCGAAGCAGAAATTATTCGCGGGGAGGCAGTTCGCGGCCGCCTTCTTCCAGGCGCTGCAGGAATTTGTCCCGACAGTCATAGCTGCAAAAGCGGTATACCTTGTCGCCGTCGCGCACGGAGATATTGCCGTCCACTGAAACATAGGTCCCGCACTCGGGATCCTTGACCATTTCACCGGCGGCCACTTTCCGTTCCAGATCAGCGGCGCTCTCTTCCTTGTTTATCTTTTTTTTCTTAAGCACGTCATTGGCGAAGAGACGGTACAGAACATAGATCGCCACGATCAAAATAAGCCATTTCAACATTCGTTATGCTCCTTTCACCGTTCCGAGCATGCTGCGCCGCAACGGAATATGGCGTATGGTTCGCGCGGAGCTTGTGCTCCACGTCTTTCGGGCGTCATGCCGCTTCGGACCGCTGACGACATTAGCACAGAGAGGGGGAACGCGTCACTGAAAAATTCTGCACCCGTCCAGCCTGTAGTTCAGGCGCGCCAGCCATTGCGTGGCGGCGGTTCCCTCAATGCGGACCTGAGGTGCGATATCCAGAAGAGGCACCAGAGCAAAGGCTCGTTGCGCCAGACGCGGATGCGGTACGCGACAGGCGGGATCGGAACAATGCTCCTCGCCGAAGAGCAGAAGGTCCGCATCAATGGCGCGCGGGCCGTAACGCAAAGCCGGGTCCGGGCTGCGGACACGCCCGAGGGTGCTTTCCAGCCGGAGCATGGCCGCCAACAGACGCCGTGGACGCCATACCGGCGCGAGTATGAGTTCCACCACCTGGTTCAGAAACCAAGGCTGCTCCGTATACCCCTGCGGTTCCGTGCTGTACAAGGGCGACGCCGCACTCAGGCGCAATTCCGGCAGGCGGGAAAGTCCTTCACGAGCCCGCGCCAGCATGGCCTCCGCCTCGGGGCTGTTGGAACCCAGCCCCACATACGCCCGAATCTCTTCATGCAGCGCCGTGTGATTTTCCGTCATAGGTATCGCCGCGAAGGTTCAAAGCAACTGTTTCATGGCCCGCTTGCGGGCGTAAAGACGGCTGTCCGCTCGCTTGATGAGGTCAGAAAGCGTATGGTCCTGGCCTTTTTTGAAAAAAGCGTGCCCCGCCGCAAAACTGAGGCGGGTGGTATTGGCCATATTGTAGGCTTCCTTGCGGTCTTCCAGCTCCCGGAGCGCCCGCTCCAAAATGCCGTTGTCGGCGTCGGGCAGAAAAACCGCAAACTCGTCGCCGCCGTAACGGTACAGCTTGGCTGTGGCAGGCATGGACTCCTTGAGCAGGAAGGCGAAACTGCGGATCAGCTGATCGCCCGCAAGATGCCCCAAGCTGTCATTGATCAGCTTCAGGTTATTGAGATCAAACAGAACCATAGCCAGCGAATCTATTTCCGACAGACGCCCGGAAAGCTCAAGCAGATCGGTTTCATAGGCGTTGCGGTTGCCCAATTCCGTAAGGCTGTCGGTAAAGGCCAATTGATGGGTGCTGGCTATATATTCATAGGCTTCCTTGCCGAAGCGGAAAGGGAAATACTCGTCCGGGTCTGTAACTTCATAAGGATGGGAAAGGTGCATATGCACCACTTTAAGCCGGTCGCCGAACAGGCGATAGAAAAAACTCACCCGTTGGTGGCAGCGGATGAAGAGTTTGGTCTCCGGGTCCGACGTCACGTAATAACAGCCGGACACAATACAGGATTCCTCATCCTCATAGGGCACCAGATACTCTTCCTGCTCCATGGTGAAGGTTACGTCCTTCTCCTGGTCCAGAAGCGCCTTGGCCTTATCCAGGCCGGTGACGAACTGGGAACGCAGGGGGCCGATCCACATCACATTTTCCACAAGCTGGTCCCAGACGAATTCTTCGTCACGGACATAGTGACGGTTCATGATCTCGCTGGTCAGCGCCACGCTGCGCCGCCCCAGCGCGCCAACACTTGCTTCATTGTGAATGATATACATGATGTCTTGAACATAGCCGATTCGTCGGCCGGAGGGAAGCCCGCCAAGCCCCGGACAGCCGTTTTTTTCTACAGCATTTACCACTTGAAATGCTCGTTTGCGGCAGGAAAAGCCCGTCTACCCGCATTTCGCAACAAGGATTCGCAGACCAATTCTTGCGCCGAGCGTTGCATGCGTAACGACACGGTTACATCGCCGCAATCACTGTCGCCTTCGCAGGCAAGCTCTGCCTGCTTATGGATAGCGCGCAAAGCCGTTGGCTCATTCTATTCGTGAACTGCTCTAAAAGGGCACTTGCCCGGCGCGGGCAAGGCGGCTAGCATGACAGGCATGGAACAATCGCAAGCTGTCCCTCCCCTCTCCAATCAGCTCCCGGCTTGGCTGGACTATTTACTGGCGCAGCGCGGTCTTTCGCCCCGGACAGTGGAATCCTACGGTCAGGATCTGGAAAGTTTTTTTCTGTTTGAGGAAGAACTGGCCCAAAGCGGCGGCAGTGCCTCCTGCCTGGACGAGCAGGAAATTTTTTTGTATCTGGCCTGGCTGCGGTCCAGAGGCAATACCGGGCGCACGCTGGCCCGCCGTCTTTCCGCCCTGAGGGCGTTCTTCGCCTTTGCCGTGGAGGAAGGAACCCTGAAAACCAATCCAGCGCTTTTACTGGAAAATCCCAAATTACCCCAGCATCTGCCGGAAGTGCTCAGCCGCGAGGAAATGGAAAAATTGCTGGTCCTGCCGGATATGGACGAAAAAAGCGGCCGACGCGACCGCTGCATGCTGGAGATGCTCTATGCCGCCGGTCTGCGGGTGTCGGAACTCTGCAACCTGAGTGTGGCCGACCTGGACCTGCAACGAGGGCTGGTGCGCGTATTCGGCAAAGGGGCCAAAGAACGCCTGGTGCCCCTGCATGACATGATCCAGGCTCTGCTGGGCGACTATCTGCGCTCCTGGCGGCCGCTGTTTTCCCCCGGCGGCAACCAGCTTTTCGTCAACCGTTCCGGCCGGGCTCTGAGCCGTCAGTATATCTGGAAAATGGTCAAGAAATACACCCTGCTGGCGGGTATCCGTCGAGCAGTCTCTCCCCATACCTTCCGGCATTCCTTTGCCACACACCTGCTGGAAGGCGGCGCGGACCTGCGCGCGGTGCAGCTCCTGCTCGGGCACGCGGACATCAGCGCCACGGAAATCTATACCCATGTCCAGGCGGAACGCCTGCGCGGCATTCATCATCAATTCCATCCCCGGAGCCAGCTGTGAGCGCCGCTACGGCCACTTTGATCACCTGTCACGCCAATGCCGACTTCGACGCCTTTGCGGCCATGCTGGCCGCGCGGCATCTCTATGCGCCCTGCATGCTGCTTTTCCCGGGCAGCCAGGAGCGTGGCCTGCAAAAAGTATACGCCAACCTGAACCCCGCCGCCTATGGCTTTGCCGAGGCCGCCGACCTGCGCTGGGAGGATTTCGATCGGCTGGTACTGGTGGACACCCGCCAGCGCAGCCGCGTGGGGCATGTGGCTCCCCTGCTGGAGCGACCCGGCATACGCATCGAAGCCTGGGATCACCACCCCGACTCGCCGGACGATATCGCGGCGGATGCGGTGCATCTGGCCCAGGTGGGCGCGGTGACCAGCCTGCTGGTCCAGAACCTCGAGACGCAAAACGTCCGTCTGGGTAGCGACGAGGCCACGCTGCTGGGGCTGGGCATTTACGGAGACACGGGTTCGTTCACCTACTCCTCCACCACGGCGGAAGATTTTCAGGCTGCGGCCTGGCTGCTCGGCCAGGGCATGGACGTCAATCAGATCAATGAGATGGCGGCCCATGAGTTGACCAGCCTGCACATCCAGGCCTTGAACAGCCTGCTGGAATCGGCGCGTACCTATACCATCAACAATACGCCTGTGGTCCTGGCCGAAGCCTCCATGGAACACTACCTGGGGGACTTCGCCTATCTGGCCCACCGGCTGATGGAAATGGAAAAATTTTCCGTCCTGTTCGCCATCGGGATCATGGGCGACCGCATCCAGGTGGTGGCGCGCAGTCGCAGCGACGCGGTGAACGTGGGCGACATCTGCGCGGAACTGGGCGGCGGCGGCCATGCCTATGCGGCATCGGCCTCCGTCCGTTCCATGACCATCAATGAAGTGCGCGAAACCATTTTGCGCCGTCTGTACGATCAGGCCAATCCGGACAAAACGGCGCGCGAATACATGTCCGCGCCTGCGGTAGGCATTGAATCCGCCTCCAGCATTCAGGAGGCCGACGAGCTGATGCTCCACTTCGGTCTCAAGGCCGTGCCGGTGTTCAGACCGGGCACGCGTTCCTGCGTGGGCCTGCTGGATGCCCAGACCGCTTCCCGGGCCAGCGCTCACGGCCTGGGCGACTTGCCGGTGGAGGACTATATGCAGCGTCGGGTGCGCACCCTGCCGCCCGACGCCAGCCTGAAGGAGCTCACCGCGGTCATCGTGGACGCGCGCCAGCGCCTGGTGCCCATTGTGGAAGGCGAAAAAGTGGCGGGCGTGGTCACCCGCACGGACCTGATCAATGTCTTTGCCGACGAGCCGGGCCGCCTGCTGGACCGCAAAAGCCAGAACAGCAAGGAACGCAATATCGGCAAGCTCATCCAGGACCGCCTGCCGGCTGAAATCCGGGAGCTTCTGCATCTGGCCGGGCAATTGGGCAGAAAACTGGGCCTGCCGGTCTATGCTGTGGGCGGTTTTGTACGGGACCTGCTGCTGGACAGGCCCAATCAGGACATCGATCTGGTGGTGGAGGGCAACGGCATCGCTCTGGCCAAGGCTCTGGCGGCTGAATTGAACGGCCGGGTGCGCGAGCATCAGAAATTCCTGACCTCTGTGGTCATCTTCCACGACAGCAAGGGCATTGAGTCGCGCATCGACGTGGCCACGGCCCGGCTGGAATATTATGAATACCCGGCGGCCCTGCCCACGGTGGAACTCTCCTCCATCAAGATGGATCTCTTCCGACGAGATTTTACCATCAACGCTCTGGCCGTGCGTCTGGACAGCACGCCCTTCGGCCAGCTGGTGGATTTTTTCGGAGGCCAGCGCGACATTAAGGAGCGCGTCATCCGCGTGTTGCACACCTTGAGCTTTGTGGAGGACCCCACCCGCTGCCTCAGGGCCGTGCGCTTTGAACAGCGCTATAAGTTCCGCATCGGCCCGGGAGCGGAAAAGCTGATCAAGAACGCCCTGTCCCTCAAGCTCATGGACCGTCTCTCCGGGGCGCGCCTGTTCAACGAATATCAGCATATCTGCGATGAGGAGGATCCTCCGGCCTGTTTTTCCCGCCTGGACGAACTGGGCATTTTGCAGGCCATTGCGCCCCAGCTCGGCCTGACGCCCAACAGGCGAAATCTTTTGCACCGCCTGAAGGAAATGCTTACTTGGTACCGTCTGCTCTATTTCGACGGAACCGCGCAGGCCTGGCTGGTCTATTTTCTGGGGCTCAACCTTAACATGAACTATGCGGACACTTCAGCCCATTACCTGCGGCTGGGTCTGCCGCAGGTAAAGAAGGCCGAAATCCTAGGGCAGCGTGAACAGATGCGCGCCGTGCGCGGCAAACTGGAGGCCTGGCAGCGCCAGGACGACATGGGCACGGCCAAAGTCAGCGCTCTGTGCGCCCTGTTGCGTCCCATTGCTCTGGAGTGCCTGCTGTATATCATGGCCTCCACGGACAATCCCGGCCTGCAGAAAAACCTCTCGCGCTACATCACCCAATGGCGGCGGGAAAGAGCCGACATCGGCGGTGCGGAACTGCGCCGTCTCGGGCTCGCGCCGGGGCCGCTGTATGGCCGCATTCTGAAAGCCGTACTTGTCGCCAAGCTGGACGGCGAAGCCCCCAATGTGGAAAGCCAGCTCAACCTGGCCCGCCGACTGGCGCAGAATGCGTCCGAAAACAACAATAAACGCCCGTGACCGGAGCATGCGCGAGCAATCAACGCTTGCTCCCTCCCCCCATGCAGTGTATGCTGGTCTGGTCATGAAACAACTTTGGGCGCCGTGGCGCATTGAATACATCCTCGGACCCAAGCCCGATACCTGTGTTTTTTGTCTGCCCGATACCACGGACGAAGACGAGGAGCGGCTGGTGCTCTATCGCGGCACGCGGGCTTTTGTGATCATGAATAAATATCCCTATAATAACGGGCATATCATGGTCTGTCCGTACCGGCACATTATGGCTCTTGCCGATCTGGCCGCCGAGGAAACCCACGAAATCATGGATCTGATCCAGCGCTGCACGGTGATCCTCAAGGATCACTTCAACTGCGAGGGCATCAATATAGGTCTCAATCAGGGCCAGGCCGCAGGCGCGGGCATCCGGGAGCATCTGCATTTTCATCTGGTGCCGCGCTGGAACGGCGATTCATCCTTTATGGCCGTATTTGATGAAGTACGTACCATGCCGGAACATCTCAGCCGCACCTATGCGGCTTTGCGGCCCTATTTCAGCCGCGACGGAAAAGAGGCCTGATCGCCTGCCCTCCTCTTCGGTTGCCATCGGATGGAATTGAGCGTGGCGATGACATGAATGGATAGCGCTTCCGACGCGCCTGACAGCGCATTTGCATGTTAATCTGCTTACGATGTGCTCAGCGCTTTGCCGTCAGGCAAAGCGGTTTTCTCAAAATGTCTTGGTAGCGATTCACGCTTGAAATGAGTGAATTGCCCTGGTGGTCGCGTGAGCGGACCCCGTGCCAAGCGCAAGGAAGCGACCGGAGGCGACCTGACGTGCCCGTTAGCCCAAAGGGCTTACGGGCATTGATGGCAGCGATAAACCGCGTTTTAGCATTGCTGTCGGTATCCGTACGGCTCGAAGACTCGCCAGCGGCTACCGCTTCCGCAGCACGCGGGCGGCGTAGAGTTTGAAGTGCGTAACATTTCAAACGCAAAATGCTGTAAAAGAATTTTGGGACAGCTTGTAGCCTCGAGGAGTATATCTATGCGGTATGTCAAGGTTCTGTTGCTCGCCATCCTTTTTTTCCTGGCTCTGGTCTTCTTTTTCCAGAACCAGAACGCCCTTTCCCAAAATCTGGTGTTGACGCTCAATCTTTTCTTCCTGCCACCCATGGCCTCCATTCCCCTGCCGTTCTATTTCCTGATCGTAGCGGCCTTTTTTGTGGGCGCTGTGCTGGCGCTCGCCTTCCTGGTCTGGGACAAGGTCAATCTCTCCGCGCGCCTTATGAAGAGCAAGTGGCGCGTCAGCAGCCTTGAGCGCGAAATGGAAAAACTGCGCAAGCAACTGGGCGCGGAAACCTCGCGCAGCTCGTTTTTGCGCAAGACGCAGAGTACTTCGCCCAATGCCGACAAGTCCGCAGGGGAAAACAAGCCCACAGCCGCGCCCAGTGCTCTGCCCGAAGACGTTCAGGTTCCTGATCCCGATAAAGCATAATTCCCGCCTGACCGCGCCCGGTCCCCCGGGCGCGGTTCTCTTTTTTATATGGTTTACGCGATGGCGCAAATAGGTTATCGTTTATAACTAAACGATTGCAACACCTTTTAGCGCAGCGTAACTACCATGCCAGAAACTCCCACCAAACTGACGCCCATGTTCGAACAATACATGCACATCAAGGCTGACTACCCTGATGCTTTGCTTTTTTATCGCATGGGCGATTTTTATGAATTGTTTTTCGATGATGCCGTGACTGCGGCGCGCGAATTACAGATCGCACTGACCAGCCGCAGCAAGGACAGCGAAAATCCTGTGCCCATGTGCGGCGTCCCCTGGCATGCCGTGCAGAGCTATGTGGCCCAGCTTATCGATAAGGGCTTCCACGTAGCCATCTGCGACCAGACCGAAGACCCCAAGGCCGCCAAGGGCTTGGTCAAACGGGCCGTCACCTGCGTGATCACGCCGGGCACGGTTTTGGAAGACGCCAATCTGAACACCAAAAGCCACAACTATCTGGGCGCGCTTTGCTACGATACGGGCCAAGGCCGGGGAGGTTTCGCCTGGGCGGACATTTCCACCGGGCAGTGGTCAGGCGTGGAGTTCAAACGTCAGGCAGAGCTCTGGCAATGGGCTCAGAAGCTGGCGCCGCGCGAACTTCTGGTGCCGGAAGGGCTGGAAATGCCGCCCCACTGCCTGCTGGAAGGCGTGCGCATGGTGCGCATGCCCGCCGCGCATTTTGACCTCAAACGCGCCACGGAGCGCACTCTCAGGGCACAGGGTGTACAGGAAGCCGGAGCGCTGGGTCTGCAAGGCAAAAACGAACTGATGCGTTCCTGCGGCGCGCTCTTGGTTTATCTGGATCAAACCCAGAAGCGCGATCCCGATCATCTCATGCCGTTTAAACCGCTGGACCTGAGCCGTCGCCTGCTGATCGACGAAGTGACCGAGCGCAACCTGGAAATCTTTACCCGCCTCAACGGCCGCAAGGGCAAGGGTACGTTACGCCACGTGCTGGACGATACCATGACGCCCATGGGCGGCCGCTTTCTGGAAGACATGCTCCGCCATCCCTGGCGGGAGGCCGGACCCATCGCGCGCATTCAGGAAGCCGTGGCCTTTTTCCATGACGACGACAACCGCCGCGCCGCATTGCGGGAAGCCCTGCGCGAAGTTTACGATCTGGAGCGTCTTTCCACCCGGATCAGTCTCAATCGCGGCGGCCCGCGTGATTTCATTGCCCTGCGCAACAGCCTCGCCGCCCTGCCCAAGGTTCATAACGCCCTGATTACAAGCACGAACGGCAGTTATGCCACGGAGGCCCAGTCTCTGGGGCACGAATTGCCGCAAAGCCTTTACCAGATAGTTAAAACCTGGGACCATCTGGAGGACTGCACAACCCTGCTGAGTGCGGCCCTGGTGGACAGCCCCCCCACCGTGATTACCGACGGCGGTTTGTTCAAAAGCGGCTATAATGCCGAGTTGGACAAACTGCTGGATCTTGTGGAGCATGGCGAACAAAAACTTCAGGAGTTACTTGAAGAAGAGCAGAAAAAAACCGGCATCGCCAAGTTGAAAATGGGCTATAACCGTGTATTCGGTTATTATTACGAAGTAACGCGGGCTTCCCATTCGGGCCCCATGCCGGAACATTTCATCCGCCGCCAGACCCTGGCCAATGCGGAACGCTTCACCACCGTGCAACTCAAGGAACTGGAAGAAGAGCTGCTTTCCGCCGCGGACAAGCGTAAGAGTCTGGAATACAAAATGTTCCAGGATCTGCGGGAGCATATGGCTCGTCAGCGCGAGCGTATCGTGCACATGGCGGATCTGGTGGCCCAGCTGGATTACTGGCAAAGCCTTGCCCAGGTGGGACGGCAGAACAACTGGTGCCGTCCCCGGCTCACGGACAGCGCGCATCTGGACATCCGCGAAGGTCGCCATCCGGTGGTGGAAGGCATGCTGGGCAGCGCCAACTTTGTGCCCAATAATTTCCGTCTGGACCAGAAGCGCCGCCTCTGCCTGTTGACCGGCCCCAATATGGCGGGCAAGTCCACTGTGCTGCGGCAGGTTGCCATTATTTGCCTGCTGGCCCAGATGGGTTCCATGGTCCCGGCGGCTGAGGCCACGCTGGGGCTGGTGGACCGCCTCTTTTCCCGCGTGGGCGCTTCGGATAATCTGGCCCAGGGTCAGAGCACATTCATGGTCGAGATGATGGAAACCGCGCGCATTCTGCGCCAGGCCACCCGGCGCAGCTTGGTCATTCTGGACGAAATCGGGCGCGGCACCAGCACCTATGACGGCGTGGCCCTGGCCTGGGCCGTTGTGGAGGATCTGGCCAGACGCGCCGGCGGCGAACTGCGCACGCTTTTCGCCACGCACTACCATGAGCTCACGGCGCTGGAGGGACGCATTCCCGGCGTTTTCACCATGAATATCGCCATTCGCGAGTATAACAACGACATTCTGTTCCTGCATAAGCTGGTGCCCGGCCCATCGGACCGCAGTTACGGCGTGGAGGTGGCGCGTTTGGCGGGCGTGCCCGTCCCCGTGGTGCAGCGGGCCAGGACCATTCTGGCCGGTCTGGAGCGGGGCCGCGAAGGCTCGCGCAAAGCCGTATCCGTGGCGTCCATGTCCCTGCCCGGCCTGGATCTGCCTAAAGCGAAAACGGAAGCTGACGCCGATCTGCCGGAGATCAATGCCACGCCGCCCGCAGCGGAACATCCTCTGGTTCGCTTGTTGTACGATCTCACGCCGGAGACGCTCAGCCCGCTGGACGCGCTCAAACTTCTGATGGAATGGAAAAGCCTCTGGGGCACGGAGCCGAATACGGATGCCGATGACGGCGATCAGAACGAGGAAGCATGAGCGACGCCAATCCCTGGTCCGTCATTCAGTTCATCGCTGAAAAGCGTATTGAAGAGGCGCAGGCCAAGGGAGAATTCGACAATCTCCCCGGCCGAGGCAGGCCTCTGGAATTGGAGGATATGAGCCATGTGCCCGAGGAATTGCGCATGGCCTATAAAATCCTGCGCAATGCGGGCTGTCTGCCGCCGGAACTGGCCGAGCGCAAGGAGATCAGCCGCCTTGTGGATATGCTGGAACAGTGCGAGGATGAGCAGGAACGCGTGCGCCAGATGCAGAAACTGCGCTTCATGATCCAACAGGCCCGGATGCGCCGCCAGCGCTCCATCCAGATTGAACAGGATGATCCCTACTATGCGCGTCTACTGAAGCGGATCACCGTTCTGAGCAAGCGGCATCAGGAGTAAGTGCGCGTTGAAATCACTTCAGGGTCTGTAGTCCTTCGGACAACGGCTGCCGCATGCAGCGAGCGGGCAAAAAGGCATAGTGTCAGCAGCCCCTAGTATAAATCCGCGTCCGCAGGCATGCGCTCCCAATAAATCCGGCCTTTTTTACGGTACTTGCGCAGCAGCACATAGACACTGCCCGGACCGCCGTCATGGGATTGCGCCGTGCAGAAAGCCAGCACCACCCGCTTGAAAGGATCCTGAGTCAGCCAGCTTTGCAGCTTTTCACGCAGCACGCCCATCCCGTCAGGCGAATTGCGGCCCCGCCCGGGCACCACCAGCACAGTGCGAAGCCCCTTGTACCAGCAGCCCCGCATGAAACCCCGCAGGGCTTCAAAAGCCTGCACGGCATTCAGACCGTGCAGATCCAGATGCGCTTCCGGACTCAGCCCACCGGCGCGCAGCTTGTTCATGATCATCTGATCCAGGCCCACCACATGCCCTTCCAGATATTCATCCGTAAAGGAAAGGGCGAATTCCAGCTTGCCGTCCATGAAATCCTGCAGACTCAGCTCGCCCCGCGGCGGCGGGGTGGTCGGTTGCGGTTCAGGGCTGACTTCGCGGCCCCGCGCCTGCAAGGGACGCACTTCTCCCATGACCCGCAAAAAAGCCAAGGCGTCAGCGTCGTCCGCGTTGGCGGTCGCCTGCTGCTGCGTCGCTTCCCCTGCCGCTTCCGGCTCCACAGGACCGGCCTGCTCTCCACGAACACGCTCTGGAGCAACAGATGTCCTTTGCGCGGCCTCGCCCGTAGCGGCCCGGTTCTCTTTACGGACCTTTTTGCGCCCTCCGGCATCAGGCAGGGAGCACTGTTCTTCCAGGCGGAAACCATGCGTGCCGCCTTTTCCTTTTTTACCTTCCCGCCGCACGCGACTCATGGCTTGCATGAACAGCTCGGTTTCTTCGGGATTCAGTGTGGCATCATCCACGTTATCCTGCGCTGCCCCCGCGTGCACCCGCTGTTTTCCCCGCCCTTTCTCCGGTTGCAAGGCGCATTTTTTCGCCGCGGCGGCTTTTTTTCTGTCGGGAAAATTCTTGAGATCCAGAGCGCGGAAAGGATTTTCCGCAAAAATATCATTGTCGGACATGGCGATACCGGATGACTTTCATAAATGGTAAAAAAAGCCGCGGCATGGCCGCGGCTCAACACTGTCGTCTGCAGAAAACTTATGGCGCTTTGGGGGCGTCAGCCGGCGCCTGGCCGCTCTGCGGAGCCGCCGCAGGCTGCTGCGGCGCGGGAGCGGCCTGCCCGGCATTCTGATCGGGCTTGGGCGCGGGAGTCACAGGCGCAGCCGGGGCCGGAGATGCGGGTTCCTCAATCTTGACGTTCAGAATGGTGGACTCGCTGCTGGGACGGGAACTCGTCACATAGGTGTAGCTCAAAGAGGTGATCATGAAAATGATGGCCATCAGCGTGGTAAGTTTGGCCAGAATGCCTCCCGCGCCGCCGCTGCCGAACACCGAGGTGTTGCCGCCGCCGAAAATAACGCCCATGCCTTCCTTACCCGATTGAAGCAGGACCAGAATAACCAGCAATACGCACACAATGATATGCAGCGTAAGAATAAGAGTCTGCACGAATTCCTCCTCACCACCCGGCACAACCCGGCGGCGCGCCAGAAAAAAGGATACACCGGCCTCACATCGCGCAAACGCCGCGCGACAACCCGGTAGTTGCGTATGCCCCGCCGTCAATCAACGAAGCCGTAATCAAAGCGTCCCGACCCAGCTGCTTCCGCCTGCGGGCAAACGCGGCGGGACGGGCGTTCACTACGATCCGATAATCTGCAGGAAACTTTGCGCCTCTAAAGAAGCGCCTCCTACCAGAAGACCGTCCACATTGTCAAGCCCGACCAGGGCGGAAGCATTGTCCGGTTTGACGCTGCCGCCATACAGAATGGGCAGTTCCGCAGCCGTTGCGCCGATCAGGCCCGTAAGCAGGGCGCGCAGAACAGCATGCGCCTCCAGTACCTCCACCGGGCCGGCTACCTTGCCCGTGCCGATAGCCCAGACAGGCTCATAGGCAAGGGCGAGCCGACCGGGCAACGTCCCGCGCAGGGCTTCCGGCAGAGGCTCCAGAGCCGTGGCAAGCTGGCGGGCAAGCACATCCCTGAGTTGCCCCGTCTCACGCTCATGCAGCATTTCCCCCACGCAAAGCATGACCTTAAAGTCCTGCGTCAGGGCAAAAGCCGTCTTGCGGGCCACCAGCTCATCGCTTTCACCAAAGACATGGCGGCGTTCGGAATGACCGGCCAGAACCCATGTCGCGCCCGTATCACGCAGCATGTCCGCTGAGATCTCGCCGGTAAAGGCGCCCTGCTCCGCAGGATAAAAATTCTGGCCGCCCACAGCCAGATTTTTCTTGCCGGTAAAGGCCTCCGCCACGGCAGTTATGTCCGTAAACGGCGGAAACACCAGCACCAATTTGTCGTGAGGCGTTCCGTCAGCCAGAGCTCCGGCCAGTTCTCGAGCGGTTTGCGCGGCTTCAACACGGGTTTTGTACATCTTCCAGTTGGCGGCGATGATTTTTTGCATAACAGCACCTTTGGCTGGGATCATTCTTGCAGAAGGCAGACATAGATAAGCGCATCCTCGCCGGTATCCGTATAGTAACGCGGGCGCACGCCCACTTGGCGGAAACCGCTGCCCTGATACAGACCGATGGCCGCGTGATTGCCCACGCGCACCTCCAGCAGAACTTTTTGCATACCCATTTTGCGGGCCACTTGCAAGGCCATGCCCAGAATCCGTCGCCCGAAGCCCTTGCGGCGCTCTTCGGGCCTGACGGCCAGGTTGAGTATTTCCAGCTCGTCCAGGGTATGGTATACGGACGTATAGGCCAGCAGGTCCATACCCCGAAAAAGGCCGAAAGCCGCGAAAGCCGGTTGCTCAAATGCCGCGCGGCACTGCGCCTCGGACCAGGGCAGGGAAAAACAGCGCTGCTCAAGCTCCCACATGGCCACGGCATGACGCGCGTCAAGGCGCTGGAAGGCTACCGGGACCGACGCGTCAGAAGAAACGGATGCACACATGGATCAAAGCCTTTATCCGGGATTGAAAAACGCCGCTTCTTTCCTGGAGGTGGTGGACGGGCGCAATGCGCCGCTCTGCATCATGGCTGAAAAAGACGTGCTGCGCCAGCGTCTGCGTCATCGCGCCACGGCCCTGCTGATCCGCGACAGCACGGGCCGGGCCTTGCTGAGTTTCCGCGAGGGACAAGGCTGGGGCTTTTCGTCCTTTGCCATGGTGCGGGCCGGGCAATCTTTTGAAGAGTGCGCCCGCGACATGCTCCAGGAGGACTGGGGCGAGCAAGGCGGACGTTTATTGTCTCTGGGCCTCTGCCCGCCCTGCCGGGAAAGCCGCCAAGCCTTTGTGGCCCTGTTTGAAGCCCGCCTGCCCGCCGCCCTGGCCGCCCAAAAAGCCCTGGATCCGGACCGGAGCATGCTGCTGGACTATGATGAACTCAAGGGCCTAGGCTCGCATTTCGGCGATTTGCTCTCGCCGTTTATGCGGGTGGCCGTTCAGGGCGGCTACGTGCGCCCGCGCTGAACCTACAGCATTCCCCGTTAATAATATTATACAGTTCAAACTGTACGTCGCCCGCGTGCTGCGGAAGCGGCAGCCGTTGGCGAGGCTTCGTGCCGCAGGATACCGACAGGAACGCCTTCGATCGCATCCTTGCACGCGGGCACCAGAGCAATCCACATTTGAAATGAGTGAATTGCTCTAATTCCGGGAAGACTCAGGCCGTTTTCAGCAGAAGCGCCGCCATGGCGTCGTGCAGACGGCCGTTGCTGGCAAGAAGCGCTTCGCCGAAGCACAGAGGCTCATTACGCAGATTGCTGACCCTGCCGCCCGCTTCTTCCACCAGAAGCCAGCCCGCCGCCATGTCCCAGGGCTTCAGGCCCGCCTCATAAAAGGCGTCCAGACGACCACAGGCCAGATAGGCCAGATCCACCGACGCGGCCCCGATGCGCCGCAGGCCCTGAGTTACGGGCAGGACGGCGGCGAGCCGCTCCAACACTTCCGGCAGACGCGCGGCCACATCATAGGGAAAGCCCGTGCCCACCAGCGCATCGGCAAGTGTGGCGGCTTCGGAAACGGTAATGGGCCGGTCGTTGCAGAAAGCCCCCTGCCCGCGTACGGCCCTGAAGCATTCGTCCAGCATGGGCACATTGACCACGCCCAGAACCACCCGATCTTCCTGCCAGAGCGCCACGGAAGTGCCGACCTGCGGGATGCGGTGCACGAAATTGGTGGTGCCGTCCACCGGATCGATAATCCAGCAAAGCGGGCCCGGCTGCTGGTCCGCGGCACTGCTCTCTTCAGCCATAAATGACGCCTCGGGCAGCAGGACGGCCAACTTTTCCTTGAGAAAGGCCTCCACAGCCAGATCCGTTTCCGTCACCAGATCAATGCTGCCCTTGTGCCGCACACAGCGCGGCCGGGACCAGTGATCGCGGATGATGGCGCCGCTCCGACGCACGATATCCACGCACTCGCGCAAAATGGACGCCGCCTGGAACATGGCAAATCCTTGTCAGTTGATGAACACAGAGTGATAAGCCCGGCGGTCGAGCATGGCCCTGGCCGTGCCGCGCAGAACGGTAGTCAGCGGCTCTTTGTCCACAAAGACCTTGAGGCGGGTCTCGCGGGCGATGAATTGATCCAGCCCCTTGAGCAGAGAACCGCCCCCGGCCATGAGCATGCCGTTGCGGTAGATGTCGGCGGAAAGTTCGGGCGGCGTTTTTTCCAAGGCACGCAGCACGGTTTCCAGAATGGCCTGTATGGGTTCGCGCAGGGCTTCGCGGATGTGCCCCTCGCTCACCGTCACCACTCTGGGCGTGCCCTGCACCAGATCCTTGCCGGAGACTTCCAGGGCCGGGGCATTGGCTTGGGGCATGGCCGAGCCCAGGATTTTTTTGACATTCTCCGCTGTGTTTTCGCCCAAATCCATGCGGAACACATCGCGCATATAGCGCTGTACGGCCAGATTCATGGCATCGCCGGCCACGCGGATGGACTGGGCGTTGGCGATGCCCCCCAGGGAAATGACCGCCACCTCGCTGGTGCCGCCGCCGATGTCCAGCACCAGATTGCCCAGCGGTTCGTGAATGGGCAGGTCGGCCCCGATGGCCGCGGCCATGGGTTCCTCCACCAGGCTCACGTCGAACGCGCCCGCCAGCAGGGCGGCATCTATGACGGCCTTTTTTTCCACCTGCGTGATGCCCATGGGAATGCAGATGACCATGGAGGGCTTGACCAGACGCAGGCCGTCGATGGCCTTGCGCACGAAATAGGCGATCATTTCGCGGGTGACGTCAAAATCCGCGATGACCCCGTCCTTCATGGGGCGGATGGCTCGGATGCGCTGAGGCGTGCGGCCCAGAAATTCCTTGGCTCCGGCGCCCACGGCCAGAACGGCGTTTTTTTGCACGTCAATGGCGACCACCGACGGCTCATTAATCACAATGCCGTGGGCCCGGGTATAGAGCAGGGTGTTGGCCGTGCCCAGATCCATGGCAATGTCTTTGGAAAAAAAGCGAAAAAAACGCTGCAGGAACATACTTACAGTTCTTTGCGCGGCGGCATGGGCGCGGTATCCGGGTCATAGGCCTGCGGTCCGTCGCTGTGCACCTGGGCCTTGGGCAGCATGGTCCGCAGGCGGGTTTTGAGGTACAGATTCTCCAGAAAAAGCGCCAGATGATCCACTGCCTGGCGCACGAAGCTGCGCATGCTCTCGTCGATCTGGCGGGGACTGGTGTGCGCCAGGCACAACACGCCGCGCGTGCTCTTATTGACCATCACCGGCATGCACATGGCGGCCTGAAAATCCGGCATGTCCGGCAGCTTGCCGAACAGTACCGAAGCCGGAGCCCCCTCCACGCCCTCAGCCACCACGGGCTGGTCGTTGCGGAACACCCAGCCGGTAATGCCGCTGCCCATGGGCAGGATCAACGGTTCGCCGTCCATCAGCAGCAGGCGGGCCGACTCGCACTCCACGCAATACGTTTCGCCAGGCGCGTCCACCGAAGCAAAGGCGCAGTAGTCAAAGCCCGTGGCGTCGGCCATGGTGCGCAGATAATTCTGCAAGAATTGCGGCCAGCGTTTGTAGCGGAAGCGCAGATCCTGAATAACGCCCAGTTCGGCGAAGTAGCGGGGAATGTCCCCGGCCAGTTCCTGTCGGCCGCGGCTGCCCTGCTGGCGGGAGATCAGCTCCGCGAAGAGCTGCAGTATCTTGTGGTCCTTGTCGGAAAAGGAATACTGCCGCTTGCTGTCCACGCACAGCGCGCCGCCCGTGGGTACCGGGCAGCCCATGAAAGCCTTGATACTGGCTTCCTCGCCGTCGGCGTAATAGCCCAGATTGCTCTGGCGCTGGTCGAAATTGGGCACCAGCAGGGGCTGCCGGTTGCGGATGATCCAGCCCACCAGTCCCCTGCCCGGCAGAATGGAGACGTCGGGAGAAATCTTGTCGCCCAGACTGAAGGCCGCGGACAGATAGTGGGCCTCGCCTTCCTCGTCGGGCAGGAACAATACGGCCGAATAGGCGTCAAAAACACTGCAAACAATGCTCAGAATATGTTTTTCAAGAGAATTTGCGGTCATAGCGCGTGGGGTTGAAGGTGACGGGGCGCGGCGGCCCAGGCAACGGCCCGCACGCGCTGGCTTGTTGTAGCAAAGCGTTTCCGGCGTCGCAACTGCTTTTGCGCCGCGCGCGGGCCGTGCGCCGTAAGGAAAAAACGGAGCGGAAAATCCACAAAGCCATACTCTGCGTACTGGAATTATTCCGAAAAAAAGGGTAACAAAATAAAAAAAGTTGTTACAGGAATCGCGGATGATAAAATGGCAAGAGGTTTTCAGCAAAGACGGGCTGCCCTGGCAGGATGCCGCGACGTTGTCCGAACCTGTTGCCGTCAGCGACCTGGACGGTCTCAAGCGCTTTCTGGACGCCGTCCATATCCGTTTCTGCCTTGTCAAACCCTATCAGGAAAATAAAAATTATCCACTGGTGGAAGGGCGCGAGCTGCTGCCCTCCTTTGACAACGACATGTTCGAATACAAGGACCTGCCGGGCTTCGCCTTGGTGGCCTTTGCCCGCCAGCTGGACTATTTTTCCGAGATATTTCAATTCGACAAACTGCACCCGGTCATCACTGAGGCGGACGGCGCCTGCTGCCCGCTGGAAAATCAGGTCATTGACCTGAACATTCAGACTCTGGCGTCGCGCCTGCCGCGCATTCATCAGGATATTTTCCGCCAGCAGTTCCGTTACGTGGATACGGTTCTTCTGGATAATTATCCCTCCCTCATGCCCTATCTGCTGAACATGGACAGAGCCCAGGTGCTGGCCTGGGATGCGGACAAGTTCTTTCATCTGGCCGGGGTCTTCGCCTCCTTCCCCTCGGACATCGACAGCGAGCTCAAGCGCTTCGGCATCCGTATCGGCAAGTTCGTCTACGGCGACAGCGACATGTACGAACGCAACCGCATGTTCGTCTATCAATATCTCATGGAACTGTACGGCTTTCCCATCGTCTCGGAGCGACGCACTTCCAGTGCGCTCTTCGCCCGCAAACTGCACAAGATGGGCGAGCGTTTTCTCTTGCGCGTCATGGGCCAGACCGACCGCACGCTGACCACGTACATCTCCAACGGCGAAAACCGGCGCTATCCCATGCTGGAAAAAATAGCCCTGGTGGCTGTGGACGAAGATCAGGAAGAGGCCCTGGACATCATCGACAAAGACGGCTTTTTTCTGGACAAGGCCAAGCGGGTGGTGATCATCCGGATCACCTACCGCCAGCACCGTTTCGATTCCAGCAACGTACGCCAGGACCGCGCCCTTTCCGTGGCCGGTCAGGAAGTGCTGCACCCGCTCACCGGCGAACCTCTGCGCGGCCTGAATATCATCAAGGACGCCAGCAATATGTTTTTGCGCCTCAACGATATTGTCCGGGGCGAATTCACGGGCCGCATTGTCTACAAGCGTACGGAAGTGGTGGAAAACACCGACACGGACGAAAAACGCCTCAAATTTCTGTACACCTGGTTGAGCAAGCACCAGCGCCGGATGATCAGCTACAGCGATGAATTTTTCGCCAATGTCAGCAAAGTCCTGTCCAGTTATCTTTTCGCGCCGGAAAACAGCGAAGTGTTCGATAACATGCGCGACCTGTACCAGGAAGTCTGCACGCGCTTCAGCTATATTCAGCAGGCCCGGCGAGTGCGCATTCTGGAAGACATATGTCAGCGCACCTTCAAGGGCGCGCGCATCACCTACCGGCAGATGATGCGCGAGGCCGTGGATCTGCTTAACGAACTCAAATTTGAGATCGTCAATTTCTTTCCGGCGCTGGTGGACGACATTATCGGCTGCGTGGAAAAAATTCTGCGCGACCGGTATTTGCAGCGTAATTATCTGGATGTGCCTGAAAGCTCGCTGACCAAGGCCGGTCTGGAAATACGCAAGAACTACGGGCGTCTGGTCTCGCTGCAGGACGGCTTCAAGGCCGTGCGCAAGGCGCGCCTGGGCACGGAAGCCAAGGTAATGAAGGAAGTGATTGTGGCATGAGCGGACCGTTTTTTTATCTGCCGCCCGAAGCCTGGGGGCGGGAAGTCAGCCTGGAAGGCCAGGAAGCCAAGCATCTGGGGCAGGTGCTGCGCCTTGTGCCGGGCGACGAGGTGAGTTTGCTGGACGGGCAAGGCCGTACAGGTCGCTTTGCTGTCCGCGCGGTGAGCAAAAAAAGCGCCCGCCTGGAATGCCTGCGTGAATCTTTTACGCCCCGGCCCGCATCCCTGGCTGTCATGGCTCTGGCCTTCAGCAAGGCCGTGCGGCGCGGTTTTTTTATGGAAAAGGCCGTGGAACTGGGCGCGCATGCCGTCTGGCTCTGGCAGGGCGACCACAGCCAGGGCAAACTGCCGGCCGGCGCGCGCGATTCCTGTCAGGGGCAGATGATCGCCGGCGCCAAGCAGAGCGGCAACCCCTGGCTGCCGGAAGTGCGGGCTTTGACCGGGGGCGTGGACGAGCTTGTGGAACTTTCCCGCGTCGCCGACCAGCGTATTCTGCCTTGGGAAATGCAGGAAAATGTGCCCATGCTGACACCGGATCTGGCGGGCAGGACGGGTGTGACCGTCTATATCATCGGGCCGGAGGGCGGTTTTTCCGCGCGGGAACTGGATGCCCTGCGCGCGGCGGGTTTTGCGGCGATCAGCTTGGGAGCCCGGATTCTGCGTTGTGAAACGGCTGCCACCCTTTGTTTGGGCATTCACTGGTGGGCCTCGCAATTGCCGGGCCGAAATGCGGAACACGCGGAGAGCTGAACATGGCCATCAGCAAGCCGCTGCCCGAACGCATGCGCCCCGACGATGTGGCGCAGTTCTTGGGTCAGAGCCATCTGGCGGATCGGCTGCGTTCATTAATGCAGGCCAAGCGCCTGCCCAGCCTGCTTTTTTTCGGCCCTCCCGGCTGCGGCAAATCCACCCTGGCCCTGCTGCTGGCTAAATCCACGGGTAAAAAATATCTGCGGCTCAGTGCGCCCGAGGCGGGTTTGCAGCATTTGCGCCGCGCTCTGGCCGGGGTGGAAATTCTGGTGCTGGACGAACTGCACCGTTTTTCCAAAGCGCAGCAGGATTTCTTTCTGCCCTTGGTGGAATCGGGCGAGCTGACCCTGCTGGCCACGACCACGGAAAATCCTTCTTTCAGTGTCACCCGCCAGCTCCTTTCTCGCCTGCATGTGCTGCGCCTGCGCCCTCTGGGCCGGGCTGAGCTGATGCAGCTGGCGCGGCGCGGCGCGCAGGATCTTCAGGTAGAGTTGAACGATGAGGTGCTGGACCTGTTGGCGGGAGTGGCCCACGGCGACGCCCGCAGTCTGCTCAATCTTGTGGAATACGTGGCCGCCCTGCCCGAGGACAAGCGTGACCTGGAGCAGATCAAGGCAGCCCTGCCCGAAGTGCTGGTCCGCCACGACAAAGACGGCGACAGCCATTACGAACTGGCCTCGGCCCTGATCAAATCCATTCGCGGCAGCGATGTGGACGCGGCTCTCTACTATTTGGCCTGCCTGCTGGAAGGCGGCGAAGACCCCCGTTTCGTCTGCCGCCGCCTGATTCTTTCCGCCTCAGAGGACGTGGGGCTGGCCGACCCCGGCGCTCTGCCCCTGGCTGTGGCCTGCCAGCAGGCCGTGGAGTTCGTGGGCATGCCGGAAGGTTTCATCCCCCTCGCCGAAACCGTGGTCTATCTGGCCCTGGCCCGAAAAAGCAACGCCTCCTATGCGGCCTACCTCAATGCCGCGCGCGAGGTGAAGCTCAACGGCGCACGGCCCGTCCCCCTGCATCTGCGCAATCCTTCCACACAAATGCAGAAGGAATGGGGCTACGGCAAGGAATACAAATATCCCCACAATTACCCCGATTCCTGGGTGGAACAGCCCTATCTGCCGCCCGAACTGGAGGGCAGGCGCTTTTACCAGCCGCGCGACAACGGCGAGGAGCCGCGCCTTTCCCAGTGGTGGCGCAAAATCCATAAAATCAAAAAGACGGATGAGCAGTCATGATCCCCCAGCATGTTGACGGCGTTTTTCTTGAAAAATTCCTCACCGGCGACGTTTACCGCAGCCCGGAAGTCCGGGCGGGCGCGTTCAGCCGCCTGCTGCCCTCGCTCTCCTTTTACAGCCGCCTTTTTCTGGGGCCCGTTCGCTGGCTCTGCCGTCGGGCCTCTCAAGGCAGATGCGACGACGCTGCCTGGGTTTATGCCAGTATCTGGACGGCGGATCTCATGGAACGCATGGGCTGCCCCATTGAGGTGGAAGGCATGGACGCCATCAATGCCGTGGACGGCCCCTGCCTCTTTGTGGCTAACCACATGAGCACTCTGGAAACGTTCATGCTGCCGGGCATGATTCGCCCAAGACGCCCCGTGACCTTTGTGGTTAAGAAAAGCCTGACCACCATGCCCTTTTTCGGCGCGGTAATGCGCTCGCGCGACCCCATCGTGGTAGGCCGGGTTAACCCCCGCGAGGATCTTTCGGCCGTACTGAACGGCGGTGTGGAACGTCTCAAAAAAGGCGTTTCCATCATTGTTTTTCCGCAGAGTACGCGGTCCAGCGTCTTTGACGAGCGGCATTTCAACAGCATCGGCGTCAAGCTGGCCCGGAGGGCCGGGGTGCCCATCGTGCCGCTGGCGCTCAAGACGGACGCCTGGGGCCAGGGTAAAAAAATCAAGGAGCTGGGACCGGTCAAGGCGGGCATGACTGTACGGTACCGTTTTGCCAGACCCATATGCGTCCAGGGCCAGGGCAAGGAAGAACACACCGCCATCTGCAACTATATTTCCAGCACCCTGGCCGTCTGGCAGGAACGGGACGGCATCAACCGCTGACCTGTCGACCCGGGCCCGGCTGAAAAATTCTCCGTGGCCGCAGCCTGACAGGCGTGCGGCACCCGCCCTGCACGGCAAGTGCGGCATATGCAATGAAAACGCAGAGACGAGCGGAGAACGCTGAGACTGAGCCGGAGATTTCAGAAATAAAAATCAACCCCCCCCGCATATATAGTGATATGCCCCCATCAAGGTAGACAAAGTAAAAAAGCCCCTCTAGGTTCAAACTTTAGAACCCTGATGGGGGCTTGCATGGCAAACGGAAAGAAGACGACTTATTTGCCCTCCTTCAAGGAAGAAACTGTACGGCGCTACCTTGAAGGAGGGCGAAGCTATCAGCAGTTGGCGGATGAGCTTGGCCTGAAAGACAAGAAAACACTCCGTGAATGGGTAACCAAATTTCAGCGATGCGAATCTCTCGAAGATGGACGCGGCAAGGCAACGGGTTCTCGCAGAGGGAGACCTCGCACTCAATTCGCATCTGTTGAAGAAGAGTTGTCCTATGTGAAGGCGGAACGTGATTACTTAAAAAAGTTATATCGCTCCAGATTCGGGCACGAATGGGGAGCAGACAAAAGTGGCAGCATTTCAGAATAATTGATGAATTGCGGACGCGGCATTTGTTGTCAATTTTGCTGTCTTATTCGGGATTATCCAGGTCTGGATATTATAAATGGAAGAAGAGTGTACCCAAGCAAGACAACAATGAAGATATCGTGGAGTACATTAAAGCGATTCACTCATTACGCCCCTTCTACGGATATCGTCGTATAACGACAACTTTGCATCGTGAAGGGCTTATCGTAAATCATAAGCGAGTTCATCGTTTGATGCAAGAACTTGGCATTCAATCGGTTATCCGTAAAAAACGCCGTTACGTTGGCAAATCGGGCAGTATTGTGTTTCCGAATCTCCTTGGCCATGACTTCAAAAGCGATGTTCCCGGTAAAAAACTTGCGACAGATATCACCTATCTGCCGACAAGCTCCGGTTTTATTTACTTGTCGGCAGTGCAGGATTTGCACAACAACGAGATTATCGCATACAGCCTCTCAGCCAGAAATGACCTTGAACTGGTGCTTGCCACACTGTCTAGACTTCCGGCCATGCCTGGAGCCGTGTTGCACTCTGATCAGGGCTTTCAATACACCCACAAGACATATCAGGAACGGCTTGGCAGTTTGCAGATTCTTGGCAGCCATTCCCGTAAGGGGAACTGCCTGGATAACGCCTGTGCGGAGTCATTCTTCTCTCATCTCAAAACAGAATTATTTACAGACAACCAACCGTTACCCAAGGATGAAACTATTGCCTTGGTAGAAGCATATATCCTCTTCTACAACAAGGAACGGTTTCAGAAAAGGCTCGGCCAGCTTTCCCCGGTAGAGTACCGAGAAAAGCTGGCCGCGTAATCGTTGCCCCGGGGGATTTTTACCTGTCTACTTGACAGGGGTCAGACCATTAGCGGGTGGATTTCTGTTTCTCTCGCAAACGCTCGCTCAACTGGCTAAAGCCCCTTATGGAAAAGGGCTTGCGTGGATACGCAAGCCCTGAATTTCCTGGTCGGGATGGCGCGATTTGAACGCGCGGCCTCAGCGTCCCGAACGCTGCGCTCTAGCCAAGCTGAGCCACATCCCGTTAAGAAAGGCACTTTACGCCGGACGAATACATTTGGCAAGGCTTTTTTTTGTTTGTCAAATCAACCCTCCTGGCGTAACATGGCCGATGTATTCTCGGAACGCGGGAAAACTTCATTCCGGAGCGAGCGTTTTTATGATCCGTGTCCTTGTTGTGGATGATTCAACTTTCATGCGCCATGCCCTGGTTTCCCTCTTGGAGCAGGATCCGGAAATCAAAGTGGCCGGTACGGCACGCGACGGCCAGGAGGCTCTGCAGAAAGCCGGAGAGCTGGATGCCGACGTCATGACTCTGGATGTGGAAATGCCGCGTCTTGACGGCCTGGCGACCCTTCAGGAACTTATGAAAACGCACCCCATGCCAGTGCTGATGGTCAGTTCGCTCACGGAAAGCGGCGCTGAAAGCACCTTGAAAGCCATGGAATACGGGGCTCTGGATTTTATTCTCAAAACCATGAGCAACGACCGCGATTGTTTCGGGGACGAGTTGCGTCGCAAGGTCAAGGCGATTGCCCGTAAAAAAACCATCGTGAAGCTGAAATACCGCCGCATCAACCATATCGTGCAACCTCTTGCCCATCGCAGCCAACCTTCGCAACCTGCGGACTATGTCCAGACGCCCTGCCACGGACCGCGCGATCTGGTGGTCATCGGCGTTTCCACGGGCGGACCGCCGGTCGTGCAGAAAGTTCTTTCCGCCCTGCCCGCTGATCTTCCGGCCTGCATCCTCATCGCCCAGCATATGCCGGCGACCTTTACCGGTCCTTTTGCCAAGCGCCTGGACAGCGTATGCAAAATCTCGGTTTCCGAGGCGGTCAACGGCGACAAATTTAAAAACGGCCACGCCTATGTCTGCCCGGGCGGCAAGCATATCGGCGTGCGCATGCGCGGCCCCCTGCCCGAAGTGGCCGTGACCGATGAGCCGCGCGACGCGCTGTACAAGCCCACAGTCAACGTGCTCATGGAAACGGCGGGGCGCTGTCTTGGGCGCCGTACCATGGGGGTCATGCTCACGGGCATGGGTTCCGACGGTTGCGAAGGGGCCCGTATTCTCAAGGAAAAGGGTGGCTGCCTCATTGCCCAGAACGAGGCATCCTGCGTGGTCTACGGCATGCCCAAGGCCGTGGTGGACGCCAGACTCGCCAATCTGATTCTGGATGCCGACGATATAGCTCAAGCCATTATCTCTACGGTCAAAGGCTGACCCGTATTTCATCAGGATACCCCACTATGAGCATGGAAAATTCGCAATACAGCGCGGCGCAGATTCTCGAAGCCCTTCGATCCGGTGATAACGACAACGCCCGCAGCGCGGCTTTCAGCGCGGGCGATATGGGCATGGAAGAGGCTGTGCCTCTGCTCTGCGAACGAATCAAAAGCGAAAACATCGGCGTGCAGGAAGCCGCGGAATACGGCCTGCGCAAAATACGCGGGCCGCAAGCCATTGAGGCTTTGCTGCCTTTGCTGCGTAGCGACGAAGCGCCGGTGCGCAATGTAGCCATGGACATCCTGCGGGAAATCGGGGTGGACAGCATTGAAAGCATGCAGCCCTACCTCCGCGACGACGATCCCGACCTGCGCATCTTCATCGCCGATATTCTGGGTTATTGCCGCAGCCACCAGTCCGCGCTGCTGCTCGGCGACGCGCTGCTCAAGGATCCGGAAGTCAATGTGCGCTACCAGGCGGCCGTCAGTCTGGGCAACCTGGCCTTCCCCGAGTCCGTGGGCGACCTCTGCCAGGCCATGCACGATGAGGAATGGGTGCAGTTTGCCGTGGTGGAGGCCCTGGCCAAAATCAAGGATCCGTCAGCCATCAACGCTCTGGTGCAACTGCTGCCGCAATCTTCCATGCTGGTCAGCTCGGCCATCATTGACGCGTTGGGCGGTCTGGGCGACATCAAAACCATCCCTCTGCTGTTCAATTCTCTGGAAAACGTCAGCGTGATTCTGCGCCACAAGATCGTCAAGGCCATTGTCCAGATTCTGAGCGGGCGCTCGCTCTCCCTCCTGGCCGCCAAATCCCAGGAGCGCCTGCGCGCCTACCTCCTGGATGCGCTTTCCGACAATGACGAGGATATTCAGATGGCCGCCCTGCAGGGCCTCAGCGCCATTGGCAAGGAAGAGGCCAGCAGCGCCATCCTCGACTTGGCATCTGAGCTGGACCCGGAACGTAAGGCCGAGCTGTATGAAGCCGCCATCAGGGCCCTGGCTTCCATCGGCTACAACGATATTGTGCGCGACGCCTTGCGCAGCGCGGACGAAAATCGGATCATGATCGCCATGGAAGCCTGCCAGCTCATGGACGACCACCGCCCGGTGGAGGAAATCAAGAACCTCTTCTGGCGCGTGAGCCGCGAACTGCAACGCGCCGCCGTGGCGGAAGTGGCGCAGTTGGGCAGCTGCGACGATATGCCCTTCTTTCTCTCCATCATCGACGAATGCGAAGACGCCGAAGTGCTTAAAAGCGCGCTGGTCTTTTTCGGCAATCAGCATACCTGTCCGGACGTGGAGGACGTGGTCTTCAGCCAGCTCGAACACCGCTATGTGGACGTGAAGGAAATGGCCCTGGAGGCTTGCATCAACCTGCACAGTTCCAAGTTGAACGAGCGCTTCAAAGAGCGCTTCCGCAGCGACGATGCCATACAGCGCATGATGGCCGTGTATGCTCTGGGGCGTTACAGCGTGTCCGAGAACCTTTCGGAAATCACGGAAGCTTTGGAGGACGCGGATCCCGCCATCCGCCGGGTGGCGGTGGAGTCCTTTCTGAATATGGGGGGCGCGGCGGAGCGCTATCTGCCTCGCCTGCTGCCCCGGTTGTTTGACGAAGACAAAGATGTGCGCGTGGCACTGGTGGATCTTCTGGGGCAAATCGGCACATCGGCGGTCATGCCGCATCTGGTCACCGCCCTCAGGGATGAGAACGACTGGGTACGTATCCGCGCCATTGAAGCCTTGGGCGTGAATAAAAATACCGAAGCCGTGCCCACCCTGGCGCAGATGCTGGAACACGCGAGTCCCATGATCGCTTTTAAGATCATTGAAGCGCTGGGCAGGATCGGCGGCAATGTCGCCTTCAGCGTATTGCTGGGCATGATGGATCACGAAGATCTCGAAATCCAGCATGCGGCGGCTGATGCCGTGGCCGCCATTCAGGCGGAACAGGAGTAATTATGGCTACCCCTCCCACGCTTTTTCCCAAAACGTCCTTATTCAAAAACGGCGAATCGGACTCCAAGGCAGAGGCTTCCGAGAATAAGCCCGGCGCTCAACCCGCCGCCACGGGCGCGGCGGAGCGGCCCACCTCGCTGTACAAGCCCAGACAGCCATCCGCGTTTTCCGGCGCCGGACAAAACCAGCCCGGATCGGCTTTCAGAACGCCTGCCCCGGCCGCTGACGCACCTGCGAGCTCGCCGTTCAGATCCGCGCAAAGTACACCCGCCGCTCCCCAGACCGGCACGCGCCCGTTTTCCACTTTCCGACCCGCCGGTCAGACGCCAGCGGACAGGCAGAGCCAGACGACGTCTCGTTCCCTTGCCAAGCCTGCCGCCAGGGCGGACGGAACAGCGCGTCCTTCCCTGCTCCGTCAGCAGACCGCCGAACCCCAGCGCCCGACGCTGCAGCCCGGTTCGGCCTTCCGGCCACAGGGGCAGACGGTTCCCGCGTTCCGGGCCACCTCGCCCTTTCGCAAGGATTTGCAAATTTCCGACGAGGAATTCGTGCTGCTGCGCGATTTCATCTATCTGCAATGCGGCATCTTTATTGCCGAAAACCGCAAATATCTTGTGGAAAACCGGCTCTCCAACCGGATCAAGGAACTGAACCTCAAAAGTTATAATGAATATTACAATTTTCTGCGTTTCGACGCCAATCGGCGCAAGGAGCTGAACAAACTCTTTGAGGTGGTCACCACCAATGAAACCAGTTTTTTCCGCAATCCACCGCAACTGGAGGTCTTCCAGAAGTCCGTGCTGGCTGAAACCCTGGAGCAATGCAGAAAGTCCGGCCAGAAGAAGCTGAGAATTTGGTCCGCCGGCTGTTCCACGGGCGAAGAACCCTACACGCTGGCCATCATCCTGCATGAGGTGCTTAAGAGCGACATCCGCACTTGGGACATCAAGATCACGGCCAACGACCTTTCGGAAGCCGTGCTCGCCGCGGCCCGGCGCGGCGTGTACAATGAATACGCCCTGCGCACCACGCCCAAGGAAATTGTCTCCACCTACTTCGGGAAGGAAGGCAATCTTTACAAAGTGGACCCCATGCTCAAGCGGCTCATCTCCTTCGGGCAGATCAACCTGAGCGACAAGGAACAGCTCCGGCGGGTGGAGAAATCGCAGATCGTATTCTGCCGCAACGTCATCATCTACTTTGACGACGAAATGAAGCGGAAGGTCATCAATGCCTTTTACGATAATCTGGAACCCAGCGGCGCGCTGCTCATCGGCCATTCGGAATCGCTGCACAATATCAGCCGAGCGTTCCAACTTGAGCATCACAAGGGTACAATCGTCTACCGCAAACTGGGTTGATGCCATGCCGTCATGGGCGCGAGAATTCTGGCCATAGCTAATCAGAAAGGTGGGGTGGGCAAAACCACCACATCCTTGACGCTGGGCAGCGCGCTGGCACGCCGAGGTAAAAAGATCCTGCTACTGGATCTTGACCCGCATGCCTGCGCTACGCTGCACGCCAAGATTTATCCGGAGGAACTGCGCACCAGCCTGTATGATATTTTTCTGGCGCGGGACGGCACTTGGCCTGAAATCTGGCCGGAGCTCATCCGCCCGGCGGTCTTGCAGGGGATGGATATCGCGCCGGGAAGCATCCGTCTTTCGGAGCTGGAAGTGGATTTTCGGGAGCGCCGCGCCAAGGGCAGCGTACTGGCCCGCAGCTTATGCAGCCTCACGGACGGCTATGACTTTGTGGTGCTGGATTGTCCGCCGCATGTGGGCATTTTGCTGGTCAACGCCCTGGTGGCGGCCGACCTGCTGATTATCCCCATTCAGACGGATTTTCTGGCTTTGCACGGCCTTAAATTACTGTTTGACACATTGCACACGTTGAACAAGGTGCTGCCGACTCCCGTCCGTTATCGGGCGGTGCCCACCATGTATGATAAAAGGGCCAAGGCCTGCACCAGGGTGCTGGAATTGATGCGGCGCAAAATGGGACATGCCCTCTTCACAACAATCATCGGCGTGGACACGCATTTTCGCGAAGCCAGCGCCTTGGGCTGCACTATTTACGATATTAACGCGCAATCCAGGGGCGCGCTGAGTTATGACGCCCTGGCTGAGGAAGTGCTCGGTTTATGGTAAAGACGCCGGAAGAATATTTTTCCGACCAGTGCTTTGAGGCACTGGATTCCCGTTGCACGCACGACGGGTTGAGCGACGCTGAACAGGCTTTCGTCCAGAAGTATCTCGGCAATGACGCTCTGGCCGGTCTGCCCGTGTTGGAACCGGACGCGGCGTTGCCGGTCGCCGGAGAGGCAGCGGCGACGACGCAACAGCTTTCACTGAAGCAAAGGTTGCGCAACGAAGCCCGCGTTCAGATGGTTTCATTTTTTGTGCGGGAGCAGACCTTTCTGTTGCCCGTGACGGCCATTCAGGAAGTATTGCGGCATATGCCACTGGTCAGGCTGCCCTTGGCCCCGCAGTTTGTGGCCGGGGTCGTTAACTTGCGCGGGCGCGTAACTCCCCTGCTCCATCTGGACGCCCTGCTCACCCTGGAGCGGGACTATCGCTACACGCCGCAGAGTTTCATCATTGTCTGCACCGCTGAACAAATGCAACTAGGTCTGATTATCGACAAAGTGCAAACTATGCATACTGTTGAACAAGATAAAATAACCTGGAATGCCGAAGTTCAGCTGGGCACCAGTGCGGATTTTTTATGCGGGATAGCCGATATAAATGATCATGTATGCGGCATTCTTGCTCCTGACATGATTGTACAAAAACTTCTTGCAACCTGATATGCTGTGTTTTTGCATCATTACAAATAATTTTTTCAGAAAGACCTGCTTGCAAAAGTGACAAAGACTGACTAACGTGTCCAGATATATTCCGGAATCCATGACAGTCCCACATATGACGGACAGGAACGAATTATGCCTAAACACATTATGGTCGTTGATGACTCCAAGACCATCCGCAATCTGGTGGCTTTTGTGCTCAAGTCCGAAGGCTTCAAAGTCAGTACCGCCGAAGACGGGCTGGACGCCATTGAAAAACTGTACAGCCTTGAGCCGGTGGATTTGATCGTCTCAGACGTCAATATGCCGCGTATGGACGGTTTCACCTTCATCAAGACCATTCGCACGCAGGACGCCTATAAGGACATCCCCATCATCGTGCTTTCCACCGAAGGCCAGGAACAGGACATCCAGACCGGCATGAGCCTGGGAGCCAACCTGTACATGGTCAAACCCGCCCAGCCGGAAAAAATGGTCCGGAACATAAAGATGCTTCTTGGCTAGCCGATAAGAAAAGCAGTATGTGCCCCACCTGGAGCACTTCTGCTCTTTCAGCCAAACGAAGGTATGGGTATGAGCCAGGAATTTTTTGATCCGGAACTTTTCGCGGATTTTATCGCTGAAGCCAAGGAACACCTCGAAACCATCGAGCCGAATCTGCTGGAGCTTGAAAAAACTCCGGACAACTTGGCCTTGCTCAACGATATTTTCCGGCCCATGCACTCTCTCAAGGGAGCTTCCGGCTTTCTGGGCTTGAACCGTATCAACCAGCTGGCTCACAAATCCGAAAATATCCTGGATGAACTGCGCAAAGGCAGCATGGTGGTGACCTCGGAGATCATGGATGTAATCCTGGCCTCCACGGACGCCCTGCGCCAGATGATCGACAATCTCGAAGTCACCAATGCCGAAGGCGATGTGGAAATCGAGCACATCATGGCGCAGATCGAAGCCATTATGGCCGGCGACAGCACGCCCCAACCGGAACCCGCCGCGCCGCAAGAGGCCGCGCCTCCGATGGGAGACACTCCGCTTGCCGCCGAAGCTCTCGAACCGGTGGCGAAAGCCGAGGCATCGGCACAGTCTGCAGGAAGCCCGGCTGAAGACAATGACAGCCCGGGTCTGAGCACCAAGGAATGGGTCGCCGCTCTGCCCTGTCGCGAGTCCTACGCGCTTACCGCTTTTGGCGAAGGCCATCTCAAGGATTTCATCGACGAATCCTATGAAATTATCGCGAGCCTGAATGACGGGTTGCTGGAACTGGAAGAAAACCCCACCGGCCGGGACGATCTGGTCAACGATCTCTTCCGTTTTTTCCACAACATGAAGGGCAACAGCGGCATTATCGGCTACAATGAGCTCAATGCCCTGACCCATGAAGCCGAAACGCTGCTCAACAATGTGCGCCAGGGCAAAATCACGCCCAGCCATGAGCTTATTGACCTGCTCCTGCTGGTTGCGGACGTGATGGAAGGCCTGGTGCAAAAAATCGAGGTCGCCAGCGGCCAAGCCACGCCTTTCGACACCAGCCCGGTCATCAAACAGTTACAGCAGGTTCTGGCCGGGGGCGCTATTTCTCTGCCCGAAGAATTGCTGGCTGCCCAGAACGGGACGCCCGGCATGGCGGACAACGGCAGCGACACGCAGGACGAGGTTCCGGAAAAAGAGGCCGCGCCTGTGGAAGTGGTCAATCCCACCATTATTCCCGTAGGTTCCGAGGGCGACGACGCCGAAGTTTTTCGCGTGACGGTGCGCCAGCAGATCGAAATCATCCGCGCCGCTCTGGCAACCCTGCAAAAAGACGGCAGTCACAAGGAATCCATAGACGCTGTATACCGTTGTCTTGTCGCCGTCAGAAACGCCTGCAGCTTTGTGGGCCAGACGGAAATCAAGGTCTACGCTGAACGCACGGCGGGCATTGTGGATCAGGGCCGCGTCAGCGGCATTGATTTCGGACTGATGGTTGACCTGCTGAGCCAGGAAGTAAGCATTATCGACGATATGGTGCAGAAGGCGCTGGATGAAGGTAAAATCAGTGCTGACGCGGGTTCATCCGCCCAGACTCCCGAAGCCTCTTCCGCACCCGAGACCTCTCCCAAGACTTCCGAAGTTCAGTCGACTTCCGCCGTAACGGCGACCCCCAAGCCGGAGTCGGCCAAGCAGCAATCCGCTCCCTCGCCTGCCGGAGAAGTCAAAACCGAGCCCACGCCTAAAACTTCGGCGCGACCAAACCCATCAGCTCCCTCCGCTCCGGCCCCAGCCGCCCAAACGGCTCCCGCCCCCGCGTCGGCCGCCGCCAAGCCCAAACCCATGACTTCCGCCGCAAAGGCAGCGGCGGCTGCCGCTCCGGCGGGTGAAGCGCACAAGAGTTCCTCCACTATCCGCGTAGATCACGAGCGCCTTGATCATTTGATGAATCTGATCGGCGAGCTGATCATCAACCGTAACCGTTACACCCTTATTGCCCGTTCCCTTGAAGGCGGCGGCGAGAACGTGAATATTTCGGAAGTGGCCCAGAGCCTTTCGGAAACCACCTACGCCATGGCCCGTATTTCCGACGATTTGCAGGACACCATCATGAAAGTCCGCATGGTGCCCGTTTCTTCGGTCTTTTCGCGCTTCCCCCGCCTGGTCCGCGACCTTTCGCGCAAAAGCGGCAAGGAAGTCGATCTGATCATGGAAGGCGAAGAAACGGAACTGGACAAGAGCGTGGTGGAGGTTATCGGCGATCCTCTGGTGCATCTGATCCGCAACTCCGTGGACCACGGCATTGAATCGGAAGACGTGCGTCTTGCTGCGGGCAAGGCGCCCAAGGGCAAGGTCACCCTGCGCGCCTTTCACAAGGGCAATTCCGTCGCCATTGAGATTGAAGACGACGGCAAGGGCATTGACCCGGATAAAATGCGCGAAGTAGCTATCCGCAAGGGCGTCATCACGCCCGAGGAAGCGGCTCAGCTGGATGACCGTGAGGCCATGGAACTGATTTTCGCGCCGGGCTTCTCCTCCGCCGAAAAAATCACGGATATTTCCGGGCGCGGCGTGGGCATGGACGTGGTGCGCACCAACATCAAAAATCTCAAAGGCAGCGTCAACACCTATTCCGAAGTGGGCAAGGGCACGCGCTTCACCTTGAGCCTGCCGTTGACCCTGGCGATCATCGACGCTCTGATGGTCAATGTGTCCGGCCAGATGTACGCCATTCCGCTGGACGCCGTGTCGGAAACCACCAAGATAGAATTTGAACGTCTCACCGACGTCAAGGGACGTAAGGCCGTCACACTGCGCGGCGAAGTGCTGGGCATTGTGGAACTTTCGGAAATGCTCGGCCTGCCGCGTACCGACCCTCTGCCCGATGTCCTGTCCGTGGTGGTCATCCATGATAATGAACGCCGTCTGGGTCTGGTCGTGGATCAACTTCTGGAACGCCAGGAAATCGTCATCAAACCCCTGGGTGCGTATCTTGGCGATCTCAAAGGCATTTCCGGGGCCACTATCATGGGCGACGGCTCCGTGATTCTGATCCTTGACCCGCATGAGATCTACCTCATGTCCACCTCCAAGGCCGTGAGTATGGGGCCTGGCGGAGACCAGGGCAAACAGCAGCAACAATTTGCCGCCACGGCAAAGCAATAACAATGAAGGGGAGCTCAAGCTCCCCTTTTCATCTGTCGCCCCTCTCATTCCTCCCCTGTGGCAGCAGAAATTCAAGCCGCTCGCGCATAGCGTGACAGGCGCGGGTGCTTACACGTTTTTCCATGATCGCCGGACGCGAACAAGCCAACCACCTTCCTAAAGAAAAGAGGCCCGGACCCCACAGGGTCCAGGCCTCTTTCAGTATGTTTCTTTTTTAGAAAAGGTTAACTTTGAAAGTCAATTTGCTCTAAGGTTAGGCATTCAGCTCGCGGGAGATCTCCAACGCCTTGGCCTGCTCATCGAAGTTCTCAAAACCAGACTGATGCAGGGCATCCAGCACGGTATCGTCCCAATTCCAGGTGGCGTAGATCACCGGCTTGTGGAAGGTGGAACGGAAGCTCTGCAACTCGGCGCGGTAGAAGCCTTCCTTGGGCGTGTCCAGATGCTCGCGCAACTGTTCATGCCGCCGCTGCAGCTCGCCTTCGTACCATTCCTGAATGTCCTGCGGTTCCGTGTATTTCTTGAGAATATGCCCATAACCGGCTGTTTCCATAAGCTCCGCCAGCCGCTTATGGTGCTGCTGTCCAAGCCATTTGCCGAGCTGGGAAGTGGGGATGTTTTCCTTTTCCACAGCCGCGATGTCAAAGACGGTCTGGTAATAGGTGTCCGGCACCACCGAGGCCGAGGTAATCCCGGCAATAGCCACCAAGCCGCGCAGAATGACGCTGTTGGAAACGCCCTGACCGCAGAAGCCCACCTTCTTGCCGTACTTCTGGCCGGTAAAGATGCTGACCAGGATGGCCCAGACCACCGCCGGGTCCTCTTCATCATAAATATGGGCAAGGCGCGCGTTGTCACGGTCCGTAGCCAGCACCATCTGGGTCATGTCGTTGGAACCGATGGAGAAGCCGTCAAACTCGCTGACGAACTGCTTCGCCAGAATGGCGTTGGAGGGCAGTTCGGACATGAGGATGATCTTCAGGCCGTCGTGGCCGCTCTTGAGCTTGTGCACCTGGTCCAGATAGCAGCGCATGGAGCGGGCTTCCTCAAGGGTACGCACAAAGGGCAGCATCATACGCAGATTGCTGCCGCCGTAAACGCCGCGCGCCAACTTGAAGGCCTCTATTTCCCAGTCATGGATATTCCGCGACACGCCGCGATAACCCAGCATGGGATTGGCTTCCTGATGCTCGAAAAGATTGCCGCCCAGAAGGTTGCGGTATTCGTTGCTCTTGAAGTCCGTGGTGCGGTAGGTAATGGGTTTGCCGTAGAAGGCCATGGCAAAAAGGGCCAGATTCTGGGCCAGGGTCTGGACATAGTGCTCCTTGCCGGTGCGGAAACCGCGCGCCTTGATAAGGCCGCGGATTTTTTCCGGCAGGTTGCGCACATCGTCCATTTCCTTTTTAAGCCCGGTACGCAGGCCAATCTCCTCGCGCAGATGGAGGATGTTTTCCAGCAGCTTGACCACGGCGGGCAGATCCTGAATCCGCTGCACATGCGCTTCCACGCTGGCTTCGATTTCCGCAGCGCGCTTGGCCGATTCCGGATCAGCGGACGACAGCAGGGCCAGTTCGTCGTCGTAGCCCATGATGATCCGCACATGATCCGCCAGATCGGGCGAGGTCTTCAGCACCTCGATACGGCGCGAGGCCATCTCCATATGCTGGTCAATCTTGTGGTCCAGCTCGCGCATTTTGCGATGCTGCAGCAGGACTTCCTCGGCGCTCAGGCTTTTGTCGGCATCGGCCAGAGCGCTGACCTCAGCGGACAGGCCGGTGATTTCACCCACGTATTCGCGCAGATTGAAATTAAAGACAATCAGACCGGCGGCCATCTGCTCGCGCAACACCTTGGAAAGGCGATTCTCCAGCTCCTTGACCTTGGCCTGGACAACACCGTCAAGTTCGCCGTTATCAAAGGCCTCCAGAGCCTGGGGATGGATGCTGATGTTGCCCAGCATGAATTCCGCCCGCAACAGGCCCACTTCAAACTGGGGATGGTTGCGCAGACGCGAAAGGAAGAGCGCCTGGCCCACGTCGGCCAGCACCAAGCCCACTTTGGTTTTCGTAGGCGGCAGTTTCGCCACGTCCATTTCGCCGCCCACCTGATGCAGGGGCAGCAAGCCGCGGTAGACCCGCCCGCGCGTACCGTCCACGGTCACTTCCGCGCCGTCCAGGGCGCGCAACACGTCCACCCGCTGAATGCCGATGACCGCCGCTATGCCCAGTTCGCGCGACGTGATGGCGGCATGGCTGGTGTCGCCGCCCACATCCGCCATGATGGCGGAGGCCACGCGCATACCCGGCACCATGTCCGGATCTGTGCGTTCAGCGGCCAGCACGTCACCCTTGGCAATCTTATTCAGCTCAAGGGCGGAGCGCAGAAAACGCACCGTGCCCTGACCCGCCCCGCGTGAAGCGCCGTTGCCCTCCACCAGAATTTCCGCTTCGGCCGCAGCCTTGGCGTCCACCTCGCGGCGACGCATGAAAATGGTGGTGGGGTGCAGTTCCAGATCTTCGTTCCAGCGGGTTTCAGGCCGGGCCTGCACGAACCAGAGTTTGTCGTTGGCGTCGATGCAGAATTCCGTATCCATAATCATGCCGCCGTAGGCCTTGCTCACGGCGCGCACGCCCTTGGCAACCCGTTCAGCCTGGCTCAGAGACAAAGCCCAGCGCAGGGCTTCCAGCTCGGGCACGGGCACTTCGCGCGTGCCGCCCTTTTCGTCATAGACGATTTTCATATCCTTGCAGCCCATCTGGCGGATAACCACCTCGCTGCCGTCGTCTCGCTGGAAGACATAGAGCTTGTCAGGCGTCACCTTGCCGCCCACCACGGCCTCGCCGAGACCATAGCTGGCGTCGATGCTCACCAGATCCTTGCGATCCGTGCCCCGACAGCCTGTGGCCGTATCGGCGGAAAAGGCCGTGCCGGAAATCACGGGATTGATCATCTGCATCATGCAGACGGAGAGAGACGTATGCTCAATGGCCCATTCCTGTTTTGCCATTTCGGCAATGGATTCGTCGCCGGTCTCTTCAGCACGGGCCAGAGCGTCCAGGATGGCTTCTCGCCGGTAGGTCATGGAGCGCAGATTGTAAGCAGAGGAACAGTCCCAGTGATAGGCTTCCACCACCTTATCCGCGCCTACCATGTTCAGATAAGTATCTTGCAGACCGGCAAAAGCTTTTTTGCGCGAATCTTCGCCGGCGGCGGAAGAACGCACGGCCACAGGGGTCATGTCGTCGCCGTTTTCCTCACAGATGGCTTTGTAGGCCCCGCGCACGGCCTCATCCACTTCAGCGGGCATATCCACGGAAAGAATGGCGGCCTGCACCATCACCGAGCGCTTGCGCAGCTGGTCGATACCCTCAGGAGACGTGGCAAAACCTTCCACAATATTATTGATAAAGGTTCGCAATTTGGTATGCGACTGCTCTCCCTCGGCCTTGGCGGCGTCATGGCTCTGCTTGCCCAACTGGCGTACAAATTTTTGCAGGAAATCGGGATCCTGATTTATTTCCGGATCGTTCCAGTCAATGCGACCATACTCTTTATCCACCACAGAGCGCACTACACGGCCATTGACCTTGGTTTCATCCAGCAGACGATGAAAGGCCAGCGAAGAGACCGCACGAAAATGCGGCGCCTGAATGCCCTCAATCTGGCTGATCAGGGCCGTATTATAGTTCTTGCCGCCGACAAGCAATTCCGCCTCGGGCCCGAGCTTCACGATGTCCGCGCCGGTCAGCACTAGCTTCTTCTGAATCAATTCGGCAGAATTGGTTTTGGGCTTGGCCTGCGCTGTTTTAGCGGCGGGACTTTTAGCCATGATTTCCTCCGGTATGACGGGAAAGAAAAAGCGCTCTTCTATGCGACATATACCAGTAATGCAAAACTGTCCATAGCTTCCTAACCCACGCGAGAACCGCAGTAGGGACAGAAGGCCGCGTTTTCCATGGGAATGGGCTGTCCGCAGGCTTCATTGCTGCACATGCGCGGCACCGGCCCGAGTTCCACGATCAGTTCGCCTTCGCGCACAGAAACCATCTGCTTGCTTTCCTTGAAGTCGGCGGTCTTGAGCACGCGTTTGACGATGCCGTCCACCGGGGCCAGCACAGCCTTTTCCTGCTTCATGATCGAGACATTGAAGAGTTCTTCGCCGGCCTTTACCACCTCGCCGGGATGGACGTACATGACCCACAGGTCGCCGTTGCTGGGCGCGGCCACATGGTATCGGTTGGAGGGATCGGCCATCAGCGTGCCCTTGCCCTTCTGGGCGGAGGGCTGGCTGACCTGCACTTCGCAGCTCATGAATTCCGAATCCAGCACGTAGCGGCAGATGGAAATGCCCGCTTCGTTGGGACGGGAAATGCTCAGCAGAGCCAGATGGTGCGGCTTGCCGCTGGTATCGTTAAAATAGAGATCCTGTCCCACTTTCAGCCCTTCGAACCAGACATGCAGCGGCAGATTGTTGGGATCGCCGAACTTGGCCTTGAACTGGACTGTTTTCAGGGCGTCGGCCGGATGGTTGAGGTAGAGCACAAACTCTTCTTCATTGGGCCGCCGCTTGAGAATTTCGGTGCAGGCCTTTTCCTCCGCGGCCAGATTGGCGTCCGGCAGCGTTTCCAGAGGCGAATTTTCGGTGCGCATGGCAATGGCGGACTTCCAATCGGAACCAAAGGCGCTTTCATATACCCAGTCCGCCGGGAACCCCAGAGGCAGTTTACCGAATTTGCCCAGCAGCAGGTTGCGGAAGGCGTCGTTGCAATCCTGATAGATGGAAAGCCGGGCCTTGTGCATTTCCGGCGAGAGTTCCGCCTCGGGGGTGCGGGTCACTTCGCCCAGCACTTCGAGAAGAAAGCGCACTTCTTCCTCGCCGCCGCGCTTCCAGGCCCCGGTGACGGCCAGAAAAGCCGTATTCCAGGTGATCTGCGAACCGGGCGTCACATCATGGTAGCGCACGATCTGGCGGGTGCCTTCCAGGAATTTGAGCATATAGGGCAGCAGATGGATGTAGCCCTGCTTCATGGCCCCTTCCTGCGAGGAAGACGTGGCCCCGCCGGGCATGCCGTGCAGGGTGACGTCATAGTCGATGCCCTGGAAATAGGGCGCGCAGTAACGGTCATAGTAGGGCATGATCTGCTTGCAGACGAAGTTGGCGTCGCGGAGGGCGTTTTTATTCAAGTGGCACTGGAGGCCCAGTTCGTCCTCAAGATATGCCATGGTGGAGAGCACGTCGCCCTGCCCGTAGGAACGCACCGCCGCGCCCAGGCCCACGTCGAGGATGTGGGCTCCGGCCTTGGCCGCCGCGCCGCAGGCCGGTACGAAAAGACCGTCCGTGTAATGGCGATGGTAATGCAGAACCAGTTCCGGCCAGGCCTTGCGCAGGGCGCCGACCAAAGCGGTCATGAAGCGCGGCGGGCAGACGCCGCCCATATCCTTGAGCCCCAGGATGATATGGCGTGAAGCCTCCTTGGGGTCCACGCCCATGACGTCGCCCACCATGCGCAGAATTGCTTCGGTGACGTTGAGGTAATGGGCCACGTCAAAACCCTTGGCCCAGGACATGGACAAAGCGGGCTGAAAGATGACGTCCTTGCGGGACATGACCACTTCAGCGATGGGCCGCATGTTTTCAACATGGTTGAGGAAGTCGAAACAGCGCACCACCTGGTAGTAATCGCAGATCATTTCCCCGGTCTTGCGCATCAGGTTGCGCGGCTGGGGCGTATAGCCCAGCACGTTGGTGGAGCGCACCAGCAGCTGCTTGAGCGTCTTGGGGGCGAAGCTGTTCCACTCGCGGGCTTCGGTGAAGGGATAGGTCATATTGGCCATCATGGCCACATGGAAGTGAGCGCCGCCGCCATTCTCAATGGAGAAATAGCCCACATTGTCCAGGTAAGGACCGATGAGCCTGTCCTCGGCCAAGCGGAAGCGGTTGCCGGAATTGGACTGGGTGAAGTCGCGCGGCGTGGTGTCCGTAAAGTGCACGTAGCCGGAATCACGAATGAAATCCAGGGTCGCCAGCCTGTCGCCCTGCGGGTAGGGCGAGGGCTGCCGCCGGGCGGCCGTGCTGATGGTCGGCAGCACCGGCTCGAAGGGGCCGAGACAGGGCGTGGTGGCAGAACGGTATTCCCCGAGCTGCACATAGGGATTGAAGCCCTTGGCCGAAATTTCAGCCACCAGCCGGGCCAGGCGCTCCCCTTCCGGGGCCAGATCCGTATAGAGCATCAGCTCGGGATGGTCGGCGATGAAATTGGTATTGATGTCGCCCTTGCGGAACAAAGGATTCTTGATGACCTTGCGGAAGAAAGGAATCGTGGTCTTGATGCCGCCGATGACGTATTCGCCCAGAGCGCGGTCCATGATGCCCAGGGTCTTTTCCCAGTCATGGGCGTAGGCGATCAGGAGCGCGCCCGCGGAATCATAGTTGGCCGGGAACTCATAGCCAGCGCTGATATTGGAGTCCAGGCGCACACCCAGGCCGCCGGGCGAAACATAACGCGAGATCAGGCCGGAGTTGGGCGCGAAGTTGTCCTGCGGATTTTCGCAATTGATACGCACCTGCATGGCGCAGTAGGAAGGCCGCAGGTTTTCCTCGCGGTAGCGCAGCTCGGCGCCGAAAGCCACAGCGATCTGCTCTTCCACCAGGTCGATGCCGTAGCGGCACTCGGTGATGCCGTGTTCCACCTGCAGACGGGTATTCACTTCAATCAGATACGGCGTACCCTCGGCCGTAACCAGAAATTCCACCGTGGCCAGAGAATGGTATCCCACGGCGCGCACCAGGCGGCGGGAATAATCCTTGAGGCGCTCACGCAGCTCGCGGGTTACGCCCGGCCAGGGCGAAGGCGTGATTTCGATCAGCTTCTGATGGTTGCGCTGCACGGTGCAGTCGCGTTCATCAAAGGCGAAGACATTGCCGTACATGTCGGCAATGACCTGGATTTCAATGTGGCGCACGCCGCTCAGAAATTTTTCCACAAAAAGACGCGGGTTGCCGAACGAGGCCTGGGCCATGGAAGAGGCCTTGAAAAAGGCGTCTTCCAGCTCGGCTTCGTTATGAATGGCGAAAATACCCCGGCCGCCGCCGCCGCCCTCGGCCTTGAGCATAATGGGCAGGCCGATCTCGCTGATCAGACGGCGGGCCGTGGAAATATCCACCGCTCCGTCGGAACCGGGCACCACGGGAATGCCCAGTTTACGGGCCACCTCGCGCGCCTGGACCTTGTTGCCCAGGAGGTTCATGGCCTCGGCCGTGGCGCCGATAAAGGTAATACCGGCTTCCTTGCAGCGTTGAGGAAAGCGCGTGTCCTCGGAGGCGAAGCCCCAGCCGGGATGGATGCCCACCACGCCGCGCTGCTTGGCCATGTCGATGATTCTGTCGATGTCCAGATACGCGCGCGGCTCGCTGCCCAGCAGCACCAACTCCTGGGCCGTGGAGGCGGCGGGAGCGGTCTTGTCCACGTCTGTGGCGGTCATGGCCGCCACCGCGTCAAAGCGCTCCCGGATGGAACGGCAAATACGCCGGGCCGGAATGCCCCGGTTCGCCACCAGAATGACCTTGCCCTTCAGAAAATCCTGCACTTCCGCGAATGTCTTGTTGGCCATGCCTTTTCAGCCCTTTATGATAATCTTTCGGAAAGCCGAAGGCTTCCGCTTAACCATTCCTCACAGCGGCCGTTGCGCAACAGGCGCAGCCCCCCCGCCGGGGTCAGACCTTCCAGTCTGCCGCGGACGCTGCGACCTCCGTCGATCAGCTCCACGTCCCTGCCGCGCCAGAGCAGCAATTGTTCAGCCCGTGTTTTCCACTGCTCGGAAAGAGAGTGGCCGTTGTTATATGCCGAATGCACATGCTTTACAAGCCGCTGCCACAGTTCTTCGGCCAGAGGCGCGGGACGTCCCGGAACAGGGTGCCGGTCCAGGCTGGCGGCGCGCAGGGCCGCGTCGGCTCGTAACGCATTGTCGGGCGGCGCAAAGGACACATTGACGCCGATGCCGGCCAGCAGCACGCCGCCCCGCTCTTCCAACAGAATGCCCGCCAGCTTGCGGGGGCCTTCAGGCAGGGAGAGCACCAGGTCATTAGGCCATTTGAGCAGCACGGGCCAGCCTTCGGCGCGCAGGGCGCAGGCCAGCAGCAGGCCCGTGGCCGGGGCCGCGGCCGTGCCGTCAAAGGGCGGCAGCGAGGGCAGACGCAGGGCGGCATAGATATTGCCCGGCGGCGACACCCAGTGCCGCCGCAACTGCCCGCGTCCCGACGTCTGGCTGACGGCTTGGACGCTGTCCCAGACGTCCAGCCACCCGCGCCCGGACAACAAAAAAGCCACGTCCAGACTGGACGAGACCTCGCCGAAACGCCAGACAAAAGGCGGCCGGACAGAACCGTCGTCGTTCGCGGCGGGCACGGAGGCGCTTTCCCCGCGCTCCGGGCTGTGGCATACTGAACTCATGGAACTTTACCTCGTGGGCGGGGCCGTGCGCGACCTCTTGCTGGGCCGCGTGCCCGTTGAGCTGGATTTCGCTTTTTCCGGCGACATGGCCGATTTTCTGGCCGCCCATCCCGACGCCCGGCCGGTGGGCAAAAGCGTGCGTGTCTGCCTCTGGCGCGGCCGGGAATGCATGCCCCTGCGCGGCGGCAGCCTGAAAGCGGACCTTTTGGCCAGGGATCTCACCGTCAATGCCATGGCTCTGGACAGCCGCGGCCTGTTGCGCTTCCATCCCGAGGCCCTGGCCGATCTGCGCGCCCGCCGCCTGCGGCCCGCCTCGTCCACGGCCCTGGCCGACGACCCGGCGCGGGTCTTCCGTCTAGCCCGCTTCGCGGCCCAGTGGCCGGACTGGCAAGTGGACGACGCTGCCTACGGACAGATGCGCGCCCTGCCCGCCGCCACTCTGGCGGCCATCCCGGCGGAACGGGTCTGCCGTGAACTGCGCAAAGCCCTGGCCGCGCCCGCACCCGCGCGTTTTTTCGAGATCCTGGCAAAGGGAAACGCGCTGTCTCCCTGGTTCCCGGAGCTGGAGGCCGCCCGCGATATTCCGGCCGGACCGGCGCGCTGGCATAAAAATTCTGTCCTGGGCCACACGTTGCGGATCATGAATCTCACCGCAGGCGACGCCCTGGCCGCCTGGATGGCGCTGTGCCATGACCTGGGCAAAGTCAGCACGGACCCGTCCCTGCTCCCGCACCATTACGGCCACGAGCGACGCGGCGTCGCTCCGGCACTGGCCCTGGCCGAGCGCGTGCGCCTGCCCGTGCTTTTTCGCAAGGCGGGCGCGCTGGCCGCCGCCGAGCACATGAAAGCCGGGATGTTCCCGACCCTGCGTCCCGGCACCCGGCGCGACCTGCTCTGGCGCGTGCATCAGGCCGGTCTGAGCGCGCCGTTCTGGCGGCTGGCCGACGCGGACAGCAACAGCCGCGTCAGCATTGAAGCCCGCCGACAGTTGGCCGCCCTGCTGGCCGTCAGCCTGCCGCCGGATTGGCGAAACAAAGGCGAACAGTCCGCGCGCAAGCTGCGCGAACTGCACTGCCGGGCTCTGGCGGAACTGCCCGCTGACCCCGCTTCAACGCAATGATGCCTTAGAGCGTTTTGATATTGACAATATCTCAACGCATTAGAGCATTTCAACTTTGAAATGCTCTAATGCCGAACACGATGAGGCGCACCGCGAAGACCGACCCGACGGGCGGCCCGTAGAGCCGTGCCTGTAACCCAAAGGGCGTACAGACATCAAGAGCAATGCGGCATGGATTCCGGAAAAGCGACCGAAGGCAGCCCGAAGGGCTGTCCCCGTTGGCGACAACGGGACCATACGGGGATCGACAGCAGCGATAACCGCTTTTTTTCTGGAATGCCCCCTTTGAAACGCAAAGCATTTCAAAGGTAATCTGCTCTAGACGCGCAGAGCCTGCCGCGCGGCATCAAAACAGGCCGCGCACACCCGGTCCATGGCCGGGCCGTGGTCCAAACCCGCCAAGTGGCCCATGCCGTGGGCCAGCAGCCGCAAAGCGTGCTCCGCCGGCTCCTGTCCGTAAAGCAGGCATTCCCGCGCCAGCGTATCCAGAGAAAGCAGCAATATGCCCGGCAGGTCCTCGCCGCCGGGAAAAGAAAGCACATTGGTGGGCCCTATGCAGTTCATGAAACGCCGGTTGGCCGCGCTGACGGCCGCGTCGTCCAACAGATGCAGTTCCACGCTGTCAGGCGCGCCTCTTTCGGCATCGGCCAGGGCGCGCAACATGATCCGCAGGGCCAAAGCCAGCTCGCGGCGGTTCAGGGGCAACAGCCAGGCATGAGCGGCGTAATGGGGCAGTATCCGCACCCGCTCCGCGCATCGCGCGGCTTGCGTATGGACTTTCGCCAGGGCCATGGTCTCAATTTCCGCTGCCGGACTGCGGCTCGGTCGCCGGGGTTCCCGGGCGGCCGGTCTCGTTTTTGCGCGTCTTGGCAGCGGGCAGACCAAGGGGTTCTCCGCCGGGGCGAGCAAGCGGCGCGCCGTTTTTGCCGCAGGGCTGGGTCTTGCCGTCGCAAGGCTTGGCCTCCGTCCTGCTCTTGTCGGCCTGAGCCACGTCCTTAATCTTGGCTTCCGGATAGGCGATGCGCTGATGGAAAATACCCGTCAGGATACGCTGAAAGTTTTCGCTCAGGAAATGCAGATCCTTAAAGGTCAGTTCGGATTCGTCCAACTGCCCTTCCGAAAAAATGCCCTTGATAATAGTGTCGATATGGCTTTTGATCCGCGCGGGCGTGGGATCGGTCAGGGTGCGGCTGCTAGCCTCCACGGAATCCGCCAGCATCAGGATGGCCGCTTCCTTGGTCTGCGGACGCGGGCCGGGATAGCTGTAATCCGACTCGCGCGGCTTTTCACCCAGGTTCAGAGCCTTCTGATAGAAGAAACGGACCAGACGCGTGCCGTGGTGCTGGCGGATGATGTCCGTGATTTCCTGGCCCAACTTATAGCGCTCGGCCAGCTCCGTGCCTTTTTTGACGTGCGAGAGCAGAATCAGGGCGCTCATGGACGGGGCCAGCTTGTCATGCTTGTTGGGGCCGCCGAACTGATTCTCGATGAAATATTCCGGATAGGAGAGCTTGCCCACATCGTGATACAGGGCCGCCACCTTGCAGAGCAGGCTGTTGGCGCCGATAGCCTTGGCCCCGGCCTCCACCATGTTGGCTACCACCAAGGAGTGATGGTAGGTGCCGGGAATGGTGACCATCAGTTCCTGCATCAGGGGCTGTTCCAGGCTCATCAGCTCCATAAGGCGGAAGCGCGTGCTGTAGCCGAAGGTCAGCTCCAGCACCGGGCTCACGGCGAAAAGCAGAATCAGGGAAAGCAGGCTGTTGATAGCCACGGCGGTCAGCTGCACGGGGATTTCCGCCGGAGGCGTCTGGGCCAGCAGCGTCGTGCCGAACCAGATCAAAATCTGGCCCACGGTCAGGGGAATCACGCTCCAGACCACATCCTGGCGGCTCTGCGCGCTGGTCACCAGCCAGGTCGCCAGCATGCCGCCCAGAAAATAGTAAATGAAGAGCGGATAGTCCGCCTGAAACATGAGCATGCAGAGGAGAGAAAGCAACAGGCCCATGGTACAGTAGCGCCGGGCCGCGAACACCATGGCTACCAGACCCACGGCCCCGGCCACGGGAAAAGCGGCGGCAAAGGAATTGAGCAGACTTATGCTGTCCATGCGCAGACCCAGCAGATAGACGCTCTTGGCGCCCACGCCGAACAGGAAGAGCAAAAGGGCGATGAGCAGCATGTCCTTGCAGCGCAACGGCGTGCCGGGCTTGCCGCTGGGGGCCACGAAAAAGCCCACGGAAAGCAGCAGAGTGCAGAGAAACGCGCCGCCCGCCGTGCTCCAGCGCATTGGGTCAGAGGCGGATTTGTACAGGGTCTGCAATTTGATCTGCTGCTCGCGGCTCACGCGCTCGCCCTTGCGCAGCACCAGCTCACCCTTCTGGATCTGATAATAAACCGGCTCCACCGTCGCCACCACGGCCGCGCCGCGTTTCTGGGTAGCCTCGCGGTTCAGGGTCAGGGAAGCGGGCAAGGTGGCTGAGAGCAAAATATTGATGGCCCGGCGGGACTGCGGATTAAGGCTGGGAGCCTGCCGGATCTGCGAGGATATCTCGGCCAGGAAGGATTGCACGTCCGGCAGGGAGTTGACGTCCGGGCGCAAAATTTCCGCATTGGTGTCAAGATTACGGATGATCACGCCCGAGCGTCCCACCCGCGCCGAGCGGATGTCGCCCACCAGGCCTTCGGCCATGTGCTCGCGGATTTGAGGCAGCAGTTTTTTGAGCAGATAGGTCTGCACTTCGGGCAGGGCCAGTTCCGGCAGCACTTCGTCGGCCACGGCGGGAGTCAGTTCTTCCACCAGACGCTGCAAGGGGGCGTCGGGCACGGGCCTCTGCTCGCCCGCATTGTTCAGGCTGCGCAGGATTTCCAGAATCCGGCTCTGAAACTGGGTATAGGGCTCAAGGCTCAGGTCATAGACCGGAGGTTGCAGCAAGAGCACCTGTTTACGGCGGGCCTTGGTAGCCTGGGTGTCCTCCACCAAAATATCCCGGTCCGCGATGACGTCGTTTTCCGCCACCTGACCGGCCACGTAAATCCGCTGCACGGCCTCGAAATTGGCCCCGGCCAGCAGGGCCAGAAAAAGCAGCGTGCCGATCAGCGCCCACAGGCCCCAACCGCAGTGATGCCGCACTTTCAGCGTTTGGATAAGCGCCAGGATGCTAGCCGGACGCACCGTCTTTTTCTGCGTGGTCATAAGCGCTGACAATGGCTCCTACAAGGGGGTGACGCACGACGTCGGCCTTGCTGAAACGATGAACGGCAAGACCGGGCACGTTATGCAGGACGTTCAGGGCATGGATCAGGCCCGAGCGCGGCCGGGCGCCGCCGGGCTGCATGGGCAGGTCGATCTGGGTGGTGTCGCCGGTGACCACCATGCGCGAGCCGAAGCCCATGCGGGTCAGGAACATCTTCATCTGCTCCTGGGTGGTGTTCTGGGCCTCGTCCAGAATGATGAAGGCGTCGTTGAGGGTACGCCCGCGCATAAAAGCCAGGGGGGCCACTTCAATAGAGCCCACTTCCAGCATGGAGGCCACTTTGGCCTGGGGCATCATGTCGTGCAGGGCGTCATACAGGGGCCGCAGATACGGGTTCACCTTATCGGCCAGGTCGCCGGGCAGAAAGCCCAGGCGTTCGCCCGCCTCCACAGCCGGTCTGGTCAACACGATACGTTTGACCCGGTGCTGCTGAAACATGGACAGGGCCATGGCCACGGCCAGATAGGTCTTGCCTGTGCCCGCGGGCCCCACGGCGAAAACCAGCTCATGCCGCCGCAAAAGTTCCAGATAGGTCTTTTGCGCCACATTGCGCGCGGTGACGGTTTTGCGCGGCGTATTCACAAAGACGGCGTCACGGAAGACCTGGCCGAGGTTCAAGCCGGGATCGGCCCTGAGCATCTCGTAGGCACGGGTCATGTCCTGTTGGCTCAGCGCAAGGCCGCCGCGCAGAAGATCGTAGAGCTGCACAAAGACATTGCACAGGCTCTGCCGCACGTCCGGATCCGGGCTCTCAATAAAGATGCTGGCCCCGCGATTGCCGATATGCGCGCCGCTGGCTGCCGCCAAGAGGTCGAGATGCGCATTGTGGGGACCGAAAAGCTGGTTGGCTAGGGCGGGGTCGTCAAACTCCACTGTCTCCAGCATGGAGGAATGTACTGCCATAGGCCATAGCTAGCCTATTTCAGCGGGACTGTCCATCTTTTCAAACGACAGGCCCGGTCGGCGGCATGCCTGGAAGCCGACCCGCATCGTTCCTGGCCCGATATTTGCAAAAATTGTCTGCGGCAGGCCCGCGCGCCGGACACAGGCAAAATCTGCCGGGAGGAACCATGAGCATATCAGGCATCGGCAACTACAACAATATTCTGCTCCAGTGGCAGGGCCAGCAATTGAAGAACACGGGCTCGGGCAGCTCCAAGAGCTCCTCCGCCAACAGCCTGAACAGCCTCTTCGGCAACACGTCCATGACCAACCAGCTTTCCAGCATGGTGGAGCTGACCAAATATGCCATGGATGCCATGGGGCTTTCCAACGACAGCCGGGTGACCTTCAACCAGATCACCAAATACCGCGAACAGTTGCAGAACGAGTTTAGCGCAAGCGTTAAAAACGGCCTGGCCGGGATAGGCATCGATGACATCAACGGCCTGAGTTTCAGCCTGGATAAAAACGGCAAGCTGACCGCCGCGAGCGACGACGCCTCGGACAGAAAGGCCGCGCAGGCCTGGCTGGACGCCAATCCCGCCTTGGGCAAGGATCTGCGCAAAGCTCTGACCGATGCCGGCATTGACGCCGAAAGCGCGGTGGATCTGCGCGTCGGTTCCGGCGGCAAGCTCAGTGTGATCAATACCACCGCCGACAATATGCAGTCGGCACTGAACAGCGATGCGGACCTGACCAACGATCTGCGCGCGGCGCTTAAGAAAATGGGCGTGGATATGACCAACGGCCTGAACTTCAAATTAGACGACGAAGGCAATCTGGCTGTCGGCAATGATGTGGAGCAGGCCGAGGCCATCAACCAATGGCTGAAGGAAAATCCCAAACTGGCCGACGCGGTCAAGGCGCAATTGGAAAAACGCGATGTGGACGCCTCGGCCGTGAGTCTGCGCCTGAACAGCGAAGGCCCTGTGCAGATCAGCGTGAATAATGCCGGGCTCAATGATATCCAGGCCGTGCTGGACAAGCAGGGCGAGGCGGGCAAAAAACTCCATGACGGCCTGGACAGCCTAGGCGTTGACCCGAACATCAAGTTTTCCATCCAGGTCAATGACGACGGCAGCGTGACCGTCATCAGCGACCATGCCGACCGCGACAAGGTACAGCAGTTTTTTGACGACAACCCCGATCTGATCAAGAAATACCGGCAGATCGAAACCCTGTCCGGCATTGACGACGCCCGCAAAGCCATGCAGGTTTCGCCCACGGCCATGCGCAAACGCATCCAGATCGAATCCATGGCCGCCTGGTGGGCGGATTCGGGCAGCGCCAGTTCCTATTTCGGCAATTACTCGGGCGGCAATCTCTCCCTGCTGTCCGGGTTGAACCTCAATGTTTAGCCTTTTCTCCGACCTCGAAACCAACAGAGCGCTCTGACGAAAAAACGGGCCTGCCGACGACATCGCCGACAGGCCCGAGTCTTTTATTCACTTGACCCGGTTTTGCCAGAGCATTTAACACGCTACTCACATTTCGCGGCAAGAAGTTGCAGACAGATTCTTGCAGAGCAATTGACGCATTTCATGCGTGAACTGCTCTATTGCAGCTTTTTGTTCAGCAGCTCGTTGACCAGTGCGGGATTGGCCTTGCCCTTGGTGGCGCGCATGATCTGGCCCACAAAGAAGCTGATCAGTTTGGTCTTGCCGCCCTTATAGGCCTCCACTTCCGCCGGGTTGGCGGCAATTACCGCATCCACGGCGGCTTCCAGGGCCGAGGAGTCGGAAATCTGTCCCAGGCCCTTTTCCCTGACGTAGGCTTCGGGCATGGCGCCGTTGCTGAACAGGTCGCCGAAGATGTCATTAGCGATCTTCGCGCTGATCAACCCTTGATCCACAATACGCACCAACTCCGCCAGGGCTTCGGGCTTCATCGCCCACCGGGCCGGGTCGCCGGTGGGTACGTTGCGCGCGTTGCATTCGCGCAACAGCGGTCCCAGCACGTAATTGGCCACCTTGCGGGGATCAGCCTTCTGCGCGGCGGCCTCAAAGAAGTCGGCCAAAGCCCGGCTTTGCACCAGCACTTCCACTTCCGCCTCGGGCAGGCCGGTCAGCTCCATGAAACGACCGGCACGGGGCTGAGGCAATTCGGGCAGTTCGGCCCGCCAGCGTTCCAGTTCCGCGGCTTCTATTTCCACGGGCAACAGATCCGGGTCCGGGAAGTAACGATAATCGTGGGCCTCTTCCTTGCTGCGCATAGAGGCGGTAAGGTTTTTCACCGCGTCGTACAAGCGCGTTTCCTGCACTACGCTGTCGCCGTCGTCCAGCACATCCTGCTGGCGGGCTATTTCGTATTCAATGGCCCGCTGGACGTTGCGGAAGGAATTGAGATTTTTGAGCTCGGTGCGCGTGCCGAAGGCCGTCGCGCCCACCGGCCGGAGGGAAACATTGGCGTCGCAGCGAAAGCTGCCCTCCTCCATATTGCCGTCGCAGACGCCCAGATAGGTCACGATGCCGTAGAGCGTCTTGAGATAGGCCACGGCTTCGGCGGCGGAGCGCATGTCCGGCTCGGAAACGATCTCCACCAGGGGCGTGCCCGCGCGGTTCAGATCCACGTAGCTGGCGTTCTCTCCCTGGGCGTGGATGTTTTTGCCCGCGTCATTTTCCATGTGGATGCGGGTAATGCCGATGCGCTTGCTTTGGCCTTCCGCCACGATATCCAGGTGGCCGTGCTCGCAGATGGGCAGATCAAACTGCGAGATCTGGTAACCCGCGGGCAGGTCCGGATAAAAATAGTTTTTACGGGCGAAGATGGAGCGGCGGTTGATGGCGCAATTGGTGGCCAGGCCCACCAGAGCGGCGTAATGCACGGCCTGGCGGTTGGGGACGGGCAGCGCGCCGGGCATGCCCGCGCAGACTTCGCAGACATTGGTGTTGGGCGGCTGGCCGAATCTGGTGGAACAGGAACAGAACAGCTTGGAGGCCGTTGCCAGTTGCACATGCACTTCCAGGCCGATAACGGCTTCATAGGCGGCCATGATCTCAATCCACTCCCTGTCGCGGGGGCTGGAACCCGCATGCTTTGTGTTGCGGCCGAGCCTCAACGGCCCGTGGGCCGGCTGATGCTGGCGTCAAAATATTTACCCACCCCGTACTCGCCCCGGCGGAAAAAGAGCCGGGGCTCAGGCCCGATGATCTGCATTTCGCGATTCTTGGCCTGCATGTCCAGGGCGATGCGCATTTCCTTGGTGCAACCCGTGGAATAGGTGGCGTCCTTACCGGACCAGGACGGCGGCACCTTGCGTCCCAGCAAGGCGAAACTTTCCTCAATGTCCTCCACGGTCTGGAAGCGCCAGACGTCGATGAGGCCGCTGCGCTGCACCCGCTCCCACATGAACATCAGGTCGTCCCCGTCCATGCCTTCCACGAAGTGCTCCGCCGGGTTGATAATCAAAATATTATCCATTTTTTTTCGCAGATTGTCCACAAAGGTCCGCGCCAGGGTCACGGCCACGGACGTCTGGCCGGGAATGCTGCCGATGACGCAGCTGTAGAACATGACCGAGCGGCCTTCACTGTGGGCCGCGCGCATCTCCTTGATAATGGCGTCGGCCTGGGCGGCGATGTCTTCCTCGCTGAATTTGCGCGCCGCGGCCGCGTGCCTGCGCAATTCGATGCGAAAGCCGCTTTCGTCCCGCCAATAGCAGACAATGTCGCGGGTGAATTCATGGCTGCTGCCCAAAAAAATGTCCGCCGCGCGCCAGCCTTTGCACAGCACCACGTCGGCCTCTTTCCAGGCCCGGGAAAAGGTCACGGAGACCCGGTAGAGATTCAGGCGCTCGCGCGTGCCGTCGTCAATAACCACCAGCCGGTGTTCGCGCAGATGCCGCAAAAGGTCGTTTTTGCCGAGTTGAGTTTCGCGCAGCACAATGCCGCCGCGCAGCCAGCGCTCCAGCGTGGGATCGCTTTCCATATCGTCCATGGTCGGCGCGAAAAAATAAAAACCGGATTTGACCGCGCAAATGACCCGGTGCCCCATGCGGATCAGGCTTTGCAACATAGCCAGATCAAAAAGGATGCCACCGTCGGCGTCGCACAAAAAAAGCACGGTGGCCGAGCGCCCGGCGGTGCGCGAAAAATAGCCGCGCAGCGGCGCGGCCGCCTGTTCGGCCTCGCGCATGGCCCTATGGATGCCCTGGGCCGAAGGCAAGCGCTCCTGCCATTCCTTGGCCATGGCCGAAAGGCAGAAAAAGCGGACCAGTTCCAGGCTGTCGAGCAACTGCCGGGTTTCACACATATCGGCGGGCAGTTTGCCGCGCGGCATGGCTTCCAGGTTGTTTCTGATCTCGGGCATATCCAGCATTTCCTGCTGGCGCAATGTGGAAGCGCTGCGGCGTTCCCGCCAGGGATCGCCCAGGCTGTAGCTCTGGGCCAGAACCAGATCTGTCATCCGCTTGACCAGACGCGACGGAATCAGCGTCCGCTGGGCAATATACTGCAAAAAACGGTAGCGGCAGAAATGCAGGATGCGCCGCCGCTCCGCGCGGTCCTGCACCATGGAGCGGATCAGGCGCATGATGATGCGCCAGGCGCGGTTATACTGGGCCTGCAGTTTCGGCAACAGATTATCGGCGCGCAGCATGGCGAAAGTGGCATCGGAACAGGGCAGATACACCTGATTGTCGTCCAGCTGGATCATGAACGCCAGTTGTTCCGGGCTCGCGATGATGTCCGGGTTCATCCGATAGGCCAGGTTGTTGTCCATCAGCATGCTGTAAAGCCAAGCGTCGAAACAGACGTCCCGGCCCAGGCGAATGTCGCGCACGCTGGACGGCTCGCGGGATTTTTTCATGCTTTCTCCGCACCGGCGCCGGAGGCCCGCTCAAGCACAAAACCCCGCGTGCGCAGACGCTCGAAAAAAGAAATTTCATCGCCCATGAAGCGCACGGCCGCAGGCAGCCCGGTGACTTCCACCAGATCGCCGATCTCCAGCCGTTGGCCCTCCTGTCCGTCCACGGTGATGTAGCAATCCGTGGAACCGGCTTCAATGCGCATGCTGAACACGGTCTTGCCCGGAAAGACCATGGGGGAAATAGTATTCAAAAAAGGACAGATGGGCGTGAAAGCCACGGCGTTCATCCCGGAATAGAGCAAGGGGCCGCCGGCGGAGACGCTGTAGCCCGAGCTGCCCACCGGCGTGGAAAGAATTATCCCGTCGCTGCGCAGCAGGCCCATACGCTGTCCGTCCACGGTGATGTTCACGCAGACCAGGCGGGAAAGGGAACCCCGGCTCAAGACCACGTCGTTGACGGCGGAGCCGCCGGCCTGCAGGCTGCCGCCGCGCGTGAGCTTCCAGCTCAAGGCCAGACAGGTGCGCACCGCCAGTTCGCCCTTGAGGCAGGCCACCAGCCGCTCTTCCCAGTGCTCGGGCTGGGCGTCGGTCAAAAAACCCACCCGGCCGAAATTGATGCCGAACAGGGGCACAGACCGCCCCACCATGCGACGGGCCACGCCCAGCATGGTGCCGTCGCCGCCGAGCACGACCACGAAATCGAGTTCGGCGGCATAGGCGGAATCCTCATGTCCCGCTTCAATCATCACCGCTGTGTGCCCTTGTGCGCGCAACCATTGCAGGATTTCGCAACCGAGCTCCCAGGCGCGTTCGTGGCGGGCCTTGCAGACCAGAAGTACATGCCGGAAGACTGTATTTTGCATAAGCAGGTAATTTACGTTATCAGGGCCGCGACCGCAAGTACGTGTTCCGGGCGCGCTTGTCAGCCGCGCCGCTTTGGCATAAGTATGGGCATCCCGAAATCAAACGGCGTTCGCGCGGCACTCGCCGGGAACTGTTTCAAATTTGTCCTTTCGCCCTCTGCCTGCAACAGGCTCGCCCGTGTGAAGGTCAACAATTTGAAGATACTCCCTCCGCCCGAAGCTCGCCTTTCCGGGCAGAGAACAAAAATCCTCATTGGAGCAGTTCACGCATGAAATGCGTTAATTGCTCTGCAAGGATTTGCAGACAAAATCCTTGCCGCGAAATGCGAGTAGACGGCCCTTGGCCGCCGTAAACGAACATTTCAAGTGTTGAATGCTCTAGACACAAGTCCTGGAGCAATTCACGATTGAAATGAGTGAATTACTCTGGTGGTCGCGTGAGCGGTCACCCATGCCCAAGTGCAAGGGAGCGACCGAAGGCGGCGCAGCCGTGCCCGTAGCCCTTTTGGGCTAACGGGCATCGACAGCGGCGATAAACCACGTTTTAGCATTGCTGTCGGTATCCGTACGGTTCGAAGACTCGCCAACGGCTACCGCTTCCGCAGCACGCGGGCGGTGTACCGTTTGAAATGTGTGACATTTCAAACGCAAAATGCTCTAAGGATGCGCAGCATGAAAGACTCTGCCCTGGAGATCATAGCCCGCCATGCCCAGGACGGCGCGCGCCTGCGTGAGGAATTTTTCCGCGCGCAGGCTTCCGATCTGCGCGAGGCCGCCTTGCGCGCGGCCCTCTGCCTGGCCGGGGGCGGCAAGATTCTGCTCTGCGGCAACGGCGGCAGCGCGGCCGACGCCCAGCATCTGGCCGCCGAATTCGTGAACCGCTTTCTGATGGACCGCCCGGCCCTGCCGGCACTGGCCTTGAGCACGGATACATCGGCCCTGACCGCCATCGGCAATGATCTGGATTTCAGCCAGATTTTCGCGCGGCAGGTGGAGGCTTTGGGGCGCAAAGGCGATCTGTTGGTGGGCATTTCGACCTCCGGCAACAGCGCCAATGTGCTCGCGGCCCTGCAGACGGCCCGGCGGACCGGGCTGTTCACCGTGGGGCTCACGGGCCAGGGCGGCGGCGGAATGGCCCCGCTCTGCCATATCCTGCTGGAAACGCCCACGCGGCACACGCCGCTCGTTCAGGAGCTGCATATTGCCGCCGGACATCTTTTCTGCCAGCTCACTGATTATTATCTGTTTGAAAATGTTACGGCGCTTACGCCGTATTTCCAATCAGACCAGGAACAGAAGGATTGAGCATGCCCATTTATGAGTACAGCTGCGAAAAATGCGGCCGGGAATTTGAGGAACTGTTTTTTGACGACGCCGCGCCCGTCTGCCCCCACTGCGGTTCGCGTGAAACGCACAAGCTCATGTCCCGTTGCGCCCATTGTACGGGCGGCAGCGACGGCGGCGAGTATGCCGCGCCGTCCTCCGGCGGAGGCGGCGGCTGCGCCGGATGCTCCGGCGGCAATTGCGCCAGTTGCGGGCATTAAACCACGCGCACCGCGCCGGACAAAACTGACACGGGCATCGCCCTTCACTAGTGTCTAATTTTTCAAGTTAGACACACAAAATCCGAAGGATTTTGCGGCGGCGTAGCCGTGAGTCAGCGAAAAACCACGCTTTTTCGCTGACGATCCTGCAAAAATTGAGAGCACAAATATGTTCGAAATTTTTGTAATCAGACACTAGGAACAAAGAACAGGAAGCTATGCGCAAGCATCTCGTCATCGCCACCCGCGGCAGCCGTCTGGCTCTCTGGCAGGCCGAACATGTCAAAAGCCGCCTGGAAGCCCAGGATCCGGGGCTCACGGTTTCGCTCAACGTCATCAAAACAAAAGGCGACATCATTCTGGACGTGCCCCTCTCCAAAGTGGGCGGCAAGGGGCTGTTCGTGAAAGAAATTGAGGAAGCCCTGCTGGACGGGCGGGCGGATCTTGCCGTGCACAGCATCAAGGATGTGCCCATGGTCCTTCCGGAAGGCCTGATTCTGGGCTGCGTGCCGCAGCGCGAGGCCTGCACCGACTGCTTCCTTTCCGTCCACTATGCCGACCCGGACGCCCTGCCGCAAAAGGCCCATGTGGGCACCAGCAGTCTGCGGCGGCAGGCACAGCTCTTGTCCATGCGGCCGGATCTGCGTATTTCCAGCCTGCGCGGCAATGTGGACACGCGCTTGCGCAAACTGCAGAATGGGGAATACGACGCCATCATCCTGGCCTCCGCCGGACTCAATCGTCTGGGGCTCAGTGCGCCGTACATGGCCCCTTTGGACCCCGAACGCTTTCTGCCCGCCGTGGGCCAGGGCGCGCTGGGCATTGAATGCCGCGAAGACAATTATGATCTGCTCGTCCTGCTGGCGAGCCTGGAAAATCGCGCCACCCGCGTCTGCGTGGATGCCGAACGCGGCTTTCTGGCCGGACTGGAAGGCGGCTGCCAGGTGCCCATCGCCGGGCATGCCCGCCTTGTGGACGAGGAAACCGTCAGCCTCAAGGGACTGGTGGCCGAAGTGGACGGCAGCCTGATCCTGCGCGGCGAAAAAAACGGCAATGCCGCGGACGCCCGCGCCCTGGGCCTGGAACTGGCCGGGGAACTCCTGAACAAGGGCGGCCGCGCCATTTTGGAAAAACTTTACCAACAACAGTAAGAACTATATATTTATGCCAAGCATCACACCTCTGCCCACCACCCGGCTGCACGCCACGTTTGATCCGGCCCGCATTCCCTGGGAGGACAGCCGGGCCATTCCGCTGCCGCGCAACGGCAACAGCCGCAAGAATCCCTTCCAGCCACGGGCCATGCAGGCTCTGGACCTGGCCCTGCAAATCCGCACAGCCGGTTACAACATATATCTTTCCGGCGAAGCGGACCTCGGCCGCAGCTATATGCTGCTTTCCTATCTGCGTCCCCAGGCGCGCAAGGCTCCTACGCCGCCGGATCTGGTCTATGTGCAGAACTTCGCGGACCCGGACCGCCCCAGCCTGCTGGCCCTGCCCGCCGGACAGGGTAAAAAGTTCAAGCAATCCCTGAAAGAAACACTGGAAAACGTCGGCAAAGAGCTGGCCCGGCGTTTTGAGGCCACAACCTACGTCAAGCAGCGGGCCAAGCTGGTGGACCAGTTCCAGAACGTGCGCATCGGTCTGCTGCACAAGATGAACTCGGTGGCCGTGCATAAGGGTTTCAATCTGGACATGGACGAAAACGGCGGCCTGACCCTCTACCCTCTGGTAGAAGGCAAGCGCCTGAGCGAAGAGGAGTTCGAGCGCCTGGACAATACGGTGCGCCTCAACCTCAAGCGTCGGGGCGACAGTCTGGTGCAGGCCATGGCCGGTTTCATGCGCCAACTGAACAAGGCCGAGGAATCCTTTCACGACGATGAACGCGACCTGGAACGCCAGGCCATGGCCCAGGTGCTGGACGCCCTGCTCACTCCGGCGCAACAGCGCATCCTGAAGGCCTGCCCCGTGCCGGGGCTGGCGGACTATTTCGCGGCCCTGCGCGAAGATATCCTCAAAAACACCGAATCCTTTCTGCCGCGCGACGGCATGCCGGGGCAGCCCGGCGGCGAAGGGCACGCCCTGCCGCCCATGGAAAACATTTTCTACCGCTACGAAGTCAACCTGCTGGTGGACAACAGCGGGCAGAACGGCGCGCCCATTGTAGTGGAGGACCACCCCACGGCGATCAATCTGCTGGGCTGTGTGGAACGCGAGTCGGAAATGGGCGCGCTGGTCACGGATTTCACCCTGATCAAGGCGGGCAGCCTGCACAAGGCCAACGGCGGCTTCCTGGTCCTGCACATTGAGGACCTTCTCCAGCATCCCAACGCCTGGGAAGGCCTGTTGCGCGCGCTGCGCTCCAATCAGGCGCGCATTGAGGACACCGGCGACACGCCGGATACGGCCATCCGCACCAAGGGCATCACGCCTGAACCCTTGGCGCTCGATCTCAAGGTGGTGCTGATCGGCGGCGAAGAACTTTACGAAACCCTGCTGGTCAATGACGACCGCTTCGCCAAACTCTTCCGCATCAAGGCCCACATGGCCGACGTGACTGAGCGCAACGCCGAGAACATCCGTATTTACCTGAGCCATATCGCCAGGATCATCGAGGAAAACAAGCTGCGGCCCTTTGACCGCACTGCTCTGGCCTGGCTGGTGGATCTGGGCTCGCATCTCTGCGAGGACCAGCGCCGCCTTTCGCTCAAATTCCCTCTGCTGCGCGAGCTGATGATCGAAGCGGCGGCCTTGGCCGAGATGCGCCGGTTGCCTCTGGTCAGTGCCGCCATTCTGGAAGAAGCCTATGCCGCGCGCACCTATCGCGCCAATCTGGTGGAAGAAATCTTCATGGAGGAATACGACCGCGAGATGATCAAGGTGCGTACCTCCGGCTCGGCCGTAGGGCAGGTCAACGGGCTTTCGGTCACCTGGCACGGCGACTTTGAATTCGGCCTGCCGCACCGCATTTCCTGCACTGTGGGCGTGGGGCACGAAGGCATCATCGACCTGGAGCGCGAGGCGGAGCTGGGCGGCCCCATCCATACCAAGGCCATGATGATTCTGAAAAGCTATCTCACAGACCTTTTCGCCCGCAAAAAACCGCTGGTGCTTTCCGGCTCGCTCTATTTTGAACAGAGTTACGCCGGCATTGAAGGCGATTCGGCCTCGGGAGCGGAACTGGTGGCCCTGCTTTCTGCCCTGGCCGACGTGCCGGTGCGCCTGGATCTGGCCTTTACCGGCGCGGTGAGCCATTCCGGCCAGATCATGGCCGTGGGCGGAGTAACCCGCAAAATCGAGGGCTTTTACAAGGTTTGCGCCCGGCACGGGCTTACTGGCTCGCAGGGCGTCATCATACCCCGCGACAATGTGGACCATTTGATGCTTGCGCCGGACGTGCTGACGGCGGTGGAGAAAAAACAGTTTGCCATTTATCCGGTACGCCGCATTGAAGAAGCGCTGACCTTGCTCACCGGCCTGCCCGCCGGACGGCGACGCAAAAGCGGCGGTTTTACGTCGGGCAGTCTGTATGATCTGGCGGACAGACGTCTGGAACGCCTGGGGGGATATGCGCAAAATGCCTTCCGCAGGCCCCGCAAAAGTTGAAAATCGGTTCTTTTATTGACTTTGCCGTTCCCAGGCGGTAATGGTTTTCGGCCCTGACAATACTTCAGCCCGGCCTTGTACCAGCGCCACGAAATGAATATGAACAAAAGCAAAAAAGAAGCATTGCTCCAGGCGGCCAAGGAGCTTTTCGGCGAATGCGGTTATGTGGAAACCACATTCAAGAAAATCTCCGACCGGGCCGGCGTGGCTCTGGGCCTTCTGACCCATCATTACGGAAATAAAGAAAAACTGTTTCTGGCCTCCGGGCTGGATGTGCTGGAGCACTTCCTGACCAAACTGCGCGAGGCCACCGCAGACGCGGATTCCGGCTTTGACGCCGTGATGCACTTCTGTAAAGCCTACCTTGATTTCTCCATTGACAAAAATTCCAACTGGCTGGTTCTGGTGCGCTGTTCGCCCTACAGCGACATGAAGACCAAGACCGACCGCGACCTGATGGACTCCATGTTCTCACAGGTCCATCAGTTGTTGGAAACACTCATCGCGCGCGGCGTCAATGACGGCAGCCTGGCCAGGGTGGACAGCAAGGCCACGGCCCAGGTGATCATTTCGCTGATGGTCGGGGCCAACCGTACCCAAGTGCTGACCCCTTACGCCCTGCCCACCCTGTACAGCGATGTGCTGGACTTTGTGGCCCGTTCCATCAAGGCCTGATCTTTTCCGGCATATTCCACTCCGGGGGCATTGACAGCCCGCCCGGTGGAGGATAAGGGTTGAGGCATGAACGCAGCCATGACGTTTCGATTTTTTCGATATTACGTCGCCAGAGTCAGCCACTGACCCCGGTTCGGTTGCGTCGCCGTTTTTTTCAGACAGCATGCAAAGATGGTATATACCGCCGACCAATGGGGTCGGCGGTTTTTTTATGCCTGAAGGAGGCTCCATGGATACTCTCTCCACGCTTTTGCTGGCCGATACCGCCGTGTGCATAGCCATTCTCTCTCTGGCCGGGTCGTTGCTGCTGGCCCTGGTCGGCCTGGGCCGCCAGGTCCGCCGCCGGAGCTGACCATGCTGCTCGATGCCCTGATATGGATCGCCTACATCGCTGTTTTTGTCTGGCTGGCCCGCAAAGGCCAAGGGCATGACGCCCTGGCTTCGGGTCGCGTGGGCTTCGGCATTCAGGCCTTTGCCTACGTGGCGACCTACATTTCTGCAGTGGCTCTGGTGGGCTTCGGCGGTCTGGCCTATGCCTACGGCCTGCAAATGCTCCTGGTGGCCGCAGGCAACGTCTGGCTGGGCACCTGGATCGTATACCGTTTTCTGGCTTGGCCCACCCGGGTCTGCCAGCGCAACCTCCAGGCCCGCACTCCCACCCAGCTCCTGGCAAAAGGGCACAAAAGCCCGTTTCTGGGCAAAGCGCTGGCTCTGCTCTTCGCGGTCTTTCTGGGCGTCTATGCTTCGGCGGTCATCAAGGGCGCGGCCCTGTTGCTGGCCCAGATTCTGCCGCTGCCGCTCTGGTCCCTGATCTGGCTGGTGGCCCTGCTGGTGGGCTTCGCCGTCTTTGTGGGCGGGCTGCGCGGCGTGCTCTACACCGAAGCCATGCAAGGCCTTGTTATGCTGCTGGGCATCTGCATGCTGGTCTGGGCCGTGTTCAGTAAAGTAGGCGGCCCCATCCAGGGCATTGCCGATCTGGCCCAGCTGGCTCCCACGGCCCAGGCCAATGAAGGATTCCTGGCCCTGTCCAGCGGCGAACAAGGCTGGTTCATCATTTCCCTGGTGGTGGTGACCTCCATTGCCGTCTGGGCCCAGCCGCAGATGATCCAGCGCCATTTCGCCCTGAATTCGGCGAAGCAGGTCAATAAAATCACGCCGCTGGCCATGCTGGTGCTTACCGTGCTGGTGGGCGGAGCCTACTTCGTGGCCTCGCTTTCCCGCCTGATCCTGCCGGAAGTGGCCTCGCCGGATGACGTAATGCCCACTCTGGTCAAAATGCTGCTGCCCAATGTGGGCCTGCAGATTTTTGTGCTGGCTATTGTCTCGGCCTCGCTTTCCACGGCCACGGCCATCTTTCATATCGCCGTCTCGGCCATTGCCGAGGATCTGCCGGGGCGCAAGGCCTCGCGCTCCATGTGGCTGCTGGGCATCGCCTTCTGCGTGCTGCTGTCCGGGGGCTGCGCCCAGATCAAGGGCCAGCTCATCGCCCTGCTCTGCACCACCAGCTGGAGCATCGTGGGCGCCACTGTTCTGGTGGCCTACGTGGCCCTGGTGCGCTTCGGCAAGCGCAGCTCCCTGGCTGCCTGGATAAGCTGCGTGGCGGGCTTCACCAGCTGCATGCTCTGGTATCTGCTGGCGCATAAAAGTTTCGCGCTGACCCCCCTGCTCTGGGAACAGGCCGCGCTGATTCCGCCTTTCTTTGTGGGTTTCGCCTTCTCCCTGGCCGGCTGGCTGCTGGGATGGGCCGTGGACAGAGAAGGCCGCAAGGCCTCCTCTTTCTGGCCCGCGGCAAGCGCCTGAGCACGCACGCCGATAAAACCCGACCTCTCGTTTTGATCAAACAAAGGGCGCGGCATCATCAGTGATGCCGCGCCCTTTGTTTGATCCGTGCCTCGCGATCAGCGAGCAGTTTTGTGCCTACTATCTCAGAACCCGTCCGTCGCCTCGATCAGCCACTCGACGCAAAGCCGGACTTACGCCGCGACCGCTTCCGGATGCCGGGGCCCTTCCTTGAATACCTTCTGCAAGACATAGACCGCCGCCATCAAGCTAAGGCCGATGATATCCGTAACCAGTCCCGGGGTGATCAGCGTAATGGCCGCGGCCACCAGCACCAAGCGTTCCCAGAGATAAAGGTTGCGCAGCCAGTAGCCCACACTCGCGAAGGAAAGTGAGGCAATGCCCACAGCCGCGGTGCAGACGATGAAAACAATCTCCGTATTGCTGGCGCCGATCATCAGCAGGCCCGGATTGTAGCAGAAGATATAGGGAATCAAAAAACCCGCCAGAGCCAGCTTAACGGCCATAAAGCCCGTGGCGTTGGGTTCCGACCGGGCAATGCCCGCTGCCGCATACGCGGCCAGGGCCACCGGCGGAGTCAGGTCGGCCAGGATGCCGAAGTACATGATGAAGAGATGCGCGGCCAGCATGGGCACGCCGAAAGTCTGGATGGCCGGGGCCGCAATGGTGGCCAGCACGATGTACTTGGCAGTGGTGGGCAGGCCCATGCCCAGCACAATGGAGGCCAGCATGGTGAAGAAGAGCGTCAGGGCAAAGCTGCCGGCGGAAAGGGTCAGAATGGCGTTAGCCAGCTTGAGCCCCACGCCGGTGAGCGTCACCACGCCGATGACAAAGCCCGTGCAGGCGCAGGCCGCGGCCACGCCCAAGGCCAGACGGCCGCCGTTCTCCATGGCTTGCAGGATGTCCTTTCCGGCCTGGCGGTTACACTGCGCAAGGGCGTGCCCGACCTTCATGCCGCTGGAACCGGCTCCGGCCCAGGCCTTCCAGTTATTGGCCACCAAGGAAATGATCACGGTCGCCAAAATGCAGTAATAAGCCGATTTGAGCGGCGTATAGCCCTGAATAAGCAGATAGATGAGCACGAAAATGGGAATGAGCAGATAGCCGCCCTGGCGCAGTACGAACCATGCGCGCGGCAGGCGTTCCTTGGGAATGCCCTTGAGGCCCAGGCGCTTGGCTTCCATGTGGACCATGAAGCCCACGGCCAGATAATACAACAGGGCCGGGATCAGCGCGGCCTTGGCAATTTCCACATAGCCCACGCCCAGAAACTGGGCCATGATGAAGGCAGCCGCGCCCATGATCGGGGGCATGATCTGGCCGCCCGTGGAGGAAGCCGCTTCCACCGCACCGGCAAAAGCTCCCCGGTAGCCCACGCTTTTCATCAGAGGGATGGTGAAGGTGCCCGTGGACACGGTATTCGCCACGGAAGAACCGGAAATGGTGCCGAAAAAGCCGCTCGCCAGCACGGCCACCTTGGCCGGGCCGCCCACAAAGCGTCCGGCGGCTGCCAGGGCCAGGTCAATGAAAAACTTGCCCAGGCCCGTACTGTGCAGAAACGCGCCGAACAGAATAAACAGAAAGACAAAGGAAGCTGAAACGCCCAGCGGCATGCCGAACAGGCCTTCCGTGGTCAGATACATATGGGCCACGATACGCTTCATTGAGAAGCCGGGATGGCCCATCATGCCGGGAATCAGGTTGCCGAACTTGGCGTAGAGCAGAAAGCAGACGGCAACCAGGGTGATGGGCAGCCCCACGATGCGCCGCGTGGCTTCCAACACCAGCAGAATGGAGGCACAGCCGAAAATGAAGTCCATCTCGGTGGGCGGCCCGGCATCCAGCACGATCACGTCGTAATTCCAGACGATATAGCCGCAGACCGCCGCTCCGGCAGCGGCCAGCAACACGTCGTACCAGGCGAGCTTATGCTTGCTGCCTGTGGCCCGCGCCGGATACAGCAGATAGATCAGCACCAGCACAAAGCCCAGGTGCACGGCGCGCTGGATTTGCGGCGGGTACGCGCCGGTGGCCGCTGTAAAAAGATGGAATCCGGAAAGGGCGATACAGAGCACGCGGATAAAAACTTCCAGGCCGCCCCTGAACGTACGATAGGCTGATTCCTTATCATACTTGGCTACGATTTCGGAAACGTCGACGGTGTCCTGAACCTTTTCCACCGTCGCGGAATCCAGCTTTTCGGCCTCTTCCAAGGCAAAACCGCCGGACCCCTCCTGTTCGATAACCTTCATCCGCTCTTTATGGCTCATCCTTACCTGCCTCAAAACTAAACGTTGTCATGCGCCGGGGCGGCGACCGTTCCGCTTACCGGATTGCAGCCCCCGCGCGGACGCGCGGAACCAGCGTAAAGGTAACGGCACTGCCCGGCGGCGCCAGTTCCGCCAAGGGAATCTCGCGCGTCATGCCGCGCGCGGATTTTCCTTCAGCCGCGCCCTCCCGCGGCAACAGCAGCGTATGCCGCGCAATGCGCCCCACGCGCACATCAAAAGAAGGCAGCGCCTTGTGATAACCGCTGATTACAATGTGCCCGTCGCCGGTGGACATGGTCTGCCCCGGCCCCGGAGTGTGCGGCAGGCCCGCCCCGAAATCCTGATAAACCGTTTTTTCCAGAAAAATTGTCTGATGACTGACGCGGAACCAGTCTTCCACCGGGCTTTTGGCCACGGAATGGATGTAACGAATGCCGAAGCTCAGTCCTTCCCGCGCCGGACAGGAAAAGAGCACAACACCGTCAGCATTCTTCAGCACCAGGTCGCCGTCCGTTCCGTCCGGGGAAGCCGCCCGCGCTGCCCCTGCCCAGAGCAGTGTGCAGAGACACAGCAAAGCTGTCGGCATGTACAAAAAAAATTTCGGCATGTCCATTCCGCCCGCAGGCCGCGTCGGGCGGAAGCCCTGCCCCCGCCCGGCCGTCATCGTCTACGGCATTTTTCGTTTGAGCGGGTGTCCACTCGCACAGCCGTCAGCGCAATTCCACTTTGAAATAGCTCTGAAACGAAACAGGGCGAGGGAAAGCCCCTCGCCCCAAGGTTTTACTTCAACGCGCCTTTTTCCTTGAGGTACTTGGCCGCGCCGGGATGGAAGGGAATGGTCACGCCGTCAGCCGCATGCTGCAGAGAGATTTCCGCGCCCTTGTTGTGGGCCTTGGCAACGTCGCCCAGATTTTCAAACAGGGTCTTGGTCAGGGCGTAGGCCACGTCGTCGGGCATATTCTTGTTGGCCACCAGAATGGCCTGCACCGAAAGCGTGGGCACGGCATTTTCCTGGCCTTTGTAGGTCTTGGCCGGGATGGCGTCCTTTACCAGATAGGGGAACTTGGCCACGATTTCATCGGCCTTGGCCCCGTCCAGCGGCACGAAAACCACTTCCTGGGCCGTGGTGATGTCCTGGATGGCCGGATTCGGGGTGCCGATGGTAAAGACGAAGCCGTCCAGCTGGCGGTCCTTGAACTGGTCGGCGGTTTCGCCGTAGGGCAAAAAGATGGGCTCCACGTTCTTGTAGTCCAGGCCGTAGAAGCCGAAGATCTGGCGGCAGTTCACTTCATTGCCGCTGCCGCGCGCGCCCACGGAAACCTTCTTGCCCTTGAAGTCTTCCAGCTTGGTCACGCCGCTGTCCTTACTGGCGACCACGTGCAGGTATTCAGGATAGAGACGGGCAATGGCGCGCACGTCCTCGAGCTTGGTACGGAAAGGGGCCTTGCCGTTGAAGGCGGAGTCAGCCACGTCGTTCTGCACGATGGCGAAATCCACGTCGCCGGCCTCCACCAGGCGCATATTTTCGCCCGAGGCGCCCGTGGCCTGCGCGGTGATGGCCAGAGCCCCGTTGCTTTTGGAGGTGAGCACCTGACCGATGGCGCCGCCCAGGGGGAAGTAGACCCCGGAGGTGCCGCCGGTGGCCAGGGTCAGGCGTTTGGCATCGGCAAAAGCCGTGGCGGCGGCCAGAATCAAAGCGCCGGCCAGAACAAGGCTGAAAACTTTTTTCATCTGGGGATACTCCTTGAACAGGGTTGACCCGTCAGACAGGCGGGCCGCGTCCAATGCGACCGCCGTGCGCCACGGGTGGAAAAACGATGGGAACTATGTATGCATACACCAGTGAGGTGCCAAAAGCAAATCAAGAGCGCTCCGACGCGCCTGAACCAGGCTCTGGGTCGGTTGGCGCGACAGAGGATTGCCGCTTGCCGTTTACCATTGCTTTGCAGTAAAATGCAAAAATACGTGGGTATTTCATAACCGCATCCGAGGAGGCCGTCCCATGCAACACCGCGTTTTTCTTCCGGGCTTGGCTCTGCTTCTGGCGGGCAGCCTGCTGCTCACCGGCTGCGCCAGCCAGTACGGCGCGCAAAAAACCAAGGTCAACTATTATCCGCAGTGCTACCAGCCCGTGGCTCAGTTGCGGCAGGATGAGAACAGCACTGGCACCAGCACCGCCGTCGGCGCGGCCGGGGGCGCTTTGCTGGGCGCGCTGATCGGCGGCCTGGCTACCGGCAAAGTGGAAGGCGCGGTGGCCGGTGCGGCCGTGGGCGGCGTGTCCGGCGCGGTGGCCGGCAACATTTACGGCAAATCCCAGGCCCGGGACCGGGACGCAGCCTATCTTCAGGCCTATTCGCGCCAGCTGGGTTCCGAAGCGGCCAGCATGAACCGCGCCACGGCGGCGGCCAAGGTGGCGGCCAAGTGTTATGACGAACAGTTTCAGCTGGCGGCCAATCAGTTCAAGGCCGGACAGATCACCCGGCTGGACTTTCAGGACCGCTACAATGAGATCCGCAGCGGCCTGGAGGAGACGTCCTTCATCCTGAACAGCACGGCCACGACCATGGCCCAGAAGGACAGCGAATATCAGCGGGCTCTGGCCGAACAATACACCGCCGCCGAACCGGCCTCAGCCAAGCGCGCCAGCACGGCCAAAAGCGGCAAGCGCGCGACCGCGCGACCGGCTCCGGCCCCGAGCCAGAGCAACGTCACAGCCCAGGCCGAACAGTGGAAGACCTCCCGCGAAGAGCTGGAAAGCACGCGACAGGATGTGGACTCGCGCCTGAACGCCTATCAGCAGACAGTGGACAATCTCTTGATCTGACCCGCGCCCGCCCCGCACGGCGTTTCTGTTGCGGGGCGGGACGCGTTTTGCCCTGCCGGGCAGCTTGTGAAAGCGGAGCTTGCGCATGACAGACGGCGAAAATAAGACTTCCGGCTCCCCCGCCGGTACGCCCCCCCCTCCGGTGGAAAACGTCGCGCCCCGGACGCCCCCCGTGGCGATTCCCTGGTATCGGCGGCCCTGGTTCTGGGGTCTGCTGCTTTTTCTGTGCCTCCTGCTGCTGGCGACCTGGCTGCTCCGGAAGGAATGGCAGGCTGCGGAAGCCCGACGTGCGGCCCTGGAAAAACAAACAGCGGAAGCCCGGCACAACAACGAGGCGCGCGAGGCTTTTTTGCGGCAACTGCGCTTGCTGCTTGAAAAAGACCCCTGCGATATTCAGCGCGAGCTGAACAGGCTCAGCCCGCCGCCGGGCGTGGTCTGGCCGCCGCTGTCTACTCCCTCCCCTTCTCCGGCCGCCAGGCCTGAAGCTCCTGTGGCAACGCCCGCGTCGCCTCCGGCTGTCCAGCCGCAGGCCTCGACGCCCGCCCCGCCGACCAGCGTGGCTGAACTTCTGGAGCAGGGCACGGTACTGGTGCTGGCCCAGAGAAAGGAAGGGCTCTCCATGGGCTCCGGCTTTTTTGTGGCTCCCGGCTACATTGTAACCAATGCCCATGTGGTGGGCGACGCCACCCAGGCCATTGTCACCAACAAAGCCACCAGGGGCCTGCTGACCGCCAAGGTTCTGCGCACCACCCAGTCCGGCGGGCGCGATTTCGCCGTGCTCCAGGTGCAGGGCGCGCCCTCGATCACGCCGCTCAAGCTGGCCGCCGACATCAAGCGCACCGAACGGGTCAGCGCCTGGGGCTTCCCCGGCGCGGTCACCGTGGATGATCCCAAGTTCGCTGCCCTCTTGCAGGGCAATGCCGCCGCCGCGCCGGAAGTCGTTTATACCGACGGCTCGGTGAGCGTGATCCTGCAACGCGATCCGCCGCTCATCGTGCACACGGCCACGGTTTCCCAAGGCAACAGCGGCGGCCCGCTGGTCAACGACAAAGGCGAGGTGGCGGGCATCAATACTTTCATCAAACTGGACGACGAATCCTACCGCCAGTCCAGCCTGGCTATCGTCAGCGCCAGCCTGGCCGACTACCTGCGTTCCGTGGGGATTCCATTCAGTCTGGCGGCCCCGCCCGCCGCTCCGGCCGCCAAAGCCGCCGGGGGAGGCAAGCCATGAGCGCCCGGATTGCCGTCAGCCTGCGCGGTCAGATGCGGGCCCTTGCCAGCCAGGGTATTTTCGCCACGGATTGCTATGCCCAGATGCGGGCCATCCTGCTTCAGAAACTGGGGCCGGAGCACGCGGCCCTGCTGGCCGAACCCCAGCACGACGCGGAAGGCCGTAATGTGGACTGGTATGCCGCAGGCCAGGGAGAGGCACGGCCCGTCAAAGAACTGCCTGAAGCCGAGGCCCAGGCCCTGCGCGCCGAAGCCGGCGGCCTCGCCAAGGATATCCTGAACCTTTCCCGGTCCCTGACCGCCGAGGCCCAGGCCCGGCAGGCTCTTTCAGGCCAATTGCTGCAACTGGCCCTGCAGCACCCGACAGAAGATGACCTCTGGTCCGTGGGCGGCAAACCGGTCCTGATCAACTGGGGTTTCGCGCCCGGAGCCGTGGGCGCCCAGCCCCAGGATCTTTCCCGCCTGGGGGCCGTACCGCCCCCCGCGCCAATGGCCGCCCCCACGCCTCCGCCGCCCCCGAGCCGAAGCGGCTGCCTGCCCTGGTTGTTGCCCCTGCTTTTGCTCCTGCTTCTGCTCTGGTTGCTGCTGGCGGCTCTGGGCATTCTGCCCTCGCCTCTTCCGGCCTCTTGCTTCAGAACGGACACAGCGGCTCTGGAAACCGAAAAAAGCCGTGCCGCTCAACTGGACGACGAGCTGGCCCGACTCTGGCAGCAATTGCAGGAACGCGCAGCCCTCTGTAAGCCCGTGATCCCGCCGGTGGCGGCGAAGGAACCGGAAAAACCGGTCAAAGAACCTAAAAAGGAACCGGAAGTGGTGGAACCCTTCCTGGGTGAAACCCCGCCGGAGCCGGAAAACCCCAAGGTTGAGAAGCCCAAACAGGAAAAGCCCCAAAAGCAGGAGCCCAAGCCCGAACCTCCTGCCCCCAGGCCAGCGCCCAAAAAGAACGAGGACCTGAACATCCCCAGCGATGCGGCCAAAAAGAACGACCTCACCTTCCTGGAAGGCTGCTGGACCAGTGAGACGGGCTTGTATTCGCATCCTTCCAATGAGCCGATCATTGCCGAATACTGCTTTGACAAGAACGGCAAGGGCCGCCGTTTCGTGCGCGAACGCAATGGACAGGTTTGCAGCGGTTCGGCCAGCGCGCGCTTCCAGGGCAACCGCCTGCTCTTTGATTCCGATCCGGCCCGTTGCCCGCGCGGCGGCACCTATGTGCCCCAGAAAGTGGAGTGCACGGGCAGTGAAAGCAGCACCCAGTGCAAAGGCAATGAACTGGGCGGGGCCCGCCATAAGTGGGACGCCCGTTTCAGAAGGAAATAAGCATGGACGCCATTCCCCGTTATCTCTCGCCCGTCAGCATCATTCCCGGCGGCTGCCCGCAGTTTCTGGATTTCGCCCTCCCGGAGGAAGCCATCCACCGCCTGCGCCGCTATTTCCGCGAGGAAAAAAAGCAGGAGGGCGACGCCGGGGGCCGCTATACCCACTATCTGCGTTGCCTGGTGGAAACGGAAAACGGCTTTGTGGACCAGTTGACCGGCCAGCCCTGCGACTACGACTACGACATGGACGCCCGCCGCGCCCTGGACGTCTGGGAAGGACAGTGGCTGCCCATTCCCTTTCTGCGCACCCTGGACCAGCTTTGGCCCGACGGCGGCAGGCGCTTTGAATGCGGCCCCTCCAACTGGGCGCGGGCCAGAATCATGCGTTCGGAGCAGCATCCCGGCCGGTTGCGCGTCGTACTGGCTTTTGACACCAACGTGGAGCCGCGTCCCGCCGAAGGCGAGGAATATTACGCCCTTTCGCCGCAGGACGTGGCGGCCCACGGACATTTCATGCTGGCCTGTCAGGTGCGCGACAATTCCTGGTTCCTCAACGCTGCCTGGGTGGATGAATGGCTTTCCGGCATTTACAGCGCCTGGCGACAGGGCAAACACCACGGGCGCGGCTCCTGGCAGGAGGAAACGCCCTATGTTCTTGAACACCTGGCCAGCTATCTGACTTGGCTGGAAGTGGTGCGCCTGGCTCTCGACGATTTGGCCGCCCAGGTCATCAATCCGGACCGCGACACACCGGTGGATGTGGACCTGATTCTGGATATCGGCAATTCCCGCACCACGGGCATACTGGTGGAAACCCTGCCCCAGCGCGTCACTAATCTCAATGACAGTTATCTGCTGGAATTGCGTGATCTCAGCCAGCCCGACCGGATCTACGCCGAGCCCTTTGAAACCCGCGTCGAATTTGTGGACGCGGCTTTCGGCAACGACGCCCTTTCCCGGCGTTCGGGCCGCCAGAGCCCGGCCTTTGCCTGGCCTGCGGCCGTGCGTATCGGGCCGGAGGCCGCGCGCCTGGCAACCCAGGCCGTCTGCGCTGAAGGCACCACCGGCATGTCCAGCCCCAAACGCTATCTCTGGGACGAGCGCCCCTGGCAGCAGAGCTGGCGCTACAACACCGGCGGCAAGGCCGAGCCCATGGTCAGCCGCGGGCTGTTCGCCCGCCAGCTCAATCCCCAAGGCACGCCCCTGGCCTGCTTTGACGATCCGCTGTTCAAGAAAAGCCCTGCCCTGCAAAAACAACAGGCCGAACCCATTTTTGAGTCCCTGTTCACCCGTTCGTCACTGATGCTCTTTATGATGGGCGAGATCCTCACCCAGGCCCTGGTGACCATCAATTCCCCGGCCACCCGGGCACGGCGGGAACTGCCCAATCTGCCCCGGCGGCTGCGACGGCTGATTTTCACCGTACCCACGGCCATGCCCGTGGCGGAAAAACGCATTTTCCGCCGCTGGGTGCTCTGGGCCGTACGGGTGATCTGGGACGCCCTGGGCTGGGGCCAATGGTATCTGCCCCAGCAACAGAACAAGGGCCAGAGCGGCGATTACCGCCTGAGCCCGCAGGTGCGTTGCGACTGGGACGAAGCCAGTTGTTCGCAGCTGGTCCTGCTCTACAATGAGCTGGCCGTCAAACAGCACGGCGACGCCCACCATCTTTTCCGGCTGATGGGCAAACCGCGCGCCGCCTACGGCAATCATCCCTGCGTACGCATTGCCTCCATCGACATCGGCGGCGGCACCACGGATCTCTCCATTACCACCTATGAGCTGGCCAGCGGCGAGGGCGACACGGCCCGTATCGTGCCGCATACGGAATTCCGCGACGGCTTTAACATCGCGGGTGATGAAGTTTTACGTGAAGTTGCGGCAAATCACGTCATCCCGGCCATCGGCGAAGCTCTGGTCAAGCAGGGCCTGGCGGAACCGCGCGGACTGCTGGGCCAGCTGTTCGGACGCGACGCCATCGGCATGTCCCAGGAGGAACGCAATACCCGCGTACGCCTGGTGCGCCAGATCGCCGTGCCCGTTGCTCTGGGCCTGCTGGCCGCCTGCGAGAATCCGGACATGCGGGACGACAGTTACAGCTGCGTTCTGGGCGACTTTTTTGAGCCGGATCCTTTGGCCGCGGCCACCACCGCTCCTTCCACGGACGACGAAGAAGGCGGCGGCTTCACTCCGGCCGTACGCGCTCCCCGGCCTCAGGCCGCCATTTTGCGTGCCGTGGATCACTTGGTGCGCCGCGCGGCGCCCTTCATCCAAAACTTTAATATTCTCGACGTGCCCATTCAGGTCCGCCCGCGCGCGGTGGACGCCACGATCCGCGCCACCCTGGGTCCCACCCTGTCCGCGCTCTGCGAATTGGTCCATTTGTACGACAGCGATGTGCTTCTGCTCACGGGACGCCCCAGCGCCTGGCAGGGCGTCATCGCGCCGGTGCTCGCCAAGCTGCCCGTGCCGCCGGACAGGATCATTCCCATGCGCCAGTATCATGTGGGCAGCTGGTATCCTTTTGCCGACGCCCTGGGCCGAATCACGGACCCCAAAACCACGGTTGTGGTGGGGGCCATTCTCTGCGCCCTGGCCGACGGCCATTTGGAGGGATTTTCCTTTGATTCCGGCGCGTTGCGCCTGACATCTACAGCCCGTTATATCGGCGAGATGGACATCAACAGCCAGCTCAAACGTCCCAAGGTCTGGTTTGAGGTGGATGTGGAAAGCAAGGACGGCACGGAACAGAGCCGCCAGGTGGCTTTCAGCGGCCCGCTGTCCATCGGCTACCGCCAGCTGGACGCCGAACGCTGGCCCACCACGCGTTATCACCTGCTGGCTTTTGCCAGCGAGGAGGCCCGCTCCCGCGCTTCCGGGCGGTTGCCCTACACGGTGGAAGTACGCCTGCGCGTGGAGGACGTCTGGGATGACGCCCCGCGCACGGACGACGACAAGGAACGCCGCAGCGAAGGCGAATTCAGCATTGATGCCATTACGGACAACCAGGGCCGCAGCGTGGACCGCCGCGATCTGGAAATCCGTCTGCAAACCCTGAAACTGGACGAAGGCTACTGGCTGGATACCGGCATTGTGACCGACGCCGGCTAAACGAGGATGACCATGCAGCAGCAGGATACCGATCTGGCCCGGCTTTGTCGCGATCTGGCAAAGGAATCCCGCCAGGCCGTGGCTTGGCTTCAGGACAATTGCGAACTGGTGGGCAACGAATGCGCGGCCCTGCAAAAGGACATGCGCCATGCCGCCCGCTTTTTTCACAAATGCGAGCAGGCCGCGCGCCGCAAGATGTGCGTGGGCGTTTTTGGCCCCAGCCAATCCGGAAAATCTTATCTTATTTCGGCTCTGGCCCGCGATGCCAAAGGCTCCTTGCTGGCGGACTTCGGGGGCAAGTCCTATGATTTCATCACCCAGATCAATCCCGAGGGCGGCAAGGAATCCACCGGCCTGGTGACCCGCTTCACCACAACGCCGCCCGAAGGTTTGAGCGAAGGTTTTCCCATCCGCCTGCGTCTGCTTACGGAGACGGACGTGGCCCGCGTGCTGGCCAACACCTATTACGCCGATTGCGAACACAAGGAAGCCCCGCAGCCCGAAGCCCTGACAGCGGCTCTGGACGCCCTGGAAGCCCGCGCCGCCCAATCTCCTGTCAGCGCGGGCGTGCTGAGCGGCGATGACCTGGAAGACTTAAGGGATTACATTAACAAAAATTTCAGTTCCCGGCCGCGCGTGCAAATGCTGCAAAAAGGATTCTGGCTGCGGGCTGTGGAACTCGCTCCGCGCCTGGGCCTGGAAGACAGGGCGCAACTGCTGGGCCTGATCTGGGACAATGTGCCGCAATTCCAGAGCCTCTATCTGCAACTCTGCGGCGCATTGCGCGATCTGGGCAATCCGGCGGAAGCAGGATGTCCCATTGAGGCCCTGATTCCGCGCAAGACCAGCATCATCGACGTGGCCCTGCTGCACGGGCTCAGCGAACCCGCCACGGACATGCTGACGATTCTGGGGGCCGAGGGTCGCAAGGCCTCTCTGCCGCGCGCGGTGGTCACGGCTCTGACCGCTGAAATCACTATCCACATGCGCGAAAAGCCGGACGACTTCTTTGACCACACCGACCTGCTGGACTTCCCCGGCTACCGTTCGCGCCTGAAACTCGAAAATCTCAATCAGGAGCTGGAGCGACCAGGCACGCTGGAAAACCTCTTTCTGCGCGGCAAGGTGGCCTACCTTTTCGAGCGTTACTGCGAGGAAAAGGAACTCACCAGCATGCTGCTCTGCATCGGACCCGGCAATCAGGAGGTACAGGACCTGCCCCGCGCCGTGTACGAATGGATCTGCTCCACCCACGGCGAAAACCCGGCCCACCGCGCGGGCAAGGCTCCGGCTCTCTTCTTTGTGCTGACCAAGATGGACATGGAGTTTGAAAAGAAAAAGGGCACGCCCTCCGTGGAAACGCGCTGGACCACGCGCCTGCAATCCTCCCTTCTGGACTTCTTCGGCAAACAGCACGACTGGCCGGAAAACTGGGACGGCAGCCATCCTTTCAATAATGTCTTTCTGCTGCGCAATCCCAATTTCCGCAGCGAAGCCATTTTCAGCTTTGACGGCGACAAGGAGAGCGGCATCCGCCCGGAACAGACACTGTACGTGGAAGAGGTGCGTCAGGCCTTTTTGCAGTCGCCCCTGGTCCAGCGCCATGTGGCCGAGCCGGAAATTGTCTGGCAGGCGGCCATGACCCTCAATGACGGCGGCGTGGCCCTGCTGCGCGAAAGACTGCGTCCGCTCTGCAATCCCGAGCTCAAACGCCGCCAGATCACGGTCAGCCTGGACGAAAAACGCGAGCAGGTCCTGACCAAGCTCACCCCCTTTTATAAAAGCGACGACCGCGAGGAATTGCGCCGTCGGCAGGAACAGCTTTCGCGCACCCTTGTGGCCTTGCTGGCCCGGCTGGCGGAGAAGCAGCTTTTCGGCGAATTTCTGCGCGCCCTGCAGGTGCGGGACTTTGACCTCTATGAAATCTGCTTCCGGGCCGGACAAAGCCCGAAGCAGGGGACGGCTTCCGTCGCGCCCGCGCCGGTGGTAGGCGCGCGGGTTTCCGCCGACGACATTCTGGGCGACATTTTCGGCGACGCCCAGGCAGTACCGGCGGCATCCGCAATACAAGAAGAGGACCGCGCCCGTGACACGGCCGCCGTTTTCGCCAATCTGGCGCTGGAGCACTGGATCGGGCGGCTGCGCGATCTGGCCGGTGATGCGGAGGCCCGCAACTATTTCGGCCTGCCCGCCAAGGAGCTGGACCAGTTCTGCCACGAACTGATCACGGCCGCCGCACGCTGCAAGCTGCGCGAAAACCTGGAAACCGAACTGCGGCGAAGTTCCGCCTACAGCAATATGGCCCGCGAACGTCTGGTCTGGAAGCAGGTCAGCCTGGCAGCCGACGCTATCAACGCCTTTGTGGACTGGCTGGGCTTTGACCCGCGCTTCAAGGATCAGGCGGCGCGTACAGTTTTGTTCGGCGGCAAAAGCGTCAGCCTGTTCAATCCGCCGCCGGTCATCACGGGTGAGCCGCATATCGCGGAAGAAGAATCGCCCTATGACCGCCTCTGGTATACGGACTGGCTGCGGGCCCTGGCCTACAGCGTGACGGCCAATGTGGACTTTGACGGCCGACAGACCGTCAACCCAGAACAAAACAACCGCCTGCGTGATATTTTGCAGGCGTTCAAGGAATAGCGCATGCGCGCCACAATCACAGCGGACCCTTCGCGCGGTCCCGGTTACGGCATTATTGAAATCCACGACGCGGGCAATGTGTTCGCCCCCGCTTTCGTGCTGCGCCGGGGCTCGGACGGCAAAACCCTTTCCAGCGGCGGCTGGCAGGAAAGCGAAACGGCGCTCACGCCCGACGCCTGGGACAATGACGGCGGCAGCCTGCGCCTGGCCGTGGGCCCGGCCGTGGTCGATGAGATGGACAATCTGGACGCCTACCGCATCAGCCTGACCGGCGCGGGGGCCTGTGTACTGGTGGTTCAGAATCTGGTTTATTCGCATATCAGCGGCGGCCAGGGCGTGGGCGTCTATGCGCCGCCGACCGAGCCTTTGCAGGCCGTGCCGGAAACAGAGCCCGCAGTGGAAGCCCCCGAACCGGAGCCTGTTGTTACGGAGCCTCCCTTGCGGATGGCCCGGGAACCGGGAGAGGGAAAAAGCGGTAAGGGCGGCCTGCTGGTCGGCCTTGCGCTGCTTGTGCTGGTGGCAGGCGTCGCTGTGTGGTGGTTTATGCTGCGCGCGCCGGAAAAACCGCCTCTGCCGTCAGCCCCCACGGCGGCCCAGAACCAGACAGCACCCGCCGCATCCGCAAATCAATCTCCCTTGGCCGCCGCCCGCGAACAATTGCGCGGCGAAGCCCGGCCTGAAATGAGCCTGGCCCTGGCCAAACCCATGCGCAAGGCCGGAGCCGGAGCGGAAGAAAGCGACGCGGCCTTTCTGCTGTTGGAAGACGCGGCCCAGAAGGGCAATGCCGAGGCCATGCTGCTGGTGGGGCAATTTTATGACCCAGTCAGCTCCTTGCCGCGCGGCAGCATTCCCGTGGACATGGGACAGGCCAAACACTGGTATGAACAGGCTAGGCAAAAAGGCCAGGCCGAAGCGGCCAAAGCTCTGGACGCCCTGCGCGTCCATGTGCAGACCGAAGCGGACAAGGGCAATGCCGAGGCCCGAAGTTTGCTGCAAAACTGGAAGTAGAGCGTGCCCACACGGCGCGCCGGGAGAAAATAATGCGTATGTCCGTCCGTCTGTGGTCGGCGCTGCTTGCGGCCTTGTGTCTGAGTCTGGCCGCCATGGCGGTTCAGGCCGAACCGTCTCCGGTTTCCGTCAGCCCGTTGCTGCAACAGGGCAAAAAAAGCCTTTTCCAGCGGGTGGTCAGCCATCCGGGGGCCAAACTGCTGGCAGAGCCCAAGGCCGACGCCAAGGTGCTGCAGGAAGCGGTCGTCCCCTTTACCGTGCTCTATGTCTATGCCCGCAAGGACGCATGGTTGCAGGTGGGTCCCTCCACCACCCAGCCTGCCGGATGGCTGGAGGCGGCCAAAGCCACGGACTGGAACCAGTCCCTGACCCTGCTGTTCACCCCGCGCACGGGACGCGACCCGGTGCTCTTTTTCAAAACCGAGCAGGATCTCAATGCCCTCTGCTCGGCCGCCGACATGGAGAAACGGCTGGGTACACTGCTGTCCGCCGCGACGCAGGCCGCCAAGGGGGGGACGGTTCCCGCCGACCTGCCCATTGTGGCCAGCGAACCTGAGGGAAGTCAGGGGGCCGTTTCGGAAAAGCGTTTTTATCTCATGCCCATTCTGGCCATGCAGGATCCCTTTGACGGAGTAAAATTCCTGCGCGTGGCCTCCATTGACCCCGGCGACTATGCGAAAAACAAGAACGGCGGCAAAAACGGGCCGCCCAAAACCGGCATAGCCCTGGTCATCGACACATCCATTTCCATGAAGCCCTATATTGAGCAGAGCCTCAACGTAGTCCGCCAGATCTACGACAAGATTGAAACGGACAAGATGGCCGACAATGTGGGCTTCGCGGTGGTCGCGTTTCGCAGCAGCACCACAGCCACGCCCGGCCTGGAATATGTGTCCAAAGTGGTCAGCGACTTCGCTACGGCCAAAAACCGCAAGAGTCTGGAGGACAAACTGGCCCAGGTGCGGGAGGCCACGGTTTCCAGCCACGACTTTAACGAAGACTCTCTGGCCGGGGTGTACAAGGCCGTGGAAGCCCTGAACTGGGGCGATTATTCCTCGCGTCTGATCCTCCTGATCACCGACGCGGGCCCCCTGAAAAACGGGGATAAATACGCCTCGGTGACAATGGGCGTTAACGAGCTCAACGACTTTGCACGCCAGAAAGGCATCTGGATTACGGTGCTGCATATCAAAAGCCCCGGCGGAGCCAAAAATCACGGTTACGCCGAGCAGAGCTACCGTGCCCTGAGCAAACTTTCCGGCAACCGCTCCAACTATCAGGCCGTGGCCGCGCCCACCCCGGCGGAGGGCGCGCGCCAGTTCGCGACCGTGGCCAAGGCCCTGGCCACCGGCATGGTGGACATGGTCAAAAATACGGCCGCCGGTAAAATCATGACCCGTCCCAAGGATGAAACGCCGCAGCAGGCCACGCCCGAACAGCGGGCGGAGCAATTGGCCGCCACCCTGGGGTACGCAATGCAACTGGAATATCTGGGCCGCGCGCGCGAGAACCAGGCCCCCAGCGTGGTCAATTCCTGGATCGCGGATATGGACCTCAAGAGGCTGGCCAAACATGAACAGAGCCCCAGCGTGGAAGTAGCCGTATTGCTGACAAAAAATCAGCTCAACGACCTCAGCGCGCAGCTCAAGGCCATTATCGACAATGCCGAACGCACCAAGAAGACCGACTCGCGCGATTTTTTCCAGGGCATTCTTTCGGCTTCCACGCGCATGGCCCGCGATCCAAACCTGCCCACACAGGGCAAGAACCTAGCCGAGTTGGGCGTGTTGTCCGAATTCCTGGACGGCCTGCCCTACAAGAGCGACATCATGCTGTTGCGCGAGGAGGACTGGTACCGCATGAGCATCGGCGAGCAGACGGCCTTCATCAACCGCCTCAAGTCCCGCCTGGCCCGTTACGAGGAATATGACCGGGACCGCGCTAACTGGGAGAGCTTCGGCCAGCCCAACGCCGGAGACTGGGTCTACCGCGTGCCCTTGAACATGCTGCCGTAGCCCGGACCACGAATATGGAAGGTACGGGCGATCTGGTCTTTTCGCTGCGCGGCGTGAGAAAACGCCGTCCCGGCCATGAGGGTTTTCATCTGCGCCTCGCGGCCTTTGACGCGCCGCGCGGCAGCCTGCTCGCCCTGGCCGGGCCCAGCGGCTGCGGCAAAAGCACGGCTCTGGATCTGCTGGCCTGCATACTCAGACCGGATATTCCGGCGGCGGACGCGGAACAAGACAACGTCCGCTTTTCCTTCGCCCCCACGCCTGAACGGCGTGAGGATGTACTGGCCGCCTGGCGGCGCGGCGGCACGGATGCCCTGGCGGCCTTGCGCCTGCGCCATCTGGGCTATGTTTTGCAGACCGGCGGCCTGCTGCCCTTCTTGTCCGCCAAGGAAAACATCCTCCTGCACTGCCGCAGTCTGGGCATTGTCAGGCAGCGCGGGGAAGCCGTGGATGCCATTGTGGAACGCCTGGGCATCCGCCATCTGCTCGGGCAATATCCGGGCACGCTTTCCGTGGGGGAACGCCAGCGGGTGGCTATCGCCCGTGCTCTGGCCCACGGCCCCGGCGTGGTGCTGGCCGACGAACCCACCGCCGCACTGGACCCCTGGCACGCCCGCAATGTGCTGAATCTGTTCACGGATCTGACGCGGGAACTGGGCATTACCATGATCATGGTTACGCACGCCCCGGACATGGCGGCGGATGTTGGTTTCACCCTGGTCCACTTTGCCGTGGAATCCGGTCCCGACGGCGTTGTGGCCGATGTGCGCCATAAAGCCGGGAGGGGGTAAGCGTATGCGGACAGTCGCCCGCGCCTGCCTGCTGGCGCTCAGAGATTATGCCCATGAAGGCCTGCTGTCGACCTGTTCCGTGCTGGGACTGGCCGCCGTGCTCACGCCGCTGCTGGTGCTTTACGGGGTCAAGTTCGGCGTGGTCCAGACCCTTACGGACCGCCTGTTGGAGGATCCGCGCACGCTGGAAATCTCGCCAGTGACCAGCGGACGTTATACGCCCGACTACCTGGCCCGCCTGGCCGCGCACCCGGATGTGAGCTTCGTGCTGCCGCGTACCCGCTCCATTGCCGCCACTATGGATCTCAGCCACGGCGAGGGGCAGGCGCGTAAAACTCTGCTGGCCTCTCTGGAGCCCACAGCCCCCGGCGACCCCCTTCTGGCCCGCTACCATGCGACCGTCCCGGCCATGCCCACAGCCGTGGGAAAGAATAATGTGGACGGCAATGCAGCGTCTCCGGCCCTCACGCCCATCGGCGTGGCGCTTTCAGCCACCGCCGCCGAAAAGCTGGGCGTGCGCCAGGGCGACCCGCTGCTGGGGCGGGTGGAACGCCGCTATCAGGGACAGGTGCAGAGCGCCCGCGTGCCCCTGCAGGTGGTTGCGGTGCTGCCTTTGGCGGCCCAGCAGAAGGATGTGGCCTATGTGCCTCTGCCTCTGCTGGAAGCCACCGAGGACTTCCGCGACGGGCGCGCCGTGCCGGAGCTGGGCGCGGGCAACGGCTGGACTGGCGAGCCCCGGCCCGACGGCCCGCGCGTGTATCCCGGCTTCCGCCTGTACGCCCGCAACCTGGCGGCGGTGAGCGCCTTGCGCCGGGGCTTTGCCCGGCAAAAGCTGGACGTGTATACCCATGCCGAGGAAATTGAGCAGGTCAGTACCCTGGCCCAAGCCCTGAATCTGATCTTCGGCCTGATCTGCGCGGCGGCGGCCGCCGGTTTTCTGGCCTCCACAGCCAGCAGCGCCCTGGCCGGAGTCAAACGCAAGGAACGGATTCTGGGTCTGTTGCGGCTCACGGGCTTTGCCACGGGCGCGCTAATGCTCTTTCCCCTGGTGCAGGCTCTGCTCACCGCCCTGCTGGGCACGACCCTGGCTGCGGGCATCTACGCCGTGGCCGCTGCGGTCATCAACCATCTTTTCGCCGCCAGCCTCAACGGCATGGAGCAGGTCTGCCGCCTGCTGCCAGAGCATTTTCTGCTGGCCTTCGCCCTGGTGGCCGGGCTTTCCCTGCTGGCAGCCCTGGGGCCAGCCCTGCGCGCCGCGCGCGTGGAACCTTCGGAGGTGATCCGCGATGTCTGATGTAAAGCGCCGTCTTCGGCCGCTCTGCCTTTGCCTTCTGGCGCTGGGCCTGATCCTCGGCGGCGTCCGTCCCGCCGATGCGGCCCTGGCCCGTAAAGGCAGCGTCAACCTGACCGACGCCTATAATCCGCAGCCTGCTGGCGATGATATCGTACTGCCCATGCCCTGCGGCTTGAGCATGGTGTTCAAGCTGGTGGCCGTACCGGCCAAGGGCTTTCTCTGGGACATGCCCGTGCGCCCCGGCCTGGACGACAGCGCCAATGCCGAGCGGGCGTTTTACGACCGGCGCTACAACGCCGCTCTTTCCGGCCCCTTCGCCCTGGAGGATCTGCCCGCCGCCTGGCGCAAGCCGGCCCCGCAGGGGCAGAATTACTACTATCTTATCGCCAAATACGAAGTCACCAATCTGCAATGGCAAGCCGTCATGGATGCCTCCTGCCCGGACAGCCAGAATCTTCCGGCGGACGCGGCCCGGCCCGTGACCGACGTGAGCTGGTACGACGCCGTGGACTTCACCCGCCGCTACACGGCCTGGCTGCTGAAAAACGCGCCGGACGCCCTGCCCCGCTTCGCCGGGGACAGCCGCAATGTGGGTTTTGTGCGTCTGCCCACGGAAACCGAATGGGAATACGCGGCGCGCGGCGGCCAGACAGCGGGCAGCCAACAACTCTTGCAGGAGGATTTCTTCCCGCTGCCGCAAGGGGACGGCAAAGGGGATTACGCTGTGTACCGCCCCGAAGGCGCGGCCCATATTCCCGAAAGCACGGCCCGCATCGGCTCGCGCAAGCCCAACCCCCTGGGCCTTTACGATACGGCGGGCAATGCGGCGGAAATGGTGCTGGACAGCTTCCGCTTTTCTCTGGCCGGACGCCTGCACGGTTCCGCCGGGGGCTTTGTGCGCAAGGGCGGCTCCTTTCTCTCCGGCGATGCGGAAATTCTGCCGGGCCGCCGCGAGGAAACGCCCTTCTTTCTGGCCGACGGACCGGCTCACGCCCGCGATCTGGGCTTCAGGCCGGTAATTTCAGGCATCAACACGCCGGGCGGCAACCGCCCCGAGGAACTGCTGGCCGAATGGAACAAGGCCGGTGAAAGCATGACTCCCGGCATGCAGGCGGCCCGCAATCCCCTGGAGGAACTGGACCGCATGCTGGCCCTGGCCCAGGATCCGGCGGTCAAAAACAATCTGCAGAAGCTGCGCGACACCATCAAGGAAAACAACATCATGCTGGAGCGGCAAAAGCAGTTGGAGGCCCAATCCCTGCTGCGCACCGGCGTCTATATGATTGAAACCATCCGCAATTACGCCAGCCGCCGCAACAGCCTGCAAAGCCAGTTGCAGAGCATGGAACGCGACAGCAAGACCGCTAAAGGGCAGACCCTTGAAAAACTGCGTCAGATCATGGATACTGCCGGTAGGGGCCTTGCCATGCTGGACACCAGTCTGGACAAGTCCCTGACCTTTTACCGCAGCAAGGTGGAAGACGGCACGCAGCTTGCGCCGGACGCCCTGGCCGCCGTCGAGGAATCGCTCGGCAAGGATTTCAGCGGCAACGATCCCTTTAATGAAAATATGCGCCGCAATCTGGCCTTGTTCCGCAAGCACGTGGATTTGTTCCGCAAGAACAAACCGCTCTCGCGTGAGGCCATGCTAAAGGAAATTCTGGAACGCCGTTTCCAGTAGCAAAGGAGCACAACAATGGCGGAAAAATTGCGTATCGGCTGGATCGGCACCGGCGTCATGGGTTCGTCCATGGCCGGCCATCTGCTGGCGGCCGGCTGGCCGCTGACCGTTTACAGCCGCACTAAAGCCAAGGCCGACAGCCTGCTCGCCCAGGGCGCGCAATGGGCCGAGAGTCCGCGCGCCGTGGCCGCCGCCTCGGATATTGTTTTTTCCATTGTGGGTTTTCCCAAGGATGTGGAAGAAGTCATGTTGGGCGAAAACGGTGCGTTGCACGGCCTGAACAAGGGCGGCATCGTCTGCGACATGACCACCTCCAGCCCGGCTCTGGCCCAGCGCATTGCCGAAGCGGCCGCCGCCCAAGGCTGCGCCGCTCTGGACGCGCCCGTGACCGGCGGCGACGTGGGCGCGCGTGAAGCCCGGCTCTCCATTTTCGTGGGCGGCGACAAGGCGGCCTTTGAGCGCGTTGAACCCTGCTTTTCCAAGATGGGCCAGCGCCTGATGCACTGCGGCCCGGCCGGTTCCGGCCAGAAGGCCAAACTGGCCAATCAGGTGGCTGTGGCCGGGGTGATGTTCAGCGTTTGCGAATCCCTGCTCTTTGCCCAGGAAGCGGGTCTGGATGTGGCCCAATGGCTGGAATTGGTGGTGCCCGGCGCGGCAGGCAGCACGGCCATGGGCACGCTGGGCCGCCGCCTGCTCAAGACCGATTATGCCCCCGGCTTCTTCATCGACCATTTCATCAAGGATCTGGGCCTCTGCCTGGAGGAATGCCGCCGCATGCGTCTGGTGCTGCCGGGCGTGACCCTGGCCGAGGAGTTCTACCGCATGATGCAGGCCCAGGGCCACGGCCGCCTGGGCACACAGGCTCTGATCCAGTGCCTGGCCACGCTTTCCGGCAAGGAATGGCGCAAGCACGAATAATCTTTGCCCAGCCCGGCTGACGTCCCGGCATGATGTGGACGTCGGCCGGGGCCGCCGCATGCCGCGCCTGAGCCCCGCTGCTGTCGGGCTGCAACCACGCTGACAGACGTCTTTGTGAGGCCGCCATGCCCATTCTCCCGCCTCAGAATCCCCTGGAAGACCCGGCCCTGGAACCCTATCGGGCTTTTCTGCTGCGCCGCAGCCGCCGTTTCACGGACGAGCTGCTGCGCATCACCACGCAATACGGCTCATTGCGCGCCTATGCCAATCTGCACACCAGCCTGGGCCTGCACCGCGTCAACAATGCCAAGGGCGAAACCCGCTGGCGCTGGCGCGAATATATGCCCCAGGCCGAAGCCGTCTGGCTGACCACGGACAAACTGAATTTTCAGCGCCATGCCAGCCATCGTTTCCAGCGCAAGCAGAACGGCATCTTTGAGCTGACCCTGCCGCTTGAGGCGCTCGCGCACGGCGACTACCTGGAACTGCGCGTGCTGCCCCTCGCGGCGTGGAATCAGCCGGACCAGCCGGGCCTGCCCACAGTTAAGTCCGGCACGCCGCCGTTGCGCCGCGTGCCCGCCTTTGCCCACTGGGTGGAGCAGGATAAAGTTGTGCCCACCCAATGGTGCGCGCGGCTCTGGACGCCCGGGCAGCCTTACCGCTTCCGCCACCGCCGCCCCGGTGCGCCGGTCTTTCCCCGTATCTATGAGGCCCATGTGGGCATGGCCCAGTCCTCCCTGACCCATCACGGCGAAAGCGTGGGCAGCTACGACGAGTTCAGCGGTTCCGTTCTGCCCCGGATCAAGGCCGACGGCTATACCGCCGTGCAGCTTATGGGCATTCTGGAGCATCCCCTGTACCGCTCTTTCGGCTATCAGGTCAGCAGCTATTTCGCGCCCAGCTCGCGCTACGGCACGCCGGACCAGTTCAAGGCCCTGGTGGATACGGCGCACGGCTTGGGCCTGGCCGTGATTCTGGATATCACCCACGGCCATGCCTGCCCCAATACGGAGCAGGGCCTGGCCCGCTATGACGGCAGCCGGTATTTTTTCAGCGAAAAATTCAATCAGTGGGGCACGCCCTCCTTTGATTACAGCCGGGAGATGACGCGGCGCTTTCTGCTCTCCAACTGCCGTTACTGGCTGGAGGAATTCCGCGTGGACGGTTTCCGCTTTGACGCGGTGGGCAATATGCTCTACCGCGACCACGGCGTGGACGATGATTTTTCGCATGTGGGGCGCTGCTTTTACGGCAAAGACGGCGAGCCGCGCGCGGATGAGGACGGCGAGCTCTATCTCTGCCTTGCCAACGCCCTGACCCACGAACTGCGGCCCCAGGCCGTGACCATTGCCGAGGAATTTTCCGGCATGCCCGGCCTGACCTGCCCGCCGCAGGAAGGCGGCCTGGGCTTTGACTACCGCTTTGCCATGGGCATTCCCGACTACTGGGAAAAGTGCATTGAGGCCCCGCGCGACATGGGCAGCCTGTGGTACGAGATGACCAATCACCGCCCCTATGACCGCACCATCAGCTATGTGGAATGCCACGACCAGTGCATCAACGGCGATGACGCCATGATCTGGCGGCTGCTGGGCGACGATATGTACCACTATATGTCCGTGGGCACGGAGAGCTGGAATGTTTCGCGCGGGCTGGCCTTTTACCGCCTGATGCGGCTGATCACCCTGGCCACGGCGGACGCGGGCTATCTCAACTTCATGGGCAATGAGTTCGGGCATCCGGAATGGCTGGACGCCGAGGCCCACGCCCACCGTCAGTGGTATCTGGCGGACCGCCCCGACCTCAAGTATGTGGGCCTGGCCGCCTGGGACAAGGCCCAGTTGTGGGATCTGGCGGCCGCGCACATGGAGGATTTCCAGCAGGCTCCGCTGTTCCGCTTCATCCATGAGGAAGAACGCCTGCTGGCCTTTGAACGCGGGCGGCTGCTCTTCGCCTTCAACTTCCATGAGCTGGAGGCCAGGCAGGACCTGACCTTTGCCGTGACGCCGGGCAAGTATGTGGAGCTGCTCTCCTCCGACGAAGCACGCTTTGCCGGTCACGGCAACCTGAGCGTGACGCGCCCGCCGGTGGAACATTTCACCACGCCCCTGCCCGACCGCCGTGAACAGGACGTGACCCTATACCTACCGCCGTTGGTGGCTCTGGTGCTGCGGCGCGAAGATTAAAAAACAAAAAATTCTTGACAGAAAGGGCCTTGCCGCGTAGTTACTTCTCTTGCGTCGGGATGTAGCGCAGTCTGGGAGCGCACTTGAATGGGGTTCAAGGGGTCGAAGGTTCAAATCCTTTCATCCCGACCAAAAATTTAGGACTTACGGTGAGTGCCGTAAGTCCTTTTTCTAATTAGGCCTTTTACCCCCCGCTTATTACTTTCTTCCATATTTTTCGGCTATCAAAATATTTCTGATGAGCGTTCCACTAAACTATTAAGAATGTATGAGAGGAATCATGACTTCGCTAGACAAAGAAATTGAACAGCATAAAAAAGAGATTCACTCTGATTCTTACCCAATGTCTATTGGCGAAGCGGTCAGCATGTATATAAATGGTGAAATGGATATCCATCCAGAATTTCAACGCGTTTATAGGTGGACTCTGCCTCAAAAGTCCAAGTTCATAGAGTCAATACTTCTCGGTATACCAATCCCCTCTTTCTTCGTGGCTCAGCGCGAAGATGGGGTATGGGACTTAGTTGATGGTCTTCAAAGATTTTCGACAATTTTGTCTTTCATGGGCGAGCTCAAGAATGAAGATGGAGAAAAACTACCTCCATTGGCCCTGACAAAGGGAGGCTATCTTTCGGAACTTGATGGCGCAACGTGGAATGATGAAGAAAAAATATCGAAACCATTGAAACTGTCTTTCCGCCGTGAAAAAATAGATTTCAAAATCATTAAAAAGGAAAGCACTTCTGATACAAAATATGATTTGTTTAGACGCTTGAATACGGGTGGCTCTGAACTTTCTGATCAAGAAGTTCGAAACTGTTTGCTCTTAATGACTAACAGAGAATTTTATGAGTGGGTAATTGCTCTATCAAAAAATGCAGACTTCATAGAAACAACGCCACTTAGTGATGACAAGTATTCTGAACAATACAATCTCGAATTATTGATGCGCTTCATCGTTTTCTTCACGCTCGACTGGAGCAATGTCACTTCTTCGACAATTGATGATATAGGTGAATTTCTCAATGATAAAATAGTTGCTTTAGCGAAGAACACTTCTTTTGACACCAAGATTATGAATGATACTTTTTCTAAATCATTTCAACTCATAAATGCTGCATTGGGAAGCGATGCATTTAGGAAATTTTATCCATCCGATAATAAACATAAAGGTGGCTTCTCGATTGCTCTTTTTGAAGCTATTTCTACAGGTATAGCAAGAAATATTTCATCAATCTCTACCACTCTTGATAACAGCACTTTAAAGAAGAAAATTGAAAATTTTTCAGTTAGCCCTGAATTCTTATCAGCTAGTGGTTCTGGAGTCCGAGCGAACAGTCGTATACCTAAAACTGTCCCCCATGCAATTGATTACTTCAAGCAATGAACGACGCTAAACTTGAAAAGCTTCTCTCTAGCATTGAGAGAGATTGGGTTTGGCGACAAAGAGAACTTACCTTTTTTAAGCAAGCTCTCTCAAAAGTTGACGAATACCAAAAGAATACTTTGGCAAGAGCTGGTATTCTGCTGTTATATGCTCATTGGGAGGGATTCATAAAGCATATCAGTCAAAAATTTCTAGACTGCTTTGCAAAAGCAAACATAAACACTGTTCCTGAATATGTTTTAATCTCGCACCTAGCGAGAATGAGTGATACTCTTGAAGCCAAATATTCAAAATTTGAACGTGCTTACCACTCATTACATTGCTTGAGTGAAGGTTCTCAAATTTGCTCCACTCTTGACCAGATTATAAGAACGGAATCAAATCTGGACTCAAAAAATCTTAAACAGATTGCTGAACTAGTGGGGGCTAATTTCTCTCAGTTTGAAACTCGATTACAGTTCATTGACTATAATTTTGTTTCGGTAAGACATGCTATTGCGCATGGCGAGGGAAGAAAGTTTTCCGAGAAAGAATTCCTAGATTTAGAAAGAGATATCACTACATTGATGAATATTTTTAAGAAAAACATCATTGACTCCGCGGTATACTCAAACGAGTTTAATAAAAAAGGCCCTCATCATAACTGCATGCAGATTAAGACCGTCTTGGCTAGCACCTCTTGACTTTTTTCTATTCTTAATTCATCTTTCTTATACTACTTCCATTGGCAGCGTCCACACCGCTGGATAATCAGGTGTGCACTGCCCGGCTTTTGTGCTGGGTTTCTTTTTGGGCTTTGCCCAAACAGCATAGTATTGCCGGGTCGATAGCTCCGAATAAAATACCCGTGAGGGGAATAAGAGCAGCGCTCCAATGGGCGTAGTTGAGTCCCGGCATTTCTCATTTCCAAATGCCGCCACTACTGAACCATTGGAGTTTTTATGTCCGATGCAACCAATTTCAGCCGTTGCGAGTTCCCTTTTGATGCATTTTTAGTCCTGGCGGGCAAACTACAAGAAACGGCGGAAGCAATGCTGGCCTTTTGCCGTTCCACGAGCGCTGAAAAGGATTCATCAAAAACGGAAGACGACGCGGAGCTCGTCGAGCACGGATGTAAGCCGGGAGAATACCGGCAATACCACTTGCCGCCGTATGCCCTCACGGAAGAAGGCGAGCTTCTTGACCGATATAAGGCCGAGAATATCGCCGCCGCCCTGGACGCCATTTACAACGACCTTTTCGCCACGGTCTTTCTTATGAAGGGCTATGACGCCGACACCAGGATAACCAACTTCACTCTTTACCAGATTGGAGAGCTGTTGTCGCGCTCGCTGGGAATGTTGAGCAAAACCGGTTCCGTCCTGGCTGATTATAACTTGATGCATGTAAAGCGGATTCCAACTGCGTAGCATGAAGGCGGTCCCGGAAAATTTTCGGGGCCGCCTTTTGCTCTTTATCCCTTTAGAGCATTTCAACTTTGAAAATGTTGAAATGCTCTGGCGGCCGCGTGAGCGGACGCCCGCGCCTGAAGCCAAGGCGGGACCATGTTCCCGCCGCAGGTTGAGGGCAGCGTCAGCTTTGAAATTGTGCCAATTTCAAAGCAAATCCGCTCTAGACAGACACAAAAAATGGGGCAGCGTGGCGTAAGATTAAAGTAATCCGGTCTTTTTCAGCAACTAAACAGGATCTTTTTGCAAAGCCTCGGCAATAGCAAAAAACTCCAGGATATCCAGCCGCCGTTCACCGTTTTCATATTTCGACACGAACGATTGCGGCTTGCCCAAGCGATCCGCAACATATTGTTGGCTGAATCCTTGGCTTTTTCTTGCTTGGATCAGCACATCCAGCATTACGGCATATTCTTTGGTAAAAACTGACTTCACACTCATTTTTGTAAATCTCGTTAACCTCACATACCATCACGAGAATCACATTTTTTTCATACAGTCGCAGTCAATAAAAAATTCCTCGGGATTTACGCCAAGGGCCGTGGCAATCTTTACAATATTCAGAAGGCTCAGATTCCTGCGTCCTTGCTCGACACCTCCAATATATGTTCGATGGAGGCCCGCCCTCTCCGCCAACTTTTCTTGCGAAATATGCAATGCCTCTCGTTTGGCTCCGAGAGCCGCGCCAAACTGTTTCAAAATCTCAGCGTCAGCTTTGCAGTATTCCGGCATGGTTACCTATCTCCCGTCGTTGCATACTCCCCATGCCGATATACCCATGTCACGCTAATTTTTTTCAGCCTCATCAACCAGTGCATCCAACAGCTCGCCGGGGCGCACTTCCAGCGACCGCGCGATCTTGATAAGCAGATTGAGATTAGGCGCGCGGTATCCGAGCTCCAAAGAAGAGACATAGCTCTTGGTTATGCCCACTCTGTCGGCGAGCTGCCGCTGGGAAAGTCCGGCCGCATCCCGATACCGTCTGAGCACCGCAGGCATGAAGGTTTTTGCCAGGTTATCTTCGTCGAATTTGGGTTTCATACCTCCCACATACAATGCCTATTTACAAACTCGACCGACTATAGTAGGTCGATTGGCTAGCAATAGTTGGTCGCCCCTCTGACTAATAGTTATCTAGGCGCGCGCCGCTCTGCGTGGTCAACGCCCAAAAGCATGAGCACCATCCCGGCGGAGTGCCGCCGGTGTCGGTCGCCATGCCAGAAACGAAGCTAGGAAAGGAACGAGGGAAACCGTGCGGGAGCTGACGCCCTCTTTGGGGCAGTCGCGGGGGTGGATGATAATAGGTTCCGCCTATTGAGATGCGGCACAATACGGAGTCAGCCGTCAGACAGCTCTCGCAGCAACTTGTAGGCCAATTGCAGATTGGGACGCGAAAACCCGACAAGCATTCGACACAATTCGTCACGGATTGCCTCGTCATCCGCATGGTGTTCAAAGTCAAAAAATTCTTTCATTGAGACGCCAAGGGCGAAAGTGAGCTGTTCCATGACCTGAAAACTCGGATTCGATTCTCCCCGTTCCATTTCACTGATATGGCGAGAGCTGATGCCGGACAGTTCGGAAAGTTTTTCCTGCGACAATCCGTGTTTTACTCGCAATTCCCTGATTCGTTTTCCAAGCAAAATTAAGCTATTATCGTTCATGCCGCCCTCCGGAGAGGAAGGGTAACTTTCTTTTGTAGGGCACAACATGAACCATATATCTTTACCAAGCCAAGATTTTGATTTATAAATCAAAACATAGCTTATCTTATTCTCTAATAGATCATCGATACAACGAAGGCGCTTTTCAGACCCGCAATAAGGTAAGCTAGGTCAGAAAATAATTTTTGACCGGTAGATGTAAAGGCACAATTATCAAAATAAATTAATCAGTTATCTGGTAGTGAAGTAATGATATACGCAGAAAATTCCTCCCAATTTACCGAACAACTTAAACGTATCCACCAGATTAGCGGCACGCACAACCAGAGCGGGCTTGCCGCTTATCTGGGCGTGCGCCGTTCCGCCGTAACCAATGCCAAGCGCACGGGCATGATCCCGGCGGAATGGCTGTTGACCTTGCTGCGTGTGGCAAACGTCAATCCGGAATGGATTCTGAGCGGGGCCGGTCCCTGCCGGTTCCGGCGACAGACGGAGGATGTTTACGAGGACGGAGAAACGGCGTGGGAACGCCAAAAAGACTATGAGGCCCTGCAACGGCTGTCCTCACGCGCGCTGGCGGACGAGCTGGTCCGGCGCATCGCCGTGGTGGAAGCGGAACGGTTTCTGTCTCCATCCGCGTAGGCGCAACCGCAATCGCGGCGCGGATGTCGTCATAAGCACGCAACAACCACGTTCCGCAGCAAACAAAAGCAGCCCGGAAAATCGCGATTGACGCTGTTTTCCGGGCTGCTCTCTATGAGTTATTTCGTCAAACGGCTATTTCAGGCCGTTCAGATACACGGCGATATCCTTGAGATCCTGATCGGAGAGCGGCTTCAGCGCTTCCTGCATCTGCTCCACCTTCTCATTGGGCGGCGGAGTCAGACTTTTCACCTTGTTCATCTTGGCGACCAGGCCATCCACGGGCTGGCCCATCATCTTGGCGGGTTTTTCCGTATGGCAGATGGCGCAGAGGTCGTCGTACAGCTTTTGGCCTTCCGCCGCCCTGTCTTCCTGGGCGGCCTGGGACTGCACGGCCACGAACAGAAAGGCCGCTATGGCGAATCCGCCGATTTGTTTCCATTTTATTGACATATATGGCACTCCTTCTGGGAACGTCTCCGTTCCAGGCAAGAGGTTACAACGTGATGATGCCGCGCGCGAACAGATAGATCGCGACCAGCGCCGCCAGTACCAGCAGCACCAGAATGACCTTTTCATAGTTCTTGAACAGCGGCGTCTGATCCGGATGCTGCTTGCGGCTCCAGATGTATACGGGAATGCCCAGGGCGATCAGCACCATGGCCATCAGCATATAGTGCAGACCGGCGGCGTAGATCAGCCAGAAGCCGTACAGCGTGCCCAGCGCGGCGCAGGCCAGGGCCGCGGCGCGCCCGGTGGGGGCCTTCTGGGGGTATTGCCCATCCTCGCAGGTCTTCCAGAGGAAGAGCATGGAAATCAGGTAAGCGGGCAGCACCATCACGCCGGTGATGCTCAGCATCATGCTCCAGGCGTTGTTGGAGAAATAAACCAGCAGAAGCGCCAGCTGCATCAGCAGGCTGGTGACCCACAGGGACACGGACGGCGCCCCGGCCGCGTTTTCCTTGCTGAACTGGCGGGGGAAGGTGCCGTTCTTGGACGCGGCATATGGCATTTCAGCGGTGATCAGGGTCCAGGCCAGCCAACTGGCCAGCACGGCGATGATCAGGCCCACGTTCATCAGCCAGCTGCCCCACGGGCCCACGGCGCGCTCCAGCACACCGGCGGTGGACGGCGTAGGCACGGCGGAGAGTTCCGCCTGGGTCATGAAGCCGTACGGCAGCACGGACAGCAGAACGTAGACCACCAGGCAGCCCAGAAAGCCCATAACCGTGGCCTTGCCCACGTCATTCGGGGTCCTGGCCTTGTCGGACAGCACTACCGCGCCCTCAATGCCGATAAAGGCCCAAAGGGTCACCAGCATGGTGCTCTTGACCTGCGCGCCCAGGCCGCCGAGGTGGTGGCCGTTGTCCACGGCCAGCTTGCCGAAGAAGTCGAAATCAAACTTGTCGATATTGAACATGAACACCATCACGATAATAAAGATAAACAGCGGGATCAGCTTGCCGATGGTGCCGATGGTGTTGATGATGGCGGCCTGATGCGTGCCGCGCAGCACGACGAAGTTGAACATCCAGATCAGAATGGAACCGCCGATAATGGACTGGATGGTATTGCCGCCCTGGAAATACGGCGGGAAAAAGTAATTCAGGGCGTCCATGGTAATGACGGCGTAGCCCACATTGCCGAAGATCTGGCAAAGCCAGTAACCCCAGGCGATGAGGAAGCCCACAAAGGGGCCGAAACCTTCGCGCCCGTACATATAAATGCCCGCTTTGAGGTCCGGGCGGATATCCGAAAGAATACGGAAGGAATTGGCCAGAAAATACATGCCCAGGCCTGTGATCACCCAGGCAATGAGTACCGCGCCCACGGAAGCGGCGGCGGCCATATTCTGCGGCAGGCTGTAAATGCCCCCGCCGACCATGGAGCTGACCACCACGCTGGCCAGCGCCACGACCCCGAGTTTTTTGGTTGTGCTTTGCGCCATTGCTCTATCCTCTATATGTTAAACCTCGCCCTTGTGCCGGCGTGGCTTCATGGAAATAATTTACTTAAAGGCCGACCGGGCGGAACAAAGTCCGGATCGGGTCTGCGTCGGAACCGTGCCGCCCGGCAGCGGCAAAAGTTCCTAAAACAAACGCCCGGCCCACGCTAACAATCCGTCGCGGGCCGGGCGCACAAAGGCTCACGGACAGGCCGGAGCGGTTTTCCTAGTTTTTCACCACAACGGGATCGGCAAATTCAAAGTTGAGGAAGCCCATGACCGTCAGGCAGTAGCCGTAGGGCTTGGTGATGTTCAGATAGTTGTGCCAGAACTGGAATTCGCTGTGCTTTTCCACGCCGCGCAGGGTCAGTTCATGGTTGAGGGATTTATTCAGCCACATTTCGGCGTGGGATTTGGCGATGTCGTCGTCGATCCAGGTGGGGAAGTATTCCACGTATTCAGCGGCCCAGCCGCCGATGAGCTTGCCGTCCTTTTTGCCCCAGCAGATGCCGAGACCTGTGGCGATGGCGCGGTGATCCTCGATGCGGGCGCCGTTGGCGGCCATGATCACTTCCAGCACGGCGCCGTGCTTGAAGTTCTTTTCCACTTTGTCCACGGGCAGAATGTTGCCGTAGAGTTCCTTGGGGAGAACAGAGGTATAGGGGATGACGTTGAAATTTTCAATTTTCGCCTGCAACAGGGCGGAATCATAGCAGAAGGTTTCAAAGGGCTGCGGCGGGATGCCGTCTTCCGCTTCGCCAACGCCGCCGGAAATGAACGCCAAAGTGGGGTATCTCGTACCAAGAGTGGTCATGTTTGTATCCTTATTGTTTGGTCTATACAGGCAGCTGTAAAAATTATTGCCACCTGTATAACAATTATACAGAACAACAGGTTGCGCAAAACGGTCCATATGGCCTGCGTGAAGCGGTCCGCGGCGGCCCACAACGCCATTTTCCAAGAATGTGGGCGCGAACCGCCTTGTTCAACCTGTCCAACAAAAGCCCTTTGTCCGGCATAGCCGGCCAAACGTTAAGTAGATATGCAATGTCCGGGCCAGAAAGAGATTTTACGAAGTCCGGCGCTCAGGGCAAATGGTAAATGCTCTATGGCTGACGCCTGTGTTGCGGCGCGCGGAAACAACAGAAACGCCGCCCCGCGCACGGAAACGGCGAGGGACGGCAAAACAGGCGTAAAGAAAAAGGAGACTAAATTTCAGGCAGGCGGCCGGATGCGCCGGATGCCGCTACCGCCCTTCGTCCCAGGCGGGGAGGGGTGGCGGGCTGTAATTCTCCAGGGCCTTAAGGTCGCCCATGCGCGCGGGTCGTCCGTTACGGCCCCGGATCACCGGGCCGCACTGCTGCGGCGTGAGTTCAGCGGGAACCTGCTCGGGCACGGGCCGCAACAACTGCTCGGCGCTGCGCAGATACGGCAGGGGGTCCACCAGCTCCCCCTTGGCGTTTTGCAGGCCGAAATGCAGATGCGCGCCCGTGGTCCTGCCGGTACAGCCCACCAGGCCCACGGCTTCGCCGCGCCGCACCCGCCGTCCCGCAGAAACCAGGACCTTCTGCAGATGGGCATAGCGTGCGGTCATGCCGTCATCCTGCCGGATTTCCACCACTATGCCGGAAAGGCCGTGCGGCCCGGCATGGCTGACCATGCCGCCGTCAAAAGCCACCACAGGCCAGCCCAGCCGGGCACGGATATCCAGGCCGGAATGCTCGCGCATCACCATGCCGCGCCGACTCAGCCAACCGGGCATACGCCGCCGCCCGAAGGGCGAGGTGATCATTTCCGCCAAGGGCGGCAGTTTGCCCGCTTCCCGCTCAACGGACAAGGGCGGCGCAGCCGTTGTCGCGCTGCCGTCATCAGCGGCCGGAGGCAAGGCCGGGGTTTGCGGCACGCCGCTCTCCTCCGCCGCCAGGCAAGGCAAGGCGACCGACAGAGCTAGGAACAAAGCCGTAACGGCGGCATGGTGCAGCATGGTTTTCAAACTCGGCCTCCCATGATGAATATACTACGCCTTTTTGTCCGCCTGGGGCTTGCGCGTCAAGTCCCGCCATGGCAAGGAAACACGAAGCTCTTTTTTCCCGTAATCATTAAAAATCGCCGATTGACAAGGATTTTGCCCTAAAACTTTTCTGATTTCTGGCGATTAATCAGGCAAACACGAACGTTCGTGATAAAAACTACCTCTGCCTCAGGAGCACTGCATGAGCATCAGCAAGGCCTCATCCGCCATAAACGCTGGGATTATTATCCTGACATGCCTTGTGGGTTATTTTGTCTTCCAGCTGTATTACGCCATTCAAAATAATCTGGATCTCGCGCGCAACAAGGAAATCGCCGTTCAGCTTGCCGGTGAACTGATGGAGTCCTCCAAGCAGCTCACCAGCAATGTCCGCCAATACGCCGCCACCGGGGACAGCAGGTATGAAAAAATCTATTTCGGCATTGTGGACGAGCGGGCGGGCAAAACGCCCCGCGCGGCCAGCCGCGACGTGGCCCCGGGCCAGAAAATCGCGCTTACCGACCTGATGAAGCAGTACGGAGTCACCGCCGGTGAATTCGCTCTGGTGGAAAAAGGCAACCAGCTTTCCGACGCGCTGATCGCCCTGGAAACCGAAGCCATGAACGCCGTCAAAGGCATCTACAAAGACGCCAAGGGCGACTACACGATCAAGGGCGAACCCAATATGGAACGGGCCCGTGAACTGGTCTTTGGTCCGGCCTATAATGCGGAAACCGAAAAAATCATGGCCCCGCTCAATGAGTTTTTCGCCGCATTGGAAAAGCGCACCAGCGCCCAGGTGGACAGCAGCGTCGAGCGTGTCGATCGTAACGGCCTCTTCCTCTGTTTCGCTCTGGTCCTGACCCTGCTGCTCAGTCTGATCTCAGCCGTCTACGCCCGCAGGGGCATCTGCCGGCCACTGGAGCGCCTTTCCGATTTTGCCCAAAAAGTCATGGCCGGCGACTACGCGTCGCGTATTGAAACACATTCGAACAATGAAATCGGTACGTTGTCCGAAGCCCTCAATGGCATGCTGGACAAGCTTGAAGGCCAACTCGCCTTTTCGCGCGGCGTACTGGACACCCTGCCCGTGCCCTGCGCCGTGTTCGACACGGAAAACAAACTGGCTTTCGCCAATGCCCCCATGCTGAGCACCTTTGGCCATCCGGGAAAGATGGAAGGCTTCATCGGCATGACATCCGGCAAATTTTACTACAATGACGAGGCACGCGCCACTTCCATCACTCGTTGCCTGGAAAGCGGAGAAGCGGCCAGCATGGACTTCGTTGTCGAGCGGAAAACAGGCAAACCCATGCATGCGGACGTTTTCACCAAGCCCATGCGCGACGACAAGGGCCGCTTGTCGCATGCCATTCTGATCCTGCTGGACACCACTACAACTTTTGAGCAGCAGGAAGCCATCAAGCGCAACAGCGAAACCATGCGCGGCGTGGCTGCCTCGGTGCTGGATCTGCTGCAAGCGGCCAATGCGGCCTGCGAGCAACTGGTCAGCGTGCTGGTGAAAACCGACAAGGCCACCGCCGAAACAACGGAACGCATGCACGATACGCTCACGGCCATGGAACAAATGAATATGGCCGTGCTGGACATTTCCAAAAACGCCAGCGACGCGGCCGCCAGCTCCGACAACATGCGCACTACGGCCACGGACGGCCAGAACATCGTGGGACAGGTGGTTTCCTCCATCAACCTGGTGCAGAAAAACTCTCTGGCTCTGCGCGCGGACATGGAAAAGCTGAGCGACGAAGCCCAGAGCATCAACCAGATCATGACCGTGATCTCGGATATCGCCGACCAGACCAACCTGCTGGCGCTCAATGCGGCCATTGAAGCCGCCCGCGCCGGTGATGCCGGGCGCGGTTTTGCCGTGGTAGCCGACGAGGTGCGCAAGCTGGCTGAAAAAACCATGAACGCTACCACGGAAGTGGGCAGCGCCATTGAAAACATCCAGCAGGGCACCCGCCGCAATATGGAACATGTGGACCGCGCCGTGGTCAGCATCGAGGAAGTGACCGGCCTTGCCAACACCTCGGGCGACCGGCTCAAGGACATTGTGGAAATCACGGCCCTGTCCGCCGACATGGTGCGGGCCATTGCCACAGCCTCGGAACAGCAGTCCGCTTCGTCGGCGCAGATCAACGAAGCCGTGGAAGCGGTGGACAGCACCCTCAAGGATGTGGCCGTGGTCATTGCCGACGCCAACAACGCCGCCCAGCAGCTCAACGGCCAGATGGCCGAAATCCGACAGTTGATGGACAAGCTCAAGCCCTGAGCGCGACCAGCCCGGACAGTCTTCATATTCTCCCCGGTTACCGCCGGGGAGTTTTTTATGCTCGCCGCTCCACCACTGGACAGTCTGTTTTTCGGAATTATATGCAATCCGTTAGGATTGCTTGGCGGCAGCCGCGCTGCCGCTGCCGGGCAAGCGTTACGTCCGCTCCTCCGGCTCCGAAGCGCAATCCTTTTTTGCCGGGGACGTTGCCCCAGGGCCGCGTGATCCGGTTACATATATATTTCCTTTCCGCCGCCATGCGGCGCATGGAGCGGCCGGGAAAAGGAGCGCACCATGAAATACCGCACTATTAAAAGCGATGTTACCGGCCATCCCGCCATTGACGGCGCGGGTGTGCATCTGGTCCGCGTTTTGGGTTCCCCCACTGTAAGAAGTTTTGATCCTTTTCTGATGCTGGACGCTTTCGACTCCCGCAATCCCGCTGACTACATCAAGGGCTTTCCCATGCACCCACATCGGGGCATTGAAACCTTCACCTACCTTATCCAGGGCGAGATCGACCACAAGGACAGCCTGGGCAATTCGGGCAAGATTCTGGACGGCTGCTGCCAGTGGATGACTGCGGGCAGCGGCATTCTGCACCAGGAAATGCCGCAGGCCAGCGACAGGATTCTGGGCCTGCAGCTCTGGATCAACCTGCCCCGCAAGGACAAGATGGTAGAGCCCAAATACCGCGACATCACCGTGGACATGGTGCCCAAGGTGGAAGAAGAGGCGGGCACCGTGGCTGTGGTGGCCGGGCGGTATAAGAATGTGGAAGGCGCAACCAAGGGCGACTATGTGGATGTGCGTTTTCTGGATATGACCCTCAAGCCGGGCTACACCTGGACCGTGGAGACCAAGCCCTCGCATACGGTCTTCGCCTATCTGGTGGAAGGCACCTGCGCGCTTACGGAAAACAACGCCATGCTGTCGGCCAAGCATGCCTATCTCTTTACGGAAGGCGACGCCGTGGCTTTGACCGGCGGCCCGGAGGGCGCGCGCCTGGTACTGGTATCCGGCAAGCCCCTGCACGAAGCCGTGGCCTGGGGCGGCCCCATCGTTATGAACAGCGAGGAGGAACTGCGCGAAGCCTTCCAGGAACTGGAGGACGGCACCTTTATCAAGCACGCCAAAAAGACCGCGGGAGCCCGAGCGTAATCGTATACGCCTACCAATATTCCTGAGACCGGGCCGATGAAAGGATGGCGTGACCTTCTTTCATCGGCTCCTTTCGTATCTGGCGGCCTCAGAGCATTTCAACTTTGAAATACTCTGAGGCCGAACACGGTGAGGCGCGCCGCGAAGACCGACCCGACGGGCGGCCCCTAGGGCCGTGCCTGTAGCCCAAAGGGCATACATGCATCAAGAGCAGCGCGGAGCGGATTCAGCCGAAGACCGCGTTCTTCGGCTGAATGAACCTTTGAAACGCAAAGCGTTTCAAAGGTAATCCGGTCTAGACTGCGGCCAGCAGGCGGCGCACCAGCTCCAGGTCAGCGGGATAATTGATGTTGAAAAATGGCAGGGCTTCGCCCTGGCTGTAGGCGATGCGCTCCTGCCGTTCCAGGGGAATGATGCGGCTCAACTTGCGCTCGCCTTGGGCCAGGGCCTTGTCGAACAAGGGCAGCGCCGCCACTTCATAGATGGCCGTGAGCGCCTCGATAAAACCCGTTTCGGTCTGGCAGAATGTTGTGAGCAGGCGGTCGGAGGACGCGGCGTCGCGCGCGGCCAGCAGGCGGCGCAAGGTGGCGTCGTCCATGAAAGGCAGATCGCAGGACAAGGCCAGTACGGCGGCATACCCCTGTTGCGCTGCCCCGCGCAGGGCCGCATGCACGCCGCTGAACGGGCCCAGGCCCGCCACCTGATCATAAAGACAGTCATAGCCCGGACGCGGGCGTCCCGGACGACAGGCCACCCAGCATTGGGGCAAAAGCGCGGTCAAAAGGTTGTGCGTGCGGCACAGCAGATCCGGCTGTTCCCGGCCGTGCACCCTCAAGAGGGCCTTTTCCTGTCCCAGGCGGGAAGAAAGTCCTCCGGCCAGCACCACACCGGCCACATCGCCCCTGGTGGTTTTGGTCATGCCGTCACCCGCCCGGCACTGTCACAGAACACGGTCAACCGTTCCTCCGCAGGGCGGCAAAAGCCCACCAGAGTTATGTCCTGGGCCATGGCCGCTGTCAGGGCCGCGCCGGTCACCGCGCCCCGGCTGACCAGCAACGCGAAGCCCGCCCGCCGGGCCTTGGCATACAGGCTGCCGGTGATCCGGGCGGAGATAAACAGCGCATGCGCAGCGGGTTCAAGGTTCTGTCGGGCGCAGAATCCGGCCAGGCGGTCCAGACAATTGTGGCGTCCGATATCTTCGGCCACCCGTACCAGCCCTTTTTCGGGGTGGAACAAGCCCGCGCGGTGGAACGAACCCGTGCCGTCCCAGAGACCCGGTTCGGCAAAAAAATCATTCATCCGCGCCAGCAGAGCGGTGGCGCCGAGGCGCGGCGTCGTGGCAGGGGCAGCGGGATCAGCCGAAGAAAGCTCCAAGCACACCCGCAGGCAATGCCGTCCCTCTGGCGTGTCCAGACGCTCCACCCGCCCGGCTCGCAGGGGCACGGGCCTGTCCCCCAAGACATTCCCCTGCCCTCGGTCAGAGCGGGATACCGCCGTTCCGCATGGGGAGCAGTCCAGCAGCACATGCCCCAAGGCCAGATCCTCCAGCTCATGCGGCCAAGCCCAGAGGTCGGCGCTTCCGCCGGGATGAAGCACGCGTACGGCTTCTTCACGGGCGGCCACCTCAGGCAGATCCTCCCAGCGGCCGCGCCGGAAGCGCCGGGCCCGCACATCCAGAGGGGCCGGGCCGGACGGCCATCCGCCGCGGGCGCTATGCATCAGAAACCCCAGGCCGACGGCGTCGGGCGACTGTAGCCCTCCTGCCGGGCCAGCATGTCCAGCGGCAGCGAAGCCAGATCACTCAGGGCCGCCGGCAGGGCTTCGGCCTGTTCACGCAGATCGGCCAGCTTTATGTAGTTGTTACAGGTCTTGCAGACATGCACTTCAAAGAACGGCAGGCTGTCGGTGGTAAACATGCGTAACTTGTCCTCTCCACGCTCCAGGCAGAAGGGGCATTGCAACCTGGCCGCTCTGTAGCTCGCGCCGCAGAATGAACAGGTATGCCGGCGCAGGCCTTCCTTGCCGTGCAGTTCGCCCATGAAGGGCGGACGGCCGCAGTGCGGGCAATGCCCGTGTTCCCAGACGCGCCGGTCGTCGCGCGCGGTGGCCAGAGCATCGGTCACGGCGGCCAGTTGCGGAGTCAGGGTGGCCTGGGCCAGAAAATGAATCAGGGCCGGGGCCTGCGGCAGGCGGCCGGCCCAGGCGGAGAAAAAGGCTTCATCGTTTTGCATGAAGGCCGCGAAGGCTTTGGCGGGCAGCATCTCATCCGCCGCAGTTTCCCGGCGCAGGGTTTGCACGGCCTCGGCCGGGCTGCCCCGGAGCGAGGCCAGCAGGACGCAGAGTTCGTCCCAGAGCGGACGGGCCGGAGCAGGATCATAGGGAAAGTCAGCGGCGGCCAGCAAGGGCGCGCTCTGGGCCCGGGCCCCGGGTCCGGCTACAGCAAGACGCGCCGCATCCGGCGGGTTCAGGCTGCTGCGAGCCGCCCGTTGCAGACGCAGCGTGCCGCCCACAATTTCCAGCAGGGCTCCGGGCAGCCAGGCCAGGGAGGCAAGACGCTCCAGGCGGCGGCTCAGGGCGGCGTCATCAAGGGAAAAGAGAGTGACCATATATTTCTTCCATAGGCGCTGAGGGTGCCGGGTAAAAGTAGCAGGACCACGGAGGATGCGGGACAATCCCCCGCTCGTGCTATACGACAGAAGCCGGAACCGTGCAACCGCGCGAAAAATTTTACGCGTCGCCTTGGCCGCCTCCGAGGCCCTTTGTCCCGCCCGTATCTGACAATACGGCGGAATTTATAACAGCGGAAGTTGAGAGGCAATCATGAATTTTTTTTCACTATATTGACATGGCAGCAAGGCACATATACCGTTACCATAACGCAGCATACCCCATGATGACTGTCATTTTCATCGCTTAAGGAAGAAGTATATGAGGATGGCGAGAATATTCTGATGGCATGAGCGCGTTATACACAAATTTTTTATTATGTTTTTTAAAGCATAATAAAATAAAGAATGCCGGACAGCGCATTCCTCTACCAAGGAGAAGAGCATATGCAATTTTCGCGCAGAGGCTTTCTGAAGCTGGGCGCGGGCGCCACCGCCAGTGTGGCCTTCGGCGGTCTGGGCATCAGCCTGACTCCGGTGGCCGCGGCGGCGCAGGACGCCAAGCTGAAATGGACCAGGCAGACCACCTCGGTCTGCTGCTATTGCGCCGTGGGCTGCGGGTTGCTGGTCAGCACCAGCGCCGAAGGGCACCCCGACGGGCCGGGCAAGGCCATCAACGTGGAAGGCAACCCAGACCATCCCATCAATGAAGGCAGCCTGTGCGCCAAAGGCGCGTCCACCTTCCAGTTGGCGTCCAATAAAGACCGGCCCCAAAAGCCGCTGTATCGCGCGCCCGGCGCCACGGAATGGAAGGAAGTGGAATGGAGCTGGGCCCTGCCGGAGATCGCCAAACGCGTCAAAGCCACCCGCGACGCCACCTTTACGGAGAAAAACGCGGCCGGTCAGGTGGTCAACCGCACCGAGGCCATTGCCTCCCTGGGTTCCGCCGCTCTGGACAATGAAGAATGCTGGGCCCTTCAGGCCATGCAGCGCGCCCTGGGCCTGGTGTATATCGAGCACCAGGCGCGTCTCTGACACAGCTCCACAGTCAAGGCTCTGGCAGAGTCTTTCGGACGCGGTGCGATGACGAATCACTGGAACGATATCGCCAACAGTGATTGTGTGTTGATCATGGGCAGCAATGCTGCCGAAAACCATCCCATTTCCTTTAAGTGGGTGCTGCGCGCCAAAGATAAGGGCGCCACGCTCATCCATGTGGACCCGCGCTTCACGCGTACCTCGGGCCTGTGCCACCATCATGTGGGCCTGCGCCCCGGCTCGGACATCGCCTTTCTGGGCGGGATGATCAAATACATCCTCGACAATAAGCTCTATTTCGAGGAATACGTGCGCGAATACACCAACGCCCCTCTGGTGGTGAACAAGAAGTACGGCTTTAAAAACGGCCTGTTCGCGGGCTTTGACGCCAAGAAAGCCGCGTACGACAAAAAGGCCTGGGCCTTTGAGCTGGACGACAAGGGCGTGCCCGTGCGTGACGCGAGCTTCAAGAACCCGCGTTGCGTGCTCAACCTGCTGCGCGGCCATTACAAGCGCTACAGCATCGCCGCCGTGGCCAAGGCCACGGGCACTCCGGCCAAGGATCTGGAAACCGTCTACAAGGCCTTTGCCGCCACCGGCAGGCCGGACAAGGCGGGCACCATTCTGTACGCCATGGGTTGGACCCAGCACACCTACGGCGTGCAGAATATCCGCACCATGTCCATGGTCCAGCTGCTGCTGGGCAACATCGGCGTAGCCGGGGGCGGCGTCAACGCCCTGCGCGGCGAATCCAACGTGCAGGGCTCCACGGACCACGGCCTGCTTTCGTCCAGCTTCCCCGGCTATCTGGCCGGTCCCACCAGCGCCCATGCGACCCTGGCGGACTACAACGCGACCACGCCCAAGTCCGCCGACCCCATGAGCGTGAACTGGTGGCAGCACCGGCCCAAGTACATGGCCAGCCTGATCAAATCCTTCTTCCCGGCGCTTTCGCCCGAGGAGGGCTATAGCCTGCTGCCACGCGTGGACGCGGGCAAATCCCTGCTGGACTACTACTGGCAGTCCGTATTCCACAAGATGGGCCAAGGAGAGATCAAGGGCCTGTTCGCCTGGGGTATGAACCCGGCCTGCTCCGGTCCCAACTCCAACAAACACCGCCAGGCCATGACCAAGCTGGACTGGCTGGTCAACGTCAATCTCTTTGATAATGAAACCGGCTCATTCTGGCGCGGTCCCGGCATGGACCCCGCCCAGATAAAGACCGAGGTCTTCCTGTTGCCCTGCGCCGTCTCCATTGAAAAAGAAGGCTCGGTGAGCAACTCCGGACGCTGGATCCAGTGGCGCTATGCCGGGCCCACCCCATGGGGCGAAACCAAGCCCGACGGCGACATCATGCTGGAGCTGATGGAGGAAATCCGCAAGCTCTACCAGCAGGGCGGCGCGTTTCCGGAACCGGTGCTGCAGCTGGGCATCGACGGCTGGAAGGAAGGCCATGCCTTCAGCCCGGCCAAGGTGGCCAAGATCATGAACGGTTACTTCACCCGCGACGTGAAGATCGGCGACAAGGAATACAAAGCCGGAGAGCAGGTGCCCAACTTTGTGGTGCTCCAGGCCGACGGCTCCACGGCCAGCGGCAACTGGCTGCATTCCGGCGCGTGGACTGAAAAGGGCAACCTGATGGCCCGGCAGGAGCACAGCCAGACAGAGGACCAGGCGCGCATCGGCCTGTTCCCCAACTGGTCCTTCTCCTGGCCCGCCAACCGCCGGATCATCTACAACCGTGCCTCGGTGGACAAGAACGGCAACCCCTGGAATCCGGACAAGGCGGTCATCGCCTGGGACGGCAAGGCCTGGGTAGGCGACATCGTGGACGGCGGAGGCGGTCCGGGGGCCAAGCATCCCTTCATTATGCAGAAGGACGGCTTCGGGGCCATTTACGGGCCGGGCTGCGCTGACGGGCCCTTCCCCGAATATTACGAACCCGCCGAATCTCCCTTCGCCAAGCACGACTTCTCGTCCCAGGCGCGCAGTCCGGTCTATTACAAGGCTCCGGGCGAGCAACTGGCCGTGAATGACAAAAAATACCCCTACATCGGCACCACCTACCGGGTGACCGAGCACTGGCAGACCGGCCTGATGACCCGTCGCGTGCCCTGGCTCACCGAGGCCGAGCCCCAGAATTTCGCGGAGCTGGACCCGGTACTGGCCAAGGCCAAGGGCATCAAAAACGGCGACAAGGTCGTGCTGACCAGCCCCCGCGGCAAGATAGAATGCGTGGCCATGGTCACCCCGCGCCTGAAGCCTTACACCGCCAACGGCAAGACAGTGCACGTCATCGGCACGTCCTGGCACTTCGGCTGGCTGGTTCCGGAAGACGGCGGCGACGCCGCCAACCTGCTCACCGCCATGGTGGGCGACCCGAACACGGGTATTCCGGAAAGCAAGGCCTTTATGGTCAACATTGAAAAGAAGGCGGGCTAGTCATGGGCAAGATGTTCTTTGTGGATTTGACGCGCTGTACAGCCTGCCGTGGCTGTCAGATCGCCTGTAAGCAATGGAAAAACCTGCCCGCTGAAAAAACCCGCAACAGCGGTTCGCACCAGAACCCGCCCGATCTCTCGGGGCAGACCATCAGGGTGGTGCGTTTCAAGGAAGCAGCGGACAAGAACGGCAAGGTCAGCTGGAACTTCTTCCCCGAGCAGTGCCGCCACTGTGTGGATGCCCCCTGCAAAGCACAGGCGGATATGGAATCGGAAAGCGCCTTTTTGCACGATGAAGCCACCGGGGCCGTGGTGCCCATGCCGGATTCGGCCAAAGTGGACTTTGAAGGCGTGCGCTCGGCCTGTCCCTATGACATTCCCCGCAAAGACGAGGAAAGCGGCCGGATCACCAAGTGCGACATGTGCTTTGACCGCATTACGCAGGGCATGGTTCCGGCCTGCGTGGCCTCATGCCCCACGGGCTGCATGAACTTCGGCGACGAGGAAGAAATGCAGGCCCTCGCCGGGAAGCGCCTGGAGGAAGTCAAAAAAGACTGGCCCGAGGCCAGCCTGGGGGATGCGGACAGCGTGCGCGTCATCTATCTCTTCAAAGAAGCCCCGGCCGCCTACTTTGAGCATGCCGTGGCCGACGCCTCACGGACCATGCTGGCCAGCACCGAAAAAACGCAGCCCGCCCGGAACATCTCCCGCCGGGACCTGTTCCAGCGCGTGCTGCGCGGCTAGGAGCTGTCTCTAAATTGTCCTTTCGCTCTCTGCCGGCGTCAGGCTCGCCCGTGCGAAGGTCGAATATGTTTGAATATGCTCCCTCCGCCCAGGATACGCCTTTCTTGGCAGAGAACGAAAAGCCTAATTTAGAAATAGCTCCCAGAGCATCAGCGAATCATTATCGAAAACCGGAGGCCGGGAGCGTTGACAATCAACGCTCCCGGCCTTTCCTTATCCCTGCTTCAGTTCCATGATCAATTGCCGCAGCACTTCTTCCTGCGCCGCAAGGCTTTCCAAAGCCCGCGAAGCCTCGCGCATGGCTTCGGCCACATCGCCGGAAATACCGTTCACCCGGCCCACGGCCCTGGTGATCTCTTCCGAAGCCGAAGACTGCTCCTCAGCGGCCGTGGCTATGGTGCGCACCTTGTCCGAAGCCTCAACGGCCATGGAGACGATCTCTTCCAGAGCCGCGCCGGAGCTGTCCGCCAGGGTCGAGGTGCTGACGATCATTGCGACGGTCTGTTCCACATACCGGATATTGTTGCCTGTGGCCTTTTGAATGTCGCCGATGGCGCTGCCCACTTCCGTGGTGGCGCTCATGGTTTTTTCCGCCAGCTTGCGCACTTCGTCGGCCACCACGGCAAAACCGCGTCCCGCGTCCCCGGCCCGCGCCGCCTCAATGGCGGCGTTCAGAGCCAAAAGATTGGTCTGGTCGGCAATGTCCGAGATAGTGGTCATAATCCGGCTGATGCCCTCGGCCTGCTCGCCGAGCGCTTCCATGGCTTCTTTGAGCACCGAGGCCTGATTACGGGCTTTTTCAATGCCGTTCACGGCGTCACGCACCACACCCGCGCCTTCGTGGGCGCGGCTGCGCATCCTGTCGCTGAACGAAGCCGTTTCAGAAGCATTGCGCGCCACCTCTGAGACCGTGGCGTTCATCTCATCCATGGCGGTAGAGGTTTCGCCCATGCCCGCCGCGGCATCTTCCGCTCCGGCCCCGGCTCCGGCAATGCGGCTGCTCAGAATCTCCGATGCCTCGGACACGGCGCGCACAATGTCCTCCATCCGCGCGGCCGCGGACTGGATGCCTTCCCTGCGGGCGCTGTCGGCAGCCTTGCGCGCGGCATGGGCTTCCTCCAAGGCCAGCCGGGCTTCCTCGCCCTTGCGGCGCGCCTGTTCCGACTGTTCGGTCACTTCCGCCAGACGCTGCCGCAGGCTGCCCACCATGCTGCGCAAGGCATCGGCCAGACGGCCGGTCTCATCCCGTGCGTGCAGAGCCAGTTCCTGGTCCAGATTTCCGGCAGCCACTCCCTGAGCGAAGTCCACGGTCGCGCGCAGGGGTTTGGTGATCATACGCGTAATGCCCACAGCCAGCGCGGCGCCCAAAAGCAATACCGCCGCCAGAATAATCAGGCTGTTGCGAACGGTGGATTTCAGATCCTCGTAATTGCTGTTGACAATGCCTTCGGCAATGCGCAAGCCCGTTACCCCGATGTCGTGCGTCAGACGGCTTGTGGCCGCGGCATAGTCTGCCAGCCGCGTCGAAATCTCAGCCTCTTTGCCTTTGGCCGCGAACATTTCGCGCGCGCCGGTCATATATTCGCTCATGCTTTTTTCCGCCCGCGCAAAGGCTTCCTGGCAGGCGGGCTTGACCAGCCTTCCCTTTACTGTCGCGGCAAGCGCGTTCATACGCGTGAAAATTTCTTCCGCCGCGGCAAAAGCCGCCGCATCGTTGTTGTATATAACGCCTTTCATCAACAGGCGGATTTCCTGGGTCATGGCGTAAAGACGCGCCGCGTCACGCTGATTGTCGGCATATTGCAGGCTCATGGCCGTATTGCCGGCCTCGACAAACTCGCGTGTGGTTTCCCGGACCAGATCTTCCAGAGCCGTCAGGGATTCCAGAGCCGCCGCGCCGAGCCCCTCCATACGCGCTATGACGGCGCGCGTGTGTTCCCCGGTTTCAATAGTTTCCCGGGTGGATGCTACCAGAGCTTCAAACGGCGCCGGGAAATCGCGCACGAATTCCACCAAGGGCACATGCGAGGGGTATTTTATGGAATGCTCACGCATTTTTTCAAAGTCGGCCCGCACTTTTTCCAGAGCCTGTAACGCCTCCTGTCCGGCCTGTTCGCTTCCGGGGGCCTCATTGATGCGGGTCAACGCGTCGTTGAGGCTCCAGCCCAGGTTAAGGGCGAATTTGACCTTGGGAATATATTCGGCGGCCACGCGCCGGGAATCATCGGCCGCCCGCCGCATTTCCGCCGAAGAAAGGTAGCCCGCCAGACAGGCGAGCAGAAGAAGCAGCGCGAAACCGCTGCCGATTTTTTTGCCTATACTGCTCGTAAACATAAGAACGCCTCGTTATGTGGAGAAACCCGCTTCATTGCGGTATATAGACGCACGGCCGCAACGTCCGCGGCTGTGCGCTGAAGTCCTTCGCAACGGGCCGACCTGAACCACGGGCCCATGAATGCCTCCGGCCCGGAACAGGCAAACGCCTTGCCTTCATATGATCATATTTATTAAAAAATATATATGGGAGATTGCTGGTCGACCCCGGTTATTTTGTCTGTCGGCAATCGTTCCCGGCGGAACATCACAAGGGTCATCCCAAGTGTTTGATGCGGCTTATTGAACGGGCCGAAACCCCGGTATCTGGGCCGCCCCTGGGGGGGCCAGGATACCGGGAAAAGAAGATTATATGAGGAGGGCCGGGAGAAAAGGCAAACAGACAAGAGGCCGGACAGTGGATCAGTGGGGGACAGCGGGGATAGGTCAACGGGGATAGGTCAGCGGGTCCGGTCCCATACGTCCCTGCCCGTCCGGTAGTTCCAGGTTATCCAAGGCCGCCACCTGCTCCGAGGTCAGTCGGAAATCAAAAACCTCGCTGTTTTCCCTGATCCGTTCCCGATGGACGGATTTGGGAATGGGCAAAAGACCTTTTTCCAGATGCCAGCGCAGCAGTATCTGAGCCGGTGTTTTGTTGAGCGTGGCGGCCAGTTCCCGCACAACAGGCTGCTCCATGTCCCGTCCCCGGCCCAACGGGCTCCAGGAAACGACCTGGATGCCGCATTGGGCGCAGAAACGGCAGAGCCCCGCCTGGCTGAACAAAGGGTGGACTTCAATCTGGTTGAGCGCAGGCCAGAAACCGAAGGTGTCGCGCATTTCGCTGAGATGCTCGGCCAGAAAATTGGAAACGCCCAGGACGCGGATCTTGCCCTGCTCTTTCTGGCGCAACAACTGCTCAAAAGCGCGCAGCCGCCGGGCGTCGTCCAGGCCCGGCCAGTGCAACAGACAGCCGTCCAGATAATCCAGGCCCAACAGCTTGAGGCTCTGATCCAGAGCGCGTACCGGCTCGGCAAAGTCCGTGGGCCAGATTTTGGAAAGCACGAACAGCGTTTCGCGCGGTTGGCCGCTTCGCCGCAAGGCTTCGCCCACCGTGCCTTCATTGTGGTAATACGCGGCCGTGTCAATATAGCGATAGCCGCAGGCCACGGCTTCCCGCACGGCCAGAGCCAGTTCAGGCCCTGAAGCCTTATAACAGCCGAAGCCGAAACCGGGCATCTCCATGCCGTCATTAAGACGCAACAAAGCGGAAATATTTTCAATCATATAAAACTCCCGCCGTACCGGATTGTTCCGGCACAGCCTGTTGTCATTAAGAATATTTTAGGGTTGAAATGTGACACAGTTCAAACTCTACACCACCCGCGTGCCGGGCATGCACGTTCTTTCAGAGTACTGTGGGCGAGGCGGCTCGGCAAGCCCCGGCAACGTCGCAGGCCCGTCCGCCGCCTTGACAGCGCCCATTTCGGGTCTTATGAAAGGTAGTCTTGCTACTATCTTAACCGTGGAATACCGCCATGTCCGCACATTCCGCCGCGCCGGGCCGTCCGCCTGTCCGTCTGACCCATATTCTGCTTGTCCTGGCTGTTCTGGCCGGGCTTTTTTTCAGCATACGGCCCCAGCCCGTGCAGGCCGCACCGCCCCAAGCCTCCGGCCAACCCGCTGAACTGCGCGTGCTGGCGACCACGTTTCCGGTATATCTGTTCACCCGTAATGTGGCCCACAGCCGCCCCTATGTGCGGGTGGAGCTACTGATTCCGGCTCAGGCCGGTTGCCCCCATGACTACGCCCCCACGCCCCTCGATCTGCAAAAATTGGCGCAGGCCCAGGTGGTGGTAATGAACGGCCTGGGGCTGGAAGAGTTCCTGGCCGCCCCCCTGAAAAAAATCAACGCCAAGGTCACGGTCATTGACAGCAGCAAAGGCATTGATCCTCTGCCCCTGCCGCGCGGCATGTCGCCTTCTCCGCATGCCGGACACGACCACGGCAATGTCAATCCGCACATTTTTGCCGGACCGCGGCAAGCCGCCGCCATGGTCTATAATATCGCCGCAGGCCTGGCCCGCGTTGATCCTCAAGGGGCGGCGGCCTATCGTGCCGCCGCCGAGGACTATGCCGCGCGCCTGCTTTCCGTGGGCCGCCGTCTTGCCGAGGTGGGGGCCTGCGCCCCGCGCAAGGGCATTGTGCTGCAACACGACGCGCTGGCCTATCTGGTCCATGACGCGGGCCTGGAGGTTATGGACGTGATTCAGGAAAGCGAGGACGTTCAACCCTCGGCGGCCCGGCTCATGGAACTGGTGCGGCGCATCCGCGAAGAAAAGCCCGTGCTCATTGCCGGCGAGCCGCAGTATTCGGACAAACCCGCCCAGACCCTGGCGCGCGAAACCGGCGTGCCCGCGGCGCAGCTTGATCCCGTGGCCTCGGGTCCCGCCGATGCGCCCCTGAGCTACTATGAGACCGTCATGACCGCCAATTGCAAAACCCTTGAGCATTATTTTGACCCGCGTTGAAGACTCCGCCCCGGCCATCGCCTTTGAGCATCTGAGCGTACGCCGGGGAAACAATCAGATTCTTGAGGACATCTGCGCCGGCGTGCCGCGCGGCGGCAATACCGTGCTGGTGGGCCCCAACGGCGCGGGCAAGACCACCCTGCTGCTCTGCCTCATCGGCGAAGCGCCCTATACCGGGCGCATCCTTCCCGACGGCAGGCGCGGCGCGGCCTGGCCGCGCCTGGCTTATGTGCCCCAGCAATTGCAGATGGACGGCGGCCTGCCGTTGCTGGTCAGCGAATTTCTGTCTCTGGAGCGCCAGCGCAGGCCGCTCTGGCTGGGGCTGAAAGCCGGGGCGCGCGCACGGGCTCGCCGCCTGCTGGCTCTGGTACGGGCCGAACATCTGGAAAACCGCCGCCTGGGCGACCTCTCCGGCGGCGAACTGCGCCGTGTGCTGCTGGCAGCGGCTCTGGGCCATGAGCCGGAGCTGCTGGTGCTGGACGAACCGGAAGCGGGCGTGGATTTTCAGGGCGAACGCCTGTTCTGGGAAGTCCTGGACACGGCCCGGCGCGAATACGGCTTTACCCAGCTCATGGTCAGCCACAATCTGCCCCTGGCGGCCCATTACGCCACGCATGTGATCTGCCTGAACAAATATGTGCGCGCCGAGGGTCCGCCGCGCACCACCCTGACCGCCGCCACCTTGCTGAATCTCTTCGGTGTGCCCATCCACCTCTATCCGGACCAGTGCGACGGCGCGGACCCGGCCTGCCCCCAGTGCGGGGCGCTGCACGGGCCGGATCATCTGCCGTCCGATCCGGGACAGCGGCTGAACGTCCTGGCCCCCCTTCCCTGCCGGGGCTGCGCTCTGCACGTGCCCCCGGCGGCCACGGCAGCACCGGACAATCCGGCCGAAGCGGGCAATACCGCCGGGGGAAATCCTCATGCCTGATTTCTCGCCGGTTTACACGCTGATCGGCCTGTTGCCCCTGGACTGCCTGCAGGCCCGCTTCATGCAACAGGCCCTGCTGGGTCTGTTGCTGCTCACGCCCATGGCAGCCGTGCTGGGCGTGGAGGTCATCAATTTCCGCATGGCCTTCTTTTCCGACGCCATCGGGCACTCGGCCTTCGCCGGAGTGGCCCTAGGCCTGATTCTGGCTGTGAACCCCCGGCTGTCCATGCCGCTTTTCGGCGTGCTGGTGGGGCTGGCGGTCATGGTCGTGCGCCGCAAAAGCAATCTCTCCGCCGATACGGCCATCGGCATCGTGTTTTCAGCGGTGGTGGCCTTCGGCCTGGCCGTGGTCAGCCGGGCCAGCGGCGTGGCCCGCGACATGCAGCAATTCCTCTACGGCGACATCCTGACTATCAGCGAAGGCGAAATCGCCTTTCTGGGCCTGCTCTTCCTGGGCATGTTGCTCTTTCAGGCCGTGGGCTACAACCGCCTCCTGGCTATAGCCCTCAATCCGGTCATGGCCAGGGTGCACGGCATACGCGTGGCTCTCTGGCAATATCTTTTCGCGGGCCTGCTGGCCTTGGTGGTCATGTTTTCGGTCTGGGCCGTGGGCGTGCTGCTGGTCACGGCCATGCTCATCGTACCGGCGGCCACAGCCCGCAATCTGGCCCGCACCGCAGGCGGCATGTTCTGGTGGGCCTTGCTGGTGGGCATCAGTTCCGGCTTCGCCGGGCTGACTCTGTCCGCCCAGGATTGGCTGGCCACGTCCAGTGGAGCCACCATAATTCTGGTTTCCTGCTGCTGGTTCGCGGCAAGCTGCGTCTGGGCCGCCCTGCGCGGGCACCGGCGGGCCTGAACCCGCGCGCTGCCATGTCCCCCTGGCCCACTCTTCAGATCACCACAGCCCACGGCCCGAGCCGGGCCGTGGCCCCGTATGTCATTTCAGCCAGCCGGGCCACGGACATTCCGGCTTTTCACGTCCGCTGGCTGCTGGAACGCCTGCGCGCCGGATATTGCCTCTGGCGCAATCCCTTTAACGCCGGACAAGGACAATACGTCTCCTTCGAGCGTTGCAGGCTGCTGATCTTCTGGAGCAAAAATCCCCTGCCCCTGCTGCCGCATCTGTCGGAAATCGAGGATTACGGCTTCAAGTATTACTTTCAGTTCACGCTCAACAATTATGAAGCCGAGGGCCTGGAGCCGGGCCTGCCCCCGCTGGAGCAGCGCCTGGAAACCTTCTGGCGCCTGTCGGAACGGCTCGGCAGGCAGCGGGTGATCTGGCGCTGGGACCCGCTGCTGCTGGCCGCGCAACTGCCTCCGGAAGCCCTGCTGGAACGCCTGGATGCCCTGGGCCGCAGGATCAGTCCGTATACGGACAAGCTGGTAATCAGCTTTCTGGATATGTACCTGAAGATCAGAAGCCGTCTGGCCGCCCATGCCGCAGTGCCGCGCGCGCCTTCGGAAGCGGAAATGCTGGCCCTGGCTCAAGGCCTGGCCCGCCGCAACGCCGCGTGGCCGCATCCCTTGGCGCTGTGCACCTGCGCCGAAGCTCTGAATCTTTCCGCCCTGGGCATCGCGCCCAATGCCTGCGTGGATCCGGCATTGATCAGTCGCCTCTGCCCGGACGACGCGGAGATCCAGCGGTTCTGCGGCCTGGACCCGACACGCGCGTCCTTACTGCCTGGAAGCAGACCCGGCAAGGCCGCCAAAGATCCCAGCCGCCGCAAGCACTGCCAATGCCTGCCCGCCAAGGATATCGGCGCGTACAGCACCTGCGCCCACGCCTGCGTCTATTGTTATGCCAATCAATCCCAGGCTGTGGTCCGGGCCCGGCTGTTGTCGCGGCGGCCCGGCGCGGAGAGCCTGATCTGAATCCTCGGGCACAGTGTGTTACACGGCCTCGGGCGGGGGCAGGCCCTCACGCTTCAGGCGGCGCATACTCGCGTAATAAGCGATGCCCAAGGGCAACGCGGCCCCCAGCCAGGCCAGAGGATTGGCCAGGCAAACCCCGTTGAAGCCCCACCAGACAGCCAGCACCACGGCGGCCAGCGCGCGCATGAGCAGCTCCATGACCCCGGCCAGCGTGGGGATCAGACTTTGCCCGAGACCCTGGAGGGTATTACGGTAAATAAAGAGCAGTGCCAGCACCCAGTACATGCAACCGCTGATCTCCAGATAAGTCTGCCCCATCTCGATGACTCGCTCCTGCCCCTCACCCACGAAAAGCGCGATAAGATGGTGTCCGCCCGTAATATTGACCACGGCAATAGCGATACTGAAACCCACGGACATGAAACAGCACTGGCGCACGCCCTGCCGGATGCGCTCCAGATTGCGCGCGCCGTAGTTCTGTCCCGTGTAGGTGGCCATGGCCAGACCAAAGGACATCATGGGCAGCACGGCCACCATGTCGATTTTCTGCGCGGCGGTGTAGGCGGCCACGGCCAGGGGGCCCAGGCTGTTCAGGGCCGCCTGCAGAATGATCGCGCCCACAGCGATGACCGACATCTGGAAGCCCATGGGCAAGCCGATGCGCATGGGTTTCCAGATATCCTTGAAGCCGAGTTTCCAGTCCTTGGCGTGCGGCCGCAGCAGGGGCTGCTTGTTGAGGATGTAGCCCACGCAGAGCAGGCCCGATACCACTTGGGCCAGCACCGTGGCCCAGGCCGCGCCCGCCACGCCCATCTTAAAGTAAAGGATGAAGATGAAATCCAGAACAATATTCAGGAGGCAGGCGATGATCAGAAAAAACAGCGGGGTCTTGCTGTCGCCCAGGGCCATGATCATGTTGGAAAGCAGATTGAAAAGCACGGCCGCGCCGATGCCCCAGGAAATGACGATGATATAACTGTGGGCGTCCTCCATGATCTCTGGCGGCGTGAGCATGAGTACAAGCACCGTGCGTGAAAGCAACACGCCGGAGATCGTCAGAACGACCGCCACAACCGCGCTGAGCAGAATACCGGCGCAAAAACTGCGCCGCACGCCCACCTTGTTGCAGGCGCCGAAAAACTGGGCCGTGACAATGGAAAACCCCGAAGTCATGCCCATGACAAAGCCCAGGACCAGAAACAGCAGGCTGCCGGTGCTGCCCACGCCCGCCAGGGCCGTGACCCCGATGGTCCTCCCCACGATCAGGGTATCGGCCATATTGTAGATCTGCTGGAAAAGATTGCCGATAAAGAGCGGCAGCGCGAAGAAAAAAATCAGCTTCGCCGGGCTGCCCTGAGTCAGATTTTTAGCCATATCTCCATCACAACTAAATACGTTCGATGCATCCGGCCGGCCGAAAAGACGCCGCCTGAATGCAACATTTCAAATTACCACCTGAACCATGCCGCCCGCAAGCATTGCGGCACCACGGCCCAGGGCAGACGCATCTAAAAAAGATCTATAGACTGGGGGCTATGGAAGACCCTATTGAAATCACATTGGCTATTTTCCGTGACCTGACTGACCCACGAGTAGAGCGCACAAAGATACATAGTCTTGAGACTATTATGTTTATTGCTTTATGTTCGTATTTGTCAGGCGGTGACGGCTTTTATGACATGGAAGATTATGCCCATGCCAGACAGGATTGGCTCAGCAGCCATATAGGCATGCAAAGCATTCCCAGTCATGATACCTTCAACCGCGTATTTCAGGCAATTTCCCCGAGTTGCTTTGGCGAATGTCTCCTTGAATTATCCCGACGTCTTCGGGAGAAAGTGACCGGCGACATAGTGGCCTTTGACGGAAAAACACACCGGCGCACTACCAGGAAGAATGGGACAGCTTTACATATGCTCAACGCTTGGTCCGTGGAAAATCGTTTGGTTCTCGGACAACTGGCCGTAGAAGAAAAGAGTAATGAAATTACAGCCATTCCCCAATTAATGGATATGCTGGACTTGAAAGGGTGTGTAGTAACGGCCGATACGCTCAACTGCCAAAAAGTTGTAGCGGCTAAAGCCATCGAGAAACAGACTGCTTACCTTTTGGCATTGAAGAGCAATCATCCTATGTTTTACGAGGAAGTACGTATGCATATGGATGCTCTATCCTGTGACGTTCCACCGGGATTTGAACAAATTGAGAAAGAACATGGCCGTATTGAAACCCGGCGGTGTTGGCAATCACCTTCAATAGACTGGTATAGCGATAAGGAGCAGTGGGCTGGCTTGCAAAGCTTTGTACTTATTGAGTCAGTGCGTGAAAGTAGAGGAAAAATCGAGACAAACCGTCGTTACTACATAAGTAGTTTAGCTCAGGATGAAGTGCGTGCCGCTAAAAGCGTGAGAGCTCATTGGCAGATAGAAAACGCCTTGCACTGGTGTCTTGATATAGTTTTTGATGAAGATCAAAGTCGAGCACGGGTTCGTAATGCGGGCAAAAATCTTGGAATTTTGCGAAGTATCTGCCTCAATTTACTTCGGCGCATGCCAGGGAAATCGAGCTTGAAGGGCAAGAGGTTCAAGATTGCGCTGAGTGAAGATTTTCTCCTTCAGGCTCTCAGAATTTAGATGCGTCTGCCCTGCACCACGGCCGCCCCGTACTTGACAACAGTGCGGCTTTAGGCAAGCTCAAAATAAAAACATTTTTATCCCACCTCCAAGCCCGGAGAATCAGCATGTCCACGCCCGAGCTCATTTTCGGCACTGTGCGCAACAGGCTTGCATTTGCCCTTTTTCTGCTGTTCCTGTCTGTTGGAAACGCCTGGGCCGCGCCGGAATACAAGGCTCCGATCCCCCAGAAGGTCAACGGCCTGATCAGTTACTGGCGTTTTGAAGGCCCGGTGGAGCAACCCGGCGGCCAGGAAAGGCTGGAACTGGGCTTCAGCATGGACAAGCAAAAGTGCCGAGATGCCTACGGCGAGGACGGCGAATCGGTCTGTCGGCGTAATTTCGGCAGACGGCCCGCGCCCGAAGTAACGATCACGCCGCCCATTCCGGGCCACTGGGAATGGAGCGGAGACCGCCTGCTCTTTTTCCCGGAAAAAGGCTGGCCCGTGGACACGGCCTACAAGGTGGATATCAGCCGGGCCCTGCCGCCGCGCATAGCCGTGTCCGGCGCGGTGACCTTCCGCAGCGCGCCCTTGCGCGCAAAAATTACGGGCAGTTTCAAATTTGATCCTGAAAATCTCAAAACCATGGCCGTCAGCGGCGAAATACACTTCAATTCGTCTGTGGACAAAACCGGCGTGGAGAGCCGTTTCAGCGCCACTCCCCAGGGCGAAGGCCTGTTGCTGGGTGAGCCCGTGCTGCATTTTAACGGTGATGATCGTCTGAACTACAGCCTGCCGGTCCTGCGCCTGGCGGCAAACGACGCGGGCCTGCGCGTCTCCTTGGCGCCGGGCTTCACGGCGGTGTACGGTGGCCCCCCTTCCAAGGGCGAGGACTTTTTCGTGCGCCTGCCCACCATCGACAACCTGTTCACACTGAACGCCGCTGATCTCAGCGTCGCCACCCGGCCCGACCTGCGGGCGCAGATGGTGCTTGCGCTGCATTTTTCCCTGCCGGTCAAGCCTTCGGAGGTTCTGGGCAAGCTGGACGTGCGCCTCTTGCCGCCGGGCCTGGAAAGTGAGGAACAAAGACAGCCCGACAACGAAGACGAAGAGGGCGATGGAAACGAAAAATCCCGGCGAGCCCCGGCCTGGACCATGGAACAGCTCACTCCGGAAATAGTCTCCCAGGCTCCCCGGCTCGCATTGCAAGCCGGGGATGAGGAGGACAAGCCGTCCACGGATATTTTCTTCGCTATTGCCGACAACCTGGAGGCCGACCGCAGCCTGTTGTTGTGCCTGCCCCAGGGCCTGGCCAGCGCCGCGGGGCTGCATTCCGGCGCGGAAAGCCGGAAGCTGCTGCAAACGCCCGCCTTTCCCGAAGCTCTGCGTATTATGCAGAAGGGCGGCGTGCTGGCTCTGACCGGCGACGCCGTGGTCTCCATCTACAGCCGCAATCTGGATGCCGTGGACTATGAAGTGGCCCAGATCCGGCCCGAATTTCTCAATACCTTTCTGCTGGCCAACCTGGATCAACTGGACTACGACAATTACGATTATGATCAGCCCTATACCGGCAGCCGCCCGGATCTTGACAATCTGAGCGTCATCAGCCGGGGCAGCCTGCCGCTGCAGCGGCGTGACGCCATGTCGGCCCAGTTCAGCGCGCTCAATCTGCGCCCCCTGCTCCGCGACGGTCAGAAAGGCCTGTTCTATCTCAGCCTCACAGGTCGGCGCGACGCCGACAGCGTGAGTAAAGAAAACCGCTTTGTGCTGATGACGGACCTGGGCCTGATCCATAAGACCTCCGCCCAAGGCGGAAGTGTGGTCTATGCCGTCAGCCTGGCCGACGGCAAACCGCGCGGCAATGTGAACGTCCAGGTGATCGGAGCCAATGGCCTGCCTGTGTTCAGCGCCAGAACCGATGCGCGCGGCAAGGCCGTGCTGCCCTCTCTCGCGGGCTTCACGCGCGAAAAGAAACCCCTGGCCCTGGCGGCGGCCCAGGGGAGCGATCTGGCCTTCCTGCCCCTGGAGCAATATGCACGCAAGCTCAATTATTCGCGCTTCGACGTGGGCGGCAACCGGCTTTCCGACCAAGGGCTCAACGCCTATCTGTTCAGCCAGCGCGGCATGTACCGTCCCGGTGAAAGCCTGCATTTCGGCTATCTTGTCAAACAGGGACAATGGGGCTCCACGGAGCTTGCGGGCCTGCCGTTGCGGGCCACGCTGTACAATCCGCGCGGCAACAAGGCGGCCGGTAAAAAAATCACACTGACGGCCGAGGGTTTCGGCGAACTATCTTTCCCCCTGGAGGAAACAGCCCCCACCGGCCCCTGGGAATTGCGCCTGAGCACCGCCGACGGCGGACAGCGCGGCGAAGTTTTGCGCGTGTCCAGGGTCATGGTGGAGGAATTCCAGCCCGAAACCCTTCGCCTGCAATTGCGGCTCACGCCCGGCGCGGGCAAGGGCTGGCTGCGGCCCCAGGACCTGAAACAAGGGCCGGAAAAGGATCAGGAAAACGGCCTGTCCGCGCGGGTGAATCTGGTCAATCTCTTCGGCGCGCCCGCTGTGGGCCACGACGTCAAACTGCAAGTGCGCTTCGCGCCCGCGGCGTTTCACTTCCGCGAATATGCCGACTACAACTTTTACAATGCGGCCCGGAGTCTGAACGGCCAATCGGCGGAAGTGCCGACCCGGCAGACCGACGACCAGGGGGACGCCGTGTTCGCCCTGGATCTGGCGGGCTACGAGAAGTCCACCTTCCGATTGAGCGCCCTGGCCGAAGGCATGGACGCCGGCGGCGGGCGCAGCGTCATGGCCGACGCTTCCCTGCTGTTTTCGCCTCTGGAATCAGTAGTGGGCTGGCGTAGCGACGCCGACCTGAACTATCTGCCCCAGCACGGCAAAGCCCGGCTGGACCTGCTGGCCGTGGACCATAAACTCGCCCCCGTGGACCTGGGAGAACTGGAACTGAGCTTTGTGGGCATCAGTTATACGCGCAGTCTGACCCGCGACGGCCAGGGACAGTACCGCTATCAAAATCTGCCCCGGCGCAAGCCGTTGGGCACGCAAAAGCTTCGCATGGACAAAAAGGCGGTTGTGGACCTGCGCCTGGACGAACCGGGCCCGCATCTGCTGGAAGCCCGCGACAAGACCGGCAATCTGGTCCTGCGGGTGCCCTACGAAGTAGCCGGTACGGCCCAGGCGCGCCTGGGCGAGGAACACGAGGCCAGGCTTACCGCAAAACTCAGCAAGCAGGACTACGCCCCGGGCGAAACCATGGAAATAGCCCTGAACACGCCTTACAAAGGCGCGGGCCTGATTACGGTGGAGCGGGAAGACGTGCTGGCTGAAACCTGGTTCACAGCCATGGCCGGACAGAGCGTGCAGCGCCTGACCCTGCCCAGGGGGACTGAAGGCCGGGTATATTGCAATATCACCTATTTCCGGGCCATGGACGACGCTGATATCTTTACCCAACCCATGGCCGGCGTGGTGCTGCCGTTCAGCATTAATATGCGGGGACGCGATCTGGGCCTGAGCGTGCGCACCGAGGCGGACGCCGCGCGCGCGGCAAGCCAGCTGGTCAGGCCGGGGCAGACCCTCCCCGTGCGGGTGCGCGCCGAACAACCGTCCAAAGCCATTGTTTTCGCCGTGGACGAAGGCATTTTGCAGCTCACCTCCTACGCCACGCCCGACCCCCTGCGGGCACTGCTGGGCGACCGGGCCCTGGAGGTGGACACCTATCAGTATTTCGACCTGCTGATGCCGGAATACCGCCATCTGCGCGGCATGATTTCGGCCTTTGGCGGCGGCGAAGCTCCCGCTCCGCCGAATCAGGCCGCCCTGGGTCAGAACCCTTTCCGCAGGCCCGGCGAAGCGCCCATGGTCTTCTGGTCCGGCGTGCTTGACGTGGGGCCCGAGGAAAGCCTGGTCCAGATCCCGGTGCCGCCGCAATTCAACGGCAAACTGCGGATCATGGCCGTGGGCTGCGCGCCCGGAGCCGTGGGCGCGGCCCGGACCGAGGCAGTGTCCAGGGCCGAAGTCGTCATCCAACCCATGCTGCCGCTTTTCGTGACGCCGGGTGATGTCTTTGAGGCCTCCGTCAGCCTGACGGACATGCTGGAACGCTCGGAGGGTCAGGAGGACACAGCTCGCCGTGTGGCTCTTGGCGTGCGGAGCGACGGCGGCTGCACGCTGCTGGACGCCCTGCCCGAGCCCCTGGATCTTAAACCGGCGCGGCAACAGACCGTGCGCCTGCGCTTCCGTGCCGAGGACCTGCCGGGAGGACACAAGCTGAGCTTTATCGCCACGCCCCTGCCCGGCCAGCCCGGCGAAACGGTGACGCGGCCCATGGGCCTTTCCATCCGGCCCGCGCTGCCGCGCTCCACCGACGTGCTTCTGGGCCGGGTCGGGCAGGCCCCGTACACGGCCGAGGCCAAGTCGCCCCGCCGACTCTACCCGCAGTTCGCGGAACTGCGCGCCTCCATCTCCGCCCTGCCGTTGCCGCTGGCCCACGGCCTAATGCGCTGGCTGGCCGCGTATCCTTACGGCTGCACGGAGCAACGCGTCAGCGCGGCTTTTCCCGACCTGGCGCTTCTGGCCCGGCCCGAATTGACGCCGCCTGACGCCCGCTACACGCCACAGAAAATTCGTGCCTGGGTGTTGGAAACCATGCAGATGCTTCAAGCCCGGCAGCTGGATGAAGGGCATTTCGCGACCTGGCCTGGCGGCGGCAGAGGCGATCTCTTCCTTTCCGCCTATGCGGCGGACTTCCTGACCACCGCCAGGGCGGCGGGCCTCTCTCTGGCCGAAGGCTTGGACAAAGGATTCCTGGCCGCTCTGGAACAGGAAGCCATGCAGAGCCCCGACAGCCTGGAAGACGCCCGCGTCAAGGCTTATGCGACATGGGTGCTGACCCGCAACGGCGTACTGACCAGCAACATCCTGGCCACACTCTCGGCCTGGCTGGAGCGTTATGGGCCGGAGCAGTGGCGCAATGACCTGACCACCGTGTTCATGGCCGGCAGCTGGAAACTGATGAGGGAAGACAAACTGGCCGGAGAGTTGATCAGGGGATACCGTCCCGAGGCCGCGAAATCCTTTCGGGCGGATTATCCTTTCGACGGCCTGAGCTCCCGCGCCCTGTTTCTTACGGTGCTGGCAGGACAATTCCCGGAGGAACTCCGGGGGCAGAAGGCCCAGGACATGCTCGACGACATCTTCGACCTGGCGGCGCAACAGCGCTATACGACCATCTCGGCGGCGCAGGCGGCCAGGGCCTTGATGGCGTACAGCCAGAGCCTGGACGCCGGGCTGGCGCAGGCCTCGGTCAGCGGGCTGGATCAGACAGGCCGAACTCTCGCCCTGCCGCCGCTTCAGGGCCAGGGCGTGCGCGCCCTGGCCCTAGACAGCGAAAGCGGCGCGCCCTCCCGCGCGTTGCTGGAGCAACTGGCCGGGCTGAGCTTCACGGCGGACGCGCCCTTTTTCTGGCAACTGGAAAACGTGGGCTTCGGGCGAGATCTGCCCACGCGGGCCGTCAGCAAAGGGCTCAGCATACGGCGCGAACTGCGCACGCCCGAAGGCGATCCCGTCACAGCCCCCCAACAGGGCGACGAGGTGGTGGTAGCTGTCATTGCCCGCGCCTTTGACAGAGAGCGGGAGAATATCGCCCTTGTGGACATGCTGCCCGGCTGCTTTGAATTTGTGGTCAGCCAGAGCGGAGAAAGCGCGGAACTGGCCACAAATCAGGGAAGCGTCCACGAGGACCGGGACATGGAGCCCGATTATGCCGAACGCCGGGAAGACCGGATGCTGATTTTCACGGATCTGGCGACGAGCGAGCGGGTTTTCCGCTACCGGGTCAAGATCACGGGCCGGGGCGAATTTACCTGGCCGCCCGTGCAGGCCGAAGCCATGTACGACCCGGAAGCCCGGGCCCTGAGCCTGCCGGAGAAGATAGTCATTGAGGAGTAAACGGCGTCCGTGCGGGAGGCTGGTCCTTGTCGGCCTCCCGCTTTCGCTCTGCTGCGCGGCGCTGGCCTTTGTGCTGGCGCTGCATGCCGCGCCCAGGCCCGACCTTTACGGCAAGGCGGGCTTCTCGCGCATTTTTCTGGACCGCCGGGACCGCGTGCTGCGCATTACCCTGGCCCCGGACGGCGCATACCGTATTTTCACGCCCCTGACGGCCATGCCCCCGGAACTCATGGAAGCCACCCTGCTCTACGAGGACCGTTCCTTTTATCGCCACCCCGGCGTCAATCCGCTGGCCCTGCTGCGTTCCGTGGCCCAGATGGCTCTCGGGGGCCGCCGCATGGGCGGCTCCACCATCAGCATGCAGGTGGTGCGCCTGACCCGGAAGTTCTCCACGGCCAGCATTCCCGGCAAACTGCGCCAGATCTGGCAGGCTCTGGTGCTGGAACGGCATTACGGCAAGGATGAAATTCTCGAAGCCTACCTCAATCTTGCGCCCTACGGCGCCAATGTGGAAGGCGTGGGCGCGGCGGCGCGCATCTGGTTCCACAAGGAGGCCGCCGAACTCAGCCTGCCCGAAATTCTGGCCCTCGCACCGGTGCCCCAGCACCCGGCTGCGCGCAATCCCCTGGCAAGCCGGGGCCGCGCCCTGTCCCTGGCCCGTGCGCGCCTGGACAGAATCTGGCGCGAGGCCCATCCACAGGATGCCGGCCAAGGCCTGCCCAATGTGCCTTTGCGGGTGCATGCGCTTTCAGAGCTGCCCTTTGCCGCGCCGCATGCCGTGGACAGCCTGCTGGCCGGAAGCGAACTTCCCCAAGGCCGTATCTCCACCACCCTGGATCTCGGCCTGCAACGCCTGCTGGAGCGCCAGTTGCGCCGGGCCGTGGAGGCCGGACGGCTGTGGGGCATGGACAATGCCGCCGCCCTGCTGCTGGACTGGCGCAGCTGTGAAATCCTCGCCCTGGCCGGATCAGCCGATTATTTCAACGCCGCGATCCAGGGGCAGGTGGACGGCACGGCGGCGCGACGCTCGCCCGGCTCCACCCTGAAGCCCTTTATTTACGCCCTGGCCCTGCAGGAGGGACTGATCCATCCGGAAACCCTGCTTTCCGACACGCCGCGCGCGTTCAAAGGCTATGAGCCGGAAAATGCCGACGGCGGTTTTCGCGGCCCTATCAGCGCGCGTATAGCCCTGCTGGGCAGTCGCAACATCCCCGCCATCGCTCTGGCCAGCCAGTTGCCCGCGCCGGGCCTGTACGGTTTTTTGGGCAAAGCCGGGGTGCATTTCGAGCACGGACCGGAGCATTACGGACTGGCCCTGGTTCTGGGCGGCGCGGAGGTGAGCATGCGCGAGCTGGCCGGGCTGTATGCCCTGTTGCCCAACCGGGGCATCTGGCGCGCTCCCGTGCTCCGGCGAGACGAACACGCGACCGGTCCGCTTCCCCTGCTCAAGCCCGAAGCGGCCTTTGTGGCTCTGCAAATGTTGCGCGCGCCGTCGCCCCAAGGCTTTGACCGCACGCCGACCTACTGGAAAACCGGCACGTCCAACGGTCTGCGCGACGCCTGGACCGCCGGGGTTTTCGGGCCTTACGTCCTGGTGGTCTGGGTGGGCCGTTTTGACGGCGCGGCCAATCCCGGCTTCAATGGCCTGCACGCGGCGGCCCCCATTTTCTTCAGTATCCGGCGCTCCCTTGAGGCCCTGAACCCGACCGGCGCTTTGCCGGATCCGGCCGCCGACGACGAGGGCTTGAATATCCGCCGTATCGCCGTCTGCACGGCCACGGGCGATACGGACCTCAGCCTCTGCCCGGAACCATCGCGCCAGACCGGCACCTGGTTCATCCCCGGCATCTCGCCCATCCGCGATTCGGGCATTCTGCGGCGCATCCTGGTGGATGATGCGACGGGCTTTCGTCAATGCCGGGCCGTGCCGGGACGCACCAGGGAAGTCGTCTGGGAATTCTGGCCCGCCGACCTGCGTCGTCTTTTCAGTCAGGCCGGCGTACGCAAGCCCCCGGCCCCACCTCTGGCTCCGGAATGCCGCGAGACGGATACCCCCTGGCAGGTTCCCGGCCGCGCCCCGCTGATTTCTTCGCCCAAACCGGGCCTGGTCTATGCGGCGAGCCTCAAACATCCGCAAAAAATTCCTCTGCTGGCCGACGCGGACGCCGACGCGGGCTGTGTCTACTGGTTCGCGGATACGCGCTATCTTGGCCGCAGCGGGCCGGACGAACCGCTGCTCTGGCAGGCCGCGCCGGGCGTCACCCGGCTCACGGCCGTTGACGACCTGGGCCGGGCGAGCAGCGTACGGGTGGTGACGGAAAGCCTGCCCTGAGTGCGTGTCCGCCATGTGCGCACGGCGTCGTCGGGCTGTTTGCTTTGACAAGGATTGGCCGAGACCATATTCTGTTTCCCCCTTTTGTTTCGGAACCCGTTGGGGAAACTTCCGTGCCAAGGCAATTCACTCATTTCAAATGTTAATTGCTCTGGCGGTCGCGTGAGCGGACCCCGCAGCACTCGGGCGGTATAGAGTTTGAGATGTGCAACATTTCAAACGCAAAATGTTGTAATGGCCGGAGCCGGTTTTTCATGGACAGGTTGCTGCTCACTCTCGGGATCATTTTCGTCAGCCTGGCGGCGGGCTATGCCTTCCGGCACGCCGTCACGACCGGGCGCGTCCGCCTTTCCGAGGGAACCCTGATCCTTGCGCGCCAACGCCTGCAGACAGCGGCGGTCTTTGTGCTGATTCCCATCTCGGCCATGCTCTCCCTCTGGGGCCTGCCCTCGCCGGACACGCGCCTGCTGGCCCTCCCCCTGCTGGGCCTTGCCGCCTGGATCTGGGGCGGCGCCCTCTCACTGCTCTTCGCCCGCTGGCTCAGGCTGGACCGGGCCCAGACCGGCAGCCTGTACTGCTGCGGCACCTTCACCAACATCGGCGCCGTGGGCTCACTGGTCTGCGTGCTCTTTCTCGGCGAAAGCGCCATCGCCCTGGTGGCCTTGTACCGGCTCTGCGAGGAACTGTTTTATTTCAGCGTTTCCTTTCCCATCGCCCGCTGGTACAGCCGGGAAAACGACAACCAACGGCTTTCCTTCCGCAATCTGCGCTTTGATCCCATTTTAAAAGTGGTGCTCAGCGCCCTTCTGCTCGGCATCACGCTCAATCTGCTGCATGTGCCCCGCCCGGAATTCTGCGGCCGCCTGGCCTCCGGCTTCATGATTCTGGCTACCGTGCTTTTTCTGTTTGCCATCGGTCTGAGCCTGCGGCTGTCGCGTCTGGCCCGGTATGCCCGCCAGAGCCTTGCCGTGTGCGCCATAAAATTCATCGGCGTGCCGCTGTTGATCACCGGCATTGCCAAGGCAGTCGGTTACGGGGCCATTGACAACGGCCTGCCCCTGAAAGTGGTGGCCGTGCTCTCATCCATGCCCGTGGCCATGACCGCGCTGGTGCCGCCGTCCCTGTTCAGTCTGGACCTGGATCTGGCCAATGCCTGCTGGATTTTCAGCACACTGGCTCTGGTGGCGGTGCTGCCCGCTCTGCTTCTGGTCCTGCCGCGGCTCTGACGCCCGGCGCGCCGCAGTCGATCCCGCGATAAAATATCTGATTTTACCGCGCATATCTTCAGAGGAGGTTTTACTGATGAAACGCTGTTTGCTCCGGAGCGCCCTGGCGCTCTGCGCCTGTCTGCTGGCCGCGCCGCTCCTGTCCCCGGCGGCCCCCTACAAAGCCGAGTACAAATTGAGCGTGGTGCCCGGCGCCACGTCCGGCTGGGGCATGACCGCCGCGTATTTCGCCGATCTTGTGCGCGAACGTTCGCAGGGGCGCATCAACATCAAGGTCTATCCTTCCAGCCAGCTGCTGGCGGGCAAGCAGACCTCGGAATTCCTGATGCTGCGCAACGGGGCCATTGACTTCGCCCTGGCTTCCACCATCAACTGGTCCCCCCAGATAAAGGAACTGAACCTCACGGCCCTGCCCTTCTTCCTGGCCGTGCAGCCGGACCGCTACAAGGCCATGGACGCCGTCATGGCGGGCAAATCCGGCAAGATGATGGTTGACGCCATTGAGAAAAAGGGCGTGAAAATCATCGGCTGGGCCGAGAACGGCTTTCGCGAAATGACCACCAGCAAGGGCCCCATCAGCAAGCCCGAGGACATGAGCGGGCTCAAGATCCGGGTGGTGGGCAGCCCCATCTTCATTGAGACCTTCCGGGCGCTGGGCGCCAATCCCGTGAACATGAACTGGAGCGAAGCCACCACCGGCTTCCAGCAAGGCGTGGTGGACGGGCAGGAAAATCCCACCAACGGCATCAATATCCCGCTGAAAATCTGGGATTATCACAAGTATCACTGCGACTGGCACTACATCATCGACCCGCTGCTCATGGGCGTGAACCCCACGGTCTGGAAAAGCTTCAGCCCCGAGGACCAGAAATTGCTTCTGAAATGCGCCTCGGAAACCGAAAAATACGGCAAGGCGCTTTCCCGCCTGGGCATGGACGACGGCTCTTCCCTGTCCTACCTGAAGAGCATCGACAAACTGCCGGAAGTGACCGAGCCCTACGCCTTCATGGAACAACAGGGCATGGTCGTCACCCGGTTGAGCCCGGAACAGATCGCCAAATTCCATGAGGCCACCCAAAAGGTGCGCGCGGACTGGACCGCCAAGATCGGCCCGGGTCTGGTCAAAGCCGCTGAAGAGGACATGGCCGCCGCCAAGTAACTAGAGCAGATTAACTTTGAAATTTTACAAATTTCAAAGTCGGCATTCTGGCGAAAAACGTGGTTTTCACCAGAATCCACGCCGCGTTGCTCTCGATGCCTGTACGCCCTTTGGGCTACAGGCACGGCCCTACGGGCCGCCCGTCGGGTCGGTCTTCGCGGCGCGCCGCACCGTGTGCGGCGTTAGAGCAATTTCAAAGTGAAAATGCTCTAAAGAATCGGGCGGATGCCGAAGCTCAGCGCCTGTTGGCGAACGGGCCTTTGCTCCGGCATCCGCGCCGGAATGCGGAGAGCAGGATGTTGCGTTTTCTGGATACGCGCTTTGAGGAACTTCTCGGTTCGCTGTTGCTGGCGGTCATGGTGAGCATCGCCTTCATCAATGTGATCGTGCGCTACTGCACGTCTTTTTCCTTCGCCTGGACCGAGGAGCTGACCGTCAATTTTTTTGTCTGGGTGGTGCTGCTGGGCACGGCGCGCTCTTTCCGGGAAGGGAGCCACTTGGGCATGAACCTGCTCTATGACGCACTGCCGCGCAACGCGCGCCGGATCTGCTACTGGCTCGGCATGCTGCTCTGCATCGCCTTTTTCGGGGCGCTGTGCTGGACCGGCACGCTGGAAGTGCTGGACGAGTACGATCTGGAATCCATTTCCGAGTCCCTGGGCATTCCGGTCTGGTGGTACACTATCGCCACGCCGCTCTTTTCCCTGCTGATTATTTTCCGCATGCTGCAACGGTCCTGCGCCGATCTGCGCTCGGGCAACTACTAGAGGGGGTCGTCATGGAAACAACCTTGTTTCAGGACCCCGCGTTCTGGCTGCTCACGCTCTTTCTGATCCCCCTGCTGCTCAGGGTGCCCATCGCCCTTTCCTTGGGCTTTGCGGCCCTGGTGGTCGTCTGGAAGTGGGACATGGGCTTCAGCATGCTCTCCTACAACTTTTTCGCGGGCATCGCCAAATTTCCCCTCCTGGCCATCCCCTTCTTCATCCTGGCGGGCTATATCATGGAGCGCGCGGGCATCGCGGCGCGCATCGTTGCCCTGATGGAAGCCCTGACCGGCTCCATGACCGGCGGCCTTGCCGTGGCTACCGTGGCCGTGGCCACCTTCTGGGGAGCGGTAAGCGGCTCCGGCCCGGCCACCGTGGCCGCGCTGGGCCTGATCCTGATCCCCGGCATGGCCATGGCGGGCTATGACAAAGCCTTTGCCGCGGCCACGGTTTCCGTGACCTCGGGTCTGGCCATCGTCATTCCGCCGAGCATCGCCTTCATCGTCTACGGCGGCGTGGCCAACGTCTCGGTACCGGCGCTGTTCGCGGCGGGCTTTATCCCCGGCGTCATTGTGGCCCTGTTCATCATGGGCGCGGTGCTGATCATTTCGCGCAAAAAGGGCTACCGGGGCGAAAAGCGCGGCCAGCCGGTGGGCAAGGCCTTGCGCGAGGCCTTCTGGGGCATAATGACGCCTGTGGTCATTCTCGGCGGCATTTACGGCGGCGTGTTCACGCCCACCGAGGCCGCGGCTGTGGCCGTGTTCTATGGCCTGTTCGTGGGCGTGTTCATTTACCGCACCATCAACAGCCTGAACATGCTGTTCGAAATTTTTTCCGCCAGCATGCGGGCCACGGCCGTGGTCATGATTGTGGTGACCTGCGCGGGCCTTTATTCCTGGGTGGCCTCCACCGTGGGCCTGGTGGAAAAAGGTTCGGCCGTGCTGCTCTCCCTTTCGGACAACCAGTGGGTTGTGCTGCTGATGATCAACATCATCCTGCTACTGGCAGGCATGCTGCTGGACGCCATCTCCATTTATTACGTTTTTCTGCCCTTCATGCTGCCCATCATGGCCCACTTTCACTGGGACCCCATCTGGTTCGGCATCATGATGACGGTCAACCTGGCCGTGGGACAGGTCACGCCGCCCGTGGCGGTCAATCTGTATGTGGGGGCCAACATCAGCGGCCTGAGCATGGAGCAGATCAGCAAACCGGCCCTGCCGCTGATTTTCGCGGCATTGCTGGCCCTGGCCGTCATTGTGCTCTTCCCCCGGCTTTCCACATTCCTGCCGCAACTGCTCGGCCTGTCATAGCCGACATTCTACTTGAAAGGCTCTAAACGCGACAAAGCCCCCGTCCGAAATCCGAACGGGGGCTTTGCCGCCAATGTCTTACAAAGATGAATCGCTACATATGCCGAGGCATTCCCGTAGCGCTTCCTCATGGGCCATACGGGAAGCCGGGGAAAAACAAACCAGCCGCACCTCGTCCGGTTCCGAGTGATCGCGCAGGAAATCCAGCACCGTGGCCACGGCGATATGAGCCGCCTCCCGTGCCGGATAGCCGTAAACACCGGTGGAAATGGCCGGAAAGGCCACAACCCGCGCCTTGACGGCCACGGCCTCTTCCAGAGAGCGTCGGTATGCCGAGGCCAACAGACGCGCTTCGCCGTGCGTGCCGCCCCGCCAGACCGGGCCCACTGTGTGGATGACATAGCGCGCGGGAAGGCGAAAGCCGGGCGTGACTTTGGCCTCGCCCGTGGGACAACCGTCCAGAGGACGGCAGACGGCCAGGAGTTCCGGTCCGGCGGCACGGTGAATGGCTCCGTCCACGCCGCCTCCGCCCAGCAGGCCTTCATTGGCGGCATTGACAACGACATCCACTGCTTGGCGGGTGATGTCGCCTTCCATAATGCGCAACCGTCGCGCGGCCTTTTCCATATGATTTGCTTTCGGCATGGCATTGCGGCTTCAGGGCCGACGATATCCTCCCACAGCCCCGTGCGGGCTGAGTACGATCTGCCACAATTGCAGATCACGCGCGCGGAACGCCCCGGCGCAACTCAGCAAATAGTAATGAAACATACGAAACACGCTTTCCGAGCAAGAGAATTTTCCCTCTTCCCGTCCTCGTCTGAAGTTCTCGGCCCAGGCCATCAGAGTCTTGTCGTAATCGGCCCCGAAATTGTGCCAGTCTTCCATGACAAAACGTCCGGCAATGGCATTACCGATCTCGGCAATGCTGGGCAGGATGCCGTTGCGGAAGATATATTTTTCAATCCACGGGTCCACGGAAAGGCGTTTCTGATTAGCGCCGATGGTGTGCAGCAGAAAAAGGCCGTCCTCACGGAGCAGATGATAGGCCGAATCCATGAACACGGCATAGTTTTTGTGGCCCACATGCTCGAACATGCCCACGGAAACAACGCGCTCATACTTCCCGATCAGGGAACGATAGTCTTTCAGCAGCCACTCCACATCCAGGCCCTGGCTGTGGCTCTCGGCATATTGGGCCTGAGCCCAGGAAACCGTGACGCCCGTCACATGCACACCATACTGCTGTGCCATATAGCGCCCCAGGCCGCCCCAGCCGCAGCCGATGTCCAGGACGCGCATACCCGGCTTTAACTGCAATTTGCGGCAGATCAGCTCCATTTTATCCTGCTGGGCCCGCTCCAGGCTGTCGGCGTGTTCCCAATAACCGCAGCTATACTGCATGAATGGGTCGAGCATGGCTTCAAACATGTCGTTGTCAAAGTCATAATGCCCTCTGGCCACCATGCGTGCGCGGGCCACGCTTTGCAAATTACGCAAGGCATAGGCGGCAATGCCCAGCAAGACCGGCAGGGTCAGCCGGAAATGCTTTTCCAGGTCGCCGCGCATAATCCGGTAAAAGAGCTGGTCCAAGGCTTGGCAGTCCCACCAGCCTTCCATATAGGCTTCGCCGAGGCCCAGGCTGCCCTGACGGATGACCCGGCCCCAAAGGCGAGGGTTATGTATTTGAATATCCCAAGGTCGGGATCCGTTTATCTGTACGTCAATCTTGGCCAGCATCTCCTTGATGACCGACTCTGTCATGGTTATGGCTCCAAATGCTTTTTCCGCCGCTCTGTATTGTCAAAAAGCCGCCGCCGAAAAAGAACAGCGGAAACAAAAAGAAGGTCAGGGGCAACAGCTTTTTCATATATTACCTTATACTTCTTTTGAAGTATCCCCATCCGCGCCTGTTGACAAGAGGCGCATGTTCTAAAAATGCCTTATTATTTATTATAGTTAAATAAAAAATTTACGGCCTTGCACTTGTGCATAACAAAAGGCTACGGGGTACGCGGCGAACTTTGCCTTGCGGAACGGATTTTGCTATTACTTCGGACATATCACTATGCTTCTGTCCCACAGGATGAATTGATGGCACATACTCTTCTGGTTACGGGCGGCGCGGGCTTCATCGGCTCGGCTGTAGTCCGCGAGATGCTTTCGGCCAGCGCTTGGCGCGTGGTCAACGTGGACAAGCTCACCTACTCCGGCAATCCGGCCTCCCTGGCCGATGTGGCGGACAATCCGCGTTATAATTTCATCCAGGCCGACATCGCGGATGCTGCGGCCATGCGCGCGGCCTTTGAAATTTTTGAGCCGGACGCGGTCATGCATCTGGCGGCGGAAAGCCATGTGGACCGCTCCATTGACAGCCCGGCGGCCTTTCTGGAAACCAACGTGCACGGCACCTTTGTCCTGCTGGAAGAGGCCCGTCGTTACTGGAAAAGCCTGACTGCCTCGGGTTCCCCCAAGGCTCGGGATTTTCGTTTCCATCATATTTCCACAGATGAGGTTTTCGGCGATCTGAGCGGCGGCCAGGGCTTTTTCACTGAAGAGACGCCCTATGCGCCCAGTTCGCCCTATTCGGCCAGCAAAGCGGCTTCGGACCATCTGGTGCGGGCCTGGCAGCGCACTTACGGCCTGCCAACTCTGGTGACCAATTGCTCCAATAATTACGGGCCGCGCCAATTTCCGGAAAAATTGATTCCTCTGACCATTCTCAATGCCCTGGCCGGGCGGGAGCTGCCTGTGTATGGCGACGGCGGCCAGATCCGCGACTGGCTCCATGTGGAGGATCACGTGCGCGCCCTGCTCCTGGTGCTGGCGCGTGGGCGTGTGGGCGAAACGTATGCCGTGGGTGGGCACTGCGAAAAAAGGAATATCGACGTGGTGCGCGCCATTTGTGAACTTCTAGAAGAAATGGTGCCTCAGAAACCGGCGGGAGTCAGCCGCTATGCGGATCTTATCCGCTTTGTGCGCGACCGGCCCGGCCATGACGGGCGCTATGCCATTGACGCCTCCAAGATCGCCGCGGAGCTGGGCTGGCGGCCGCGCGAAAGTTTTGCCACCGGCCTGCGCAAAACCGTGTGCTGGTATCTCGACAATGAAGCCTGGTGGCGGGCCGTGCTGGACGGCAGTTACCGTTGCGAACGCCTGGGAACCCAGGTCTGAGGAAGGGAAGAGGCATGGACTACAAAGGCATTGTTCTGGCCGGCGGCACGGGCACGCGCCTGCACCCCATTACCTTGGGCGTGTCCAAACAGCTTCTGCCCATTTACGACAAGCCCATGATCTATTATCCCCTGTCCGTGCTCATGCTGGCGGGCATCAGGGAAATACTGGTCATTTCCACGCCTTTGGACCTGCCCCAGTACCAGCGCCTGCTGGGAGACGGCTCCCGTTTCGGACTGAGCCTGAGTTACGCCGTGCAGCCCGAACCCGCAGGCATTGCCCAGGCCTTTCTTATCGGCGAGCGCTTTCTGGAGTCGTCGCCGGTTTGCCTGATTCTGGGCGACAATATCTTTCACGGCCAGCATTTCACCGAAAAACTTTTGCGCGCCGCTTCCCAGCGGCATGGAGCCACCATTTTCGGCTATATGGTCAAAGACCCCGAACGCTTCGGCGTGGTGAGCTTTGACGATGCGGGCAAAGCCATGGCTATCGTGGAGAAGCCGACCAAGCCCCTGTCGCCTTTTGCCGTCACCGGACTGTATTTTTACGACCACGTTGTAGTGGACATCGCCAAGGATATCCTTCCCTCGGCGCGCGGCGAGCTGGAAATCACCAGTGTCAACCAAGTCTATCTTGAACGCGGCCAACTGCGCGTGGAAAAACTGGGACGCGGCTTTGCATGGCTGGATACAGGCACGCACACCAGCCTTCTGGAGGCCTCGGCCTATGTCCAGACCATTGAGGAACGCCAAGGGCTCAAGGTCGCCTGCCTGGAAGAAATCGCCTGGCGGCAGGGCTGGATAGACGACGCGGCCATGGAACAGGCCGGACGTTTTTTTGCCAAAACCGGTTACGGGCAATATCTGTTGCGCCTGCTGCGGACACGCTGAAGGAAAAAACATGGAATTCAAGAGGTTGGCCCCTAACGGTCCAGTGCTGATGATCCCGGCTGTCCACGGCGACGAACGCGGTTTCTTTATGGAAACTTTTCGCCAGAATGAATTTGAGGCCCAATGCGGCCCGCATGCTTTTGTCCAGGACAACCACAGCAAGTCCCGGCAAGGCGTCCTGCGCGGCATGCACTATCAGCTCCGGCAGCCTCAAGGAAAACTTGTGCGGGCGATTCGAGGGCAAGTCTATGATGTGGCTGTGGATCTGCGTGTTTCCTCTCCCACGTTCGGCAAGAGTTTCGCCGCCCTGCTGGATGATGTGAATCACCATATGCTCTGGGTACCGCCCGGCTTTGCGCACGGCTTTCTGGTGCTGAGCTCAGAGGCGGAATTCATATACAAGTGCACAACGTATTACGCGCCTGATGACGAATACTGTCTGCGCTGGGATGATCCAGTTCCCGGCATTACATGGCCATTACTCGCCAAAGAACTTGTCGTCTCCGCCAAAGACCGGGAAGGACTTGCCTTTGCCGATTGTCCCAAATATCATTGAACGGAGCGAAGATGACAAACAGACTCCCCCTCATTTCAGTCATCATTCCCACATATAATTACGGCCGATTTCTTCCTGACGCCGTTAAAAGCGTGCTAGATCAGAAAAAAGACGGGCTGGCAGTAGAAATCATTGTCGTGGACGACGGTTCCACGGACGACACTGCTGATGTGGCTCAACGTCTGGGTTCGTCCATCCAGTATATCTATCAGGAAAATCAGGGGCTTTCAGCAGCGCGCAATGCAGGCATCCGGGCTGCCCATGGTGACTACCTTGTTTTTTTGGATGCCGACGATTTGCTGACCTCTGGAACACTGGCAAGCCATCTGGACAATTTTGCAGTCCATCCAGAATTGGACGTCAGTGTCTGCCTGAGCCTTCAGACCTTTTCATCTGACAGCGAAAGACGCAATTATCTGTGGCCGCTCAAATGCGCCCATCTGGATATGCACCTTTGCCACAGTAATATTTCTCCAGTGCATACCTTTATGCTACGCGCCGAAGCCGCACAGGAAATCGGCTTTTTTGACCCCGATCTCAAGGCCTGCGAGGATCAGGACTATTGGCTGCGTTGCGCCGCTCTGGGCAAGCGTTTTGGGGCCAATCCCGAGGGCTTGGTCATTTACCGGCAGCACGGCCAAAGCATGACCAGCCAGATGTCACGACAGTTGGCCCATGACGGTGCTATTCGTTTTAAAATCAGCAGATTGCTGGAAACCAGACCGGACTTTCCCCGGGCCGGAAAATTTTACGGCTGGCTGGCGCACGCTGCCGGAACCATAGGTAGTGCTTGCGGTTTGTACCAACGCGCTTCGGATTTTGCCCTGAGGCTGATGGACGAGTCGGCCCAAGGCATACTGAGAGCCGCAGCACTGGCAGATCAAGCGAAGCCGGAGGATATGTATCTGCCTCTGGCGGAACGCTACTTCGCCGGGGAATACCTCTTGCGGGCCAAAAATTTTGCCGCCTTCTCCAGCCGCAGCCAGGAAAAGGCAGTCAGCTTTCTTACAAAACACTATTCTCAGCTTGCCCTGGACAACGATGCATTGGATGCAAAACAAAAAAAAATTTTCCCTCGGCTATGTTGTGGCAAAGAGAGAATGATGACGACAATCAAAGCACATTACACTCGCTGATCTAGATTAACTTGCTAGTTATTGCTATCTCAAAGTCAGCCTGTTCTAAATAATTTAAATTGGCCTATTCTAACGCTGTATCGCTACTGTCAATCCTTATTGGCGACAACATAGCTATGCGAAGATTGACAGCAGCTATAGCTGATTCCTTCGGATAAATGATCTTCTGAAACAGCAAAGCGTTTCAAAGATAATTTTTTATAGTATATATATTTATTTTGAATTACTGTTTTATTGAAATGTCTCTAAGGCTATCATAACGCATTATCAAAAATACACAAAGATCTTGTTGGAGACATGGCATGACAGTTTCGGAATTTATCAAGGGCGCCCCCATGCGTCCTCCCTCACATTTTATCGGCCCTATCGCTTGGTGGAGCGATTCATTAACCTGCGGAGGAATTGAGCGCCAAGTAGTAGCTAGCGCTAAGTATTTTCAAGAACGAGGTCGACAAATTACTTTACTCTGCTATAATATTACCTATGAGGGAAATAATTTTTTCCTCGAAGATGCCAGATCTTGCTCTAAAGTTCTAGAATTCTCACTTAAGATGATAGATCACGACTTATTTAAAATAGCGCGCCACATCATTACAAATTTTATTGATGACCTTTCTCCAGTTCTACGTGACAGCATTTCTGCCTATACCGCATGGTTGATATGTATACGGCCACGCATATTGCATATTTGGAATGCCGATAATCTCGCAACATTGTTGGCCGCTGTCATAGCTGGTGTACCTAGAATTATTATCGCCGGGCAAAGTCTTTCCCCTGCACAACGAGCGCCATATGGCTTTGAAAGTGTTAATGATCAGGCTGCGTTCTGTATTCTTGCCAATATCATGCAATTGCCCAACGTGTTTATGACCAATAACAGCCGGGCTGGATGCAGGACATATGAAGAATGGCTGGGCCTGCCTCTAGGAACAGTTTCCCTTACTCCAAATATCTTTGATTTGAAAAAATGGCCGCATCCTGATGTTGCACAAATGGGGAGGCTACGTCAGAACCTAAGTATTCCTAATCACGCACGTATACTCGGAGGTCTGTTCCGGTCTGTTTCAATCAAAGATCCAGAACTTTGGGTCAGCACTGCTATTCGGGCCTGTTCGACCATACCAGACCTTTACGCTGTTGTCGGCGGCCCCGGCAATCAGGACTTCATGCACTTCATCGCCCATACGCCCTTTGCCGGACGCATTCTTTTTCCCGGCCTCATCAAGGATGTACCTGCATTTTTATCCCAATGTTCAGTATTTCTGCATACGGCCCATGTGGAAGGCCTGCCTAATGCCATTCTTGAAGCTCAGAGCTATGGAATTCCTGTGGTCACTACCCGTTGCGGCGCAGTAGATGACGTGGTGGAGCACGGGAAAAGCGGTTTTGTAGTGGATGAAAGAAATGAGGTTGTTCTTGCAAAACATGTTGAATATTTACTTGCTGATGAAGAATTTTCCCGCCGCGCGGGTCAAGCGGGACGGGAGCGGGTGGCCAGGGAATTTTCCCCTGAGCGAGCCGGAGATATGCTATGGCGAATGTACGATATGGTTTTGGCAACGACATCAGACCCGGCGCCTGCCATAAACACGGAAGATACAGCTTGCGAAGCTGTGGAATTAGGCGATGCTGTATGTCCCTTGGTCAGTATTGTCCTGCCGACCTATAATCATCTTGCCTTTCTGCCCCAGGCAGTTGATTCTGTTCTTAAACAGGACTATCCAAACTTCGAACTGATTATCGTGGATGACGGTTCCACCGACGGAACGCATGACTATCTGGCAGGCCTTTCTTCACCCAAAATACGGACGCTGAGTGGTCCCAACACCCGCTTGCCCACAGCATTGAACCGGGGCTTCGCGTTGGCACGTGGCGAATATCTGACATGGACTTCAGCGGATAATATCTGCCTGCCGCATTTTTGCGGCAGGCTGGCCAGAGCATTGCAGACCTTCCCACAGGCAGGCTTTGCCACAGCACCTTTTGCCATTGTCGACAGGCAAGGTTTCATCACGGGGAAATTGGAAAGCAAAATTTCATTGGACCGGATGTTGGCGAATAATGCGGGAGTCGCGGCCTTTATGTATCGTCGGGATGTGGCTCAAAAAGTCGGGCAGTATGATCCCGCCCTGGAAGGTGCCGAAGACTGGGATATGTGGCTGCGTCTTTTAGAGGTCACCAAGGTAATCCATGTACCATACGTCTTGTATCACTACCGGAATCATGACAATTCCCTTACCGCCACGATATCGGACAAAGTTCGATTATCTTCAACCCGTACAGCCGCTCGGGCTTTGCGGCGCGTGGAAAAAAGCGGAGGCGTGAGAGCGCTTTTTCCCCAGATCGCGCATTGCAAGGATAAAGAGCTCGCTTTTTTTCACGCCCATTTGATACTGGGCAGCAGGTTTCTGGAACCATCTTCTTTTCTTAAGGGCTTTGCCGCCAAATACTTGGGGACGGCATATGCGCAACATCCCGACGATCTTGCGGCTATGGGCAATTACGCTGTGGCATTGGCATGGCATGGACGTTGGAAGGATGCCGAAGATCTGTTCCACAAAGGGGAAATCAGCGCCCCGGAACAATTTGTTCAACTCAGAGAGCACTGTGCAAAACAACGCCGTTATATCGGTACAGATTCTTTCTGCTGCCCGACGTTCGCGCTTCCCGAGCTGAAAGAAAGCGAATTACTGCAGCAAGTGGCAGCTTCACAGCTCAACTATACTGATTTCTAATCGCGCCATAAAGGCAGGATTTTGTATGCTTCAAAAAAAAGATGTAAAATCTGAGGTCGAATTTTACCTCGTTGATGCCTTTGAGATATATCATTATTTACCGATATATTATGAGCTTATAAAGCGTGGCGTTAACACAAAAATAATTTCTGAACCATGTTCTATAAATATTGGCGGCGGCTATTTTGATTACAATACAGCTATTAAAATTTTAGAAGAAAACAATATTGACTATTCCACAGAGTGCAATCCAGATGCATGTGTTTCTATTACAACACAAAGATCTAATATTTTAAAAAAATATAAAAATACTAAAATTCATTTATCTTATGGCGTTAGTCTGATAAAATCTATTTTTAGCCTCAGCAACGAATCCTGCTTCGGCTTTGATGCCAGAATTTTACATGGTCTTTTTTCCCAAAAAAATCTTATCCCCTATATGGATAGGGACGTACTCTATCCTATCGGCTACCCAAAGCATGACAGCTATTTTAAAAACAAACCAGAAAAAAATGTTCTCCTGCATCAACTTGACATAGCTACCAATAAACCTATTCTTGTCTATCTTCCAACATATGATGAAGATACGTCCATACAATTATTTGGAAATGAAATAGGAGTATTGCGGGATAAATTTTATATACTTACCAAGCCGCATCATTGTACAGCAAGACTACCAGAAAAATCATATGATCTTGAAAGACTTTATGCCATCTCTGACAAAGTTCTTGATGGAAATGCTTCTTTCACGGACATTTGTAGTTGTGCTGATTTTTATATTACCGATGCAAAAAGCGGAGCCAGCCTGGAATCCCTCTATATCAATTCCAAACCGGCAGTTTTTCTTACCCCGCGAAATGGGCCAGCCCTTAAACAATTTTACCCGGAACTTTTTGAAATTGCGCCTGTCATCAATGCCAAAAACCATCTTTCCACATATATAGAAAAATTTTTTGAAAATACATTTCCTGTAACTACAGTAGATATCGAATATTTTTTAGGAAAAAGAGATGGCCATTCCAGTGAGCGCGCAGCAAATGTTATCATGAAATACTGTCAGGCTTCCCCAAAAAATAAAATATCAATTGCGAAAAAATGCAATACAGCTGATACTATGACCCCAATCCAGCACAGCGCCTGTAATGCCATAAGCTGGCTACATACGCACTCATCCAATGGAGGAGCCAATGTCAGCCATAAAAATACCGTCCCTTATCCTGAGGTTACCGGCTACCTGATCCCCACCCTGCTGAAATGGAATCAACCGCAACTGGCTATGTGTTATGCCCGCTGGCTGTTAACGGTACAAAATGCCGATGGCTCTTTTTCCGGCCCAGGCATGACAACACCTTTTGCTTTTGATACAGGGCAGATTATCCGCGGGCTCGCAGCTATCGTTCCTTCTTTACCCGAAGCGGAAGTGGCTCTGGAAAAAGCCTGCGACTGGATTATGCGCACAGCCACACCCGAAGGCCGGCTGGCCCTGCCTGAAAATATGAACGGGTGGCGTCTGCCGGACGGCCGTGGGTTCGTTAATGAAGCCATCCACCTCTATGTGTTGCCGGGGCTGGTCACGGCAGGAGATGTTCTCAACAAGCCCGAGTATGCCCACTTTGCCCGGTGCTCACTGGACTACTATATTACACACTGCAATTTGACCAATTTTCTCGCGCCCAACATGCTGCTGCATTTTTACTGCTATATTCAGGAAGCGCTTTTTGATCTTGGCGCTGACGATATTTGCCGCCTGGGTATGCGCGTATTGGAGGATATTCAGGGGGATAACGGCCTGATACCCGCGTATGCAAATGTCTCGTGGATCTGCACACCGGGCCTGATTCAGTCTGCTCTGGTCTGGCTCAAGCTGAAAGATATGGAACACGCCCTGCCTGCCTTGCGTCTGGCAGGTTCGCTCCAGACGGCGTCGGGCGGATTTCCCGGCAGTGTCGGAAACGGCGCGATGTACTTTCCCGACGAAGAACTCTCCTGGGCAGCCAAATTCTGGCTGGATGCGCTGCAGCACTATGAACAGTACGATGTCCCCCTTGATCAATCCGATTCTGTAGCCGTATATGGAGAGGAAGTCCGTATCTTTTCGGAAAAGGAAATACCCATCATCAGTCTGGAACAGGCGGCCATAAAACATCTCGAGTCCGAAAAGCGCATGGCGGCGCAGTACGACTCTCCCGCTACGGCGGAAAGCGAGCTCGATTCTGTGCCCACCCTTCTGGATTGGGGGCGCAGGGCCGAGGCACTGGCGCTGGTAAAACATGCCCTATCAGCAATGGACGCAACTACATGGGATGCGCCTGAAAAACTGTTCCTGCAGGGTGATCTGATCCGTGTCTTCCGGCAGCCTGAAGTGCGGATGATGCAAGGCGATGCCCCGTTGAAGGAACTTTGTCTGAACGTATTTCGCCGTCAACGGCAAACCGTGCATGAAGCTCCCGGTCTTTTTTACTGCTTCAACGAGCTGTTGCATGCCGGTATGACGTTAGGGGAAAAGAGCTGGGCGGATTGCGCCCGAAGTTGGGCCACGCGCCAGGGAGGCTTGCCGGACCAGCCGCCTTCGGTACATCTGATTTTGGAATCTGTCGGCGTGGGGCAGTTGCTCACCCCCGCCAATGGCGTGGCCTTGCTGCGCAAAGTGGCGGCAGGCATCGGCCTTCCGCCCCAGGCCGGGCATATGCAAAAAACATATGCATCCCTTTCTCTGGCGCTTGCGTGGGGCGCATGGACGCTGGGTGATGACGAGCTGGGACAGTCCGCTTTCTGCCGGGCCGTCGCCGCCCTTGCGGACGGCAACAGCAAAGCGCTGCAATCCGATATTTTCGACGCACTGACGGCAAAGGCCTTTCTGGATGCCCTTTCCGCCATGCAGCGCTGCCGTTTTGCCTTGGAGTTTCCGCTGTTCCAGGATGACATCGCCTCTGACGACGGCCGTTTGCTTTTCGTACGCGATACTCTGCCGTGCTCTCCCGAGGCTCGCATTCTTGATATCGGCACTGCCAAAGGACGTTATTTGCGCAGATTACGCGCAATGGGCATCACCGCGCACATGACGGCGCAGGATGTGCATCCCAGCTTTTTCCGCTTCATGCCCAAAGGAGTAGCGACAGGCATCGGCACGGTGCTGCGCACCGGTTGGGATGACGCCGCCTTTGATGCCGTGACGCTTTGTGAAGTGCTTGAACATTGCATTGATCTGCCTGCGGCCGTCAGAGAGTTGAGCCGCATTCTGAGCGACGGCGGCAAACTGATTATCATTGACAAAAATATTGATCGGCTTGCCGCCTGGCCCGGCGGCATTCCGCCCTGGGAGCAGTGGTTTGACAGGGAAGCACTGGCGGACCTGCTCAACAATAATGGATTCACCGTTGAAAATATTGCGGCCGACTTGCCCTATGAAAACCGCCGGGACGGCCTTTTCTTCGGTCTGGCCGCTACCCGAAAAAAGGTATAACGGTCGCGCCCTATGAAAAAGGTACTTGTTATCGCCGGTACGCGGCCCGAAGCCGTCAAGCTGGCCCCAGTGGTACACGAACTGCGTCGCAGGCCGGATGATTTTGAGGTGCACCTCTGCTCCAGCGGCCAGCACCAGAGCATGCTTGAACAAACCCTGGCCGATTTTGGTCTCAAGCCGGATTCTTCTCTCGGTGTCATGACCGGCAATCAAAGCCTTGCCGGACTCAGCAGCCGCCTGTTTGCCGAAGTGGACAACATACTTGATACGCTTGCCCCTGATGTGGTTCTTGTGCAGGGCGATACGACGACTGTCCAGGTTTCAGCCCTGAGCGCCTTTTACAGGCGCATTCCTGTTGGCCATGTGGAGGCGGGCTTGCGCACCTGGAATCTGGACTCCCCCTTTCCTGAAGAGCTGAATCGACGCGTGGTTGGACTTACGGCGCGCTGGCATTACGCCCCCACCGAACGTGCCAGGCAAAACCTGCTGGCAGAGCGCATCAGGCCGGAAGCCGTTATCGTTACGGGCAATACCGTCATTGATGCGCTGTATATGACGCTTGACACGATCCGCCGCCATCCGCCGGTTCTGACGCCCCGCATTGAGGCGGCTCTGGCGCAAAACCACCCTGTTATTCTGGTTACCGGACACCGCCGGGAAAGTTTCGGCGACGGCTTTCAACGCATTTGCGCGGCCTTGAAAAAAATAGCCCTGGCCCTGCCCCATGTCCGGATTATTTATCCCGTACACCTTAACCCGCATGTACAGGGCCCGGTTTTCGAAATGCTGGGGGAAGTGCCCAATATCTTACTGGAAGCTCCCCTGCCCTATACGGCATTTGTGCGCCTGATGGATGCCTGTACGCTTATTCTTACAGATTCCGGCGGAATCCAGGAGGAAGGCCCCTCACTGAACAAGCCCGTTCTCATCATGAGGGATGCCACGGAACGCCCCGAAGGGATAGAGGCGGGAGTCAATAAATTGGTGGGCACCGATACGCAACATATTTTTGATGAAGTCGTCGGGCTTGTAAGCAACCCTTCGGGCATCGCAAAAATGCTGGAATCCGCCAACCCCTATGGCGACGGCAAGGCGGCACAACGTATTGCCGAGCATCTGAAAATACAATAATATTTTTAGCAGCGTTATTGCCACATTTAGTATGCATCACATTAGAATAGAGGTTTTATATGCCCGCTTCTCCCACCGACATGATTCTGAAAAAACTCCAACAAAAAATGTATGAAGCGGAGCATTATAAACGCCTCTGGCAGAGCTCTCAGGCGCAGCTCGACTATCTGAAAGAACATGCCGATATTACAACATTAAAGCCCGCTACAGGAAAATTGCGGCAGGAACAACTGGAACTGGTTGATTTTGCCAAGAATTTTTTTGAAGAAATTAAGGAGCTGAATATTAAGCCTTTTCTTATTGCAGGAAATTTGCTGGGCGCGGTTCGTCATAAGGGATTTATCCCCTGGGATGAGGATCTGGATTTTGGCTTGATGCGGGAAGACTATGACAAGCTGGTCAATTTTTGCAAAAAACACTATATTGTAACAGACTACACAAAAAATTATAAAAAAAGTGAATGGAATTCTGTTATTGGATACAGCGAATTACGCCCATATTTAAAAAAATATCCCAACCAATATATTTTAGATATCTGGCTTGATCAAATCCAAATTTTTTATGGAACATCCATAGGAGACAGAAAGGCAATTGACTTTTGGGCATATGACTTTTATGATGAAAGCTATTCTTTTGCAGAACATAAAGAATATTTGCAATATATTTCGCAAAAAAAGTCTACTATAGATAATATTGCAGAAATAATTAATTTCTTGGATCAAGAAATAAAATGCAATAAAAATATAGTCAGAGAAAGTAAAAAGATTTACTTTGGCATTGATTGCGTTATGTCTTATAGCAAGCCCTTTAATACTAATTTTATACCATATGATATAATATTTCCACTAAAAAAACTACAATTTGAAAACACTGAATTTTATGCCCCCAATAAGGAAAAAGAATATTTACTCTTTGAATTTGAAGATTTTATGAAATTTCCACCTGATTTAGGAATTGGCCATCATCATCTATATCGGGACAAATACATACAAAAATATGGCATATAACTCTTACCCTCAGACATAAAACAATTCTACTTGATGGGGTTTGATCTTATTTTTTGCCTTTAACCATTGAAACAAATTAGCTAACTCAGAATATGTATAAGTAAAATAGCTGAGACATTCACTCACGAAATATTTTAAGGCTCATAAAAAGCATGATATACATGATGCATTTCATGTTTTCTTGATTTTTAAACCTGTTACTGCGGATACTTTGTCTTATGATAAAGTTTATTTTTGATCTGGATGGTACTGTAACCGCCCAGGAAACACTCCCATTGATTGCTGACTTTTTTGGCGTGCAGGATGAAATAAAAGAATTAACCAAGGAGACTATTGCAGGGAATGTCCCCTTTGTCGAAAGTTTTATCAGGCGTGTTCATATTCTGGGGAAATTGCCTATACACGAAGTCGCCGAGCTGCTCGGCCAAGTTAAGCTGTACCAAAAGGTTGTGGACTTCATCCATGCCCACGCGGAAGACTGCATTATTGCCACAGGCAATCTGGACTGTTGGGTTGCCCGGCTTGCGGAACGGGTTTGTTCCCGTTTTTACTGCTCCGGCGGCTTGATTGAAAATGACCGAATAGCCAAATTGACAAGTATATTGAAGAAAGAAAAAGTTGTCACGTACTATAAAAATTTAGGCGCAACTACCGTCTTTATCGGCGATGGCAACAACGATATCGAAGCAATGCGGCTGGCTGACATTTCCATTGCCACAGGGCTGACCCATTGGCCGGCTCCCGGTGTTCTGTCAATCGCGGATTATCTGGTCTTCAGCGAGGAAGCATTATGCAGACAGCTCAATCAATTGTTATCAGTTGCGCGGGCATAGGCTCTCGTCTTGGGCTGGGGACGACTAAAGCCCTGTTGGAAATTGAAGGTCGTTCTTTAATAGCTTGGCAGTTGGAACTCTTCAAAGACGTGGAAGATGTGCGGGTTGTTATAGGCTATCAAGCCAACGAGGTAGTTAAAGAAGTACTAAAATACCGCAGTGACGTAATCTTCATCTACAATCACAACTATTTTGATACCAAAACAGGCGCCAGCTTTTACCTAGGTTCGCGCCACGCCAACAAATATGTTATCGAGTACGACGGAGATTTGTTGGTCCACCCTGATGATGTACGGCTTTGCCTCGAAACCGAAGGCGAATATATAGCCTACAGTGAAAAAATGTCCGATGACGCCGTATTTGTTGTTGTGGACAAGCAGGGTAGAGTTGTGAACTTCTCCACACAACAAGGCGATTTCGAATGGACAGGACCAGCCTGTATCGATCGTAATAAAGTCCACTATACCTCAGGAAATGTCTATAATCAGCTTGAGACCTTCCTCCCCATGCAAGGGCTCAAAATACGGGCCTGTGACATAGACACTTTTGAGGACTACGAACGTGCTATCCAGTTCGTGCGCGGCTGGAAGTCATAAATTTCATTTCTCCGCGACAAGAGCGTAAAAGTGTGTATTGTCCCAGCGATTACACTCTTTGGGATAGATATCGACGATTTCGACGTTGCCGAATCCAGCATCATGCAACAGGCGCACTTCTTTATCTATAAAACGATATTGTGCAAAATAATTTTCCTGCAATTCTTCAGAAAATCCATCTATAGTAACATCTTTATGCAGTCCAAATTGATTTTTAATAATCATTTTCCCATTTTTTGACAGATAATTTATATACTTTTTGTATATTGACATTGCTTCTCTCTCATTTACATAATGCATTAAGGCAAAAAGCAAAATTGTATCAAATTTTATATCGACAGAGAATTCAGCAATATTACTATTAATTACAGTAATCTTATTATTTTTTGCAATGTATTGTGTAAACTGAATGAATGGCTCAACAGCAATAATACTCTTAACATATGGAAAAAGTTTATTTACAATCAAGCCCGTCCCAGAACCGAGATCAAGAACTGAAGAATTATTGTCTGTATATTTCCGTATAAAAGCGGTATCAATATCTGAAAAATCACTATTTTTTGCCAATTTTACTGAATTAGGAGAAAGTTTCTCCGAGTGTGCCATTTTTTCAAAGAAATTAAGCGCATTATCATTCATAACAGCTTTCCCTCAAAATACATTGAGCCAAAACTTCAAGAGAATCTATAGCATTATAAGCACACTTGAAGTCTACTCGTATATCAGTGCATCCAATGATCAATAGATCCGCACCGGCACCGAACATTTCATCGGCAACACGCGTAAAGATAGTTTTGGGTCGATTCTCATGCCCGTCAGGAAGTAAACGCGATTTATTTTTTGTATTACATATACCGCGTGTAACCTCGCGTTGCAAATGCAATGAAGGATAAATTAATGTTGCATATGGCAGAAATTCCTCAAAATATGGTTCATAAACCCTCCCCTTAAGACAACCATCAGAAGCAAGTAGCCCTATATTTTTCTTTCCAGTTCCCTTTACCTGCATGATTACTTCATGGACAATGTTAATAAATGGCATACCAGATTTTTTCTCAAGTGTAGTTATTCCCCAATGCGCAGTATTGCAACACATCGCAATTTTTGTCGCTCCGGCAGAGCGCAGTCTTTGGATTACTTCAAGGTAGGCCTCGATATATGACGGCCCCTTCCCTTCAAGAAACATACTGCGTGAGGGTGCTTGCGTTGCCTGAAATATAATCATTTCCGGATGGTGCATATCCCGCACTGCTCCATCTTGCAACTTGGAAATCTCCATGATTTCAAGCAGCATATTTGTTGCAGCAACACCAGCCCCACCGATAATACCAACTATATTTTTCATTGTTGTTACCTCAAACAGGCGTCTATTGGAACAATTCACATTTGAAATGAGTGAATTGTTCTAAAAAGTCTCTCCGCTCTGTTCCGTCAGCCATTTCACATAATCCGGATATTGGCGTTGCAGCAACTCCAGGGCATTTAACTCGGCCAGCGCATAGCGCCGAGGAGTTTTGTTGCCCGTGCCCACCCAGTGTTTCAGGTATCGCGTAAGCTCGAAATGCCGGGCGCGCAGCCCGAGAGCGTGCATATCCCTGAACCAGGCCACGCCCGTATCAAGGTTTTCCGTACCGCAACGACGAAATGCTCCCGGCGTGAGGGCCGGACCCCATGGCGTGCAGAACGGACGGATCTTTTCCAGATCCAGCAGGCAGGCCCATTCGCTGACCCGGCATTCCGGCAGGGGCCAGGGCCGGCTGTCAAACATGCCCGCGAATCCCTCATCATAAGGCCGCACAAAAATACCGCGCTGCCGCGCCAGGGCATAGAGACGGCACAAGGCCTCATACTCCGGCCTGAATTCCGTATACCGCAACGGGCCGCATGCGCTGCGGCCCATAACCTCGCGCGTCAGTTCCTCACACCGTGCCGGACAGTTCCAACATTGCCCCACGGCTCCCACAGCGAAAGCGTCGCCCATTTCCCGCAGCATGTCGCCAAGAATATCGCGCAGCACCAGCACGTCGTTGTGCATCAGAAAAAGCTTGCGGCTCCGGCTCTGCTCAAAGGCATATTGATAACGGATGCCCAGCCGGTAGTCCGGATCGTCAAGCCGGGCGGGATCGACAGCTTCGCGTGCCAGCCAGAAATTCGGCTGGAATACCTGACAGCGCTCGTCCAACTCCTCTCGCAGATACCGGGCAATATAATACGGGCTGATGGCATCGTATCGCGAACCATACGGCTCAAACTGCAGCCAGATCACCCCCACATGCTCTCCGCTGTGCTTGAGCAGCGACAGCAGCGAGAGTGCGGTTTGAAACGGTTTGGCGAAAATATTGACCGCCACGTCCACCGTTTCAGCGCCCTCGGAAAGGGGTACGGGAGGCATTTGCCTGTCATCCATAACGGCTTATGCTCCCCTCCAATGCCGTGCGGGATCGATTTGCGACTCGCTCCTTTCATCCACCGGCCCGCCGCTTTCCTGCCCATCATCCGCCACAGGCGTTTCAATGGCCCGTTGCACGGCATCCGTCGGCAATTGTGCCAGCGCCGCCACCACAGCGGGATCAAAGCCGGGATCCTGGGAAAGCAGGCGCACCGCCTCATCCGGGCTCATGCCCGCCCGGTAGGAACGCGCGCTGACCATGGCGCAGAAAGCGTTGACCACCGCCAGAATACGGGCATTAGCCACGATTTCCTCACCCTTGAGGTGCCGGGGCTGGCCCGTGCCGTCCACGCGTTCACCCATCTGATAAACGGCTTCGGGCACCGGCAGGCCGAATTGCAGATCGTGCAGTGCTTTGTAGGCATATTCCGGCGCGCGCAGGACTTCCTGCTGTTCCTCGGGTGTGAGCTTGCCTTTCTTGGTCAGAAGATGATGCGGCACAAAGATCTTGCCCACCTGAGAGAGCCGCGCGGCTAGGCGCAGGGTTTCCCTGTCCTTGTCCGGCAGCCCCATGCTGGCGGACAATAATCCCGAAACCCGCTCCATTTTTTGCGAATGGCCGATCAGATTCACGTCCACGCTTTCAATGGCCCGTACCAGGGCGGCAATGCTGTTGGCCTGACGTTCGCGCGCGGCCTCGGCCCGACGGCGGAATTCCGTGATATCTTGGAAAATTCCCACGCAGCCGCCCTTGACCTTTGCCCCGTCTTCCTGATTGTCCTCAAAGGGAAAAAGCGTCACGCGGTAGAGGCGCGCGCCGTCAGGCCGGTCCAGAGAAATTTCAATGCTGTCCATCCGGCCGCTGCCGCTCACGCGCTCCATACCTTGGAGTAAATCAGATGCGGCCTTTTGCGGTAGCACGTCTGCCAGGGCCGCGTTAGCCATGTCCTCTTCGTTTCGGGCCGCGATCTGGCAAAATGCCGGATTACAGACCTGCACACGGCCTTGGCCGTCCACCAGCAAGAGCCCGGCCTGCAGCGAGGCATTGATGCTGTCCAGCATCAGCTTCTGCTGGCGAATCACCGTATACAGATGCTGGAAATGGCGGGCCGTGGCCCGGTGCGATCGGCTGACCATGCTGGCCCAGACAAAAGCCAGCAACAGGGCGACACCCAGACTGCCCAGCACGCCCAGGCCGTAAATCTGGGTGGCCTGTCCTTCCAGTTGGGAATCCACCAGAGAGGCGGGCACCTCCACGACCAAGCACCAGTCCAGGTCCGTGAGTTTGGCGCCCAGGGAGTAGACTTCTCCACCGCCTGCCAGGGCGTTGCGACGCATAAAAGGCAGATTCAGGTCATTTCCCGGCTGAAAGGCGGCCGGTACAAGGACGGCTTTGCCGTCACGCAACAGCACAACCTCCAGGCCTTCGGGGCCCCGATCCCAAATGCGCGGCTGGAAATCCTCATGCTGCTCCGGGCTCTGGGTCAGAAAACCGATCATGGCTTTTTCCACGGGCACGGTGAGCAGCAGAAAGGCCACAGGTTTGGGGTCGCCCTCGCCCAGCACCTCATACAACGGATCAACCATGTCCATGACCAGACCGTCGCCCAGATTGCGCACAGGGCCGAAAGTCAGAGCCCTGGCCGTATCGGCGCGGCGCACCAGCGCGATCTGCGCCGGGCTGAGAGATGCGGCCTGTGCCGGGGCCACCAGTGAAGTCCCGTCCGGAGCCACCACGCGGGCGGCCGTCCAGCCCCTGCGGCGCACGAAATCCTGCAGGATATCCTGCATATAGGAGAGCTGCTCGGCCATGGAGCGCAGGGCCTCATTCTCGCTCCGGGCCGCGTCGGAAGCGGAGAGCCGGGCCAGCCCCTCGGGCCCCAGGCCGCGCACATCCGCAGCGAACAGGCGGAACATTTCCGCCGAACTGATGAAACGCGCCTGCTCCACAAGTTTGTTGCGCCAGGCGCGGACGGATTCCAGCGACTTGTCCACCCAGGCCTGCTGGATATCACGCTGCTTGCTCAGAATCTCCTGGGTGGTGTACTTGAGCTGGAAATTGCAGAGCACAAAGGCCACGGCGGCCACCAGCACAAAGAGCAACAGGCCCACGCTCACCACGACGGTCTTTTTCATGCGGTACTGCCTGGCTACGGCCTGCGCGTTCATTTCCTGCATTTCCATATCAGTTCACCTTATTTCAGCTTGCGGCCTTTGAGATGCGCCCAGCGCCCGAATTCATTGACCGAATATTGCGGGCTGTAGTGGCTGAAGCGCGTATGGGACAAAACGGCGTTGCTCAGGCTGTCGAGCACATAGGCGTCGTTGTTCATATACACCACCAGCACGGCATGGGCCATATTGCGGATCGTATCGCGCACCACCACTATACGCATTGTTTCGGGCGGAATGCCCAATTCCTTAAGCGTAAAATATTTGATGATCGAATAATCTTCGCAGTCGCCGGATTTCTTCAGAAATTCCGCAGGGATCTCCCAATAATCTTCCTGGCCCCAATTGTCTATGTCCTCACGGTACGGCCAGGTGTTCCAGAAAGAATTGACGTAGCGCAGAAGATCCATGGCATTTTTACCCTTGGCTTTCTCCTTGAACTGCGCCCAAGTCATCTTCTTGTTGAAATGTTTTTCCGGCAGAAAAATGGGATCAACCTGATTGCGCTTGAGCAGATCCAGCCAGGCGGGCAGCGATGAAAGCGGCCGCTTGAATTCTACCGTGCCGAACAGTTTGATTTTCGACGCGGCAGATGCGGAAGACGCGACCGGAGGTTCCGCAGCTGCCGCAGAAGGCAGATCGTCCTTTTCGGGCAGAACAGCGGGCGGCGCCCCCACTGTATCAGCGGAAACGGGGCGTCGGGCTTGTGCGGGAGAATATCCGTCACTATCGGGGGAGGTGGAATCTGGAGGGCTCTGAACGACCTGGGCAGCGGCATCGGGAGACGGCGTCACTGACGGCGCGACGTCCGGCATTCCGTCGGGCAAGGAGGCAGATTCATCTTTGGGGAGCGACGGCGGCACGACGCTGAAGGCGGACTCGTCCACCTGATCCAGCACCTTGGGACGCTCTGAAACAGCGCTGTCGCCGCCCGGAACAACTCCAGGCGCGATATCCGCGGCAAAGCCGTAAACGCCCGCTGCCAGCAGAAAGCACACAACGGCCACGGCCTGGGCAAAAGCCCCGCCGCGCCGTTTCAACGGCTTGTCAGACTGGAAAAATATGGGCATGCGCGCCGCCTGCTCCTGCTGGAACACGTGAGCCTGAAACAGACGGCCGCCAAGCCGCCTCAGCCCTGGGAACTACAAGGAAAAACCGCAATATTTTTCCCATATGAAACCGAAGATTATCGTTCTTTTATATATACGTTGCCCGCTGCGCCTTGTCCAGACGGGGAAAACCTCAGGCCTTTCAGCCGGTCAATACGAATGACTTGGCAAGCGGCCTCAAATGCTTACAAACAATAATAACAGCCCCGTAACGGCTCAATAACGTGAACAAGGAGACCGACGATGCGGATGTGGCTGGTGCCGCCGTCACATATGTGCCGGAAGCACCTTTTGGGAGAACATGTGGAACTGCACATGCTTCTCGGCACCCTGAAGAAAGGGAAATCCATCACCGGCTTTCTGTCTGGCGGCCTGATCGACCCGTGCCGGATGTACAAACGGCATGGCGAACTGGTCCGGGAAATGGAGCGACGAGGCTATGCGCACAACTCGCCGCTGACGGAAGAAGAATGTACCGAGGCGCTCCGGGATTATGACTGCTCCACGGCGCACATCGACATAAATGCCAATGCGCTGGAGTTGCGGCGGCGCTGCCGGGAGTGTGCCCGCCTGATCCCGCCTGAGGCGGTTCAATCGTGAGAGGCCCCGTGAAAAACAGTAGAGGAATCGGGCCGTTCCTCCAATGCCCTGCCGCTCGCCCTGTGGGTCCTCTTTTGGGGAACATTTCATCTGTGTCAGATCACCGGGCAATAATTTCGGCGCATTATCGGACAAGTTTCTCCGGCTTGCCATAACAACCATTCTGCCCCATCCTGCCAAAAGATCGCCTGAAGGAGCGGATATGCATTTTTGTCTGCAACGGGGACGGCTGAAACTGGAATTGCGCGTCCAGCACCTGGGACGCGATCTCCAGGTAATTCTGAGCGGCGGCGCGGCGCACTTGGGAGCAGTTGCTCTGGCCGCGCCGGACAAGGCCTCTGAAACAGCTTTATTTGTTCTGCCCGGCCATAGGGAGGACCAACTGGCCCGACGCATGGCCCGGCGTATGGCCGACGTTTTGAAGTGCGTTGTCTGCGTGAGCGCGGGCATCCATTACGACGACATCAGCAGGGAAGAAATCGCCGCAGTGGAAGACATGGCCGACGCTCTGACCGAGCGCTGCCTGGCCGACTTGGCGGCGAAACAAAAGGATGCAACATGTTGACAGTCAACGATCTGGAAGAATTGGAAACCTACATGCGTTCCGGCGAACTGGAAGCGGATTTCAAAGACGGTTGCGAGAACGACCGTTTTTATCTGCTGGAACTGCTGGAAAAACTCATGGACGTGGCTGAACTGGCCGACGCCACAGCCACGCGGCTCATCTTCCGGGGCCTGCCGGTGCCGCCGCCTCCCGCCGAATAACAGTCGTCTGGAACAGTTAACACTTGAAATGCTCGTTTACGGCGAGAAAAGGCCGCCTACTCGCATTTCGCGACAAGGATTTGTCTGCGCCCTGCGCCGCAACGGTCGGCGCGGGAGCTTTAGCCGCAGGCGAATTTGTGAGCTGTACGGATAAAGACAGCAACGCAGCTACGGACGGCGACAGCAATTAGTTACGTGGACAGACAGCCAGGAAACTACTGTCTCTGTCCGTTAGCAGGCTCTGCCTGCTAACGGCTACCGCGCGGAGCAGTCGGCGCGTTTCATGCGTGAACGGCCCTAACTTCATGCGCAATGCACGCCCCGGCGCAGAGCCGTCTCCACAGCCTCGCAGAGCCGGGCGACATCCTCAATCGGGCTCACATAGGGCGGCATGAGGTAAATAAGGCGGTTGAACGGTCTGATCCAGACGCCCTGCTCCACAAAGCAATTCTGGAGGGCCGCCGTATTCACGGGCTGCTTCGTTTCCACCACGCCGATGCCGCCCAGCACCCGCACATCCTCCACGCCGGACACGCGGCGGCAGGGCTCCAATCCACGGCGCATGGCCGTTTCCAGCCCGGCCACCTGCGCCTGCCAACGGTTTTCATCCAAAATGTCCAAGGCGGCCCCGGCCACGGCGCAGGCCAGGGCATTGGCCATAAAGGTGGGCCCGTGCATAAAGACCCGGCCTTCCCGGCAGATGCCTTGCGCGACTTCCCCGGTGCAGGCCGTGGCCGCCAGGGTGAGCATGCCGCCGGTCAGGGCCTTGCCGCAGCAAAGAATATCCGGCGTGATTCCGGCCCATTCAGCGGCGAAAAATCTGCCGGTGCGGCCGAAGCCCGTGGCGATCTCGTCAAAAATCAGCAGCGTGCCGGCCTTACGGCAGAGGTCCGCCAAAGCTCGCAGATAGTCCGGGTGGTAAAACCACATGCCGCCCGCGCCCTGCACCACGGGCTCCAGAATCACGGCCGCAATTTCTTCGCCGTGCCGTTCCAGCTGACAGCGGGCGTCGTCCAGACAGGCCGGATCAAAAGGCGTGTCAAAACGGCAGGACGGCCGTTCCATGAAGATCTGTTGCGGCAACAGGCCCGCAAACAGGCTGTGCATGCCCGTAACCGGGTCACAGACCGACATGGCCCCCAGAGTGTCGCCGTGATAACCGCCGCGCGGTGTCAGGAAACGCGTACGCCGAGTCTCTCCCCTGCTCTGCTGATATTGAAGGGCCATCTTCAGGGCCACTTCCACTGCCACGGAACCGGAATCGGCAAAAAAAACACGCTCCAGACCTTGGGGCATGCGGCGCAGCAGGCGTTCGGCCAGATCCACCGCCGGAACATGCGTCAACCCGCCGAACATCACGTGCGGCATGCGTCCGGCCTGGGCCCGCAGCGCCGCCAGCAGCCGGGGATGATTGTAGCCATGCGCCGCCGCCCACCAGGAGGACATGCCGTCGATCAATTCCCGTCCGTCGGCCAGGACAATACGATTGCCGTGGCTGCGCCGAACCGCGCAAAGGGGCGGCAAATGCACGGCCGAGGCATAGGGATGCCAGACAGCGCTATGGTCGCGTACCACCAAATCCGGAACCTGAGGACCGCGCCCTTGCTCCGCCAGGCGGCGCAGTTCTTCAACCAGCGGAGCCAGGCCAGAGGCCAGGATTTGCCAACCCGCACCGTCCAATCGTTCCAGGCGGGGCAGTTCCAGCACGGGCGCGCCGCAACCGGCCTGAGCCAGCCTCGTGCGCAGAATTTGGGGATTGTCAGCCAGAATACAGGCTTCGTCGTCATCCGGCGCATCCGCAGCAGCGGGACGCGTGGGAATCAGGGCCAGGGCACACAGCGCCAGCCCCTTGTCGCGCAGAGAGGCCAGGGAAAGCAAGCTATGATTCAGCGCTCCCAGTCCGTTGCCGCCCACCAGCAGCACAGGCAGATCCAGGTCGGACATCAGATCCAGCATGTCCTCGCGCTCATTGAGCGGCACGCACAGGCCGCCCGCGCCTTCCAGCAGCAGGATATCCGCCGCTCCGTCCAGGCTTTCCCAATGATTCAGGATGGTCCGGGCCAGACCCGCCACATCCAGGCGCGCGCCCTCACGCGCGGCAGCCAGATGGGGTGAGGCAGGCAGGGAAAAACAACGCAGCACCGCCGCCGGAGCCAGCCCCGGCAGGGGCGGCAGATCGGCCACAGCCGCCGCGTACACCGGCGCGTCGGCTTGGGACGCGGCGTATTCCTCCCCGGCGCGCACGCCGGTCTGCACAGGCTTTACAGCTTGGGCCGCCACGCCCGCCAGACGCAGAGCCCGCAACAGGGCCGCCGTGACAACGGTTTTGCCCACATCCGTCCCGGTGCCGCTGACAAAAACGGCGCACAAAGGGCGACGGACCGCATCCCGTCCGGATTCCGCATCACGCATCACCGCCCGCCTCCAGGCCCTGAGCCGCGATCATGGCCAAATCCTCTTCAATGCCCTGCCCGTGGGTGGTGAGATAATCGCCGGTCATCAGGGCATTGGCTCCGGCGGCGAAAATTTCATGCTGCCGTGCCCCCAGCGTCGTGGGCCGCCCTCCGCAGATCCGCAGCGTGGCTTCAGGCAGAATATGGCGGAACAAGGCAATGATCCGCAGGGCCTCGTCAGCGGAGAGCGGCTGCTGACCGGCCAAAGGCGTTTCCGGATGGGGATGCAGAAAATTCATGGGCACATTGCGTACGCCCAGGGCCTTGAGACTGAAAGCAAAGGCAATGCGCTCTTCCCAGCTCTCACCCAGGCCGAACAGGCCGCCGGTACAGGCTGTCAGACCGGCGCGCATGGCGTGGGCCACAGTGTCTCGACGCTGTTCCCAGGTCTGAGTGGTGCAGACGCGCGGGTAATGGCCTTGTGCCGTTTCCAGATTGTGGTGATAGCGCGTGAGTCCGGCCTGGGCCAATTGTTCGAGCTGGGCCGAGTTCAGCCGTCCCAGCGAGGCGCAGACGCGGGGCCGCACATTGTCAGGCAAGGCGGCCAGCACGGCGCGCAGTCGCGCCAGCTCCGCTTCGCTGAGCGCGGCACCGCTGGTGACGATGCCGATATGGTTTACGGGCAGAGCGGCCAATTCCAGAATGCGTTCCCGAAGCGTTTCGTCCGGTAAAAGATCGAAAACAGCTATGGGCGTGTGATTGTGCCGACTCTGGGAACAGAAGCGGCAGTCCATGGCGCAGTTGCCGCTGCGGGCGTTGATGATGGCGCAAAGATCCACCTTGCGCCCGAAGACCGCCTCGCGCAAACGCCCGGCCTGTTCGAAAAGCCGGGCAGCGGGCAAAGACAAAAGAGCCTGAGCCTGGGCGGGCGTTGCCGCCGGAAACATATTCATCGTACCAACCTTCGGAATTCATGAAAGTGCTCTCTCCGGCATGCGCCGGAGAGAGCATAAGGACCTTGAAATTCTTGCCGCGAAATGCGCGGCGGCGGGCTTTGCTCGCCGGAAACGAGCATTTTACGTAGTAAATACGCTAAAAAGAAAGCCGCGCCGCTGTTTGTTCACACGCGGCACAGACATCAACGGCCGACGCCGTACAGAACAAATTACGCTTTAACCGCGATCAGCCACGGGTCAGACAACAATAAAAGGCACTTCGGCATACGCGACCGCATCCGGCGCAACAGCGGATATGGAAAAGCCCGCCATACAGCGGGCTTTTTTCCGTTTTATTTAACTTTACGCCGCTTTTCCCACAGCTTCATATCTTTCATCTTTTTGCGACGCTCGCGTTGCAGGGCTTTGCAAACAAGAGGCGCATCTTTCTTGAAGCCCCACTTTTCCCTGTACTCGGCGGTATCCATGCCGTGGCTGGCCAGATGCCGCTTGGTCAGGATTTTAAAGCTCTTTCCACATTCAAGGCAGGTAACGGATTTTTCTTTTACCGACTTGCGGGCTTCCTGAGCCATTTCCGCGCTGTCCAGCTCCACAGGAGCTTCGCCTTCGGCCACGGCACGGATGCCCATCGCCACCTTCTGAATAAAGGCCGCGATTTCCTCTTCGGTCATGATCCGTACACCGGCCTGCGCACGGGTTATTTCCAGCGCTTCTTTTAAATAATCGTCCATTACCTAACCCCTTCTTGGTATGTCTTCTGTTTTCAGCGCGACGCACGGTGCCTTAACATGCAGAGCCGTGCCCCAGGACAGCTTTAGCCCCCACATACTATATGGTTTTTTACCCATACACGCAGTTTTTCAACACGTCAATTGTATTGTGCTCTGTTGGGGTTGCTACAGCCATTTTTCATCCATTCAGAAGCGGATCAATTGGCGTTAAAAAAATCATACTTTGACACGGTGCCCAGGAAATTTTCATCCATGTACTGCCATTGCACGCCTTGGGCATAGCCCTGGCGCAGCTGGGAAAGGTCGGAGGGCACGGGCCCCACGCTGAACGTTTCCCGAGCCCGTTGCTCAAAGGCTCTGAGCGTATCGGCGGCACCCAGAGGCAAGGCCGAAAGAGATTCAATACCGGCGGGAAGCGGTTCGCGATATTCCATAATGATTTTGTCGTCATTGAAATTATAGCGGGCCGCAAAGCCCCGCGCCAGCCAGCGCACGGGCTGTCCTGTCGTCGTCTTGTCGGCCACCAGAGCCCCGAAGGGGTCATGGCCGTTATCCACAATATAGGTGCAGGCCTGATATCCCACGCCGTCGAAAACCTCCACGCCTTCATCCACGCTGAACGGGCGGCGCATGATGCCGTCCCAGTACCAGCCCTGCGGCACTTCGGCCTGGGCCACCACAACCATGGGGCTGATGTCGCCGGTTCCGTAAACGGCAAGCCATACTCGAATGGGCAGACCGCCCATCATGCCGCTCCAGGTCAGATTGACCGAGCCCTGCCCTGCCGTGAGCAGCGGCATATTTTTAGCCTCCAAGGAAATAGCCGGGCGGGTTGTGGAAACATACGCTGAACCCAGCATGCCGCGTTGTTGCGCGGCATTACAGCCGGTCATCAGCAACACCAGAGCCGCCACACAGAAAAGACGCATGTGTTTTATCGCCATTGCGCAATGCTCCTCAAGATCGGCGTTCCACCGTTAATCCGGCCAGACGCCGGGTAACTGTTTCTTATCCACTACAAACATATGCCAAGGCCCGGCGACTGGCAATCACTATTATGAGAACAGTGGAACGAATGGCCGGATACGGCCGAAAGAACGCCATTACGGCGGCAGAAAAGAAAGGAAGCGCGGGAATCGGAGAATTTCAGAGTAAATTGCCCCGGCGGCCGCGAAGACAGCCGCCCGACGCGAGCGCCAGCCGTTGGCGGCTATGCCGCCTTATGGATGGCGACAGCAGAGATAGGTGCAAGCGTAATGTACATGCGCCGGCCTGCCGGAGGGCTCAGTTTCAACCTTTTGAGATTGTACAATCTCAAAAGGTAACCTGCTCTATTGTTGTGCCGGCTGTTGCGCTTGGGAGGGCTGTTGTTGCGGCGCGGGGGCGCCCCCCGGCATGTAGTTCTGCAGGTCGCGCGAAACCTCAAAGGTACGCAGTTCGGCGGCCGCAGCCTTGGCGAAGGGCGAGTCGGGGAAACGTCGGGCAAGGTCCTCCAGCAGGGCCTGAGCGCGGCTGGAATTGCCCAGTTTGCGGTAAAGGCGCGCCTCCCGGAAGCGCAGACCCGGATATTCCGGCGAATTTTCCGGCACAAAATCATTGTAACGGTTCACCCATTGCAGGGCCTCGGGGATGCGGTTGCCCACCTCGCAAATATCCATCAGCGCGGCCACCGCGTCCTTAATACGCTGCGGATCGGCCTTGTCGGAGCGCTCATCCTGCAGCTGGGTGAACAGGTCAATAACCTTGCGGTTGAGCTCGTAGGAGCTTTTGATATCCTTGCGGTTTTCCGCGTCACGGGCCAGAAAATAGGTGGCATAGGCCCGCTGGTAGAGCGGAATATCGGGACGTGCCGCCAATTGTTGCCACATGGCCAACGCCGGTCCGGTCAGATTCAGATTCTGAGCGGAGAGAGCCAGTGCGTAATCCAGTTGCTTGCGCAACTGGGGCTTCATATCCCAGGTGGAAACCAGCTTGCCCAAGTCCAGAACCTTGTCCCAGGCCCCGGCCTTGAGATAACGGTTGAAAAATTCCGTAAAGGCCGCTTCGCCGTACTGCAGGTCCATGGGAGACTTCAAAAACTCCCCCAGCAGCTCAAAGGCCTTCTGCTCATTGCCGCGCTCCAGCCAGCCCTGGGCCAGGGCGTAGCGCAAACGCGGGTCCGGCGCGCCGTAGCGCTCACGCACCAGGGGAAAGCCGTTCCACAGGATCAGAATACGGCCGTAATTCTGTTCAGCCAGGGAATTGGCCAGTTCCTTCTGAAAAGCCCGCCAGATGATTTCACGGGCCTGGGGCACGTCGGGGTGTTCGGGGTAGCCGTCGATGAAATCCGCCGCTTTGCCCATGGCCTCGGTATACTGTTTGTCCCAGTACAGCCACATGGCCTGCTTGAGCCGGGCCAGCACGGCGTCCGGGGCCGTTTTGGAGGATTCGGCCAGCGCCGCGTAGGTCTGCCACAGCGGCGGCTCCCCACCCTTGGCGAAGACCTTGCTCATTTCCTCATAAGTGATGGGCGATTCGTAAATGCCCTTTTCCGCAAGACGCAGCCGGGCCGTGGAGGCTGCGGGCGAGGCTGCGAAGCGGCGCTCCAGCTCGTGATAAATAAAGTCAGCGGCGGTGGCATTGCCCTGGCGCAGATAGGTGTCGCCCATCTTAAGCAGAATCGAGTCGTTGCCTTGGCGGCCGGGCTCCAGGTTGATGTAGAGCCAATAGAGATCCAGCGCCGTGTCGATCCTTTGCAGGGTCTCATCATTACCGGCCTGCAACAGCAGGAAGGAGGGCTCGCCAATATAGTAGCGCGGCCAGCGCTTGCTGATGAAATCCAGAATGATCTGGGCCTGGTCGTGTTTTTTCTGATTGAAAAACGCCTGTGCCAAGCCCACGGAGGCGGCCTGCAATTGGGAGGATTCGGGATATTTGTCCAGCACTATGGAAAAGGACTGCTCCGCTTCGGCATTGAGCTTCCGCTTGAGCTGCGCCTGCCCCAGGGCCGTGAAGCCCTGCGCCACACCGGGATAATCAGGATAACGCCGGAGCAGGGCCACAATATAGCCGCCCGCGTCCACCAGATTGCCCACATTGACGTTGGCAAGACCCAGACGCAGCAGGGCATCGGGTACGCGGGGCGAACGCAGGTCGGCGTTCATGGCTTCGCTGGTGGAAGAAACAATAGCCTCATAACCCGCCAGAGGGTTATCGGCATAGCGCGCCCAGAGGCAGTCGCTGATATAATAGAGCACCTTTTCCCGCATTTCAGGCGTGATGTCGGTCAGCGCGCGGATTTTCTCCAGCTGCGGCAGGGCTTCGTCAAATTTGTTCTCGCTGATCAGGCGTTCGGCCTCGGCCAGCATTTTATCCGGCTCCGGCGGCTTGGGCACGGGATTGCCCTGCTCATCCACGTAGATGACTTCCCGGGGCTTTTCCGCAGCCGCGTCTTTTTTCTCGTCCTTGTTTTCGCCCACAGGCAGGCCCACGGCCCTCTTGTTCACCGCGCCGGAAGCCTCCGGCCCTTTATCCTGTACCAAAGGCGCGTCCGGGGCTTTTTCCCGGCTCTCCCGCAAAACAGTGTTCTGCGGAACCGGCGCATCCTGTTCGTCCTGACCGATTTGGGCGGCCTGGGGGGTCTGCGCTTCGGGGGTGGCAGCCACGGCATCGTCCGCAGCCTTCCGCTCCACAACGGGGGCGGAGGACGTTTCAGAGGCAACGGGTGGCGCGGTCTCACCGCTTTCTTGCGCGGGAGCCCCAGGCGCGGCAGTGGGTTGCGCCGCCTCAACGTTCTGCGTCGGAGCCGCGTTACCGTCGGCCCCGCCGGGACGGGCCTCTGTCCTGTTTTCATTATTTCCGGCGGATGCGGAGGCGCTCTTACCGGATTCCGGCAATGTAGCCGTGGAAAGGCCGCCGGCTTCGGGCCAGTCTTCCGGGCCGCCGGTATTGACCTTGCCGAGCAGATCCTGGCGGGAGAGCATCATCCCCCTGTCGCCCAACTCTTTGGGGCCGTTGTTTTCCGGAACCTCAGCGGCATAGGCCGGTGCGGACCAGAAGCCTCCGCTTTCGGCCCCGGACGGGGAAAAATCCGGTATGGATCGCTGCTCAACCGCAACAGGCGCGGCCAAAGGCGTCGGCACAGCCAGATCCGCCAGCCGGGAATACGGCAAAGCGCGTAATCCGCTTAACTGGCGGCGCAAAAGATCAGAAGGAATCTGCCCGACCGGAAGAATTACCGTGTTCCCGGCGTTTGCCAAGCCCGTAGAAAGCCGCGCCCGCGTGTCGACCGGGGCCGCGACCGAAGCGGCGGCCTGGGCAGGCGTATTCGTCGGATCCCCCGCAGCCGGGGCGGCAAAGAATTCCATAGTCACCCTGTCAGGCGCGGGGCGGGTCAGCACGTAATTGACGACGCGCGGGGAAAGGCGGATGCGCAGCCGCCCGTTGTCGAGCGCCAGAGCTTGCAGCAACGCGCCGGGCTCAGGGGCAACCCCGGCTTGGCGCAAAGAATGGGCCGGGCTGTTCAGCAGCAGCTCCAGATCCGCAGCGCCGGTGCGCGTCACGCTGCGGGCCTGGCCGGGGCTGTCCAGCACCAGGATCAGCCGTCCGGCATCCGCGCCGGGCAGCCATTGCCAGAGCATGGCCCACGCCTGCTCCGGCCGGAGCAGGCACACGCCCAACAGCAGGCAGAGCCACGGCAAAAAGCGGCGGAACGCACCCTGCACAACGGCGCTATGAGACCGGGACATTCCGGCGCTCGGGATTCTATTCACTGGCTATGGCAGTAAAATATGACGGATCAGACATCCGCCCCGTTTTATGCAAAAGATATGCCTGCGCATGGCGGAAAAGAAGCTCTTTCGCGCCATCGGCATCAGGGATTGCGCTTTTTGAGCTTTTCAATGAGGGTGGTGCGCTTGATGCCCAGATATTCCGCAGCCTGGTTCTTCACGCCCTCGGCCCGTCTCAGCGCCTCGTCGATCAGGCGGCTTTCCACGGCGTCCAGAAAATCCTTGAGATTCAGCCCATGGGTTTCCAACACGCCCAGATCCGGCCAGACAAAGTCCCCGGATCGGGCCGGTACGTGCCCGGGCTCCGCAGGGAGCGGCGCGCCCGGCAGCGATTGCGTGGACGGAGCAAGTTGCGGTGATGAGGCGGCATCCTCGGGCGCGCCCTGCTCTTCCACTTCCGGCAGAGCCGACACATCGCCCACCTGGTCCAGGATCTTGCGCGGCAGGTCCGAGGGCTGCACCACCGCGCCGTCCACCAGGATGCTCAGGCGCTCCATAAAATTTTCCAGCTCGCGCACATTGCCGGGCCAGGCATAAGCCGCCAGAACGCGGCGGGTATCCGGCGCGAGGGCCAGAGTCGGGCGGCATTTCTTACGGCAGAAATGATCCAGGAAATGCCGCGCCAGCAGCAACACGTCGCCGCCGCGCTCGCGCAGGGGAGGCAGATGCAGGGGAATCACGTTCAGACGGTAATAAAGGTCCTCACGGAAGTGACCGGCCTCCACTTCGGCTTCCAGGTCACGGTTGGTGGCCGCCACAATGCGCACATCCACCTTTTTGCAACCGCTGCCGCCCACGCGTTCAATTTCCTTTTCCTGGAGCACGCGCAGAATCTTGACCTGAAGACTCAGCTCCATCTCGCCGATTTCATCCAGAAAAATGGTGCCCCCGTCAGCCAGTTCAAAGCGGCCCGGCCTGGAGCGGATGGCATGGGTGAAGGCGCCCTTTTCATGCCCAAAAAGTTCGCTTTCCAACAATTCCTTGGGGATGGCCCCGCAATTGATGGGCACAAAGGGCTTGTCGGCGCGGCGGCTGTTGGCGTGCAGGGCGCGCACCAGCAATTCCTTGCCTGTTCCGGATTCGCCGGTTACAAGCACAGTACTGTCCGTGGGGGCCACTTTGCCGAGAATTTTGAAGACTTCGGCCAGCGTGGTGCTTTGGCCGATAATGCCGCTTGTATTTAGCTCCATGGTCTCTTCCCCGCGTTACAGAGCTTTTCAGGTGTCAATACACTGACGCGCGCTGAATTGCCAGTGAAAAAAACAGGATGCCGGTTTGTTTTGCCGCACCGGCGCAACTTTTTTACACATCGCCCATGAGCCAGATACCTTCCGCACCCACCCCGCCCGCTTCGCAAGAGCCATCCCGCCGTTCTTGTCCGCCCTGCCCTCCCTGGCCCCCCTGTCCCGTGGACGAACTGCGCCCCGAGCTGCTGCGCCTCCTGGAGAGCGGCGGCAGCCTGGTGCTCAGTGCCCCGCCCGGCGCGGGCAAGAGCAGCCGCGTGCCCCTCTGGCTGCTGGGCGCGCCCTGGCTGGCAGGCCGCAAGATTTTGCTGCTGGAACCGCGCCGCGTGGCTGCACGGGCTCTGGGCCGCTACATGGCCCGCCTGCTCGGCGAGGAACCGGGGCACACCGTGGGCTGGCGCATGCGCGAGGAAAGTGTCATTGGCCCGGACACCCGCATTGAAGTCATTACCGAGGGCGTACTGACCCGCCTGTTGCAGGCCGACCCGGAACTGCCCGAGGCAGCCTGCGTGATTTTCGACGAATTCCACGAGCGCTCGCTTCAGGCCGATCTGGGCCTGGCCCTTTGCCTGGAAAGCCGGGCCGCCCTGCGGCCCGACCTGCGCCTGCTGGTCATGTCCGCCACGCTGGACGTGCAGGCCGTGGCTCGGCTGCTGGGGAATTGTCCCGGCCTGAGCTGTGCAGGGCGCAGCTTTCCGGTGGAAACGCGGCGGCTGCCCTTGCGCGGCATGGGCACGCCCTTTGGCCCCGAACTCTGGCGTCATACAGCGGCGGTAATCCTGCAACTGCTGCGTGAGGAACCCGGCAGCCTGCTGGCCTTTCTGCCCGGTGCGGGCGAAATCCGGCAGGTGGCAGCCCTGCTGGAAAGCCGTTTGCCGCCGGACGCGCGTCTCTGCCCGCTGTACGGCAATCTCTCCGCCCGCGAACAGGACGCGGCCATTGCTCCGGCCCGGCACGGCACGCGCAAGGTGGTGCTGGCCACAGCCATTGCCGAAACATCCCTGACCATTGAAGGCGTGCGCCTGGTGGTGGACGCGGGCTTGGCGCGCAGCGCGCATTTTGATCCCTCCTGCGGCCTCAGCCGCCTAGTCACCGACCGTGTCTCCCTGGCCGGAGCGGCCCAGCGCGCGGGGCGGGCCGGGCGTACGGAACCGGGCATCTGCTGCCGCCTCTGGGCCAAAGAAGAGGAAAACGGCATGCGCCCGCAGATCCGGCCCGAAATTCTGGATGCCGATCTGAGCGGCCTGCTGCTGCAGCTGGCGGTCTGGGGAACAGGAGGACCGGACGGAGTGTCCTCCCTGGCCTGGCTGGATCAGCCGCCCGCCGCCGGGCTGGCCGTGGCCCGGCAGACCCTGTGTGATCTGGGCGCGCTGGACGACCAGGGCCGCGCCACCGCCCTGGGCCGGAACATGGCCGCGCTGCCCGCAAGCCCGCGCCTGGCCCGGTTGCTGCTCCACGGCAAAGAACGCGGGCACGGGGCCCTGGCCTGCTGTCTGGCCGCCCTCCTGGAAGAGCGCGGCCCGCTGCCGCGCGCGGGCCGGGAAGGCAACGGCGAAACAAGCAGCGATCTGGCCTGCCGCCTGGACTGGCTTTGCCGGGGCCGCGATGTGCCGGAAAAGACGCGCCCGCGCCGCTGGGCCCGGCGTTTGGCCGGTCTGCTGAACGTCCGGCAAAAAATTTTCGAGACCGCCCTGGCGGATCAGGACGCCTTGGGGCCGCTGCTGGCCCTGGCCTGGCCCGAATGGCTGGCCCAGCGTCTTCCCGCCCCCCAGCCCGGACAAGCCGGGGGACAAGCCATGGCTTCATTTCTGCTGCGTTCCGGCCGGGCCGCGCAATTGCCCGTGAGCGACGCCCTGGCCCGTTGCGAATTTCTGGCCGTGGCCGCCGTATCCGGCGACGGTTCGCGCGGGCGCATCCGTCTGGCCGCTCAGCTCAACCGCCAGCAACTGGAAGAACTCTTCGGCTCGCAGATCAGCACCGAGGACAGCGTCAGCGTTTCGGACGACGGCGCGGTACTGGCCCGCCGCCGTCAAACTCTGGGCAGTCTGCTGCTGCGGGACGAACCGCTGCCCCGCCCCGACGCCGGGACATGCGCCGAGGCCCTGTGTGAGTTCATACACCAAGGCGGCCCGCAGATATTGGCCCGTCTGCCCTGGAACGACGAAATCCGCCAATGGCGGGCGCGGGTAAGTCTGCTGCGCGAGTTGGACGGCGACCCCTGGCCGGATCTGAGCGATGCCGCCCTGCTGGGGCACCCTGAAACCTGGCTGGCTCCTTACCTTATAGACTGCACCGCGCTGCGCCGGTTAACGTCCGGCCGCCTGCTGGAGGCCCTGCGGGCGCAATTGCCCTATGCTCTGGCCCGGCGGCTGGAGCAGGAAGCTCCCGACAGCTGGCAGGTGCCCTCAGGCGCAATGCGGCCCATTGTTTACGGAGAGGAAGGCGGCCCCTGGCTGGCCGCCAAACTGCAAGAGCTTTTCGGCTGTGAGGAAAGCCCGCGCATCGCGCGCGGCCGGATCGCACTGACCTTGCGGCTGAACTCCCCGGCGGGGCGTCCCCTGCAGGTTACGCGTGATCTGGCCCATTTCTGGCGTAACGGCTACCAGGCCGTGCGCGCGGAAATGCGGGGCCGCTACCCCAAACATCCCTGGCCGGAAGATCCGCTCACGGCCCCGGCCACGGCCCTGACCAAGAAAAAACTGGCTGCCGAAAACAAAGCCTCAAGGCAAGGGACAGCCCTCACAGGAGGAGCCGCCCATGGCCCCCAGGCCGGAAATGACGCTTAATCCGTGGCGCTTTCCGGTGGAAAGACCACAACCAGCAGCATTTTGAACGCCTCGGGGGCGCGCACGGCGTGCGGATGCCCGGCGGGCATGACAATGCAGTCCCCGGCATGCAGCATATGCTTCGTGTCATCAATAGTGATTTCGCCCGTGCCGTCCAGGGCAATGACCAGCGCGTCGCCCGTGGAGCGGTGGGCGCTGATTTCCTCGCCCTTGTCGATGGCGAAAAGCGTCAGGCCAAAGGCGCTGTTCTGTGCCAGGGTCTTGCTGATGACCTGCCCCGGCAGATAGTCCACCTGCTGCGCCAGGGGCAGCGCTGCCGCGTAATCCAGATTTTTGAGATATTTTTCCATGCTAGGGCCTCCTGCATATATTCTTGAAGCATACAGTGGAAACAGCATTTGTCTCCTTGCCTTCAGGCGCGGGCGTCAGCTCATGCCGCCAAAGCATCCCGCCTCTTCGAAATGCACATGCTCTGCCATTCTAGATAGGCCCGTCCGAACCGAAAGCAAGCCCCGCGGCTCAATTCCAGATCTCTTCCATGAACTCCAGAACCCGCTGCTCGCTGTAGTAGGGCTTTCCCCACGGCACAAAGCCCACGTGGCCGCCGTGCGGGGCCACTTCCAGACGCAGGGAGCTGTTTTCCCGCGCCGCGTCCCAAGGATAACAGGAGGGGGAACAAAAAGGGTCGTCGGCGGCCATCAACAGATAGAGAGGAATACGAACCGCAGGCAGATCGGCCAGCACGCTGTTTTTCTCCCAGTAGTCGCGCGCCGAGGCAAAGCCATAAACCGGCGCGGTAAAGCGCTCGTCGAATTCCGCGAAGGTGCGGATGCGCTCCAGGCCTTCCACGGAAGGATAGTGCGGGAAGCGAGCCGCCTTTTCCCGTACTTTGCGGCGCATGGTGCGCAGAAAGTAGGTCATGTACAGGCGGCAGGACGGCCCGTCCATGACCGGGGCAGCGCCCGCCAGATCACAGGGCACGGACACGGCCACCGCCGCGCGTACCAGCGGCGACACCGGCCCCCGCCCCAGATAGCGGCAGATCTGATTGCCGCCCATGCTGAAACCAGCCAGCAGAATGGGCAAGTCAAAGGACTCCGCATAGCGGACCACCGTGCCCAGGTCGCCGGTTTCGCCCATGTGATAGAGGCGGTCGGTGCGGTTGGGTTCGCCGGAGCAAGAACGCATATTCCAGGCCAACACCTGAAAACCGCGTGCCGTCAGCAGCCGCGCCAGCCCCAGAATATACTTGCGGCGGCTGTTGCCTTCCAGGCCGTGGGAAAGGACGGCCAGCCCACGCGGCGCGCCCGAAGCGCAGGGGTGCAGATCCAGATCCAGAAAATCGCCGTCCGGCGTGTCGATGCGGATGCGCCGCAAATCGGCTGGCAAGCGGGGCCGGGGGCGGAAAAGCACCGGCCAGATGGTGTTCAGGTGAGCGTTGGCAAGGCCCGGCGGGGCCGTATAGCGGGAAGGAAGTATTGGCATGGGCAAAGGCCTCGTGTACGCTTGCGCCATGTGCGCAAAATATGATTCTAGCCTTCGCCGTGAAAAACTGTCAAATGCCGCTCCCCGGCGCGGCGAAGTCAGGCCCGCACGCCGGACGGATGCGTGCGAACAGGCGGATGTGCTCATTTTGGGGGCGGGGGCGGCCGGATTGTTCTGCGCGCGGGAGGCGGCCGGACGCGGCCTGCGCGTCGTGCTGCTGGAGCGGGCCGCCGTGCCGGGCCGCAAGCTGGCGGTCAGCGGCGGCGGCAAGGCCAATTTCACCAATCGCGGAATCACGCCGCGGGACTACCACTCGCACCGCGACGGCACCTTCTGCGTCCCGGTTCTGGCCGCCTTCAGGCCTGAGGACATGCTGTCCCTGGTGCGCGCCTGGAATCTGCCCGTGGAAGAACGCACCCACGGCCAATTATTTCTGACCGTTCCGGCTCAGCGCCTAGTTCAGGCCCTGGTCCGCGACTGCCGGGATCGCGGGTGCCGTCTGGTCTGCGGCGCGACCGTAACCAGCGTCAGCCACGACGGCGAGGGCTTCAGCATGGAGGCCGGGGGCGCGCTTTGGCGCGGCAAAACCCTGGTACTGGCGCTGGGCAGCCCGGCCTGGCCGCAGGCGGGCGGCAGCGGCTCCGGCTACAGGCTGGCCCAGAGCCTGGGACATACGGTCATTCCGCCGCGCCCGGCTCTGGTTCCGTTGCGCCTGCCCGCCGATGATCCCGACAGCGCGGCCCTGTTGGAGCTTTCCGGCATCAGCCTGCCGGTGCGGATCAGTTTGCCGGAGGCAGGCAATCAGGAGCGGACCGTTTCGAACGTGGGATTGGAGCGCGCATGGCCCGAGCATACATGGGAAGACGACCTGCTTTTCACCCATGACGGCCTGAGCGGCCCGGCGGCGCTGAAAGCCTCGCTGTTCTGGCGGCCGGGCGCGCCCATGCGGCTGGATTTCCTGCCCGGTCGGGATGTGGCGGCGCTGCTGGATGCGCCCGAAGCCGGACGCCAGACCCCGCGCGCCCTGCTGGCCCGCCATCTGCCGCAACGACTGGCGGACGCACTGCTGCCCTCTCCTCTGGCCCGCCGCAAAATCGCCGAGCTGTCCCGCGCCGCGCGCAGCCGGATTGCGGAGGCCGTGCAGGCCCGCATGATAACGCCCGACGGCACGGCGGGCCTGAAAAAGGCCGAAGTTTGCGCCGGAGGCGTGGACACCCGCGAGGTGGACCCACGGAGCATGACCAGTTTGCTGTGCCCGAACCTGTACATCGTGGGGGAATTGCTGGATGTGACCGGCCTGCTGGGCGGTTATAACCTGCACTGGGCCTGGGCCAGCGGCATGGCTGCCGGACGGAATATAAGGAAGCAGTGATTAGTGGGCTTTTTGCCCTCTGCCCGCGTCAGGCTCACTTCGTGAGAAGGACACAAGCCTTTTTGAAACGGCTCAAATCCGGTCGCAATAGACGTTTTCGAGAAAGCGTTCCATGACTTCATCCACCTGGTTGATATAGTCGTTGAGCGGGAATTGCGCCTTGCAGGCCGGACAACGCATGTAGGCTTCGTGGCAGGTGCGGGCGATGTGCAGGCGCGCTCCGCAGCGGGGGCAAGCGAGCGTGGTTTCAGCGTCACGGGCGGCGAAAAATGCCATGCGGCAACTCCTTTTCAGACCAGTAAGATGTCACTCCGCCCGCAGCGGCGCGCAAGCCTTTACGGTTTTGCGACATGTGTCGTTTGACGCGGCTCCAGCGTGTGGAGGCTTCAAACCATGGAGCGGATGCCCAAGGTTGCCTCCAAAAGGGGGTGCAAGTCAACGAAGTGTCGCAATCAGCACCGCCCCTTCAAGGGGCGGTTTGATTTGGCCCTATAAGGGCCTGTTACTCGTCCGCCCCCTGAGGGAGGCCAGACCTGACTTCCGCCGCTATTCCTAGCGACCCATAAATGGGTCTTTATGTTCAAACAAACTATGCTGATCGGCTATTTTGTCTCGTATCTCTTGCTCACGAATATACTTCAAAAGAGTGGCTTCATTCACCCCTACCGTGCTGACAAAATAGCCTTTGCATCAGAAATGACGGTTCCCAAACTTATATTTCAAGTTCGAAAACTGCTCGAATATCATTAACGCGCTTTTTCCCTTCAAGTATCCCATGATTTGTGCCACGCTATACTTGGGAGGTATTTTTATGCACATGTGGACGTGATCAATACATGCATGCGCTTCTAATATTTCAATCTTTTTATACTCACACAACCTCCTTAATATCAGGCCAATTTCTTTCTTGTATTTGCCATAAATAATTTTGCGCCTGAATTTCGGTGCAAACACGATATGATATTTGCAATTCCAACGCGTGTGCTCTAAACTTTGATCATCCATTGTCGCTCTCCTTTGCTACTACGGAAGTCAGGATAACTTTTTTGTAGCAAAGGAGAGCTTCTTTTTGACAGCTATAGGCTTCGCCTTTTTGGAACTCCCCGCTAATGATATGCCCCCATCAAGGTAGACAAAGTAAAAAAGCCCCTCTAGGCTCAAACTTTAGAACCCTGATGGGGGCTTGCATGGCAAACGGAAAGAAGACGACTTATTTGCCCTCCTTCAAGGAAGAAGCTGTACGGCGCTACCTTGAAGGAGGGCGAAGCTAGCAGCAGTTGGCGGATGAGCTTGGCCTGAAAGACAAGAAAACACTCCGTGAATGGGTAACCAAATTTCAGCGAGGCGAATCTCTCGAAGATGGACGCGGCAAGGCAACGGGTTCTCGCAGAGGGAGACCTCGCACTCAATTCGCATCTGTTGAAGAAGAGTTGTCCTATGTGAAGGCGGAACGTGATTACTTAAAAAAGTTATATCGCTCCCGATTCGGACACGAATGGGGAGCAGACAAAAGTGGCAGCATTTCAGAATAATTGATGAATTGCGGACGCGGCATTCGTTGTCAATTTTGCTGTCTTATTCTGGATTATCCAGGTCTGGATATTATAAATGGAAGAAGAGTGTACCCAAGCAAGACAACAATGAAGATATCGTGGAGTACATTAAAGCGATTCACTCATTACGCCCCTTCTACGGATATCTTCGTATAACGACAACTTTGCATCGTGAAGGGCTTATCGTAAACCATAAGCGAGTTCATCGTTTGATGCAAAAACTTGGCATTCAATCGGTTATCCGTAAAAAACGCCGTTACGTTGGCAAATCGGGCAGTATTGTGTTTCCGAATCTCCTTGGCCGTGACTTCAAAAGCGATGTTCCCGGTAAAAAACTTGCGACAGATATCACCTATCTGCCGACAAGCTCCGGTTTTATTTACTTGTCGGCAGTGCAGGATTTGCACAATACCGAGATTATCGCATACAGCCTCTCAGCCAGAAATGACCTTGAACTGGTGCTTGCCACACTGTCTAGACTTCCGGCCATGCCTGGAGCCGTGTTGCACTCTGATCAGGGCTTTCAGTACACCCACAAGACATATCAGGAACGGCTTGGCAGTTTGCAGATTCTTGGCAGCCATTCCCGTAAGGGGAACTGCCTGGATAACGCCTGTGCGGAGTCATTCTTCTCTCATCTCAAAACAGAATTATTTACAGACAACCAACCGTTACCCAAGGATGAAACTATTGCCTTGGTAGAAGCATATATCCTCTTCTACAACAAGGAACGGTTTCAGAAAAGGCTCGGCCAGCTTTCCCCGGTAGAGTACCGAGAAAAGCTGGCCGCGTAATCGTTGCCCCGGGGGATTTTTACCTGTCTACTTGACAGGGGTCAGACCAGGGTCAGACCACATTAGCGGGGAGTTTTCGATCATAAAAGAAGGGGGCGAAGGTCGTACCCTTCGCCCCCCTGGAAAAAGCGATTTGCACATAAATTTGCACATGCTCAAATCGCAAAACCTGGAAACTTGGCGTCACCAACGGGATTTGAACCCGTCTTAGCGGCTTGAGAGGCCGCCGTCCTAACCGGATAGACGATGGTGACAGCGCGTTTGTAATAGTTGGAACGGGCCGCTTTGTCAAGTGCCCGCGTGAGATATCCGGTCCGCAAAGAAGGCGTTGCCGGAACAGCGGCCCTGATGCTATGTATGCCCTTGGCCCGAACGACGGCACGCAATCCATCTCGCGTGCGCCGCGTCATTGCTTTTCCCGCCAGAGAAGGAAACAACGCCCATGAAAACTGTCCTCCGCCTCCTCCTGCCCGTATTCTGCCTGATGCTGCTTACGGCCTGCGGCGGCAAACAGGTACCCACCCGCGAGGGAGATCTGCCCCCCTGGATGGGCACGCTGGCGGATCTGCGTCAATTTCCGCAGGATCTGAACGTCTACGCCAAGGCCGCCGGCCCGGACAAAGCCCTGCTCGACGCCGAGGAACAGGCCGCACAGGACGCGCGCTTCAACCGGATTTTTTTCGGCCCCTGGGACATGGGCAAAACTTCCATGCGCAAACGCGATGTGGCGGCCATTTTCCGTCGGGCGCGCGGCTTCAAACGCGACGACATCCGTTGGTCCCAGACGGAATGGGATCAGATAAGCCGCAACGCCCATCTGCGGACCTTTCCCTCGCGCGCGCAGGCCGCCATTACCGTACGCAATACGGACCTGCGTGAAATGCCCACCCACGAAACCCGCTTTTCCGAGCCCACGCCCGATTCCAGGGCCAATCCCTTTGATTATTTCCAGTATTCCCTGCTGCCGCCGGGCACGCCGCTGCTCATCGCGCATACCAGTCTGGACGGACGCTGGCATTTTGTGGAATGCCCGGTGGCCGGAGGCTGGGTGGACGCCGAGGACGTGGCCCTGGTGGATCAGGAATTCAAAAGCGTCTGGCGCTCGGGCCGTTACGCGGCCCTGCTGCGCGACAAGGTAACCCTGCCCGGCGTCGGCCCCAATGGCGGCGACGGCCAGGCCAATATCGGTACCATGCTGCCCCTGAACAGCGAAAGCGCGGAAGGCGGCCTGCGGGTGCTGGTGCCGCTCAAGGGACCGGACGGCATGGCCCGTAGCGCGGAAGTCGTTCTCGCCAAAGGCGACGCCGTGCCCAAGCCTCTGCCCCTGACCCCCGGCAACGTAGCCGGGGTCGGTAATGTGATGATGGGCCAACGCTACGGCTGGGGCGGCATGTTCGGCGACCGGGACTGCTCCGCCCTGACCCGCGAGCTGTTCACGCCCTTCGGCCTCTGGCTGCCGCGCAACTCCGGGGCGCAGGCGCGCATGGGCGTGGTGCAGCCCTTGGAAGGCCTGAGCGCCAAGGAAAAGGAAGCCCTGATCCTGAACAACGGCGTGCCGTTTTTAAGCCTGGTGGGCATGCGCGGGCATATTACCCTCTATGTGGGCAAGTACAAGGGCCGGGCCGCCATCTTCCACAACGTCTGGGGCGTGCGCACCATTGAGGACGGCAACGACGACGCGCGCTTCATCATCGGCCGGGCTGTGGTCACCTCCATCACGCCCGGCGCGGAGCTGAAAAATCTATACCGGCCCATGACCTTTGCCGACCGGCTGCGCACCCTGTCCACCCTGGCGGGATCACGCCGTGAACCGTATTGAGCTGCTGATCACGGCGGACACGGCCGGACGACGCCTGGACCGCGTCCTGCGGGACGCCGCGCCCGGACTTTCGCGCGCGGCCCTGCAAAAGGCCGTGCTTGCCGGGCGCTGCCTGGTGGACGGCCTGCCCGTGTCCCGGCCTGACGCCAAAACCCGTCCGGGTCAGCGAGTGCTGCTGGAGTTGCCGCCGACGGAAAACGCGCTCAGCCCCGAGGAAGGCCATCTTGAACTGCTCTGGCAGGACGAAAGCCTGGTGGTCTGCAACAAGCCCGCCGGACTCACCGTGCACCCCTGCCCTTCCTGCCCGGAACACACCCTGGTGCAGCGCCTGCTGGGACGCTTTCCGCAACTGGGCAGACTGGAAGGCCTGCGCCCCGGCATTGTCCACCGTCTGGACAAGGATACCAGCGGCCTTTTGCTGGTGGCCCTGACCGAACCCGCGCGCCTGGCGCTGAGCGCGGCTTTTGCCCGGCGCGAGGTGCACAAGGAATATCTGGCCCTGGTCAGCGGCCTGCCGCCGGAACAGGGGGAATGCCGCGAGCCCCTGGGACGCCATCCCACGGCCAAGATCAAAATGGCCGTACTGCCCGAAACGCGCGGCGGCAAGCCCGCGCATACCACCTGGAAGCGGCTCTGGAATACGCCGGATCAACGGGTTTCCTTGCTGGCCGTGCGCATCCATACCGGGCGTACCCATCAGATCCGCGTGCATCTGGCCCATCTGGGCCATCCCCTGCTGGGCGACAAGCTGTATGCGCCCGCGCCGGTGCGCGAGCTGGCCCCACGCCAGATGCTGCACGCCTGGCATCTGGCCTTCAGCCATCCGGACAGCGGAGAGGAAATGCATTTCGCCTGCCCGCCGCCCGACGACCTGCCCCAGGCGGCTCTGGCGGCCTGTCGCCGGATGCGGCGGCTGATCGTCACCGGCAATCCGGGCAGCGGCAAGTCCGCACTCACCCGGCATCTGGCGGCACTGGGCCTGCCCTGCGTCAGCGCCGACGCCCTGGTGGCCGGGCTGTATGCGCCGGGCGGCGAAGTCGCCGCATGGCTGGAACGACGTTCGGGCCGGGACCTGCTGGCGGAGAACGGCGGCGTTGACAAGACGGCCCTGCTGGCGGCCATGCGCGCAAACCCGGCCCTGCGCCGCGAAGTGGAAGAACTGGTACACGCCCTGGTGCGCGTCGCCATTAAGGATTTCTGGCAGGCGCAGGAAGCGGCGGGCGCTGCTCTGGCCGTGGCCGAAGTGCCGCTGTATTTTGAATGCGGCTGGCAAGCAGCGTTCAATCCCGCGCCCCTGACCGTGGGCGTGCACTGCCCTCTGCCCCTGCGACTGCAACGGATCATGACCAACAGGGGCTGGAGCGAGGAAAAGACCGCCGCCCTGGAAGCCTGGCAATGGCCGGAAGCCCGCAAGGAGGCGGCCTGTGATCTGCTGGTGGACAACAGCGGTTCGCCGGAGGCGCTGGAAAATGCGGCCAGGGATCTGACCGGCCGTCTGGAGGACCTCCGCCGGGAAGAGGAAGCGGCGCGGCGGCGCGCGTTGGAAGCGCTCTGGCAGTGATGCCCGCTGGTGCGGACGGTGGCTATCTGAAAACTGCCGACGCTTCCAGGGGCTGTTTGCGAGCGAAGATTTTCGTTCCTCGGCAGGAAAGGTGAGTCCCGGGCGGTGGGGTCTGTTCAAAGCCGCCGCGCGGGGCGAGCGACGCAGCCTGCGGACAAAAGAACATGGCGACGGGTTAAGGAGGGCTGACCCTAGGCAAGCGGGTCCGGCAAGGGTTCGCAGCCGCCGGAAAGCTCCATCCTGCCGATTCTGGCCTCAAGGCGAGCCACGCGTTCGCGCAGAGCCGCGATTTCCTCCATCAGACTGTCTTTTCTGGCATAAAGCCGTCGGTTTTCATCCATCAGTTCATCGCGCTGGCGTTCCACGCGGTCGAGTTTTTCCTCCAGCCTGGCACAGCGGAAATCCTCCTGAGCCCAGGCCGCCGGGGCGGCGGCCGCTTCGTGCGGTCCCACCCGCACTTCCCCTCTCCGCATGGGCCCCAGACCGGTCAGAAGCCATTCGATATTCACACCGGAAACCGAGCAGATTTTTAACACGACCTCGCTGTTGGGCAGATTTATGTCCCGTTCATAGAAACCTAGGGCCCCTTTGCTGATCTGCATAGCCTGGGCGAAGGCCCCCTGCGACTGTTTCCCGCGAGCTAGTTTTATGCGCTGCCCAAGTGTAGAATTCATGGGTAAAAGTTCCACTGTTCAAGAGACTATCCTCACAATTCAAGCCAGAATACTATTAATATTCTGAAATGATTGGAGATAATACTTTGAACAGAATTTTAATATTTTACCCACAATTCTAATTGAAAAAAGCAGAATTCTATTCTAAAAAAGAGTTGTGGGCGGTTGAAGTCATAACACATCGCACCTTGGACTTTAGCCGCCTGCCTTTTCAAAATCAACGTCTGGGCCATACTGGAGTTCAATCTTGCCAAAATAACGGCGTTCCGCAGAGGTCTGTTTGCTTATTTCGAAAATGAGTTCCAGGCGGCTGACACGCAACAAGCTTTTCTGCCTGAAGAATTGTCCACTTGACATGGTCCCATCTAGCCACCTATACTACTTATTCCGATGCTAGGAAACGCAGTAAACTCCTTGTGGTGAATGTATGCCGACTACCGCGCAGTTCTCGGGGGAACACTTTTCTAATCCGCTGGCCCTGGCATTGGAAATATCAAGCTCCGCCCTTCTGAACGACCGCAAAGAGCCTTTTCTCAAAACAGCTCTGGCCAGTATCGGCGAATCACTGCACTGCGGCCAAGTTTGTCTTTTTGAGTACGAAAACAAGACTTGGCGGGAGCCGCTCGTCTGGTTCAATCAAGTTTTGGAGAAAGCCCACGGCGCTTCTCCCCCCGCCGACACGGAACTCCTGGCGCCCATTCTCGACATCCTGCTGCACCGCAAAAGTTTCTGCGCCACGGACACCAGCCTGATGCCCGCCGGTCCGAAGCGGGATCTTTTATTGCGGCTCCAGGTCAAATCCCTGCTCTGCCTGCCCATTCTATATGACGGCCAGCTGTTCGGGGGCATCTGCCTTCTGCACCGCGTGGCCCCACGCCAGTGGACGCCGGAGGATGCCGGCATCTGCCATTTGCTGGGCAATATGCTGGCAATTACCCTGACGCATTTCCGCCTTTATGAGCGCCTGCGCCACAAACACGACCAGCTGTGCGACATTCTGGACGCCTTTGTGGACCCGGTCTACATCATTGATATGGAGAGTTACGAGCTGCTCTTCCTGAACAAGAGCGTGGAGGCCAGCTTTCCCAAACCGGAAGGGCCGATGGGCAATATCTGCTACAAGCGCCTGCAAGGGCGCGACAGCCCTTGCCCCTTTTGCACCAACGCCATCATCGCCTCCAGAAACGAACCCTACCAGTGGACCTATGAAAACGAGCTCACCAAGCGGACGTACACGGTGGTGGACAAAGTCATCCACTGGGATACCGGGCATCCCGTGCGCCTGTCCATAAGCACCGACGTCACCGATCTTCTGCGAACGCAGCACGAAAAACAGGCGGCCGTAATCGCTTCCCAGGCCAAAAGCGAATTTCTGGCGCATATGAGCCACGAAATCCGCACGCCCATGAACGGCATCATCGGGCTTACCCATCTGGCCCTGCAAAGCGATCCTTCGCCGGAACACAAAGACTATCTGCACAAGATCCGCTCTTCCGCCACCAGCCTGCTGGCCATCATCAACGACATCCTGGACCTCTCCAAGATCGAGGCCAACAAGATGGTCCTGGAAAACGTCAATTACACCATGGAAGAAGTGCTGGATTTCGTCTATACTTCCATCCGTTTCCCGCTGGACCAGAAAGGGCTGGAATATATCTGCGAAGTGGCCGACGACGTGCCGCTCAAGCTCTGGGGAGACGGCCTGCGCCTCAAACAGGTATTGCTCAATTTGCTGAGCAACGCGGTCAAATTCACTTCCAAAGGCAGCGTACGGCTGCGCATCCGACGGGAAAACAGCGACAGCCAGGATCTGCTCCATTTTATGGTCACGGATACGGGCATGGGCATCAGCCGGGAATACCAGCAGCATCTCTTTGACCCATACACCCAGGCCAATGCCAGCATTGCCCGCCGTTTCGGCGGCACGGGCTTGGGCCTGAGCATCTGCAAGCGCATCGCCGGTCTGATGCGCGGCAATTTATGGTGCGAAAGCGAGCCGGGCAACGGCAGCACCTTTCATCTGAGCATCCCCTGTATCCTTTCGCGAAAGCTTCCGGGTGCCTGCCCGACCGTCCAGAGCTCTCTGCCTCTGCCCGGTGGAGCCCGGATTCTTCTGGTGGAAGACAATGAAATCAACCAGGAGATCGCCCGCGCCATGCTGCATCAGCTGGGTCTGGATTGCGATCTGGCCCAGAACGGCAAAGAAGCCGTAAGCATGGCTCTGGCAAAGGACTATGACCTGCTGCTCATGGACGTGCGCATGCCGATTATGGACGGGCTGACAGCCACCCGGCTGATCCGCGAGAAACTGACCGTCAGGGAAAAATCCTCTACGCTGCCCATTGTCGCCATGACCGCCGCCACCCTGCCCGAGAATATCGACGAGATTCTGGACGCGGGCATGGATGACCATATCTCCAAACCCTTTGACGCGGCCGTGCTGCGCAACAAGCTCGCCTACTGGCTCAAACGCCGCTGAGCTCCGGATTTCCCTCCCATGACCACCGCCAGGATTCCCAAAACCAATGCCGCCCGCCTGCTGGAAGGGCTGGGCATTCAGTTCAGTCTGCACCGCGCCGAGGTGGACGAGGAAGATCTTTCCGCCGTGAGCATGGCCCGCAAGCTGGGCGCCGAACCGGAACGCGTGTTCAAAACCCTGGTGGCCAGGGGGGACAAAAACGGCGTGCTGATGGCCTGCATTCCGGCGGCCGCGGAACTGGACCTCAAGGCCCTGGCAGCGGCTTCGGGCAACAAGCACGCGGAAATGGTGCCGCTCAAGGAAGTCCGCCCGCTCACCGGCTATATCCGGGGCGGCTGCTCCCCGCTGGCCGCCAAAAAGGCCTACCCCGTCCTGATTGACCAAAGCGCCGCGGCACACGAACGCATCTACGTGAGCGCCGGTTTGCGCGGCGTGCAGATCCAGCTTGGGCCCAACGACCTGTTGCGCGCCACGCAAGGCGCCTATGCGCCGCTGACCCGCCCGGCCGACTGAAAAAACAGCCGGACCAGACCCATCCCCAGGCCCAAAGAAACCGGGCCGCCGGGCAGCGGGATTTCCCGACCAAGAACAGGATTGTTACCGGACAGCCCCGCCGCGCGCGAGGCGTGCGGGTGGACGCGCCGGGGCTGTTTTCCCATCGGGAAATTCCGGCCTTCCGCAAGGAGCACAAGCTGTAGGGGAAACCCGCATATAGCCGGGAACGTCCTGGTAAAAGCATGTTTTTTGCGAAGGGGCTGGCCCTAGCCTGACGCGCCCTCCTTCAATGAACGGATGATGCTCTGCAACTGACCGGCAAGCCGGTTCAGCTCCTGCATGCCCTCGTCCGCAGCGGCCATGGCCTGGGCCACATCTCCGGCGATATGGCTCACGACCTCTGTATTCTTGTTCACCTCTTCCGAAGAGGCCGACTGCTGCTCGCTGGCCGCGGCTATGGCGTGCACTTGGTCCGCCGTGTTCATGACCATCCGCTCAATGCTTTCCAAGACCTGACCGGCTTTGCCAGCCAGTTCTCTGGAAATGCCCACTTGCTCCACCGACTGCCGGATAAAGGCGCTGTTGGCCTGCGCCCCATCCTGAATATTTTTGATGGCCGTGCCCACGCTTCTGGTGGCTTCCATGGTCTTTTCCGCCAGGTTGCGCACCTCGTCGGCCACCACCGCGAAGCCGCGCCCGGCGTCTCCGGCCCGAGCCGCTTCAATGGCCGCATTGAGCGCCAGCAGGTTGGTCTGATCGGCAATATCGGTGATAAGATTCATGACCTGGCCGATGTCCGTGGCCTGTTGCAGCAATTGCTCCATGCTCTCGTTGATTTTTTCAGTGAACGCGGCCACCTGATTGATGCTCTGCACCACATCCTGCACTTTTTCCCGGCCGTCCATGGATTCCCGGCGGGCGCTGGCCGCGATTCCCGAGGCATCGGAGGCATTGCGCGCCACCTCGGCCACCGCGCCGTTCATCTGGCGCATGGCGTCCGCCGTTTCCGTGGTGCGCGCCAGCTGGGTGTCCACAGCACCGGCGATGGAACGGGTCTGTTCGCTCAGATGCGAAGAGGTGAAATCCAACGCGTCCACCACGCCCGCCAGTTGCTCCGCAGTCTGCAACACGCCTTCGCGCCGGGCGTTTTCCGCCTCCTTGCGCGCCTGTTCGGCTTCGGCCAGAGCCGCCTCACCCTGCCGCAACGCCGCCTCGGCCTGGGCCGTCTTGCTCTGGGCCGTGCCGATAAGCTCGCGCAACTGATCGACCATGCGCAGCATGTCGGCGTGCAATCCCTTCAGCTCTCCGTGAAAACAGTCCTCACGCGGAATGGCGTCAAAATTTCCGTCAGCCACGCCTTGGGCCGCCGTGCCCAGCCTGCGCAACGGGGAAACAATGCTGCGCGAGATCAGCAGACCCAGCAAGGCCACGACGGCGACCAAGCCCAGACCGGTATACAGCATGCGCCGGACGGCTTTCATGGCATTGTCCAGAAGCTCGGCGCGGTCCACCAGGGCAATGAGATGCCAGCCGCCCTGCGTCACCTGGCTCACGGCCACATAGGTCTTGCCGTCGTAGCTCACCTCGCCGCTGCCCGTGCCCTGGTCAAAGGCCGCCGCCAGGCCGGGTTCGCCCACGTCCCGGATGTTTTTCAGAACACGCTCGGGCCGGGTGGGATTGTACAAAATCAGCCCCGTATCCTCGGTGAGCAGCAGACGCGCGGTTTTGCCCAGTTTGAGGGTATCCAGAAACGCACTCAGGGCATTGAGATTGATGTCGATGCCCACCACGCCCAGCAATGTGCCGTCCCGGCGCACGCTTTTGGCCACCGTGGTGACCAGGTTGCCGTTGTCGGACTGATAGAATTCAGTCAGCACCACGCCGTCGCTTTTTTGGGCCGCCTCATACCAGGGACGCTTGCGCGGATCAAAGCCCGCACTCAGCGTGTCGTCCGGTGCCTGTACGAAACCGCCGCCCCGCGTGCCGTAATAAATCAGCTCAAATTGCGGATAGACCTTGATGAAGGTGCTGAATTCGTCATAAAGCACGCGCTCCGGGCCGCTGAGCCGCGCGCCCTGCGGTTTGACGCTCTCGGTGTTGTCCGCATAGGACGTCACCTGCCCGTCGGCCTCGGCCACGGACGGCAGCTGGGCTAGAATATCCACGATGCCCTTGGAACTACCGACCATCTGGCTCAGATACTGCCCGGCCAGCCGCAGGCGACCACCAGCGTTGGCGCTGAAGTCCTCCACCGCCGCCTTCCGACTCTGCCAGAAGGCCAGCAGAGCACAGCCGCCAACAGCCACACAAACGGAGACAATGATGGAAATCAGAATCTTATTACGAATAGTCATGTCATCCCTGCCGCTTATGAATAGGTCTAGATAACTTATCGACCTACAGTGAATTTTCCAAAAGGGCAAGGCGGGAAATACCGTGGTATTTTTTCAGGGCAATCAAAACCACCCGCATAGCGGGTGGTTTGCTCCAGCCCTATAAGGGCTTGTTACCGGCCAGCGTCTAAAGGCGCTGGCTTTCACTTTGTTCAAGCCCAGTGCCCTTGCCGCTTTGGCTTACCCCTGGAAGGGGTTTTGGTATTCTCGGGTACTTACTCGATCTTGCAGAATATCATGCTTCTCTTGCTGCTGAATGTATTTTTTGACCGTTACCTCATTGAGTCCTACCGTACTGACGAAATATCCTTCCGCCCAGAATTTCCTATTGCCAAATTTGTACTTCAGGTTTGCATGCTTATCGAAAATCATCAATGAGCTTTTTCCTTTCAGGTACCCCATGAAACTTGATACACTGATTTTTGGAGGAATACTCACCAGCATGTGCACATGATCCGGCATGAGATGGCCCTCGATAATTTCAACACCTTTATATTTGCATAAGTCCTTAAGAATTTCTCCGATACTTTCTCGAATGTTGGCAAATATTATTTTCCGCCTGTATTTTGGAGAAAAGACAATGTGATACTTGCACAACCATTTTGTGTGGGCTAAACTTTGAACTCGAGTTCCCATATAAAAACACCTTTCCCTTAAAAATTACGATGGGCTTGAACAACTCTATCGTATGGGAAAGGTGTTTTTTGTATAACAAATTATTTCCACCCGCATAGCGGGTGGATTTCTGTTTCGCTCGCAAACGCTCGCTCAACTGGCTAAAGCCCCTTATAAAGAAGAATGCCAAGGTCTAAAAGACCTTGGCATTCTTTGTTTTTTCCTTCCGGTATGGTTTCCCAAAGTCCAGCCTTGTCCGCTTGCATCCAAACATTTTATGGGTATATCCGTAGGTAGAAATGTGGTACGACATTTCTGATACCTACATGAATAACCGCGCGGAATCAAAAATATTTTTATCCATGTGGGTATCTCTTCGTCCAACGACAGCCAAGGAGTGCCCATGCCTCTTACCGATACCCACATCCGCAGTCTGAAACCCGACGTGAAGCCCCGCAAGTATTTTGACGGCGGCGGTCTGTTTCTCTTCATCCCCGCCAACGGAAGCAAACTCTGGAGAATGGCCTACCGTTTTGACGGCAAAAGCAAGCTGCTCAGTTTCGGGGAATATCCCACCGTATCGCTCAAGGACGCCAGAGAACGCCACGAAGAGGCGAAGCGCATGTTGTCCAGGGGGATTTTACCCGTCAGACCACAAGCGGCAGCTACGGCAGGCCACAGCCATCGCGGAACGCGACAGCTTCCAAAATATCGCCAGAGAGTGGCAATGCAGGCAGCTGTGATATCTCTTCCGTCACAATGTCGCGGTTGCTTTTTGAACTGGCTGTCATGAGACCTCTTCCCGGTTTTTCCAAAACAGGTCATAGGCGACAATGCGTCTGCTTAATACAAAGGCCCTTCTTTCCCGGTCCCTATCCACATTGCCGCCGGACGGGAAAAGACAGAGTTACGGCAGGCGGAACAAGTCGCTCGCCGGAGTTCGCCAGTGCCGATAAAAACCAAGCCGGTATGCAGTCGCTTTACTGTCAAATCTCTTCCCATTCGCCGACACTGCCGCGTTGTTGTTCTTCAATGTAGGTTACCATCCCAGAAAAACAAATTAAGCTATAAATCTGGCGCACCTGCATTGAAACGCCGAACTCTTTTTCCATGAAATGGACCAGCCGTACCGCCAGCAGGGAATTTCCCCCATCGCTGAAAAAATTGCTGTCACTCCCCGGTTGAACATGGAGCACATCGCTCCACCAGCCGCTAAGGGCCTTGGCCACCCCGGAATCGAATTCGGACGGTTGTTCCCTGCTCCGCTCGGCCAGTCGCGTCATTTCTTCTTTGCACATGGAGCGCAAAGCGGCATGGTCGATTTTTCCCGTATGGATACGCGGCATATCTTCCATCCAGAGAACATAACGTGGGATGAAAGCGGCAGGCAGCCTTCCCTCCAGTTGCAAGCGCAGGGCCGCCGGCAAGAGCTCCAACACAGGCATTTTTTCCACGCGGGGCATATTTCCGCAGTCAGCTGCAAGGCATGCCACAAGGCTGTCGTGACCATTGTCATCCATGCAGAGCACCGAGGCCTGCTGAACGCCGGGCAGAGCAAGAAGCAGCCCTTCCACTTCCTGAGGAGCGATCTTTTGTCCACGGATCTTGATCTGCCGGTCAGTTCTTCCAAGGCAAATCAGATTCCCGTCTTCCGTCCAGACTCCCATATCACCGGTGCCAAAGGCGGGTTCTTCCTTATGCCTGAAAAAGACGTCTGTTTTGATTATGCTGCCGTTTTCCTGAAGATAGCCCTGGCAAACCATTCTGCCGCATACGCAGATTTCCCCGCGCATGCCGGGAGGAAGCACGGCTCTGGTCTTGTCCATGAGAAGGATACGGCCACCGGCGATGGGTTTTCCGGCCGGGACAGCTGATGTGCCCGTGAGGGATGAAGAACAGAGATGCCATGAGGCATCGCAGGTTATCTCGGTACTGCCGTAGAAATTATAGATTTTCGCTGAAGGGAAGGCGCGTTGTAGGCGGTGCGCCAAAGCAGAAGGCAGAGGTTCGCCGCTGGACACAATATGCCGCAAGGCGTCTAGAGTCCCCTTTCCTCGTTCCGCCATGGCGGCAAATTCACGCAGCAGGCTCGGCACCGCCACAAGCCGCGTGATTTTTTCGGTCTTCAAAATTTCATACAGCGTATCCACATGGGCGATGCTTTTTTCTTCCATGAAAAACACAGGGAAGCCATAAAACAGCGGCCCGAAAATCTCGCAAAAGCAGTCGCCGAATGCCATGTCCGTCTTGGAGCATCCCTTGTCCTGCACGGTTGGCGGCATTAATTTTTCTCCCCATTCAAGCCTTCCCACAAGACCGGCATGGGAGAGAGCCACTCCCTTGGGCCTGCCGGTGGAACCGGAGGTGAAGATCACCCAGGCAGTTCGCTCCAACATCCCGGCTGGGCGTTCGACCGCGAGAACCGCTGCTCCGGCGTTTCCCTGCACAATATCGCTCCCCAGCACAACAGGACCTGTGAAAGCCCTTTCCAGGCACCGGCCCCAAAGTCCTGCCAAGTCTTGCGGACAGTTTGCCACAAGTGCAACGGGACTGGCGTGCTCCAGTATGGAAAGCGCTCTTTCGGCGGGCAACGTGACGCTTATAGGCATGACCGCCGCTCCCAGTCGCCATGCCGCAAGCATGGACGCCGCAAGCTCGGCTCCTCGCGGCATGTAGAGTGCGATGAGGCGTGAATGCTCCAAGGGAGTTTCGGCTGAAAGGGCGGGGACAAGGTTTTTCATTGTTTCCGCCATGCCTACGGCCCGTGAAAATAACTCAAGGTAACTGTATTCCCGGCGGTCCCGGCCCGCATACTCCATAATCGCGACCTGATACGGATGGCGGCGTGCCGTCTCAACAAACCAGTCCCACAGGGATGCATGCCGCAGGGGGACGGCCGCCTGGCAGTTCACGCTCTCAAGCAGCACCTCATCCCGGTCAAGGCAATATCGCATTTCTGAAAGAGCCATATCCGGTTGGCGGGCGCATTGAGCAACGACATACTCCAGCCTGGCAAACAGATTTTCCACATGTCTGTGCTCCATCACGGCCTCATCAAACACCACAACGAAGCTCAAGCCGCCATCGGCCTCATGCAGAGCAACCTCCATGTCCATACCGCTCTTGTGTTCTCCTCCCGCCGCAATGGATAAGGTCACGTCCCCGGCCCTGACCAGGCTTTTGTCGGTATTGTCCTGGCTGAACGTTATGGAGAAAAATGTCTTTCCGGCGGATTCCATGCTTGAGTCGTCGCTTCTTACCAGCAGTTCAAAAGGGGCGAGCTCATGTTGCTTGGCCAACATCAGTCCCTTATGGGCGGCTTCCAGAATATCTTCAAAGGTTTGGGCTCCGGCAAAATCAAAAGCCAGGGGCTGCGGGTTGACCAGCATACCCACGATACTTTCCAGGTCGGGAAGAAAACGCTGCGCCGAGTAGGTGCCCAGAAGAATGCGCTCACTTCCAGAGTAGCGTGAGGCCACGAGGGCGAAACCGGCCAGAAGGAAAATAAAGGGCGTTACTTTTTCCTGCGCCGCCGCCCGACGCACCTGCTCTGCCAGAGCATGAGGAAGGGTATGCCGAAAGAAACTGTGACTTCCGCCTCCCTCTCTCGCCTGTGGCCTTGCCCCGGCCAGGCTTGCGTGAAAAGAAGCCGGCTGCGCATCCAGGCTGCGCAGGGCCGCAGCATAGGCGTCCGTGTGCTTCTGCATGGCGTCCATGACTTCCGGCAGACGTTCCCAGCAGGCAAAATCGCCATATGAATATTTTGCCATGGGCACTTCCATGCCTTCCATGGCCAAGCGCCACTGGGCCAGAAAGATCTTCATGGACCAGCCGTCAAAAACCGCATGGTGGACCACAAGCAGCAGCTCGGCGGCCTGGGCTTGCCCCTCTTCCACCGGCATGAGGGCAAGGGTTCCCCGTACAAGAGGCCCCTCCAGCATATTCAGCGCCTCCGCCCCTCTCTTCCTGGCGGCGTCCGCCCACCTGCCGGCGGCGCTGTCCGGGGAGAGGTTTCGCAGATCCAGCACCTCAAAAGGCGCTTCAATCCGAGGCAGCACCCGCTGAACAAGCAGCATGCCCCCGGCCGCGTCCGGCCTCTCTTCAAAAACAGTGCGCAATGCCGGATTCGCGTTTATCGCCGTCCCGAACGCGGCAATAATGCGGTCAGTGTCGATCCGACCCCGCAGACTGAACATGAAAGGCAGATTGTACAGCCCGCTGACAGGCTGAATCATTTCGTCCACGTGGATACGTTGCTGCGCGCGCGAAGCAGGGTACAGGCCGGAAGCACTTTGCAACTGCGCCGCCTCACTGAGGGAAGGCAGTTTGTTACGCTCCTCCCCCGCACCCAAGCTGGCTATATATCCGACAAGCGCCGCAAATGAAGGGTGCTGGAATACGCTCAGTATGCCCAGATGCGGAAAACCGGCGGACATGAGTTTGTTGAGCAGACGAATGGCCGTAATGGAGTCGCCGCCGCATTCAAAAAAATTGCTTGTTTCTGATTCAGGCCTGCGGCCAAGCAATTCTTCCCATACTTTTGCCAAGGTTGAGCGCAGCGGCGTATCCAGCCGCACGTCCTCGCCAGTCCGGGGCAGTTGCCATTCAAGAATGGCCTTTCTGTCTACCTTGCCGTTGGAGGTCACCGGAAAAGACGAACACAAGCCGATAAATGGCGGAATCATGTACGAAGGAAGAAAGCGCATAAGATGGGCTCGAAGCTCCTTCAGACAAATATCTTTGCCTTCTCTCCCCCTGACCCAGGCAACCATGACAGGAGAACCTGCCGGGCCGGTCCTGGCGAGAACCACAGCTTCCTCCACGGCGGGAAAGGTCTGAAGATGGTGTTCGACTTCGCTCAGTTCGATGCGGTAACCGCCAATTTTGACCCGATTGTCCTTGCGCCCCACGAATTCCAAAACGCCGTCAGCATGCATACGGACCATATCGCCCGTTTTGAACAGGCGCTCGCCATTTTTCCCGCAGGTGGGAAAAAGCTGTTGGGTCAGGCGATCGTCATTGGAATATCCCGGCGACATAAAAGGCCCCGTGCAGCACATTTCCCCCACCACCCCGCGCGGGCGGATATTGCCTGCCGCGTCCACGACGCGGCAGCCGCAATTGGCTATGGGGGTTCCATACGGCAGGCTGTTCCAGCAATCCTCCACCCTGGTTACCGTATGGGTGACATTCCAGATTGTTATTTCCGTGGGGCCCCCAACCGTAACGATCTTTGCTCCGGGCGCCAGCCGGAACAGCGTCCGTGCGGTTTCCAGCGGCGTCCAGTCGCCGCCGAGGCATACGACACGTAATGATGCCAGAACGCTTTTGACCTTTTCTTCAGACAGTCCGCGGCAATAATCCACAAGCATGGTCAGCATGGCGGGCACGGTATGCCAGAACGTCACGCCGTGCTTTTCGATCAGCTCAAACCAGTGCCGGGGATCCTTGCGCAGGCGGGGATCGGGATAAACCGCGCGCATGCCGCACAGCATATTGCCCATATACTCCGGTATGGACATGTCGTGTTGCAGGGGCGACAGGGCGAGAACCACGTCATCGGCCCCCAGCCCCAGCCTGCCCATGTGGGCGCGCACGTTGAGAATACCGGCAAAAGGCAGTTCCACTCCCTTGGGGACGCCGGTGCTGCCCGATGTGTGGATGACGCAGAAGACGCTCTTGTCCCACACTCGCCGCCCGGTCGGCAGGGCTGTGCGCACCGGTTCACCCGATGCCACATCCAGGATGGGCAGGCCGAAGGCCGCCGCTTTTTCCCGAAGCGACGCGTCGGTCACAACCATGGCCGCGCCGCAACGCCGCACGATTTCTTCCAGCCGCTCAACGGGGCTTTCCACATCCAGCGGAATGCACACGCCCCCGGCAGATTTCACGGCAAAAGGCATGATGCTCTGCCAGCGGCCTTTTTCCAAAAGAATGGCCACCCCTTCGCCGGGTTTGAGGCCAGCCTCGCACATTCGTGCTGATGCGCCGCACACGAGTGCGGGCACGTCACGCCACATGAGAGCGCCCCGGACATCCTCAATGCAGACATACTCCGCGCGCGTGGATGAAAATTCGTCAATAACGGCGGCAACGTCCATGTCGGCAATCGAGCAATCTCCACCCCAGGTCAAACTGTACAGGACAGGGAGGGCAAGAACAGACAGGGGAAATGCTTCATGCCAGATGCCGTCCCTGTCGGCGCAGGCGCGTACCAGGGCCTCAAAAGCGGCAAACATGTTTTCCGCAAGCCCTTCGGGGAAAACGCCATCCAGAATATCCCATGAAAGGCGCAGTTCTCCGCGCACCACGGCATACTGGGCATCAATCCAAACTTGCGGCGTCTGGCTGAGCCCCTTGCGGATACGACCTATGCGTTCAAGGGGTTCCATCCAGGAAGAGCTCGCACCCTCTCCCGCATCCGTTTCACTTGTAAAAACAAAGGGCATGCAGGCTTCCGGCCCCAATGCATTGGCCTGACGCCATTCACGCAGGATGGCCACTCCCGACACATGGCAATATTGCAGGTCTTCCAGCAGTTGCGCCATGACAAGACGGGTCCTTTCCAGAAGACTCCCGCCCGCCATGCAGTCGTATTTTACCAGCGTCATGCTGGCGAATTCACCAACGCACGCATTCACATCCGCATGCACGGGCAGCCTGTTGCCCCAGGGCACATTGATGGTGAACGCGGGTTCTTCGGACCAGTGCCCCAGGGTCTCCGCATAGCAGGCAAGCAAAAAGGCGGCCAAGGTCACTCCCTTGCCGCGCAAGGAATTTCTCAGCGTTTTAAGCTCTGCTTCCGAAAGTCTTGCTTCCAGACGATAGGACTTCACGGGGTCGTTCGAGCTCTTTTTACCGGAGCCACGGGCCTCCGGACGATAGCCCCGCTTTTTTTCAAGCGGCAGCATGGGTGCTGCCGGCAGGGTGGTCACTTTGGTTTTCCAGTAGGAAAAACTGGCCTGATAGGCGGAGGAATTCCGGAAGGACTGCACGGCAAGTACATAATCCCTGAAGCTCAAGCCCGGCGGGGGAGGTAGCGTCAGGCCGTGATACAGGGCGGTCAATTCTTCCATGAGCACGCGGTAACTCTGCCCGTCCAGGCACCATGTGTCCTGGCTGGCAAAAAGAATGTCAGTTCCGTCCGGCAGCCGCACCGCGTGAAACGCACACTGAGGCCATGTTTCGAGTGAATAGCAGCGGCAGGACAAATCGCGGCGGATGGAGTCCAGCGTCTTGTCCGCTTCCCGCGCAGACAGGTCCGAGGCGTCCGTACGCATTATCCTGATGGGGGAATATTCCCTCAGGATGCGCTGCATGCCGTCTCCGACGACCACTGCATGCAGCATGTCATGTCGCTGCACCAGCGTATTCAGGCATTTTTCCAGGCGCTCCACATCAAGGCTCGGGACCTCAAGCTCAAAGTATGCGTGAATGCCCACCTGCCCATATTGCAGCGTGTCTCCGCGCCCGATCCAGTATGCCTGTTGGTTGTCCGTCAGCGGAAAGGGCATAAAACGGTTTTGGACATCCGGACTGAGTTCCGGAATCTCCTGCCGCAGGGCCCTCTCTTCTTCCTCAAGCAATTGCAAAAGCTCCCGCTTGCGCAGCCTGAGAGTATCCAGACGACTGCTTGTCAGGGCCTCTCGCGGGCCGCGGCAGACAATCTCCCCCTCTTCAGCATATAAGACTATGCCCTGACTGCGCAGTTCAAAAACAAATTCGAGAAGTTCCGCTGGATACCCGGCATTCATGGCATACCCCTAAATCTTGACGGTCAGTTCGTCCTGGGCATTAAGCCCTGTGCCGCGGACGGGCAGGAGCCGCGCTCCCGCACCGCTCCCGGCGGCCGCCGGGCCGTTCATTCTGGCATTTTCAATGAAAAGCCTGACCACATAGGCGGTGCGCGGATGTGAAAAAAGTCTGAAAGGAACCGCCACCTGAAAGACGGAGCGGAAAACGGCAATCAGTTGCGCGGCAAGCAATGATGTGCCGCCGTGATCAAAGAAAGCGTCATTTTCGCTGAAAGCTTCAGACCGCAACACTGCCTGAAAGGCCGCGCAAACGTCACCACCTGAGGAAGATGGTTTCACGGCAGGGGGTGCCGGCAGGCGCTTTTGATCAACTTTGCCGTGGGCGGTCAGCGGAATGGATTCCACAACAAGGATGTGCCCGGGAACGAGATGGGCGGGAAGTTCTTCCGCAAGAACCTTGCGCAGGTTCTCAGCGAAAATCCCGGGTTCCATGCCGAACGCGGAGCCGTGGGCCACCACATAGGCGACAATGGTCGGGTAGTCCCCGCGCACAAAGGCGACATGCACATTGGACACACAGGGTTGGCGCATGACGGCCGAACTGATTTCATCGGGGTCCACCCTTTTGCCCCCGATCTTGAACTGCGCATCTCTTCTCCCCACCAGAACAAGCCGCCCGTCGGGTTGCAGATAGGCCATATCACCTGTCCGGTAGCAGCGTTTTCCGCTTCGGGGGTCAATCACAAAGCAACGGGCCGTCCGTTCCGGATCATTTATATACCCAAGCCCCACGCCCGGACCGCCGATAAGCAGTTCCCCCACCTGTCCTGCAGGCAGAGGCGCAAGATCGTCATCCACGACCAGCAACTCGGCATCGCCAAAGGGTTTTCCCACTGCAAGGGGACCTTCGGGCAGAGGAAGACTTATGTTCCCGGCGGCGGCGACCGCGCAGGTTTCCGCCGCCCCGTAAGAGTTGTTCATTACGATGCCGGGGCAGGCGCGCATGATCTTTTCTATACGACCCTTATTGGGCAATTCTCCGCCGAAAATCAGGACTTCAAGACCGCTGAAAACGCTTTCATCCTGTGCGGCAAGCGCGCTCATGACGCTTACAGGCATGGCTGCCGTATTGATCTCCCATTTTTTCAGATGCATTTTCAGACTATGGGCATCAAGCAGCGTTTCTTCCGGGGTGAGCACGAGCGTGCAGCCGTTCAGCAGACTGATCCAGAGCTCTATAATGGAAAGATCAAAAGTAAGTGCCCCTCCGTAAAGCACTCTCTTGCCGGCGCTGAATCCGGGCATGCCACGTGAGCCGACAAAATTGGCGCAAATGCCGTCATGGGGCAGGGCCACCCCCTTGGGTGTTCCGGTGGAGCCCGAGGTGTGGATGACATACAGCGGCGGGGGCATATCCCCATACCGGGCCCGCATCACATCTCTCATTTCCACTCTGCTCCAGGCTGAAACAACCTTCTCGGCTCCAAACAGATCATCGGTATAAACAACGGGCGTTTCACCGCCCCAGCCGGACACGGACATACCCTCCTTGTCGCACACAAGCAGGCACATGCGACAGTTGCCCCTGACCGCTTTCAGACGGTTGTCCGGCCAGTCGCAGCCCAGGGGCATATAGGGAATGCCTGCTTTGGCGGCCCCCACCGCAGCCACGACATGCCGCGCCGAGCGGCAGTGATAGAACCCGATGACCGGCAAGGTATCTATCGAGTATGGCATCTCTCCCTGCAGAATCCCGGCATCGCCGGCACGGGTAAAAATTGCGGCGGCTCTGTCGGAAAGCAAATCGAGATCCGAAAACGACAGGCACAGGTCAGGCCCCATAACCGCCGGGACGCCTGGGTTGGAGCGCGCTACCTCTGTAAAGCGTCTGAGCAGATCTGTTGCCATGACTCCTCTCTTACTGGATGGTAAAAACAATCCTCACAAAGCAATGTGAGAATGTTTGTCGATGATACACGCGATGCACTCGCTGTCATGCCCATTTTGGTTATTTTTTTGCCCATAATAACAAAATATTCACGGCCATATATGAATGATAACTATCCATATATTAATTAAAAATGCCCATAATTTTTTTGGGATAAAAAAAATACAAACATGAGCAGCCCCATGTCGGATCATGCGATATCTTGGATCGGGTCTGAAATGCAGCATGCCCATCGCAAGGAGAGCTGACATGAAAAGCCCACGGGAAAATCCGGCCAAGCAGCATGTTGTCCTGCGTCCGGCCCCCTTTGATACAGAGACTGAAGGCGAGGAGAAAGTGCACGTATACCTTACCCACGCCCGCGACCTGATGGACTTGGCCTCTCCGGCGCAGCAGGGGCACGGCCTGGAGGCGTTGCTGGAACGTGAAGATCCGGCGTCCGCGCTGGGCCGGGCTTTTGCCCTGCTTTCCCCACAGGAACAATACAAAGCGCTTCGTTTTCACCGACTGAATGACGGAATCCTGTATATGGCGTCCCATGCTGCACTGCGCATGTTATTAAGCCTGGAAAAAGGCCGCCGTTTGCCGCATGAGTGGCTTTTCGCCTCCAGTAATTACGGTAGACCCTACCTTGTCGCCGACGCCTTCTGCGACTTTAACATTTCCCATTCCTGGCCATGGGCCGCTATTGCTTTCTGCCGCCACGGACGCTGTGGAGTGGATGTGGAGCTTCAAGAACATCTGGGCGACTGGCAGGCCCTGATCCCCCTGGTATGCCATGAAAATGAACAGCAGCGCATGGCGCAAGCCGGACGCCCGGCACATCAGTTTCTTCGGCTCTGGACTGCCAAGGAAGCCGTTTCAAAAGTCCTTGGACTGGGACTTTTGCTCCATTTTCCTTCCATGGAAACGGATATGAGTACCGGCAGCATCCGCATCGACGGCCGCCCCGCGCCGGTGCGTTTTGTCCACTTGGCGAACAGCGTGGAAGAAGGGGTCGTATCCGTGGCTTGGGCGGGTACTCCGGAAAAATCTTTTTGTTGCTGCGTAAGTCAATTCAACGTGATCACGGGATGTGTCGCACACGTGGGTGAACATCATGTGCAATAACAACGCATCGCTGGAACTGAACAAGACAAGACTCATCGCTTCATTTCTGGAAAATGCACGGCTTTTCCCCGATCAGGAAGCCGTAGTGGACGGAGAACAGAGCATCACCTATGCAGAGCTTGATGCAGTGTCCAACCGCATTGCGGCGCGCCTGCAGCGGTCATACTCCCAAACTCCTGAGCAGCCGGTCAAGGTTGTGGGTGTGCTGCTGCCCCGTTCGATCGGCAACGTGGCCTGCTGGCTGGGAGCGGCAAAGGCGGGCATCGCCTATGCCCCTATCGGGCTGGACTGGCCCCCGGCGAGAATTCAGGGCATCCTGCGCCGCTGCAGCATAAAGGTCGTGCTCACCGGCGGGGATTGCGCGGCAATCATTCCACGGGACCTGCCGGTCGAGGTGCTGGATGTTGCGGATTTTTTGGACATGCCGGACAACGCCCCCGCTATTGAGATACGTGTCCAAAAATCCCGCGATGAAGAATCCCTGCCTCTGTATGTCATCCACACTTCGGGTTCCACCGGAGAACCCAAGAGCGTCGCCCTGACCCATGCCAACACATACGCAGTACTGCAAAATCCCTCGGAATACGGCGTGCGAAAACATGACCGCATGGCGCACGTCATCGCCGTCACATTCGACCTTTCCATGATGGAGGTCTGGGGTAGCCTTCTGCATGCCGGAACGATCATTGTAACGGAAACCGAAGTATCCCTGGATGCGGAACGCCTCAAATCCCACATCAGCCGCTACGACATTTGTTGGGCCATACTCTCCACTGGAGTTTTCAACATTCTGTCCACACAGGACGTTACGACCCTGAAAAGCATGCGCGACGTATGCATTTGCGGCGAAATGCCCAATCGCGAAGCCATCATGAAGGTATGCGCGGCATGCCCCGGCACCACTATCCACAACTGCTACGGACCGGCGGAATGCACCATATACGTCACGCGGGAGAGTATCACCCCGAAAAGCCTTGAACCTGCCGTAGTTCCTGCGGGCCGCCCCATTGCAGCCGCCGGAATACTTATCGTGGACGACGACATGCGCCCGCTTCCGCCCGGTTCCGTGGGCGAAGTGATCATAAGCGGACCATGCGTGGGTCTGGGCTACATCGGGGATGCGAAGCGGACGGGCCGCGCCTTTGTGCACTTGCCGTACCTCGAGGGACCCGTTTACCGGACCGGCGACTATGGAACCCTGGACGAACACGGCAGCCTGACGGTCTTCGGCAGAAAGGACAACCAGATAAAAATATCCGGACGCCGCGTGGAACTTGGAGAAATCTGCTCCACAGCCATGGGGGCGCCGGATGTAAAAATGGCCTTTATCTCCCTCACGCAGGGCGCCGACAGAGAACTTGTCGCCTATGTCACGCCCGAATCCCCCGAGATGCTGACCGACCGGAATCTTCGGGCACGTTTCGTGGCCGGTCTGAAAGATCACATGCTTGCCCGTCTGCCCGAATACATGGTTCCCAGGCACTACATCCTGGTGGACAGTCTGCCCCTGAACACGCACGGCAAAGTTGACCGCAGCCGCCTTCCCACGGTGCCAACTCCCACGCTGGTCGAAGACGGCAGTATCCTCGGGATGTTCCGCGAAGTTCTCGGCAACTGTGACTACAGGCTCCAGGATTCCTTTTTCGATGCGGGTGGCACCTCCATCAAGGCCGCGCGCCTCATCGGTGAGATCAGACAGGCGACACAGGTCCCGGTACCGTTCAGTCTGCTTCTTGAAGACAATACCGCCGCCAAAGTACAGGCCTATGTCGAGAGTGCCCGGAATTCCGGTGTGAACACGTTTCATGACGCCCCAAAAACGGAGCCGGTCAGGTTTTCTTTCCACAGGCGCACAAGACGGCCTTCTTCTCTTGAGAAAGCTGTGGGAGACGAACAATGAGAGCGGAAGACATCCTCCGCCGGTGCGCGGACCGCAACATACAGGTTGAAGGGAAAAACGGACGACTTCTTGTGAATCCGGCCAGCGCATTGACGCCGGATCTGCGCATGGAACTCAAGCGCGGCTCGCGTATGCTTCTCAGACGGCTCGAAAGCGCGAATGCCTCTCCTGTCCAGCGCTTGCCGCCGCCTTCTACTCGTTATGCGGAAAAAGCCCCTCTGTCCCCCTATCAGCTGGGACTGTACAATCTGCACCTTGACGAGCGCGACAATACCAATGTGCTGAACCAGACGGGAGTTCTCGATCTGCTTTTTGTTCCTACGGAGCAGGAGGTTATGGCGTCCTTTGAAAAGCTGCTTGAGATTCACGGGGCGTTGCGCCTGTCCATCAGGATTTCTACTGGCGGCAAACCGGAGCAGTTTCTGGACGTGCGACGCCCTGTACGTCCTGAGATCCACCAGACTTCGCCGGAGAATTTCAACGACAAGATTGCTGAAATTCTGGAAGCATATAAAAGAACCCCCTTCTCCATGGCTTCCGACCCCTTGATACGGGCGTCCTATGTGGCTGTGCCGGAGCAAAGGGCCGCTTTTGTACTCTGCGTGGATCACCTGATCATGGACGGATGGTCGGTTGGGATACTTCTTGAAGACTGGCAAAGACTCCTCTCGCCTGAAGCCGGATCCATTGCAGCCGCGCAGCGGCAACAGGAGCTTCAGTATACGGACTACGCCGCATGGGCCGCAGAGATCCTGCTGCCAGCCGTCCGGGAAAAACAGGACGCATACTGGCGCAACGTGCTGCCCCTCGGGTCCGCTCCACACGCCTTTCCCACAAAAGTCGCCCGAGGCAACGACTCCGTCCGGAGCTGCGGGCTTATCCAAACGCGCCTCCGCCCGGAACTGCTTACGGAACTGCGGCAATGGGCGGCACGGCACGGTTGCAGTCTCTTTGCCGCCCTGCATACGGCCCTGCGCGTGGCGCTCTACCGCGCGAGCGGGCAGGAGGACGCTCCCATCCTCACCGTTTCCGCCAACCGGCAACAACTGGAAGGTACCGCGAGGATGGTGGGCTGCTTTATCAATGTGCTGCCCCTCTATTGCCCGCTGGATGGCGATGCTCCTCTATGCGAAGAGCTCCGGCAAAGCAATGCCGCCGTGCTGGCGGCGCTGGACAACCAGGATATTCCGTTCTGCTCCATTGTTGATGCCCTTGGGCTGCCCCGTGTCCGGGCATGGCAGCCCATCGGTCAGATAATGTTTCTGCTGCAGAATGCCTTTGCAGGCCGCAATGCCGGAAAAATGCGCGTACGCCTTCCTGACCATCCTGTCACCGAGCATGAGCTTTCCTTTATCGTGTGGGATTTCGGCGTTGAAAATACCTGGCTGCACGTGGAATACAGAGAAGATCTTTTTGAAAAAGAACGTATCCAGCTCCTTATGGACAACTTTTCCCGCACCTGCGAAGCACTGCCTCATGCCGAAGAACATACTGCCCGTGGCCTGACATCCGATGCCCGCCCATATCCTGGGCCGAAAGAGCATGCGGAACCCGCCAAGGGACTACGGCGTCTTCTGTCCGCCCTGCGCACAGATGAAAATGCGGCGGTTCTGGGTCGCCTGCTGCAGGCACTCGCAACGCATTTCCCTTCAGCCCGGCCGTCGGAAGTGCTGTGCCTGTGGCGGGGAGGCAATACCCAGGCGCGACATATGCTGCAAAAAGCCTGCATACTCGGCGGGATTACACTTGCTCTGGCTTATGAGGATGAAGACGTTTCCTCCCTCATAACAGCTATGCGGCATCCTCCACTGGGCGTCCTCGCGGTAGGGGAAAAAAGCTTGAGCCGTCCGGCCATGCCGGAAACAAAATATTGCGAAATTGTGAACCTCCTGTGGGAAGACCTGCTGCAAATCACGGACCTTCCGGCTGGAGATGCTCTTTTCCACGAGGGAAAAGGCATTCCTCCGCTGTTGGTCAATGACGGGGAAAGTCCGGCTGCATGGCAGGCTTATGACGCGAACGCTTTCATGGCGGGTCTGGAGGAAACCTGCCAAAACCTGAGCGGAGGGCAGGGGCAGATCCGCTTTCTTGAAAACGAAGATGCCGACCGCGCCGGCATTGTGGCTCTGTCCGCCCTGCTTCAGGGAATAATTCCTGTCTGGGGCCATCCTGACGACGCAATATGCGAAAACGCGCTTCCCGTCACAACAAACTGGGAAAGTGCGCTACGCCTGCTGCAAAACGGCGTGCAATCGCTATGGATCATGGATGATCTGCCCACAGCCGCCTTTCTGGCAAAAAACCGGTCCGCACTCGACCGCTGCCGGCTTTTTTTGCGTATCCCCCGCAGCCTGCGCTGGGCAACAGCATTGCTCGACGGACAGGGCTGGCAGGGCGACGAGCGGTTCTGCCGGGCCGTCATCGGAAAGAATATCCTTCCCGCGGACTGCGTCTGCGGCGAACCGGCTGCTCTGGGCAACCTGTTCCGCGCCGTGCCCCTGTCATCCGATACGCTGTCCATTCCGCTGCCGTCCGCCATTGCCGACCACCTCTGGTTCAAGGGACGCTCTGTGAACCTTGATGCGCTGACCGATTTTCTGCTGGCGGACACGCCGGGCTCTTCGCCTCATGCGGCCCTTGCTTTCGCAGCTCCTGAAACGTCTGATTCCCTCTTGGATATACGGGGCGAATGCATCCTCTGGCATGACGGGAGCGTTGCTTCCGATGCTGTGAAAAACCTTCTTTCCCGCATACCCTCCTGGCTGCCCCACGCGCACGCGGTCGAACTGACGCAAATGCCGCATATCCGGGTTTCTCACAACCGGAGGTTGCGTCCTGACCGGCATTACCTGTCACTGCTTCCGATCGCGACAGAAGAGCTTCTGAAGCGTTTTTTCCAGCGCTATTCTCACAGCTCTTTTGCACGGCAAGGGCTGTACATTGCCGAAAACGACTTTTTTGCGGATCAGGTACAAAAACTTGCCGGCGCCTATGAGGTGAAAGCCACAGATCCCCATGATCCAGAACCCTTGACTCGCGATGTACTTTTTACGCAAGGGGCCGACCGTTTCGCGCGCCCCGTCATCCCGGACGCCGCCTCCGTGCCCGACTGGGATCGTCCCTTTGCACCCGATCGCTTCTGCCTGCTGATAAATGGGGCGGGAGATGAAGGGCGCATGCTGGTCCGGGCACTACGACAACGGTCCACAGCCCGCTTTTTTCTTCTGGAACAACCCGGCTCTTCCGATTCGGCACTTCCCGACCAGACCGTCAGGCAAGCCCTGGAACGAGGACGGCAAAGCTTCGATGCCCTCCCCGGCGGCCTGCTGCATCTCGTGCCCAGCCCCCAGGGCAACGGCAGGCATATTTCCCCGGAAAAACTGGGAGAAAAATTTTACCACCCATTTCATCTGGAGGCTCCGGAAGCGCCGGTTATCTGCCTTTTGCGGGATGGAGGCTCGCCCTCGTTCTCTTCGCGGCACCGGGCGGGCATGGCGGGAGAAGACTTTGACGCCCTGTGTGACTATTTCGCCGGACAAAACAAATTTGCCCCGCATACCCATCTGTGCCTGTGCCTCCCTGTCTGGCGCAATGCGGATACGGCACGACTGGCGGCCAGCCGCATCTTTCGCATGCTGCAAAGCGGCCATGACAACGTCATTGCAGGGAAAAGCCCGGCGGATGCGATTGCATCCGGACATATGCAGGGCTTTGCCTACCCCGCCCGCTATCTGCACATCAGGGTCAGCCAGGGCGATGCACTCCCGCCGTTACCGCACCCCCTGGTCTTGGCCGCGAGCCTGCCGACAGCGCCGCGTCTTGTCGCCCATGCCTCCGAAAACGGCGCATCCGAAGTCTGGCGAACGCTCGTCCAAATCTGGAAGGAAGTTCTGGAGCTGGATGATCCTGATCCGGAAGCCAACTTTTTCGATGTGGGAGGCAGTTCCGTGCTGATTCCGCCTCTTCGGGACAAAATCCGGCAAAACCTCGGCGTGGACATCGGCATGGCGGGTATATTCACCTACTCCAACCTTAATGACCTCCACATGCACATTGCATCACTGGCAAACAACGCCGCATCTCCCGGCCCGTTGCCCTCCGAAGCTCCCGTGCCATCCCGGGAAACCTTCCAGCGCAAAGTCCGGCAACAAAGAAAACGTCAGCACGAGGTGTTTTCATGAGTGCAACTTCCCCCTGGGAACAGGAAGAGTATGCCAACGCCATAGCCATTGTGGGCATGGCTGGGCGCTTTCGCGATGCCGATACCATTGAAGCTCTGTGGGATGTCTTGCGCGACGGCCGGGAAACCCTGCACCGCATGACCGGAGAAGAGCTTGCGGCGCAAGACTGCCCGGTTCCGATCATGGAGCATCCCTGCCATGTGCCTGTCACCGCGCAGCTAGACCGAGCGGACCTGTTTGACGCGAACTTTTTCGGCTTTACCCCGGCCGAGGCCCGTGCCCTTGACCCACAATTGCGGCTGATGCTGGAAACGTCCTGGCATGCCTTTGAGGATGCCGGCCATATCCCGGGCGATGAGCGTGCCGGCGTTACGGGCGTATTCGCAGGTGCGGCTCAGAGTTTCTACTGGCTTTTTCACACCCGGCCCACGGTCCGCGATCACCTGAGTGCGGCATTCGGTCAAAATCTGGTTTTAAGCGGGCAGGGTTTCAACAGCACATGGATATCCCACAAACTGAATCTCACCGGTCCGAGCCTGAACATCAACACGGCCTGCTCCACGGGGCTTGTGGCGGTGGCCTCAGGCTGCCAGAGCCTCCTGGACTACAGTTGCGATCTTGCCCTGGTCGTCACCGCTTCCGTTTTCAGCCCGCGGCACTGGGGCTATTGGGCGGAGCCGGGCGGGATTCTTTCGCCCGACGGGCATTGCCGCCCGTTTGACGCGTCCGCCAACGGCACGATCATGGGCGAGGGCGTCTGCGCGCTGCTTTTGCGCCGTCTCGGGGATGCCATCAACGGACGCGATCATATCCGGGCGGTCATACGCGGCTATGGAATCAACAATGACGGCGCGAGAAAGGCCGGTTACACCGCGCCCAGCGTCAAGGGTCAGACGGAAGTCATACGCATGGCGCACAGATCCGCAGCCGTAAGCAATGCGGACATAAGCTATGTCGAGGCTCATGGCACTGGCACAAATCTCGGCGATCCCGTCGAATTCGCGGGCCTGCGCGCGGCTTTTGACGCTCCGAGGCGGCAACCCTGCCGAATCGGCTCCGTAAAGGGCAATATCGGCCATCTTAACATCTCGGCCGGAACAGCGTCGCTTATCAAAACCGTTCTCATGTTCGAAAATGAATATATGCCCCCACTTGTCAATCATCATCAGTGCAATCCGGAGATCGACATTGAAAACAGCCAGTTCCGGCTATGCCTCAAGGGCGCGGACTGGCCCGAAGACATGCCGCGCCTTGCCGGTGTGAGTTCTTTCGGCTTTGGGGGCACCAACTGCCACCTTGTGGTTGAGCAAACACCCGCATGGGCCCGTGAAAACGGCATATCGTCCCCGCACGCCCGGAGCGCCCCGCCGAACGCCGTGAAAGACAGAAACGTTCGGCCCCTCTACCCCCTTATGTTCAGCGCCCCCGACCATGACAGCCTGTGTCGGCAGCTTCAAACCTTCGAGATATGGTTCGCGCGACATGCCGATGCCGATATGGCTGCTGTGTGCACCGCCCTTTGCCGCCACAGAAAACATTTTTCCCACCGGGCCCTGCTCATGGTCTCCACCACCGATGAGGCGGCTTCCGCCCTGCGCGACGGGCACATCCGCATGGCTACCTCGCCGCAGATGGCACGCCTCGCGGTTGTTCATCCGGACTACGGCTTGCAGTCGGCCGATTGGCTGCTCGCCGTCTCGATGAAATTACTCGGAGAATATCCCGAGCAACACGACGTTTTCTCCTTCTGCCTCGCCCCGTTGGGAATAAAGCTGGAACAACTGTCTTCATCCCTTCCCCTGTTGGAGGAAAACGTCCTGTGCAGAGAAAGTCTGGCGCTGGCCTTGGGGTATGCGCTGTCCGATATTCTGCGCCGGGCGAAGCTGCCCATATCTGCTGTCGTGGGACAGGGAACCGGAGCCATTGCAGGTATGTGTCAGGCAAACATCCTGTCGCGGGAGGAAGGGTTGCGCGGGCTTGCACGGTTCCAGGCCGGAAACCGGGCATGGCGGGCGGCGGACGCAGGAATCAGCTTCTCCACGCTGCCTTTCCATGCATCCGTCGAAGAGGTCGGAATGACGGACGGAGCGCCCCTGACATTTCTTGAATACCGGCTGGAACGCGACAAAAATGCGCCTCTGCCGGGGCCTGCGGCCGTCTTTGACCTGACGGACGCGCAAGCCTCGCCCGCCCGAAACTGGGCGTCTGTCCTTGGTGAGCTTTTTCTGTGCGGCTTCTCTCCGCTCCTGCCCGATAAAGAAGCGCCCCACATTTTCCTGCCCGGCTATACGTTCTCTCCCGACAGCCACTGGCTGCCCCTGAACTATGACGATCAGCCCCCCCTTTCCCCGCCCCGGGCATCGAGCGAGGACGATACGCCTCCAGCCGAGCGGCTTCTGCTTGATATCTGGCGGGAAGCCCTGGGCATCGGCGATCTGGCCGCCAACGACGATTTTTTCCGCGCGGGCGGCACCTCCCTGACCGCCTTACGGATACTCGCGGCCATCGAACTTCAGCTCGGAATCAAGCTCACTATGGGCACATTTATGGAGGCCCGTACGGTTGACGGGCTTATTCGGAAAATCGCCGAACAGCTCGACGCGGCGGAACAATAGCATAAGCGAGGCCCTTTCATGCAGTCAGAGCGCATCTCCAAAACTGCCTTGTCAGGCATGGAAAAACTGAATGCTCTTGCCCTGAGGGCAAAAAACAAGAAACTGCCTTCCCGGTGGGTTGTCAAAGCAGCGCCGGATGCCATGTATAAGCCCTTCCCATTGAGCGACATGCAGCAGGCCTACTGGATTGGCAGAGACAAGGATATCGGCGGAGGCGGTGTTGCCATGCAGAGTTACGTAGAAATAGATTGTCCGGCTCTGGATGTCGCGCGGCTGCAACGGGCACTGGACACGCTCGTCTCACGCCATCCGATGCTTCGCGCGGTCGTGCTGGAAGACGGGCGACAGCAGGTTTTGCCGCTTCCCCGTCGCCTGTCCGTGCGTGAAGAGAATCTTCAGCATCTTGACGCCGAGGCTCGGGAGCAGCGCCTCAACGATATCGCCGTGGAAATGATCGCCACGGTCAGCGATCTTTCAGTCTGGCCCCAGTCCGAGGTGCGTTTCAGCCGCCTGTCCCCTTCCGGAGCGGGCAGGCTGCATTTCCGTTTTGACCAATGGGCCATAGACGGCAGGAGTTTTCAGATTATTTTCGAAGAACTGGGCACACTGTACGCGTCTCCGCAAACCGCTCTGCCCCCCTTGCGCATAACCTTCCGCGACTATCTGACCGCGCTTGAGCAGTCCAAAAACGGCGTGGAATATTTTGAGAGCGAACGTTACTGGAAGGACAGGCTCAAATCCCTGCCTCCGCCCCCTCCCCTGCCCAGACGGAGTTCCCCCGCCTCTCCGGCCACACCTGACATGGTAACGCGGCGGGCGGATATTCTGACGGAAAAAGAAACGCTGGCTCTGAAGAGTATCTGCGCTGAAATGGGCCTTTCCCATGCCTCCGCCCTGGGGGCGGCCTATGGAGAGGTTCTGGCCCTCTGGAGCGGCACCCGACGCTTTACGCTGAACACCCCCCGTTTTAACAGGGAGTTGAGCTGGCACCCCGACATCAATAACATCATCGGAGAGTTCGCCACATTCACCCTGCTGGAATTTGACGACGCTCAGGGCGTATCTTTCAGGGACAAGGCGGCAAAGTTTCAGGAGGAAACTTGGACCAGCCTCCGCCACGGGCAGGTTTCAGGCATGTCGCTGCTGCGCGAACTGGCGCGGATAAAAGGTTCCGCCGAGTCCGCCTCCATGCCCGTTGTGTTCACGGCTATGCCCGACGGCGCTTCCGACGGCGCGGACCTGGATGAGCATATACGCGCCATGGGCATTCTGCACCGCCTGTACGGCTCAACGCCTCAGGTCCACCTGGATTGCGTTTTTTCGATTTTTTCCGGTAAACTGCATATATATTGGGATTCCAGAGACAGCCAGTTTCCCGACGGACTTATTGGGGATATGTTTCAGGAGTTCATGCGTCTTGTCCGTCTGCTTGCGTCGCAAAAAGAAGCATGGGAGCGGCCAAGGCTGGCGGAACTGCCCGAAACACAGAAAAAGGCGCGCCAGACAGCGGCGGCGGCCCCCGAACCTTTACCCGACACCGACCTGCTGCGCCTCTTTTCTCACCAGGCTTGGAGCCATCCGGAGAACATCGCCATTTTCTGCGGCGAGGATGCCGTTTCCTACCACGCCCTGCATGATGCAGTCTTCCGTGTTTCTCAACAGATTCAAAAGATGCTGTGCGGTGTCGTTGCAAGGCCGGAACAGCTTCCGCCTCATGGCGGATGCGTGGCCGTCCTCATGCGACGCGGCTGGAAGGCTGTTGCCGCTGTTCTGGCGATTATGGCGGCTGGCAGACCCTTCCTGCCCCTTGACGCCTCCTGCCCTGCCGCGCGTCTCGAGACCCTCGTGCGCATCGGCGGCGCCGTGGCTGTCATCACGGATGAGCCGTGCAGCCATGCGGCGGAAAATCTGCGCCTGCCCAGGCTCGTTTTTGACTCGTCTTCCCCGGAGGCGGGCTCCGACCGGCATTCCCCGGTTCATGAGCGACAGTTTCTTCACGCGCCACATGCAGCGGCCTATGTCATGCTTACCTCCGGGACCACCGGAACGCCCAAGGCCGTCACCATCGGGCAGAAAGGCCTTATGAATGCCGTGCTCCATTCAAACAGACGCTTCAAGGTGACGCAGGAAGACAGGTTTTTGGCCATTACCGCCATGCACCACGACATGTCCATGTATGACATTTTCGGAGCGCTGACGGCCGGAGCGGCCATAGTTATCCTTGCCCCGGAAAAGGCTTCCGATCCCCGGCACTGGGTTGAAACCATAATGCGGCGTGGCGCTTCCATCTGGAACAGCGTGCCCGGATTCCACTCTGCGCTCATGAAACATTGTCGGAAACAGGGGATTCAGCTTCCTCTACGACTGCATATTCTTGGCGGAGACTGGATTCCCCCCGTCACCCTGGCGAGCATAGCGGAATTCTGCCCCGGCTCGGAACTATACTCCTGCGGCGGTCCCACGGAAACCACCCTCTGGAACATCCTTCACCCCGTGCGGGGTCTTGACCCGGAGTGGCCTTCCATTCCCTACGGCGCCCCCATAGCCAACAACAGTTATTATATCATGGATTCTGCCTTGAACGAGCTTCCTGACTGGGTTGCAGGCGAAATGTACTGCTCCGGCATAGGGGTATGCATTCACACTACCGGCGGGGATGAAAATTCTTTTGTCGCACATCCCCGTACGGGCGAGCGCCTATACAGAACCGGCGATATGGGGCGCTACCGGCCCGGCGGCATTATCGAAATCCTGGGCAGAAAAGATTTTCAAATAAATATAGGCGGCTACCGCGCTGATCCCGTCGAGATTGAATCGGCTCTCACAACCTGCTCCGGCGTCGTGCGCGCCCTTCTGTTGCCGGTGTCCATGCGCGCCGACGGCAGCGACGGGGAAAGCAGGGCCGTGCTCGGTGCCTGGGTTGAGACGGAAGGCAGACGCCCGCTCCCCGAAGAGTTGTCGGAGTTTCTGCAAAAATCCTTTCCCCTCGCCATGATTCCACGGCTTTGGGCCATAGAAGACCAAACGCCCATGACCGCCAACGGCAAGGTGGACAGAAAAACCGTGGGTCGTCTTCTGGCAGAAATCGCCGGAAAGGGGAGCATGAAGGGGAAAAACGTCCGCCGTCCGGCGCAGACGCCTCTGGAAAAACTTGTGGCACGCCAGTGGGCGGAAGTTCTGGATACGGAGGAGCCTCCCCTTGACGCCAACTTTTTCCACTCCGGCGGTGACTCTCTGCGCGCCATGCAGGTCATCGGACGCATCAGGGAAGTTATCCCCGTGCCTCTGCCGCTTTCTGTTTTCTTTATCTCTCCCACTGTGGAAGGTGTTGCAAACGCCATCCTCGAACGCCTGGCCGTTGAAGCCCCGGCTCAACAGGCCGCGCAGGAAGCCTGACATGACGGAACAGGAACGCCGGCAGCGAATCCGGCAATGGGCCGCAGTATATGAGGAAACATACCGGCAAATGGATAGCTCCATGCCGCTGCTTCAAAACTTCTCCCTCTGGAAAAGCGCCTGCACGGGCGACCCCATTCCCGGCAATGAAATGCGGCAATGGCTGGAAGATACCCTGGATGCCATAAGAGACCTCCACGCGGATTCCATTCTTGAAGTCGGCTGCGGGCATGGCCTGTTGCTGCTGCGCCTGGCCGGCGAATGCGCACGCTATGTCGGTGTGGACTTCTCGGCCGCCGCGCTGAACCGCCTTTGCAAAGCGCTGGAAAAACTCCCGCCGGAGCAGCTTGAGAATCTCGATGTGGATCTCTGCCAGGCAGAAGCCACCGATCTGGCCTCCGTCGGCGAAGAAATCTTTGACGCCCTCGTATACAATTCTGTAGTACAATATTTTCCTGACACGGCGTATCTGCTGCATGCGCTGGAGCACGGCCTGAAACACATCCGGAAAGGGGGCAAGGTTTTCATAGGAGACGTCAGAAACGCCGCCGCATTGCCGTTGTTCCGGATATCCAGGCTCTTATGCGAGCTCCCCGGCGGCACAAGCGCCGCGCGATTCCGCGAAGAGCTGAATTCCATGGCCGACGAAGAAGAACTTCTTGTGCCCCCGGAGTTCTGGCACTCTTTACAGGGGGAACGTCTCGCACGCATGCGTGCTTTCACCAGGCCCAAACCGGGTTCCGCGTATAATGAGCTCATGAAATTCCGCTATGACGTAACCCTTGTGGATGAGAAAACCCCGCCTCTGTCCGCGAAACTGGTCCTGCCGTGGGAAAAAATTTCGGAGGCGGGAAAGCCTCAGGACATTCTGGCCGGGATTCTGGCCGGTCTGTTGCTGCCTGTCCCTCAGACATGCGGTTTAAGCGTCACGGGCATTCCTGACGCCAGAACCCATAAGGAAAGAAGCGTTTGTACCAGCATGCTCGCAGAAGGGTCCTCCCCGGCCCTGACACTTGCATCAGCCCTCGATCTGGCGGAAAACGCGGCAGGGTCAGCCCGGGAGCTTGGGCTGTTGCCCGCAGAAGTACACGCCTTGGCCCAGGCTCACGGCATGAGGGCGGATATTCTGCTTGATCACCGGGACGGCCTCTCGCTGACCGCTCTTTTTTACGCCCAGGACCCGGAAAAAATGGAAGGCGCACATGCCTGACCAATATTCTTTTCCGGCGGAAATAGCCGCCTGGCTGCCGGACGTGCCTCTTGGGAGGCCTCTCTTTCCACCCCTGTTCTGCTTCGCTCACGCCGGAGGCAGCGCGGATATCTATCGCCAGTGGCAAAAAGCACTCAGCGGGTCCGCCACCATATATCCCATGGAACTGCCGGGCCGCGGACGGCGCATGGCCGAGCCATTCTGTCCTTCAGTCGCCTTAGCGGCCCGGAAAGCGGCGCAATGCGTCGCGGCCTGCGTGCCCGACAGCCGCTATTTCATATTCGGACACAGTCTGGGCAGCATCATCGCCCTGGAAACCGTGAGAGAAATTGAAAGTCTGGGCATTCCCACTCCTGCGTTGCTCTTTGTTTCCGGCAGATATCCGCCACATGTGATGCAGAATCATAAGCAAGCGCTGTTCCGTGCTCCGACGCCAAGCCTGCTCGACGAGCTGCGCAGGCTTGGCGGAACCCCGGAAGACATTCTTCAAAACAGGGATTTCCTTGATGTGCTGTTACCTGTGGTGCGCGATGACTTCCGCTTGGTGGAAACGCATACATCCGCAGCAAGTCCACCCGTCTCCTGCCCCATTTGTGTTTGCTGCGGCGACAGGGACCAGGACTCGCCCCTGCCCCTCCTTGAAGAATGGGCAAAGCTTACCACCGGCGGCTGCACCATCCATCTTTTTCCCGGCGAACATTTTTATCTTTACGATACAAAAAATGATATGCCGGACTTTCTGGCCCGACACATCATGGGGGCGGCAGCTCAAGATCTTACGCTTCGCTGATACGGACATGCCGTCCGGCACGAAACTTCAGCGTGACGGCACAGTGATCTGAAAAGAGAAAATGCCCGGCGAACCGGGCATTTTTTCTTTAGAGCATAAATATTGCACAGTTCAAAATGCACGCTGCCCTCTGCCGCAAAAAACGCAATTTACCGCGGCTGTCGATACCCTGGGGCTCGCCCTGCCCCAACGCGCACCAGACCTGATACTACTGTGATTCTGTTCGCTCCGCTCTTGATGCGCGTATGGCGCTGCACGCCTACAGCCACGGCTTCAACTCCTTTCAGGTCAGTCAGGCAAGGAGAGCGAGACTTTTATAAAAGAAGTGTATTCTTGCCTCAACCGTTGCAGCAAGCTGCCTACGGATAAAGAACGCAGTGCCGACAGGTCCTAATTGGACAGTGTCGAAAATTGGCGCATTGTCTGCTTGGGTGTTATACCATAAAGCTTTTTATATGCACTGATAAAATGCCCGACATTGGAATAGCCTATAGCAAACGCGCATTGGCTGACGTTCATCCGACGCTTTTCCAGCATTGAATAGGCATATTCCATTTTGCATTTATGAACAAACTTGGCGATACTTACTCCATAAAGATGCTTGAAACCCTGGTTTATTTTCGATCTGTTTATGCCGACTTTTGAATACAATTCCTCAACAGTGTCTATCATCAGAAATTGATTCTCTATTTCATTTTTTAGTTTTTTTATCCTGCATATCTCATCGTCCATAAAACAAACGTCAGAGCTTTCCATCCTTTTTTCAGCGCTGCGCATAGCCTTGAAAAAGAATTCAAGGATGGAGTATTTAACATAGAGCTCATTATTATTAAAGCATCCCCTGTTTTCGATGAAGCACCTCACGCATTTCATGCATTCCGCGCTGGCGATGCCGGCAGCCATTATGGGCGTCCTGCCGTTGCTTCCCATTCCGCGCAGCACTTCTTTCAAATGTGCATAGGCTCCCTGCCCGAAAGTGCTTTCCAAAAAATTCCTGGAGATGAAAATGCCGACATGCCTGTAATCATTCTGTCTCGGCAAACGCAGCGCGACATCCACATCCGAAAGCTCCCCAAGCGCAAACATATTTGAAGTTACAGAAACAGTATTTTCAGATTTGCAGTCAAACTCTATATGTGTTTCGCCTGAAGCGACAACAATGCATACCAGCACGGAGGATTCACAACGAAGATGGGAAACCTTTTCCCGTGTAACAGTGATTGGACCGCAAACCCCAAACTGAACGCCCTTAAAAGGCTCAAAGGCCACACCGCTTCCCTCTGCCCAGTCGCAGGAAAAAGAGACATTTCTCGGTTCTTCATGGCAACGATGCATCCGGCTGATTTCAGCAACACGGGAAAGAGTAAAGTCTCTTTCAAACAAAGTCTTTGCGTCCATTCAGCAATCTCCTGAAGGCTGTATCTGATGTTCATTGATTTTCTTAAAACCTATTTGCCGCCCTCTACAGGTAAATTCGATATTTCAGGCAAGGAACTGCGTGCAATTGGTCTATATAGGCAGAACCAGCGCCGCAATGAAGGGTCGGGCGGCGACTGGTCGGCCTTGCTCAACACCGCCCTGCGCATTCACAAAACAATCTCCGGCGAGGTCCTCCTGCCATTCCGGGATTCCGGCGCACAGAGGAATTTTTCAGGCAAGGCGCCGCAACGGCAAAGGAGGGCTGACACCCCGAGTCCATTCGGTTACTGCCGTCCAGACACCAGGCAGTCACAAAAAACCAAGTTTTGTTCGCACGATAGGTCATTAGACATTGAAAGTCAATTTCATTTACACCTCAAGATTATTTCCTCTCTCCCAAACTGGATATTTTTATTGCCCTTTTGAGCAGAGGGAAGCGGCATTTTTGGGATAAGCCTACTAAAAACACAAACAGCAGGATACCTATGTCCCTTACCAAGACGTCTGCCTTTCCGGGCACGGCTTCGGACAAATGGCTGACCCAGGCGCCGGACGAGAACGACCAGGCCGCAATCATCGCATTCCCATACGCAGGCGGAGGGCCATCCGTATTCCATGGGTGGGACAAGTCACTGCAACCTTACCGTTTGCGCCTCTGTCCGGTGTCCCTGCCCGGCAAGGAAAAACGCCGTGCCGAAAAACTGCCCGACGACATTCATGAACTGGCACAGAGCATTGCCGCATCCGTTCTTGCCCACATCCATAAGCCCTATGTCATGCTCGGCCTCTGCTACGGGGCCGGCCTCGCCTACCTGACAGCCCAGCTCACCACCGCAGCCGGACGCCCTCCCGTGGGCATCATCGTTGCGGGCGGCAGGGCCCCGCACACTCCCCCACCTGTACCCGTCAGCGGCATGACAGATGATGATTTTATCAGCACATTGCACCGGCTTGGATTTATTTCCGATATTGTGCTTAGCAACAGAGAACTTCTCGATCTATACTTACCAATGCTTAAATCAGATTTTATAATGGACGAAAAATTTATTTTACCATATCCAAAATGCAAATTTTTATTCCCAATATCAGTATGTTATGGAGAAAAAGATGCAATAACTCCTGAGCATGATATCCTTGAATGGAGTATATACACGAGCAATCTGTTCATGGCTCAAAAATTTAAAGAGGATCAGTTATTTTTCGCAAAAGAATATGACAGATTCATTGAGTACATTGTTGAAAAAAGTCTTTCTCTTGTTGAGAACCCCAATTTTATAGAATAATCAGGGAGAGAAAACATGTCTTGCATATGCGCTATACGTCATCTCATGAAACTGGCACCCGAAAGCGTTCCTCCTATGCGCCAGGCCGTCTTCTTCGCCGCAGCGGCGGCGTTTTTTTATCCTATTCCCATCTTTATGGCCTGGATGGTTTTCCGCAGCCTGCAAAACGGTACGAGCAACAGTTTGCTGGCGCTTTTTTTCGCCATTGCAACTATTGCTATCATCCTGGTCTTCATTTGCAGGGCGCGGTGCACGGCCTTTGCGCATAAGGCTTCTTTCATATTTGGGACAAAAATCTGTGCGGTATTGATGGACCATTTGGGAAAAATCCCCCTGCACTGGTTTTCAAATAAAAGTACTGGAGAATTAAAGAAAATTCTTAAACATGACATCGAATTAATGGAGTATTTTATTGCTCATAACATATCTGACAGCATAGCCTGTGTCTTACTTCCCATACTGTGCATATGCATCCTTTTCTTTATCAATACAACACTTTCCTTTGTAATCCTTTCAATAATAATAATTGCAATATATATTCATTATATAACATTTAAACTCATGAAGAATACAACTCTTAATGATGAATATTTCAAAACAGTATCAATACTTCATTCTGATACAATAGAGTTTATACATGGAATGCAGGATATAAAGATATTTAACAGAACAAATGAATCATATCGAAGAATGGACGATGCAATAAAAAATTTCAAAAAAATACAAATAGATATACAAAAAGTTTTTTTACACAGGTGCATGTATTTTCTTACCATAACCGCAATGGCCTTTGTTATTACAGCCATGGCAGGCGCCTATTTATACAAGTCCGGTTACATTCAGCTTGATATCATGCTGTTGTTCATAATGGTGGGGTGGATATCCTTCGTCCCTCTTACGCGCATGCCCCGCTTCATCACTTTTTTGTGGAAGGCGGGTGTCGGTTACCATGGCATGAAACAGCTTCTGGACGTGCCGGAAGAAGTACGGGGCGACCGCAAATACGACAGCTCCATCGTGCCGGACCTCAGGGTTGAAAATCTGTCAGTGAACTATGACGACAAACCTGTGCTGAAAAACATAAGCTTTGAGGCCAGCGCATCCGCCATAACCGCCATTGTCGGCTTTAGCGGTTCCGGTAAGAGCACTCTGGTCGCGGCCCTTGCAGGCATGGAGCGCCTGAGTTCCGGCCGAATCACCGTGGGCGGCATAGATCTGCAGGAGTTCGCAAGCGGCGAGCTCGGCAAACTGATGGCTCTGGTTTTTCAGAATCCCTTTATTTTTTCGGGAACAGTAAGGGAAAATCTCTGCCTTGGCCTGGACAACCCTTCACAGGAACAAATTGAAGCCGCCGCCCGCATGGTCCAGTGTGACAAATTCATTAAAAGCCTGCCCAACGGTTACGACACCCGGATCGGTTCCGGCGGCGAAGTCCACCTCAGCGGCGGCCAGCGCCAGCGGCTGGCCCTGGCCCGCATGGCTCTGCATAATGCCCCGGTTGTTTTGCTTGATGAGGCCAGCGCTTTTGTCGATCCCGAAAGCGAGGAAGCCATTCAGAAAGGACTGTCAAATTTTCTGAAAAACAAGACCGTCATCGTCGTCGCGCACCGGCTGTCGTCCATCGCCCATGCCGACAACATCATCGTGCTGGACAAGGGAGCCATTGCAGAAAGCGGAACCCATGCGGAGTTGCTACAGCAGAACGGCGTATACAGCCGCATGTGGGATGCCTGGCAAACCACACGCTCGTGGGAACTCTGTTCTCCTTCTGAAAAAAACAGCTCCGGGGGCAAAGATGCTTAAGAATATACTTGCCTTTATCCAGGGAAAGCAAAAGCCCCTGTTACAGGCCATTGTACTGACTTTTTCCGTTCAGGCAGTACAGACCGCAGCCTATCTTCTGGTATTCTTTTTAATGCTCTATCTGACGTCAGATCCCACATACATCGGCATTCATGCATTCAGCCTCGCTCTGCTCCTGCTCGCGCTGGGGTACTACTTTGTCAGCTTCGCGGCATCATCCGCTTCGCTGAAATCGGGCTATGATATTGTCGCCGACATAAGGGTTCGCCTTGCCGCCCATCTGCGCACACTGCCGCTCTCGTACTTCAGGCGCACCAACAATGCCAAGATCAGCGGCTGCTTTCTGCACGACATGGTCGACGCTGAGTCCATTTTTTGCGTATACATTCAAGAGATGGCCGCCTGCATAGCCATTGTTCTCATGCTGGGAATCGCCACGGCATTCGTGACCGGCCCCCTGAGCCTCATCCCCCTGGTGGGGATTGCAGCCTCTTTGCCCATCCTTTACAGGGCCTACACCGCCACCGGCTCAAAAACGCAGGGGTTCCTGGACAGCAGAGCTCTGGCGGACAGCACGCTCCTGGAATACCTCGGCGGCATCGCTGAGCTCAAGGCCAACGGCATCACGGGACGCGGCTTTACGCCCTGGACAATGGCCAACGCCCGCTTTCGCAAGCTCGCCCTTGAGCTGGAAATCAAGGTCGGCGACCTGTGCCGCTCCTATATCTCTCTGTTGGATATAGTCTTTATCGCTACCGTGGCTGTCGGCGGGTGGGCCGTTTCCACTCACAGGGCTGATGCTGCCGTACTGCTTTTCATCCTTCTTATCAGCGGCAGGTTTTACGAACCATTGCAAAATATTGGCGTCTTTTTGACGGAATTCAGATTCGCTACGGAATCCTTGCGCCGTATTACGTCGATTTTTCAGGAAAAGAGCTTACCCCAGTTGCCCGGCTACACGCCACCAGCTGATCTGAACATTACTTTTGACCGTGTATCATTCTCCTATGGGCAACGCCAGGTCCTGAACGATATATCATTTCACATGCCTCAGGGTACGGTTACCGCCCTTGTCGGGGAGTCCGGAAGCGGCAAAACCACCACAGCCAACCTCCTGCTGAGATTCTGGGATGTCAGCGGCGGATCTATCCGTATCGGCGGAACCGATATTCGGACGTTTTCGCAAAACGATTTCTACAAACTGTTCAGCGTGGTATTTCAGGATGTATACCTGTTCAACGATACCGTGCTGAACAATATACGCATGGCCTCTCCCCAGGCGAGCGAAGAAGAAGTGATGGAGGCGGCCCGCAAGGCTCACTGCCATGAATTTATCATGGAACTGGAAAACAAGTACGACACCATGGTCGGGGAAGGCGGGGCTCGCCTTTCCGGCGGCGAGCGCCAACGCATTGCCATAGCCAGAGCCATTTTGAAAAACGCTCCCCTACTGGTGCTTGATGAGGCCACAGCCTCCGTGGACCCCGAAAACGAGCTCCTGATCCAGGAGGCGCTCAAGACCCTCGTCAAGAACAAGACTCTGCTGATCATCGCCCACCGGCTGTCCACCGTGCGCGGGGCGCATCAGATACTCGTGCTCAAGGAAGGCGGCATTGCTGAAAAAGGAAGCCATGAGGAACTAATGCGCCGCAAGGGCATTTACTATCAATTCTGGCAATGCCAGGAACGCCTGAAGTCCTGGAGCATTTAGCCGCGACCGGCCATGGGAGAATCATTCCATCGGCCCAGGCACTTAATGAAAATGAAATTAAAATTCTTTTCTATAACATCAAAGATTACTTCCCGAGGTCGTCATGGACTTGCCCCCCAATATTGAAGAGGTTTTCCCCGTAACTCCGCTCCAGGCCGGTATGCTCTTCCACGACCTTAAAGAGCCGGGCGCCTCTGTCTATATCCAGCAGTACGCCTTTGCCGTCAGGGGTCGCTTTGACATGCGAAAACTGGACGCGGCCTGGATGCTGACGCTCCAAAGGATCCCCTCCCTGCGTACTTCCTTTCACTGGGAAGGACTGAGCAAACCCCTGCAGGCGGTGCATGCCAAGGTTGACTACAGATTTCACCATGAAGACCTGCGCGCCCTGCCTCCGGATGGACAGGAAAAAAGACTGCGCCGCTTTATGGAGGAAGACCGGGCCGTGAGCTTCGCACTCGACAGACCTCCGCTGGTTCGTTTGGCATTCCACCACCTCAAGGATGACCATCTGCATATGCTGCTGACATTGCATCATATTGTGGCGGATGGCTGGTCAATCGGTGTGCTTTTCGAAGAGTTTTGCAAAGCCTATTCCTGCGGATCTTCTCCACTACCGACCGGCAGAGGCAACCTCCCCTCCATGCGCGCATATGTGGCCTATCTGGGAGCCAAAAACAACGAAACCTCCTTGCGCTGGTGGGCCGCCAAACTTGACGCCGCCCAATGCCCTCCCCTGCCACGGAGGGAAAAACATCCCCAGGGCGACGGAGAAGAAGCGGATCAAAGCGGCATGCCGGGCAGGCTGGAGCATTCACTGACTGAGGACGAAACGGCGTTTCTGACACGATCCGCCGCCGGGCTGGGCCTGACCCTGAACGTCTTTTTTCAGGCGGCATGGGCGCATGTTCTTTCCGTAAACTCAGGCCGTGCCGACGTACTTTTCGCCTCAAGCTTTGCGCTCCGCCCAGCCGAAATTCCCGATGTTGAAAAAATCTTCGGCCCGCTGCTGAACGTTCTTCCCATTCGCATTGCCTTCAACGGGCAGATATGCCGCGACTGGCTGCAATCCATCCAGAATGACATGATTGAAGCAGCCGAGCACGGCCATGTGTCAGTCACCGCATTGCGTGAACTCTGCACCGCCAGCGCCGACGGCAGTTTTATCAATACCATGACCGTATTCGAGAATATTTCCGGCCAAGGCAACGGGGAACTTCCCTTTGAGATGACCGTTGAGGAAAGCTTTGAAAAAACCAGTTACCCCCTGACCGTCATGGGCTTTCCCGAACATACGCTTCGCCTGGTGCTCATCTATGACCGTCGACTTTTTTCCGACTTCGATGCGGAAACCATGCTTCTGCAAATGAAGGAGTTCATGCTCGCCCTGGCGCATGGCCGGGATCTCCCTCTTTCCCAGATCACCACCGCTCTTTCCGCAGCCCCTGCGGACAAGGCTGTTATACTTGCCGGGGAGGAGCATATTTTTCCCCCCTTTGATCCCTGGCTTGTTTTTGATTCCCTGGTGAAACGGAAAGAGGACGAACCGGCCCTTATACTGGCGGCAGATCCGGCGGACAAAAAAAGTGGCAAAAAGCGGGATATCATTGTCAGCTACGGCGAACTGCACAAGAAGGCGGATCATATTGCCGCCCTGCTTCATGGCCGAGGATTCGCCGCCGGAGACAAGGCCGGAATCCGCGCTGTACCCGGCGCCGACATGATCGCCGCCATGCTGGCCGTATGGCGGCTGAACGGCGCATGGATGCCCCTGCCCCCAATCTATCCTAAAAGACAATCAGTGAGAATAATTGAAGATTCCGGGATAACCGTTCTTATTGCCGGACAAGGCCTGTGGAATGACCGACACATGCCCGGCTCCTTGAACAGCGTTCTCTTTATTGACGGTTTCGACAGCGACACCACGGACGATGCGGGACACTCTCTACCCTCGCATATTGCGGCAGACCAGAGGGATGTGGGCTGCTTACTGTATACCTCCGGCTCAACGGGGCGGCCCAAAGGGGTTTGCCTGAGCCACGCCGGTCTCGGCAACCGCCTTCAGTGGATGTGGAAAGAGTACCCCTGGCAAAAAGGCGAGCGGGCCTGCGCCAAAACGACCACTGCTTTCGCAGACTTTTTCTGGGAAATTTTTGGCGCTCTTTTGGCGGGCACGCCCGTGGTGATTCCCAGCGCCGACTCCGCCAAGGACATTGCCTCTCTCGCGGAACTTGTCCACGAGCATGCTGTCAGCCGTCTGGTCATCACGCCCTCGCTGCTTTCCGCCCTGGTGGGCTCCGGACTGTTCGGCAGGTGGATGAACCGTCTCAGCCTTTTGTCCTGCAGCGGCGAGTCCCTTTCACCGAGGCTGGTGGAAAGCATACTCGCCCAAGTTCCGGAAGTGCGCCTCCTGAACCTCTACGGCTCGACAGAAGTGACGGCGGACGCGACCTGGCATGAAGCTTCCGCTTCCGGTAGCCTGGGCGACACGGTCTCCATCGGCAAGCCCATTGCGAACACCCTTGTCGCCGTCGTGGATGAAAACGGACGCCCCCTGCCACGCGGGGAAGAGGGAGAGATTCTTGTTTCCGGGGCCTGCCTTGCCACAGGCTACCACAATAACGAAGACATGACCCGCAAGTGCTTCCGCAAATTTCCGGCACTGGAGGCATTCAGTCCCGGCGCGACATGGTTCTCCACCGGCGACCTGGCCCATATAGGTCAAGATGGCCTCCTCTATTACAAGGGCCGCAAAGACAGGCAGGTCAAGATACGTGGCGTACGCGTGGAGCCTGATGAAGTGCGCCACATCCTTGAAAAGCACCCCGCCGTTTCAGAGGCCGTTGTCTACGGCGTTCTTGACAGGACGGAACAAAAACGGCTTGTGGCCTATATCGCTCCTGACAGCCGCCGTAATGATCATGTCAATGCCGGTACAAGCCATCTTGAGCAGTGGAAGCATCTTTACAACGCGACTTATGAAAAGATCGCGCAAAAAGGCAACTTCACCGCAGACTACCATATATGGGTCAGCAGCTATACCGGCCTGCCGCTCACGCGGGAGGAAATGGACGAGTGCATGGCTGAAACCGTGCGTTCCATCACGGCATTGAATCCGGAGCGCATTCTTGAGATCGGCTGCGGGCAAGGTTTTCTGCTCTTCCCCCTGAAGGCCGTCTGCCGCCAGTACACAGGCACGGACAATGCGCCGGAAGCCTTGCTGCGCCTGTCCCAGGCCCTGGAAACCCCGTGGCGGGACGGGCAGGCATCCACAAAGGGCGTTTGCCTGTACGAAGGGCATGCGCACGATCTTTCCATGATCAGGGACGAGCCCTATGACACTGCGGTATACAATTCCGTTGTTCAGTATTTTCCCGACAGGAAATACCTGCTCACGGCCCTGGAACAGGCCATAGGAAAGCTGGGCCACGGCGGAAGGATATATCTTGGAGATCTGCGCAATTATGATGCGGAAGATATTTTTCGCTACAGTCTATTGATACATAGCCACAAGGACCAGCGCGGCACGGAAAACGAGTTCCTGGTTACGGACGTGCTGAGCCGTACGGCCAGGATGAAGAGCGGCGAAAAAGAACTGCTGGTGTCTCCGCGCTTTTTCCATCAACTGCCCGGCAGCCTGCCTCGCGTCCGCGCGGTGGAAACCATGCCCAAGCGCGGACATGCCGACAACGAACTGACACGGTTCCGCTATGAGGCTTTTCTTTACCTGGATACCATCCCGCTGCGCGAATTTTGCGGCAGCTCCGTCCAATGGGACGCGGCAAGGCACGGGCGGCGGGAACTTGCCCGAATGGTCCGCCAGGCCACGCAAAAGGGGATGGATTTATGCGTCCGGCGCATGGCCAACGCGCGCCTGACCCCTTGGCTGCGTTTCAAAATGGCGCTTGAAGATGCCGTGGCTTCAGGCGAAATGTTCTCCTCCATGTCCATGCTGTTACAAAAAAGCGAAGCTCATGAAGAAAGTGCGGGATTTACCCGCGAAGCCCTGCATGATCTTGCCCAGGAAACGGAATGCGAGGTGGATGTCCATTTTGCTTCTGACGGACTTTCCATCGACGCGCTTTTCCGTCCCAAGGGCAGCGGCAAAGCCGCACTTCCCCTTTCCGGCGCTGATGATCGCACGGAAGGCCCGCTATCCAACTCTCCCGTTGAGAACCGCGTACAGATCAACTTGCGCACAGAGCTTGAAAAATATCTTGAGGAGCAATTGAGCGCTCCCATGAGACCGGAAATATTGCTGTTTTCAAAATTCATACCCAAAACCCTCACCGGGAAAATTGACGTCAAGCAACTGCCCAATCCCTTCCGCCAGGAACAGGATGCAAAGGGCAGTCTGCCGCAAACAAGCGAAGAGAAAAAGCTGGCCGAGATATGGCGCGGCCTGCTCGCAGTGCGGCATGTTTTCAGGGAAGACGACTTTTTCAGGCTGGGCGGGAACTCCATCTCCATTACGCAACTGGCTTTTATATTGCGAGGAGAATTCGGCAATCATGTGAACTTCAGGGATCTTTACCAGGTTCCCACCCTTCGCGACATGGCCGCCTATCTTGCCGGAAACGTGAAGCCCGGGTGCGTCGAGGGCCTGTCCGACGCCCATCTCAATATCCCCGAGGGGCTGCCCGAGGAGGACATTCACATGGCTGACGCCGCTGTGCCGGACTCCCTGGCGGCTCATCCCCTGCTCCCCGGCCAGCGCATCCTTGTGACAGGCGCTCCTGGAGCCATCGGGCTTTGGGTGTTGTCTCATCTGCTGGAACGGCGCGATTGCACCATCCTTTGCCTGGAAGAGCCGGAAGGCTCCACCGGCAATGCCGGTCCGCTGGAGTGCCTGCAACAGCGCATGCGCGAATCCCATTGCTGGCACAGCGACTACGCGCGCCATCTGCGCATGGTTCACGGGCGGCTGGGCGAGGAGCGTTTCGGACTGGGCGAGGCAGAGTGGGCGCGCCTGGCCGACAACATCGATCTTGTTGTGCACAGCGGCCTCAAGGTGAATCTGGCGCAAAGTTATCGCAACCTGCGCCGGATCAATGTGGCGGGCACAAAAGAGGCCATTGCGTTCTGCTGCACGGGCCGGTGCAAGCCTCTGCATTTTATCAGCAGCCTGTCCATTGCCGACCACAGTGCGCGTGAAGAGAACAGCATCATCCGGGAAGACGATGATTTCACATCCAACAAGGGACTTTCAAGCGGCTATATCCTCAGCAGATGGGTTATGGATGCCATGGTGCGCAGGGCCGGGAACCGGGGGCTGCCGGTAGCCATTTACAGGTTCAACACCGTCGGCGGCGACACTGTCAGCCATCATTGCGATACGACGGAAATTTACTGGCGGCTCCTGCGGGTCTGCTGCCAGATGGGTCTTGTGCCTGAAAGCCGTCGCCTTGTGGACATTGTTCCCGTTAATGTGGCGGCCTCTGTCGTTCCAAGCATAGCGACCCGCGCGGGAAGCTACGGCCGCGCCTTTCATATCTGCAATCCGAGACCGGAACCGTGGGGCTGCTGGACAGACTACCTGAACCGCCTGGGCTACAACGTTTCACTTGTGCCCTCCTCGGACTGGGTACGGCATCTCAATCGGGAGGCGGAAGGCAGCAATGACGACAATCTGCGAATACTGCTTTCCATGGTCAGGCAGGACGGCGGCGACAGCATAAAGCCCCTGCGCATCGACATGAGCAACACTCTCGGCATGGCCGCACCGAAAATTCCCCCGTTTTCCTTTGAACTTTTTAAAAAATACCACAGCGTTATGCTCAGGGAGGGATGGCTTCCCAATCCCGGAGCGCAATAGGATAATTTTTTTACATTTCCGGGGGTGCTTTTTGTATTGCTATCCATATCCTTGAACAGGTTGACGTGTGTTTGGGCAGTTCCGTGTCCAAACACACGTATTGGGGGTGGACGCACGTCGTCCAATTGAAAAAGAAATTCATTTTTATTTCCAAGGAGGAACCCATGTCGCCAGCCAAGAGCAAACTTGGCAACTACTGCCTGTACCTTATGATCACCGCATGCCTGTGCGCTGCGCCAGTCGTCGCCATGGCGGAGGAAGACGACGCCAAAGAACCCCGGCAAAATTCGGGCACGGATGAGGCAAAAACCAATAATGCCACGCCGTACGGACTGCCGCCGGTTATCGTGACGGTGGATAAAAGAAAAACCGAGGTACAGAAGACGCCCATGACCTTGACCGTGCTGGATTCACAACAGCTTGACGACAAGGGCGTCACCAAGATTGACGCCGTGTTGCGGCGCGTACCCAACCTCTCCGTCAACCGGGGCATGGGCGGCATGAACTATATGTCCTTTCGCGGCGCGCCCACGGTCATCCCCACGGAAACCAACCCACTGGTGATCTATGTGGATGGCGTTCCCGCGGACACTTTTATGAACATGGACGCCTCTCTTCTGGACATCGAACGGGTCGAAGTGCTGCGAGGCCCGCAGAGCGTCATGTACGGCAAAAATTCCTTCGGCGGTATTATCAACGTCATCTCCAAAAAGCCGGACAATACTATCAGGGGGAAGGTCTTTACCCGCGCCGAGTCATATGAGGGCTACGCCCTCGGCGGAACCGTGAGCGGCCCTCTGAAAGAAGACCTGTTCTATATCTCCCTGTCCGCCATGCATGATCAGTCGGAAGGCTACATGGACGTCTCGGGCCGCGACAGAAGCAATACCAGTCAGAAAGACAGGTTCAAGGGAACGCTTCGCCTCACGCCTACAAAGCAGGTTGATATTTCCCTGCACGGCGACTACACCCGCTCGCGCGAACGGCCCGCCTACATCAAGGGAGACGAACCGACTCTGGACTCCTTTTCCACCAACAAGGACTACTCCGACAGCGACACCCTGAATCTGGCCCTGACCGCCTCGGTGGACATGGACTTCATGACCTTCAACTCCGTAACGACCTATCGCACTGAAACCATAGACTTCCAGGCATATCTCAATCCGGTGATGCCTATGGCGGACACCTCCGGCCGCAATATCGTACGCAAAGAAGTCACCCAGGAATTCCGGCTCAATTCCCCTGAAGACAGTAAAGTGCAGTGGCTGCTCGGGCTGTACGGAAGTTATACCGACCTGGACATCAAAAACATCTACGCCAATTACATGCCCATGTATGGCTTCGACAACATATCACTGAATCAGCCCTTCAAGCAGACCACTCAGGAAATAGCGCCCTTCGGTCAGATTGACATTCCGCTTACGGAATCGGTCCATGCCATCGCCGGATTGCGCTGGTATAACGCCTACAAGTCCGCCACCATCAAATATGAGCCCAACAGCGACATGCAGGCGCTTTTCGGTTCCAAACCCATGGAGACCAGCCCGGACAAGAGCTGGAGCGAGCTGCTGCCCCGTTTTGCGCTCACCTGGCAGATAAACCCCAGCGACATGATCTACGCGGGCGTGAGTCGCAGTGCCGTGCCCGGCGGCTTCAACTACGGTGCTTCCACGCCGACCGAGCTCACCTACGATTCCCAGACCGCCTGGAACTATGAAATCGGCGCCAAAACCGGCTGGTTTGACAACAAATTCCTGGCAAATCTGAGCTTGTTTTACTCGACCTTCGAAAATCTCCAGATCATGGAATACAACCCCACCCTTGCCGCGTATGTGGCGAGAAACGCCGGCAGGGCTTCCAGCTACGGCGCAGAACTGGACCTTACCTGGAGGATACTCGAAGGCCTCGAATTCGATCTGAGCGGCGGCTATACCTATGCGCAGTATGACGACTACAGCACCATGGATACCACGACCGGCAAGGACGTCTCCTATGACGGCAAGCGCATTCCCTACACGCCGACCTTTTCCGGCACCGCCGGGTTGCAGTACAGGCATTCCTCAGGAGTCTTCGCCCGCATGGAAGCCATCTATGCCGACAAGCTCTACTGGGATGACGCCAATGACTATTACCGTGATCCCGTAACCGTCTTCAACGCGCGTCTCGGATATGAAGGGGACAACTTCGACATCTATCTGTACGGAAAAAATATTTTCGGTACGCGTTACCTTCAGTCCTATGCATCCACAACGTCCATAGGCGTCATGGCGCCTCCGCAGACCTTCGGCGTGGAGCTGGCCTACCGCTTCTAACCGCATTGGGAACCCGCCGGGGAAATCCGGCGGGTTCCTGTCAACGACGCTTTCCTTCCCGCCATGGAGGTTCAACGTGACCATATCCGGGAAAAATCTGCGGGCTCTGTCCCTTGAGGAACTGGCTGCCCTCGCGGCTTCCATCTACCCTCAAAAACAGGCTGCCGCTGAAAAAGGTCCGGCCGAACCGCATGATGCGCCGCCGTGGGAAATGATCCCGGAGAATGAAGGCGCAAACGGGCTTTCCCTTGCTCAGGAGCGCCTCTGGTTCATGGATCGTCTCTCCCCGGAAAATCCTTTCTACAATATCCCATTTGGCCTTGAAATTACAGGAAGCTTGAATCATAGGGCTTTCCGGCAGGCATGGCTTGCGGTCATTGCCAGGCATGAATGCCTCACAAGTGTCTTCCCCGCCACGCCGGACGGCACGCCGGAACTGAAGCATATTGATGCGGAACAATGCGCCCTGCGCATGGTCGACATACGAGCCTCCGACCGCGCGCAGCGGCAAAAAACGCTTCGGGAAGCCATGAAAAAAGAAGCTGCGACCGGTTTTTCCCTGGCTTCCGGCCCCCTGGCGCGCGGCACGCTCTATCAACTTGAGGATACCAGCCATACACTGCTTTATACGTTTCATCATATTATTTTTGACGGCTGGTCGCTGGCTGTCTTTCTTGATGAACTTTTCGCCGTCTACGAAGGCATATGCACGGGAAACGTCCCGGACCTGCCGAAACCGCCAAGCTATGCGCGCTTCGCCCGATGGCAGCGGGCCGGCATGGACGGGCCGCATGCCCGGCAGGAAAGAGATTGGTGGAAAAAGCACCTGGACGATCTGCCCAGTCTGGAAGTGCGCCCAGATTTCCCCCGGCCCGACGTGCAGAGCTTCAAGGGGCATACCCTTTCCTTTTCCGTACCGCACAAAGTCAGTTCCGCCATCGACGCACTGGCCCACCGGCATGGAGCCACCCCCTTCATGGCCTGGCTGGCAATATACGCCCTTATCTTGGGCCGCATGTCCGGACAGTCCTCCTTTGCCGTCGGCAGTTCCATATCCGGCAGGGAACATCCGCTGACAGAGCGGATGGTAGGATTTTTTCTGAACAATCTTGTGGTCAGGACGGATATTAACTCCGACGCGGACTTTATCTCCCACCTCCGGAACATCCGGCAAAGCGTGCTGCTCTCCCTTGAGCACGCCGGGTTGCCCTTCCAGTTTATCGCCGAGGGCCTGGGACAGAACCTCGACATAAGCCGCAACCCTGTATACCAGGCGGCCCTCACCTACCAGAACGCGCCTATGCCGCGCAATCTGCCTGCAGGTCTTGAACTGCGCTCCATCTTTGTTCCCTCAAACTCGACCCACCTGGATATGGAGCTGCTTGTCGAGCCCGGGACGAAAGGACACACCCTCTACCTGACCTATGCCACGGATATTTTTTCCCTTCAGACCGCAAAGGCCGCCTGCCGGGCCTTGTCCGTCATGGCGGAAAAGCTGGCATCCGATCCCGCTCCCCCCTTGCGCGTGCTGCTGCGTGACCCCGAAATTTTTTCTTTTCCCTTCAGCGGTCATGAATCCGTCATTTCCGGACCTGAAAAGCCCCATGCATTTCGGGATGTCTGGAGCAGGTTTATGGGCTGCGTCCACACCCGCTTCGAATCCGTGGCCCTGAAAATCCGTCCACCCAGGCATGCGGATGCGCCGGAACAGGATATCACCTATGCCCGGCTTGCGGCCATGGTTGACGGCGCGGCACGCCTTCTGAGCGGACAGGGCCTTGGTCCCGGAAAAATCGTGGCCCTGATGCCAGCCTCGTCCCTGGATCTGATTGTCGTCATGCTCGCCGTATGGCGCACGGGAGCGGCCTGGGTTCCTCTCGACCCCGACCATCCGTCCACCCGCAACAAAGATATTATTTTATCTTCCGGCGCGTCCATTCTTGTTGCCGCCCCCGAGCATCTGGAAGCCCTGTGCCGGAGCGGATTGCCCGATGGGGCCGTCCGCCTGCTGCCCGCTCCCCTCCGGTTGGATTACGCCGCCCAACTCCCTCCGCCTCCGCCCGCGTGCACGACCTCCGCCGAAGACCTGGCATGCATTCTCCACACCTCCGGCAGTACGGGCGTTCCCAAGGGGATAGAACTTACGCACGGAGCCATGGCCCATCGCTGGGAATGGATGTGGCGTCGCCTGCCCTGGCAGGACGGCGACCTGGCCTACCTCAAGACGTCTCCGCTTTTTGTGGATTTTTTGTGGGAAGTTTTCGGCGCGCTGCTGGCCGGAACGCCGCTTCTGATCACAGACCGCGCCCCGGCCCGGAATGTGCCCGCCATGGTGGAGGAAATGGAACGCCACGGGGTAACGCAGATCGTCCTTGTCCCCTCCCTGCTCTCAGCCATGACGCGGGTCCCGGGAGGAATCGCGGGAAGACTGCCCGGTCTGAAAACCATTCTGAGCAGCGGCGAACCCCTTGCCCCGGAGCTGGCGGTTTCTGTCGTCAGGGCCATCCCCGGCATTCTCATCGTAAATCTCTACGGCTCCACCGAAGTCATGGACGCCACGTATTTCTGCATATCCGGGGACAATGCGGAAGATGTCGCCGCCATGAAGGACGTGCCGCTCGGCGTCCCCATTGACGGGACCAGCGTGGCTCTTATGGACGATTTCTCCCTGCTGGTCGCGGCCGGAAGCACGGGCGTCATTCATATCGCCGGGCCGAGCCTGGCGCGGGGTTACAGGACGCCTGACCATAACAGAGCCTTCCTGCGCCTTGACGGCGAGGACGGCCAACGCCGCTGGTTCCGCATCGGTGATCTGGGCCGGATAGATGAGAACGGTAACCTCCACTATCTGGGACGCAGGGATCAGCAGATAAAAATACGCGGCGTTCGCATCGAGGCCGATGCGGTCAGGGATGCTATGCAGGCATACGTGGGCGTGCAGGAGGCCGTTGTCGGGATTTGGAGTGACAGATTCGGGCATCAGCGTCTGGCCGGTTTCATTACCATGGAGAATCATGTTCCGGAAGAACAACAGGACCGCTATGCGCAGGAGTTACGCGGTTTTTTGCTCGAAAGGCTTCCAACCGTAATGGTGCCGGACAATATAAGGGTGGTCGCCCAGTGGCCCCGGACGCCCTCGGGAAAAATCGACAGGCAAACTCTTCTGAAATCTCTGGAGACGGAAAATACGGAACGTCCGTCCGGTATGCCGACGATCGGGGACAGCGTCAAAAGGACTCTTGAAAGGTTGTGGCGGGAAGCCATCGGCCTTCAGAACATCTGCACGGAAAAAAACTTTTTTGAAGCCGGCGGCAATTCTCTTTTACTCGTCCAGCTTCACGAAAGCATCCAGAAAGAATTCCACACGGAGTTCCCCCTCACCGAGTTGTTCCGACACCCCACGATTGAAAGTCAGGCGGCCCTGTTGCGCAGACGTGAGGTAGGCGGAAGGCCTCAGGCATGCGCGCCCGCGCAGGGGCAGCCGCCTTCCGGCATGCGGGCGCGCAGAATCGCCGCGAGAGCGGCTTCTTTCCGGCGGGAGCATTACTGATGGACTGCAACAAAACACAAAATGATTTTCTGGCCGTGGTGGGCATGGCCTGCCGTTTTCCGGGCGCGGCCTCGCTTGAGGAATTCTGGGAAAATCTTCTGACCGGTCGGCAGGCCATGAGCCCTGTCGGTGAACAAGCGCTCAACGCGGGTCCGCATAAAAACGTCTGGCGGCTTCCCGGATATGTACGCATGTGCTGCCGCCTTGAGGATGTGGAGTTCTTTGACCCGGACTTTTTCGGCCTTTCCACGGCTGAAGCCGAAATTATGGACCCGCAGCACCGCCTGCTGCTGGAGACGGCTTGGCGCGCGCTGGAAAATTCCGGCGACACGCGGCCCGACGCCGAAAAAACGCGAACCGGCGTCTATGCCAGCGTCAACATAAGCTCATACATGCTGGGCAACCTGTACAGCCACATGCTGACGGGAACGCTCGATCCCTTTGAGGTGCTGCTCGGAAACGACAAGGACTATCTCGCCACCCGCATAGCCTACAGACTGGGGCTGCGCGGCCCAGCCGTCAACGTCCAGACCGCCTGCTCATCGTCGATGGCCGCCCTGCATATGGCTTGCCAGGCGCTTGTTTCCGGCGAGTGCGACAGAGCCCTCGCCGGCGCGGCGACAATTCCCCTGCCCGCCGAACTTGGCTATATGTACATACCCGGCGGCATGCGCTCGCCGGACGGCCGCTGCCGACCTTATGACGCAAACGCCGCCGGAACGATCTTCGGCAGCGGCGTCGCGGCGGTTGTGCTGAAGAGGCTGGAAGACGCCGTGGAAGCCGGAGACGGAATCTGGGCCGTCATACGCGGCAGCGCCATCAATAACGACGGGCGGGAAAAAGTCAGCTTCACGGCTCCCAACCTGGCCGCCCAGGCCGCCGTCATACAGGAGGCCATGCTCATGGCCGGGGTATGCCCGTCCGACATGGCTTTTGTGGAGGGGCACGGCACAGCCACACCTCTGGGGGATCCGATAGAAGTGGCGGCCCTGCGCGCGGCCTATGCCGGTCATGAGAAAAAGAGCGCTGTATATCTGGGTTCTGTCAAGGGCAACGTGGGGCACCTTGACGCCACTTCCGGCCTGGCCGGATTCATCAAGGCAGCGCTCAGTCTGCACCACGGCGTATTTCCCGGCACCGCCAACTTCACCCGCATCAATCCCCGCTTCGGCGACGGCATCGCCCCGTTCGAGGTCAACGCGGAGCCGCGTCCTCTTGACGACGACCCGCAAAACCGTATCGGCGGAGTCAGCTCATTCGGATTCGGCGGCACCAATGTGCACATGATCCTGCAGGGCGCACGGCAAAAAACGTCCACCCCGGTATCCTCCCCGCCCGAGCCCCAGCCTCTCTTCCTGTCGGCGGACACGGAGCGGGAAATGGAGAGGCTTGAGCAGGCCCTTTCCACCTGCCTTCAGCGTGAAGAGCCAAGCCCTCCCCCACTGCGGGACCTCGCCTTTACCCTCGCCACCGGGCGTCGGCACGGGCGTTTACGGCGCATTGTCACAGGCCAGGCCCCACAGGACGTTCTCGCCGCGCTCGGCAATCATGATCGCTTTCCCGTAAAAAGCGCGGACGGCAAAAAAGAAATCTGCTTCCTTTTCCCGGGCCAGGGTTCGCAGTCGCCCCACATGCTGCGGAGTCTTTACCGGCAAAACCCGCGCTTTCGTGAACTGCTGGCCGAAAACCGCAGGCATATTCTTGCGGCGGGGGGTCCGGACATTCTCAATCTGCTGTGCGAGAGCTGGGATGACGAGCCGGGTTCTTTTGGGCGCATCACGCGGACCGACATGATGCAGCCGGTTCTTTTCGCCCTTGAGCTTTCCCTGGCCACCCTGCTCGAGGAAGCGGGAGTCCGACCTGCATGCCTGCTGGGACACAGTTTGGGCGAAATTGCCGCCGCCTGCTTCGCCGGAGTGTTCACGCCGGTGGACGCGGCCCGGCTGGTTACAAAACGCGGAGCCCTGATGCAGCAGGCCCCCGAGGGAAGAATGCTCGCGGCCCTGCTGCCGCGCGAAAAGTTGAGCCTGGCCCTTGGCCCCCTTCTGGACCGAATGGAAACAGTCGTCATCAACAGCCGGTCCAATTGCGTGCTTTCCGGGCCGGAGAATATTCTGGAGCAGGCGCGGGAGGCGCTGGAATGCGCAGGCGGGGCCGGTATTTTCCTGCGCACGTCCCATGCCTTCCATTCCTCCGCCATGGACGGCATTCTCGAAGTTTTTGAGACTGTTGCCGCTTCCATCCCCATGAACGCCCCGTCCATTCCGGTCATCAGCAACGTCACCGGCCGCTGGGCGGGAGATGAAATGGCGTCGCCCCAGTATTGGGTGCGCCACATCCGCTCCTGCGTGCGATTCGACGCATGCCTCGAGACGGCCTTCGCCACCCCGCGCATGGCGCTGGAAGTCGGTCCGGGCAGTGTGCTGTCTTCCCTTTTGCGGCAGCATGTCGGCCCGGACATTATCGCCTTCTCTCCCTTTGCCGAAGACGGCGGGCATCAGGTCCCGGCATCGATAGCGGAAGAATTGTGGCTCAACGGGGCGGACATAGATTGGCGGGGCATCCGCGCTGACGCGCGCCGCTGCCCCCTGCCGCAGCTTCCCATGCGGAAAAGGCGCATCTGGATCTCCCCGGAAGAAACGCCCGCTGTCCACCCCCCGGCCGAACCCGTCGAACATGCCGGAATATCCCAGCCGCAGGGCGGGGAAAGCCGCGCCGGGGCGCGCCGGATGGAAGATGTCATTGCCGCCATCTGGGAAAAAATATTGCGCATGCACCCGGTGGATCGTGACACGTCCTTTATCGAACTTGGCGGCAACTCCGTGCATGTGCTGCATATGATACGCCTGGCACAGGAAGAGGGCATCACCTTCAGCATGAAGGACGTGTTTGAGACAAAGACCGTCAACGCCCTGTGCCGACGCATTGATGAAACGGGGAAAATCCCCTCCGCCCCGTCTTCGCCCGGCACGCACGCTTCCACCGACGACATCGACAGCCGCGACATGGCCGTGTTGCGACGCGTGTTCGACGCCGGGCAGGCCTGATCTTTTTCACAACAAGGCGATATTTCAAATAAAACCAGCAGCAACATTCACTCCCTGCCCCGTATGGCGGAGGTAGCATGGGCAAAATACCACGCGCCAAATTGTCTTTCCGCGCTCTCCTTCTGGTCTCGGCGACCATCTTTTCCCTGCATTTTGGGGCGGCTTCCATGCTCTGGCCCACAACCTGGGGGCGGGATTCCGGCCTGAGCTACCCCGTGGCCTTCATGGGCTTTTTCCTTTCGGGCATTTTTCTGCCATGGCTGGGATATCTGGCCGTCAGCAAGGGCAAGGCCACATTTTACGGCCTGACGCGAAACGTCGGCCGCAAATTCTGCCTGATCTACGGCGGCATCACTGTATTGGCTCTCGGGCCGCTCTTTGCCGTGCCCCGCATGAGCGCGGCATCCTGGGACGCCGTCAGCAGGCTTTTTTCCATAGAGGCCGGGGGTCGCGCCTTTCTGCTGTCCATATTGTTCATGCTTGCCTTTTACCTTGTGACGCTGTGGTTCTTCTATCAGAAGGGCGCCATTGTTAACCGGGTCGGGAAAATACTTGTTCCCGTCTTTCTGCTTATGGAAATCATTATCATAGCGGTCTCCATATACATGCCTGTCGGCGAGGCCGCCGGGAAAAACTATGCGCTTCACCCGCTGGGCTACGGATTCATCAACGGCTACCAGACCATGGACCTTATCTGCGCCATCATGTTTTCGGGCTTTATCATCTATGACCTGCAAATGCGTCTGGGCAAAGATACGCGGTCCGTCAATCGCGCTCTGGCCGTGGCGGGCCTGTTGGGCTTTCTGATCATGGCCTGCGCGCAATTCGGCGAGATGTACAGAGGCAGCACGGCCAGCAGCGTCTTTCCCGATCTGAGCTATGCCAAACTCTCAGCCACCCTCGCTTTGGTGCAACTCGGTGTGGCGGGAGGCATAGTCTTCAATTTTTGCCTTTTCATGGCCTGCCTGAGCACAGCCATAGGACTGCTTGCCGGAACGGCTTCCTTTATCGAAGAGGCTTCAGGGGGGAAAATATCCTACAAAACTGCCTCCCTGCTCTGCTTTCTGACGGCATTCATCGTCAGTTGCGCCGGATTTGAAGCCATATTCACCTGGGCTACGCCAATACTGCAATTCATCTATCCGCCGTGCATAGCTCTGGCCCTGTGCCATGCCTTTCTCAGCAGATTTACAGGAGGCCTCAGAGCCGCCTGCTACGCGGCGGCCCTCTGGGGGCTCGCGGACGCCGCGGCTGAATACCTCAAACTCTTCGGCGTCCAAGATCCGGGCCTGCTTCTGGCGCTGGTTCCCGGATATGAATACGGGCTGGCCTTCATATGGCTGACGGTCGCCGGATGGCTGTGCGGGCAAACGCTCGAATATCTGCATGCCCGCGCGCATGAAAACGTGCCCGCAATATAGGAGGCTTTCCCTTGGAAACCCACGTGCGGCCATATGTAGGTTCTGCTTTGGACAGCAAAAACATCCCTGTTCGTGACTCCGGCCTCTCCCTGCACAAACTCACTCTTGCGGAAAGCATAGGAATCATCGTCGGCACCAATATCGGCGCAGGCATACTGGGACTGGCCTATGCCTCGCGCAAGGCCGGTTACTTGCCCCTGCTGCTCTGGCTTGCCGTCGCCGGTATTTTTACATGCATTTCCATGCTGTATGTCGCGGAAATATGCCTGCGCACCAAGGGCAACCACCAGCTCAGCGGACTTGCGGAGCACCATCTGGGCAGGGCGGGCGCATGGCTGCTTTTCGCGGGCGTGGCGGCCAACAGCTACGGCGCGCTGACGGCCTACATAGCAGGCAGTGGAGAAATCATGAACAGTTTCTTCGGCTCAATGGGCGTCACCAGGCCCATCGGCAGCCTGCTGTTCTTCATCCCCGCCGTCATCATACTGTACACGGGCCTGAAGGCTGTGGGCAAAGGCATAACATTGATTAGCGGCTCCATGGTGCTGCTCATCGCCACTCTCATTGCGGCGACCATCACCCATGAAAAATCCACCCTGCAAAACCTGTGGCAGGCGCAATGGCAGAATATGCTGCCGGTTTTCAACATTGCGGTTTTCTGTTTTTCAGCCCAGTACATGGTTCCTGAAATCGCCCGCGGCAACAAGGACACGCCCCGCAGGCTCGCTCCCGCCATCATCGCGGGAATCACGGGCAGCTTCATCCTGCTGGCCGCGGTGCCCGCCGCCGTCATCAGCCTGGACGGCATGGAAAATCTGAGCCAGGTGGCGACCATCACCTGGGGAACCACGCTTGGCGTATGGGCGTACTACACGGCCAATGTTTTCGCGCTGCTGGCCATGCTGACCTCATACTGGGGCCTGAGCGGCAGCCTTGTAAGCAATATTTTTGACCACTTTATGATCGGAAGGGACACCATCCCGGCAAAGCGTCTTTTCGTGCTCACCCTGGTCTGCATTCCTCCCTTTTTCATGGCATATTCCAATGCCGCGAACTTTGTGGACGCGCTTTACTTCGCCGGAACCTTCGGGGGCGTGTTTATAGCCACCCTGCCCATATTCATGCTGAACCGCGCGCGCAAGGCCAACCCCGAGCGCCTGCCGTGGCAGTGCGGCTGGTATGCCTGCCGCCCGGTGCAGGCCATCATTCTTCTGCTGTTTCTGGGCAGCGCCGTATACGCCGTGGCGGCGGCCGCGGGCTATATCCCACCGGCATGGTAGCCGGACGGCCGGGAACCCGTGACGCTTTTGTACATATTTTCTGCCGAATGGAGCAGTTTTAAGAAGCCGGGACGGATAGACTTGTTCAGATTGGCTGGGAATGACAGCATTCAACCCGTTTTTTTGGAGAACATGATGCCCTATTTCAGAGCCCTGCGTCAGGAAGCTCCGCATATTTTCAAAATATTCGGACCGTTGCTGATCTCCCAGTACGCCCAGATCGCCAACGGCATCATTGATACGGCCATGGCCGCGCGCTTGGGAACAGTCGAGCTTGGCGGCGTGGCTGTCGGCGTGGCCATCTGGATGCCCGTCTATATGTTCGTGATCGGCATACTCATCAGCGTGCTGATCCTCGTGGCGCAAAGTCACGGCGCGGGAAACCGGGACGGCGCGGTGGTTCTGGGCCACCAGGGACTCTGGATGGGCGGCGTTCTGGGGCTCGCGGCCTCGTGCATCATCATCCCGCTTTCGCAGTACGCCGCTTGGTTCGGCGCGGACGCCCAACTCATGCAGACCTCCCGCGCGTACATATGGTCCGTGGCCTGGGGGCTTCCGCTGGGCGGCATGGCCGTCAGCCTGCGCTTTTTCTGTGAAGGGCAGAATGTCGTCTTTCCCGTCACGGTCATGGCCGTCATCATTGTGGGCTGCAAAACCATTCTCAATTACGCCCTCATGTTCGGCAACCTTGGAGCACCGGCCCTGGGAGTTCAGGGCTGCGGCCTCTCTTCGGCCATATCCATGGGCCTTCTGTTGCTTATGCTCGCCTTTTATATCAGCTTTTCAAAGCACTTCGCCGCAAGACGATTTATGCGCCACATCCAGTGGCCGCGCTTTCAGACCATAAAACAATTTTTCAAGCTGGGGCTGCCCGTTGCTTTCGGTATAACATCCGAATATCTCGTTGCCTCCGTCATCACCATTTTTATCAGCACAACAACAGTTACAGCCGTTGCGGCCCACCAGGTGGCCTTCAGCTGCATGATGCTGTTTTTCGCCACCCCCGCAGCACTTTCCATGGCCGCCTCAATACGGGTGGGCAATTTGTGGGGAGAAAAGCACGTCGCGGAATCACGCGACGCCATCAAGGGCATCATGGCCCTGAGCGTCATCATCGGACTGGTTTTTACTGTTCTTATGCTGGCAGGCGCCCCCAGTCTCGCATACATGTTCTCAAAAGACACGGCGGTAGCCCTTCTGGCGGCTTCGGCCCTGCGCTTCGGCGCCTTCTTCCAACTGGCCGACTCCATGCAGGTCTGCCTCAACGGCGTACTGCGCGGAGTGGGGGATACCACAGCTCCCTTTGTAATCACGGCAATCGTCTATTGGCTTTTCTGCCTACCGGTCGGCTATGTGCTGTCAGGCATGCCACTCCCCTGGGGTCTTGGACTTTCTCCCGATCTGCTGGGCATACGGGGCTGGTGGCTGTCTCTGACCATAAGTCTTTTTATCGTGAGCTTTCTTCTCGCGCGAAGGGTCAGGCACACTTTCTGGCTGGTCGCAAAATGAAACTCCGTGCAGACAAACCGCTCTCGCCGGATTTTACGGCCATTGCGGGCAGACCGGCATAGCACCTTCGCAGACGCCATGCCGGTCATGCGGCTGCGTGTCGGGTGAAACGGCTTGTCCTTTTATGAAAAGAGATTTAAATTTCAATTTCATATAGAGGGGGAATGACAGAATGGATTCCTTGATTCACGCAGTACTGCAAGCGACTCTTATTTCCAAATTCGTCTTGGTACTGCTGCTGGCCATGTCCATCGCCAGCTGGACATACATGTGCGGCAAATGGTTGACGCTACGCGCTGCGCAGCGTCGTGCGCATGAAGGCCTGTCAGCCTTCGACAAGGCCGGCGAGCTGAAACGGGCGCTGCCCATAGTCGCAGCTGACGAGCGCTCTCCTCTCTACGGCATCACCCGGCGCGCGGTACGCGAATACAATCGCATTACCCGCACTGGAGATACGGAACGCCTGCTTAACGACAACGTTCGCCGCGCCCTGCATTTCGGCATTGCCGAGGAAATTGCGAAACTCAAGTCGTCCCTGGCCCTGCTGGCCACTGCGGCCAACACCGCTCCTTTTATCGGTCTCTTCGGCACGGTATGGGGCATTATGCATTCTTTTACCGCCATTGCCAAAATGAAGAGCGTATCACTGGCAACGGTCGCTCCAGGAATCGCGGAAGCCCTCATCGCCACGGCGGTCGGCCTGTTCGTGGCCATTCCCGCGGTATGCGGCTATAATATGTTTCGGGCCAAGCTGACCGGCATTGAGGGCGTATGCATCAACTACGCCGGGCAATTGCTCAACCGCCTGCAGCACGAAGCCGCCGAACACGGCGACGGCATCAGCTTCGCAGGAAAGGACTAGGCATGGCCGCTTCCTCTGACGACGATTTCGTGGCCGACATCAACGTGACTCCCTTTGTGGACGTCATGCTGGTTCTGCTCATCATCTTCATGGTCACGGCTCCCATGATGACCGAAGGCCTGGACGTGGCGCTGCCCAAGGTGGAGTCCTCCGAGGTACTGCCCACCGAAGACGATCACCTCATTCTGACGATCAAAGCCGACGGAGCGCTGTTCCTGGACGAATACGAAACAGACCTGGCCGATCTGCCCGATGTGCTGGCCGTCCAGGTCAAGGGACAGGACCGGCAGCTTTTCGTGCGCGCTGACAAGGACGTACCCTACGGCATGGTGATGCAGGTCATGGACCGCATCCGCGGAGCGGGCATCGCCGATGTGGGACTGGTCACCACATCAACGCCGGTCGAAGAGCCCCCGGCGACTCCCGCAATGCCGGTTACGCCGACAGCCAGGGGAGGGAATTAGCCATGCGGACCGCAACCCGCGGCACAGCCCTGGCCTTCTCGCTGGGCATGCACGCCCTGCTGCTGGGCGGCTTTTTGCTGCTGGCGCGGGATGTTACCACCAGTACGGAAAGAGTCTATCGCGTAGCTCTGGCTGAACTGGCCCCAACCCCCAGCCAACCGGCCCCCGTACAGGCAGCTCCCGAACCGCCCGCACCGCCTCCGCAGCCCCCGGAAGAGCCGCAACCGCAACCCAAAGAAGCGGTACAGGAAGTCCCAAAGCCGCTTCCCAAACCGGACGTGAAAAAAATCAGCCCCAAAAAGCGTGAAAAAGCAGCGCCCAAGGCGAAACCCGCCCCCACGCCCGCAGTCTCCTCCGCGCCTGCCGGACCCGTCCCCCGCAATGTGGGAGGGCTCAGCGCATATGACAACGACGCGCTGGACCAGCGGCCCAGCATCACCCGCCGGGTGGCGCCGGAATATCCCACCAAGGCGCGCCGCATGAACGTGCAGGGGACTGTAACCGTGCAACTGGTCGTGGATACCGCGGGCAAGCCACGCAACTGCGTTGTGGTCAAGGCGACCCCCGGCGGCTACTTTGAGGAAGCCGCCCTCGACGCCGCGCGCAGCATGCGCTTCGTCCCGGGCAAACTCAAGGGGCAGCCTGTGAATACGCTGGTCCAGCTGCCTTTTGCCTTCCGGCTACGCTGAACCTCCGGCAGACCTGTCAGACGAGAGACATACAGATAATGCCTATGGTCAGCAGGATTATGCCAATACGTTTACGGCGGGAGATTTTCTGGTGGAAGGCCAGGAGGCCAATGACAAGCGCCCCGAAAATGCCGAACACGCACCATTAGGCATAGGCTACGCCGAACGGGATATCCGGCTTTGAGCTGCGCCCGATAGGCGAAAACCTCGCCCGCCCGCTCAATCTGCTCGATACGGTCTGCTCCCAACTGGCGGATTTTAACCTGGTACAGAAAACAAGCGTACCGGCATATGCGTCAGCCAAAGATATAGAAAAGCCCCTGGCAATCATGATTGCCAGGGGCTTGTGCCGTCTCATCACCCTAAAACAACAGGAGCTTGTGGTTTTACTCCCAAGCTCCTGATTTATTTATGGTAGGCAGTACAGGACTTGAACCTGTGGCCCCCGCCTTGTAAGGGCGGTGCTCCACCAGCTGAGCTAACTGCCCGTGATGCGTCAACGGCCATAGTAATATGGCAGGGGCCGGGCGCTGTCAATGCGTCCGTTTTTTCCCGGCGTTCAGGGACGTTTCGGCCAGGGCGGCCATATCCCCGGCCAGCTTTTCCCTGAGTGCCTCGGCCCTGGCGCTTTCCAGCATGATCATGTCCACCTGGCGGCTGTGAATCAGCAGATAGCCCAACAGACGTGTTTTCTTCAGAGTCTCCACAGCGCCGAAGCCTTCGGCCACGGCAAAAAGCGAATCATCCTTGACGTCCGCGCGGAAGCCGTGCCCTTCCAGCAGCCCCGCCAGCATCCGGGCGCGCAGGCGGCGGCGCTCTCGGTCCGCCGCGCCGCCCTTGAACTGGAAGTTTACGAAGTTTTCATGGCTGTCTTCTCCGGCCAGACATTCCACGGTGCAGAAATGATAGCCGTAGCGCGCCTGCAGAATCATGTAATGCTCGCCGATGATAAAGAAGTTGCGTTCCGCCATGGTGGTGGGCGCGGTGCTTTCCAGTTCCGGATTCATGGCGCTTTCAAAAACCACGCTCATAAAGCCTGCGGCCCCGCTGACGGGCGGCCCGGCCCAAGGCACGGCCACCATGCCTTTCCAAAGGGCCAGCATGGGCCCACTGGCGATTTCGGACAAATCCACCACCGGGCCGCTGACCTGCCGGGTGAAACCGCCGCCCATGTCCACCACCCAGTACTGCAATTTGACACCGGCCTTGAGCTGCTTGCCCATGCGCCGGCCGACGCCCGCATCGTCGTCGAACATCAGCCGCACCGCCTTTTCATGGCAGAACCGGGTGATATCGTGCAGGCTCCGGCAATGTTGCGGCGCGAATTCCGGCGCGTCCGGGTCCAGCAGATGCAAGGGAGTCATGAGCCGGGCCAGCGCCTCCAGACGCAGATACACGGGGCTGCCCGCCATGAGGTTGGGCGGCGCGCTCACGGACGGGATCAACTGGGCCTGACGCCCGGCCAGAACCACATTGCGGTCCGCATCCAGGGTCACGTCACCGGCTTTTTCCAGGAGGCCGCAGGCGTCCGGCAGGCTGAAAATAGCGGGCAGACGGTATTCACGGGCCACGGAGGCCAGATGCCCGGCCATGCCGCCGGTTTCGCTGACCAAACCGGAGGCCCGCGCCAACAGCGTGGCCCAGCGGGGATAGGCCCGCTCCACCACCAGCACGCCGCCTTCGGGAAACGAGAGCATGTCCGCTTCCTTGCGGGCCACAAAGGCCGGTCCCATGCCCACGCCGGGGCTCACCGGCACGCCGCCGCCCGCCAGCACGGTCAGTCCCGGCGGCAGTTCCGCCGCCTGAACGCCCGGATTCCGCCCCCTCTCGGCCTCGCGCTCACCGTAGGCTTCGTGCCCCCTGTAGGCTTCGTGCAAAGGCCGACTCTGCAAAACCACAATGCGTCCATCCCCGGCTTCCAGGGCCCATTCCACGTCCTGCGGTTCATTGTAATATTCTTCCAGGGCCAAGGCCACGCGGGCCAGTTTGGCGGCCTGGGCGTCGGTGAGGCTGGGTGCGGCTTCCGCATCCGCCGGATGCTTTTCCAGCAGATGCGGCGGATTTTCACGGCTGAATGCAAAAACATCAGGCGTGACCGCCCCGTCCACCACGGCCTGGGGCAGACCGGACACGGCGTTGAGCACGACCCTCTCCCGCCCCTGAGAGGCGGCCACCGGATCACGGCTGTAGGCCACGCCGCCCGCCGCGGCCCGAACCATGGCCAGCACGCCCACGGACATGGGAGCCGCGTCATCCGGAATGCCGCGCTGATAGCGGTAACTCATGGCCGTGACCGCATATTTGCTGGCCACGATTTCCTTCCAGACTTCGCAGGCCTCTTCGGGAGGCACGTTGAGTTCCGAACGATACTGCCCGGCAAAGGTCACGCCCAAGGTATCCTCGCCCACGGCGCTGCTGCGCAGCGCCAGAAGCAGGTCGTCCCCGGCCCGCGCTTTCATGGCCGCCACGGCTTCGGTAATGGCCGCTTCCAAGTCCGGAGGCAGAGGCGCCGCCAGCACGCATTGCTGCAGGGCCGCAGACAGGCTGAACACTTCGTCCAGGCTGCGCATGTCCGTGGCCTGGATACGGCGCTCCAGCTCGCTCTGCAGGCCATTGTACGCCATGAAACGATAGTAGGCTGCCACCGTCACCGCAAAGCCGTCGGGCACAGCCAGGCCCACATTGGCGGCCAGCTCGCCCAGATTGGCCATTTTACCGCCAACCCTGGGCAGATCGGCCAGCCGCACCTCGGCCAGAGGCAGGATCAGCGGCCCTTGCGCGAGATGCTCCGGCTGGGCCAGCAGGCGTTCCATGTCCCCCCGGATGCGGTCAAAAGCCTCCTGCAGGGGGGCGTAGCCGTTGTCGGACAGAGCGTTCAGCTCGCGCACCATTTGGAACACGGCGGTCACCGCGCGGGTGCTCACGGCGCGCACATAGTCCATGCCGAAGGCTTTGGCGCCGCCGAGGCGCTCTTCCACATCGCTCATGGCTTCCAGGGCGCTTTTGTTGGCTGAAAGCAAACGCCGGAAACGCGCGCAACGCTCACGCAGGCGGGCTTTGAATTCCTCCTCGCGAGCCAATGCGGCCGAATCAGGCGCGGGCGGTTCCCCGCGGCCCAGCCAGCGGCGCAGGTGCTTCAACATGGTCATATCAGGCAGCGGAACGGGCCGCTTCCTCCATTTTGATGATCAATTCGCTGATGGACACGGGCTTGAGCATATAGTCGTAGGCACCCAGATCCATGCCCTGCACGGCCACGCCCATGCAGGCGTGCCCGGTGAGCAGGATCACCGGCAGTTCGGGGGCCTTGGCCTTCATATGCCGCAGGGTTTCCAGGCCGTCCATACCGGGCATGCGCACATCCATGACCACCACTTTGAACATTTCCCCGCCTTCCGCCAGGACGGCACCCAGCATATCCAGGGCGCTCTGCCCGTCCGGGGCGGTGCTCACTTCCATGCCGCGCCGGGAAAGGCGCTTTTCCATCAATTGCAGGAATTCCACTTCATCGTCCACGAACAATACACGCATAGGCGCTCCTGGCTCAAAACGTTCATCTGACTTCCGACTCTGCCGTCCGCTACCGCAACGGAAATTTCAAGCCCTGAGGGTGCCGCCATGAGATGGATTTTCGTGTTATATCAAGGAGAAAGAGCCTTTTATAAAGGAAGTGTACTCTTCTGGTACTCGACCGGAATAAAAGGCGAATTCAACGTGGAAATAACCGAAAGGGCACTCATGACGACAACCTCTGATGTTGGCTGTACTCCTCAACGTCCTCTTCCTGCGGGCTTTCAGCCGGTTCAAGCGGCAACGTAATGCAAAATGTGGTGCCCTGGCCCGGTTGGCTTTGAACCTCAATCCTGCCGCCCAGCTTTTCCAGAATGGTAAAGCAGATGGCCAGCCCCAGGCCCGTGCCCTCTCCCACCTTCTTGGTGGTGAAGAAGGGGTCGAAAATGCGTTTCAGGGTTTCCTCGTCCATGCCGGGCCCGCTGTCCGTAAAAAAAATGCGCGCGCCCTGCTCGCAGGCTTCGGTGCGGATGCGCAGGCTGCCGTCCTTGCCGATGGCGTCAATGGCGTTGTCGATGATATTGATGAAGACCTGCTCCAACTGGGCCGGGTCCGACAGAATCACGGGCAGCTGCGGATCAAATTTCTTACTGATGACGATATTACGGCTGGCGGCCTCTGTTTTGAGCATTTCCACGGCCTGGTCAGCCAGGGAATTGAGCAGTATTTCCGTCCGGCTGGGATTCATGCGGCGGCCGAAGCCCAGCATGCGCTGGGTAATGCCCTTGGCGCGCTTGACATGCTGCTCGATCTTTTCCGTGCTTTCCAAGACCTCCTGATAGTTTTTCATGCTCTCCGGTTTTTCGTCTTCCAGCAGATCCCGGATCCAGCCCGCATTCTCCTGAATCAACATCAGGGGATTGTTGACCTCATGGGCCACACCGGCGGCCATCTTGCCCAGGGCCGCCATCTTGCTGGATTGCAGCATCCGGGCGTCAATATGGGCCTGCTTCTGGTCCGAAGCGGCCAGAGAGGCCACCAAATGCCGGGTGCAGACCACCGCGCCCACACTGACCACCGCGCTGCCCAGCAGCACGAAGAGCAGGATCAGCACCTGAAGCTGGCGCAGGGGTTGCAGGCTCTCGCCCACATCGTCCACCACCACCAGCACCCAGGGCATGGAATCCAGACGCATCATGGCCGCCAGCAGGTTCTGGCCGCCCTCCTTGCCCGCGGGCGCGTCCAAGGGCATGGTCAGCATGCCGTTGTGCGCGGCCTTGAGCGAAGGCAGCTTGAACTTGCCCATGATCTTGCCGTGATACAGGGAATCGGTCTGGAGCACGCCCTGCTCGCTGACCAGGAAGGCGTCGCTGTGCTGGCCGGAATAGACCCGGCGCAACAGGGCGTCGATGGCTTCCATGTCGATGGTGGCGCGCATGATGTAGCTGCGTCCGCCTTCGTGCCGGAGCACCGCGATGATGAAATGCGGCACGTGCCGGTAGCCCATGAACACATCGCTGACATAGACGCCTTTGCGCAGCACTTCGTGGAACCAGGGGGTCTCGGCGTAATTGGCGTCGTTCAGATCATAGGGGCCCACATAGGCCACATGGCGGCCGTCCATGCCGATGATGCCCAGATCCACAAACGAGCGGCTGTTGTTCTGCATGACGCTGAAAATCTCGCTCAGTCGGGCGGGATCGCTCAATTCGGCATAGGGGTGAGTGAAGGCCAGGGTTTTGATCTGGGCCACCCGCTCCACAATGAAGGTGTCCAGGGCACGGTGCTTGCTGCTGGTCACGGCCTCCAGGCCCGCGCTGATTTTCTCGTCGTAGATATTGTTGATGCGGTCCAGGCAGAACACACCCAAAGCCGCCAGCGGCGTAAGCGCCAGCAGGAGCAGGGTCAGCAGCAGGCGGCGGTAGATGGCTCTGTAGCCCCGCAGAGGGGCGGGCGACGTCAACGGCATGGGGGCGCCTCCTGAGCGTCGGTTGCGGGCAGCGTCCGGCCCGTGAACAAATCCCGGCAATGGGCGAGCATTTCCTCGCGCCGGGCCGCCACCTGGGCCGTATCCTGCATGATCATGTCCAACTGGCGGGTATGAATGGTCATATACCCGGCCACAGCCAGCAGATGTTCGCCTTCGTCAGGGTCCATGCCTTCCAGGCGGGCGCTGACGGCGTCGTTGCGCAGCACGGGCGCGAAGCCGAATTCCCAGAGCAGATCAGCCACGAAACGCACCCGCAGGATGCGCCGTTCAATGTTTGCCGCCCCGCCGCGCAACTGGAACAGCAGATAATTTTCCTTGCTGCGCTCGCCCAGGCGCGCTTCCACCGAGACGAAATGAAAGCCGAAGCGCGAATGCAGGCTGCAATAATCACGCGAAATCATGAAATAGTTCTTTTCAGAAAAATACGCGGTCTGGGCCGCCGGGTCCAGATGCGGATTGGCCGTGGCCTCGAACAGCACGGACAAAAAGCCCTTGCCGTCCACGGGCGGCGGCCCCTGCCAGGGATGGGCGTTCATGCCGCGCCAGAGGGAGAGCATGGGCCGCGAGGCGATCCGCTCCACATCAATGACCGGCCCGGCAGGGGTGGCGGCAAAGCCGTCGCTGAGATTGACCACCCAGAATTGCTTGAGCACCGTATCCCGCAGCTGCTTGACCCGCTGGGGCGCGTACTTTTTTTCCGCGCCCAGGGCGAACATGGCGCTGACCGCCTTTTCATGGCAGTAGCGGGCGATGTCGTGGTAGGTGGCGCAGTTGGCGGCTTTGAAGTCCACGCTGTCCACATCGATGGTCAGGGGCAGAATATGGGTGGCCGCGTGCTGGAGAATGCGAAATACCGGGCTGCCCGGCATGAAGTCGCGCGGTTTCGCGGCTCCGGCCAGCAGTTCGTCCCGCCGACCGTCGTACACGCGGCCCAAATCCGCGCAGAGAGTGACTTTCCGTCCCTTGGGCAGGGTTTCCAGAGCCCCGTTCAACCCGAAAAGGGCCGGTTTGCCGAATTCGCGGGCCAGAGAGCCCAGGCGGGAGCCCAGCAGGCCGCGCTCGACAACCAGACCGGCGGCCCGGTCAATGAGCGAAGCCCAGAGATATCTGTCGTCGGGCAGCACCAGAATGCCGCCCTGCGGGAAGCGGCGCGCGTCCTCCCAGGTCCGGACCGGCACCACGGGCCCGCAGACCCGGCCGGGGTTGGCCGTCATGCCGCCCGCCAGCAGGGGCGACGGCAACGCGGCCTCGTCCGGAACGGGCAGGACCGACGTATCCGCCTGCGACGCCAACATCATGGGCCGTACCAGCAAAAGCCGCACCGGGGCGCCGGGGGCGCAGACCCAGGTCAACGAAAGCGGGCGGCCTTCGACATCCTCCAGGGCCAGGGCCAGTTCCGTGACCCGCAGGGCTGTGGCGTCATCCAGAACCGGATGCCCCGGGTCGTGTGGTTCGCGGCCGCGCACCTCGTGCGGCGCGCTGCGGCTCACGCGCAGCAGGTCCACAGGCAGGGCGGAATATTCCATGTCCTGCGGCAGGCCGTCACAGGCATAAACATGCACATTGACGCCATGCGGCTGCAGGGGATTGCCCGTGTGGGCCAGCCCGCCCCAGGCGCCCTCCTCCACGGCCAGACAGGTCACGCAGACGCCCGCCCCGGCCTCGGTAAGGCCGCGCGCCCGCCGGTAGATCAGGGCCTGCGCCCGCTGCTTGCGGGCCAGGGTGACGTGCAGGGCATTCAGAATTTCCTTGTCCGGCGCGTCCAGCGGCACGGAGGGCCCCCAGAGCAACAGGCCGGGATCCGTGACGTTTTCCGCCGCGCCCGGATCGTCGCTCTCGTTTTCACCTTCAGGAACCGGGCGCGGCCAGAGGCGACCCCGCAGCAAAAGACGCATGGGCCGTTGACATCGGTCGCGTAGAGCGCGCACCTCGGCCAGTACGGCTTCGGCCAGATCTTCGGGCAACAATGTGTTTTCCACCAGACTGCCCAAACTTTCGGACAGCTTGGACAGATGCTCCGGACCAAAACCACCCGCCGCCTGAATCCGGCGATTGATCTCGCTTTGCAGGTCGCCGCTCTGGAAAAAATGCTGACAGCCCGCCGCCGTGACCACAAAGCCGAGGGGCACGGCTTGCGGAAAACGCCCGCGCAGGCTCTCCAGACGGGCCGTGGCCGGGTCCACCAGGGCTTCCTCTCCGGCGTCGTCCAGATTCCCGTGGCCCAGCGGCAGCACCAGCGGCCCCAGCAGACAGGATTCCGGCTCATAGACTTCGGCGGCCACGGTCTTTTGCAGCTCCGCGAAACGTGCATAGAGCGCCGGGCCGGGGGTGGGATCCAGGCGTTCCAATTGCTGGATGCACTGAAAGACCTGGGTGGCGACCCTGGTGCAGAGCGCGCGGACGCGGTACAGGCCGAAGGGGTGATCGCAACAGAGCGTATACTCCACTTCGGTCATGGTTTCCTGAAACTTATTCCAGGCGGTGAGAAAGAGCTTGAAGGAGTGATGGCGCAGGGCGAAAAAACGCTCGGCTTCGCCGACGTCGGACGCAGCCCCGCCGGAGGCTTTTTTTGTGGAGCGCGTGAGAAAACCCAACAGACGGGAAAGGGACATGGCGACTCCGTCGGCGGTTCTGCCGCCCCGTGAGGGTGGATGCGCATGCCGCGCGCCAAGCCGCGCCGCGTTGCTCCGCCGGATTGCGGGGATTGTTTTTTCTAGCACAATCTCCGAACCGCTTCAAGAGAGGTCCCGACGAAGAGAGAGGGCACATCTGTGCGAAGGCCGTCAGGGCTTGCCGCACGGACGCGGCATGCCCCCAAGGCGGGCCGCCTGGACTGCTCAGGGGGTGTCGTCATGAGATGGATTTTTGTGTTATATCAAGGAGAAAGAGCCTTTTATGAGGAGAGTGCACTCTTCTGGTACTTGACCGGAATAAAAGGCGAATTCAACGCAGAAATAATCGAAAAGACACTCATGGCGACATCCCCTAGCCCTGCGGCAGGGGCGCCACCCGGGCGCCTCCGGGCAACGGCGCGGGTGCCTCGGGCCGACCCACCTCGGCCAGGGCCCGCATCTGCGCCATGCACTGCTCCAGAAACTGCGGATCGCCCACATCCTGGCAGAGAAAGGCGTTGATGTCCGGCATGGCGGCAATGGCTTCGTCTATTTCCGCATTGCTGCCCCTGGCATAGGCCCCGATATTGACCATGTCCTCCACCCGGCGGAAGGTGCTCATGCGCCGGGTGATCACCCGCCCGGCCAGCACATCTTCCCTCTGGCAGATGTCCGAACGCAGACGACTGATGGAGCGCAGCACGTCGATGGCCGGAAAATGCCCCTGGTCCGCCAGATCACGGGTGAGCACGATATGCCCGTCCAGAATGGAACGCACCGAGTCGGCAATGGGTTCGTTGAAGTCGTCGCCGTCCACCAGGACGGTGTAAATGCCGGTGATGGTGCCTTTGGCCGAGCGCCCGGCGCGTTCCAGCAGTTTGGGCAGCTGGGCGAAGACCGAGGGGGTGTAGCCCTTGGTGGTGGGCGGCTCGCCCACGGCCAGGCCCACTTCGCGCGCGGCCATGGCAAAACGGGTCACGGAATCCATCATCAAGAGCACGTCCATGCCCTTGTCGCGGAAATATTCGGCCACGGCCGTGGCCGCGTAGGCCGCGCGCATACGCACCAGTGGGGACTGGTCCGAGGTGGCGATGACCAGCACCGAGCGGGCCATGCCCTCGGGGCCCAGGTCCCGTTCCATGAATTCCACCACTTCGCGGCCGCGCTCGCCGATCAGGGCGATGACGTTGACGTCGGCCCTGGTATAGCGGGCCATCATGCCCATGAGCGTGGATTTGCCCACGCCGGAACCGGCCATAATGCCCACGCGCTGTCCCTTGCCCAGGGTCAGCAGGCTGTTGATGGAGCGCACGCCCACGTCCAGAATGTCCGTAATGCGCGGACGCTGCAACGGGCTGGGCGGGTCGGCGTAAATGGGGGTCAGCTCGGGATGCCACTGGGCTCTGGCCTTTATGGCCCATTCCGGCGTGAAAGGGGCCTGGATTTCCAGCTGGCGCTGAAAGTCGGCCTGGCCCCGATCCCCGGCGGGCAGGGGCGAGGTGTAGATTTCCGCGCTCACGGGCGGCCCGGCGTCCAGGGGCGTGCCGAAGGCGTCAAAAGCCCGGCCCAGCAGCTCCGGCCCCACGGGAAAAACCGGCGGCAAGCTGGTATTGCGGATGAGGCTGCCCGGCCGGATGCCGCGCATATCCCCGTAGGGCATGAACAACAGATTGCCGTCACGGAAGCCCACCACTTCGGCGGCGATGCCCTCGCTTTCCCCGTCGGGGAGCATATGGCAGACCGCGCCCAGGGGGGCGCGCAATCCGCCGCCCTCGGCCACCAGGCCAACCACCTTGTTGACCTTGCCGAACAGCCGGATGGGATTGCTGGTGCGCAACAGCTGGGAACAGGCGCGCGGGTCCAGTTTCATGACGTTCTTACTCCAGATCCGCCGCTAGAGCAGTTCAAGTGTTAAATTCTACTTGCCATCCGCGCCCGGCAAAAAACCGCCATTGGAAAGCACCTCGCGCTCGTCCCCGTTCTCCACGGGAAAGAGCTCTTCCTCCAGCTCCGCGAGGCTGGGATTTTCCTTGGCCGAAGCGTCGGGCGTATCTGGGGCCGCGTCAAATACGGCCGCAGCCGCCGTACCTTCGTAGCCGCCCGTATCAGCTTCGGGCCGGGCGGCGGCAGAGGGAGCGGCTTTGATACGGGGCCCTTCCTCGCCCAAAGGGGGCAGCCAGGCTTCGGGTAAATCTTCGGGCAAATCCTCGGCCAAAACATTGGGCTGTACGCCCGCATCCATGGGCGGCGCGGGTTCGGGCCGTACTTCCTGTACCGGGGGGGCAGGGGAAATTTCGTCTTCCGGCTCCGGTGCGACCGAGGTCGGCGGCGTTGCCGCGCGGCCAGGTTCGGACTCTTCCGCAGAAATGGAGGCCGCGCCGGGCTCAGGCGCTGACGGGGCCGCAGGGACGGGCGTTGGAGGCTGTATCGCCCCGGGAACGGCAGCTTCCTGGGGCAGGTCCGGTTCGAAGTCGGATTCAGAGGCCGTATCAACAGCGGGCACAGCTTCCGGCTCAGGGATAATCTCGGAAGCAGCATCAGGGGCGGCCTCAGGCGAATGGTCCGGCTCGGGCGCGAGCGTCGCGATTCTGCGTACTTCGCGCTCCACCAGCTCATGCACGGCGGGCGCGTCCTTTTCCTCGTCCTCGCGTACGGGCAAAGCCAGATGGCTCAGAATGCCGTCCACCAGATCCCGGAAATGCTCGCGCCGACTGTCCACGCTGCCGCTGACGCTTTCAGCCACCAGGCCGCCGCGTTCAACGGCCGTGTCGCCGTTGACGATCCATTGCTTGAGTTCCGGCGCGCGCTCGCGCGCGGCCATGAACATGTCGCTGACCGTGGCCTCATCCTCGGGATTGACGCGTACGGTCACGGTAGCCCGGTCTTCCAGCAGATTCAGGGCCTCCAGAACCAGGGAGCGCAAAATGGCCACATGCTCTTTGTCCAGCAACCAGCCCGTGCCCGCGCCGACGGCCGTCCGCACCAGCTCCACCAGTTCCTCGCGCCAGGAATCGCCGATGGCCTGCCGCTGGGCGTCAATAGCGCGCAGCACCACGGCCAGGGACTGCCCCAGATCCGCGCGGAATTCCCTGAGTTCATCCCCGGCCTGATCCATACCGGCCTGAAAGCCCTCGTCGTGGGCCGCCTCGCGGATGCGTTCGGCCTCTTCACGCGCGGCCCTGGCCGAGGCCAGTTCCGCGGCGGCCTGCTCCTGGGCGGCTTTGCCCGCCGCCTTGAGGGCTTCGCCTTCGCGGACCAGTTTTTGGCGCTCGGCTTCGGCCTCGGCCTTGGCCTCTTCCAACACTTTCTGGCGTTCGGCATAGGCAGCGCCGAGAATCTCGCGCGCCCGGTCCGCCGCCCTGGCGCGCACCCGCTCCAGATAATCTTCCTGCTGCTCCCGCTTGAGCCGCTCGCGGCGCATGGGCTCCTGCATGGCGTCCAGTTGCTCCACGGTGGCTTCGCGCTCCCCCATGAAGATGGTGCCCCATTTTTTGCGCAATTCGTCTGACGCCATGGCCGCTTCCCGCAGTTACAGATTGAGCCGCCGCCGGGGCCGCACGAAGATTGGAGCATTTCAACGTTGAAAATGTTGAAATGCTCTGGTGGCGGCGTCAGCTTTGAAATGCAGTGCATTTCAAAGCTGATCCGCTCTAGACGAAAACCTCGCCCGCGCCCCGGCTGACCACCACCTTGTTTTCGGCTTCCAGGCGGCGCACGATCTTGACGATGTTCTGCTGGGCGGTTTCCACGTCCGAGAGTTTGGTGGGCCCCATGAATTCCAGCTCCTCGCGGATCATGTTGCCCGCGCGCTCGGACATGTTCTTGAAAAACTTGTCCTTGAGGTCGTCGCTGGCGCCGCGCAGGGCCAGGGTAAGATCCTCGTTGGAAATCTCCTTGAGCAGTTCGCGCACGCCCCGGTCGTCGATATTCTTGCAGTCCTCGAAGACGAACATGAGGTTGCGGATATCCTCGGCCATCTGGGCGGAGTCTTCCTCGATTTCCGACAGCACTTCCTCTTCCGTGGCACGGTCCACGGCGTTGAGGATTTCGGCCACGGACTGCACGCCGCCCACCTTCTTGCCTTCCTTGCCGCCCATGGCGATAAGCTGGCTGGTGAGCACCTTGTCCACTTCCATAAGCATGTCTTCGGGCACGGATTCCAGTTTGGCCAGACGCGTGAGCACTTCGGAGCGCACGCCGGCGGGCAGGCTTGTCAACAAATTGGCGGCTTGGTCCGGATTGAGGTGGCCCATGATCAGGGCCAGGGTCTGGGGATGCTCATTGCGCAGGATCTGCGAGAGCAGACGCGGGCTGACCTGTTCCAGTTCCCGGAAAGGCGCGGGGCCGGTATCCAGACTCAGGGAGTCCATGACATATTTGGCGGTTTCCGGATCCAGATTCTTGACCAGCAGACGCTTCACGGTATCGCTGCCGCCGGAGATCATATCCACGCCGTCCACCAGGGATTCATGGAACTCGCGCAGCACTTCCTCCACGGTTTCCCTGGGCACGGGCTCCAGTTCCACAATGGCTTTGGAGACGTCGGCTATTTCCTGCCGCTCCATGCGCTTGAAGACGTCAGCCGTAAATTTGTCGCCCATGGCGAGCAACAGCACGGCAATACGCTGATGGCCGGTCAACTCCATCCCCTACTCCTTAAAAGTAATTACACTTGAGATTTCCGCTTGACGGCGGGCAAAGCCCGCCTACGGAAATCTCGCGAGCCTTGCTCCACTTCGTCTCGCAAGGCCGAGCATTTTAACAGTAAAGAGAATTTCATGGTGAAAAATGCTCTAAAGCTCGGGTACACGCGCACAGGAGGGCGTCCGTTGTTATTTTTCCCTGTCCTCAAGCCAGCGCCGGATCAGCCGGACAGCCTGGTCCATGTGCTGCTCCGTGAAGTGGAAGAGGCGCAATTTCAACTCCTCCACCCGCTGGTTGGTTTCCTTCTGGGCATGCCGCAAAGCCTTGAGCTCGGCCAGGGAAGGCAGGCGGGACGTCCCCCCGCCCCCGGACGGCAGCGATTTAAGATCAGGCCTTTGCTGTTTCATCATTCCTCATCCATCCGCGCACCAAGGTCACCACCTGTTCCATGTGATTGTCGGAAAGGGTAAAGATGTGCGCTTTCAGGGCTTCAATATCCTTGAACACCAACTCGCCGTCATCCTCTTCCTGTTCGGGACCTTCCTCGTCGGCCTTGGCCGCTTCCTCCAGGGCTTCGTACAGGGCAAGCTGTTCCTCGGCCGCGGGCAGGCCTTCCAGGCCTTCCACCATTTCCCCGGCTTCCACCTTGGGCCGGATCAGTGCCAGCACCACGGGCCGCACGATCAGCATCAGGAAGAGGAAGGCCAGCAGGGCATTAAGCAACGGTTTGCCCAGACGCTCGGCGTAATCGGCCAGCAAGTCGGCGAAATTGGGGTCCTTGGGCGGTTCCGAATCGGTAAAGGGAGCGGAACTCACCTCCAGCAAGTCGCCGCGCCCCTTGTCCAGGCCCACGGCGTTGGAAACCAGCTGCCGCACGCGATCCAGCTCTTCCGCCTTGCGGGGCACAAAGGACCATTTGCCGTCAGCCTTTTCATACGTCCCATCAATGATAACCGCAACGGTCAGGCGGCGCAAATCCCCCACATTGGCGACGATCTGCTGCTCTTCCTTGTTGATTTCGTAGTTGGTGGTGCGGGTTTCGCGGGTGCCGTTCTGGTCCGAAACGGAGCCGGTGATGCCGTCGCCGCGAAAATTGGTGTCCGGCGCGCCCGCTTCAAGATTGGCCCGGCCCTGCTGGCTTTCCTCACTGCGCTGTTCGCTGCGCACGGCGGTTTTTTCAGGGTCGAAAAATTCCCGGCGAATGGTTTTCTGGCTGAAATCCATGTCCGCGTTGACCTTGGCGATGACCCGGCCCGGCCCGAAAAGGGGTTGCAGCATTTCCTCAATGCGCCGTTCCAGATTGCGCTGCACCTGAAGGCGATGCTCCATCTGGGTGCTGCTGGCCCCGGCCAGACTGTCTTCTTCCGGCTGATAGAGCACCTTGCCGCCGTTATCCGTGATGGACACATGGCCCTTGTCCAGGCCTTCCACGGCCATAAGCATCATATTCAGGATGGCGCTGATTTCTTTCTGATCGGGCTTGCTGTTGGGATTGGTCAGTTTGAGCACCACCGAGGCCGAGGGGGACTGGCGCTCCTCCACAAAAAGACTGCGCTGGGGGATGACCAAATGCACACGGGCGCTTTCCACGCTGGGGAATTCACTGATGGTGCGCGAAAGTTCGCCCTGGAGCGCGCGGGTGTAGTTGATTTTCTGCACAAAGTCGGTCTGGCCCACCTTGACCTTGTCAAAAATTTCAAAGCCGATGCCCTGCCCCACCAGACCGCCTTCTCCGGCGATCTTGATGCGCTGGTCGTAGACCACTTCCTTGGGCACCATGATGGTGGCCCCGTTGTCGGCCAGCTGATAGGGAATTTTGTCGGTCTGCAGGGCCTTGACCACATGGCTGGCGTCTTCCGCCCCCAGATTGGAATAGAGCACGCGGTATTCTGGTCGGCCCACCCAGACCGAGAGTCCGATGACAGCCGCGAGCAGCGCCACCGCGCCGCCTGCCACGGCCACGCGCTGAATGACGCTCATCTTGCTCCAGATTCCCTTCAGAGTGTCCACGAAATTCGCAATGAAAGCGGGCATGGCGTTTCCCCCGGTCCTTTCTCAGTCTTTCCGGCAGCAAGCCGGGCATTGCCCAGGAATAGCAATTGCCATGCCAATTCTTAACTCATTGAAAAACAACAATATTTAATAAAATACAAGGCGAGTCGTCCCGATTGTTCAAATTTGTGACGCAAGACCTGAAAACAGTCAGCCTCGCGCCGGACACGGACGCGAGGCTGACTGTTGTGCGGAAAGAAATTTTTTTATCGTGTGGGAAATGCGGACCTGTCGTAGGAAAGCGTCGTCACGAGATAGATTTTCGTGTTATATCAAGGAAAACAAGCCCGCTTTAAAGGAGTGTACTCTTATGGTACTCGACTGAAAAAGCGGGCGAAAGTTTGACGCAGAGATAACCGAAAAGATACTCGTGACGGCACTTTCTAGAATTGCATCTTGGAAATTTCCTTATACGCCTCCAACACCTTGCCGCGCACGGCGCTGGTCAGCTTCATGGCCAGGCTGGATTTCTGCATGGTGATCATCAGCTCATGCACGTTCTGGCTACGGCCCGAGGCGAAGTCGTCAATGGCCTGGGCCTTGGCGCTCTGCAGCTCATTGACCTTGTTCAGCGAGCCTTTGATCGTGTCGCCGAAGCTGTTGGACGGCGTGACGGGCGTGTGCTGCTGGTCGGGGTAGCGGATGAAATCGGCCTGCGCGCCGAAAGTCTCCCCTTTGTCCACGCTGTCACGCAGCAGGCTCTGGTCCAGGGTGTGGGAAAACAAGGTCTGTTTGCCCACGGGCATGCCCTGCTTGAGGGAGCCGTCCACCTTGTTGAAGTGCTGCAACGCATCGCTGTAGGCCCGCAAGCCCAGTGCCTGAACGCTCATGACATACTCCTATCGACTGCACGGCCTATGACTTGCCGATTTCCAGAGCCTTGTTGTACATGCCCTTGATGGCTTCCACGGTGGTGACATTGGCTTCGTAATTGCGCTGGGCGCTCATCAGATTGGCCATTTCCTCCACCACATTGATGTCCGGATACGAAACATAGCCCTCGGCGTTGGCGTCGGGATGCCCAGGCTCATAGACCTGCTTGAGCGGGCGCTTGTCCATGGTCACGGCCATGACGCGCACGCCCTTGAGCTCGCGGTCCAGGGCCGAGCGCATGTGCACGGAAAAAGGATCGTCCACGTCCGTTGCCGCCTGCACCACGGTGCGCCGCCGGTAGGGGCCGCCCTGGGGCGTGCGCGTGGTTTTGGCGTTGGCCAGGTTCATGGAGATGGTGTTGATACGGGTGCGGTCCGCCGTCAGTCCGGAAGCGCCGATATCGAGTGCGGTCAGAAAATCCATAACGATCTCCCGGCTAAGCCTGCTTGCCGTCCTGGATTATGGTGGACATGCCTTCGAAGGTTTTGCTCATGATCTGGGTAAGCGCGGTGTATTGCAGCTGGTTCTTGGCGTGCTTGGCCATTTCCTTGTCCAGGCTGACGCGGTCCTCGCCGTGGATCTGGCGCGGCTTGAACTGCTTGGACCATTCAGGGCCGAAATTGTCCGGATTAAAGGCCGCCGGCATATGCCCTTCGCTGGTGGCGCTCATGCGCCCCTTCATGTCCAGGCCCAGCGCGCTTTGCAGTTCTTTTTCAAAAGCCAGCTCGCGCGGCTTGTAGTTGGGCGTTTCCACGTTGGCCAGGTTGCTGGTGATCACGTTCTGCCGCTGCAGCTGCATATCCATGACCCGGCTGACAAGACCGATCTGGCTGTTGAACATACTTTTCATAAAGCCTCCCGCATTCCCGACAGGAATGCCTGCCCCGGAGAAGCAAAGTTTGTTCCACAGTCTGTTTTATGTGCGAATTCAGATAATTGCAGATAAAAAATAAAAGCCGCGCCAAGGTTTTGGCGCGGCCGAAGTTCCTTCGGAACGGGAACAGGATGCGGCGAGAGTCAGGACTCCGGCAAGGGCGTTTTTCCGAACAGGCACATGGCGCCGCTCAGAGGCGCATCTGGGCGTCCGTGACGCCCAGGCCGCGCAGCCGCAGATAGACTTCGGCGCAGGCCTGCGCGTCGGAGGCGGCGTTGTGGTGTTTGAGCGCGATGCCGAAATACTCGCAGACCAGATTGAGTTTTTTGGACGGCAGGGGCAGGCTGCGCCGCGAACCTTTCAGGGTGCAGAGAAAAGGCGCCTCCGGCGCGGGCAGACCGGCGGCACGGCAACAGGCAAGGAGCACGCGCCGGTCAAAGGAGGCGTTGTGCGCCAGCAGAAAATGCGCTCCGCACAATATCGCGCCCGCTTCCGGCCAGGCCTGGGCGAAGGAGGGAGCGTCCCTGAGCATGGGCCAGGTCAGGCCGTGAATTTCCGTAAACAGCACGCGCGCGGACGGCGGCCGCAACAGACGGTAAAAGCAATCCGTAACGCGGCCGTCCTCAATGCGCGCAAGGCCCACAGCGCAGGCGCTGTGGGCCGCATAGCCGGACGTTTCAAAATCAATGGCCACACAGGGGCCGCTCAGTACGCTCATGCCCCGGCGGCAGCGGCACGGGCGGCTTCGGCCAGACGGGCGGCGATATACGCGCGCATGGCCGCGTCGTCCTCATCCAGGTTGAAGCAGCAGGCGTCCTCGCCCATCAGGCCCTCGGGCACGTAATCGCCCTTTTCGTCCGGATCCGTAATCATGTCGGCGTAAAAGCAGACGGACAGCCAGCGGCTTTCCGGTTCGTCGTCCACCACGTCCACCAGCACGAAAAGCTCGCGCTTCCGCTGCGCCTCATGCCGGGCGCGCAGGGAATAACTGATGCCCGGCCGGGCCTTGAAATCCAGGCTCACGCCGGACAGGCCCACGAGAAAGTCCTTGTAGACCACGAAAGCCTCTTTGGCCTTCAACGGATCAGCCTGCCAGTTGTCCAGAAAATCCCGCACGTCCTGCGGGCACACAGCGCTCATATCCACTCCTTGCATTTTAGAACAATTTCATTTTGAAATTGCCCTGCTGACGCGAAAACGGCAGCCGCCACAAAGACCGACCCGACGGGCGGCCCGCAGGGCCGTGCCTGTAGCCCAAAGGGCGTACAGACATCGAGAGCAACGCGGCTTGGATTCCGGCGAAGCGACCGAAGGCAGCCCGAAGGACTTCCCCGTTGCGACAACGGAGCCATACGGGGAGCGACAGCAACGATAACCACGTTTTTCGCCAGAATGCCGACTTTGAAATTTATAAAATTTCAAAGTTACTCTGCTCCAGGCCCGCCGCTCACCGGCTCCACTGCCAGGGCGGCGTGCTCATATTCAGGCCCCAGAGACCACGCCGGTCCACAACGGCCTGATGCTCCTGAATGTACCAGCGGCGGCAGAACATGGCCTTGCACGTCGAACGGTTCACCCAGGCCAGGCCCTCGACCAAAAGCTGGTAATTGACGGATGTTCCGGCAACCTGGACAAGGGCGCTCACCGCGCCCTTGTCGTCCTCGCCCACGCTGTCCACGCCCACCTTGGTGCCCTTGGGCATCAGGCGGAGCAGAAAGTCCCGCGCATCGGGGCCGAAGGGCTGGCTCAGGGAGGGCGCGTCAATGCCGTAAAAACGGAGAATGGTGGTAGGTTCGTCCCTGTCCGCCTTTTCGCTGACCGAGACGGTGTTGCCGTCCTCCACCCGCACCACATAAGCATCCCAGGCGCGTGCGTCAGGGCAGAGCCAAAGGAAAAGAAAAATGACCAGCAAACAGGCTCCGGCCCGCATACTCATGCGCCCTCCTCTGCCGCCGAAATATCGGCGGCGACGTCGCGTGATTCCGTCCGCGACGCGGATCGGCGGCGGGCGGAACGCAATGCCGGAAATAATGCCCGCGCCGCAACGCCTTTGTCAAGGCATGCGGCGCGGGGCGTCACCTGTGCCGCGCGGGCGGCGAAAGCCGCCGCCCGCGCGGCCAGATCTTTGCAAACAGGGAATTGTCGCTAGCCCCAGACGGTCCGGCCGACCTGGTAGGCCCCCACAGCTATGGCATAAGCCAGCGCCGTGTTGAACAGGATGCTGAAAGCCACCCAGCCCCAGCTTCCGGCCTCCTGCCGGATGACCACCAGGGCCACGAAGCAGGGCGAATAGAGCAGCACGAAGAGCATCAGGGACAGGGCCGTGGCCTTGGACCAGGAGGGATCGCTCTTGAGGCGTTCGGCCAGAGGCGCGGCGTCTTCGGGGTCCTGCTCGCCCAGCGCATATGCGGTGCCCATGGTGGCGACCACGGCTTCTTTGGCGGCAATGCCGGCCAGCAGGGCGATGTCCGTACGCCAGTCGAAACCGGCGGGTTTGGTCACGGGCTCCACGAACCTGCCGAGACGCCCGGCCACGGAGTAGGCCAGCTCCTCTTCGCCGAGTTGGTCGCGCGCATCGGCCAGTTCCCCTTCCAGGGCCTCGCGTCCCTCGGCGCCTTCAGGCAGCGCGTTGACCTGCGTTTCGAGCTGTTCGATCTTCTGCTCAAAAGGAGCGGCGGCTTCTTCAGGCAGGGACGGGAAGGTCATGGCGGCCCAGATCACCACGGAAATGGCCAGAAGCACGGTACCGGCCTTTTTCAAATACATCCAGGCGCGTTCCCAGCAGTGCAGCAACACGCTGAACAATGTGGGCATGCGGTACGGCGGCAGTTCCATGACAAAAGGCGTGGCTTCGCCCTTGACGATGGACGAACGCAGCAGGCGGGCCACCACCAGAGCCGCCACCCAGCCGGTAATCATGATCAGGAACATGACCGTGGCCGCGTTTTCCGGGAAAAAGGCCCCGGCCAGCAGCAGGAAAACCGGCAGTTTGGCCCCGCAGGTCATGTACGGCAAGGTCAGCAGGGTCGCCAGCTTTTCCTTGGGGCTGCGCAAGGTGCGGGTGGCCATGGCCCCGGGAATGGCGCAGCCGCCCGCGATGCCGCCGGAAATGACATAGGGCATCACCGAGGCGCCGTGCAGACCGAAGAAGCGGAAAATCCGGTCCATCATATAGGCCATGCGGGCCATGTAGCCGCTGTCCTCCAGAAAGGAGATCAGGGCGAACATGATCATGATCAGGGGCACGAAACTGACCACGCCGCCCACACCGGCGATGATGCCGTCCACGACCAGGGACTGGGCCAAGCCCCCGGGCAGCACGCTGGTGCAGAAGTCGCCCAGCCAGGCAAAACCGTCTTCCACCCAGCCTTGGGGATACGCGCCGACCTCAAAGGTGATCTGATAGATCATGTAGAGCACGCCAAGCATGATCAGCGGGCCGAAAAAGGCATTGGTCAGCACTTTGTCCAGCTTGTCGGAAAGAGCCAGACGGCTCTTGCCCGGATCCTGGCTCACAATGCCGTCACGCAGAATGCTGCGGATGTAGCCGTAACGATGGTCCGTGATCACGGATTCCATACTGGTGTTGAGCGTGTCGCGGACATGCGCCACCGCCTTTTTGCAGATGGCTTCCAGTTCGACCGTGGTTTTGGCGTCGGCGGCGCGGGCTTCCTTGAGCATGTCCCCATCGCCCTCAAGCAGCTTGAGCGCCACCCAGCGGGACTGGTACCGCGCGGCCAGCAGTCCGGAACTCTCAATGCCTTTTTCCAGCTCCAGAAGCGCGGTATCCAGGTCCGCGCCGTAGGAAAGGCGCAAGGGGTCCCGTTTGCCCGCCCGGGCCAGGCTAACGGCCAGCTCCATGGCTTTTTTAAGTCCCTCGCCGGTACGGGCCACCATGGGCACCACCGGAATGTCCAGCATCCGGCTCAGCCGGTCCATATCAATATGGATGCCCGCGGCGCGGGCCTCGTCCATCATATTGCAGGCCAGCACAACGGGCATGCCCATTTCCAGCATCTGCACGGTCAGCAGCAGATTGCGTTCCAGAGCGGAGGAATCCACCACATCGATGACGGCCTGCACATTGTTGGCCGCCAGTTCGCGCCGGGCCACCAGTTCTTCCTGGGAATAGGCGGTCAGGCTGTAGGTTCCGGGCAGGTCCACAAGTGTCACCGGCTCGCCGTTGAAGACGAACTGGCCCTCCTTTCTGTCCACTGTCACGCCGGGGTAATTACCCACATGCTGACGGGCCCCGGTGTACCCATTGAACACCGTGGTTTTGCCGCAGTTGGGATTGCCCGCCAGCGCAATGCGCACCATCGCGGACGATCCGCCGTGCATTTCCTCCACCGATTTGAACTGCCTCACCGCACTCATGCCGGAACCTCCCCCATGGCATAATCGGCGGCAGGGACCACCTGCCGCCCACAATCCGTGACCCGAATATCTCTCATTGCCGGGACTCCATAAAAATGAAATTCATTTCCGAAATGAACTAGCTACTTGTCCTCCGGATGTCAAGCATTCATGACGAACGCAGGCATTCCCGCAATGAGGAGACGCCGCACGAATGCACCATATGGATGGGAATATTGCGCGACCTTGCCAACTGCATGGCTTTGCGCTTGGCCTCGTGGGAAATTTTGTTGGTGAACACGATCACCCTGTCCGGATTGCCGATCTTGTCCATGAAATTCCGTTCATTGCGGCTAATGCACTTAAGACTGTGGCCGCCTTCCTTAGCCGCCGCGATATACTCGGGCTTCAGCCTGTCCATGCCGCCGATCAAGGTAACGCACATAGCTTTTCTCCTGGCTATGGCCTTCCCGCTGACCCCCGTGGCGAAAAGAACCGTTTGTATCCGCTTTACGTGACTTCTTTATAATTGAAAATGAATTTCAAAGTCAAGATAATTTTCATAACTCCTGTCGATTTGCTGAAAAATCCGCCGCAACGGCTGCCGTGCGTCAACAGGGCAAAGCCACCGTTTCCGACAGGCGCACAGTCACCACGTTCCGGCCGGGAAAAGCCTGGCTTGTGTAAAGCCAGTCGAGCCGGGCCGTCAGCCGCCGCGTCAATTCCAGTCCAAGCCCGAAACCGATGTCTCCCGCGAGATCGCTTTCTCTGGCCATGTAATTGACCACTTCGACCACGCCGCCGTGCTGGCTGATGTGAATGATGCCGCGCAAGGTATGCTGGAATGCGTTCCGCACAACATTGCCCAGGACTATACGTGCCGCGGCCTCCGGCAAAAGCATCCGGCAGGGGGCCGTTTCCAGAACGAACTTCAGATCTTTTTCAATATATAATTTATTTGTATCATGGACTATCTCCTTCAGCAGCGCATCGACATCCACCATGCCGGGCGCGGGCATTTCCGCCACATCCCGTCCAAGCCATAACAGCGTTTCCACCAGATGGGTCATGGTATGCCCGGCGCGGTCAATGCGCTGGACAATGGATTTTTCCATTTCCCGGTCCGTGCCACGGCGGCTCATAATCTTTCGCAGCAGTTCCGTGGCCGCGAGCACAACGCTGATGGGCGTACGCAATTCGTGGCTGCTGTACTGCAAAAACAGCCGTTCACGCTCCAGGCTTCGATGCTCGGCCACAAGGCTTTTCCGGATCAATGCGGCCAGCTTGTTCAATTCCGGATAGCAGAAGTCCGGCGGCGTCTCTTTCAGGCGTTGCTCGTCCAGTTCGGCGGCCCAGTCCGCCAGGGCCTTGGCCGGACGGGAGACTTTCCTGATCAGCAGGCGGGTGAACAGAAACAGCGCCGCCACTGTCACGGCGCTGACGCCCAGGAGAATCCGTACGGTTTCGGCCATCTGACGTCCCACCAGAGGGGACGCGTCCTCCTGTCTGACGCCCTGGCGCACGTAGTAGTCCTGCCCATCCGCGCGTACGCGCATGACAAAGTTGAGCTGTTGCGGCGGATCGGGCCATGAGCCCAGATCATACTTGTAGAGCGCCCCTTCCCGCAGCGGCGGCGTAAGATTGTCGCGCACCTCGGCGGGCATATCCTCCCAGCGGGGGGCTATCTCCAGGCCGTTGACGTTTTGCAGGCCCCGCCTGCCCGCAGCAGGAATGTCGGCCGCGTATAGCTGCACGGCCTGCGCCAGATTGGCCGAGATGATGCTGTCCAGTCCCTTGCCGAAAAAGCTCAGACTCAGAAAGGCATAGCCGACTACCGGCAACAGGGCGATGCCCAGAAAAGAAAGACTCAAAAACCATGAGAGGCTGATTTTCCGGTCCACCAGGAGGTTCCCTCGCGCAAGGCCACGCCGTGGCCGGGCATGGTGTGCAGCAGATTCGTGTCAAAAGGGGCGTCAATGCTCTTGCGCAGATGAAAAAGATGCACCTTGAGACTGTCGCTGTCCGGCGGATCGTCCCCCCATACGTCGAAAAGCAGCTTCTGCCTGCTGACCGCCTCGGGCGAGTGGCGCAGCAGTACGTGCAGGATGCGCCAGCCGATGGGCGAGAGTTGTATCAGTCTGCCCTGCCGCTCTCCCTGTGCTCCCTGACATCCATGAACAGATCTCCGCAACGCAATATTCTGGCCTGGCCGCTGCGCCGCTGGGACAGGGCCTGCAGCCGCGCCACCAGTTCGCGCATTTCAAAGGGCTTGATCAGATAATCGTCGGTTCCTGCCGCGAAACCGGCGAGCTTGTCGTCAATATGTCCGCGTGCCGTAAGCATCAGAACAGGGGTGTCGTCGCCCTCCTGCCGCAGCCGGGCGCAGAGCGAAAGCCCGTCGAGAAGCGGCAGATTGAGGTCGAGCACAATGGCGTCGTAGGCCGTGCCGCATGCCGGAGCGCCTGCCAGTTGCAGGCCGTGCGCGCCGGTCCGGGCATAGTCGCAGTGCATGTTTTCCAGTGCGAGATATTCCACAATGGTTGTGGCCAGGTCCACATCATCTTCCACAAGCAGGATGTGCAGCATGCAGCGCCCCTCCCTTATCCGGAAGCGCAGGGCAATGAAGATTTTTGTTCTCTGCCCCCAAAAAAGAACTCCGCGCGGAATGAACCATATCAAGACATGGATGCGTTTCGCACAGGCTGATCCTGACGCAGGCGGAGGGCAAAAAGACCATCAATCAGCGCTTCCTTGTTGTTTGGGCTCATAACGACCGCCCATGGCCTTGTATATTCCATTCTCCCAGGTGAGCAGCGTATACCGCGCCGAAAGCACGGACAATGCGGAATTGTCGGCTGTCGCCAGGGCCTCCAGATAATCCTTGAGCGACTCCCGGCCTTGGGCATGGCGCGTGCCGTAGTAGGCGGCAATGCGCCGGTCGCGTTCATGGACCTGCTGCGTCTGCTCCAGGGTCTGCCGTGCCAGAACGTAGGACGCGCAGGCGGTGTCCACCTCGTTGAGCGCCGTGGTCAGGCTTTGCACGAGGCTCAGCCGTGCGCTTTCAAAATCCGCTTCCGAAATTTTGACGTTCCAGCGCAGGGTATTCCAGTCCAGAAAGGGCAGGCTCAGGCTCGCCAGCCCCGTGAGCAGGGGCACATTGAAGAAGCGTCCGGCCGTGTCCGAACTGAGGTTGAGCGTGGAGCCCACGGTCAGGCGCGGGAACCAGGCGGCCCTGTCCGCCTCCAGGTTTTTGAAAGCCCCCTCCAGCCGCGCCTGGGCCGCATGGATGTCCGGCCTGGCGGCCAAGGCGGCAATGGGCACGTTGAGGTCCACGGGCACGGCGGCCACGGCCATGATGTCAGCGCCGTCGGGAGGGGGCGGCGTTTCGCCGGGCCGCATATTGCACAGATTGCGCAGCGTTTCCAGAGTTTCGGCCCGTTGCGTGCGCAGCTCCGTCAATATGTTCCCGGCATTGAGCAGGGACTGCTCGGCCTGAAGCGGCTCCACCACCGTGGCCTTGCCTTCCCGGTATCTCGCCCGGGCGATTTCAAGGATGCGCCGGTATGTCTCGGTATTGCGTTCCACCAGGGTGATGGATTGTTCGGTATACATCAGCCTGAACCAGGCGCTCACCACACTGTTGACAAGAGCCAGGCGCGCACCGGCCAGATCTTCCACGCTGGCGCGGTATTCCCAGGCCTTGGCGTCATAGGCGTCGCGCAGACGCCGCCAGAGGTCCAGCTCATAACTCATGGCGGCCTCGCCCTGCCAGCTCTCCCGCCAGGTTTTTCCGTCCTCCAGATGGTGGCCCGGCTTGAGATTGCGGGAGACGGAAGCCGAGCCCCCGGCGGAAAAGCCCGGCAGCAGGTCCGACGTTATGAGCCGCGCTTCATACTGCGCCCGGTTGACGGCAACGGCGCTGGCCGCCAGGTCCGTGTTCCGCTCCAGGGCCAGTTCCACTGTCCGGTCCAGGGCCGCCAGACCATAGCCTCGCCACCATTCCGTATTCAGATTATAGCGGGCGGCCGTCTGCCGTTCAGAGATGACCGCGCTCATGATCTCCGCCCCGGAACGCTCTTTCGCGGCGCAGGCCGAAAGCAGGCCGGCCGGGACCAGGGCCAGCAGCAGGACCGGAACGCAACGGAACATGCAACGCTTTGCCATCATTCCCTCGAGAGCGCCTCAATGGGGTTGAGCCGCGACGCGTTGCGCGCCGGAACAAAGCCGAAGCAGGTGCCGATGAGAGACGAACAGGCCACGGCCAGCAGGATGGAATCCATGGAAAACCGCAGTGAAAATCCCAGGGAGAGCATACTCGCGGCCACGCTGATCAGACCGGCCAAAGCTATGCCCGCCACGCTGCCCACCAGGCAGATCAGCACGGCTTCCAGCAGAAATTGTTCCATGATATTGACGCGTCGCGCGCCCACGGCCATACGCAGGCCGATTTCGCGCGTGCGTTCGGTGACGGAAACCAGCATGATGTTCATGACGCCGATGCCGCCCACCACCAGTGCGATAAGGGCTATGCCCGTTATAAGCAGGGTCATGGTGCCGGTGGCGCTTTCGATGGTCTGCCGGATGCTGTCGGTGTTGAAAGTGGAAAAATCCTTGCTGCCGTGGCGCGCGGTGAGCAGCCGCGTGATGTTCCGCTCCGCCATGAGCGGCATGACGCCGTCCGCGACCTTGACCGTAATGGAGGCGATGCTGTGGGACCCCGTAATCCTGTACATGACCGTGGTGTACGGAGCCCAGATATTCAGCGTGTCCGAAGGGCCGAAGCCCATATCCTTCTTTTTGACCACGCCCACGACCCGCAGGGGGCGGCTGTTGAAGAGCAGAATCCGCCCTTCCGCCTGCCCGATGGGAAACAGGCGCCGGCGCGTGTTCTCGTCGATGACCACCACGGACTCGTTGCGGCGCACGGCGTTCTCATCGAAAAAACCGCCCGAGGCCGGTTCCAGGCCCTTCACGTCAAAGTAACCGGCCCCCACACCGTTGAGCTGCGCCGTAACCGAGATATTGCGGTACCGCAGCGTGCCGCTGGATGAAGCATTAGGGGTGCTGCTGGCGATATAGGGCTGCTGCGCCAGAATATCCGCATCGGCCACGGTCAGGGTGGTTATCTGGGCGGCCCGCTGGTCTCCGAAGCCCCTGCCGGGAAAGATGTCGATGGTGTTGGTGCCCATGGCGCTGATGTCGGCGATGATTTTTTCCTGCGAGCCCCGTCCCAAAGCCACCACGGAAACCACCGAGGCAATGCCGATGATAATGCCGAGCATGGTCAGGCAGGAACGCAGCTTGTGCGCCCAGATGGCTTGCAGGGACATTTTGACCGCCTCGCGCAGCTGGTCAAGACGTCCCGTCATCCTGAGCACGGGACGGACCGTCGCGCCGGGGGGCGCGGCCGGGGCATGGGGCCGGGTGCGCTCGTCGGAAACGATGCGCCCGTCGCTGATACGGATGACCCGCGCCGCATGCGCCGCCACCTTGAGATCGTGCGTCACCACAATGACCGTATGGCCGCGCGCGTGCAGCTCTTTCAGAATCTTCATGACATTGTCGCCGCTGGCGGAATCCAGCGCGCCCGTGGGTTCGTCCGCCAGGATGATGCGCCCGCCGTTCATCAGGGCGCGCGCGATGCTCACGCGCTGCTGCTGGCCGCCCGAAAGCTCGGCGGGCAGATTGCGCAGCTTGTCGTTCAGATCCAGGTCCGCAAGCAGGGCGCGCGCCCTTTGCAGGCGTTCCGCCTTGCCTTCTCCGGCATAGACGGCGGGCAGGGCCACATTTTCCAGGGCCGACAGCCGGGACAGCAGATTGTAGCGCTGAAAAACAAAGCCCAGATGCGCGCAACGCAGGACGGACAGGGCGTCCGGATCCAGATCGGCCGTATCCTGGCCGTTGATGCGGCATATGCCGCTGCCGGCTTTGTCCAGGCAGCCCAATATATTCATGAGCGTGGACTTTCCCGAGCCGGACGGCCCCACGATGGCCACGAACTCCCCGTCCTCAATGGAAAAGCTCAGTTCGTGCAAGACCTGAACGCGGTTTTCGCCACTGCCGAAAAATTTGCTGACCGCGCTGACTTCAATGATCGGCATCAGTGCGGTCCTCCGGGGCCCGGTCCCTTGAGTTCGGTCCGGGCGTCCATTTCCTCCCTGGTGACGCGTCCGGCCACGACCTTTTCCCCTTCGCGCAGGCCGTCCACAATTTCCATGCGCACGCCGTCTGAAAGACCCGTGACCACCCTGCGCGCTTCCGTCCCCCCATTGTCCGCCAGTACCTGGACTATTTTGCCTTCAGGGCCGTCTTCGACCGCCAGCAGCGGCACGGTCAGTGCGTCCGCCTTTTCCGCCGTGACGATGACGGCCTGCACGGTCATGCCGATGCGCAGGCGGGCGTCGCCATTGTCCACCAGGGCCTTGCCGTAATAATACACGGCCGTGCCGGATGAGGAGGACGAGGAAGATGCGGACCCGGACGAGGAAGACGAGGAACTCTCATAGGTGCCGTCCGACAGGGTGGTCAGACCCGGATCAATGGACGTAAGAACGGCATGAGCCGACACGTCCGGCTCGCCCAGGATGGTGTAGGACACGGCCATGCCGGGCCGCACCGCCGGAATGTCGCCTTCGGAAATCTCAAGGCAGATCTCCATACTGCCGAGATCGGCGATCTGGGCAATGGTGGGGGTGGACTGCGCGGCGTTGACCGTCTGTCCTTCCTCCACGGGAACCGACACTACCGTACCGGCCAGAGGCGCGGTGATTCTGGTATAACCCAGATTTTCCATGTCCGTGTTCACGGCCAGTTCCGTCTGGCGTACCAGGGCTTCCAGTTCCGCCACTTCGGCCCTGGCAAGGGCCCAGGCGGTTTCCGCGCTTTCCAGATCTTCCTGCGAGGCGGCCTCGCGGGCGCGCAGGGCCTTTTCGCGCCGATACTGCCGCTCGGCGATGCGGCGGCTGACCTTTTTGGATTCCAGGCGCTCCTGATAGGATTGCAGCAGGGCCTTGTCCGTCTCCAGCTGGTTCTGTTGCGTGGTGGCGTTGATTTCGGCGATCAGTTCGCCTTTGTTCACCATCTGTCCCACCCGGACATGGATTTTGACGATCTGCCCGGAAACCTGTGCGCCCACCGTGACCAGCTGGGCCGCCTTGACCTCTCCCGTGGCGTTGACGACGTGACGCACGGCGCTTCTGCGGGCCGCATCACTCAGATAGATTATATCCGGACGCGAGGTGCCGCTTGTCCATAAGCCCAGGCCCACGGCCAGAACCGCGACTGCCAGAGCCATGCCCAGAAGCCGTTTTCCACCCGCTGTTTTGAGCTTCACGCCCGTCCGCCTGTTTTTCTTGTTGCTTTCATTGCGGTTCAAGCTAGGACGGCATGGGTTAAGGCAAGGTTAAGAGTCGCATCTGGTTGCAACTATTTTTACAAACCTTTCCCGCCCAGGCGGAAAGGCTTTCCCCGGCCCTGTTTGGGACTAAAAAAATTACTAATTAATTCGACCCGCTGCCGGGCGGAATCAATACGTTACAATTAAAATAAATTTATTTATATTTACTTTTATTTTACATCTTCCTATATATACTTATGAATAAAATTCTGCTTGCCGCAGCTGTTTTGGCAGTTCTGGCGTCGCAGCTTTTTCCGGCATCAGCTATCCAGGCCGCCGGGCCCGTTGCGCCGTTTGATCTGCCCGCCCGCGCTGTCCAGGCGTATGAGCAGCGCCTGCGTGAACAGGAGACCCCGCCCGCCGTCTATGCGGGGAAGGCAGGACGGAACGCCTGCAAAGGACGCGCGCCCTGCTTGCGGACCTGAATCTGGATGACTTGACACACAATCTTCCGCCGCGTCGGCCCCCAATTCCGGCGCGCGGGGCGTAAAGCGCTCAGGGCAAGGAGCGCGTTTTGCCGGGCTCAAGGGAGGGAATCATGAAGAGGAAAGGGGAAGCGCGCAATGTCCTGCTGTGCGCCGTGCTTGCGGCGCAGTTGATCCTTTTGCCCGTACTGGGAGCCAACGTCCGGGCCGCCGGTGTGACGCCGGACCCCAATGCGGCGGCCAACAAGCGCCCGAGCATGGAGACCGCGCCCAACGGCGTGCCGGTGGTCAACATCACGGCGGCCAACGGCTCGGGGCTGTCGCACAACCAGTACCATGATTTCAACGTCCACCAGCAGGGCCTGATCCTGAACAACAGCAGCGGAGCCGCCAATTCGCAGCTCGGCGGCATTGTGGCGGGCAATCCCAACTTCCACGGCAACCGTGGGGCCGAGGCGCGCACCATCCTCAATGAGGTGACCAGCGCCAACCGCTCGCGCATTGAAGGCTATATCGAAGTCAACGGCCGGGCGGCGGACGTGATTCTGGCCAACCCCAACGGCGTGACGGTCAACGGCGGCGGCTTCATCAACGTGCCGCGCGCCACCATCACCACGGGCAAGCCGGAGGTGGACCCCGGCGGCGCGTTGCGCGGCTATGAGGTGCGCCAGGGCGACATCCGCATTGAAGGCGCGGGCATCAACGCCGACAACACGGACGCCTTTACCCTGCTGGCGCGCACGGCCCATGTGGAAGCCCAGGTGCGCGCCAGCAGCCTGGCCGTGGTCACGGGCAAAAACAGCGTGGCCGCCGACGGCACGGTGACGCCCCTGGCCGATCCCTCCCCTGCCCCGGCTGATCCCGGCGATCCCTCCCTGCCCCCCGCCGCCGAGGAAAAACCGGAAGTGGGCATTGACTCCTCGGCCCTGGGCGGCATGTACGCCAACCGCATCACCCTTATCGCCACGGAAAAGGGCGTGGGCGTGAACCTGGAAGGCACGGTACAGAGCGCGGACCAGATGGTGATCACCGCCGACGGCAAGCTGCGCCTGCGCGAGGCCGTCTCGGGCGGCGACGCGGTGCTGGCCGGCAAGGGGGATATCGAACTGACCGGAGCCACCGTCACGGCGGCGCGTGACCTGTCGGTGACGGCTGACAACCTGCGCCTGGAAAAGGGCGTCTTTGAACCGCAATATGAAGCCCGCAAGGCCAAAAAACAGGCCGGAAGCGTAACAGCCGGTGCGGCTTCCGCACCGGCGTCGGGTCTGACAGACCCGACGCCCGAGCCGGAACCGGAAAAATCCTCCGGACTTTATGCGGGCGGCAATCTGTCGATCAAAGCCAATACCCTGGTTCTCGGCGAAGACGCGCAGGCGGCGTCCGGGGTGGACAGTTCCGGCGGCCTGACAAAAGACGGCAACACAACTATCGCCGCCGGTACAGTGGAGGCAAAACGGGCCAAAGTCCTGTCCGGCGGATCAATCAACATCGCGGCCGCCACGGCCGATGCCGCCTCTTCAACCATTGCGGGCCGGGGCGACGTCGTGCTGTCCGGCGGGGAGCTCGCCCTTCTGAACACCCTGGTACAGGGCGGACGCGTGGGGCTGGACCTGGAGCACGTGAAACTGACGGAAAAATCCAAGGCGGAAGCCGTCACGGATCTGGCCTTCCGGGTGGCCCAAGCGGAGCTGAACGACGCAAGCCTGAGCGCCGGTTCCGACTTGCTTCTGGATGTGGGAAAAGCCCTCTTTGACGTTCAAAGCAGCCTTTCTTCCGGCAATGACCTGACCCTGCGCGGCACGGATGTAACCCTGAACGGCGCATTTCTGGCGGCCGGGCAGGACCTTGAATATTCCGGCGAAAGCCTGAGCAATATGAACGGCGTCCTGTACGCGGCGCGGGACCAGCGCCTGTACACATCCGGCCTGCTGCTCAACGACGGCGGCGAAATTTACGCCGGGCGCGACATTCTGATCGCCGACGCCGACGGCAAGGGAGAGAACGCCGTGCGCAATCTCTCGGGCACGATCTCCGCCGGGAACGAGCTTTCCATCAGCGCAAAAACCGTGGAAAACAAAAAACGCGAATTTGAAGTGGCGGAACGAGGCAAGCACATTTCATACAACGAATGGTATGAATGCAACAAGC